>JAJCYD010000053.1 GCA_029263125.1 Solirubrobacteraceae bacterium | reverse complement strand
TCGCCGGTATGTGTCGTCATGTTAAACTCCTAAAGAGCGGTTTCGGGGTCATTTTCCGCAGCACGGTATTGAACGCTATACGTTAAGCGAATCCTGCCGTCCTGTTTCTCCCCTTCCGGGAAGAATTCTATTTCTGTTTGCTGGAGCGAAGACCGTCTGGCAAGCCCACCGAATGTAACGTCTGCACTCATGGCAACCTCAACTTCAAGCGCGATCTGATCCAGCGTATTCGGTAACGCCCCCGGAGCGCTGACAGCAGTCTGTGCACACCCCTCAATGATCAAGGTCGCCACACGTCCAATCGTCGGTGGGCCTTTCTTGGCCTCGATCTCTGACGCCTCGTCCTTGATATAGATCAAGAGCGCCGGAAATGTTTGAACCGTATAAACCTGCCCTTGGTGAACTTCCGAACCGGTCGTGACGAGTCCGGTCAACAGGGTTTCGGCCGCATCACGGATCTGTTTGCGAAGATGCGTCATTGCAGATCAAGCATCACAATAGAGAACCCGGTACCATCGGGCTGGATTTCCGTGACAACGTAGGTGTTGACGCCATCCGCCCATGTATCTCCGCGCCCGGCACCCGCCGGGAGAGCCGCATCCACGCAATGGATCATCGGTATCTTGGATTCGACCAGGGCACCGGCGCCAGTGTCCTTGGCAAGCCACTCGTTATCGAAGATACCGATAACTGTACTGGCGCCGCCGGCTGACAGTGTCCAGGTGCCGGATGTCCCAAAATCAGCAACGTATGCCGTTCGGTCGGATGCAGATTCAACCGCCATTACGACATGTATTTCTTTGCGCCAAAGGCCAGAATTGACATGTCGAACGTTGGCGATGTCCCGGTGATGGTTGCCACGGTACGGATATACCGGCGAACCGCGTTAGTATCCAGACCTATTGCAAGGTGCGCGTCCGCCGCGTCGGTGACTTCGGCAAACACGGAACCCGAAACATCGGCAAACGTCGAATTGTCGGCAGAGTCTTGGATCTTCGCGTTCATGGTGGGCGTGGTCCCACCACCGGCGCTCGACGCCAGAACAACCTTTAGAGTGCCTTCATAGTCCTTGATGTCAACGCCGGTTCCGGTATCTGTCGATGTCAGGCGTTGTGACGGTGTCAGCTCAAGAATGTCCACACCGCCGTGTATGTTACGTCCCATTTTTCATTTCTCCTTTGTGCGCCGCTTCGGCGGTGCGCTGTCACTTCCTTCAAGCCCAACGGCCCGGTTCATGTCTGTGCTTTCCGCAGTCTTGGGATCTGCATCTGAAACGCATTTCCCAAGCACGATAAGCGTTCTGGCGACACCATCCGGCACGTCAAGAGACTCGCCGGGCGGGTATATCTCACCCCCGTAGATGGTTGTGCGGATGGTTCTGACCTGCATTATTCGCCACCGGAAACCAGACCGCCCGCGTTTTCTGTCGAGAGGGGTTCGGCCTTTTTCTTTTTGTCTTTCGAGACGTATTGCGCCTTACCCAGCAAAACCAGCGTATTTGCGTCACGCTCGGAAAGCGTCGGCTTGTCGCCGGGTGCATAAGATTCCCCGCCCGCGCGGGTGTTGCGAAGAATTTCAACTTTCATTTCAATCTCCATTTTGGGGAGGAAGCCTTAACCCCCTCCCCGCCAATGATTAAACGGTGATCGCATCCTGCATCGCAGAGAAGCTTTCCGCCCGTCGCACGGCAGTGTCAACCGATTGGAACGCGGACACGCGAACCGTACCGGAGGCGCTGCTCGTGTAGGGGTCAACCAACAAGTCAAGCGTACCCCATTCACCAATCAACAGATCGGCCCAGTTGCCATAAACGATGGCGGAAAGATCCGTACCGGACCCCTTCGTCAGGTTTGACGGCACCTGATTTGAGACGCCCGCACGCTGGCCGGCGATGGAAGTCATGCCATCGGGGCCGGGAAGATCAGGCACGATAAACTGCGCCGTACCGGAGGCCTTTTCGGTCGTGGCAAGCTTGCCAACCGTAGTTGCGTTGACCATGAAGCCGGTCGCTCCGAAATCGGCGTTGTCGATTGCAACTTCCTTCCAGATGTTGACAATATTCGCCCACGTCGGAGCAAGGCCGTTCGTACCGCCGGCAACATCACCGATGCCCGTTGTCTGCAACACGCCTTCGGGCTGGCCGGACGCACCCGAACCGTTGATCGCCGCAAGGTCGATGGCCAGCGCCAGAACCATCGCGAGATCCTGCCGAACGATCTGTTCAACGGAAGGATCGGACTGCAAGAGAAGCTGACGGGTCATTTCGGTGAAGGCACCAAGCGTCTTGGGCGCCAGGGTGACCTGTCCGAACGTCTGGTTTGTTTCGGTTGCCGCGCCGCCTTCGGTGCTGATCCATGTATGTGTGCCGGCACCGGTCTGCTTTGGAATCGCCACATTACCGTTCAAGCCGGAAAGGATGCGTGCACCCATGCGCCGAACCATCATCGCGTTACGAAGAATCTCGATAAACGAGGCTCCAAGATGATCCGTTCCAACCAGATGGCCGCCTGCCGTCGAGGTTCCGACACTGAGGTCACGCTTCATCTCGACAGTACTGCGCTGCACGTCCAGGGGGACGTAAAAGCCCTTCGGAGTGCCACGCACACCAGCAATGGTCTGTGATGCTTCACGTTCAAGCCCAGCCTTGCTCCAGTCACCGGAAGCGGCTGCATGAAGGGCGCGAACGATTGAATATTCGCGCACTTCCTTGTCTTCCATGCCAAGATCGGAAGTGGTGTTGTCCAGGGGCGTTGCATCGGGAAGGTGTTCCAGCAAAATGCCCCGGAAGGCATCGAGCGGGGTTCCCTTTTTGATGTGTTCGCCTGCAAGTTCCTGAACGTTGTGACGGGCACCAAGCGCCGAGATATCCGCATTACGCTGGCGTTCGGCCTTCATGGCGTCTTGCGTCAGCTTTTCGGTGTCTACTTCCGGAATGATCGGCTCGGCGCGGACCACTTCAGCGGGTTTGGTCGTTGTTTCGGTTGTCATTGTTTCACTTTCACTTTTCGGGTTTTCGATTGTTGCTTCCACAGCCTCGTTATCGTCACGCCCAACGCCAACCGACTGGTCGGCCGGAACGGACACGATGCTGATCTCCATGGGTTCCCAATCGACCACGCGGAAGGTGTCCTCGCCCTCCTGCTGCTCTTCACGTATCAGGTGATGCACATTATAGCCAACTGAAGTATTGCGGCGTATGTCGTCGCGAACGTCTCGCAAGACTTCCTCGGCAAGCGCGCTTTGTCCGAAGCGCACTTGAGCGCGGCCTACCCGGTCGCTTCCAAGTTCGACTTGCTCAATGACCCCGATCTGCTGTCGCGGATCGTGGTCCAACAAGAGCGGCGCAGTGCCACCCCTGAACCATTTAAGCCGTACCGACCCCGGCTCGTGATCTAGAATTTCGTTACCAAAGAACCTCTCAACCGCTACATCCGAAGAAAAGGCCACCTCAATACGGCGATCATCATCTTCGTCGGCACGCTCAACACTTTGCATTTCAGCGGAGCGGTATAGCCTTGGAATTTTCAGGGTTTCATTCGTCATCTTCAATCACTCCAATCTGTGGCCGGCTGACAGATTCAATCTGCGCGCCCTTGCTCTCCATCAACACCCGCTCCTGAACCAGGGTGTCGAGAAAATCTTCAAACCCTATCCCGGTTTCCGCAAGAATCTGGGTTCGGGACTTAAGCCCAGCATCCATCGCGGCAATGTTCCCGGCCGCTTCTTTCTGCGGATCAACCCACTGCCAGCCGCGCGGCTGCCATTTCGGCGCATTGAACTTGTCGAACTTGGACGGGGGGAGATTTATCACGCCCGTGGTCAGCGACATTTCAAGCCATGCCTCGAAAATCGGTGTATGGAAATTACAGGTGGCCCAGCTCTGTATGACCTTCCACATGTCCCGCTCATTCAAGGCACCCTGCCGAAGACTGGAAAAGTTAACATTCTCAAGATCCCCAGACAGGCTTGGGTAACTCAATCCTATGGACGCGGCAACCCCACGAAGCATTGCCTTGTGGAAGGCGTCGAACGCCGTTGTCGGATGTTCGGGCTTCCAGCTTTCCAACTTGACACCCGTCGGCAACTGTTCAAACGATCCCGGCTCCGCCTCCATGGTAATGCGGCCTTGTTCGTCTTCTCCATCGCCGTCGTATTCATCACCGGTGCCCGATGTAAAGAACCCCATCTTGGCAGCGGATACCCGCGCTGCGACCAACTCGGCTTCCTCGTAACCTCCAAGCATCTGCAACCGAAGCATTGCAGAAACAAACCAAGGCATTCCTCTCGTCTGTCCGGGGCGTTCCATGATAAACGGATGTATCATGTCGTTGGCCGAGACGCGAACGCGGTCACGACGAGTCGCGCCTAGAAACTCATCGCCAGGGTGGTGCGTCCAGATATGATAGGCCTGCGGACGGTTCCACTCATTCGTTTCGACGCCCATATAAACCTTTCGATCGCCGACCAGCTTTCGAACGTCATCTTCGTCAAGGTGATCGACCTCGACAAACTGGATAGCATACCCAAAATCATTCCCGGACTGGTTTCCCTTGATCTCCCGCACCAGTATTTCACCGTCACGGGCAATCGTCCGTATAAACAGGCGTTCGGCATCCTGAAAGGACAGCCGCCCGTCCATCGTACATGTGCCCTTTTTTTTCCATTTTTTCCATTCACTTTCGATCAGGTTGTTTGCGAAAGTGTCGGGCGATCCGTTGTCGTTCTTGATCTGCATTTGCAGCCCGATACCATCGGGGCCGATGACCTGCGATGAAACCATGCCAAGGAAGCTGCGCACATAGTCGTTGTTTCTTTCCAGCTCACGTGAACGAAACCGCAGTGTCTTCAGGTCCCGCCTCAGTTCGGAATTGGCGCTGGTGTTTGACGTTGTCCAGTCGAAAGTAAGTCCGTTGTTCAAGGCACCCTTGAATGCCCGGCGCCCGGACGGCTTCTTGCCTTTGAAGAATTGGGAGATACGGTTCAAGAGTGCCATTATCCCGTAAACCTTACTCGCACTTGATTGCGCGTCTGTCGTCCCTGGGAACGTAATTCCTGACGGCGTTCGCTCGCAACTCTCTGTTGATAATCATCACGAAGGGTAAGAAGATCATCGATTGGCGTCCGCGACAGAGAGCGGTTGTTTATGGAATACGATTCCTGATCAACCGTTGCCCTGCCGGCGATCACCGCATTGATTGCATCCAGAATTGTTTC
>JAJCYD010000052.1 GCA_029263125.1 Solirubrobacteraceae bacterium | reverse complement strand
CCCCGTGCACGATGGCCCGCCCGGCGAGTTCGCCACGATCAACGGCTACTTCGAGTGCGGGATCGGCGAGCCGTCGCCGGTGATCACCCGCGTGGACTCGTCCACTGGAGCACCGCCGCCCCGCGGCGCGGGTTAACGCCGGCATGCCGCGCCCTGCAGCGCAGGACGTCGTCATCGGCGTCAGCGGAGCCCGCAAGTCCTTCCGCATTCCCCGCGAGGCCACACATACGCTCAAGGAGCACGCGCTGCACCCGTTCCGGCGGCGTGGCCACGACGAGTTCACGGCGCTGGAAGACGTCTCGTTCGACGTTCGCCGCGGTGAGTTCTACGGCGTCGTCGGACGCAACGGCTCGGGCAAGAGCACGCTGCTGAAGTGCCTCGCGGGCATCTACGGCCTCGACAGGGGACGGATCGTCATCGACGGCCGGATGTCGACATTCATCGAGCTTGGCGTCGGATTCAACCCTGACCTGGCGGCCCGCGACAACGTCATCATGAACGGGATCATGCTCGGGCTCACCGCGCGCGAGGCGCAGGCGCGCTACGACCAGATCATCGACTTCGCCGAGTTGCGCGAGTTCCAGGAGCTCAAGCTCAAGAACTACTCGTCGGGAATGTACGTCCGGCTCGCGTTCTCCGTCGCGATCCAGGTCGAGGCCGACATCCTGCTCGTCGACGAGGTGCTCGCCGTCGGCGACGCCAACTTCCAGCAGAAGTGCTTCGACGTCTTCAATGACCTGCGCGATGCCGGTCAAACGGTGCTGTTCGTCACCCACGACATGGGCAGCGTGACGCGCATGTGCGACCGCGCGCTGCTGCTGGAGCACGGCAACGTCGTGATGATCGGGGAACCCGACGCCGTGGCGAACCGCTACCTGGAGCTGAACTTCGCGCGCGAGCAGGCCAGCTCCGAGCCCGAGGTGCAAGCCGCGCCGGCCGTGTCGACCGCGGAGGACGCACCCGTGGAGGCGGGCCAATCCTGGATCGAGAACGACCGCGGCGAGCACGTATCCACCTGCATCCAGGGACAGCGTTACTCGTTCGTCATGACCGTCCATCCGCTCGCCGAGCTGCGCGATCCCGCCTTCACGGTGCTGGTTCTCAACGAGCACCACCAGGACATGCTCGTCGCCACGACGGCCTTCGACCGCAGCGGCGAAGGCCGGTATGAAGCGGGCGAGCCGTTCGATCTGGCCGTCACCTTCGATCCCCGGTTCCGTCCCGGCCGCTACAGCTGCACGCTGATCGTCGGACACCCCGGAAGCGGGAAGACCGAGCTGACGCGCTGTGACGGCGTCTTGTCGTTCGTCATCAGCGGACCGCACGCGACCGGGGGCCTGACCGATCTTCCCAATGAGCTCACGCTGCGGCGCGCCGAACTGCGTGTGGAGCAGGCGGCGCCGCGCACATGAGCACCGCCATCACGGACATGGCGCCGCTCATGCCCTCGGGCGGCAAGGACGTCAACGGGCCGTCGGCGTTCAGCGGGGGACCGCGCCGCTTCGTCGCGCTGACCAAGACCCTGGCCGTGCAAGAGTTCAAGCTGCGCTTCTTCGGCTCGGCGCTGGGCTACCTGTGGCAGCTGATGCGCCCGCTGATGCTGTTCGGCGTCCTGTATGTGCTGTTCACGGTGATCCTCAGCATCAGCGACCAGCCGGACTTCGGCGTCGCGCTGCTGCTGGGGATCGTGCTCTACACGTTCTTCGCGGAAGCGACCGGCGCCGCCGTCACCTGCGTGATGGACCGCGAGAACCTCGTTCGGAAGATCCAGTTCCCGCGCATGGCGATCCCGATGGCCGTTGTGCTCACGGCCTGCTTCAACCTCGCACTCAACCTCGTCGTCGTCGCGATCTTCGGGCTGATCTCGGGTGTGCGACCGGGCTGGGGCTGGCTCGCGGTCCTGCCGCTGCTCCTGATCATCGCGCTGTTCGCAGCGGGGATCGCGATGCTGCTGTCGGCGCTGTACATCCGCTATCGCGACATCGCGCCGATCTGGGACGTCGTGCTGCAGATCGTCTTCTACGCCTCGCTGATCCTCATCCCCTACGAGGTCGTCGTGTCCAAGGGGCATGAGACCATCGGGCAGATCCTGCTCGCCAACCCACTGGCGACCGTCGTGCAGGAGGCGCGTCATCTCGTCGTAAACCCGGCATACCTCAGCGCGGGCGACGCGATCGGCGACCCCGCCACGCTCCTCGTGCCGCTGGGCATCGTGATCGCGACGTTCCTGCTCGGACTCTGGGTCTTCAACCGCGAGGCGCCACGAATCGCCGAGGAGATGTAGGGCATCGCCACCTCGAGGAAACCGCGCTCGCCCCAGCACAGCTCGACGCCTGCCCCGCCAAGTCGCCGGAGCACCCTCACCAGCACCTCAACGGCTTCGACGGGCGGACGTCGAGCGCCTGGCGGATCAACTGACCTCGCGAGGGGTCCACGACCAAGAGGGGTAGTAATCGGTCACGATGTCGTCGACCATCCCGAAGCGCACCCCACAGCGAAGCATGCGCTCGGCGAATGACCAGTCACCGGCCAGCGAGAAGATCTCGTCGCCGAGCTCGAGCTCGAAGAAGCTCAGGTGCGCGTGATAGAGCAGATTCTGCAGTCCGAAGAAGCCCTGCACGGGCGGAAACTCACCAACGAGCTCCGTCGGACGACCGTCTCGAAAATGCGTCAGGTACTTACCGTACGCGGCCTCCAGCCGCTCGCGGCGCGCCAGCTCGAGCAGCACCTCGATGTGGTTGGCACGAAACGCGTCGTCGTCTCCAAGCGGGGCTATCCAGCGGCCTCGGGCGTGGTGCACGCCCTCGTTGTATGCAGGCGTTCCGGCGACGTTGCGAAAGGCCGTCGGATCGCGCGGATATGGGCCGCGCCGATTCAGGTTGTAATACCGCAGGCGGTCGTCATTGAACCTCGCGACCGTGTCAGCCGCCTCCGGCGGCGCCCGATCACCGACGATCACCACCTCGAAGTTCTGGTAGCTCTGCCTGAGGATCGATGGCAGGGCGCGCTCGCCCATCAGCCCGAAGTTGTCGTAGGTGGCGATCACCACCGAGACAAGCGGCTCGGGCTCGACGTATGCCACCTCGTACTCGGCGTCAGAGCGCTCGTGCCAGAGGCGCTCACGCATCGCGCGCTCCTCGGCGAACACCACTCGCAGCATGTTCTGCGTCAGCGAGTCGCGTGCGGCCCCGTATGCCTGCTCGTCGCGCATCTGTGCCTCCAGATCATCGACGAGCGAACTCAGTCGTTGGATCTCGGCACCCTGGATCGCCAGCGCGGCGCTGACGTCCTGGACGCCGTCGCGGGTCTGCCCGATGACGGCGGCCATGCCGGCCAGGCGCGCACGCAGACCTCGCACGTGTTGCAGCGGTCCGCGCACGGGCTTCATGCGGATCGCCTCCAGTGCGTCAAGCAGACGCCGTCGCAAACACGCCGCTGTCTGGTTGGTCCCAGCACGCCAGGATCATGGCAATATTCCTTGCTCGCCGACGCGCGCGAGCTCGCCATCGACCATCGTGGCGGCCACGGGATCCGCCCAAGCGCTCGGCGCGACCGCGGTTGGTTCACCCACCTGCCTCAGCTTCGCGGCCGGTTCTCTACAGTCATGCGCGTTCTCGCATCTCGAGCCACCGCTGGGAGCACCGCATGACAGCATCACCGCGCGACTCGCGCACGATCCTCGACGTTGTGACCCGTGTCGCCGGCGCCAAGCCGTTGAGAGCGGCGCTCGCCGGCGCGGCTCTGATCGCCTGCACGGGAGCCAACGCACCCAGCGTGGCGAGCGCAGCCTCGCCCGGGGCGCTTGACGGCACCTTCGGCAAGGGCGGGGTCACAACACTCGCCCGCGGCACGCAGCTCAACGCGGCGGCGGTGCAACGCGACGGCAAGCTCGTCGTCACGGGGCTGTCCGGAGGCGAGGACAGGCCGCGCCTTCTCGTCGCTCGACTGACGCGCGGAGGCAGTTTTGACCGCTCGTTCGGCAAGCGCGGAATCGTGCGCATGGCGCTGCCCGCGCGCTCGACGGGCGCGATCGGCGAAGACGTCGCGATCCAGCGCGATGGGCGGATCGTCGTCGCCGGCGCCGCGCGCAACCGCACCGGCGCTGACGGCATGCTCGTCGCCCGCCTGAACTCCGATGGATCACGGGATCGCCGGTTCGGTCGTCGCGGCGTTGCGGTGGTGCTACGAGGCGCAAAGCGCCAGGCGGTCGCCAACGCGCTGGCAATCCGTCCCAACGGCCAGATCATCGTCGGTGGCGCGTCGTCAGCGACCGCCGCGCTGGTGCGCCTCAGCCGCAGGGGCCGCGTCGTCAAGCGAGGAGCACGGCTGCTGAACATCGGTCCGGCGACGATCGAGGCCATCGCGCTGCTGCCCAAGGGGAAGATCGCCTTCGCAGGCACCCGTAAGCGAGGCCAGGTCGTCGTGGCGATCATCGGCAGAGCGAAGTCCAACGGCACCCGCGACACGACCTTCGGTGTGCGAGGCGTCAGCGAGCGCAGCTATGCGCGCGGCGGCGCGGCAGCCTCGGGCTTCCGTGACATCGCCGCGCAATCCAACGGCAGACTCATCGCTACCGGGTATGCATTTGACGGCAGCGGCGGCGCGACGCCCGGAGCGTTCGGCATCACCGCGCGCTTCGGTTCGACGGGCCGGTCTGACGACTCCTTCGGCACGTCAGGTGTGCGATACACGCCCTCGGCGCGCGCGAACACGATCAACACGCAGCCGCCACCGGGCTTCGCAGGCATCGCGGTCGACCGCGGGCTGATCTACGCCGGCGGAAGCTGGGACGAGGTCGGCTCCTCCGCCCTGACCGTCCAAGCCCTGACGTCGGGCGGAGACGCCGAGCCTGCGTTCGGCTCCGGCGGCCAGGTCATCTCGCCGATCGAGGCCTACGCGACGCCGGGATATGGCAACGATGTCGCCCTCGGCCGGCAGGGGCTGTACGTCATCGGCGTCGCCGGCACGCAAGGCAGCAAGAACGTCAGGGGCGCGGTCGCGCGCTTCGGTGCTCGGCCGCTTGCAGGCAAGGGCAACGGGTGACCGACGTCCGCCGAGCCCGCACGATCCCGCTTGGCCTGATCGCGACGTCCGCGTTGCTGCTGCTCGTGGGTCCAGGAGCTTCCGTGGCCGCGCAGCCAGGCACACCCGCGCAGGGCACGCCGGGATCGCTCATCGACGGCTTCGGCGACGCCAAGCCGCCGCTGTCGCGGGGAGTGGCGCTCGGGCCGCGGGACAGCCGCTTTCGGGCGGTGGCCGTACAAGGCGACGGCAGGATCCTCGCCGCCGGCCAGGAGGGCGATGGCGCCGGCTCGCAGCTCCTCGTTGCCCGCTACACGACGACCGGGCAACTCGATGCGAGCTTCGGCGCCGGGGGGATCGCCCGCGGTCCGGCGCTCGGCGGCGACGAAGCCGGTGCCGCCGGCTCCTATGCCGCCGGCGTCGCGGTCCACGGGAACCGCATCCTCGTCGGCGGGGGCCTGATCGACGCGGGCGGGCGCAACGCGGGATTGCTCGTCGTGAGCCTGAACCTCGCGGACGGCACGCCGGACCGCACGTTCGACGAGGACGGCATGGCCTCCGCGCTCACGGGGGCGGCGAGGTCCGCGTCGGCCAACGCGATCGCCGTCGACTCCGCGGGCCGCATCACGGTCGCCGGGGCGGCCCGCCCGCCATCGAGGTCTGAGACGCGCGCGACCGTGGCCCGGTGGCAGGGCGGCGGCACACTGGATCCCGCCTTCGGCCACAGCGGGATCCAGCAGCTCGCGGACGTCGGCCGCTCTTCGGAGCTGGCAGCCGCAGCCGTGACCCCCGACGGCCGTGTCGTCCTCGCCGGCAGCCTGACGGACGACTTCGGCGCGACCCTCGCGATGATGTACCGACTCGGTCCGAGCGGCGTCCTCGATCCGTCCTTTCACGGCGGGCAGTACGGAAGCGCAGGCGTGTGGCTCACCGTCCTTTCGCGCAACGGCGCGGCATTCTCGCGCCTCAACGCCGTCGCGCTGGCAGGCGATGGAACGATCGTGGCCGCCGGCACGGGCGGCAACCTGTCCAGCGCCGACTCGGTCATCGTGCGACTGAGAGCCGACACGGCGCCCGATGCGGCATTCGGCGAGGGCGGCACCGTCCGGACGCTCGCCGCCTCGCAGAATGCCCAGGTGGCGCGCCAGCCGCCGCCGGGAGCCTCGGGAGTCCTGGTCAGCCCGGCAACCGTCTACACCGGCGGCTCGGTCGAGGCCAACGGCGTGTTTCGCCTGCTCTCCCTCAGCGCCTTCGACGATGCCGGCGGCGCGCTGCGCGGCTTCGGCGCCGACGTGGGGGCCGGCTACAAGGGCGGGATGCCGTTCACCACGGCGTTCGGCACGACCTACACCTTCGCCCACGGCGCCGGCGACTCGCCCTACTCGGGTCCCATGGGGATGACGTCGGCGATCGCGGGGACACCCGGCGGTGCCGGGATCGTGGCCGCCGGCGTGCTCGCGGATTCGATTGGCGGCGGATCACCGTCAGCTGACCGGCGAGGCTTCGTGGCCCGCTACCAGGCGGCACCGCAGCCACCACCACCGCCACCGCCGCCACCACCGCCGCCAACTCCACCGCCGCCGCCACCACCGTCAGGACCCGCGCCGGCCGCGCCGGGCCCCGTGTCGACCCCGCCAGCTTCGACGCTCGGCTCCACGACCTCGCCGCCAGCGCCAGTGCCGGCGACGGCAGGGTCCTCGTCATCCGTGCGCTACGCCGCGAAGCTTCAGATCGCCCGCGCCGGCGTGCTGCGTTCCGCGCGGCGGCTGAACGTGCTGGCGCCGATCACGGCGCGGGCCTCGGGGAAGGTCGGGGTCGCGTTCCGGGCCGCAGGACGCACCGAACGCTTCCGGGAGTCGATCGACCCCGCCAACCGCCGGGTGCGCATCGACAGGCGGATTCCGTCATCACAGGCCCGCATGAAGACGGGCATCCTCACCATCACCTACCCGGGGGACGCCGACACGCAGCCGCAGAAGGTGCGCCTGCGTGCCGCGCAGCGACATGCGGCGCTCGATGCCGGGCGTCCGCAGATCAGCGACTCCGGAAGGCTCACCGCCGAGGGATCGATCAGCCGCCGCGCTCGCGGCGTCGTGCGCGTCCAGGTGCTCTATGACACACCCGGCGGCGACACAGAGACGCTGCACTACCGTGCCCGCATTCACGACGGGGGCTACCGCCTCGATGAGCAGCTCTCCGCCACGTTGCGAGCAGCGGTCGCCGCGCGCCGGGGAACCGTGCATTCCTACACCCTGTTCACCGGCTACCTCCCCGAGCACATGCGAGGCGAGATGGCTTCATTCCAGGTCCTGGGACCGCGGTGACCGGCATCGTCGCGCGGCGGGACCCAGGCGTGTGACCGGCGACGATCTGCGAGACTGTCGCGCGCGACCGGTCCAGTCGTGCAGGCGCGCCACACACCCGGAGGTTGCCATGTCCCGCCGCATCATCATGTTCGCCGTCGCCGCGACGCTGCTGCTGCTCAGCGCATGCGGCGGCAGCGACGGCAACCAAGACGGCTCCGCGTCCGTCGAGGCGACCCCCAAGGTGACGTGCAAGTTCAACGCCAGCGGCACGCTGCGCGAGCTCAGCCCGAACTCGGACAAAGGCCTGATCAGAGGCAACGCCAAGGTCAACAAGATCCCGTTCAGCGTCAGCCGCGACATCGTGAAGGGCACGCCCAGAGTGGGAGCACGCGTCACCTTCTTCTACGAGGCAACACCGCAGGGTCCGAAAGCGACCTGCATTCGCGTGAGCCAACTGGACGGCTGAGCCGAGAGGCACGCGATGGATGGCCGCATGCCCACGCACGAACGTGCCCGCCACCGCAGCGGACCGGCAGACGGGTTGAGGCGGCGGCCCACAGGTTCCGTGACGCACTGGCACCGGCGTGCCATCCTGCCGCTGCTGGCACTGCTGGGCACCGTGCTGGCGGCCTGTGGAGCCGAGGCTCCCGGCCCGGGTACCCCGGTGGCAAGCACCCCGGCCGCGCCAACCGGGACCACGCCCGCCGCCACAACCACGACAACCGCAACCACGGGCAAGGCGCAGCAGTCTCGGGAGAAAGGCGCGGACGGCACAGACGGCGCATCAGCCGCGGCACGCGAACGGCCGGGCACGAGCAAGGCAGCCTCGACGGGCCGGGTGGACAGGGCCTTTGGCGGCGGGTTGGTCGAGCTCGCAGCGGGAACGCGGCTCAACGGCGCGGCGTTGCAGCCCGATGGCAAGCTCGTCGTCACCGGCCTCTCCGGCGGCGAGGACGATCCGCGTGTCCTGGTCGCCCGGCTGACACCCGCGGGCACGCTGGACGCATCCTTCGCCAAGCGCGGGCTCGCGACCGTCGCTCTGCCGTCGGGAGCCAGCGGCGCGATCGGCGAGGACGTCGCCGTCCAGCGCGACGGCAAGATCGTCGTCGCCGGGAAGGTTCGCGGTCGCGGCGGCGCCGACGGCATGCTCGTCGCCCGCCTGCAGCGCGACGGATCCCCCGATCGCGGGTTCGGCAAGGGCGGCGTGGCCGCCCTCCTGCGCGGCACGTCGCGACAGGCGGAGGCCAACGCGCTGGGAATCCGCGCCAACGGCCAGATCATCCTCGGCGGGGGAGCGTCGCAGACCGCGGCGCTGCTTCGCGTCAGCCCCTCCGGGAAGGCGATCGGAACGGTACGCCTGATGAAGATCGGGCCGGCGACGATCGAGGGTCTGGCGGCGAAGCGCAACGGTCAGATCGTGTTCGCCGGCACGCGCAGCAGCGGGCAGGCCGTGGTCGCATTCCTCGGGCGGGCCCGGTCGGACGCCACGAAGGACACGAGCTTTGCGGACAACGGGATCCATCAGCGCAGCTACGCGCGCAACGGCGCGGCCGGCTCGGGCTTCCTCGACGTCGCCGTGCAGTCGGACGGACGCATCGTCGCCGTTGGCTACGCGCTTGACGGCAGCGGGGGCACAAGGCCCGGCGCCTTCGCCATCACCGCGCGCTTCGGCGCTAACGGGGGGGCCGACGGCTCGTTCGGGTCCGGCGGCGTGCGCTACACGCGGGCGGCGCGAGCGGCCGACGTCGCCACGCAGCCGCCGCCGGGCTTCGCGGGAGTGGCGATCGGCCGCAACCGCATCTATGCCGCGGGAAGCTGGGACGAATCGGGTTCCTCGGCGCTGCAGGTCGGGACCCGGACTCGCTCCGGCCGGGCAGATCGCGCCTTCGCGCGATCGGGGCAGGCGATCCGGCCGGTGCGCAACTACGAAGAACCGGGCTTCGGCAACGACGTCGCGCTCGGCGCGGCCGGCCTGTATGTCGTCGGGACAGAAGGTCGCAACGACACGTCGAGAGGGCTGATCACCCGCTTCGACGTCGGCTGAGAACGCCCGCGCCGCTACCGTCCAGTCGTCCCCTTGGACCGTTTTCGTCGAACGTCGCGGCGGGAGGCGAGCACGATGAGGCCGGAGCGCCTGGCGGGATTGGCGGCGAGATCGATGCCGGTGAGATTGATGACCGAACGGCGGCGGACGAGCCGCCTCACGGTGACCAGGAAGCGCCCCGCGCCCAGTGACCGCGCCTCGACCGTGCGGGCGACGCGCAGCCCGCACCGCGTCATGCGGCCACCACGGCGGCAGGCCCGCGTCGAGACCCAGCGCTGGCGGACGTAGAGCTCACGGACGCCCGACGTCGGCAGCGGATCGGAGACCTGGACGTTGAGCACGCAGCGGATCGCGGTGCAACGCTTTCGGATCAGGCGCTGGGTGGGAGGGCTGACATCGGGCGCAGACAGATCGTCAGGCGATGCCAGGTCTGGAGCGGGGAGGGCGGGTCCGCCCGCCGGACCCGGCCCGGGTGTCGGCGCCGGCGGCGCCGCGGGATCATGCGGCCCAGACGGATCGCCGCCCTGCTCTGGCGTGGGGTCCGGCTGGCCGGTTGGGTCGTGCGTCGCGTCACGCAGGAACGCGCTGATGTCCGGGGCTCCGACCCGCGTGAAGACATCAGGGTACTGCGGCTGCGCACAGCCGGACCCGAACGAGACGATGCCCGCCAGCAGCGCCGGGCCAGATCCGGCCTCTGTCAGCGGACCGCCGCTGTCGCCGTAGCATGCCGCCGGGTCGCTGTCGCCGCCCGCGCACAGCATCCGCGACGTGATCGGGTTCAACCCCCCGTAGCGCTCCGCACACATCGCGTCGGGCACCAGGCGCATCACGGCGCGTCTCAGATCCCGGGGATACTCAGACGGCACGGGCCGTGGCGCGCCGGGAGCGGCACTGGCGGTGTAGCCCCACCCGGAGATGGTCACCGGCGCGCGATCGTTCACCGCCGCGATGGCTCGCGCTTGGGATTGCAGGCCGATCGGCGCGATCGCCGGGCTCGTGCCGGGTGACGGCACGCCGTCGTACACGGGCGCCTTCGTCGTCAGGACCGCGACGTCCGCGTCATGCGTGCTCGCGGAGTATCCCGGATGCAGACGCACGTCGGCGACAGCGACCTCGCGCTCTGCGGCCGCGGTCGGCTCGCCGGGCGAGCGCAGCCGGGCGGTGCCGGCCAGCACGCGGATCTCGTCGGCCGGCTTGACCTGCGGCGAGGGTCCGTCGAGCACCAGGCAATGTGCCGCGGTGGCGACGTGCCTCGCGTCAAGCACGACGGCGCCGCAGTACTGCCCATCAAAGGGCGACGGCGCTCGGCCGTCGACCAGGGCGGCCTGATAGGGCAGGTCGGTGATCGCGGCCTGCGATCCGCCGACGACGCTCGCTCGCGCTCCGGAGGCGTGCAAGGGGCCCGGGGCGAGCAGCCCCGCGGCGACCGTCAAGGCGGCGAGCATGCCGCCGGCGGCGATGCGCCGCGCGCGCGATGCGAGGAAGAGGTGGTGGGAGGCCGGCGTGGTCGATCCGTGCGGCTCGGTCATGTCAATCGGTGCCGGGACGACACCGGCACCGCGGTTACCCGCGGTGCCGGTTGCCGACCTCTTGGCGTTGCTCTCCAAGCCCGGTCAGCGCCGGGCCACGATGAGCGGCCCTACTACTTGCTGAACCCTGTGCTGGTCTCGGTCGGGACGATGATCGTCTCGACGTTGCGGTTATCGTACTGCGAGTCCGGGACGGTACCCCCGTTGCCGAGGATGGTGCCCTCGACCGCGAAGTCGTTGCCCCAGTCGAGGCTGCCACCCACTCCGTGGTCGACCCTCTGGCCCTCGACCTGGATGAAGTCGGCGACAGCCGTGTCCTCCGGATCGAACTGCAGGACCACGCGGGCCTGGCTCGGACCCGTCGTCTGGGTCACGAACACCCCGTTGGGCTGCGTCGTGAGCGCGACTCCGTCTTCCGAGTACAGATCGAAGTCGTCCTCGTCAAGGCTGCTCGGGTCGACGAGGATGCGCGAGTCGAACAGCACGCTGACCTGGCCGCTCGCGCGGTTGATCGTGGCGGAGATCGCGTCCGGCGCCGTCGTGTACCCGGACGCCTTGGCTCCGGCGTTGCCGCCGGCCGGCTTGCCCGACGGCGTGCTGTAGTTGCTGTTGCCCGCCGAGTCGACGGCGTTTCGCTCGACCGAGCCGAACACGATGTGCTCGGAGAACTGCGATGTGTCGAACGTGGCGCGGACGACGTTGCCGCCCACGACCGCGGCGCCTCCCGCGCTGACCGCGACGCCGTTTGAGAGCACGGCCGAGAAGGCGCCGGGCGCCGGGTCGCCGACCGGCTGGTCGAACGTGAACAGCAGCGTGCCCGAGCCTTCGATCTCGACCGACGTCAGCGACGGACGATCGGTCAGCGGGTTCTTGCCTGGCACCGTGACGTTGGCCTGCGGCGGACCGGCCGCCTGCGTCTCGGCGGCGTCCACGTCGTTGCCGAAGAAGTCGGTCACGAACGCCTGGCGCGCCGTGTCGACGTCGTCGACTGCGGCGAAGGTCGCGTCGACCTCATTGCCATCGACGGAGATGCTGGTAGCAACCAAGAGGTCGCCGTCGGCCTGCACGTAGCCGAAGTTCCTGCGGTCGGGTACCGGGTCCTCCGTGACGTCCTGGTCAAACGTGTAGGTGATCCGGTTCAGGCCGCTGTTGACCGCCACGGACTGCAGGTCGGGCCCGGCGGTACGACCGCGCGTGCCGTTCTCGCCGTCGGCGCCGGTCAGGCCGGTCGCGTCATGGAAGTTCCCGTTGTTGTACGTGCCGATGCCGCGCACTGCGTTGGAGTCGACGGCACCGAAGGTCGCCGCGTTGAAGTCGACATCGTCGGTGTCCTGGTCGTACTCGACGAGCACGGTGTCGGGATTGAGCGCGTCGATGACGACCGCGCCGGCGGTGCTATCGCTGTTGACAATACTTGCGCGGTAGCCGCCGACGACGAAGTCGTTCTCGTCGAGGCCGCCCGGGGGCGCCTGGACGGTGACGTCGAAGGTGAATGCGCCGATGTCGCCGTCGAACGTGACCGACTGCAGGTTCGGGCGGTCGGTGAACTGCGCTGCCGGCCCACCGCCGAGTGCGGCGGAGGCGGGGCTGGCGACCGCGAGCGTCCCGACGACGGTCGCCCCCACGGCCAAGGAACGCAGCAGCTTGCGCTGCTCATGAATAAAAGGCATTGACACCTTCCGAGTTTGAAATTGACTGTTCGGAACGCAGACGCCGTTCTACTCTGGTCCTGCCGGCCTGCCTGCCCCTGTTCGGCTTCCCCTCCCCCATGGAGGCGAAGACGACCCCATTCACGCAGGCTGCGCTGTGAATGTCAAGCAGGACGCACGACTGCAGGGGCCCCACCGCCGCCGGCCGAAAGCGAGACGTCCGGCGCGGATCGGCGGCGTGGTCCTCTACCCTTGCGGCGTCCAATGTGCCACCGATGCCGAGGAGTGCTGCAATGACCGCCGAGCGCAATCTCTGCCCGATCGCGCCCAGCGCCGCCTGCCGACTGCTTGCCGGCGTGCTGACGGCAGCCGCGCTGTTCAGTGGCGTCATGGCGGCTCCGTCGCCGGCCGCTTCCCCCGGCGCCCTCGACGGCGCCTTCGGCGGCGGCGTGGTCGAGCTCCCGCAGGGAACGCAGCTCAACGGCGTGGCGGTGCAGGGCGACGGCCGCGTCGTCGTAACCGGACTGACGGGCGGCATCACCAATCGGACCATGCTCGTGGCGCGCCTGACGGCGTCCGGAGCGCTGGACAGCTCGTTCGGCGGCGGCGACGGCCTGGTCACGCTCCCACTTCCCGCGGGCGCGACGGGCCTGATCGGCGAGTCCGTCGCGATCCAGCCCAACGGGCTGATCGTCGTCGCCGCAGACATCTTCGCGGCGACCGGCCACGACGGCATGCTCGTGGCGCGGCTGGACGGCGCCGGAAACACCGACCCGGGCTTCGCCGGGGGAGCCGCCACGGTGCTGCGCGGCACCGGTTCCAGGGCCGAGGTCAACGCGGTCGCGGTGCGGCCCGACGGCGGGATCGTGCTCGGCGGCGCGGCGGTGTCCGGATCGGGCGCTCCGACCGCAGCGATCGTGCGGCTGGCGCCCAGCGGAGCGCAGACCGGCGCCGTCGGCTACCTGAACATCGGCGAGTCGACGATCGAAGGGCTCGCGCTGCAGTCCGATGGCAAGATCGCGGTCGTGGGCAGCCAGAAGTCCGGCCAGATCGTGCAGGCGTTCATCGGGCGCGCGAACGCTGACGGCACCAAGGACCCGAGCTTCGCCGGCGACGGCGTTCTCGAGCGCCAGTTCGCCCTCCCCGGGGGTGCGCGATCGGCGCTGCAGGCGGTCGCCGTCGAGCAGGGCGGCACGCTCGTGGCGGCCGGGTACGCGCTCGCCGGCGCCGACCCGAACGCTCCGGGGATCTTCAACGTCACGACCCGCGTCGACGCGTCGGGCAACCCGGACGGGTCCTTCGGCGCAGGCGGCGTGCGCTACATCGCGGGCGCGCGATCCAACATGGTCAACGCCCAGGCGGCTACGGGAGCGACGGGCGTCGCGACCAACGGCGGCCACGTCTACTCGGGCGGCAGCTGGGACGAGTCCGGGTCCTCGGCACTCGCCGTGCAGGCCCAGAACGCCGATGGCGGCCTCGACGGCGGCTTCGGCATAGGAGGCCAGACGATCACCCCCGTGCGTGGCTTCGAGGCGCCGGGCTATGGAATGGCGCTCGCGCTGAGCTCGGACGGCCTCTACGTGGCGGGTTCCTCCGGCGGCCTCGGCAACGACTCGACCACCGGCGTCGTCGCTCGCTACGGCGCCTACCCGCTGGTCTCCCCGCCCCCGCCGCCGCCACCCCCGCCCCCACCCCCGCCGGCCGGTGGAGGCGGCGCTCCGCCAGCCGCCCCGGCCGCGCCGACCACAGGCAGCGTCGATGGTCCGCCACCGTCGCCGGCCAAGCTGGAGATCGCCCGAGCGCAGGTGCTGCGCTCGGACCGCAGACTGGACGTGCTTGCACCGATCACCGCGCTGGCCTCCGGCGAGGTGAAGGTCGCGTTTCATGCCGCTGGACGCTTTGAGCGCTTCGAGAGCAAGATCGACTCCAAGAACCGGCGCATCCGTTTCAACCAGCGGATCCCCAAGGCGCAGGCCAGCATGGGGACCGGCATCATGACCATCACCTACGGCGGGGACGCGGACACCCAGCCCCAGGAGGTGCGCCTTCGCGCCGCAGCGGGCAAGGCGAAGCTCGACGCCGAGCGCCCGAAGATCAAGAACGGGGTGCTGACCGCCGCGGGAGAGATCAGCACCCGCGCGCGCGGCGTCGTGCGCCTGCAGCTGCTGTACGAGCCGCCGGGTGAGGAGACCGTGACGCTGGAGTACACCGCGAAGATCAAGGACGGCAAGTACGAGTTCGACGTGAAGCTGCCAAGCGAGGTCCGCACGGGCATCGCCACGCGGCGGGGCGTCGTGCACTCGTACACGCTGTTCACCGGCTACCTGCCGCGTCGAATCCGCGGGGAGATGACCTCCTACCAGGTCCTCCCCGCCCCCTGACCGCGCTCGTCGCGGTGTCATGACCGCCATTCGCGGCCCGGATCCGTGGGGCAACGGATAGCGTGACGTGGATGTCCTCCGGCCAGCGGACCCGCGCGATCATCGACCTCTGGCACGACCGCGGCTCGCCGGATTTCGGGTACTTCGAGCGCGTCGAGGAATGGACGGAGAGCTTCTGGGCGCCCGGCGCGCAGTTTCGCGCACAGTTCGACCGACTTGACCTCGCCAACGTGCTGGAGATCGCGTGTGGAGCGGGTCGCCACGCCGAGCGCGCCGCCCCCCTGTGTCAACGGATGACGCTTTCCGATACCTCCGAGGAAGCGCTCGCGCGCGCTCGCGCGCGCCTGCGTCATCAGCCACACGTGCGGATCGTGCCGTCGGTCGACGGCCTCACCATCCCGCTCAACGAGGACGGGCAGTTCACCGCCGTCTACTCCTACGACGCGATGGTCCACTTCGAGTCCGCATGCGTCGCGAGCTACCTGGCGGAGATCGGCCGCCTCCTCAGGCCGGGCGGCATGGCGCTCCTGCACCACTCCAACTACGATGCCCAGCCGGCCGCTGATGCAACGGACGCTCCCGGGTGGCGCAACTTCATGAACATCGCGCTGCTCGAGCACCTCGCGTCGCGTCGCGGGCTGGAGGTCGTCCAGCAGGAGACCTTCGACTGGGTGCTGCCGCTGTCGGACGCGCTGTCGCTGCTGCGCAAGCCGACCGCGGCCTGATCGTGAACGCTCGGCCGCCTGACGCCTCCGAGCATCCCGAGTGGCTGCGACGCCTGGACCAGGCGCGCGACGAGGTCGTCCCCTGGATCGAGGCGAGCATCCCGCTTGAGCGCGCGACGGTGCTGGAGTACGGCTGCGGACAGGGCGCGGTCAGCTGCGCCCTCGCCGACCGGGTGCGCCGCCACATCGGCCTGGACATCGATGCCGATGCCATCGCCGTGGCACGCGGGCACATGCGGCGCCGGGGCTTGGATGCCCACGAGCTGCACGCCGTGGCGGAGAGCGAGATCCTTGACCGGGTCCGCGGCTATCGCGGCGAGGTGGACGTGTTCCTGCTCTACGCCGTCCTCGAGCACCTGACGATCGACGAGCGCCTGGCGGTGCTGGCGCTCGCACGCGAGGTCGTCCGCCCCGACGGCCACATCGTGGTCTGCGAGTCGCCGAACCGACTGACACCGATCGATCACCACACCAGCCGGATGCCGTTCCAACACGCCCTCCCCCCGCAGCTGGCCGCAGCGTGCTACGGCCGCTCGCCGCGACGGGAGTTCGTCCGCGCGCTCGACGCGGCGGCGGCCTGCGGCGGCGACACGCTCCACAACGCCCTGACGCGCTGGGGAACCGGCCTGTCCTTTCACGAGTTCGAGCTCGTCTTCGACGACCTGGCCGCCCACACCGTCGCTTCCAGCTACCACCCGGCGCTCTATCCCGGCCGGCCGGTGCGCTGGGAGGAGCTGCAGCTCGCCACCACCCTGGACGCCTGGCGTCCCGACCTGCCGCCGTGCTGGTCGCGCAGCTGGCTGGACATGGTGCTCAGCGCCCGACCGCAGGCCACCCCACCCGCTCACGTGCGGCCGTGGCAGCTGCGCTTGGAGCACGACGTGCGGGGTGCGGCGATGCTGCCAGACGGGCTGATCGAGATGCGTCCGGGCGCCCGGCTGCCGGTCGAGCTTCCCGCCGCCGTGTCCGAGATCCACGTCGGGCTGCTGTCGGCACACGGCGGCGAGCATGCGTTGCGCATCCATACGCCCGACGGCGGCGAGCTTGCCCCACTCGCCCAAGCGAGCCTGCATGGGATCCCGACGTGGCACGCCGCCACGTGGCTTGCACAACCAACGCGGCACGTCGAGCTGTCACTGCCCGAGGGCGGCTGCTTGAGCTTCGTCGGCCATCCAGGCCCCCCCGACCCGCGCGTCACGTCCGGCCGACCTCGAGGCTGGTGACCCGGCCGGGCAACTGGGAGACTGGCGCGATCGCCATCGACTTTCCCGATCCGCGCCCACCGCCACCGCCCGACGAGCTGATCTCACGCGTCCTGCCGCACTTCAGCCCTGACGACGCAGACCGGGTCCGGGCAACGTGGCATCCGCTCGGCGAGATCACCGTCCGTGCCCAGGAGGCGGCGCTCGCCGCGATCGGACGAGGCTTGCACGACTTCGAACGCCTGCTGGACTTCGGCTGCGGACCAGGTCGCGCGCTCGGCCTGATGAGCGCGCTGGCGGGCTCGGTCGAGCTGCACGGCGTCGACATCGACTCCGACGCGATCGACTGGGCCGCCCAGCACCTGCCGTTCGCCTCCTGGCACGTGGGCCCGCACGAGCCTCCGCTTGCATTCCCCGACGGGCACTTCGACCTCGTCGTCAACCACAGCGTCTTCACGCACCTCGACGAACGGATGCAGGATCTCTGGCTCGCCGAGCTGCGCCGCGTCGTGGCGCCCGGCGGGATCCTGCTGCTGAGCACCCACGGCGAGACGATGACGCGGGCCATGCTCGACGGCATCTCCGGCGGCGGGGAAGACCCATCCCCGTACCTGGAAACGCTGCAGACGCGGGGCATCCTGTTCATCGAGGACGACGGCTACGTCGGCAGCGTGCACCCGCCCTACTACCACTCGACCTTCCATGCACCCTGGTACGTCTACTCCCATTGGGGGCGGGTCTTCTCGGTGCGAGCGCTGCTCTCCCCGGGGACCTACGGCGGTCACGACATCGCCGTGCTCGAACGACCCGCCGACAAGGCGCCGCCGGTCGCGCCGATCGCACCACGAATCGGGGTTTCGCCGCCCGCGCCGGAGCCCACCGTCGCGCCTTCGGCCGATCAGGTCACCGTTGGTGTGCGGGAGAACGTCCCCACGCGTCGCGAACAGATGCTTCGCTTGGGCCTCTACCAGCTGGGTGAGCGGCTGACGATCGTCGAGCGCGAGTGCCGCGCGCGCCTCGACGTGCTCGAGCGAGCGATCAAGGACGACGGCGGCTAGCCGCGCCGCAGGATCGCGGCCGCGCGCTTGGCGACGCGCAGCGGCGCGCTGACGCGCCAGCTCGCCGACGTCATGAGATCGGCGACCAGCGCGCGGTGGTGCTCGGCGAGCGCCCGCTGGCGCTCGACCTCGACGGCCAGCTGCGCGATCCGCCGCTCGAGCACGCCGTCGGACGCCGCGATCCGTCGCTCGAGGTCGTCGATGTGGTTGTAGGCGTCGCTCAGATGTCGTGCGCGCGCGTCGTGGAACCCCGAACCGCCATCGGGAGGACGACCACCGAGCACATCGCGCGCGATCGCCAGCAGCTCCCCGCCATGATGGCGCGCGGTCTGGACCGCCGGGCCGGATCCGTAGGCGGGTCGATCTGCCGCCACGACGACAAGTCCGAGCCCTCCCCAGAGCTCACCGGGAAAGCGGTCCTGGCCGAGCTGCCCGGGGACGAAGTCGAGATCCACGTGCGCGACCTTCGGGAACGCTCCGTAGGCCACCGCGTCCAAGCCCGTGCGGACGCGCTCGTTGCCGACGTCGTGAGCGACGATCACCGTGTCGGCGATCGCCGGCGAGCCCAGCAGCGCCTCGAGGTCTCGGCGCACGCCGTCGGGCGAGTGGTCGCCGTCGACGAGGACGAAATCCACGTTGCGGCCTTCGGCGGCGAAGCGCTCGAGCATCTGGGGCAGCAGCACGTGGGAGTCGCCGGTGTGCACGTGCACGTGAGCACCGAGGTCCCCGATCGACGGCTCGACCAGGTCGAAGGAATGCACTTCGCCCGCGTGAGCGGCGATCCATCGCAGGCAGGCGCCCTCAGCGGTGCCGATCTCGATCGCCAGCGCGGGCTTGAGCGCGCTGAGCACCCCCTGGACCGCCGCGCGCTCGCCGAGCGTCATCTGCCACACGGCGTCGTCGAAGAGGGCGATCGGGCGGGCGCGGCTCATCGGATGAAGCGGTGACCGGCCAGCCGTGCCGCCAGGTTGGTGAGGCGGCTGGCATGCACGACGACGTGCGCGCGCCGGTAATCGTCGCGCTCGGCGCGGAGGGCGTCGCGCTCGGTGCGAAGGCTCGCCGCCTCCGCCTCGAGCGCTTCCACCCTGCCCTGCTGACGTCGTTGATCCGCACGCGCGGCTTCAAGCTCGCCTTCGCGCCGCAGCACGGACGACGCGGCACCCGCCGCCCCTAGTCCCAGCCGCTCGCGGGCCAGACGGGCATTGGCCGCGCCGAGCGAGCGGTTCGCCTGTTCGAGGTTGCGCATGTAGCGGTGGTTGATCGGCGCGACGGCAACGTTCAGCGCCGCCCCGGAGGCGCCGAGCACGACGTCGGCATCAAGGCCCGCGATGGCCAGAAAGACGTTGGCCGAATCGAGGTCCTGCTCCCCTTCGACCCGGATGTCGGCAGTGACGGCTCCAGCGGCCCGTCCTCGGATCAGCGAGCCCTCGGCGTGCGTCTGGAAGGCGAGCGTCGTCTCTGGGATCGCGGCGAAGAGCGCCTGTGCCGAAAGCAGGTCAAAGCCCGTGACGTGCATGGCAGCGTTCGGTACCGAAGCGATCATGCCCGCCCCCCCTGCCACCAGCCGCGCAAGCTGCGCGACGACCTCCTCCGCCCCGCTGCGCCGCTCGAGGCATTGCAAGCAGACGACGAGGTCGAAGTCCCCGGGCTGCAGGGCGCGCAGGTAGTCCAGCGCGTCGGCGATCACGAAGCTCGCGCCGGTGCGCGCCCCGACGGTCGCCTGAGCCGTGTCCACCGCGGCGGCGTCGCGATCCACGCCGACGACGTGGTCCGCCACCTCGGCCATCAGGCCGCTGCCGTACCCGACGCCGCAGCACAGGTCCAGCACGCGCCTGCCCTCGCAGGCGGTGCGCGCGAAGGCATAGCGGTGGCGATGCTCGACGGCGGTCAGCGTGTGCTCGCTGACCGCGTCGAGACTCAGGCGTTCGTGGACTCCCATACGACCTCCCGTTCACGGATCAGCGCATCCATCTCGGCATGCAGCCGCTGCTCCTCGGGCATGCCGACCTCGCGCAGCATCGAATCCTCGCGGACGCGATAGCGCCACAGCATCTCGGGGATCACGCGACCGTGGCGTCCGGCGCGATGGAGCTCCCGGTACAGCGCCCAATCCTCAAACGCGGTCAGGTCCTCGCTGAAGCGGTGGCGGTCGAAGACGCTACGACGCAGCACCGCCGTGCCGTCGCCGGCGACGTTGCGTTCCTCGACGATCGGCGTCCAGTTGCCGATCGGTCGGTAACCCTCGTTGGGCGCGGGTAGCGGCACTCCGTCCTCGTCGACGTAGCGATTCCACGACGTGACGAAGGCCAGCTTCTCGTCGGACTCCAACAGCTCCACACAGCGCGCGACGAACGTCGGCTCGAGGACGTTGTCGGCGTCCAGCGGCAGGACGTAGCGCCCGCGCGTCTGCCCGATGCCGAAGTTGCGCGCGGCGCCCAACCCGCCGTTGGCCTGGGCCAGCACTCTCAGCGGGTAGCGGGTGGCAAGCTCGGCGAGGATCACATCCTCCGGCTCGAAGGAACCATCGTCGATCACGAGCACCTCGATCCGCGGGTAGGTCTGCGCGAACACCGATCTCACGGTCTCCGCGACGAACCGGTGCAGCCGGTAGTACGGGATGACGACCGACACCAGTGGCGGCGGATCGGCGGTCGTGGGCGCAGCCGCGGTCACGACGCGCGTCGGGCCGGCGTCCAGCAGCGCCCGGTAGCCGGCGCGAATGCCGTCCGCGTCGGTGATCGACGTCGCCCGCGCAGTGATCGCTTCGGATGCGCGCAGCTTCCGGACCAGCTCGGGCTCGGCGATGAGCATGCCGAGCGTCGCCATCAAGGCGTCCGGGCCGGGCGCGGCGGTCAGCCAGCCCGTGACGCCGGGCTCGACGAGCTCGGTGAAGCCCCCGACCGGGGTGGCCACCAGCGGCATTCCGGCCTGCATCGCCTCGAGCGCGACGTAGGGCCAGCACTCCCAGCGCGACGGCAGGACGACCAGGTCGTGCGACGCCATCTCGCCGGGCAGCTCTGCACGAGCGATGCCCTCCTTGAAGGTGACGCGTTGATCGCCGGCCGCCTGCAGCTCGAGCGTGCGCCGCATCGAGCGCCCGAGCGGCGCGGTATCCGTGTCGCGCCCGAGGACGGTCAGTCGCCAGTCCGCCGTGAACGCGGTGAGGGCGGCGATGAGGTCCTGCACGCCCTTGCGGCGCTCACAGCGCCCGATGTACAGCAGTCGCAGCGGCCCCTCGTGTGGCCGCCGGACCTCGTCCGCCGCAGGCGCGAGCGTGATGTCAAGAGCGTGGCGCATCCGTATCGCCGTCGCCAGGCGGCCTTCATAGAAGCGCCGGTAGCTCTCCAGGATGTCGCCGCCCGCGTACAGCAGCACGTCGGCATCCTGCAGGGTCCGACGCTCGATCTCGCGCGAGATGCGGCGCTCGAAGTCGCGGTCCTGATAGCCGTTGAGCACCTCGCACATCTCGGCGCTCGTGTGCAGGCGCAGGGCAAGGACGGTGTCTGCGAGGAACGGGTCGCCGCCACGCCGAGCCTGCGTGGCGACGAAGCCCTCGCCGAGGTAGTCGGGGAACTCGACGAGATCCGGGCCGCATCGACCGAACAACTCGCGTAGGCGCTCGAGCACCCGGTGGGAGTAGAGATGCATGTGCGCGTAGAACCCGCCGTACTCGTGGGGCTCGGGGACCTCGACGAACGCCAGGCGGGCGCCGGCGTAGTCCACGCGAGGATCGCCGAGGGCGGCAAGCTCGGCGTACTTGTCGCGATACCACGACGCCGTGAGGATCGTGACGTCGGCGATCGGTCCGAGCACGCGCGCGGTTTGTGCAATGTACGTGCCGACCCCGCCGCCACCGAACGGAAACAGCTCGCGCGATGTCAGGACGATGCGCGGTCTGCTCATCTGAGCAGGTCCGGGTGGCGCTCGATCAGATCGGCCAGGGGCGCTACGTGCGACAGGTGCAGGTCGGCGCTCATCGAGTCCGCTCTCACACGATAGGACGCGACGATCTCCGGCACCCAGACCCCGACAGCGTCGCGCTCGGCAAAGCGACACCACAGGTCCCAGTCCTCAAAGCCCTGCTCGGGCATGTCGACCGTGAAGCCCCCCATCTCGAGCAGCACGTCCCGGCGGATGAGCGACAGCGCGTCGATGTAGTTGCCGTATCTCAGGCGCTGAGGCTCCCACGGGTACAAGCCGCGCAGGCCGATCGGTCCCTGCGTGTCGAACTCCTCCAGCACGCCGTAGGCGAAGTCCGCGTCCGGCCGAGCGTCGAGCGCCGTCACGAGCTTACGCAGACCTCGTGGCCGGAGCAGGTTGTCGGCATCCAGCGCCACGACGCAGGCACCCGTGGCCCACGACAAGGCAGTGTTGCGCGCGGCGCCCAAGCCCAGATTCACCGGATGCCTCAGCACCGTGACCGCCAGGCCAGGCCGCTCGCCGGCCCATGCGACGGCGGCTGCGCCGTCATCCTGCGGCGATCCGTCGTCGACGATGATGAGCTCCAGCGATGGCGCGTCCGGCTCGGCGGCGGTGGCGGCCACCGACCCCAGGGCGGCGAGCACCCAGCGGCGCGCGGTGAAGCTGGGAACAAGCACGCTGACGGCGTACTCGGCGTCTGCGGAGCACGCGCGTAGCACTTCGGTCTCGTCGGACATCCCGGCACGCTCGACACGCGCGATGCGCCGTTCAAGCCGCTGGAGGCGGTTGAGCGCCTTCTGTACCCCATGGCGCACGGCTGCGTCCGGGCGCCGGCTCTCGTCGCTCAGGATCCGTGCGACCGCCCGCCGGGCGGGCGCAGGCGCCGCGTGCGGACTGAGCTGCACGTGCTGATCGCCGAGTGGCGGCGGCTGGTTTCGTGTGTCCCGCAGCAGCTCAGCGAGCTTCTCACCCATGGCGAGCAGGGGCCACGCCTCGGCCGTTGCCCGATGATCGGCGGCGACCAGGGCCTGCGCGCGCCGCGGGTCCTCAGCCAGCTCGTTGGCGCGCGCGAACAGCGTCTCCCAGGGGGCGCGAACGACGGACTGCCCCGCATCGGCGGGCAGCAGGCAGCCGAGCCGTTCGGTGACCACGGCGGTTCCGGACTCCAACGCCTCCAGCAGGACGGGGAGGTCGGGTGCGGCGTCGTCGTCCGCCGCGATGTCCACCAGCACGGTCGCGCATGCGAACGGGTGGTCGATGCCACGGGACGCCTCGTCGGCCGGCAACTCGCGATCGAAGTGGTGCGCGCAGCGCAGCGCGTCGCACCACGGAGCGCCGTGAGCCACGACACGCAGCCGGCGTGCCGTGGAGGGTCCGAAGGTCACAAGATGCACGTCGCTTGCGTGCGCGTCGACAACGCTGGCCACCGGACGACACCCCAGAGCGACATGAGCAGCGCGGCAGCCGACGCGGATCAGATGGTCCGCGGAGCGTGCCTCGGGATGCGCCACGGCGCCCAGCAGGCGACCGACCTCCGCGTCGTCCTGCATCGCCGGGCTGCCGTAGGGCGCGATGGAGAATCCCACGCTCTGGGCAAGCCACCGCGCCGACGGCGCAGTGGCCTGTGCGGCAAACCAGGCGGCCGGATCGACGACGACCCGAAGCGACGCGCCATCGGACTCGTCGATGCTCGACGCATCCGCCAACTCGATGCCAGCGGTGGCCAATGCCTCCCGTACGCGATAGATCGTCGCACCGATTCCCGCTACCGCCCGCGATGAGCCGATGACCGCGACCTGCGACACACCCTGAGTGTACGAGGGCAAGGCGACCCCGCGCGGCCCACGAGCGCCTGCGTGCTGAGCTACGCTCGCCCAGTGCAACCCGACCCGATCGTCGCCACGTTGGAGGCCGAGGTGCAGTCCCTGCGGACTGCGGCAGCCGAGGTCCGGCGCGACGCGGCGGCGATCATCCGCGAACGCGCGACGATCGATGCCGAGCGAATGCAATGGGTCGCACGCATCGCCGCGGACGAGAAGAAGGCGCAGGAGCGCGAACGGGCACACGACGCCGACCGCGCATCGTGGGATGCCCAGCGCGCCGCATGGGATGCCGAGCGGGCGGCCGAGCACGAGTCATGGCAGCGCGAGGGCGAGGGGTGGAAGCGCGAGCGCGAGGCATGGGAGCACGAGCGCGAGACGTGGGCGGCCGAGCGCCAGCGCCTGCATGACCGCATCGAGCAGGCGGAGTTGGCCACCGCGCGCGCCCGCCGATCCTCGCCGCGCCATTACCTGGGCGTCGTGTGGCATCGCCTCACGACCGTCGGCACGTCACGCCGGCGCTCCAGCGGTAGCGGCCATCGATCCTCATGACCGATCGGGCCAGCGCAGGTCTGCATGAGATACGCGCGGGCGAGGACATCGGTCTCGCGCGCCAGGACGCGATCGTCTGCATCCCGCTGTACGGCGCGCACGATCTGTTCGTGCGCTGCCTGAGCAGCATTCTCGCCCACACTCCGCGCTCGGTGCCGATCCTGATCGCCGACGACGCGGGCCCCGACCCCGCCAGCCGGCGCTTCGCCGAGCAGCTCGCCGAGGCGGGCACGCTCGAGCACCGCCTGCTGTGGCTGCGCCAGGAGCAGAACCTCGGCTTCGTGGGCAACGTCAACGTGGCGTTTGCCCTCGCCGCGCCGTCCGACGTCGTCGTCGTCAACAGCGACTGCGTCGTGGCGCCCGGGTGGTTGGAGGGCATGCGCGAAGCGGCCTACGACGACACGAACGTCGCGACCGCGACGGCGCTGACCAACCACGGCACGATCGTCTCGGTTCCGAGGCGAAACGATCCGCGCCCCGACCTTCCCCAGGATCTGGACTTCCTCGCCAGTGCCGAGAAGGTACGAGCGCAGTCGCTGCGGCTGCGTCCGCGCGTTCCGACGTGCGTCGGCCACTGCTTCTTCGTGCGTCGCGAAGCGCTCGATCTGATCGGCCCGCTGGATCCGGCGTTCTCCCCGGCCTACGGCGAGGAGGTCGATTTCGCACAGCGCTGCCTGGTCCACGGGTTGGTCCACGTCGTCGCCGACGACGTGCTCGTGCTGCACCGTCAGGGCGGATCGCTCAATCAGGATGGCGAGGCCAACGCGCTGCAGCGCGCGCACGACGCGGTCATCAACGCACGCTATCCCTACTACGACCGCCTCCAGCGGGCGACGGGCTCCGATCGCCAGAGCCCGCTCGCGCGCGCCATCGGCCGTGCCGGGCGCGCGCTCGGTGGCGAGCTGTCGGTCACCATCGACGGCCGCAGCCTCGGCTCGATCCTGACCGGCACGCAGCTGCACGTCCTCGAGCTGATCGGTGCCCTGGACCGTACGAGCGCCGTCAGCCTGCGAGTCATCGTGCCGCACGACCTCGGGGCATACGCGCGCGAGGCGCTGCAGGCGGCCGAGCGGGTGACGCTGCTCGACGAGCGCGACATCTGGGGCTCCGGGGTACAGCGCACCGCGATCGTGCATCGCCCGCTGCAGGTCTCCCACGCCGACGACCTCCCGCTGATGGAGCAGCTGGGCGATCGGGCGGTCATCACCCAACAGGACCTGATCGCCTATCGCAACCCGGGCTACTTCCCGGGCTACCCGCAGTTCGAGCGCTACCGGGACCTCGCGCGGCGAGCGCTGATGTTCGCCGACGCCGTCGTCTTCTTCAGTCATCACGCGGCGCGCGACGCGGTGCTCGAGGAGCTCGTCGAGCGCACGCGCGCGCGGGTCGCCTACATCGGAGTCGATCACCGTACGGGCGAAGCGCACGCGCAGCGCCGGGCCCCCGAGGGCTGCGAGCTCATGGCGGGCCGCGACGTGCTGCTGTGCCTGGGCACCGATTTTCGCCACAAGAACCGCCTGTTCGCGCTGCGACTGGTCGAGCAGCTGCAGCGGCGACACGGGTGGGACGGGCAGCTGGTGCTCGCGGGCCCGCGCGTGCAGGACGGCTCTTCGGCGGGCGACGAGGCCGCGTTCCTGGCCTGCCGCCCGCGGCTCGCCAACGCCGTGATCCACCTTCCCGCCGTCGACGAGGCGGAGAAGGCGTGGCTCTACGAGCGCGCCACCGCACTGCTGTATCCCACGCTGTACGAGGGCTTCGGCCTGATGCCCTTCGAGGCCGCCCACTTCGACGTCCCGGCGCTGTGGTCCGCACAGGCGTCGCTGGGCGAGGTGCTGCCGCCGGAGGCCGCGACGCTCGTGGCGTGGGACGCGGCGGCCAGCGCCGACGCCGTGATCGCCGTCCTGCGCGAGGAGGGCGTCGCGGATGAGCTGCTGGCGACGGTCAAGCGCGCCGCCGAGCGCTTCCGCTGGGACTCCACCGGCCGTGAGCTGCTGGCCATCTATCAGGAGATCGCGGCGAGCCCGGCACGCGAGGCGCGCCGGCTGGCGATCCAGACCAACGCGCTGGAGCTCGAGCGCGAGGAGCTGCAGCGCAAGTACGCCGAAGTGCTCGGCGGCTTCGGCGAGGACGCTGTCAGGCTCGTCGGTCCAGACGGTCTGCTGTCCGCGCAGCAACAGCACGCGCTGCGCAGCACGCTCGAGCGCCGAGCGCCCCACAAGGCGCTTTCGGCGACGCTGCACGCGGCCGGCCTGATGCGCGGGCCCGCCAGGAAGCGCGACACGCAGCTGACCGACGGCAAGGTGCTGCGCCTGCACTGGGAGTGGCTCAACCAGAAGCACATGGACGAGCAGTCGGCCGCTGTCGACCCGAACGTGCTCGGACCCGAGCTGTCGTAGGCCGTTGCAGCTCTCTGCGCGACCGAGGGCTCGAGGAGTTGCTCGCTACCGGTTTCCAGCGCGCCTCCCAGCGCCCAGGCAACCGTCTGCGGCGTACACCGCCTCCAGGGCCTGCGCGACCGCCGCCGGCGAGGCCACCCGCGCAACCCGCCGGCGCGCCCGCTCGCCGGCGTCCGCATCGCCGAAGCGTGTTCGCACCGCGAGCGCGAGGGCCGCTGCGTCTCCCGGGGCCACGAGGCCTTCAGATCCACACAGTTCGGGTAGGGCGCCGACGGCGCTCCCCGCGACGGGAAGGCCTGCGGCCATCGCCTCGGCAGCCGCCAGGCCGAACGTCTCGGCGGAGCGTGAGGGAACCACCGCCAAGCCCGCCGCAGCGCGCAACGCGGCGAGCTCGGCGTCGCCGACCCGGCCGACGAACTGCGTGTCGGTGCCGGCCGCCCGCGATCGCAGCTCGGCGAGCAGCGGGCCGTCGCCGGCGATCACGAGCTTGACCCCTGCGGCGGCGCAGGCGGCGATCGCGACGTCGACGCCCTTCTCGGCCGCCAACCGCGAGGCGACCAGGGCGTGCTCGCCGGACGCGGCCCGCGAGCGCGCGACGACATCGCGCACGACGTGGCCGACGACGTGCAGCTTCGAACCGTCCACCGGCGCGCCGAGCTGACGCAGCCGCTCGCCCGCGAACGCGGACGGAACCACGATGGCGTCGGCGTGGGCCACCAGACGCCGCTGCCAGAGCGCCAGCGACGCGCCGTAGACCGCGGCCTCCGCGCGCGAGCCGCGGCAGTTCAGTCGCACGCCGGGTCGCGTGTCGCGGCCGTGGCAGCGCGTGCAGTCCTCCCCGCGCGTGAAGCAGGTGCCGACCGCGCAGACGAGGCGGTAGTTGTGCAGGTGCAGCACGGTCCTCGCGCCCGCCGCGCGCGCCGCGGCGAGTGCGCGCCAGCCAAGTGCCGGGTTGAGGTTGTGGGCGTGGACGATGCGCGCGCCAGTCCGGCGCACCGCGGCGGCGACCTCCTCGGGCGCACGGCCCCCTCGAAGCAGCGCGCCCGCCGCGCGCCCGCGTCCCAACGCTGCGCTGTCGCGCGACAGCAGCAGCGCGTCTTCGCCGAGGTGCTCGCGCACGAGCCACAGCAGGTCGTCGACGGCACGCTCCTCGCCACCGGTCGTGCGGTATCGGTTGTGGAGGAAGAGGATCACGCGACGGCGGCGGCCATGTGCCGGCTCCGAGTGTCCCGCATCGATCCCGAGCGCGTCAGACGGCGTATCCGGTGGGCGTGGCCGCCGCTCGAAGCGTGCCGGTGCATCGCGTCGTGGTGCCGCCGCGGCGCCAAACCTAGACTCCAGGGCGTATATGCCCCCGACGGCGAGCATCATCGTGCCGACTCGCCGACGGGCGGAGTACCTCGACGTCGCGCTGGCCTCGATCGCGCCGCAGGCCGCCGCCGCCGGCGCGGAGTTGCTCGTCGTCGACGACGGACCCGACGAGCAGACGCGCGCCGTCGCATTGCGCCACGGCGCGCGCTACGTCGTCAACCCCTCCGACCGGGGGCTGAACTCGGCTCGCAACACCGGCATCGCTCAAGCCCGAGGAGCGCTGCTGGCGTTCGTCGACGACGACGTCGCTGTCTCGTCAGGGTGGCTTGCCGCGCTGCTGGATGCCGACGCACGGGAGGACCCCGACGTCGGCGTCCTCACCGGCCCGATCCGCGCCCGCTTCGAAGGCCATTCGCTGCGCTCGTGCGGTCGCGAAGATCCCCCCATCACGACACAGGATCACGGACCGCGCGATCGCGACATCGAGCACGCATGGGGGGCGAACATGACCGTCCGCCGCGCCGCGCTGGAACGGATCGGGCCGTTCGACGAATCTGCCGAGATCGACGGCGCCGGCGACGAGCAGGAATGGCAGCAGCGCCTGCGCGCCGCGGGCGGGCGCATCCGCTACATCGCGGCGGCGGCGCTCGACCATCGCCGCGCCGGCGACGACGCGCGGCTGCGCTCGCTCGCGGTCGCCGCCTACCGGCGCGGCGCACACGCACGACGCTTTGACGCCTTCCGCGGCGATGCCCCGTCGCTGCGGCGCGAGCTGCGCGTGCTCGCCGGCTGCGTGGCGCACGTGCCGCGCTACCGCTGCGTCAACGGGATCGTGCTCGCCGCCCACGCCCTCGGGCGCCTGCGGATGGCACTGAGCACAGCTGCAGGAGGCCGTGAGGACCCGGACTTCCTGTCCGGCGAGAGCGGCACCATCACCCGAGCGCGACGACCGCTGCGCCGGGCCGCCGACCTCGCGTTGGACATCGAGGCCGCCCCCCGGGCACGGCGCGCGCGCACCGCGGCAGCGGCGCATCCCGAGCGCCAGCGAGTGCTGGTGCTGGGCATCCAGCGGCCGGGGAGCCTGATGGACGCGACGCGCATCGAGCTGCACCGCACGCGTCATGAGATCGCGATGCACACGATCGCGATGGGCGGCGCGGGCAAGTTCGAGCACCTCAACGCGCTGCTCTCCGAGCACTCCCTCCGGGGCTTGGACTGGCTGATCGTCGTCGACGACGACGTCGTCCTGCCGCGTGGCTTCCTCGACCGCTTCCTGCTCTGCGTCCACGACGCGGGGCTGAGCGTCGCACAGCCCGCACACCGCCGTCACTCCCACGCCGCGTGGGCGGTCACCCATCGCCGCCCCGGCGGCGCCGTGCGCGAGTCGCACTTCGCCGAGATCGGGCCCGTGACCGCGTTTGCGGCCACGACGTTCGACGTCCTGCTGCCGTTTGCAGACCTGCGCATGGGCTGGGGCCTGGACGTGCACTGGGCGGCGCTGGCGCGCGAGCACGGCTGGACCGTCGGAATCGTGGACGCGACGCCGATCCTGCACGCGACGCCCGTCGGCGGCGGCTACGCCCGCGACGAGGCCGTCGCCGAGGCGCGGGCGTTTCTCGCGACGCGGCCGTACGTCACGCGCGACGAGGCGCGCTGGTCGCGCCGCATCCGATGAAGGTCGCGATCGTCTCGGAGTTCTATCCGCGGGCGTCCGATCCGGTGCTCGGCGTCTGGGCGCACCGCCAGGCGATCGCGTCGCGCGACGCCGGCGCGGACGTGCGCGTGCTCGTGCTGTACCGCCCGATCCCGCCGCTCGCCGTCGCCCGCGAGGGCGCGCGTGCGGCGGCGCGCGCGGCGAGGCAGTCCCTCGCGCAGCCGCCGCGAGCGACGCTCGACGGGATCCAGATCACCTACGTGCCGTTCCTCGCACCACCGCGGCCGGGCTCCTACGGCAGCTGGGGCCGCTGGGCGGCGCCGTCCCTGGCGCTCGCGCTGCGCGCGTTGCGGCGCGGCTTCTCGTTCGATCTCGTTCACGCGCATAACGCCGTACCGGCGGGGGAGGCGGTGCGGCGGGCGGGCCTGAACACGCCCTTCGTCGTGTCCGTCCACGGCGGTGACGTCTTCCACACGGCGCCGGGTTCGGCGGCGGGCGGCGAGGCCGTGCGCGCGGCCCTCGGCTGCGCGAGCCTCGTGCTCGCCAACAGCGCCGGCATCGAGCACCGCTGCCGCGTGCTCGGCGCGCCCGCGACCCGCGTCGTGCGCCTGGGCACCGACCTTCCGGCCGACCGCGCTCAGCCCTATCGCGAGCCGTCGGTCGTCACGACCGGTCACCTCATCGCCCGCAAGCGCCACGCCGACGTCATGCGCGCGATCGCGTCGATCTCCGAGCGCCATCCCACGCTGCGCTATCTCATCATCGGCGACGGACCCGAGCGCGAGCGGCTACGACGCCTGGCGCACGACCTGGGCATCGCCGACCGCGTCGAGCTCGCCGGCCAGCTCCCGCACGAGGAGGCGCTGCGTCGCACGCGCCGCGCGAGCGTGCTGGCCATGCCCTCCACCGATGAGGCGTTCGGGGTCGCCTACGTCGAAGCGATGGCCGGCTGGCTTCCCGCGATCGCCGCGCGCGACGAGCCGGGGCCGCAGGAGATCGTCTCGGCGGGCGGCGGCCTGACGCTCGTGCCGGCCGGCGACGTCCTGGCCATCGCCGCCGCGATCGACGACCTACTCGCCGACCGGGAGGCCGGCGAGCGTGCCCGCGCGACAGCCGAGCAGGCGTTCTCCTGGAAGCGGTGCGGCGCCGCCACAGTCGCCGCCTACGAGGAGGCTCTGCGAGCACGGTGAAGCCAGTCCTGTTCGTCACCAACCACGTCCCGCCCGACCGCGCCGGCGCGCTGCAGGCGCTGCACCGGCGCGTGCCGATCGAGCTGGCGCTGTTCGGCGGACGCTCGTGGCATGCGACTTCCGGCGTCGAGGACCCCGGCGTCCCTCACCGCCGCGTCGAGCAGCGCGAGATCTGCGCGCTCGCCGCGTCGCGCGCCTACGGCGCGGTGGTCTGCGGCACGGCCGGCCGCGGCGCACTTCCGGCGGCGTGGGCAGGCGCTCGCAAGGCACGCGTGCCATTCATCCTGTGGAGCGCGCTGTGGGCGCACCCGCGCACGCCGGCGCACATCGCCGGGGGCGCGCCGCTGCTGGCGATGCTCTACCGCGACGCCGACGCGGTCGTCGCCTACGGCCCGCATGTCGCGGCCTTCGCGCGCGCACGCGGGGCACGCAACGTGCACGTCGCGCCGCAGGCCGTCGACAATGCGTTCTGGGGCGCTGAGATCGAGCCCGAGCGTCCCGGGCATTTCATTGCGGCGTTTCTCGGCCGCGCGAGTCGGGGAAAAGGGGCCGAGGTGCTTCTTCAGGCATGGCGTTCGTCAGGTTTGGGGAACACCGCCGCGCTCGTCCTCGTCGGCGGAGGCTCCGGGAAATCTCGGATCCCCGCCGGCGGCGCGGTCGCGTTCGTCGCCCATCAACCACCCGAGCACGTCCGCGACGTCCTCGCGGTAGCCGACGTCCTGGTCATACCGTCGCTGCGGACACGCAGCTTCCGTGAGCCCTGGGGGCTCGTCGCCAACGAGGCCATGAACCAGTCCACGCCCATCATCGCCAGCGACGAGGTCGGTGCCGTCGCAGGCGGCCTCGTGCGCCACGAGCGCAACGCGCTCGTCGTGTCCGCGGGCGACGCGCCGGCCTTGGCGGCCGCGCTGCGGCGTCTGCACGACGACGACGACCTGCGATCGAGTCTGGGAACTCACGCCCGCCGCGACGTGGCTGCTTACACCTTCGACCAGTGGGCCACCGGCTTTGCCGCCGCGCTGGGCTCGCTACGGTGACCTCATGCGCAAGCTCCTCATCACGTCCGCGACGCTGCTCACCCTCGCACTTACCGGCGCCACGGCGCAAGCAGCGGGTCGCGACGTCATCAACGACTGCACCGACGACGAGGTTCTGTCCAAGACCTACTCCCAGAAGGAGTACAAGGACGCGCTGGACAAGCTCCCGGCCGACGCCGACCAGTACGGCAACTGTCGCGACATCATTGCCCGCGCCCAGGACGGCGCCGCCTCGAAGGGGGGCGCGGGCAAGCGCTCAAGCGGCTCTGACGGCAGCTCCGGTGGTCAGGTCGCGGCACCGCCGCCGCCGCCGGGCACTGCGAAGGACCAGCTTGCCGCGGCCTCGGACGCCGACCGCGCGGCGGTCGACGACGCCACACGCAATGCGCCCGTCGCGATCGGTCCCGGTGACCCCGTGAACACGGCGAACGTCGGCCGCGCTCCAGGCGCCGGCCAGCTCGCTGACCTCCCGACACCGCTTCTCGTCCTGCTCGCGCTGCTGTCCGTCGGCGGGCTCGGACTTGGTGCCATGCGCGTCCGTCGTCTTGTCCACGCCCGCCGCACTTGACAAGCCGGCGCGGGTCGGGACGCTCAGCGTCCCGGGCCTCGCCGCACAGCCGCTGCTGACGACCGGGCTCGCCGCGGTCATCTGCGCGGTCGCCTTCCAAGCAGACGGCGGCCTGCAGCTTCGCCGCACGGCCCCCGTCGAGATCGCGCTGATCGCTCTCGGGGGGCTAGCGATCGCAGGATCCGTGCTGCTGGCGCCGCGACGAACGCGCCTGTGGGGCTCGATCAGCGTCGGGCTGCTGCTCGCGCTGGCGGTGCTGACCGCCCTATCGCTGATGTGGGCCGCGAATCCCGCGGACGCCTACCTCGAGGCCAACCGCACGTTCGCCTACCTGGCGGTGTTCGCCGGTGGAGTCGCGCTGGCGCACGCGATCCCGGGACGCTGGGGCGCCGTGGTCGGCGCGATCACCCTGTCGGCCGTCGCCATCAGCGCCTACGCGGTGCTGACGAAGATCGCGCCCGGCGCCCTGAACCCCGACGAGATCTATTCCCGCCTCAGCGAGCCATTCGGCTACTGGAACGGCGTCGGGCTGATGGCGGCGCTCGCGGTCCCCGGACTTCTGTGGCTCGGCACCCGCCGCACGGGCCATCAGACGCTCAACGCGCTGGCGTATCCGGCGCTCGGCCTGGTCGTGCTGACGATGCTGCTGTCCTACTCCCGTGGCGCATTGCTGGCCGCCATCGCAGGCGCGGCGTTCTGGCTGATCGCCGTCAAGCCGCTGCGCCTGCGCGCCGCGGCGCTGCTGGTCTCGGGCACCGCCGGCGCCGCGCTGGCGGCGGCATGGGCGTTCTCGCAGGGCCCGCTCAGCGACGACCGCGTCCCGCTGGACCTGCGCGAGCAGGCGGGCCTGCAGCTCGCGCTGCTCGTGATCGTGCTGCTCGTCGTGCTGACGCTCGTCGGGCTCGCGACGGGGTTCGTCGCGGCGGCGCGGCCGCCTGGCCCGCGCCTGCGCCGGCGAATCGGCACGACGTTGCTGGTCTGCGTGGCGCTCTTCCCGGTCGCCGTCGGGGCGGGGATGGTGTTCTCCGACAAGGGCCTGGGCGGTTCGATCTCGAGCACCTGGGAGTCGCTCACCGACCCCGGCGCGTCGCTGCCGATCAACGACCCGAGCCGCCTGACGGCGGCCGGAAGCGTCCGCGCGCTCTACTGGAACCAGGCGATCGGAGTCTTCAACGCCGACCCGGTGGTCGGCGTGGGCGCAGGAGGCTATGCGACCGTGCGCAAGCGCTACCGCGAAGACGAGGGAGCGGTGCGCCACGCGCACGGGTATGTCGTGCAGACCCTGGCCGACCTGGGGGTCGTCGGTCTTGCCATCAGCCTCGCGTTGGTCGGCGCGTGGCTCGCGAGCGCGGCCGCCGCCGCAGGATTTCGGCGTCGGCGGGCCGACCGTACGAGAGACTTCTCTCCGGAGCGCATCGGGCTGCTGACGCTCGCCGCGGTCGCGCTCGTCTTCGGCGCACATTCCACCATTGACTGGACGTGGTTCGTGCCTGCCAACGCGGTGGCGGGGCTCTTGGCGGCAGGCTGGATCGTCGGACGAGGGCCGCTGAGCGCGCCCGAGGCGCGGCGGGCGCACGGCCGTGTCGGCGAGCGTCTGCGCGCCGGCTTCGCTGAGCGCTCCCGAGCGCTCTGTGCCCTCGTCGTGGTGCTGCTCGCGCTCGTCGCCGCATGGACGACCTGGCAGCCGCTGCGGTCCGACGCCCTTGCCCAGAAGGCATTGCAGACGCTGGAATCCGGCGACGTCGACAGCGCCCGCGCACAGGCCAAGCGCGCCCACGACCTCAATCCCTTGGCCCTGGATCCGCTGTACAAGCTCGCGCGCATCGAGGAAGAGGCCGGCAATCGCAAGGTTCAGGCGCGCGCTGCGTTGGAACAGGCAGTGCGCCTACAGCCCGCCAATCCCGAGCCGTGGATCCAGCTGGCGAGCTTCGAGCTGCGCGCCAAGGACCCGCAGGCCGCTGTCACGGCGAGCCGCCGGGCCGTCTATCTTGATCCCCGCTCTTCTCGGCCGCTTGGTGTGTTCCTTCAAGCGCGCAAGCAGATCACCGCCGGCGCCCTGGCACCTTGAACCGACTCCTCTCCCTCATCGCAGCCGCCCTCCTGCTGGCGGCCCTCCCGACTGCGGCCTCCGCGTCGCGGACGCAGGAGTCCATGTTCCAGGACGACATCCAGCTGGTCTACGGCCAGCCCGCGGTCGTCGAGAAGACGCTGGACCAGCTGAAGGCCTTCGGCGTCGACCGCATCCGTGTCTCGGTGTTCTGGAAGATCGTCGCCCCGGCCAACGATTCGGTGACCAAGCCGAACTTCGACCCGACCGATCCGGCCGCCTACCCGGCCGCCCACTGGGAACGATATGACCGGCTGATCCGCAGCGCGCGGGACAAAGGGATCCTCGTGAACCTCAACATCACCTCGCCGGTGCCGCGCTGGGCCGCCGGGACCGCTCCCGCCAGTCGCGCGGATCTGCAGGACACGTGGGCGCCGAGCACCTCGGAGTTCGGCCAGTTCGTCAAGGCGGTCGGCACGCGCTACAGCGGCAAGTACCAGGGCCTTCCGCGCGTGAACTACTGGTCGGTCTGGAACGAGCCCAACCAGGCGGGCTGGCTGACGCCGCAGTGGTCTCCGGACCCGCGCAAGTCCACGCGCCTGGTGGAGGCGGCTCCGGCCATCTATCGCGGGCTCGTCGCGGCCGCATGGACAGGCCTTGCCGACAGCGGCCACGGCACCGACACGATCCTCATAGGCGAGACGGCTCCGCAGGGCTCGCGCAAGAAGAAGGGCGTCAGCCGGTCGCTCGATGCGCTGCGCTTCATCCGCCGTCTGTACTGCGTGGACGACAACCTCCAGCTGCTGAAGGGCCGCTCGGCCGACATCCGCTCCTGCCCGCGCAACGACCCTGGGGGCTTCGTCGCCCAGAACCCCGCGCTGTTTCGCGCCTCGGGCTATGCCCATCATCCCTACGATCTGCTGGCGCCACCGTCCGTCAAGCCGACGAAGTCCGACGACTGGGTGACCGTCGCCAACCTGCGCGATCTCAGCCGCGAGCTCAAGCGCATCTACCAGCGCTACCGCCAGAAGCCGCAGACCAGGCGCGGCACGCCGCTGTACCTCACCGAGTACGGCTACCAGACCAAGCCCGACCCGGTCTCCGTGTCCTTCTCCCAGCAGGCCGCGTTCAACAACGAGGCCGAATACCTCACCATGCGCAATCCCAACGTGCGCGCGCTGAGCCAGTTCCTCCTCGTCGACGATGCGCCGACGGCGAACGTCGACCCGAAGACCAACCCGAGCCTGGCCTGGCGCACCTTCCAGAGCGGCCTCATGTCGCTCGCGGGCAAGAAGAAGCCGTCCTACAAGGCGTACATCACCCCGCTGCACGTCAAGACGCAGCGCGTGCGACGTGGCACGCCGGTCAGGATCTTCGGCATGCTGCGCGCCGCCGACGCCCAGGACCGCGAACGGGTGTCGATCCAGTGGCGCCCGAAGGGCTCCAAGCGCTACAAGACACGCAAGCGCCTGACGGTCAAGGGCCCGCGGCACTACCTCAACACGTCGGTCAGGGTGCCGAGGTCCGGCTACCTGCGCCTGCGCTGGCGCAACGGCTCGAAGATCACCGTCAGCCGCCCCGCGCGGGTGACGGTCCTCAGGAAGCGCTCCAAGCGCTGACCGCCGATCAGCTCGCGGCCAGTGGCTGCGAGCCGTCGGCATCGACGAGCTCGACCGGCAGGGCGCCGGGTCCGCCCATCTCGCGCACGTTGACCAGCAGCTGCTCGTACTCGTCGGTGACCGCGTCCCAGGAGTAGCGCCGAGCCCGCTCGCGGGCGCGGGCGCGGTAGTGCTCCACGAGCTCGGGCTCGTCGAACAGGCGACCGAGCTGCTCGGTCAGCGACGCCACGCCCTCCTTGCCCGAGAACGTCACGCCGGCGTCGCCGACGGTCTCGACGTTGGGAGCGTGGTCGTTGACGAGCACGCAGTTGCCGGCGGCGAGCGCCTCGAGGATGACGGGGTGCGTACCGCCGACCTCCGTCGGCGCGCAGAAGACGTAGGCGTGATGCTGCAACTCCCAATAGCCGCGCCCGAAGACGTAGCCGGGGAACACGACGCGCGGGTCGCCGGCGCGCTGCACCTGCTTGATGTAGTCGTGCGCGTACGGCGCGCCGCCTACGACGACGAGCTTCATGTCTCGCGCCCGCTCGCCCGAGATGCGGCTGAACGCCTCGACGAGCACGTGCGGGTTGTTCTCGGGCTCAAGGCGCCCGACGAACAGCACGTACTTGCCGGGCTCAAGGCCCAGGCGCTCGAGCGTCTCGGTGCCGGTGTGCCCAGGATCCTCCACACCGTAGGGGACGACGCCGATGCGCTGGCGGTAGCGCTGCTCGAAGATCTCCGCGACCGCGTGCGAGTCGGTGATCGCCGTGTCCGACCAGCGCGGCGCGTTGCGCTCGGCGAAGCGCAGGTATGCCTTCGCGACGGCTGGCCACTTCGAGCGGTCGGAGTCCAGGCCGTCGACGTTGATGACGGTCGGGATGCCGGCTCCGCGCGTGAGCAGGCACATCGGGCTGTTGCCCGCGATGAAGAACAGCGCGACGTCGGGGCGCACCCGCCGCGCGCAGTGCAGCGAGGACAGCAGCGTGTGGCTGAAGGTATCGAGGTACTTGTTGCGGATCGCCGGCAGGTGGACCAGACGCGCGCCGCGATGCTCCTTCAGGCGACGGTCGACGACGTGCGGGCGGCAGTAGACGATCACCTCGTGGCCGCGCTGGGTCAGCCGGCTGGCCAGCTGCTCGGCCGCCGTCTCAAAGCCGCTGTAGGACGCGGGGATGCCGCGCGTGCCGAGGATCGCAACCTTCATTGGGTCATCGCGAGGCTATAGGCCGCGATGTGGGCGCGCGCCGAGGCCTGCCAGGAGAAGGCCGCAGCACGCCGGCGGCCGCCGGCGGCCAGCTCGGCCCGTGCGGCCGGGTCGCTCGCGACGGTTGTGAGCGCGTCGGCCAGCGCGGCCGCGTCGTGGGGATCGAAGAGCAGGGCGCCGTCGCCAACGGTCTCGACCAGGCCGGGCGAGCGTGCCGCGACGACGGGCACGCCGACGCTCATCGCCTCCAGGACGGTCAGACCGAACCCTTCGTGCAGCGCGGGATGCACGAGCGCTGCCGTGCCGTTGAGCAGCTTGGCGAGGTCGGGCTCGGGGTCACAACGCACGCCGGCCTGCTCGGCGGTCGCGCGGCCGGCGAGCACGAGCGGCAGCGGCGTGCCGCCGTCGGTCGCGGTCTGCGCGTGATAGGCCGCGTAGGCCGCGAGCAGCAGTGGGAGGTTCTTGCGCGGCTCGTCGTCACCGACGTAGAGGAAGTGCTCGGCGCGGGCGGCGGCGACCAGGCGCGGCTCCTGGCCCGGTCCGTGGGGCGCGACGACGATGCGCTCGGGCTTGACGCCCCAGCGCGCCCGGGCATCGTTCGCGGTCGTCTGCGAGACGCATACCACGGCCTTCGCGCCGCGAGCCGCCGCCCGATGGGTCACCGAGGCGTAGCGCCGGAAGGCGGGGGCGAACAGCTCCGGGAGGCGCTCGAAGGCGAGGTCGTGCAGCGTGACGACCTGCGGGCATGGCGCACGCAGCGCGAGGGCCGGCAGCGGGTGGTGCAGGACGTCGGCACGCGCCTGGCGGGCGCGGCGCGGCAGCTGCACCTGCGTCCAGTGCGTGTCGAGCGCCAGGTTGCGCGCGCTGCCGGCGCCGCCGCCCGCGGGATCCGGCCTGCGGTCGTTGGCGGCCGCGATGACCTCGACACCCTCGGCCTGCAGCGCGTGCGTCAGGCGCTGCAGGTAGACGGCTGTGCCGCTCGGCCCGCGCAGCGCGTACGTCGTGTCCAGCAGTACGCGCATCGGCCGTTGAAGATACGCGGTGGGGTCGACGCGCGCCGCATCGCATGAGCGATTGCGACGGGTAGCCCGATTCGCGTGAGTAGCACCGGATAGCACCGGTGCTATCCGGTGCTACTCCTGCCGCGACACGAACGTCAGCCGCGGGTCGCGCGCGCCAGCATCGTCCTGCGCAGTCCGGGCACTCCCCCCGCGGCGCGCAGCTCGTCGACATCGAAGCCGAGGTCGTCCAGCAGCGCTCGGAGCGTGTGCGGCGAGAAGAAGCGCACGTGATCGGAGCGTGGCTCGAAATGCTCGGCGAAGCGCCGGCGGCTGAAGGCGAGGCGCACGAGCCTTGCGGGACCGTGGTGGGGCGTGGTGAGCAGCAGCGTCCCTCCGGGGCGCAGGACGCGGCGCAGCTCCGACAGCCACGGCGCGACGTCGGCGACGTGCTCGATGACCTCGCCGGCCCAGATGACGTCGACGCTCGCGTCGTCAACCGGCAGTGGCTCGCCGGCCAGCCAGCGGCGCGCGTCGAGCCCGGGCACCCGCTCGCGGGCTCGGCGCAGCGCCTCGTGCGCGACGTCGACCGCGATCGGCCGCGCGCCGGCGTCGAGCATCGCCTCGCTGAACTCGCCGGCGCCGCAGCCGATGTCCAGCACCGTCTCGCGCTGGCGCACGTGCGCCAGCAGGAACGCGCGGCGCAGCTCGAGGTGCTCTGGCTTCGCGTCAGCCGCAACGGCCGACCACACGGCATCGTGAAGGTCGGCCGCGGTCACGTCAGCCACGCTACCGGCATCGTCGCTGACGCCTCGCTCACGCCGGCGGAATGCTGGCACAGCCGCCCCGGTCGGCGCCCTGCGACGATCAGCGCTGTGCGGATCCTCGCGGTGTGTGCCGTCGCCCATCCGGGCGGCGCGGAGATCGGGCTGCTGCGCCTCGCGCGCCGGCTCGTCGCGCGTGGCCACGAGCTGACGCTCACCACGCCGCGGGCCGGCCCGATGGACGATGCCGACTTGCCGGTCGTGCGCCTGGAGCTCGGCGGGATGGAGCGCGGCGCGGGCGCGCGAGCGGTCGCAAGCTTCGCGCGCGTGCGCCGCCTCGCTGGCGCGTCTGACCTCGTCTACCTCAACGGCACGGTCAGCGCGCGCCTGCTGCCGGCGCTGCCCGGGCACCGAACGGTGCTGCACGTGCACGACATGGTCGATCGGGTGCCGCGTCTCTGGTCGCGGGCGAACGCCGTGATGGCCGACTCCCAGGCAGTCGCGGATCGCCTCGCCCCACGCCTGCGAGCCGACGTCGTCTACTGCCCCGTCGAGCTGGACGTGCCGGACGCGCCCGCGCCGTGGCAGCAGCGCAACGGTGGCGGTGGTCCGATCGTGGGCTTCGTCGGTCGGATCGAGCCGCGCAAGGGCCCGCTTGACCTCGTGCGCGCGGCCGCGGCGATCCACGCCGGCGCGCCCGGCGCGCGCATCGTGCTGATCGGCGACGACCCCTACGACAGCGCGCCGGAGTACGCCGCGCAGGTGCGGGCCGCCGAGGACGTCGAGCACGTGCCGTGGGTGGCCGACGGAGCCGCGGTCATGCGCCACCTCGACGTGCTCGTGGCTCCCTCGCGCCAGGAGCCGTTCGGCACTGTGCTGGCTGAGGCGATGGCGGCCGGAACGCCGGTCGTCGCAACCCGCGTGGGCGGGCTCGCAGAGGTCGTCGCCGACGGTGAGACCGGGCGCCTGGTCGCTCCGGGGCGTCCGGACGAGCTCGCCGCCGCCGTGCTGGAGGTGCTCGGCCGGCGCGCCGAGATGGGCGCCGCCGCCCACGTTCGCGCGCAGCGCTTCGGCGCCGACGCCTACGCGGACCGCGTCGAAGCGATCCTCCTGCGAGCGGCCGCGCGGTGAAGGTCGCGTTCGACAGCCGCCCGGCGAGCGATCCGCGTGGGATCGGGCGCTACGCGCGCTGCCTGCTGGAGGCGCTGCGCGCAACCGCCGCCCCGGGTGATGAGGTGCTCGAGACCCATCGCCCGCGGCGCGCGGACGTCTTCCATGCGCCGTGGATCGACGGCGCGATGCTGCGCCCGCCGTGCCCGCAGGTCGTCACGCTGCACGACGTCGTCCCGCTCAAGCGCCGCAGCGAGTACCTGCGCTCGGGCATCCGCTTTCGCATGCGCTACCTCGCGGTCGAGCGGTCGACGCGCGTGATCGTGCCGACGGCGGTCGTCGCCGCCGAGGTCTGCGAGCACCTCGGCATGGAGCCGCAGCGGCTGAGCGTCGTCCACGAGGCGCCCGCCCCCGGCATGCACAAGTGCGGGGCGTGGGAGATCCAGGCCGCGCGCAAGCGCTACCGGCTTCCCGACGACTACCTGCTGTGGGTCGGGGGGCTCCAGACGCCCGACCCCCGAAAGCGCATCGCCGCGATGGCGAAGGCGCCGCGCGAGCTGCCGCTCGTCCTCGTCGGTGCGACGCGGCCGTGGGCACACGATCTGCCCGACGTGACCCTGACCGGTCATGTGCCCGACGAGCATCTCGCCGCGATCTACTCGGGCGCCCGCGCGCTCGTCTTCCCGTCGGATGACGAGGGCTTCGGCCTCCCGCCGGTCGAGGCGCTGGCCTGCGGCACCCCCGTGGTGGCATCCGACATCCCGGTCCTTCGCGAGGTGCTCGGCGACCGCGCGACGTTCGTCGAGCCGGGCGACATCGCGGGCATGCTGGCCGCCGGCGTCGCGGCTCGACGCCCGTCGCCCGGTCCGCCGCCCTGGACGTGGCTCGACGCGGCCGAGACGACGTGGCAGGTCTACCGGGAGGTCGTGCGCTGACCGGGTGCTCGCGCCGCGACACCCGGGTGGATCTATCATCGACGTCATGCCAGCCGCCGCCCGCGACCACGACGTCGAGGAGGCCCTACGGGGACCGTCGTCCGACGACGCGAGCGAGTCGCTGCGCTACTGGCTGCAGCGGCTGGAGGGGCTCCCGCGGCGCAAGGTGGCCGCCCGGCGCGAGGCGCGGACGATGGCGCTGTCGTGGGAGCGGCGCCTGCGCGACGCAGAGATCGAACGCTGGGGCGGCGGTATCGTCGGCCGCGCGGCCGGCACCCTCGCCGTGCTGCGTTCCATGCGCCCGCGAGCGCTGGTCAATCGTCTCGTGCCGCGATCATTGGTCGTCGGCGTCCTGACCGTCGTCCTCGGCACGACGCTCGTCGTCGGGCTCCTGCTCGGCGCGATCCTCTCGGCGCTGCTGTGATCCTCGATCACATCGTCATCGCCGTCAGCGATCTTGCCGCGTCCAAGCGATTCTACGAGCTCGCACTGGCACCGCTGAACATCGCGGTGGTGCTCGAGTTCCCGCACACGCTGGGATTCGGACAGCAGGGCAAGCCCGAGTTCTGGCTGCGCCCCGGCGGCGGCGCCGAGCCCACCCATGTCGCGTTCTCAGCGCCCGACCGCGCAACGGTCGACGCCTTCCACGCGGCTGCCCTGGCCGCTGGCGGGCGTGACAACGGCGCTCCCGGCGTGCGCGAGATCTACCACCCGACCTACTACGGAGCCTTCGTGCTCGACCCCGACGGCCACAACATCGAGGCCGTCTGCCACGAGGCTGTCACGTCCTGAATCGCGAGCGGTCCGGACCCAGCTGTCGGCGGTCAAGCGATCTCGCGCTCGATCTGTTCGGCCGAGAACACCTCGCCGCGGACGATCTGCTTGCGTGCCGCTCGCGCGCCCTCATCTTCCTCGGGCGCGGTGGGGCTCGTCATCGGTCGGCGCGGCAACCAGCAGCTCGCCGAGCTTGTCACGTCGCTGGTGGCGGCGGGCGACGTAGTCCAGGACCTCGGCGGCCACGTCGTGCCCGCCGTGAGCGGATCGGAGGTTGGAACCCGGGCGCGTGCAGGGACTTCCCGACCGGGCTGCCGGGGCGTGGTCGGGGGCGGCTGAGAGACAAGCCCGAGCGCAGTTCTGAGCGCCCGATGCGGGATCAGTGGGAGCCGCGCTGAGCGCGGTCGCGGGTCCCGCCGCCGATGAGGGCCAGGAGGGCGGCGAAGAAGAGCATCAGCCGGCGGTGATGCGCCCGTTCAGTGTCGCAGCGGCGGCGGTCAGTCGCGGTAGGCGCGACCGCGCGGCAGGACGCGCATCACGACCAGGACGCGGGCCTGGGTGTCGAGCGTCAGGCGGACGCGCCAGTCGCCGACGCAAAGCGTGACTGCTGGTTGCCGGTGAGCTTGAGGAGCGCGGGGTTGCCTAGCGGATCCTGCGCGAGCGCGACGAGCGCGTCGTTGACGCGCCGGCGGATTGGCGGGTCGAGACGGCGCAGGTCGCGTTGAGCGGCGCGCGTCAGCTCGATGCGCCAGGGCTCGTCGGTCACTCCAGCTCGCGCATCGCTTCTTCAAGCGACACGGTGCGTCCGGCGGCCAGATCGGCTCGAGCCTCGGCCATCGCGGCCTCTTCCTCGGCAGTGACGGGCTCGTCGTCGAACGGGGCGTCGCGGAAGGCGATGACCATGGGGTCCTCGCGCAGGTCCCAGAGTCTCAGCGCCTCGTTGGCCTCTTCCTCGGAGAAGGCGTCGATGCGTTCGCGGTGTTGCTGCTTGGCGGTCATGGCCTCGGTGAGACGGTACCGCGTTCAGGCGTCGGGATCGACCCGCGGGGCCCCGTGCGGGCGGGCTCCGGGGTCACAACTGCTCGGTTGTTCGCCGGAGCGAGCACCTGGGTGCGCGACGCCAGATACACACGCTCGTCGCGCAGGGCGCAAGCGCCGTCCTGTCACCGCAGACAAACGCCCCCGATCTCATCGCCGCCCTTCGCCTGGTGCTCCGCGGCCTGTGGGTGGCGACTCCGAACGAGGACCAGTGCGACAGCCTGACCGAGGCAGAGCACACGGTTCACGTCCTGCTGTGCGCGGGCGGCAGCAACGCCGCGATCGCCGACACGCTTCACCTCGGCACCGAGACGATCCGCACGCACGCCAAACGGATCTACGCGAAGCTCGGAGTCAGCGGGAGAAACGAACTGCTCGTGCATGCGGGGGACCACCAGCACCACTGAGTCGTTTGATGCGCACGCGTGGTCATGGCGGTGGTCGCTCTGTGATCTCGGCGACCCGTCGCTCGAAGCTCGCGCCATCCACAGCCGGAAAGCGAAAGAGCTCGGCTTGCATCGCGTGCAAGCCGTCGCGCAACTCCGTGGCGCTGACCAGACCATGTGCAAGCATGCTGCTGACGTCGGCCAGGTCGCTCTCCAACCCCCGTTCGAGCTTGGCAAGCGCCTGCAGACGGAAGTCGAGATGGCGAACGTGGAGCGCGCCCCACGTGCCGACGTAGGGACTTCGCTCCTGCCAGCCGTCGAGCGCCGGCAGGAAATCCAGCGGCGAGGCGAGCTCGATGTTGATGTCCAGCTCGCCCTTGAGATCGCTGATCGCCCGCAAGAGCTCGTCGGAGTCGGGCTCCGGCCGAAGGTCGACATCACGAGTGGACGGCCGCCAACCGACGATCACAGCGCTGGTTCCGCCCACGAGGTACAGCGTGTGGGGCGAACGCACGCGCCGGCCGAGCGCTGCGAGCAGTTGCCGGACGCGCGCATCATCGACGTCAGGGCGCATGGTGCTCGGCGGCATGCATGAATGACACGAGCCTGCGAGTCAGTGCGTTGTAGGCGGAGTGGGCGCCGTCGCCCTCTGTCTTGGCGAGCAGCACGTACAGCTTGCGATCGGCGTCGGGTATCGGCTCCGGGACCACCACTCCGCATGCCCGCAAGCGCGTCGTTGCGCGTGACACCAACAGCGCCTCCACGCTGCGACGACCAGCATCGAGATCGCTGACGCCACGCTCGACGAGGTCTGCGCCGGGCAATCCCGCGAACGCGCCGGTCATGCGTGGATGATAGGCGCCGCGTCGAGCGCCACGCACGCCGCGTCCCCGCCCAGCCGCACGGTGTGGTTGGTCTTTGACAAGCAGCGCAAGCCGTCTGCCACGAGGCTGTCACGGCCTGAAAGGCTTCAGCGCGAGCCGGCGGTCTCGTCGACCCGCCGCTTGAATCGCGCGACATCGACGAAGGGCGATGCGAGCAGGGCGGCGAATAGGGAGATCAGCCGACGCTCCATCGCTCTGGGGAGCATTCCAGCCGGCGGTCAGTCGCGGTTAGCGCGGCCCCGCGGCAGGACCCGTAGGACGTAGACGGTGCTGTCGGCGCGCAGAGTCGGCGACGAGCCGGTCCAGCGCGTCGGTGATGCGCCGCTGAACGGGCGGATCGATGCGCTTGAAATCGCGGCGAGCGCGAGCGGTCAAGCGATCTCGCGCTTGATCTGCTCGGCCGAGAACACCTCGCCAAGGGCGATCTGCTTGCGTGCCTCTCGCGCGCCCTCATCTTCCTCGGGCGTGGTGGGCTCGTCATCGATCGGCGCAGCGGCCAGCAGCTCGCCGAGCTTGTCGCGCGCCTCGTGGCGGCGCGCGAGGTAGTTCAGCGTGTCGGCGGCCTCGGCCTCGGTGAGCTCGTCGACGGTCTGGCGCAGTTGCTCCTTGGCGGTCATAACGCGTGGTGAACGGGAACGCGCGTAGTCAAGTTCGTCGAGGCTCACGGTTAACGAGGTCTCAAGAGCCTCGGCGGCCTCGGCCTCGCTCAGCTCCTCGACTGCCTGACGCAGCTTCTCCTTTGCGGTCATCGCGGCTTCAGGGTAGCGCTGGTTGATGAGATCGCTCATCGTCTGCAGGAGCTCGTCGGAGCTCTGACCGAGGTCAGCCCACGAGGCGCAGCGTGTGGGACGAACGCACGCGCCGGCCGAGCGCTGCGAGCAGTTGCCGGACGCGCGCGGCGAGGTCGAGAACGCCGCGCGCGACGAGGTCGGCACCGGGCAATCCCACGATCGCGCCGGTCATGCGTGGAGCAGAGACGCCGCGTCGAGCAGCGACCGCGCCGCATCCCCGCCCAGCCGCACCGAGTAGTTGGTGCCGCGGTCCTCGGGGTAGATCTGCGTCGTGTTCGCGAGCACGAGGCCCCGGACGCCGGTCTGAAGCGGCGGGATGCGCTCGTGGTAGCCGACGGTCACGATCGGCTGGGCGGCCGCCTCGCGGTGCAGCCAGCTGGCGCGGATCCAGTCCTTTGAGAAGTCAGGCACAACGGCAAGCAGACCCGGCATGTAGGCGTCGAGGAGCTCATCCGCGGAAAGCGCCAGCAGGGGGTCGCCGGGCGCGAGGTAGTTGGCCACGTAGAGAAAGCGCCGGCCGCCGTAGCGGGCCGGGTCGATGAAGTTCGTGTGCTCGACGAGGCCGACGAAGGGGATCTGCGTGTCGGCGATGTTCGTCCAGTAGAAGGGTGAGAAGCGGCGGTCGAGCTCCAGCAGCAGGCACAGCGCGGTGTGGTACTCCGTCGCACGCAGGCGATCGAGGTAGGGCGAGCCGATCGCAGCACGCAGGTCGTCGTCGAGCAGGCCGAGGAAGGCGTCGTTGGGGACCGTGGCGACGACCGCGTCGTAGCGCTCCGCGCCCCCCTCCGGCGAAGCGAACGCGCGCGGGTCGTGGCCGGACCGAAACGATCCCGAAACTCCCGAGGCGACCACGAAGCCCGAGCCATCGCGTCGCAGCGAGGACGCCGGCCGGTCGATCAGCACCCGGCCCCCGCCCCCCTCGACGGACGTTCGCAACGCATCGAACAGCAACTCCCACGAGTGCCGCGGATAGCCGAGCAGCTCCTGGCGCGCCTCGTCGCCCTCCAGCTGGCGGCGCAGCGTCAGCTTGTTCCACAGCCACACCATCGAGATGTCCTCCGCGCGCTCGCCGAACTTGCCGCGCAGCAGCGGACCCCAGATCTTCTCCCACGGCGCCCGGCCCATCCGCGATGCGATCCACTCGTGCGCCGTGATCGCCTCAAACGGGCCGGCCTCCTTGGCGAGTTTCTGCAGCAGCAGCACCGCGACCCCCATCCGCACCCGCGCCACCGGCGGCAGGGGGCGAAATCGCAGCAGGTCCAGCGCGCCGTTGAACGCCCACTGGCGCCCGTCGACGAAGAACGCCATCGACGACGGGTGCCACTCCAGCTCGTCGCCCATGCCGAGCTCCTCGTACAGCGCGACGATGTGACGGTCGCTCGTGAAGAGGTGGTGGTAGTAGCGCTCCAGCAGCTCACCGCCGCCGACGTCCAGCGTCGCCGCCTGGCCGCCGAGTCCGGGCCAGCGCTCGTAGACGTCGCAGACATGACCCTCACAGGACAGCCGGTGCGCACACACCAGACCGGCGACACCGGCACCCAGGACGGCGACCCTCACGCCCGCACCGCCGCGCGCATCCGCGCGATCCCGCCGAAGCGCGACGCCAGCGCTCCCAGGCCCAGCAGCGTGATCGGCATGGCGATGACGAAGCGCAGCAGCAGCAGGTAGGACAGCGTCAGCGCCCCCGGGGTCCCGAGCGCGTGCAGCCCGAAGATCAGCGCGGCGTCGAAGGTCCCGGCGTAGCCCGGGCCGCTGGGAATCAGGACGAAGATCGCGGCGAGGCCCATGAGGTAGCCGACGTCCAGCAGCGCGAGGTGCAGTCCGACCGCCTGCGCCGTCAGCCACCACGACCCCCACTCCATGCCCCAGACGAGCGCCGACCACGCCAGCAGCGCCGCCCCGTGGCGCCCGCGCATGCGCAGCGTCGCGGCCGCCATCGGCGCGAGGAAGTCCAGGATCCGCCGCAGGTGCCCGCGGCGATGTGCGAGCAGCGCGCCCACGGCCACCGCCAGCGCCAGCCCGGCCACGAGCAGCGCGACGAACGCCAGCCGCCCGGCCGACGGGACGTCGATCCCGCCGAGCACGCCGTAGGCGAGGATCACGAACAGGGCGACGAGCAGGGCGACGTCGAGCATCCGCTCGGCGACGATCGTGCCGAGCACCGTGCGCTTGCTCGTGTGTGCGCGTGGGGTGAGGAAGATCACCCGCAGCGCGTCGCCCGCGCGCGCCGGAAGGATGTTGTTGCCCAGGTAGCCGACGGCGATCAGGCCGTAGGCGTCGCTGCGGCTCGGCCGCGCGTCGTTGTGGTGCAGCAGCGCCAGCCAGCGCTCGGCGCGCGCGGCGCAGCCGCCGAGGTAGACGACGATCGCCGCCGCCAGCAGCGCCAGTCCCGATGTCGACCGCGGCCATGCCGGCGCCGGCTGGTGCAGGGCCCAGACGACGACCCCGGCCAGCGCGAGCACCGAGACCCCAGCCCCGAGCAGCGTCAGCGCCCGCTGCTGGGTGATGGGACGTCGAGCCATGCGCAGCTACCGCGTCGGCGTGTGCTCGCGCTCGTCGTCCTTGGCGACGGCGACGTTCGTGCCCTCGCGCACGACGTACAGCGGGCGGCGCTTGACCTCGTCGTAGATCCGCCCGACGTACTCGCCGATCAGCCCGATCGCGATCAGCTGAAAGCCGCCGAGCAGCAGCACGGCGATGACCGTCGTCGTGATTCCCGGCAGGAACTGACCGAAGACGCGAAAGCCGATCGCGACCGGGACTGCGAGGAATGCCAGGAACGCGAAGAGAAAGCCCGCGAGCGTCGCGAGCTGCAGCGGGACGTTGGAGAACGACGCGATCGCGTCCAGCGCGAAGTGGATCATCTTGCGGATCGGGTACTTCGTCTTGCCGGCATGGCGCGCCTCGCGCGTGTAGGGCACGGAGGTCTGCGTGAAGCCGACCCACGACGTCATCCCGCGTAGGTAGCGGTTGCGCTCGCGCATCTGCAGCAGCGCGTCCAGCGCGCGGCGGTCCAGCAGGCGAAAGTCGCCGGAGTTGGCGGCCAGCGGCACGCTGGAGACCTTGCCCATGATCGAGTAGAACCAGCGCGCCGTCGTGAGCTTGAAGCGCGATTCCCCCGCTCGGTCGGTGCGCGTGGCGTAGACGACGTCCGAGCCCGCCCGCCAGTGCTCGATCATCGTCGCGATCAGCTCGGGGGGATCCTGCAGGTCGGAGTCGATCATCACGACGGCGTCGCCCTCGGCATGGTCCAGGCCGGCCGTGATCGCCATCTGGTGGCCGAAGTTGCGCGACAGCGTGAGAACCTTCACGCGCACGTCGGCGGCCGCGAGCTCGGCGAGGATCGCCGGTGTGCCGTCCTTGGACCCGTCGTCGACGACGACGAGCTCCCATGGCAGGCCTTCGAGCGCCGCCCCCACGCGCGCGCAGAAGTTGCGCGCGGTGCCCTCCTCGTTGAGCATCGGCGCAACGACGCTCACCAGAGACAGGTGCCGCTCGGCCACGCAGTGATCGTAGAGGGCCGGGCGCGGTGCGTCGCTCGCGCGCGCCGAGGTCGTAGGCTGCCATGCACCGATGTCGCACTGTGCCGCCTGCGGTGCGTCCGGGCTCGTGGCGCACCTGAAGGTGGCAGGCGACGCGGGACCGGACGGCCTGATCCCGACGACCGACCGCTTCGGCACGGCGCTGTCAGACCTGGTCCGCTGCCCGGAGTGCGGGCACCGCCAGACCGAGCCGATGCCGGCCGACGCCGTGCTGCAGAGCGCCTACGCCGACGCCGCCTCGGAGGACTACGTCGAGGAGGAGTCCGGCCAGCGCGCAACCGCCCGCCGTGCGCTCGCGCAGATCGAGCAGCATCTCGTGGCCGATCCGCACAACGGCGGGCCGCGCAAGCGCCGGCTGCTGGACCTCGGCTGCTGGGTCGGCTTCCTGCTCGCCGAGGCGCAGGAGCGCGGCTGGGAGGCCGTCGGCGTCGAGCCGTCGCAGTTCGCCTCCGCCTACGCGCGCGACGAGCTCGGCCTGGACGTGCGCACCGGCGAGCTGCTGAGCTCGCCGCTGCCGCTGGGCCACTACGACGCGGTCGTCATGGGCGACGTCATCGAGCATCTTCCCCGGCCCGGCGAGGCCCTCGAACGCCTGGCGCAGCTGCTGCGCCCGAGCGGCGTCGCGTGGATGGCGCTGCCCGACGCCGGCAGCCTGCTCGCGCGGCGGATGGGCAGGCGCTGGTGGTCGGTGATCCCGACGCACGTGCAGTTCTTCACGCGAGATTCGATCACGACGCTGCTGGAGCGCCACGGCTGGACGGTGCTCGACATCGCGACCGCGCCGAAGGCCTTCAGCGTGGCCTACTACCTACAGCGCATCGGCGGCTACTCGCCGCTGGCGGCGCGCCTGCTCGTCCGCGGCGCCCGCGGCGCCGGCGTCGCCGAGCGCATGTGGGCACCGGACTTCCGCGACCGCATGGCGGTCATCGCCCGGGCACCGGACTGATGGATCTCGGGCTCACCGATCGCGTCGCGCTCGTGACCGGGGCAACGCGCGGCATCGGCCGCGCGATCGCCGAGGCGCTGGCGGCCGAGGGCGCGCGCGTCGCGGTCGCGGCGCGCACACCGCAGGCGGTGAACGAGACCGCACGGGCGATCGGCGGCGACGGCTTCGTCTTCGACAGCGCCGACCTGACCGCGGTCGACGAGCTCGTCGACGCGGTGCAGGCGCGGCTGGGCGCGATCGATGTCTACGTCGCCAACACCGGTGGGCCACCGCGCGTGTCCGACCCGCTGGAGCCGAGCGCCGAGCAGTGGGAGGCCGCGCACCGCGAGCTCGTCGTCTCGCCGATGCTCGTCATGCGCCGGATCGTGCCGGGCATGCGCGAACGCGGCTTCGGCCGTGTCGTCGCCGTGTCCTCGATGGTCGCGCGCGAGCCGCTGGACGGGCTGGCGCTCTCAAACGTCAACCGACCGGGCCTGCTGGCCGGCATGAAGCTGCTGGCGCGCGACTGTGCCGCCGACGGCGTGACGTTCAACGCCGTCCTGCCCGGCCGCATCGCGACCGATCGGATGGCCTCGGGCTATGGCAGCATGGACGCCGCGCAGGCCGCGGCGCACGACGAGGTGCCCGCGCGACGGCTGGGAATGCCACGGGAGGTGGCCGACGCGGCGGCGTTTCTGTGCAGCGAGCGCGCCGGTTACGTGACGGGGCAGTCCCTGCTCATCGACGGCGGCCTGACGCGCTCCTGGTGAGCGCGCTTGAGCTACGCGGCCCCTTCGAGGGCCTGCTCGACGAGCCACTGGCGCTCAGCGTCCGCGGCGCCGGATCGGGAGCCGACGTGCGCTGGCGCGCGCGCTACCGCGACGACGACGGGCGCATCTGGCGCGCCGGAGCCGCGGACTGCTCGCAGCTGCTGGACTGGCTGCCCGCCAAGGAGGGCACCGGCGACGTGGCGGCGCTGCGCTCGCTGCGCCCGGTCATCGTCGAGGTGCGCGCCGAAGCCGCCGACGGCCGGGCCGCGAGCCGCGAGCTGACGAAAGTCATCGCCGCTGCGGGCGTGCGCCGCCGGCGCTGGCGCGACGGCCTCGCGGCGACGCTGCATGTCCCCGCCGGATCAGCGCCCTGCGCGACGGTCATCCTCGACGTCACCGGCGGGCCGTCCTGGGGCGCCGTCGCGGCGTCCCTGCTGGCCTCGCGCGGCGCGATCGTCCTCGCGGTCGGGCCGACGACGTCCCCGCCGACCGCAGCGTCGATCGCCGCCACCCGTGAGCTGCTGCTCGCCGTGCCGGGCGCCACCGAGCCGATCCTGCTGAGCGCCGCACCCGAGCCGGCGGACGACGCCGTGGCGATGCCGCCGAACGTCGGCGCTCGCGGGACGCGGGAGAGCGTGCGAGCCCGCGCGCTGGCGTGGGACGCGCTGCTGGCACGCCTCGGGGCCCGTCCGCGCGCAGATTCCTACTGCACCGACACGGCGTCGCCGACGGCCACCGATCCGCCTTCGAGCACCTCGCCGTAGACGCCGAAGGCCAGCGGTTCGGTCGTGTCGAGGTCGCCGCGATAGCTGCGCAGGAGGTCGAGCGTCGCCAGGTCGACCTCACCGCTGTCGGGGTGGCGCGTCGTCACGGCACAGCGACCGACGTGGCCGCGCAGGCGCACGAGCGCCTCACCGATGCGAACCCGCTCACCGATCCAGCCGTCCTCCTCGTGCGCCGCGACGCCGTCGATCTGGACGAGCATGCGAAAGCGCCGAGCGCAAGGGTCCTCGATGCCGGCCACCTGCGCGAATGCCTCAAGCGACGCCTGCGACACGAGGCTCACCGCGCCACCGCGGCCACGATCGAGCCCGGAGCGGTCGACGCCCTCCACGAGGCGCAGCGGCTGGCCAACCAGCTCCGACAGCGCCGCCGACCACGGCCCTTGCACGAGCCGCGCGCGGACAGGTCGTGAGTAGAAGGTCGTGTCGATCTGCTCGCCGAGCGCGACGGCGCCCGTCACGACCTCGCCGCCGGCGAACGTCAGCGTGAGCTCACTCGCATCGTGATCGTAGGCGGCCGCGACGGTGTTCAGCGCGCCCGTGCGCTTGCCGTTGAACATCCGGCCGCGCTCCTCGACGAGATGAAAGCGGCGGTCGTCGGCCGCGCCCTCAGAGCCCAGCCGCAACCGCGACACGCTCGTGACATGCAGGCCCTTGACCGGCGTGAAGGCCAACGCGGTCACCGTCGCGGTCATGACACCGCGGGGCCCTCCAGCTCGAGCACGTCGAAGGACCAGATCTCGCTGCCCTCGGCGCTCGACACGCGCCCGGCACGGGAGGCGAAGCGCCGCTGGAACTCGTCGAAGCGCTCGCGCGGGACGGTGATCGCGTTGATCTTGACGATGCTCATCGGGTTGCCGCGTCGGCCGGCCAGGCCTCGCGCAGCAGTTCGAGCAGCGCCTCTGGCGGCTGCGCGCCGGACGCGCCGACCTTGCGGTCGACGACGAAGAACGGGACCGAGCGAATGCCCAGCGTCGTCGCGTCGCGCTCGTCGGAGCGCACGTCGGCCGCGTATCGATCGCCGTCGAGCACGTCGTCGACCTCCTGCTCGGCGAGCCCGACCTCGAGCGCGAGACGTCGCAGGACCGCGTGGTCGGAGATCAGCTCGCCCTCGCAGAGGTAGGCGCGCATCACCCGCTCCTTCATCGCGTCCTGGAGGCCGTGCGCAGCGGCGAGGTGCAACACGCGGTGCGCGTCAAACGTGGTGCCTCCGCGCGCGATGTCGAAGCGAAACGCGAGTCCTTCGGACGCGGCGACATCGGTCATCCGCTGCTGCATCGCCAGCGCCTCGTCGCGGCTCACCGCGTACTTCTCGGCGAGGTGCGTCGCGCCGTCGCCCTGACGCTGCGCCGGCGCGCCGGGGTCCAGCTCGAACGAGCGCCAGGTGACCGAGATGGCGTCGCGATGCTCGAAGCCCTCCAGCGCGGTCTGCAAGCGGCGCTTGCCGACGTAGCACCATGGACAGGCGATGTCAGACCAGATCTCGATGTGCACCAATCGACCCCATTCGCTCGCACGTTGCGCGGACAACCATGCCGAGCGTAGCGGCCCGTGAATCCCGTTCAGTCGAAATGAACACCGTTCGCTCCGCCATCACGCCCGCCTGTTGACGACAGGCTAGGGACAGCCACCCGGTCTAAGAGAGGGCGCCTCTTCCCCGTGGCGTCCTCTCTTTGCTTTGGAAGCGTCAATGAACAAGATTGCTCCGAGCCCACAGCGTGTTCATTGCCGCTGACTCGAGGGTCAGGATGCGGCCGCGAAGACGCCGAGCGGCTTGCCGACGTTCTTGAAGCTCCGCGCACCGAGGTCGGCGATCCTCATCGCGTCATGGGACGCGAGCAGGTCGCGGGTCTTGACGCTGATCAGCACCTCTCCGGGCGCGGCGGCGTCGACCAGCCGGGACGCGACGTTGACGGTCGCGCCGTACCAGTCCCCGGCGCGCCGCACGGCGCTGCCGGAATGCACGCCCATGCGCACGGCGGGGCACCAGCTCTCATCCTGAAGGTCGCGCCCGATCGCCAACGCCAGCCCGACGACGCGCGGCGCCTCGTCGCCATGGATCATGACCGCGTCGCCGAGACTCTTGACGACCTCGCAGCCGTAGTCGGCAGCCAGGTGCGAAGCGGCCTGCTGAAAGGCCACCGCGACGTCCGCGGCGGCCTCGTCGCCGACCTGCTCGGTGAACGACGTGAAGCCGACGAGATCGGCGAACAGGAATGTGTGCTGAGAGCCGTCCATGCTCCACAGGCGTGACGAACGACTGAACGCCGTACATGCGGCCTGACCACCGTGCGGTCTATCGCCCGGAGTCGTGCACCGACCAGCGGGTCGGACACCGCGGATCGGGTTTATAGGCGCAGAACGTGCCCGTGTTGACGGCGCTCTCGAGCTCCCGCCCGAGCCGGGCGTCATAGCCCGCGATCCGCTTGATCGTGGCGCGAATCGCCCGCGTCACGTTGACCCGGGCGCGCTCGGCATGCGAGCCCGACTCGCTGCGGTCGCGCCCGCCGATGCCGACCGCCAGCTCGAGCTCGCGGCTGACGAACGCAAGCTCGGCCTGCAGGCGACTGACGAGCGCCTCGTCACCGCGTGCCTGAGCCTCGGCGAGCCGCGTGCCGAGCCCGTCGACGCGGGCGCGGTAGGCGGCCTTGGCCTGGGCATCGAGCCTGGGGCCGGTGCCCGCCTGCAGCCCGCGGCGCGTCGTCGTCTGCTGATCGCCTCCACGGACGCCCGAGGACGAGCCGGCGCCGTCGACGATCGCCACGAGGTCGAGGCTGTGGATCTCTTGGCCGGGGCGTTGGAGCAGCAGCGCGAGCAGGCGCACCCCGCGACTGTCGTTGAGATAGAGCGTGCAGTGGTCGTCGCTCACCGTCCAGACGTCTCCGACGCGCCGCAGCTCGGCCGGTGGTTGCGGTCTGGTGCGCGGCGTGGCGGCGGGCGTGCCAACGCCGCCGATACCGTCGTTGAGGCCGGCGATCCGGTCGAGCATCGAGCTGTAGTCCATCTCCTCGCATGCCTCCGCGGCCTCCTCGAGCAGATCCCGCGCGCGAGCCAGCGAGCGGCTCGCGCCGTGCTCGACGAGCGCGGTTGCCTCCTCGACGGCGATCCGCGCGACGCTCATGCGGTCGCCGTTGCGCGTGGCCTGCGCCCGGGCGCGCTCGAAATGCGCGATGCTCAGATCGAGGCGACCGCCGGCGCGGGCAAGGATGCCCAGCCACAGCTCGACCGGTCCGAGGAAGGCCGCGGTCGGGGTGACGACATTGCGATCGCGGTAGGGCACGAGCTGGTCGTAGATCGCGGTCGCTCGCCGCGCCAGGCCGAGGGAGGCCGCGGCCTCCGCCAGGCCGACCATCGCGACCATCCACAGGCTGTCGCGCGGCAGCGCTGCGAAGTCGTCGGCCGCCAGGCGGTCCAGCTCGAGCTCGGCCTCGGCGCCGCGATCGCCGGCCGCAAGGCCCGCCGCGAGCGCCGCGCGCCAGACCGGCATCGCGGGGACGCGGTCGGCGTAGGTGCGCACCTGCTCGATGATCGTGTGCGGGCCGCGCTGGATCCAGCCGAGCACGGCGAGCTGGCCGTCCACCGTCAACGGCACCGTCGTGTCGGGCATCTCGTCGCGCACGGCCGCGACCTCGGCGATGACGCGTCGCGCCGCGTCGAAGCGCCCCTCGATCGTCAGACGGCGGGCGCGTTGCAGCCGCGCGAACGCCATCGCCCGCCGATCGCGGGCCGCGGTCGCCACGCGCTCGGCGGTCCCGATCGCCATGTCGGCTCCGACAAGGTCGTCGAGCTCGATGAGCAGGTCGACGTGACGGCTGCGGGCATCGAGCGACAGCATCGATTCGCCGGCGCGCTCGGTCAGCGCAAAGAGCGTCTGCAGCCAGCGCAGGCCCTGCTCGGTGCCATCCGGACCGTTGGTCGCGAGCTGTGCTGAGGACAGCGCGAACGCGCGCGTGACATCGTCTCCGAGACGGTCGGCCATGGCGAGCGCCTCGCCCGCGAGCTCGGCGCGACGCGACGCGGCATCTGACCAGTACAGCGCGGTCGCCAGCGAGCCGAGCAGGCGCACGCGCAGCGGGTCATCGCCCTTGCCGATGCGTTCCAGTGCCTCCACGAGCAGCGCGACGTGGGCCTCGTCGACGAAGCCCGGCGTGAGGGCGAACGGCGCCGCGCCGAGCGCCGCGCGGGCCAAGGTTCGATGCTCGCCGATCTCCCGCGCGATGACGCTCGCGGCGTCGAAGGTGGCGCGCGCCGCAGGCCGCCCGGCACGGGACTGCGCGGTGCCCTGGCCCAGCAGCAGTGCGGCGCGGCGCGGCATGTCAGGCTCGAGCAGCTCAAGGGCCTGCAGCGCCCGTCCGAAGAGCTCGGCCGCCTGCTCGTAGGCGAGGTTGTCCAGGGCGCGCTGCGCTGCGCGCTGTGCATAGTCGACGGCCTTGCGAAGATCCCCCCGGGGGGCGGCCGACAGGAAATGATGGGCGAGCTCGGGCAGATGGGACTCGATCGCGCCGCGATAGACCTGCTCCAGGGCGCTGCCGGCCGCCGCATGCGCCTGTCTGCGCGCGGTAGGTGTCATGTTCGCCAGCAGCGTGTCGCCAATCAGGCCGTGGCTGAAGCGATAGCGCCCGACCGTCCCCGGAACCTCGCCGACGATCCCGAGCTTCGCCGCCCGGTCCAGTGCCCGCAGCACCTGCTCGCGTCCCAGCGGGGAGGCGGGCTCGAGCGCCATGAGCTCGAAGGTTCGCCCGAAGATCGCGGCCAGCTCGAGCGTGTGGACGGCAGGCTCGTCAAGCGGCTCCAGACGGCGACGGATGGTCTCGCGCACGCTGTCAGGCAGCGGCAGATCCTCCGGCAGGTCCTGCAGGCCTCCCTCGGCGAGCAGCAGCGCGAGGATCTCGCGGGTGAAGAACGCGTTGCCCTCGGTGCGGGCATGGACCGCGCGCGCCAGCGCGGGAGCCGGCTCGATGCCGCTGGTCAGCGCGATCAGGCGCCCGACGTCCTCGCTGGACAGACCGCCGAGGAAGAGCCGCCGGCCGGCGCGCACGATGTTTGACAGCGCTGCCTGGGCGTCCGACGAGCGCTCGGGGACCCGCTCGTGCATCGTCACGACAAGCAGGACCCGGGCGTCGCGCAGCATCCTCGAGACGAAGTCCAAGGCGATCAGCGAGTCCTCGTCGACGGCCTGCAGGTCGTCGATCAGCACGAGCACCGGTGCGACGGCGCCGCGCGAGCGCAGCAGCGACACCAGCGCGTCGAACAACCCGAACCGCGTGATCTCCACGTCTTCCACGCCGGTCGACGGATGCTGTGGCGGCGGTCTGGCGCCCGGGAGCCGCTCGCCGAGCTCGGGCGCCAGACGCAGCAGCTCGTCGGCATCGGCGCCCAGCTCGCAGCGCAGGGTCTTGCCGTCGACGGGGCGGCAGAGGCTGCGGACGACCTCGACCCAGGGCCAGTACGCGGGCGCCGCACGTCCCCAACCGCGCGTCCAGACCACCGCCGCACCGTCGGTCGCCGCGTGCTCGGCGAGCGCGGCCGCCAGGCGCGTCTTGCCGACGCCGGGATCCCCGAGGATCAGATGCACCCCGCCGCTGCCGGCGCGCGCTGACGCATATGCGTCGTACAGCTCACCCAGTTCCCGCACGCGCCCCACGAGCGGGCCTTCCGTTGATGTTGGAGCCGCGGACACCATCTCTCGTGGGGGCACGCCTATCACGAAGCGACTCGACACTAGTGGTTCGGCGAGCGACGACGCGCCAACCCCCGCGCCCGACGATCAGGTGTCGACATCCCAGCTCAGGGTGTTGTCGTGACCAGGCTCGTAGCGGCACGAGGCACCGGTCCGGATCGTCCCCTGCAACAGCCGCCCGAGCTCGGGCTCGTGCTCGGAGATCCGCCGCAGGGCCGCGCGCAACGAGCGCGTCACGTTCACGCGCGCGTGCTCCCGGGACACGCCGCGTGCCTCGTCAACCGTCAGCTCGCCGGCGAGCGTGGCGAGCTGCTCGCGGGCGCGGTCCACGCGCTCTGGGTCGTTGAACGCCCGCGCCTCCTCGAGCTCCGCGCGCAGGTCGCTGGCACGTGTGCGCTCGGCGGTGGTGATCGTGGCGCCGCCGCTCGCCCCACCGGCGGCGAGCACGGTGGCCAAGATCGGCGTCCCCGGACTGGCCAACAGGGCCGCGAGGTGGTGCAGCCCCTTGGCGTCGTGAAGGCACACGCTGCGCCCGTCGTAGGCGAGCAACCAGACGTCGCCTTCGCGGCTTAGCCGCGCTGACTGGGGCTCGGGGCGTTGCTCCTGCTCGCGGGGGACGACCGTCGCGAGGCGCGATCGCAGGGCCAAGGCGCGGGCGCTGGCGCCGTCCATCCGCAGCAGATCCGCGTCGCCCGATGCGCGAGCGACGAGCGACGCGGCACGCTCAGCGTCCCCGGGGGCGCAACGGCGGGTCAGGACCTCGGCGGTATCCAGCGCCGTCAGGACCGCCGCCGGGCGCGCTCCGAGCCGCTGGGCAGCAGAGCGCGCGGTCTCCAGGTGCCCCAGCGCGCGCTCGTCCTCGCGGGTGGTCATCGCGAGCAGGCCCAGGTAGCGCGCCACGGGGCCGAGATAGGCGGCGCCGGCGGCAACGACGTTGCGCCCCTCGTAGGGGGCCAGCAGCCTGTACAGCCGCCGTGCCCGCGGCACGTCGCCGAGCAGCGAGCTCAGCTCGCTGAGCAGCGCGATCGTGACGAGCCACCCTCCATCGGCGGGAATGTCCTCGAAGTCTGCCGCGGCAAGCTGCTCGAGCTCCTTGCGTGCTTCCTCCTCGCGCCCGAGCTCGGCGAGCAGGAGCGCCAGCAGGCAGCGCCAGCGCCGCATCGCCGGCAGGCGGTCCGCATGGCCGCGAAGCACCGCCTCGAGGTCGAGGTGGCGCCCCTGCGTCCGGCGCTGGTAGAAGGTCTGGGCATCGGCGAGGACCGGCGCCACCGAGCCGGGCGTCGCGCGCCCGCGCGAGACGGCCTCGGCGGTGTGGCGCTCGGCCTCGGCGAAGTCGCCTCGCATGTGCGCGCGCAGCGCGCGGTACAGCGCGTCGAAGACCATCGTCCGAGGCTGGCCGAGGCGGCGCGCGATCGCGCCGAACGCCTCGATCTCGGCGTCGCTGCGGATCGGATCGTCGAGCTCGAGCAGCAGGCTGACGCGCCACAGGCGCACCTGCATCGCCAGCTCCGCGTCGCCGGTGCGATCGCACAGCTCCAGCGCCTCGACGGAGATCGGCAATCCCCGCTGCACGGTGTCGGGACCCCATACGGCGAGAAACCCCTGCGCGAGCGCGAAGGCGAGCGTCCGATCGGCGAGCGCGCGCTGCGCCGGCGAGGTCTGGGCAGCGACACCCGAGAAGATCTCGCGCGCGATCTGCAGGCCCTCCTCGACGAGCTGCTCGCGACGCGCGCGGTCTGCCGACCAGTAGAGCGCGACCGCAAGCTGGATCCGCAGGCGGCAGCGCAGCGCGTCGTCCTCGGCCCGCCGCTCCGGGTCGACGGCGTCGCAGCGATCCATCCGCCGCAGCGCCTCGTCGAGCACGGCGACGACGTCGTGCTCGATCGCGCCCGGCGAGAGCCCGGGGAGCGTGCCGACGAGCGCGCTGTGGGCCAGTGGCTGGGGATCTTCGAGCTCGCGAGCGTGCTCGACGGCCGCACGCAGCGCCTCGCGCGAGCCGGCCATGTCGCCCGCCCGGACCAGCGCCTCGCTGCGCCCGTGATGCAGCTCCCACCCGCGGGATCGGTCGATCGGCAGCGTGGCAGCGGTCTCGATCGCGCGCGAATACAGGTGCGCCGCCTCCTCGTAGGCGCACAGGCTGACCGCGCGAGCGGCCGCCCGCGCCGCGTAGTCGACCGCGCGAGCGGCGCCACCGACGCTCGCGGCCTGCAGGAAGTGATGAGCGACCTCGGACAGGTGCGGCTCGAGGTCCTCGCCGTACAGATGCTCCAGCGCCTCGCCGGCGAGGAGGTGCAGGCGCCCGCGCTCGGTCGCGCCGATCCCGCTGAGCAGCGTGTCGCGGACGAGCGTGTGGACGAACAGGAAGCGGCCGGGATCGCCGTGGTCGGCCAGCAGCCCGGCGCGCAGGGCCGCGTCGATGAGCCCGAGGATCGCACCGGGCGTCTGCCCGAGCATGCGCGAGATCGTCGCGAGCCCGAACTGCGTGCCCGTGACGGCGGCCGCGCGCAGCATGTCCACGCACGCGGCATCCAGCGGCGCCAGTCGCCGCAGGATCGTGTCGCGCACGCCGCCGGGCAGCGGCAGGCCGTCGGCGACCGACTCATCGTGCAGCCGTCCCTGCGCGGCCAGGAGCTGCAGCAGCTCGTCGACGAAGAACGGGTTGCCGGCGCTCGCGTGATGGACGGACGCCACCAGTCTCGCAGCGATCACCCCAGGCTCGCCCGACCGCTCGCCGTGTGCGCGCGCGAGCCTGCCGACGTCTTCTCGATCCAGTCCCTCCAGCGGCAGTCGCGTCGCCACGCGCGCGAGCCCTCCGAGCGCGGCGGCCAGCTCGCCGCGCGCGTACGCCTCGCTGGGACGGTAGGCGGCGATGACCATGATCGGCAGGTCGGGCAGCCCGCGCCCGACGAACTCCAGCGCGTGGACCGACGAGGCGTCGGACCAGTGCAGGTCGTCGAGCACGACGACGAGCGGGTCGCGGGCGGCGACCATCGCCAGCAGGCTGGCCAGCGCGTCGAAGAGGCGAAAGCGCGCCTGGTCGGCGTTGACGTCGGATGCCGGCGCCGGAGCACCGAGCGCCCCGGCGAACTCCGGCAGCAGGCGCGCGATCCACGGCGCTGACCCGCCGAGGCTGCCCCGCAGCGCATCGACGTCCTCGCGGCGCAGAAGCGTGCGCACGATCTGCACCCAGGGCCAGTACGCCGGCGCTCCGCCGCCATCCCAGCCGGTGCCCCAGGCCGTCGATGCGCCGCGCGCCACGGCGTGCTCGGCGAAGGCCCGCGTGAGTGCCGTCTTTCCGATCCCCGGCTCGCCGGTCACGACCACGATCGAGCCGCGGCCGTCGAGGGCGTCGGTCAGGGCAGCGTCGAGCTGCTCAAGCTCGCGCCCGCGTCCGACCAGTCCGCTGGAGTCACGTATCCGGTCTCCCATCGCCCGCATACACCTTCAACGCCATCACCATCCTGAGGTTACGGCCGCGCCCTTGAACGGGCCTGTGATGTCGTCGGTGATCCAACCGCCGTAGAAGTCGCCGTCCTGCGAGCGCACGCGCTCGTCGTCCAGCCAGCAGGCGTCCATGCGCCGCGGGTACACGGCGACGTGATCGCGTAGCGCCGCGTACTGCTCGTTGGGATCGGGATAGGTCCATGCGGCCCGCGCCTCGCGGCGCTCGCCGGAGACGATGTCGAAGTAGCTGGCGACCCCCTTCCACTCGCAGAACGAGCGACCGCCGGCAGGGCGCAGGATCCCGTCGGCGACGTCGCCAGGCGGGATGTAGATCGTCGGCGGATGGCTCGTCTCGAGCATCCGCAGCGCATCGCGCGAGTCGGCGACGACCATGCCGCCGAGCTCGATGCGAACGCGCCGAGTGCAGGGCTCCAGGCGCGGAGGCCGTGGGTAATCCCAGACGGACTCGGTCATGGTCAGAACCTACCGATCTGGTGGGATGGCGCCACGCCCGGCGGGTAGATTGACCGCTTGCTCTCGACGACCCAACCGCTGCGCCGCGAGCTGGAGGCCGCGCTGCCCGAGCGTCCCTTCGACGTGCGGCTGTGGGATGGCACCACGCTGCCCTCCACCAGCGGCGGCGGACCCATCTTCAGTGCCCGCTCGCCGCGTGCGGTCGCCCACGCGCTGATGGCCCCGGGGCAGATCGGGCTGAGCCGCGCGTACGTCTCAGGCGAGCTGCAGGTCGACGACCTCGACGCCGTGCTCGAGCTGCTGGTGAGCTGGGATCCGCCGGCGATCGACGGGCCCACCCGGCGCCGCCTGCTGCTCGCCGCCGTGCGCGCCGCCGGCGTCATGCGCCCGCCGCGCCGGCCGGCGATCGAGCTGCGCCCGCGCGGCCGGCGCCACAGCATCCAGCGCGACGCCCGTGCCGTGCGCCACCACTACGACGTCTCCAACGACTTCTTCGCACTCTTCCTCGATGCGTCGATGACCTACAGCTGCGCGATCTTCGAGCACGACGACGAGCCCCTGGAGGCCGCCCAGGAGCGCAAGCTGCAGACGGTCTGCCGCAAGCTCGCGCTGACCGAGGGTGAGCGGGTGCTCGACGTCGGCTGCGGGTGGGGCAGCTTCCCGATCCACGCCGCCGTCCATCACGGTGTGCACGCCGTCGGCATCACCCTGTCCGAGCCCCAGGCGCGTCTCGCGCGCGAGCGCGCCGCGGCCGCCGGCGTCGCCGACCGCGTCGAGATCCGCGTGGCGGACTACCGCGAGTTGGCGGGCGAGCGCTTCGACGCGATCGCGAGCATCGGCATGGTCGAGCACGTCGGCGCGGCGCGCATCGACGTCTACGCCCAGCAGCTCGCCGGCCTGCTGGAGCCCGGCGGGCGGCTGCTCAACCACGGCATCGCTCGCCTGCGCCACGGCGAGACCGAGGCCGGCGGCTTCTCGGAGCGATACGTGTTCCCCGACGCCGCGCCGCTGCATCTGTCGCGCGTGCTCGTCGCCTTGGAGCGCGCGGGCTTCGTCACCGAGCACGTCGAGGGCTACGCCGAGCACTACGCCCGTACGCTGACGCACTGGATCCAGCGGCTGGACGCAGACCTCGAGGCCGCGGAGCGCCTCGCCGGCGCCGAGCGCCTGCGCGTATGGAGGCTGTACCTGCGCGCCGCACGCAGTGGCTTTCGCACCGGCTTCACCTCGATCTATCAGGTGCGCAGCCGGCGATCCTGACGGCGATCGCGCCACCCGGCCAGCGGCCGGTGGGCGTGAAGATGCGACACTGGCGGTCCCCGTTCGGGCGCGAGGCGCCCCGCAGTCGACCCCGGAGACCGCTTGCCCAGCAACAGCTTCGACGCACGCAGCACGCTCAACATCGGCGACCGCAGCGTCGAGATCTACCGCCTCGACGCGCTGCAGGCCGCCTTCGACGTCGCGCGACTGCCGTTCTCGCTGAAGATCCTGCTGGAGAACCTTCTGCGCACGGAGGGCAACGGCTCCGTCGAGGCGGCCGACATCGAGGCGCTGGCGACATGGGATCCGGGCGCGGATCCCTCCAAGGAGATCGCCTTCTCGCCGGCGCGCGTGGTGATGCAGGACTTCACCGGCGTGCCGGCAATCGTCGACCTCGCCGCGATGCGCGACGCGATGGCGGACATGGGCGGCGATCCGGCGATGATCAACCCGCTGGTCCCCGCCGAGCTCGTCATCGACCACTCCGTGCAGGTCGACGCCGCCGGCACGCGCGCAGCGTTCGCCTCAAATGCCGAGCGCGAGTTCGAGCGCAACCAGGAGCGCTACGCCTTCCTGCGCTGGGGCCAGAACGCCTTCGACGACTTCGCGGTCGTGCCGCCGGACACGGGCATCGTCCACCAGGTCAACCTGGAGTACCTCGCGCGGGTCGTCTTCGTCGACGAGGCATCGAACACCGCCTACCCCGACACGCTCGTCGGGACCGACTCGCACACGACGATGATCAACGGCCTCGGCGTCCTCGGCTGGGGGGTCGGCGGGATCGAGGCCGAGGCGGCGATGCTCGGCCAGCCGATGCCGCTGCTGATCCCGCAGGTGCTCGGCTTCAGGCTGCACGGCGAGCTGCCCGAGGGCGCGACCGCGACGGACCTCGTCCTGACCGTCACCGAGATGCTGCGCGAGCGCGGCGTCGTGGGCAAGTTCGTCGAGTTCACCGGCCAGGGCCTGGCGAACCTGCCGCTCGCCGACCGCGCGACGATCGGCAACATGAGCCCGGAGTTCGGCTCGACGTGCGCGATCTTCCCGATCGACGCCGAGACGCTGCGCTACCTGGAGTTCTCCGGCCGTCCGTCGGAGCTGATCGCGCTCGTCGAGGCCTACGCGCGCGCGCAGGGCCTGTGGCATGACGAGCACTCCGAGGCGCCGCTCTACTCCGACACGATCGAGCTCGATCTCGGCGATGTCGTCCCCTCGCTGGCCGGTCCCAAGCGCCCGCAGGACCGCGTCGCGCTGAGCCAGTCGCGCGAGTCATTCCGGATCGCGCTTGAGCCCTATCTGCCCACCCACGAGCCCGACGACGGGCAGGCGACGGTCGAGTTCGCCGCACTGTCCTTCCCCGCGTCGGACCCGCCGACCAGCAACGAGCCGCCGCGTCGCCCGCCCGTCCACTTCGCCGAGGACGAGCACGCCGCCGAGATCGCCGCGGCCGTCGCGCAGCGCCCGGATTCCCGCGTGAGCGTGACGCTCGCCAACGGCACCACGACCGAGCTCGACCATGGCCACGTCGTGATCGCCGCGATCACGAGCTGCACGAACACGTCCAACCCGTCGGTCATGGTCGCCGCCGGATTGCTGGCGCGCAACGCCGTCGCCCGCGGTCTTCGCAGCAAGCCCTGGGTGAAGACGTCGCTGGCGCCGGGATCCAAGGTCGTCACCGAGTACCTCGACCGCGCCGGCCTGACCGGCGATCTCGAAGCCCTCGGCTTCCACCTCGTCGGCTACGGGTGCACGACGTGCATCGGAAACTCCGGCCCGCTGGCGCCCGAGATCTCCGCGGCGATCGCGGCGCACGACCTCGCCGCCGTGTCGGTGCTGTCGGGCAATCGCAACTTCGAGGGCCGCATCAACCCCGACGTGAAGATGAACTACCTCGCGTCGCCGCCGCTGGTCGTCGCCTACGCGCTCGTCGGCTCGATGGACGCCGACATCGTCCACGAGCCGCTCGGCCAGGACGACAGCGGCGCCGACGTCTACCTCAGCGACCTGTGGCCCACCAGCCACGAGGTCGCCGAGACGGTGCAGCGCGCCGTGCGCTCGGACATGTTCCGCTCCTCCTACGCGGGCGTCTTCGACGGCGACGAGCGCTGGAACTCCCTGGTCGTGCCGACCGGCGACCGCTTCGCGTGGGACGCCGACTCGACCTATGTCCACCTGCCGCCGTACTTCGAGGACATGCCGGCCGACCCGCCGGCGGTGGACGACATCGAGGGAGCCCGGGTGCTCGCGCTGCTCGGCGACTCCGTCACGACCGACCACATCTCCCCGGCCGGCGCGATCCAGCGCAGCGGCCCGGCGGGCCTGTATCTCCAGGAGCACGGCGTCGCGCCGCGCGACTTCAACTCCTACGGAGCGCGGCGTGGCAACCACGAGGTGATGGTGCGCGGGACGTTCGCCAACATCCGCCTGCGCAACCAGTTGGCGTCGGGCACCGAGGGCGGGATCACGCGCAAGCTTCCGGGCGGTCAGCAGATGACGATCTACGACGCCTCGCTGGCCTACATCGCGGAGGGCACGCCGCTCGTCGTGCTCGCCGGCGCCGAGTACGGCTCGGGCTCCTCGCGCGACTGGGCGGCGAAGGGCACGCGGCTGCTTGGGGTGCGGGCGGTGCTGGCGGTGAGCTTCGAGCGCATCCACCGCTCCAACCTCATCGGGATGGGCGTGCTGCCGCTGCAGCTTCCCGCCGGCGCCGCCGAGCTTGGTCTGACCGGCGAGGAGATCTTCTCCATCACGGGCCTTGCCGAGCCGATGAACGCCGGCTCGGCGGTTCCGGCGGAGGTGACCGTGCGCGCGGACGAGCACGAGTTCGCCGCGCGCGTGCGGATCGACACCCCCAAGGAGGCGGACTACTTCCGCCACGGCGGGATCCTGCAGTACGTGCTGCGCTCGCTGCTGGGTCGCTGACGGCGTGCTCGCGCCGATCGCCGCCTCCTCCGGGGTCGCCGACCTCCTCGTCGACCTCTTCATCGTGCTGCTCGCCGCCAAGCTCGGCGACGAGCTGTTTCGCCGCCTCAAGCAGCCGACGATCGTCGGAGAGATCCTCGCGGGGCTGCTCGTCGGACCTGCGGTGTTCGGGCTCGTCGAGCCCAGCGACATCCTCGAGGTCTTCGCTGAACTGGGCGTCGTCTTCCTGCTGTTCTGGGTCGGACTTGAGACGAAGCTGTCAGACCTGCGCGAGGTCGGCCCGACCGCGGTGTCGGTCGGCCTGCTGGGCGTCATCATCCCGTTCGGCGCCGGCGTCGGACTCGGCCTGGCGCTCGGCGAGAGCACCGCCACCGCGCTGTTTCTCGGCGCCGCGCTCGTCGCGACGAGCGTCGGGATCACCTCCGCGGTCCTGCTGGAGCTGGGCGTCATGGACCGCCGCGCGAGCCGGACGATCCTCGGCGCGGCGATCGTCGACGACATCCTCGCGCTGCTGCTCGTCGCCGTCGCGTCGGGCGTCGCCGTGGCGGGCGGCGTCGACGTCGGAGCGATCGCCATCACCGCGGCGATCGCCATCGGCTTCATCGCCTTCGTCGCACTGGGCGGCACGACCCTGCTGCAGAAGCGTCCCGCCCTGCTGCACGCGCCGCGCTTCTCGGAGTCGCCGCTGCTTCCGGCGGTGATCATCTGCCTCGGCCTGGCGGCGTTCTCCGCCCAGATCGGCCTCGCGGCGATCATCGGCGCGTTCCTCGCCGGCATGATCGTCGCCGAGACCAAGGACCAGTCGCCGATCGAGGCGGAGGTCGCCCCGCTCTACGCCTTCTTCCCGCCGTTCTTCTTCGCCTTCATCGGCGTCCAGGTCTCGCTCTCGGCGCTCGCCGATCCGGGCACGCTCGCGCTGCTGGCCGGCGTGACGATCCTCGCGGTCCTGACGAAGTTCGCCGGCGCCTACGTCGGCGCGCTACGCCTGGGCAAGCGCGAAGCCGCGTTCGTCGGCGCCGGCATGGTCCCGCGCGGTGAGGTCGGCATCATCGTCGCGGGCATCGGCGCCGCGACCGGCACGATCGACGCCGAGCTGTTCGCGGTGATCGTGTCGATGTCGGTGCTCACGACGCTGATCGTCCCGCCCGTCCTGCGCCGGCTGGCCTGAATGGCCGTCGCTACCGTTCCCGGCCGCGCAGCTTCATCGTGACCTTCCCGCTGCGCCGGGATTCCAGCTGGGCGTTCGCCGAGACGTTGCAGTCCGTCGGCGTGCCTCCGGGGATCTCGATCTCGCGATCGATCGGTGTCTTCGCCGAGAACTGGCCGCTGTCGCCGCGGGCCTTGCCGCGAACGACGCAGATGAGCGTGTAGCTGACATTCGCCTGCTGCGGCGGCTCGGCCACGACCCTGAGGCGGATGATCTCCGGGTTGTCGATGATCCCCTGCGCCTGCGCGATCGCCGATTCTCCGGTCGCGCTCCTCTGCGCGAAGGTCACCCCCGGCTTCGTCGACGTCCCGGACTTCGGCGCATCGGTCGTCGAGGTCTCAGACCTCGTCTGCTTGGACGTCGACCCCTCCGATGTCGCGGTGGCGGCGGTTGATGACTTGTCGTCGTCGGGGGCGTCTGAGTCGCCGCACCCGTACACCCCCATCACGGCGAGGGCGAGAGCGGCGGTGGCGAACAGCGCGATGGGCCTCGTGGACATCTCTTCAGTGTGACGAAGTCGGCGCTCAATCCGAGCACGCTTGGCACACGCCGTGCACGACCGCCTCGACACGCTCGTGCTCGAACCCCTGGCGGCGGGCCGCGCGCTCCAACGCCACGGTGTCCAGATCGCATTCGACGTCCTCGATCGAGCCGCAGCGCGTGCAGACGAGATGGTGGTGGGGATCGGTGCGCGGATCGAACAGCGTCGTGCCGGCACGCTGCACACGGCGCACGAGGCCGAGCTCCTCGAAGAGCTCGAGCGTCGCGTAGATCGTCGGTAGCGCCACGTTGGGCAGGCGCTCGGCGACCGCGCCCAGCAGCTCGTCAGCGGTGACGTGACGGTCGAGCTCTCGCAGCGCGCGGTCGACGACGACGCGCTGGGAGGTCACGCGCATGCCGCGCTCGCGCAGGCTGGCGGTCAGGATGTTGCTCATCGCTACATCTTAGGTGGTCCTTACTACAAGTCAAGTGTTATAGTGCGGCGCCATGCACGCTCCGGCCGCATCCTTCCGCCAGCGCTGGACCGTGGCCGACGAGCGCCAGCGCTTGCTGCAGGTCATCCAGCCCGCGCTCATCGGGCTGATCGACGGCACGATCTCCACGCTGGCGCCGATCTTCGCGACCGCGTACATCGCCGGGTCACGCGCAGCGCTGCTCGTCGGCCTCGCCGCGGCGCTCGGCGCCGCGATCAGCATGGGCATGTCCGAGGGGCTGTCGGATGACGGCGAGATCACCGGCCGCGGCGCCGGTCTCACGCGCGGGATGATCACCGGCCTGGCGACCTTCGTCGGTGGCACCGCGCACGCGCTGCCGTTCCTCATCTCCGACATCGGGACGGCACTGACCGTCGCCTACGTCGTCGTCAGCGTCGAGCTCGTCGCGATCGCCGTGATCCGCCGCCGCTTTCTCGGCGTCGCGCTGCGCACCTCGCTGATCCAGGTCACGCTCGGCGGCGTCATCGTCGCGGCCGTCGGCGTGATCATCGGCCACGCGTAGTCCGCCGGCTACCCGACGCGGTAGGTGAAGTTGCCCGTCGCGTCCGTCTGACGAGCCGAGACGGTCTTCGTCCTGGATCCGGTCGTGGCCTGACAGCGAAACCGGCTGTCCTTCTTGAGGGTGACGATCTGCGGGCAGCTGACGGTCGCGCCCTTGGTCTGGCGGCGCAACTGCCTCTGCACGATCCGCTCCGCCGCCTTGGTGTTCAGAAACGGGGCGGAGAACGTCAGGCTGCCCGCGTCGTCCTTCTGCTTGAGGCGAGCCTCGCCCTTCGTCCCGTCGGTACCGACGACCACGCACGTGAACGTGGCGCTGGCCTTCACCAGCACCTTCTCGGGGCAGACGACCTCCTTGACGGGAGCGCCGACCTGCTTGGCGACCGCTGCCTCGATGAACGTCGTGGTCTTGTCGATGTCGATCCGCGGCTCGCCGCAGCCGGCGAGCACGCCGGCAGCGGGCAGCACTGCGCCCACCTGCGCCATGACCATGAGCCTCGCCCCCATCGGGCGCAACACTAGCGGCGCGCGGCGATTCGGCGCGGTCGCAGGCGCGGGGGGCGCCACGGACGGGCCCACGGCGTCCATTACCCTTGCGCGGTGCCACTTCCAGACGTCCTGCGCCAGCTCCTCACCGCCGCCGGCCCCTCGGGCTACGAGACCGCGCCCGCCTCCGTCTTCGCCGAGGCCGCCCGCGCGTTCACCGACGACGTGTCCGTCGACGTCATGGGCTCGGTCACCGCCCGCGTCGCCGGCACGAGCGATCCGGCCGACCCGGGCGGGCGAGCGCCCGTTCTGGCGATCGTGGGACACATCGACGAGATCGGGCTGATCGTCACCCACATCGACGACAACGGCTTCCTGCGCTTCATGGGGGTCGGCGGCTGGGACGCGCAGATCCTCGTCGGCCAGCGCGCGCAGCTGATCACGCGCAACGGCCCGCTGCCCGGCGTCGTCGGGCGCAAGGCGATCCATCTGCTGCGCGAGGAGGACCGCAAGAAGGTCCCCGAGTTGCGCGACCTGCATATCGACATCGGCGCCAAGAGCGGCGACGAGGCACGCGAGCTCGTGCGCATCGGCGACGTCGCCGTGATCGCAGGCGAGCCGATGGAGGTCGCCAACGACCGCGTGGTCTCGCGCGCGATGGACAACCGCCTCGGCGCCTTCATCGCGCTGGAGGCTGCGCGCCTCGTGGCGCAGGACGGTGGCGCACCCGGCGACGTGGCGGCGTGCGGCGTCGTGCAGGAGGAGATCACCTTCGGCGGAGCGCGCACGACGGCATTCAGCCTGGCGCCCGACGTGGCGATCGTGGTGGACGTCACGCACGAGACGGGCTCGCCGGGCGTCGACGTCAACGAGATCGGCACGCACGAGTTCGGCTCGGGCCCGATCGTCGAGCGCGGCTCCGTGCTCAACCCGATCGTCTTCGAGCTGCTGCACGACGCCGCCGAGCGCGAGGAGATCCCGTTCACCGTGCAGGCCTCGGCCCGCTCCACGGGCACCGACGCCGACGCGATCCACCTGTCGCGCGCCGGCATTGCGACCGGCGGCGTCTCGATCGCGCTGCGTTACATGCATTCACCGGTGGAGATGGTCCAGCTCGACGACATCGATGCGTGCGCGCGCCTGATCGCCGCCTTCGCCCGATCGCTGAGCGCCCAGACGTCCTTCGCCCGCTGAGGCACGGCGAGCCGTGATGCTGCTGCTATTCGACATCGACGGCACGCTGCTGATCGGGGCCGCAGGCGCGCACCGCGACGCGATCCACGAGGCGCTACGAGCCGTGCATGGCGTGACGGACCCCGATCACGGCGCCATGCAGGCGGCAGGTCGCACCGACGCGGACATCGCTCGCGTGCTGCTGACCAACGCGGGGGTCCCGGCACGCGACATCGACGAACGCGCCGACGATCTGAAGATCGCGGCCTGCGAGGCCTACGCGAGGCTGTGCCCGAAGGACCTGTCGGCGACCGTCGCGCCGGGCATCGCCGGCCTGCTGCGACGGCTCTGCGCCAGCGAGGGCACGGTCCTGAGCCTCGTGACGGGCAACTTCGAGCCGATCGCGCGCATGAAGCTCGCCGCCGCGGGGATCGGCGACGCGTTCGCCAGCGGCCAGGGTGGGTTCGGCTCCGATCACGAATCTCGCGCCGAGCTGCCGACGATCGCGCGGCGACGTGCCGGCGTCCTACACGCCGCCGGCAGCGGCCCGTGGCCACGAGCGCGCACGGTCCTGATCGGTGACACGCCGCGGGACATCGCGTGCGCGCGGGCTGACGGGGTCCGCGTGATCGCGATCGCGACCGGCCCGCATCGTCCCGAGGAGCTGTCGGAGGCCGACGCCGTGGCGCGCGACGCCGGCGAGCTCAGCGATCTGCTGGATGCGATGCAAGACCAGGCGCAACGCCGACGGGCCTGACGCCCTCAGGCCGGCTCCGATGCGGCGACCGCCTACGTCGCGGTCTCGGCCAGCGGCTCGAGGAGAAAGGATTCGATCGCGACATCGGGATCGATGTGGTTGGCGCTGAGGAACGCGATCACCTTGCGCCCGAGGATCTGCTCGACGCCGGCCGACAGGTCGGCACGCATCACCTCCTGAAACGTGCTGCGGGTCTGCAGCACGAGCGCTGAGCGGCCCTTCTCGACGAGGGTGACCTCGGCCTTGGTCAGCGTGTCCTGGAGCACGACGGTGACGAGGTCACCGTTGACGTACGTGCGCGCCTTTGTCGGTCCGCGGCCCGTGTACTGGCTCAGCAGCCTGACGGTGATGTTCGAGATCGCTGCGGACTTCGGCCCGCCGGCGGCGGGCTCGGATTCGGCGATGGTCATCGCGCACTCCTGTGCTCGTCTCGATTCGATGGTGAACGGAACCGCGCGCGGAAGTGAAAGGAGACGGGTGGAGCCGTCCGCGGGATTCGCGCCCTCCAGTCGTGCCAAGATCCCATCGGGGCAGTCCGGCCGAAACTCGCGACCGCTCACCTTATCGAGCGTCGCCGGGCGAGCACGGTCTTTGCGCCCCAGCCCGCGAGTCCCTACGTGCGTGTCAGCTTCTTGTAGGTGATGCGGTGCGGGCGGTCGGCCTCGTCGCCCAGCTGGGCGCGGCGGTGCTCCTCGTAAGCCTCGAAGTTGCCCTCAAACCACGTCACGACCGAGTCGCCCTCGAAGGCCAGCACGTGCGTCGCGACGCGATCGAGAAACCAGCGATCGTGGGAGATGACGACCGCGCAGCCGCCGAAGGCCAGCAGCGCCTCCTCCAGCGCGCGCAGCGTGTCGACGTCGAGGTCGTTTGTCGGCTCATCCAGCAGCAGCACGTTGCCGCCGGTGCGCAGCAGCTTTGCCAGATGCAGGCGGTTGCGCTCGCCGCCGGACAGCGTGCCGACCTTCTTCTGCTGATCGGAGCCCTTGAAGTTCCATGACGAGCAGTACGCGCGCGAGTTCATCGTGCGGTCGCCGACCTTGATCTGGTCCATCCCGCCGGAGATCTCCTCCCAGATGTTCTTGTCGTCGTCCAGCGCGTCGCGCGACTGGTCGACGTAGGCCAGCTGCACGGTGTCGCCGACGCGCAGGACGCCGTCGTCGGGCTGCTCGGAGCCGGTGATCATCCGAAACAGCGTCGTCTTGCCGGCACCGTTGGGACCGATCACGCCGACGATCCCGCCGCGCGGCAGCTTGAACGTCAGATCCTCGATCAGCAGGCGGTCGCCGAAGCCCTTGCGCAAGGCCTCGGCCTCGACGACGACGTCGCCAAGGCGCGGGCCGGCGGGGATGTGGATCTGGACCTGGTCGAGTGAGACGTTGCGATCCTCGGCCAGCAGCGCGTCGTAGTTGTTCAGGCGCGCCTTGGCCTTCTTGCGACGTCCCTTGGGGTTCTCGCGGACCCATTCCAGCTCGGAGGCGATCGTCTTCTGGCGCGCCTTGTCGGTCTTCTCCTCCATCGCCATGCGCTTCTGCTTCTGCTCCAGCCACGACGAGTAGTTGCCCTCGTAGGGGATCCCGCGTGCGCGATCGAGCTCCAGGATCCAACCCGCGACGTTGTCGAGGAAGTAGCGATCGTGGGTGACCGCGACGATCGTGCCCTTGTAGTCGGCGAGATGGCGCTCCAGCCAGTCGACGGACTCGGCGTCGAGGTGGTTGGTCGGTTCGTCGAGCAGCAGCAGGTCGGGCGCGGACAGCAGCAGCCGGCACAGCGCGACGCGCCGGCGCTCGCCGCCGGACAGCGTCGTGACGTCGGCGTCGGCGGGCGGCAGGCGCAGCGCGTCCATCGCGTACTCCAGCTGGGTGTCGAGGTTCCAGGCGTCGGCGGCGTCGATCTGCTCCTGCAGGCGCGCGAACTCGTCGGCGGTCTGCTCGGAGTAGTTGGCGGCCAGCTCGTTGAAGCGCTCCAGCAGCGCCTTGGTCTCGTGCACGCCGTCCTCGACGTTGCCCTTGACGTCCTTGGCCTCGTTCAGCTGGGGCTCCTGGGCGAGCATCCCGACGGTCGCGTTGGGCGCGAGCATCGCGTCGCCGCGAAAGTCGGTCTCGATGCCGGCCATGATCCGCAGGACCGTCGACTTGCCGGCGCCGTTGTAGCCGAGCACGCCGATCTTGGCTCCCGGCAGGAAGGCGAGCGTGACGTCCTTGAGGACCTGCTTGTCCGGCGGATAGGCCTTGGACAGCTTGTGCATGGTGTAGACGAACTGGGTGGACACGCCGGTCAGGGTAGCGGCGGCACGCGGATTCAAACCCCCGAACGCCCGGCGAGCCGACGGCAGCGATGACATTCGAGGACGGCAACCGTCATAGACGCGTGACTACTCTTCGCCCCGTGCCAGCCCTCGCGATCAGACTGCGCTCGGTCGTCAAGCACTACGGCGACATCAAGGCCGTCGACGGCCTTGACCTCGACGTGCCCGAGGGCACGTGCGTGGGGCTGCTCGGACCCAACGGCGCCGGCAAGTCGACGACGATGAAGATGCTGACCGCACAGGCGATCGCCGACTCCGGGGAGCTCGAGGTCCTCGGCTACACGCTGCCCGGCCAGTCCAAGCAGTCGCGCGCGGAGATGGGCGTCACGCCGCAGCTGGACAACCTCGACACGACGCTGACCGTCGAGCAGAACCTGCTCGTCTTCACCTATCTCTACCGGCTTCCCCGCTCCGAGCGGCGGCCCGCCATCGAGCGCGCCCTCGACATCGCCAACCTCGCCGACCGCCGCCACACGAAGGTCGACAAGCTCTCGGGCGGCATGCGCCGGCGGCTGCTGATCGCGCGCGCCCTCGTGCATCGCCCGCGCCTGCTGCTGCTCGACGAGCCGACGGTCGGCCTGGACCCGCAGGTCCGCCAGGAGCTGTGGGCGCTGATCGACGCGCTGCGCAACGAGGGCACGTCGATCCTCATGTCCACGCACTACATCGAGGAGGCCGAGCGCCTCGCCGACACCGTGACGATCATGTCCAAGGGGTGCGCCGTGGCGACCGGATTGCCGCGAGACCTCGTCATCGAGCACGCCGGCCGCGAGGTGCTGGAGGTCTACGGGCCGCCCGCGCGCCTGGCCGAGGTGGAGGCCAGCGCCGCCGGCTGCATGCTGCGCACCCGCCGCACGGGGACAAGCGTGGCCCTGCTCGGCGTCGAGGGACGCAACGGCGACCTGCCCCACGGCGAGCGCCGTGCCACGACGCTCGAAGACGTGTTCGTGCTGCTGACCGGAGAGGAAGTCCGATGAGCGACGTCGCCCGCAGCTCCGAGCTTGCGAGGACCGCGGGGCCAGGCCAGGCCGTCCGTCGCCAGCGCGTCGGCCGCCTCGACATCGCAGCGCTGAAGGGCGTGCTGATTCGCGAAGCCGTGAACTTCGCCTCCTACTGGCGCGGCACGACGTTCTCCTCGACGATGGAGCCGACCGTCTACCTCATCGCGTTCGGCTTCGGCTTCGGATCGCTCGTGTCGCAGGTTGCCGGCTATGACTACGTCGACTTCGTCGGGACCGGGACCGTCGCCACGGCCGTGCTGTTCTCGGCGGCGTTTCCGGCGATGTTCGGGACCTTCGTCAAGGCGACCTTCCAGCACACCTACGACGCGATCCTCGCCGCGCCGGTCGACACCGAGGAGCTCGTCACCGCCGAGGCGGTCTGGATGGCCACGCGCGCGGGAACCTACGGCTGCATCCCGCTGCTCGTCGCGATGGCCTTCGGCCTGGACCCGCGGCTGAGCATGCTCGCCGTGCCGCCGATCGCGTTCATCGCCGGCTTCGGCTGGGCGTGCTTCGGGATCATGATCTCGGGGCTGATGAAGAGCTTTGAGAACTTCAACTACGTCGTCAGCGGCGTGCTCACGCCGATGATGCTGACCGCCGGCACGTTCTTTCCGCTCAGCGGCCTGCCGCAGTGGGCGCAGGTGCTGGGCAACGTCAACCCGCTGCACCACTGCGTCGAGCTCGTGCGCCATGCGTCGTTCGGGTGGCAGCCGGGAGCCGACGTGCTGCACCTCGGCGCGCTGCTGCTCTTCGGCTTGATCACCTGGCGCCTGGCGGTGTTCGCGATGACGCGCAAGCTCATCACGTAGGCGATTTCCGCTCACCCTCACGGCGATATCCTGGGCGTTTCATGCCCAACGTGCTGGACATCGAGCAGTCGCTGCTGCTGCTGGAGATCGCTCCGCCGTTTGACAAGCGCGACGTCCAGCTCGCGCGCCGGCGGATGGCGAAGGTCTGGCACCCCGACATCGCGCCGCCGGGCAAGCAGTTCGAGCACGAACGCCACCTCAAGGCGATCAACGAGGCGGCCGACCAGCTCGAGCGGATCGCCGAGGGCTCGCGGGGGGGCAAGGTCTCGCGCAACGCCGTCAAGGTCAGCGCCGCGGCCGCTCGGGAGGCCCGTGCCGAGGAAGGTCGGCGGGCCTACGAGGCCGCCGAGCGCGAGCGCGCACGATCGGCCGACCGCGAGGCCAACGACCCGTTCGCCAGCCAGATGCCCGACCACTCGGTCGTGCACCGCTACGCGCGCTGCGTGACCTATCCGGAGTGGGGCGTGGGCAGCGTCACCGGCATCTACTTCACCGGCGCCGGTGACGACGTCCAGCAATGGGCGCGGGTGAAGTTCTCGCCCGGCGTGCGCACCGTCCCGGCGGGATCGCTGCAGTTCGTCGACTTCTCAAGGCCCGACCCGGGCGCCGACCGCGTCCAGCGCTTCCTCGTGGCCGCCCAACACGCGATCGCCGAGGGCAACCACAGGCTCGCCGCCCAGCGGCTGATCTACGCCCGCGACGCCGAGCCCGACAACGCCTCGGTGCTGCGCCTGATGACGCTGGCCTTCTGGCAGGACGGCAACCTCCCGGCCGCGGGACGCGCGGTGCGCGACTGGGCGCGCGTCGAGGGCGACCGCCCGACCGCGCATCGCTTCGCCGCGCGCATCTACGAGGACATGGGCGCGATCGACCTCGCCGCCGAGGCCGCCCGCCGCGCCGTGGACCGGGGGCCCTCCGATGCCGACGCGTGGGCGCGCCTTGGCCGGCTGCGCCTGCGCCTGATGGATCGCGACGCGGCGATCGACGCCCTCGAGCGCGCCCGCGACCTCGAGCCATCCGTCGAGGCGCTGCTGGACCTCGCGCTCGCCTGCCACCTCGCGGGCGAGCTCGGAGCCGAGGTGACCGCGTGCGAGCAGGCGACGCTGCTGGATGGCCGCAGCACCGATGCGTGGTCGCGACTGGCCCACGCGCTGGCCCGCACCGACCGCGTCTCAGACGCCATCGACGTCTGCTGCCGAGCCCTGCGGCTGGGAGCCGATGCCGAGGTGGCGGACCTGCTGGAGCGCCTGCAGGAGCAACTGCCGAGGGTGCTGCCCGCAGCCTGACGTCCATCCGTCGGTGGCCGCGGTTAGCCTGCCGGTCGTGCGCCTGATCGTCGCCCGCTGCGAGGTTCGCTACACCGGCCGCCTGAGCGCCGTACTGCCCGAGGCGCTGCGGCTGCTGATGCTCAAGGCCGACGGCTCGGTGATGGTCCATGCCGACACCGGCGGCTTCAAGCCGAGCAACTGGATGACCGCGCCGACCGTCATCGAGGAGCAGGCCGACCGCATCGTCGTTCGCAAGCGCGCCGGCGCGACCGAGGACCGCCTGGAGATCCTGATCGCCGAGATCGTCTCCGACGTGACGCACGACATGGGCGAAGCCGCGGCGCTGGAGAAGGACGGCGTCGAGCGCGACCTGCAGGAGGCGCTGGCCGCGGTGCCCGAGCACTGCGGCGAGGGCTTCCGGCTCGTGCGGCGCGAGTGGCCGACGGACATCGGGCCCGTGGACCTCATGTGCCGCGACCCCGAGGATGCCTGGATCGCCGTCGAGATCAAGCGCGTCGCGACGATCGACGCCGTCGAGCAGCTCACGCGCTACCTGCAGCGCATCCGCCTGGATCCGGCGATGGCGAGCTGCCGCGGCGTGCTGGCCGCGCAGGCGATCAAGCCGCAGGCTCGGGTGCTCGCCCAGTCGCGGGGCATCGACTGCGTCGTGGTCGATCTCGGGCTGCTGCGCGGCGAGCGCGAGCCGGACCTCACGCTGTTCGCCTGAAAGGCGGCCCGAACTGCTCGCCGCACCGGCGGTGGGCGCGACGCGCGACGTCCCGGCGGACGTCCGGGAGTTTCACGCCGAGCGTTACGGCGCAGCCGGCCGCCGCTGAGGACGCCTCCTATGCGTCCGGCCCGCGCTCGCCCTGCAGGGTCACCAGCAGCGAGCGTGAGCCGCCGCGGTCGCGGTGCTCGCAGAGGTAGATCCCCTGCCAGGTCCCGAGCGCGAGCCGGCCGCCCGCGATCGGCAGCGTCAGCGAGGGGCCCATCAGCGACGCCTTGACATGCGCGGGCATGTCGTCGGGACCCTCGAGCGTGTGCGTCCACGCGAGGTCCTCGGGCACCGCGACGTCAAACCAGGTCTCGAAGTCGCGGCGCACGTCGGGGGAGGCGTTCTCGTTGAGCGTCAGCGACGCAGAGGTGTGGCGGATGAAGATGTGAGCCAGCCCGACGCGCAGCTCGGGCAGGTCTCCCAGCCCCGCGACGATCTCGTTGGTGACGAGATGCACGCCCCGCGGGCGCGCATTCAGCGCGATCATGTGCTGGCTCCACGCCACGGCTCGTGAGAGTAGGGCACGATTCAGCGAATCGCGCACGGGTAGGGTCATGCACATGCCAATCGAAGCAGGGACTCACACGATCGGGCCGAGCAACGGCTCGTTGAAGATCAAGACCGGCCGCGAAGGCGCGGCGGCGAAGATGGGCCACGACCTGGTTCTCGGCGTCGGAAGCTGGGAGGCGACCGTCGAGGGCGGTGACAGCCCGTCGTTCTCGCTGACCGCCGATCCAGGGTCGATCGAGGTGCTCGAAGGCAGCGGTGGAGCCAAGCCGCTGAGCGACAAGGACAAGGGCGACATCAAGAAGAGCATCGCCGGCAAGGTGCTGGGCAGCTCACAGATCACCTTCTCCTCCAGCGCCGTCGAGGACAACGGCGCCAACATGACCGCGAAGGGCGATCTCGACATCGCCGGCAAGAGCGTTCCGGTGACCGTGCCGCTGAGCGCCAACGGCGGCAAGCTCAGCGGCAGCGTCAAGCTCAGCCAGAGCGACTTCTCGATCAAGCAGTTCTCGGCCATGATGGGCGCCCTGAAGGTCAAGGACTCCGTCGAGGTCGTCGTCGAGGGCCAGGTCCCGACAAGCTGAGACGCCATAGCCGGCGCGGCGGCTCGCCGTGCCGGCCTGACAGCATCCGGGAATGGCCCGACTGCTGTGGGAGCCCAGCGCCGCCTTCGCGCAGCGCACCCGAATGGGTGCGTACATGCGCTGGCTCGCCGCCGAGCACGGCGTTCGCGCCGCCACCTACGACGAACTCTGGCGCTGGTCGGTCGAGGATCTGGACGCATTCTGGGCCTCGATCGCCGAGTACTTCGATGTCCGCTTCGCCCAGGTGCCGCTCACGGTGCTCGGGCGGCGCGAGATGCCGGGAGCGCAGTGGTTCGCCGGGGCGACGCTGTCGCACCCCGAGCACGTCTTCCGCGACCGCGACGACGATGCCGTCGCGATCCGCCACGCATCGGAGCTGCGACCGCTTCGCGAGCTGACGTGGGGCGGGCTGCGCGTGCAGACCGCGCAGATCCAGGCTGGGCTGCGCGCGCTCGGCGTGCGGCGCGGCGACCGGGTCGCCGCCTACATGCCGAACATCCCCGAGACGATCGCGGCGTTCCTCGCCGTCGCGGGGCTCGGGGCGATCTGGTCGAGCTGCTCGCCGGACTTCGGCTCGCGCGCGGTTGTCGATCGCTTCGCGCAGATCGAGCCCACGGTCCTGCTCGCCGTCGACGGCTACCGCTACGGCGGGCGCGACCACGACCGCCGCGCGGTCGTCGAGGAGATCCACGAGCAGGTCGGCGGGACGCTCGTGCAGCTGGGCTATCTTGACGGGTCCGGCTGGCAGGCCGGCTTCCTCGGCCCGCCCGACGCGACGCCGACCTTCGAGGCCGTGCCGTTCGAGCACCCGCTCTGGATCCTGTACTCCAGCGGAACCACGGGGCTGCCCAAGGCGATCGTCCACAGCCACGGCGGGATCCTGCTCGAGCACCTCAAGAAGCTCAACCTGCATCTCGACGCGCACGAGGACGACCGCGTGTTCTGGTTCACGACGACCGGCTGGATGATGTGGAACTTCCTCGTCGGCGCGCTGCTGACGCCGGCCTCGATCGTCCTCTACGACGGCAGTCCGGCGCAGCCGTCGCCCGATCGGCTGTGGGATCTCGCCGAGGAAGCGGGCGTGACGTGCTTCGGGTGCAGCGCCGCCTATATCGCCGGCTGCATGAAGGGCGGCGTCTCACCGCGCGCGGGCGGCCGCGAGCTGCGCGCCCTGCGCAGCGTCGGCTCGACGGGCTCGCCGCTGTCGGCCGACGGATTTCGCTGGATCTATGACCGCCTCGGCGACGACGTATGGCTGTTCTCGACCAGCGGCGGGACCGACGTCTGCACGGCATTCGTCGGCGGCTGCCCGCTCGAGCCGGTCTACGAGGGCGAGCTGCAGGCGCGCTCACTGGGCTGCGACGTGCGCGCCTTCGACGAGCGCGGGCGATCGGTGATCGGCGAAGTGGGCGAGCTGGTCATCACCCAGCCGATGCCCTCGATGCCCGTCGGCTTCTGGGATGACCCCGATGGCGCTCGGCTGCGCGAGGCCTACTTCGACACCTACCCGGGCGTCTGGCGCCATGGCGACTGGATCGAGATCACAGAGCGCGGCGGCGCGGTCATCCACGGCCGCTCGGACGCGACGATCAACCGCGGCGGCGTGCGCATCGGAACCAGCGAGATCTACGGCGCGGTACTGGCGCTCGGCGAGATCCTCGACGCGCTCGCAGTTGATGTGGACGGCTGGCTGGCGCTGTTCGTGGTGCTGCGCGAGGGTGTGGCGTTCGACGACGAGTTGCGAGCTCGGATCGCGCGCCGAGTGCGCGAGGACTGCTCTCCGCGCCACGTGCCCGACGACGTGCTGGAGGCCCCGGAGGTTCCTCGCACGCTGTCGGGCAAGCTGCTGGAGGTCCCCGTCAAGCGGATCCTCAGCGGCGCGCCGGCCGAGCAGGTCGCCAGTCGCGACTCGCTCGCCAACCCGGCGGCGCTGGACTGGTTCGTGGCGTACGCCGAGCGGGGCGGTCGGTGACCGCCCCGCTGAACGTGCTTGGGCTCACGCCCACGTTGGCATCATTACTTCAGGTTGTAGATCGCGCACCACAACGCACCCTCGGTGTCCACACCCGCGTCAGTCCTGACCCTGACGCGCAAGTCATCGCCGCCGATGCTGTTCGCCGAGACGATCTTCGAGTCTCCGTCGGCCATCGTGCAGTTGGCCGCGTCGTCGGAGAAGAAGAACTTCACGCCGGGCAGATCGACGTCGTAGAACGGCGAGCCCGCCGTGTGGCTGACGACCGGCGTACCGGTCACGGGCGCGCGGTGGCTGGACGCCCGCAGCGTGCCGTCGGCGGCGATGTTCACCACGGCGACCGGGATCAGCCCGGCGACCTCGGCTGACATCACGAAGGCGGCGGAGTCCTTGCCGTCGAGCGTGTCGGCGTCCAGGCCGGCCTTCGTGCGAGCCGCCGCGATGATCTGCGCGGCGTGCAGGTTGTCGACGCGGTCGGCGTTGAGGCCGGTGGCGAGGCCGTTGGCGTTGGTGATGAACGGCGCGCCGGGATTCGGGACCGCCGGATCTCCGATCGAGATCAGGCCGACCGCCGGGCCGGCTGAGGTCGAGTACTCGAAGGCGCTGCCGCCGGCGAGGTTCGTGGCGCGCAGGCACGGCGCCGTGCCCCCGGCGGTGCCACCAGCCGGAGTGCGGCAGCCGTAGATCGCCCCACCACCCGCGGTGGATCCGGTGGAGATGTTCGACTGGCGCGTGACGTAGCCGCCCTTGCCGGACTTGGCCTTCATGTTGCCGATGATCTCGGTCTCCTTGGTCGCCGTGCCGTTGCGCACGCCTTCTCGCAGGACATCGCCGGTGCCCGCGATCGCGAATGGAGACGCGATCAGCACCGCCGCGATGAGCGTGCCTGCCGCGATCGGATGCCGCGTTCGACCGATGAGCTGCTTCATGAGAACCCTTTCTGAGACGTTGCAACGTGAATGGCCATCAGCTTCCCATCCTCCTCAACCGCCAGCGGCGTCATTGTGAGGTACGTCACATCCTCGAGGGTTTGCGGGGAGCTGGTCGCCGAGCGTGGCGGTGCGCTACAGCACGCCCATCGCGCGAACGAACCGGCCGGGGGTGTGGCATGCCGGGCGAACGCAGGAAGCGTCAGACGCGCTCGACGACCAGGGGCGAATGCGCTCGGGCCATTGTCGCGAAGTCGTCGTCCTGCGTGATGACCGCCAGCCCATGATCAATCGCGGTTGCGGCGATCAGTGCGTCGAGGATCTTCGGCCGCGCACCGGCTCGCCGGCAGTCGTGCGTCAGGCGAGCGAACGCCCCCATGACCGCTTCGGTGATCGCGATCGGGTCGGCCGAGCGCGCCAGCGCGAGCGTGTCGGCGCGCCGCCCGCGCTGCTCCGCATCGACCGCGGCGAGGACGCCCAGCTCAAGCTCACCGATCGTCACCACGGAGACGGCGAGTTCGTCGGGAAGCGGACCGAGCGGTCTGCTCTGCTCGCGCGCGATGAAGACGGACGTGTCCAGGAGCCCGCGGCTCACAGCTCGTCGATCGTCTGCCCCGCAAGCCGCCGCAGATCATCGCTCAGCCCAGCGTCGGCCTGGCGCTCATCCAGTTGCTCCGCGAGCCAACCTCCCGGCAGCCAGCGGGCTCGCCGGCGGTGGGGCACGATGTCCGCCACGGGTTCGCCGTTGCTGGTAAGCGTCACGGGCTCGCCGGCCTTCACAGCGGCCACGATCGCCGCCGTCCCGTTGCGCAACTCCCGGACGCTCACCTGCATGTGCGACACCGTAGCACGCCTTGACGATGACCACTGGATGCACGCTCTGCGATGCCCCGCAGCCCGAGCTGAGGTCGGCTACCGCTCGCCCGGCGTCTTGAGCGGGTAGGCGGACACCGCGACCGACAGGTCCAGCGCGGTACGGACGATGCGCGTCTGCTCGGGCGTGGGCGGCGGGCTAGCCCCCGCCGGTGCTGGCCCGTTCGGGGCGGTTCAAGCGGATCCTCGGCGGCGAGCAGGCCGAGCGAGTCGCAAGTCGCGACTCGCTTTGCCAACCCCGCGACGCTGGACTGGTTCGTGGCGTTCGCCGCTCGGCGTGACGACTGAGCGCGTGCTCAGCCGCCACCGTGGGCGAACCACATGCTACGGCGCAGTGACCGCCCAGCCACCCGAACTCAGGTAGTTGCCTGCAGCATCGGTGGCACCCACGACCACAGCGCCGTATGGCCGCACGGTCGTACCGGGCGACACGGTCACCGGATCCTGGAAGGACTTCGACGAAGACATATTGGTGAAGTTGCCCTCATAGATGCAGAGGTGCCCGGCATTGGCCGACGGCGCCGCAGCGGTCCCGGGGCAATTGGGGTCAGACCCGCCGACTGCGATGAAATGCGCCGTGGGAGCGGCCGCCAGCGGGATGCTGATGAGATGTCAGCCCCGTCGCGTCGCGCGAGCCGCTGCCGCGCAGGAGGTCCTTCTTCGACGTCCCCGTCACATGCGCGAGCGATGGTACCATCGCTCGCGATGGCAAAGCTCTTGCAGGTTCGCGAGGTCCCCGACGACGTGCATCGCACGCTGAAGGTCCGCGCTGCACAGTCCGGCACATCACTGTCGGAGTACGTGCGAGCTGAGCTGGAGCTGATCGCTGCGCGCCCGACACCCGAGGAGCTACGGGCCAGGCTCGCGACGCGCGCGGCGGTCACTGGCGGCGAGGCGCCGGCCGAAGCGATTCGGCGCCACCGCGACGCTTGATCGTCATCGATGCCTCGGCGGTGTGCGACCTGCTCTTGGGTCGGGGCGATGAGCGGCGACTGATTGATCTCGTGCTCACCGACGGCGCAAGCGTCCACGCCCCCGAACTGGTGAATGTCGAGGTTCTGCACGTCATGCGCCGCATGACGATCACGGGCGCCCTTTCCGCTGCCCGCGCGAACGAGATGCGCGCAGACTTCGCTGAGCTGCCGATCCATTGCTATCCGAGCAACCCACTGCTCGACCGTGCCTGGGCGCTGCGCGAAGACGTGACCGCGTATGACGCCCTGTACGTGGCGCTGGCCGAGGCGCTGGATGCCACGCTGGTCACCACCGACCACAAGCTCGCGCATGCCGCCGTTCAGGCCAGCACGGTCAGCGTCGAAGCGATCGGCTGACGGGCGCGGAACGTCCACCCGTCCGACTGCGTTGTGGCGCGAACACGGCGCCTATCGCTCGCCGGGCGTCTTGACCGGATACGCGGACACCGCGACCGACAGGTCCAGCGCGGTCCGGACGATGCGCGTCTGCTCGGCGGCGTGGGCCGCGGGATAGCCCTCGCCGGTGCTGGCCCGCTCGGGACGACCGATGTAGCCGAACTTCAGCTTCTCGGGCAGGATCTGCATGAGCCGCGGGAACATGTGCGAGCGAGCGCCCATGTTGCGCGGCTCCTCCTGCACCCAGACGACCTCGCGCAGGTTCGGGTAGCTCTCGATGAGCTCCAGGACCTGGTCCTCGGGGAAGGGATAGAGCAGCTCGACGCGGCCGATCGCCACACCGTCGTTGCCCTCGCGGTTGGGGTGGCCGACGAGGTCGTAGTAGATCTTGCCGGTGCACAGCACCAGGCGCCGGACCTTCTCGTTGGGCACCCGCGGCTCGGCGAGCACCGGGAAGAAGCGCGTCTCGGAAAGATGCTCGATGCGGTTGGTCGCCTGTGGCAGGCGCAGCAGCGACTTCGGCGTCATGAGAATCAGCGGGCGCTGCTTGGCGATACGGGCCTGGCGACGCAGCAGGTGGAAGTACTGCGCAGGCGTCGTGACGTTCGCCACGCGCATGTTGCCCTCCGATGCCAGCGTCAGGAAGCGCTCCAGGCGCGCGGAGGAGTGCTCGGGACCCGAACCCTCATAGCCGTGGGGCAGCAGCAGCACCAGCCGCGAGGTCTGCCCCCACTTCGCCAGGCCGCTTGAGATGAACTGGTCGACGATGACCTGCGCGGCATTGACGAAGTCGCCGAACTGCGCCTCCCACAGCACGAGCGTCTCCGGCCCCTCGGCGCTGTAGCCGTACTCGAACCCCAGGCAGGCGACCTCGCTCAGCGGCGAGTTGTGCAGCTCGAACGGCGCGAGCGCGCCGGGCAGCCGCTGGATCGGGCAGATCGTCTGACCGGTGCGCACGTCGTGCAGCACCATGTGGCGCTGGGAGAACGTGCCGCGCTCGACGTCCTGCCCGGTCAGGCGGATCGGCGTGCCCTCCGTCAGCAGCGTCGAGAACGCCAGCGCCTCGGCGTGCGCCCAGTCGATCCCACCCTCGTCGCCGAGCGCGTCACGCCGGCGTCGCAACTGCTTGACGAGCTTGGGATGCACGGTGAAGCCCTCGGGCACCGCCAGCAGCTCGGCGTTGAGGCTGCGCAGCCGCTCTGCGCTGACCTTCGTCTTGACCTCCGGCGACGGCGTGCGGTCCAGCTGGTACTCGCCGGTGCGCTGCTGCACGGTCTCGTTCTCGGCGGTGTCCTTGATCTGCTCGCGCAGGCGCTGATGCAGCGTCGTCAGCTCCTCCCAGATGGCGTCCTTCTGATCCTGAACGTCGCGCTCGCTGACGACGCCCTGCGTGACGAGCTGGTCGGCCCAGATGTCGGCGACGCGCTTGTGGTCCTTGATGCGCTGCGCCATCGCGGGCTGCGTGTAGGCCGGCTCGTCGGCCTCGTTGTGGCCAAAGCGGCGGTAGCCGATCAGGTCGATCATCACGTCGTGACCGAACTCGCGGCGGAAGGCGAACGCGAGGCGCACGGCCGCGATGCAGGCGCTGACGTCGTCGGCATTGACGTGGATGATCGGGACGTCAAAGCCCTTGGCGATATCTGACGCCCAGCGCGTCGAGCGCGCGTCGTCGGGGTCGGTCGTGAAGCCGACCTGGTTGTTCTGCACGAGGTGCAGCGTGCCTCCGACGGCGTAGCCGTCGAGTGCCTGGAGGTTCAGCGTCTCGGGAACGACGCCCTGTGCGGGCAGCGCGGCGTCGCCGTGCAGGATGATCGGGACGGCCGAGTCGGTGTCGCGATGGGCGTGCGGCCCCTGGCGCGTGGTCTGCGCGGCGCGTGAGGCGCCGGCGACGACCGGGCCCACGAACTCCAGGTGCGACGGGTTGGACTCCAGGTTGACGAGGATCGACGAGCCGTCGGGCAGCTGATAGGAGCCCTGCGCGCCATGGTGGTACTTGACGTCGCCGGTCCCGCCCTGCGGGATCGTCGTCACCGCCTCCAGCGTCGAGGCACCCTCGAACTCGGCGAAGATCGTGTCGTACGGGCGGCCGAGGTTGTGGGCGAGCACGTTCAGGCGCCCGCGGTGCGCCATTCCGAGGACGACCTCGCGCCCGCCGTGGATCGCGGCGAGCTGGATCGCCTCGTCGAGCATCGGCACCGTCATGTCCAGGCCCTCGATCGAGAACTGCTTCTGGCCGAGGTAGGCCTTGTGCATGAACCGCTCCAGCGCGTCGACCTCGACCAGGCGCTTGAGCAGCGCCCGCTGCTCGTCGGGACTCAGCGGCGCCCGGAACGCGCCGGACTCGATCATCTCTCGCAGCCACGTGCGCTGGCGGTGCGAGGCGATGTGCTCGATCTCGTAGGCGATCGTGCCGCAGTAGGTCTCGCGCAGATGCGGCAGCGCGTCGGCGAGCGTCGCGCCGGGGACGTACATGCGCAGGATCCGCGCCGGAATGCGGGCCATGATCTCGGGGGTCAGGCCCAGCGGCTCGGGATCCAGTGCCGGGTCGCCCTCGGCCTCGACGCCAAGCGGGTCAAGGCCGGCCGCGAGATGGCCGAAGGTGCGGTGTGCCTTGACCAGCGAAGCGGCGGCCTGCACGGCTTGGAGCAGCTCCTCGCTGGGCTCGCCCTGCGCGTGGGTCGGCGCGTCGTCCTCGGGGGCATCGCGCAGCGCGGCCGCCGCGGCGGCGGGTGCGGCCAGCGCCGGCTTCGGGCCCAGCTGGACGCCGAGCTCGGCGAAGATGCGCTCATAGAATGCGTGCTCGCCCTGCAGGTAGGCCTCGACGATGGCGAGAAAGCGCCCGGACTCCGCGCCCTGGATGACGCGATGGTCGTAGGTGGAGGTCATCGACATGACCTTCTCGGCGCCGATCATCGCGCCGACCTTCTCCAGGCCAGGGGGGTAGCCGATCGCGCCGGTCGCAACGATCGTGCCCTGTCCGGCCATCAGGCGCGGCACCGACGCGACGGTGCCGATCCCGCCGGGATTGGTCAGCGAGATGTTCGCTCCGGTCAGCTGGTCGGCGGTGAGCGCGTTGTCGCGCGCGCCCGCGATGAGCGTGGCGAACGCGTCCACGAACTCGCCGAAGCTCAGCCGTCCGGCGTCGCGGATGACCGGCACCATCAGCGTCCTGGAGCCGTCGCCCTTCTGCACGTCGACGGCGATCCCGAGGTTGACGGCGCCGTCGTCGACGCGATGGGGCTTGCCGTCGATCTCGGCGAAGTAGTGAGCCATCGCGGGCATCTCGTCGGTCGCCGCGCGCGCGATCGCGTACGCGATGAGATGCGTGAAGGAGACCTTGTGCCCGGCGGCCTTGAGCTCGCGGCGCCGCGCGTCCATCGCGGTGACGGTGAACGTCCTGAAGGACGTGGCGGTCGGCACCTGGCGCGACTCGTCCATGTAGCGGGCCAGAACGGCGGCGGCGCCACGCAGCGGCGTGGCCCCGGCCGGTGGCTGTACCTGCTGCGACTCCGCGGGAGTGCTCGTCCCGGCCGACAGGACGTCGGCCTTGGTGATGCGTCCACCCGGGCCGCTGCCCTCGAGGCCGGCGAGGTCGATCCCCTCGGCCTCGGCGATGCGCCGCGCGACCGGCGAAATCGCGGACGCCGCGTCGCCGTTGCCGCCGGCGGCCGGGGCTGGGGTTGGCGTCTGGGGTCGTGCTCCACCGCCGTCGGTCGAGGCGCCGGCCAGCATCCGCGCGATCACCTGGCCGACGGACACCGTCTCGCCCGGCGCGGCGAGCAGCTCGGTGATCGTGCCGTCGGCGGGCGCGGGCAGCTCCATGTCGACCTTGTCGGTGGAGACCTCAACAATCGTCTGGCCGTCGCGCACCTCGTCGCCGGCGGCGACGGACCACTGCAGGATCGTGCCCTCGGTCACCGACTCGCCTCCGCCGGGGGCGACGATGTCGAGGATCTCCGGGAGCGCTTCTGCCTCGGCCGGCTCGCCCGCCGAGCCATTGGACGGCATGCCGTTACCGGTCGCGCGCCCCGCGGGTGTGCCGTCGGCGATCTCCGCGAGCACGTCACCAACCGCCACGGTCTCGCCGGCTTGCGCGAGGATCTTCGCGACCGTGCCCGACGCGGGCGAGGGAACCTCGGCGTCGACCTTGTCGGTCGACACCTCGACGATCGTCTCGCCCTCGCTGACGGCGTCGCCCTCCTGCTTGTGCCACTCCAGGATGGTGCCTTCTCGCACCGACTCGCCCATCGCGGGGAGCGTCACGTGAGTCGTCGTGTTCACGGCCATGCCAGGCACCCACTCTAGAGGAGCCCATCGCGAAGATTCGCGACACGAGCAGCCGATCGGAGATCGTAGGGATGAGCCGTGCCGAGCAGGCGTCTGCGCTGGGTCCAACGGCTCGAAGCGGGCCATTGCATCATCGGCCACTGATCAAGCAGCCCCGCACAGATGCCGATACCGACTGCGATGCGTCAAGTGCTCATCATCGCGACCTGTTTGGCGCTAGCCGGCGTGGTCGGATCGGCGAGCGCGCGGGACATCAAGGGTGGACGCGGCAACGACGTCCTGCGCGGCACGGCCCACGCCGACCGGCTGTCCTCGGGCTCGGCGCAGGATCGGCTGTTCGGACTCGGCGGACGCGACCGGCTAATCGCCGGCTCGGGCAACGACCGTCTCTCCGGCGGCTCCGGCAACGACTGGCTGAGCGGCGGTACCGGCGACGACCGTCTCGACGGCGGCCCCGGCGCGGACTATCTCGATACCGGCGAGGGCGACGACACCGCCCTCGGCCGCGGCGGCGCGGACGCGATCGTCGGTGGCTTTGGCAACGACAGGCTGCTCGACGGCGGTGACGGCGACGACGACGTCGACGGTGGCCGCGGAGATGATCGGCTCATCCGCGGCGGCCCGGGCGACGACATCCTGCGCGGCGGCACGGGAGCCGACGTGCTCCAGGGCGGCCCGGGCGACGACCGCATCGACGGCGGCGACAGCCAGGACCAGATCGACGCCGGTCCCGGCGACGATCTCGTGGCCAGCGGCGACGTCGGAGACCTCGTGTCGCTCGGGGCGGGCGACGACGAGCTCTACATGGGTGCCAAGAACAAGGATGAGCGCGTCGATTGCGGCCCCGGATTTGACATCGTCCACGTCTACTGGGGCGCCTACCCGCCGGGGATTGCAATTCCCGCAAGCCGCGTGAATCAGGTCGCAGGCCTGCTGATCGACTGCGAGCGGGTCTTCGACGACGACGTCACCGTTCCCAGGAATCCCCAGCACACCGATCTCGCCGCATCGTGGACGAACTCGGCCACGACGCTGGCCCGGTCGCACCGCGGCACCCGCTCGGAGGTGGTACGCAAGACCTACAGCCTGCGAAGCCGTGACGACCTCTTCAAGCCCGCTCTGTTTGTCGACACCGCCTATCTCGTCCTGGGACGCGGAGGCAACGACGTGATCTACGGAGCCAATTACAGCGATCACCTCGAGGGCGACGCGGGCGACGACCTGCTCGACGGGCGCGGCGGCAACGACCTGCTGTTCGGCCGCACCGGCGACGACCGCCTCTACGGCCGCGGCGACGACGACCGGCTCGAGGGCGGCCGCGGGCGCGACCTGCTGAAGGGCGGAGCGGGCAACGACCAGCTCACCGGCGGCTTCGACGCCGACCGTCTCTACGGCGGCCCCGGCCGCGACCGCATCAACGCCCTGGACGGCAAGCCCGACATCGTCGACTGCGGGCCGGGCATCGACACCGCCGTCGTCGACCGCCACGACACTGTCCGCGGCTGCGAGCGGGTCGATCGCTGAACGGGCGGGCGAACACCAGCCGCGTGCGTTTCACGCGCGCGATGGCGCCGGCGCCGGAGTGCCGCCGCGACCCCGGCGCTGCTGGCGCACGAACTCATAGGACCCGATGAACGGACCGATACCGCCGAGCACCGCGACCGCGACCGCCAGGCGCAGGTTGATGACGCGCAGGCGCAGCGCTGTGATGCAGGCGAGCGACATCGCGATCCAGCCGAGACCGTGGGCCATGCCGAAGATGGCTTCGAAGCCCGACAGTCCGGGGACCAGCCAGACGACGAGCAGCACCGTGTAGATCGCCGAGTGCGTGAACGACGCCCACTTCAGGCGCTGGAAGGTCAGAAGGCTCCTCACAGGTTTCCGGCCACGAGCAGCGTCGCCATCCGCCGCAGCGGCTCGTCGGCCTCCTCGGGCCAGGCGGCGATGTCGGCCGGCCACCAGGCGTAGTCGTCGTGCTCGTCGTCCATCTGGATCTCGGCGCCGTCGGGCAGCCAGGCCAGGCCGACGACCATGACGAGCTGGTGGGGCAGGCACACGAGCGCCTCGACCGTCAGGCGCTCGGGCTGCACCGACCACTCCTCGTCCAGCTCGCGCGTGAGCGTGTGCGCGGGACTCTCCCCGACATCGACGGCGCCTCCAGCTCCGAGCGCCCAGCGTCCGGGCCAGGACGACAGCCATGCGGCGCGCCGGCCCGCCAGCCAGCGCCCGTCGGCCGACCGGGTGACGGTCAGCCCGGCCATCGAATGCGACGCGTCGCCCGCGACGAGGCGCAGGGCCCAGCGGACGGGCTGGATCTCCAGCATGAGCCGGTCGCCCTGCTGCGCGTGGGCGACCAGGCGGCCGGAGAGCCCGTCGTGGCTGGGCGAACCACGATCCTGCAGCGCGGCGATCGCCGCGTCGGCGGCGTCGGCGTGCTCGACCGGCGGCTCGTAGTGCTCATCGCGCCACTGCGCCCGCACGTGCTCGACCGGCCAGGGGCCGCGCGCGAGGATCGTCGGCGAACGCATCCCAACAACGATAGTTCGCCGCCTGACGGTCCGTGTCACGCGACGCGCGCCGGGCTATCGTCAGCCGCGATGCGCCGGCGCAAGCACTGGGGATGGGGCTATGAGGACGACGCGTGGTCCGGGCGCCAGCTGCGCGCAGCGGCCCCCGGCCTGCGCGAGCAGCTGCACATCGACGGCGACGGCGAGGTGCGCGAGCCGGTCGCGCTGACCGATGTCGTGCTGGCCCAACCCCGCGCGACGGCGCCGGGCGCGCTGCACGGGATCTGTGCCACCGACCCCTACTCGCGCGCGACGCACGCGTGGGGAAGCTCGTATGCCGACGTCGTTCGCGGCTTCCACGGGCGCTTTGACTTCCCGCCCGACGTCGTCGCGCGACCGCGCGGCGAGCGCGACGTCGAGGCCGTGCTGGAGTGGGCGGCGAGCGCGAACCTCGCGGTCGTGCCCTACGGCGGGGGCACGAGCGTGACCGGCGGCGTGCAGTGCGAGGTGCCCAGCCGCTTCGACGGCGCCGTCTCGCTGGACCTCGGCGCGATGGACCGCGTGCTGCGCATCGACGACGTCTCGCACGCCGCCCTGATCCAGGCCGGGGCCGGCGGGCCGGGCCTCGAGCGCCAGCTGCGCGCGCTGGACATGACGCTGGGCTTCTACCCGCAGTCCTTCGAGCACGCGACACTGGGGGGCTGGATCGCGACGCGGGCCGCCGGCCACGTCGCGACCGGCCGGACGCACATCGACGACCTCGTCGAGTCGATCCGCGCGATCACGCCGAGCGGCGCATGGGAATCGCTGCGCACCCCCCGATCGGGTGCCGGGCCGTCGCCCGACCGCATGCTGCTGGGCTCGGAGGGCATCCTGGGCGTCATCACCGAGGCGTGGGTGCGCGTGCGGCCGCGCCCGCAGGCACACGCGCTGGCGGCGGTGCGCTTCGACGCCTTCGAACATGGGATCGCGGCGCTGCGCGCGATCTCCCAGTCGGGTCTGTCGCCGTCCAACTGCCGTCTGATCGACGCCGAGGAGGCGCGCATGACCGGCGCCGGCGACGGCACCGCCGCGCTGCTCGTGCTCGGCTTCGAGACCGCCGAGGAAGACCTGCTGCCCGTCGGCGAGCTGTTGGACCGGACGCTTGAGCTGTGCGCCGCGGAGGGCGGCGAATGGGACGAGAGCGCCGTGCGGCGACCGCGCGCGGGCCACGCGGGAGGGGGCGCGGACGCGGTCTCGGCCTGGCGCACGGCGTTCTTCCGCGCGCCGTACCTGCGCGACGCGTTCGTCTCGCTGGGCATCCTCCAGGAGACCTTCGAGTGCGCGATCACCTGGGAGCGCTTCGCCGACCTGCACGCGTCGGTGATGGCCGCCGTCGGCGAGGCGACCGGCCCGGCGGGCCGTGTGACCTGCCGCATCTCGCATGTGCATCCCGACGGGCCGGCGCCGTACTTCACGGTCATGGCCCCCGCGCGCCGCGGCGAGGAGGTGGCGCAGTGGGCGGCGATCAAGCTCGCCGCGTCCGACGCGCTGCTGGCCGCCGGCGCGACGATCACCCATCACCACGCGATCGGCCGCGATCATCGTCAGTGGTATGACCGCCAGCGCCCCGACCCGTTCGCGGCCGCGCTGCGCGCCGCCAAGACCGCCGTCGATCCCGCCGGCATGCTCAACCCCGGGGTCTTGATCGATCCCTAGCGGGCGCGCTACCCTCGAACTTCAGATGCCCGTCGATGCCTCGCTGATCGCCAAGAACCTGCGCGCCTTCCAGGCCGCGCTGGATGCGCACGACCTGCAGAACCCGTCTCACCGCGCGTTCGGGATCGGCCTGGCGGCATTCGACATGGAGCGCATGGGATTCGAGGAGGGCGAGCAGGTGCTGCCCGGGATCACGGTCCAGGCCGACGGCGGCGGAACGGGCAACTTCCGCGTGCTGTGCGACGGCGACCATCTCCAGGAGCTCGAAGCCGAGCGGGCCGAGGTCGTCGACGCGGTTTCGACCGAACGCGCGACCGTTGTGGTGGGCGCGCCTGCCGACGACGAGCACTGACTTGGGGCCGTAGCACATCGCCTGGACGGTTTGGGCGTGCCCAAGACCTCCTGGCGCGATACATTGCCGCGGAGCGGATGCAGCCGCTACACGTGTCGATGATTCAAGGGGGAGCATTTCTCATGGTGAAGCCCGCGTACCTGCTGGCCGCAGTTCTGATGATGGTGGTCTTTCTCTTCATGCTGGGGCTGTCCATCTTCGCGTTCAACAACGACGATGGACAGTCGGGCGGACCGTTCGAGCGGGGCTCGAGCCCGTCGCTGGTCCAGACGAAGTAGCCAAAAACGCGCCGCCTCACGACGCCGTCCCCGTGACATCGGAGCGGGGCGGCGTCCGCAGCGCCGCCTAGTAGGGTCGGACTCGTGAGCGAGTACGGCAAGCTGGGGATCGACTACGACGTGCTCGACGCCTCCAAGCGCGACGCGATCGGCTTCGCGCAATCGACGTCGCACCTGCTCGCCCAGCACGGCGCGAGCGCCGTCGAGGCCTCCCGGGGAGCCTCGGCGTTCGTCCTGGAGCTCGCCGGGCAGCACCTCGCGTTCGTCGTCGAGGGCCTGGGTACGAAGTCGATCATCGCGCGCCGCTGGCTCGACGATGCCGGCGAGGATCGCTTCGCCGACATCGGCATCGATGCCGTCGGCGCGATCGTCAACGACGTCTGCAGCGTCGGCGCGCTGCCGCTGGTCATCAACGCCTACTTCGCGACCGGCCGCTCGGACTGGCACGCCGGATCGACCGGGTTGCAGTCGCTGCTGGCCGGCTGGCATCGTGGATGCGAGCTGTCGCAGGCGGCGTGGGGCGGCGGCGAGTCGCCCGCGCTGCCGGGCCTCGTCTCGCCCGAGGAGATCGAGCTCGCCGGCTCGGCGATCGGGCTCGTGCCCGCCGAATGGGGGCCGGTGCTCGGCGAGGAGCTGCGCGACGGAGACGCGATCGTGCTCGTCGACAGCGCCGGGCTGCATGCCAACGGCGCGTCGCTCGCGCGCTCGGTCGCCGACGAGTTGCCCGAGGGCCTGCTGACGGCGATGCCCAGCGGCCGGCGCTTCGGCGACGCGCTGCTGGATCCGAGCGTCATCTACGTGCCGCTCGTGGCCGAGCTGCGCAGGCGCGCGATTCGTCCCAGCTACCTCTCGCACATCACCGGCCATGGGATGCGCAAGCTCATGCGCGCCCCCGTCGAGCTGACCTACGTCATCGACGAGCTGCCGCCGGTACCGGAGGTGCTGTCGTTTCTCGCCGAGCATGCCGGGATCGACGCCCGCGAGTCATACGCAACGTTCAACATGGGCGCCGGCTATGCGGTCTACGTCGCGGCCGACCGGGCGCGGGACGTCGTCGATGCCGCCACGGCGTGTGGGATGCGAGCGATCGTCGGCGGCCACGTGCAGGCCGGCCCGCGCGCCGTCGAGATCGCCGCGCTGGACGTCACCTACAGCGGCGACGAGCTCGAGCTCGGCTGAGAGCCCGACCTACTGCTCGCTGACGATCCCGTCCGCGACGATGCACACGTGGCCGGCGATCTTCATCGCCTCGGCCAGCGGCAGCTCATAGCACCAGGCGGCGTCGCTGAACGTCTGTCCGGCCGCGTGGACGTGCCAGTAGGTCGCCTCGCCCTTGTACTGGCAGATCGAGGTCGTCGAGCTCGGCGCGAGGTGACCGGCGACCACGTCGCGGCGCGGGACGTACGCGCGCGGCGCCATGCCCGTCTCGAACAGCATCACCGGGCGCGCGCACTCGGCGATCAGGTCGTCCGCGCAGGAGATGCGCACCGGACGTGAGCTCTGATGGACGTCGACGCGGTGGTAGGGGTCGCGCAGGTTGCCGGCGACCGGCTCGTCCTCGACCATCCAGCGGTCGGCGCGGTCGAAGGCCAGTGCCGCGAAGCCCTTCAGCCACGCCGCCTGCTCCAGCGGGTCCTCATAGCCCCACACCGCGTCCGCGCGCGCGTCGTCGCCGACGCACAGCGTCCAGTAGGACGCGTCGCCCTTGAACGGGCAGTGCGTCGAGGTCTGCGTCCTGGTCAGCAGGTCGGCGTCGAAGTCCTCCAGCGGCACGTAGGCGACGGGCGCGATGCCGGTCTCGTGGAGCAGGTGGGCGCGCGTGGTGTCGAGGACCACGGCGTCGCCGACCACGGCTCGCAGGCGGCGGCCGTCGGCCTGGAAGAGCAGCTTGTGCGGCGGGGATTCGAAGGTGTAGTTGCACTCCGGCGGGCTGCCGCCGAGCGGTCCGCTGCCACGCGTCAGGGTCATGCCGATTCCACCTTCAGTCGTTTTCGGAATGCGCGGTCGAAGAGATCGACCTCGCGTCGCACCGCCCAGCGCTCGACGCTCGCGGCGCCGTCGGCGTCCAGGCGCAGCGTGACGGTGTCGTCGTCGCAGCTCACGTGCGCCGCGCGCACGCTCTGGTCGCGGCTGCGCTCGAGATCCTCGGCCATGCGCAGCAGGATCGCCATCCTGTCCAGGCGATCCTGGTCGCCGTGCCCGGCGAGCGACTCCAGCTCGGCGAAGTCCGGCATGCCCTTGCGGTGATAGCGCGCGGCCTGCGCGATCAGCGCGACCTCGCGCGGGACGAAACCGGGCAGGCCGGCGTTGAGGATCAGGTAGCGCGAGTGCTTGTGATGGTCGTCGTAGTCGACGGACATGCCGATGTCGTGCAGCACGCACGCGCACCACAGCAGCTCGCGCTCCCAGCGGTCGCCGTCGTGCAGGCCGGCGTCGGCTAGCTCGTCGAAGAGCCCGAGCGCGAGCCGGCTGACATGCTCGGTATGCGCGGGATCGACGTCGTAGCGCGCCGCGAGGTTCAGCACGGTCGAACGCCGCACATCGTCGAACAGCGGCGGGTCTCCGGGCAGGTGCGAGCCGAAGAAGACGCCCTCGCGCAGGCCGGCCTCTGTCACCTCGATGCCGTCGAAGCCGCCGGCCTCGAGGATCGACTGCACGACGATCGCCCCCGCCAGAATGAGGTCGGCGCGGCCGTCCTTGATGCCCTTGATCGACGAGCGCTCGTGCGCCGGCAGCTCGGCGAGCTTGTCGATCAGGTCGTCGAGCTCGTCGCGACCGATCCGAAAGCCCTGCACGCCGAGGGACGGAAGGTCCGCGCGCGCCTGCGTCGCGGCGGCGAGGTTGCGGATCGTCCCGCCCAGGCCGACCAGGCGCCGGCCCGTGCGTCCCAGCCACGGCGCGTCGTCCTGGAGCGTCTGGATGACGTGCGCGCGCAGCGCCTTGCGCGCCTTCTTGGGCGCCTCGTCGCCGTCGGGCAGGAAGTGCTCGGTCATGCGCACGGCGCCCAGCGGCCACGAGCCCGAGCGACCCGGATGGCGGCTGTTGACCTCGACGAGCTGCAGCGAGCCGCCGCCGAGATCGAGCACGGCGCCGTCGGCGAGCGTCGTGGAGTTCACGGCCGCCAGGTAGCCGTAGTTCGCCTCCTCTGCGCGTGACAGCACGCGCACCCGCAGTCCGGTCTCCGCGCGCACGCGCCGAAGGAACGCTGCCTGGTTGGAGGCGTCGCGAATCGCGCTGGTGGCGACCGGCGCGATGTCCTCGGCCTCCAGTCCCGTCGCAGCGCAGAAGTGCGCGAAGACCTCGGCGGCCTCCAGCGCGCGCTGCATCGGCGCCTCCCCCAGCTCGCCGGTCGCGTCGAGTCCCTCGCCGATGCGCACCGCGAGGTAGATCTCGTCGGTGCGCTTCCACCAGCCGTCGGCGGCCGTGAAGACGACGAGGCGAAAGGAGTTCGATCCGAGGTCGATGACGGCTGTCCGGCGTTCGGCCACTCAACGCGTGAGGGTAGTGCGCCGCCCGTCCCCCCGGGAGATGGTCTCGCACGGGACCCCTCTCGCCTGAGCGGCGGCGTCAATCGTCGCGCTCGATGCGGCGGTCGTCGTCGACATCGGGCTTGCCCGTGCCATCGACCGCCACGAGCTCGTCGTCGAGGATCTCGCGCACCTCGGCGGCGGCGCGGTCGGCGCGCGACTCGATCTGGGCGTTCGTGTAGCGCTTGTAGTCGCGCTCGACGCGCAGCAGGTCCTCGGCGACGCCGAGCAGCTCCTTGCGTCCGCGCTTGGTGATGCGTGCCGGCTCGCCCCTGCCGACGACGAACTGATGAGCGACCGCCAGCGACGAGCAGCGACTGCAGCCGTCGTTGACGGCGAGCGCGACGTTCGTCGGCACGACCGTGCTCGGCCGGCTCTGGACAATGACGACCTGGAAGGCGATGGCGATCGCGCGGCAGTCGTCGCACGTCGCGTACGCCGTCGCGTCGTTGCTCTCGTCGATGGTGTCGCTCGCGTTCTCGCGCAGGCCGAAGGCCATATCGAAGACCGACGGATTCGAGGCCGTCGGCTCGGCGTAGGCGCTGTTGGACTTCGCCGTCGTGAAGGACGCGGCGTGTGCGACCGCGCCGATCGACAGCGCGGCGACGAGGGTGAGCAGGATGAGCCGTAGCTTGGTCATGGTGTCCCTGGGGTTGTCGTTGTCGGTTGCGGGGTGGTGGTTTGCTGGGGTGCCGTGGTCGCCGGCGCTGCGGCGGGCGGGGTCGTGGTCGTGGCCTGCGGCGACGTGGTCGTGGGAGTCGTCGTCGTGGCCGCGGGCGTGGTCGCGGTGTCGTCCTTCGCGGCCTTCTCCTCCTGGGTCTTCTCGGCGTCGCCGGCAGCGCCCGGATTGCGGAAGTCCCCGCCGCTCTCGCGCACCGTCGGGGCGCCCGCAAGCTCGGCGCGGCGCTCGCGCGTCAGCGCCGGGCGGCCGCTGGGGATGGCGCGTACCGCCCGCACGCCGCTGGCCAGCGTGCCGCGCTCGGCGGGCTGGATCGGGCGGTACTCGCCGTTGGGCCACCAGGTGAACGCGGCGAGCGCGAGGCCGCCGGCGAGCACCGTGGCGAGGGCGCCGCGGCGAACCGCATCGCCCTCTGACCAGCGCCACGCGCCGGCGAAGGCGCGCCGACCGAGGCGCCCGGAGGTTGCGGTCATGCCCGCGACCGGCAACACGAGCGCCGTCATCTGCAGCCCCGTCGCAGCGGCGTTGACGCCCTTGCCGCCATCCAGCGCCGCGGAGAACCTGTCGGCGAGCACGCCGAGCGAGTCATACGCCGTGGCGACGATGCGCGGGGCGCTGAGCAGCATCATCACGAGCGCGAACGCCATCACCGGGATCAGCACGACGATGTAGGTCGTCACCGCGACGCGCACCCACGGCTTGAGCGCCGCGACCTTCTGATCTGGGTCGCGTCCGGGGATCAGGCTCGCGAGGATCGGCCGGACGCGGTTGAGGATGTCCGGCACGCCGGTGAGGTCCGAGACGATGTAGTAGCCGTCCAGCCGCAGCAGCGGCATCAGCTGCTGGAGGATCGCGAAGCTCTGCAGCACGACGATCAACAGCAGCGGCTCGAAGCCGGTCGCCGCGTACAGCCCGCCCGTGGCGAGCGCGAAGATCGCGTTGAAGTAGATGCCGCCGAGATCCGTGCGCAGCCGGCCGGCCTTGCCGAGCCGGTAGGCGTCGGTGACGTCGCAGTAGAAGACCGGCCACACGATGTAGATGCCGGCGCCGAGCACGCCGGGACGCGCGCCGCCGTAGGCGCAGGCGGTCGCATGGCCGCACTCGTGGAAGGCCGTCGCGACGACGACCGCGCCGAAGAAGACGAGCAGCAGCCACGGCTGATAGACCGCCGCGCGAGCGCTCGCGCCGATGCCGTGGATCGCGAAGACCCACACGTCCAGCGCGACGAAGCCGGCCAGCAGCGCGACGACGACGGGCGCAAGGAAGAGCGGCTTGAACAGCGTCGTGACGACCTGCGTGTAGCGCTCGGGCACGAGCGCCGTGCGGAACTTCAGGGCCAGGAGCTGCGTGGGCTTGGCGATCTCGGGGCTCGAGCCGTCGGCCTCGGCGAGCACGCCGAGCGGGCGAAGCTTCTTCTCCACGAGGAACTGCACGTTGCCGGCGCTGACCTTGCGCCCGAACGCCTCGCTGACGCGGCCGGCGATCGCCTTGTAGTCGCGCGAGCCGTCGCACTGCTCGGCGACGAGATGCAGAAGCTGGGTGAGCTGGATCGTCTGCCCGTCACCGCGGCGAGCGATGTAGGGCGCCTCCCTGAAGCCCGACCCCTCGTACTCGCCGATCAGCTCGATGCCCTCGGCAAGCCGCGGATGCCGACCGGCGGTGCCGGCATCGGCGCCCTCGCTTGACAGCGAGGCGGGCGATGGCGTGGCCGTGGCCGGAGGAGGACTTGTCATGGTTCTGAAGCACGCGTCGGGGACGGCCCATCCATGGGCCGCCCCCGGGGAGCGCGCGGGTCAGGGGAACTGACCGCGCTAGTTGCCCTGGTCGATGTCGACGGTCTGGGTGGCCGTGGCCGTCGCATCGGCGTTGTCGGACAAGACGTTGGCGGCGACGGCGGCGTTCACCGGCGCTGCGAGATTGGCGTTGATGAGCGACATCGCCTCACGGTCGGGAAGCTGCTCGCCGTCCTGCGCGTCGAGCTCCTCGGGCGACAGCTCCTCGATGTCCTGGCTGCGGGTCTCGTCGGGCATGTCAGATCCTTTCGTCTACGTGGTCGGTGCGGGCCGCTGCTACTGGCTCTGGTCGATCGCGGCGTCCTGCGTCGCGTCGGCGATCGCCGTCGAGCCGTCGGACAGCACGTTCGCGGCGACGGCAGCGTTCACCGGGACGGCGATGTTCGCGTTGACAAGCGACATCGCCTCGCGATCGGGCAGCTGCTCGGCGTCCTGGGCCTCCAGCTCCTCCGCGGACAGCTCCTCTGCCGACAGCTCCTGTGGGGTGTCCTCGGACATGGTCGCCTCCTAGTTGGCCTGGTCGATGTCGGCGGTCTGCGTCGCGGTCGCGGTGGCCGTCGAGTCGTCGCTGAGGACGTTCAGAGCGGCGGCCACGTTGACGGGCGCGGCGACGTTCGCGTTGATCAGCGACATCGCCTCGCGATCGGGGAGCTGCTCGCCGGCCTGCGCCTCCAGCTCCTCGGGGCTGAGTGCCTCGAGCTCCTCGCTGCGGGTCTCGTCGGTCATGCGTCCTCCTTGGGGTCGTCCGCCTCGACGGGCGGTTGCGGTGCCACGGTCTCGCTTGCCTGTCCGGCTCGGGCGCGCTGCACGACGCGAGCGTGGCTCGCGACGTGCGTCTGCGACCCGCCGGGCTCACCGACGTTGACGGCGATCACGGCGTTGACGTCGCCGATCGTCGCGCCATCGGAGTCCTGCAGGTGCTTGCGGATGATGCGCTTGCGCTTCACGACGATGTGTGTGCCCGGCACGATCTCGCGACAACCCGTTTGAAAACCCCTCGTGGCGGTGACAGGGGTCACTGCGGATCGGAGACCTCGCTGGATCGGGGTGGAAGAGGGGCCGATCGCAGCAGTGAGCGTCAACATCCACTGACAGGAGCGTCAATACGCCGTGACACCCTCCACGTCTCCCAGCGGCCGACCCCCGCGCGACGAGACCCTGGCACTCGCGCGCCGCGCCGTCACCGCGACCCAGCCGACGGACTCGCTGCGCGCGATCTCCGCGCTGCGCAGGCGGCTGGACGCCCTGGAGTCCGACGGCGTCGATGCCGCGCTGAAGGCCGGCTACTCGTGGCGGGTGATCGCCGAGGCGATCGGCGTGTCGCGGCAGTCGGCGCATCGCAAGCACGCCCCGCGCGTCGCGGCGGCGAAGAAGGCCCCGGTCGCCGGCAGCCGGCTGGTGATCGTGGGACCGGCGCGCGTGGCCGTCGTGCTCGCACGCCAGGAGGCCGTGATCGCGCGGAGCCGCGTCGTCGGCACCGAGCACCTGCTGACGGGCCTCGTGCGCGAGCGCGACGGGCTGGCGGCCAAGGTCCTGCAAGCGCTCGGCATCACGCTGGACAAGGTGCGCCACTGCGCTCAGGCCAGCTCTGACCGCGCCCACGGCGATCCGGAGACCGAGGACCTCACCCCGCCGGCGTGGGCGACGCCGTCGCGCATGCCCTTCTCGCGTCGTGGCCGCGAGGCGCTGGAGCAGTCGTTGCGCGAGGCGGTGCGCCTGGGCGACGAGCGCCTGGACGTCGAGCATCTGCTGCTGGCGCTGACGCGCGACCCGGGCTCGCGCGCCGTCGCGTGCCTGGATCGCCTGCGCATCACCACGGAGATGCTCGAGCAGGAGTTGGCGCAGACGCGAGCCGCGGGCGGCGGCGGCTCGACCGCAGCTCTCCAGCCGCCGGGCGCGCTCTGACCCGCCCGCCGGGGGTGACCGCCTGGGCGGCTTGTGCATGTTGGCCGTGCTCGACCCGCCCACGCGTGCACCAGCCTGGCCGCGATTCCCGCGCCTGGGCGGCTTTCGCATCACGCAGCTGCAAGACCCGCCCAGCGTCCGTGCGACCACCGCGCCTTCCAACGGCCGGGCGGCTTCTGGGCCGTGATCGGCGGCTGGGATTCGCCGCGAGGATCGGGGGATCCGGGCCTAGCGCCCCTCGGGTCTGCGGGGCGAAACCCAGGGCTGGGCGGGTTCTGCACGGCCGGCGTGCGTAACACGCCCGCGCGCGGATTGGGGGGGCGAACTCGGGGGCCGGGCGGCCTCTGCATGGCATGGCCGCGAAACCTGCCCGAACGTCACCGGACCGGCTGATCGCCGAGCTTGCCGCCGGACAGCACGGCGTCGTCAGCCTCGAACACCTGCGCGCGACCGGGCTCGGACGCGGCGCGATCGCGCACCGGATCGCCGAGGGGCGCCTGCATCGCATCCATCGCGGCGTGTACGCGGTGGGCCATCGGCTACTGACCCGCGAAGGGCGATGGCGTGCGGCGACGCTGGCCTGCCCCGAAGCGGTGCTCAGCGACGGCGACGCCGCGGCGGTCTGGGACCTGCGACCACCGAGCGAGCAACCCGTCGTGCACGTCACCCTCGCGACGCGCGCCGGGCGCAAGCAGCGCGACGGCATGCGCATCCACCGGCGTGCGCTCGCCGACGACGAGCGAGTGCAGCACCGAGGCCTCCCGGTCACGACCGTCGCCCGCACGATCCTCGACCTCGCCGAAACGCTGCGCCCGCCCGCGCTCGCACGGGCGATCGAACGCGCCGACGCGCTGGCGCTGTTCGACCTGCGCGCGCTGGACCAGACGCTCGTCCGCCATCCCAACCGACGCAGCGCCAGGAACCTCGCCGCCGTCCTGCAGACCTACCGCGACGCCACCTGCACCCGCAGCGATCTCGAAGCCGTCTTCCTCGCGCTCTGTGACGACAACGGCCTTCCGCGGCCGACGACGAACACCCTCGTCCAGGGCAAGGAGGTCGACTTCCTCTGGCGCGCCCAGCGCCTGGTCGTCGAGACCGACGGGCACCGCGATCACGCCACACGCGCGGCATTCGAACGCGACCGCGCCCGCGACGCGACGCTCACCGTCGCCGGCTACCGCGTCGTGCGCTTCACCCACCGCCAGGTCACGCGCGAGCCGCGGGTCGTGGCGGGCACGCTCGCGTCACTGCTCAGCCGCGCTGGATGAGCTCGATCCGGTAGCCGTCGGGGTCGCGCACGAAGCACAGCAGCGAGCCGCCCTTGCGTACCGAGTAGGGCGGCTTCTCGGGCTCGATGCCCTGCTCGGCGAGGTCGGCGAGCGCGGCGTCCATGTCCGACACGGTGATCGCGATGTGGTTGTAACCCGTCCCGAGGTCGTACTCCGAGACGCCGTGGTTGTACGTCAGCTCCAGGCGCGGCCCGTCGCCGGGCAGGCCCATGAAGACGTTGATCGCCTCGTCGCGGATCGGCTTTCGGCTGAGCTCCTCGAAGCCGAGGGCCTCGTAGAACGCGACCGAGCGGTCGATGTCACCGATGCGATAGCAGGTGTGGATGAGCGCGGGAGCGGCCATCAGTCACACAGTACTCTGCCCTCCATGCTCATCGAACGGTCTATGTCAGAGGGCTTTCTGACGAACACGTACCTCGCGGCATCGACGACCGGCGGCCCCGGGTTCCTCGTCGATGCGGGTGGCCCAATGGCCCCGCTCTTTGACTTCGCCGTGCGCGAGTCGATCGACGTGACGCACCTGCTGCTGACCCACCATCACCACGACCACATCTGCGACATGGGCGCGGTCAAGGCTCGCTATCCGAAGATCACCGTGCTCGCGCACCCCGACGAGCAGATCGAGGACGCCAAGCCCTTCGCGCCGTTGCGGATCGGCGACGTTCTGGTGGATGCGATCCACACGCCCGGTCATACCGCCGGGATGTTGAACTTCATCGTCGACGGGCACGTCTTCACCGGCGACACGCTCTTTCGCCACTCGATCGGCGGCGTCCGCGCGCCCGGCAGCACGTCCTACAAGGACATCAAAGACTCGATCATGGACGAGCTGATGATCCTCGACCATGACACCGAGGTGTGGCCCGGGCACATGAACCCGACCACGATCGGCCATGAGTGGGAGCACAACGCCTTCATCCGCGTCTGGCGCGGGCTGGACCCCGAGGGCGACGAGCAAGTCGTCGTGCTCGGCGACCCCGCGACGCTGATCGTCTGGGGCGCGGACTACGACGGTGGCCACAAGGCATGGATCCGGTGGGCCGACGGGCGCGACGACATCGTCCCCGGCTCCAAGGTCGAGCGCAGCACCTAGTCGTGGCAAAGAAGGACGCGATCCCGACGTCGCGTCTGAGCCGTTCGACGAAGGTCGGGCGGTTGGCAGCGACGACGGCGGCCAAGCAGATGCGCACGCGCGCGACGAACGTCGCGCGAACCGACGAGGGCAAGCAGCGCGCGCTGGCCAAGCGCCAGCTCGAGACCGCCGAGGAGATCGTCGCCGCGCTGGGCACGATGAAGGGCGCGGCCATGAAGCTCGGCCAGGTGATGTCGTTCCTCGACGTCGGGCTGGTCCCCGAGGAGTACCGCGAGGAGTTTCAGGCCAAGCTCGCCGAGCTGCGCGACGCCGCGCCGAAGGTCGCCTTCAAGGACATGAAGAAGGTTCTCGAGGCCGAGTACGGCGAGCGCGTCGAGCACGTGTTCGAGACCTTCGATCCGGTGCCGATCGCGGCCGCGTCGATCGGTCAGGTCTACAAGGCCAAGCTCCCGGACGGGCGCGACGTCGCCGTCAAGGTCCAGTACCCGGGCGTCGCGCAGGCGGTGCGCTCGGACATGAAGAACCTCGGCATGATCCTGCGGCTGATGAAGCGCGTCGCGCCCGGCCTGGATCCCAAGGCGATGGGCGATGAGATCCGCTCGCGCATCGACGAGGAGCTCGACTACGAGCTCGAAGCCCAGAATCAGCGCACCCTCTCGCGGATCTACCGCGGCCACCCGTTCATCTTCGTGCCCGAGGTCATCACCGCGCTGTCGCACGAGCGCGTGATCGTCAGCGAGTTCGTCGCCGGCCGGGGCTTCGAGGAGCTCAAGCAGCTCCCCCAAACCGAGCGCGACCGCCTCGGCGAGATCGTCTACCGCTTCTACTTCGGCTGCATGTACCGCCACCACCAGTTCTCCGGCGACCCGCACCCGGGCAACTCGCTGCTGCTGGATGACGGGCGCATGTGCTTCTTGGATTTCGGGCTGTTCAAGCGCATCCCGGCGGCGGTCGCGGAGTTCGAGCTGCAGATCGCGCGGCTGGGGATCGCCGGCGACGGCGAGGCGCTGATCGAGCACCTCGTGCAGGGCGGGTTCATCGGCCAGCCGGAGCACTACACGCCGGAGGGCATCCTCGCCCAGGTTCACGACGTCACGTGGTGGTACGGCCTGGACGACGAGGTCGCGCTGACGCCCGAGATCGCGACGGAGATCATGATCGAGATGTCCGACCCGCGGTCCTCGCACTTCGAGAAGATGCGCCACGAGACGCTGCCGCCCGACCACCTCTTCGGCCGGCGCCTGGAGATGCTGACCCTCGCGGTCATGAGCCAGCTGCGCGCCACGGGCAACTGGCACCGCATCGCGCGCGAGTGGATCTATGGCGACCCGCCGGTCACCGAGCTCGGCCGCCAGGAGGCCGCGTTCTACGCCGAGCACCCGCCGGCCGCGCTGCGCGGCGCCGCCTGAGCGCAGCGTGCCGCGCGGGCCGTGGGTCCGGGTCGTCGCCTTCGCGGTCGCCCTGGCGGCGGTGTTCGTCGTCGTGCTCGTGCTTGTGGCGCGCTCGCCGTCGGAGATCCAGCGTGCGGCTGACTCGGCGGGCGCGTGGGCGCCGGTCGCCTTCGTCGCGCTGTGCGCCGGGCTGACGCTCGCCTTCTTTCCGTTCCCGCTCGTCGCGGCCGCCAGCGGCGTGCTGTTCGGCACGCTGGAGGGCACGCTGCTGTCGATCCTCGGCGGCAGCATCGGCGCGGTGCTCGCGTTTCTCATCGCGCGCTACGCCGCCAACGACGCGGTCCAGTCGCTGGTCGGCGGGCGCCTGGCGAAGCTGCAGGACGTGATCGAGCGGCGCGGCTTCGTCGCGGTGCTGTACGCGCGGATCTTCCCCGGGGTCCCGCGCGATCTGGCGAACTACGCCTTCGGGCTGACGCGCGTCGGCATCAAGGCGTTCACGGCCGCGACGGTCATCGGGATCGCGCCGCGCGCGTTCGCCTACACGGCGCTCGGCGGGCAGATCGGCAGCTTCGATTCGACGGAATCGATCATCGCGATCGGCACGCTCGTGGGAATGGGCCTGCTGGGGCTCGTGCTGGCGCGGCGCGACTTCCTCGCTCAGCGCGAAAGCGCCTGAGGATCCAAGCAGGAGAACGTGCGCGGGTCTGGCTGCCGGAGGCAATTTCCTGCTCGGGCCCTGAGCTACCTGCGCCGCACGACCTCGCAGTTGCGCACCGTGTCGCGGCTGTCGCGGATGACGGTGTCGCGTCCGGGGCCGCAGTCGACGGTGTCCGAGCCGCCGCCGCGGGCGATGATCAGGTCGTTGCCCGGCCCTCCGAACATGCGGTCGGGGTCGAATCCGCCCGTGATCTCGTCATTGCCGCGCCCGCCATACATGACGTCGCGGCCGCGGCCGCCCTGCAGGGTGTCGTCGCCGTCGATCATGCGGTCGTTGCCGAAACGCCCGAAGAGCCGGTCGTCGCCGCTGCCGGGACCGCAGTCGACCGTGTCGCCGCCCGGACCGCCGCGAATGACGTCATCGCCCGCGCCCGTTGATCTTGTCCTTGCCGCGGTTGCCGTCGATGCGGTCGTTGCCAGGGGCCGCCGTCGATGCGGTCGTCGCCGAAGCCCTCCTCGACGATCGTGTCGTTGCCCTCGCCGCCGAGCAGCCGGTCGTCGCCGTCGTTGCCGTCGAGCGTGTCGTCGCCATCACCGCCGGAGAGGCTGTCGTTGCCGGTGCCGCCGAGCAGGACGTCGTTGCCGCCGAGGCCCTTCAACGTATCGTTGCCCGACTCGCCGTCGATGCGGTCGGCGCCGGAGGTTCCCGTCAGCTTCTGCGAGCCGAAGCCACCGTTGTGCGTGCGGGCCAACGCGGGAGCCGCGAAGGCGAGCACGCCGAAGGCGCAGACGACACACAGGGCGCGGAGCACGCGGAGCATTCGACCACAGCGGCCCGCGACCGCGCGCCGCATGTGGACGTTCGGCCTACGTGTCCTGACACTAGAGCTGCTGAATCTGCAGCAGCGAGGTGCTGCCCGGCCGGCCGCTGGGCAGCCCGGCGGTGATGCCCACACGCTGGCCGGTCTTCAACCAGCCGAGCTCGACGACGCGCCGGCAGGCGTCGTTGATGAGCTCCTCGGTGACCTCGTGGCGACGGATCGACGCGGCGCGCACGCCCCACATCAGTCCGCACCGGCGAACGGTCTCACGGCCGGGCGACAGCGCGTAGATGGGCACCGTCGGGCGGTGCGCGGAGACGAGGCGCGCCGAGCGGCCCGACAGCGTCGGGATGACCAGCGCGTCGAGCTCGAGCTCGAGCGCCGCGCGGCAGGCGGCGTAGGCCATCGTGTAGGAGGGATCGCGCGCATCGCGATGCACGCGGCTCTCATTCCAATAGGAGTAGATCGCATGGGGCTCGGTGGATTCGGCGATCGAGGCCATCATCGCGACGGACTCGACGGGGTAGTTGCCGATCGCGGTCTCCTGGGAGAGCATCACCGCGTCGGTGCCGTCAAGGATCGCGTTGGCGACATCCGCGACCTCGGCGCGCGTCGGACGCGACGAGGAGACCATCGAGTCGAGCATCTGCGTCGCGGTGATCGACGGGCGTGCGAACCTGCCGGCCAGCGCGAGGAGGTTCTTCTGCACGATCGGCACGCGCTCGATCGCCAGCTCGATGCCGAGGTCGCCGCGCGCGACCATCACGCAGTCCGCCGCCCGGATGATCTCCTCGGCACGATCGACCGCCTGGGGCTTCTCGATCTTCGCGATCAGCGGTAGGCGCGTGTGCTCGCGCACGAGCTCGATGTCCCGCGGGCTGCGCACGAAGGACAGCGCGACCATGTCGACGCCGATCTTCTCGCCCGCCGCCATGTGCTTGAGATCCTCCTCGGGCACCGAGGCGATCTGCTCCAGCGGCCCCGGGACGTTGAGGCCCTGGCGTGACGCGACGCTGCCGCCGATCTCGACGTCCGCGACGAGCTCGGCGGCGCTGTGGTCGACTGAGGTGACTCGCAGCCTGACGGCTCCGTCGGCGAGGTACATGACGTCCCCCGCGCTCATCGCCGCGCACAGCTCGGGGCGCCCGACCGACATCCGCTTCGCGGTGCCGACGCCGTTCTCGGCGCACATGAACGTCACGTGGTCGCCGGGCTTGAGCTCGACGATGTCGTCTTCCAGCGGGCCGATGCGCATCTTCGGCCCGGGCAGGTCCTGCATGATCGCGACGGCACGGCCAGCGCGACCGGCAGCCTCGCGCACGCGACGAGCGGTGTCGGCGTGCTCCTCGGCGTTGCCGTGGGAGAAGTTCAGCCGCGCGACGTCCATCCCGGCGTCGACCATCCGCACGAGGGTCTCGGGGTCCCGAGAGGCAGGGCCGATGGTGGCCACGATCTTCGTACGACGGTTCAAGGACCCTCACGGTACTGCGCGCGGGGCGCAGAGGCCCGAGACTTCACTCGCTCGCCGAGCTCAGCCGGCGACGTGGACGCGCGGGTCACCCAGGACCCCCGAGGTCCGTCGTGCAGCCCCTCGTGCCCGGTCCGGGCGAGTGACGTGACGTCTCGGCTCGGCCGATCGCGGTCGCCTACGAGGGCAGGACGAACCTTCCGTCCTGCATGACCGTCTCGCCGTCGGCGGTCAGGCGGCCGCCGGGGCGCAGGTCGCAGATGAGGTCCCAGTGCAGGGCGGATTCGTTCTTGGCGCCCGTCTCCGGGTAGGAGCGCCCGAGCGCGAGGTGGACGGTGCCGCCGATCTTCTCGTCGAAGAGCGTCGCGCCGATCGCGCGGTCGATGCCGAAGTTCGTGCCGATGCCGATCTCGCCCAGGCGGCGGGCGCCGTCGTCGGTCTGCAGCGCGCGCTGCAGGTACTCCCCGCCGTGCTCGGCGCTCGCGCCGACGACGCGCCCGTCCTTGAACTCCAACTGCACGCCCGAGACGTCGACGCCCGCCGGCGACGACGGCACGCCGAAGCGCACGACGCCGCTGGCACTCGATTCGTGCGGGCCCGTGAAGACCTCACCGGACGGCATGTTGCGCTTGCCGTCGGAGTTCACCCACGTGCGGCCCTTGACGCTCAGCGTCACATCCGTGCCGGCCGCCTCGATGCGCAGCTCGCGCGCCCCGCGCAGGCGCTCGATCAGCGTCGCCTGAAAGGCGCGCAGCTCGCCCCACGAGCGCTCCGGATCGGGCTGGTCGAGAAACAGCGCCCGTGCGACGAACGCCTCGAAGTCCGCCAGGCTCATGCCCGCCTGCTGGGCGCCGGCGTGCGTCGGCCACAACGTCGAGCACCAGCGCTTGCGCATCGTCTGCTCGCGGATCGGACGGCGCGCGAGCGAGGCGCGAGCCAGCCGCTCGGGGTCGATGCCGGTCAGCGCGCGGGTGTTCTCGGGCGCCTGGATGCCCAGCTGCGCATGGGCCTTCTTGGCCTCCGCGAAGGACACCTCGGGGAAGCCGTCGAGGTGGCGGTCTCGCGCGCCGCGATAGAACGCCGCGGTCGCGCCGGGCAGCTCGACGCGCAGCAACGGCCAGCCGTCGCGCTGCAGGATCGCGCGCTGGCACTCCAGCAGCAGCGGCTCGGCGAGGGTCGTCGAGCGCACGAGCACCTCCTGGCCGGGCTGCACGTCCAGGCAGTAGCCCGCCAGCAGGTCGGCGAAGCGGGCCGCGTCGAGGCTCACGCGTTCACGCGCGCCAGCCCTGGACCAGCGCGGCAAGCGGCTCGGTGCTGTCGACGCCGATCAGCTCGCAGAGCGCCGTGACGAGCTGCTCCTGCGGCTCACGACGCGCGCCCGCGCCCATCACGCCGATGCGCCACAGCTTGCCTGCCAGGGGGCCCAGCCCGCCGGAGATCTCGATGCCGTGCTGCAGCAGCAGCGCCGTGCGCACCGCGGCCTCATCGATGCCCTCGGGGGGCGAGACCGCCAGCAGCGGGTGAAGCTGCTCGCCGTCGGGCGCCAGGCGCTCGCAGCCGAGGACCGCCAGCGCGTCGCGCAGCGCGTGGTGCGCGCGGCGATGACGTTCCCAGGCGCTCGGCGGCCACTCGTCGCCGACGGCGATCCGCAGCGCCTCGCGCAGCGCGTAGATGAGGTTGATCGGCGCGGTGTGGTGGTAGGCGCGCGCGCCTGCGCCGGACTGCTCGGGGCTCCAGTAGCCGAGCACGAGCGAGAGGTCGAAGTACCACGAGCGCCCCGGCTGCTCGCGCGCGTTCAGCTTCGCGATCGCGCGCTCGCCGGCGGTGAACGGCGCGAGGCCGGGCGGGCAGTTCAGGCACTTCTGGGTGCCTGCGAAGGCCGCGTCGACACCGGACTCGTCGATGCGCAGCTCGTGCCCGCCGATCGACGTGACGCAGTCGATCATCAGCAGCGCGTCGCGCTCGTGGCAGGCGTCGGCAAGGCCATCCAGGGGTTGGGCGACGCCCGTCGAGGTCTCGCCGTGGACGACGACCATCGCGTCCAGGCCGTCGCTCGCGGCGGCGATCAGGCGCTCCTGCTCGATCGCGCGGCCCCACGGCGCCTCGACCCGCACGACCTCGGCGCCGGCGCGCGCGAGCTCGTCGGCCATCCGGTTGCCGAACAGGCCGTTGACGCCGCAGACGACGCGGTCGCCGGGGTCGACGAAGTTGCAGACGAGCGCCTCCATGCCGGCGCTGCCGGTGCCCGAGATCGGCAGCGTGGCGACGTTCTCGGTCTGAAAGGCGTCGCGCAGCAGGGCGATCGTCTCGCTCATGATCGCCGCGAAGGCCGGATCCATGTGCCCGATCGTCGGCTGAGCGAGCGCCTGGAGCACGCGCTCGGGCACGATACTCGGCCCGGATCCGAGCAGCAGCCGAGTAGGGATGTCGGTCGAGGCGTCCACGGTGCTCATGGTGTCTCCAGTTCGGGGAAGTGCTCTTGCAGATGCCGGCGCAGCACGTCGCGAATCCACTGGCGCTCCTGCGGGGTGGCGATGCGGTAGCGCATGAGCAGCTCCTTCTGGCCTTCGGTCGGCACGTCGTAGATCGTCCAGCGCTCGACGAGCCGCTCGAAGAGGAACTCGACCGCGCGCTGCCAGGAGTCGTCGGTGCTGACGCGCTGGTCGTGCAGCGTCGCCTTGTACGTGCGCCGCGTCAGCGGCGACATCGATCCGCGCAGCGTCAGGACGTTGCCGTCAGCGTCGGGGTAGTCGGTCGTCGGGGCCGAGATCCGGCCCGCCGCTCGGTTGCGCTTGCCCATCGTCGGGCCAATCTATCGTCCGTCCCGTGGCCGGCGGACCCGACGGCGTGGCGTAGGTTGACGGCCCAGGCCGGCGGTCAGGGTGACCGTCGGCGATCGGATCAACCGCCGAACAGCAGGTTCGCGACTCCCAGCACCCCGCCCGCCTGCGCCGCAAGGCGCAGCCCGGTCGCGGCGACACCGCTGAGCTCACCCTCGCGCTCGGCACGGTCGATGCCGTCGCCGATGGCCGTGGTGAGCTGGTCGTTGGAGACGCCCGGCGGGCGCGTGCCGTGCAGCAGGGCGCGTACGAGGACCTCGCGGCTCGTGCCCAGCGCACAGGCCGCGCCGTCGAAGGTCGCGAGCGCGGCGCGCTGGGTGCGCTCCACGTCGGGCCGTGCGCGCTCGGCGCACGGATCGGCGACGGCGCTGGGTCCATAGGAGGACCCGCCGAGCGCCACGTATCCGGCTCCCAGCAGCGTCGCGATCAGGATCGCCGCCGCCAGCGCGGCGCTCAGCGACGGCGCCGGCGCCATCGGGTTGCCGTTGGGAGCAGCCGACGTGGGCGCGCGACGGCGTGCGAGGGCGATCCCGACGGCCCCCGCCCCCAGCAGGGCCAGCAGCGCGCCGGCGAGGAACGAGCGGCTGAAGGCCTCGGTTGCCGCGCTGTCGAGCTCGTCGTCGAGGCTGCCGCGCAAGCGCGCGACATCCGCGCGCTCGTCGTCGGGAACGTCGACACCCGCGAACGCCGCGCCGAGGTCGGGGAGCTGCTGGTCGGTGACGTCGGAGACCTCGGCATCGAGCGCACGGGCGATCGCGATCTTCGGCCCGATGGCGATCGGCGCATCGAGCACGTCGGACAGACCGGCGCGCTCGGCCGGCCCGCGCGCGGCCTCGAGGTCGCTCGTGAAGATCGGCGTCAGAATCAGCAGGCCCACGACGATCCCCGCGTGGCGCGCGGCGATCGTCCACGAGGCCGGCCGCGCCGGCTCATCGTCGCCGCCGCCGTCGACCGTCGCGCCGATCAGCGCGCCGAGCGCCAGGCCGAGGCCTGCGCCGATCGCCAGCTGCGGCGCGATCGTCCACCACGCGCTGGCGTCCGGGAGCACCCCGAGAGCGGCGAGCCCGCCTGCCAGCAGCACGCAGCCGGGCAGCGCCGGCGTCAGGCGCCGCGCCGCGCGCGCCCAGCGGCCGGCGACAAGCGCGGCCAGCGGCATCGCCGTCACCACGAGCGCGGCCTCCCCGGGCGTCTTCCCCCAGCCCTCGATCAGCATCACGACGAGCAGGAACAGCGCCGCGGCAAGCGCTGCGGAGACCAGCGCCAGCGCGACGATCGCCGCCACCGCCGGGCGCTCGGCGTGACCACTGTCCTGCCTAGTGGTGCCAGGAGCACCACGGGGCAGGACGGTGTCGGCGCAGCCGCGGGCGCCGAGCAGCGCGATCAGCGCCAGCGGGGCCTGCAGCGCGAACATCGCCTGCCACGAGAACGCCTCGGTCAGCAGGCCGCCGGCGGCCGGGCCGACGGCGCCGCCGAGCACGCCTGCCGCCGCCCACAGGCCGATCGCTCGCGGCCGCTCGGTGGCGCGCAGCAAGAGCTCCAGCGCAGCCGCCACCACGACGGCCCCTACCACGCCCTGAACCGCGCGAGCGGCGATCAGCACCCCGAGCGACGGCGCCGCCGCGCACGCCAGCGACGCGGCGGCGAACGCCACGCCGGAGCCGACGAACGCGGCCCGACCGCGGCCGCGGGCCAGCCGAGCGCCCGGCAGCGCGGCGAGCGCCAGCGCCAGGTTGAAGGCGATCAGCACCCACGCGACCGCCGAGACGGTCGCGTCGAACTCCCGCAGGATCGCGGGCAGCGCCAGCGTGACGACCGACGAGTCGGCGAGCACCAGGCCGACCGCGACCGCCAGCAGGGGTGGGATGCCCGCGCGGCCGGACCGAGCGGCGGGATCGGTCACAGCCGCCGGCTCCCCCCGGCCGGCGAGCCGCTCACCTCTCGGGTGCGGGTTCGATCTCCAGGCCCTCGACCAACGCCGGCTGGCCGCTGCGCTCGTAGCTCACGTCGACGGAGTCGTTCTGCACGTAGGTCCCCACGCCGAAGGCGCCGCGAAACCAGCGCCAGAAGCCGAGCTTGCCCTCCTTCTTCAGCTCACGCTCGAAGACGAGCGCGCGACCCTCGATCGCGTAGTCCTCGCCGATCTTCTGGTGCACGCCGTTGACGTACACCTCGAAGGGCACGCGGACGTCTGGCGGGAGTGAGACGATCGAGGGCACCGAAGAATCGGACGCCATTATGGTCGCCCGCGCCTCACGCCATGTCCGACGACCTCTCCTACCGCATCCGCCGTTCCGATCGCGCCCGCCGGGTGCGCGTGCTCGTCGACCCCCACACCGGCGTCGAGGTCGTGCTCCCGCGCCGCAGCCCGGCGAGCGCGGCGCCGGCGGCCGTCGCCGAGCTGCGGCCGTGGATCGACGAGCGCCTGGCGGCCGGGCAGGCCGTGCGCGACGCCGTGCAGGCCCGCGGCGCGCACGTCCCCTATCTCGGCCGACGGCTCGCGCTGCGTCCGCAGGACGGCCGCACCCGCGCGCACCGCCGCGGTGACGACCTGCTGGTGCCCGCCGACGCGGTCGCGGCCGGCGAAGCAACCGAGCGCTGGTACCGCCGCCAGGCGCGCCGCGAGATCGTCCCCCGCCTGGATCTCGCGGTCGCCACGCTGGGCGCGAGCTACACGACGCTCACGATCCGTGGCCAGCGCACGCGCTGGGGCTCGTGCTCGTCCGCCGGCGCGATGAGCTTCAATTGGCGGCTGCTGCTGGCGCCCGCGGATGTGCTCGACTACGTCGTCTGGCACGAGGCCTGCCACCTGCGCGTGATGGACCACTCCGCACGCTTCTGGAGCCTCGTCGCCGCGCACTGTCCCGAATACCGCGAGCACCGGCGCTGGTTGCGCGCTGAGGGGTCTACATTGGTCCTCTAGTGGGTCGTCCAGGAACGTTGTCGATGATGGCTCGAAGTCGGATCCTGGGAGGGGCCGCGATCATCGGCGCGGTCGTCGTGATCGTGTTCGTCGTCGCGCTTTCGGGCAGCGACTACAGCGTCAAGGCACGCTTCGTCTCGGCCAGCCAGGTCGTCAAGGGCAACCAGGTCAAGGTCAGCGGCGAGCCCGTCGGGACGGTCACCGACGTCGCGCTGACCGGCTCGGGGGAGGCCGAGCTGACGTTGGCGATCGACGCCAACGGCTACCACCCGCTGCGCGAGGGCACGCGCGCGATCGTCCGCCAGGCGTCGCTTTCTGGCGTCGCCAACCGTTACGTCGACCTGCAGCTCGGCGGCGCCGACCGGTCCGACATCCCCGACGGCGGGCGCCTGGAGACCGAGAGCACCGAGGCCGCCGTCGACCTCGACCAGATCTTCGACACCTTCGACCCGCCCGCGCGCAAGGCGGTCTCGAACTCCGTCCGCTTCCTGCGCGACTTCCAGGCAGGCTCGGAGGACGAGGCCAACGCGGCGCTGCGCGAGCTCAACCCGCTGCTGTCGTCCTCCAGCCGCCTGCTCGCCGAGGTCAACCGCAACACCCCGGACCTGGAGCGCTTCATCGACGAGACCGCAAAGCTCGTCACCGACGTGTCCGCCCGCGACGGCGTGCTCGGCGATCTCGTCAGCAACCTCGCCACGACGACGTCGGCGCTGACGTCCAACGGCGAGAGCCTCGGCGAGTCGATCGGGCTGCTGCCCAACGTCCTGCGCAAGTCCAACTCGACATTCGTCGACCTGCGCGCGTCGCTGGACGACCTCACGCCGCTCGTCGACGACGCCAAGCCCGTCGTGCGCGACAAGCTCATTCCGCTGCTCGACGAGCTGCGCCCGTTCGCCCGCGACGCCCGGCCGGCCGTGCGCGACCTGTCGACGACGGTGCGCCGCGCGGGCAAGGACAACGACCTCGTCGAGCTGCTGCGCCGCCAGCCGGCCATCGACACGATCGCCAACACGACCGCCAAGCGCAACGGCAAGGACCGCCCCGGCGCGCTGCCCGCGACGATCGCCGGCCTCAAGGGGCTGACGCCGCAGCTCGCCTTCCTGCGGCCCTACTCGCCTGAGCTCGTGGGCTGGTTTGACGACTTCTCCTCGACCGGCGCCTACGACGCGCTGGGCAACTACTCGCGTGCCGGCCTCGGGCTCAACGCGTTCGCGCTCGACCCCCTGCTCGGGCTGCTGCCGGTGCCGGCCGACCTGCGCGATGAGCTGCTGTCGGCCGGCGTGCAGACCGGCCGCAACAACCGCTGCCCCGGCGCGCTGGAGCGCTCCGCGCCCGACGGCTCCAACCCGTACATCCCGTCGGCGAGCTTCCCCTGCGACCGCAGTCAGACGCCGATCGGGCCATGATGCGCCGGCTGGTGATCATCGCCGTCGTGCTCCTCGCGCTCGCCTGCGCGGGTCTCGCCGCATCCGTCGCGGGCGCGGGCGACGAGCAGACCTACACCGTCGTGCTCGACAACGCCTTCGGCCTCACCGAGGGCTCGGACCTACGCTCCTCCGGGGTCGTCGTCGGCCGCGTGAAGGACCTCGACGTGCAGCGCTCCACGGCCCGCGCACTGGCGACCGTCGCGGTCACGCGGCCGGACTTCGCCGGCTTCTCCAGCGACGTGCGCTGCGAGGTCAAGCCGCAGTCGCTGATCGGCGAGTACTACCTGGACTGCGACCCGGGCTCCTCGCCCGCGCCCGCGCCGAAGACGATCCCCGTCGAGCAGACCGCCGGCACGATCCCGCCCGACCTCGTCCTCGACATCCTGCGCCGCCCCGCCCGCGAGCGCTTCGGCCTGATCCTGTCGGAGCTCGGGATGGGCGTCGCCGCTCGCGGCGAGGACCTGCAGACGACGATCCGCCGCGGGGTGCCGGCGCTGCGCGAGACCGACCGCGTGCTCGAGATCCTCGCCGACAACCGCCGCACCCTCAGGCAGCTGACCGCCGACGCCGACCGCGTGCTCGCCGACCTGGCCGACAACCGCGAGGACGTCGCGCGCTTCGTCGCAGAGGCGGGCGACACGGCTGCGGCGTCCGCGCAGCGGCGCGCCGAGCTGGCCGGGACCGTCCGCAGGCTGCCCCGCTTCCTGCGCGAGCTGCGCCCGACGCTGGCCGACCTCGGCACCGCCGCCGAACGCCAGACGCCCGCGCTCGCCGACCTGCGCGCGGCGGCGCCCGACCTGACGACGCTGCTCAAGCGCCTGGGGCCGTTCGCCGATTCGGCGCGCCCGGCGGTACGCGGGTTGGGCACCGCGTCGAAGACCGGCATCACCGCGGTCGCGGACGCTCGCTCCACGGTCTCCAAGCTGCGTGACCTGGGCACGCGCAGCACCGAGCCGATGCGCAACCTGCGCTTCGTGCTGGAGGACATCGACGACCGCGACCGCGCCGTGGAGCCCAACCGGCTGAGCCCCGGCGGCACGGGCTTCACCGGCCTCGAAGCGCTCCTGCAGTACTTCTTCGTGCAGTCGCAGGCGATCAACATCTATGACTCCAAGAGCTACATCCTCAAGCTCTCGCTGCTCATCAACGAGTGCTCGGAGTACACCAACGCCCAGACGGCACGCGAGAAGCCCGAGCGCACGAAGAAGTGCCGCCAGTGGCTCGGCCCCAACCAGCCGAACGTGACGACCGGGGTGAGCGCGCGCAGCGACAAGCGCGAGGCTCCCGGCGCCGACCCCGAGCCCTCGCCGCAGGCGCCGGCACCCACCACGACGCCCGACGAGCCCGCGCCCGCGCCGCCACCGCCCCCGGCGGCGCCGGCCCCCGCCGTGCCGCCCAAGCCGCTCGTGCCCGATCCCAAGGAGCTGCTGGACAACCTGCTGCCGGGCATCACCGACAGGCTGCCGGGCGCCTCCAAGCGCGGCGCCGGGCGCTCGGCGGCCAGCGAGCGCAGCCTCCTCGACTACCTCCTGGGGCCATGAGAGGCCGCCGCCCACGCGCGATCGGCAGCGATCCGGTGTTCATCGGCGCGATCGCCGTGCTCGTCGTCGTCGCCGCGGTGCTGCTGGCCTTCCGCGCCAGCCGCGGGCTGCCGTTCGTGCCGGTCAAGCAGGTCGAGGTCGATGTGCCCAACGCCGCGCGCCTGGTCGTCGGCAACGAGGTGCGCGAGGGCGGCTTCCGGATCGGCCAGGTCACCAAGATCTCGCCGGTCCCCGGCAGCGACTCCGGCGCCCAGCTCACGCTGTCGCTTGACACCTCGGCGGCGCCGATCCCCGACGACTCCTCCGTGAAGATCCGCCCGCGATCGGCGCTCGGGCTGAAGTACCTCGAGCTCGTCCGCGGCAGCTCGGACCGGCCGCTCGCCGACGGCGCGACGATCACCGCGGACGCCGGCGCGATCGGGCCCGAGCTTGACGACTTCTTCTCGATCTTCGACGAGCCGACGCGCGAGAACATCCGCCGCAACCTCGACGAGCTCGGCACCGCGCTCGCCGGTCGCGGCACCGCCGTCAACCTCTCGCTCGCCGCGCTGCCCGAGCTGTTCGGCGACCTGCCGCCGGTCATGCGCACGCTGTCAGATCCCGGCACGAGGCTCTCGCGGCTGGTGCGAGAGGCCGGCGACGCGGGACGGATCGTTGCGCCGCTGTCGGACACCTTCGCGCGCGGGTTCAGCGGCATGGCCGACACCTTCGAGGGCGCCTCGCGCGATCCGCAGGCGCTGAAGGACACGATCGCCCAGTCGCCCGCCACGCTGGACGAGGGGATCCGCTCGCTGCCACCGACGCGACCGTTTCTCACCCGCCTCGCGGAGCTCTCCGACGAGGTGCGCGGCACCGCGCGCGAGCTGCGCCGCAGCCTGCCGCCGTTCAACCGGGCGCTGGCCGCCGGCATCCCCGTGCTCAAGCGCACGCCGCAGTTCACCGACAAGCTCGACGGCACGCTGGGCGAGCTGCGCGACCTCGCACGCTCGCCCACGACCGACCCGACGCTCGCGGGCCTGGCCTCGACGATGAAGACCCTGAACCCGACGCTGCAGTACCTGGGGCCGCACATCACGGTCTGCAACTACTTCACGTACTTCTGGACGTTCCTCGCCGATCACATCTCCGACGAGGACGCGACCGGCACCGTGCAGCGCGTGCAGGTCAAGACCGGGCCGCTGGAGCAGGAGAACTCGATCGGCACCTTCGGCGCGGCGAAGCCCTCCGACGGCGGTCCGATCGATCCGATCCAGAAGACGCTCTTCGGCGACGCCGCGGGCTTTCACCCCGGCAACTACCCGCGCGCGGTCAACGAGCGCGGCGAGGCCGACTGCGAGTCCGGCCAGCGCGGCTACATCAACGACGGCGCCGACCTCGGCCACCGCACGCCCGGCACGCAGGGCCCGACGTTCAAAGGCCGCCCCCGCGTGCCCGAGGGCCAGTCCTTCTCCGCCGAGCCGACCGGCAGCTCGCCACGGATCACGCCATGAGGCGCCATCGCGGTCCCAGCGCCTTCGTCGTCGGTGCCGCGCTGCTCGTGCTCGCGGTCGTCGTGACGTACTTCGCCTTCGCCAAGGACATCCCGTTCGTCAACGAGCCGTTTGAGGTCAAGGCCGCCTTCCGCGACACGGCCGGCATCGGCACGCACTCGCCGGTGCGGATCGCCGGCGTGGAGGTCGGCGAGGTCAGCGACGTGCAGCACACGCGCCCCGGCGCGCAGTCGGCGACGGTCACGCTCGCCCTGACCGACAAGGGCCTCCCGGTCTTCGACGACGCGCGCGCGAAGATCCGCCCACGGATCTTCCTGGAGGGCAACTTCTTCGTCGATCTCTCGCCGGGGACGGCCGCGTCCGGCGAGCTGGACGAGGGCGACACGATCCCCGCCGCGCGCACGACGACGCCGGTGCAGTTCGACGAGGTCCTGCGCGCGCTGAAGAGCGACACCCGCAACGACCTGCGCCAGGTCTTCGTCGAGGTCTCCAAGGCGCAGGCAGACGGCGGCGCCAGAGCGTTCAACGACTCGCTGCGCTTCCAGCCCGCCGCCTACCGGTTCTCGGCGATCGTCTCCGAGGCGCTGCTGGGCAAGCGCCGGGGCGACCTCGGCGACTGGATCCGCGACCAGGGCGTCGTGTCCGGCGCGATCGACGCCGACCCCGCGAAGCTGCGGTCGCTGATCGTGGACTTCAACGCGACGGCCGGCGCGCTCGCCGACCGCGAGCGAGCGCTGACCTCGGCCGTCGGCGAGCTGCCACGCACGCTGCGTGCCGCGCCGCCGGCACTGGATGCCCTGAATGCCGCGTTCCCCGACGTGCGACGCTTCGCGCGCGACGCCCGGCCGGGCGTGCGCTCGCTTGGCCCGACGGTCGACGCGACGCTGCCGCTCGTCAAGCAGCTTCGCGGTCTCGTGCGCGAGAGCGAGCTGCGCGGCACCGCGCGCGAGCTGCGCACCGCGACGCCGCCGCTGGCGCGACTGGCGACGGCGACGCCGGGCGTGCTGAGCGAGCTGCGCGCGCTGTCGAGCTGCATCGACGGGGTGCTCGTCCCGTTCGGCAACGACACGATCGAGGACAAGGCCTTCCCGGCGCACGGGCCGGTGCACCGCGAGTTCGGCACGTCGCTGTCGGGCCTCGCCGGCGAGAGCCGCTCATTCGACGCCAACGGGCCGTACTTCAAGGTTCAGGGCAGCGGCGGCGCGGAGACGCTGAACCTCGGCAACGGCATTCTCGGCACGTCCGCCGAGCCGGTCGTGGGCAACAACCCGCCGCCGATCCGCACGCGCCCACCGCTGCGACCCGGCGTGCCCTGCGAGACCCAGGAGCAGCCCGACCTGCGGTCGATCCCGAGGGGGCCGCCGGCGGCGACGCGCTCGACCTCGGCGTCGACGCGGGCGCGCGAGGCGAAGGCGCAGAAGACCGCGTCGGCGGTCCTGCGACGCCAGCTGAAGCGGACGGGCTCTGAGACGAAGGTCGCCGACCGGCCAGCCACGCTGGACGACATCCGCAAGATCGCCGCTCGCACGGGCCTCAGCGCGCAGCTGCGGCGGACCCTGCGCAGGAGTGACCAGCGATGAGCCGCACCCTGCGCAAGAACGTCGGCCCGCTCGTCGCGATCCTCGGGCTCGTCGTGCTGGCGGCGGTCGTCGGCGTCTACATCCTCAACGAGCAGCGCCTGCGCTTCCCGTTCGCCGACCCGCAGCCCTTCCGCGTCAACGTCGAGCTCGACAACGCCCAGGCCGTGACCCCCGGCCAGGGCCAGACCGCCCAGATCGCGGGCGTGCGCATCGGCGACATCGCCGACGTCACGCTGCGCGACGGCCGCGCGATCGTCGCCCTGGACCTCGAACCGCGCTTCGCCGACCTCATCCACCGCGACGCCCGCGCGCAGCTGCGCCCGCGCACGGGGCTGAAGGACATGTACGTGCAGATCTTCCCCGGCAAGGATGGCGCGCCGGTCAAGGAGGGCTTCACGATCCCCATCTCGGCGTCGCTGACCGACGTCGACCTCGACGAGATCCTCGCCGAGCTCGATCAGCGCACGCGCGACTACGTCACGCTGCTGGCCAACGGCGGCGGCGAGGGACTGCGCGGGCGCGGCCACGATCTCGCACGGATCTTCAAGCGCTACGGACCGACGGTGCGCGACCTCTCGCGCGTCAACCACGCGGTCTCCGAGGAGCGCGTCGCGCTGCGTCGCCTGGTCACATCGCTGGCGCAGCTCAACGGCCGCCTGGCGCGCAAGCCGCAGGACCTCACGCGGCTGGTGAGCGGCGCCTCGGCGACGCTCGGCGCGATCGCCTCCGAGGACGATGCGCTGCGCGACGCCGTCGCCGAGCTCGCGCCGACGCTCGGCCAGGCCACCCGCACGCTGCAGGCCGTCAAGCCGTTCGCCGACGAACTCGGGCCGACGACGCGGGCCCTGCTGCCGGCCGTGCGCGAGCTTCAGACCGTCAACGCCGCCGTCAGCCCGTTCGCGCGCGAGGCGACGCCGATCGTGCGCGAGCAGATCCGGCCGTTCATCCGCAAGGCGCAGCCGCTCGTGCGCGATCTGGCCCCCGCTGCTCGCGGGCTGGCGCGCACGTTCCCCGAGCTGCAGCGCAACCTGCGGTCGGCGAACACCGCCGCCAACAAGCTCGCCAACAACGACAACGGTCGCGAGGCGCCCGACAAGGCCGGCCGCGACGAGGGCTACCTCTTCCAACTCGGCTGGCTGGCCCACCAGACGACCAACCTGCAGAGCAACGATGACGCGCTCGGGCCACAGCGCCCGATCCTGCTCACCGGCTTGTGCTCGACGTTCACGAGCCTTGCCAACGACCTGCCCGCGGCAGAGTTCCTGCTCGGTCTGTCGCCGCTGCTGAACACCGTCTGCAAGAACCCGTCGACGACCTCGCTGAGCGTCAGCAAGACGCTCAAGCAGCTCGGCGCGTCGTCGAAGAAGAAGGCGGCCGGCGGATGAACACGACCGCACCCAGCCGCGGGCGAATCCTCGTCATCGTGGGCTTCGCGCTGTCGTGCTTTGCCCTGCTGCTCGTGTTCTGGCTGGCCTTCGGCGGCCCGATCCCGCTCAAGCCCAAGGGCTACCGCGTGCAGGTCGCCTTCACCGACGCCGCGACGCTCGCCGACCGCGCCGACGTGCGCACGGCCGGCGTGACGATCGGCAAGGTCGTCGACAAGCAGCTCGCGCCGGGCGGCAACCGCACGCTCGCGACGATCGAGCTCGACGATCGGTACGCGCCGCTACGTTCGGACTCGCGCGCGATCCTGCGCCAGAAGACGCTGCTCGGCGAGACCTACGTCGAGCTCGGGGGCGGCACCCCCGATGCGCCGTGGCTTGCGGAGGGCGCCGCGCTGCCCGAGGGGCAGGTCAAGCCGGCGGTCGAGTTCGACGAGCTGCTGGAGATCTTCGACAAGCCCACGCGCGAGGCGTTCCGCGGATGGCAGTCGAGCCTGGCGGAGGCGACGGCCCGTCGGGGACGCGACCTCGGCGACGCGCTGGGCAACCTGCCCCGCTTCACCGAGAACGCGCGCAGCGTCGTCGACGTGCTCGACAGGCGCCGCGGCGCGCTGCGCGACCTCGTGCTCAACGCCGGCAGGACCTTCGAGGAGATCACGCGCGACGAGTCGGCCCTGACGACGCTCATCAAACGCAACAGCGAGCTCTTCGGCGAGCTCGGCGAGCGCCGCGACGCGCTGGCCGAGTCGATCGCGATCCTGCCGACGTTCCTCGGTGAGGCCAAGTCGACGCTGGCGCGCGTGCGGACGTTCTCGGCGAACACCGAGCCGCTGCTGCGCGACCTCGATCCGGTGCTCGACGACCTGCAGCCGACGCTCGTCTCGCTGCGCGGCCTGTCGCCGGACCTGCAGAACCTCTTCGACAACATCGACCCGCTGATCGCCGCCGGCGACAAGGGCCTGCCGGCGCTGTCTCGCACGCTGCGCGGCCTGGATCCGACGCTGGCCACGACGGGCCCGTTCCTGCGCCAGCTCAACCCGATCCTGAGCTTCCTGGAGCTCAACCAGGTCAAGATCTCGGACTTCTTCGCGATCCCGCCGGCGACGCTCGGCGGCATCCGCTCGACGGTGCCGGGCAGCAAGAGCAACGGCCACGTGCTGCCGCAGGTCATCGTGCTGGGCGAGGAGACGCTGCCGGCGCTCACGCGCACGAAGGGCAACCGCGGCAACGCGTACCTGCCGCCGGATTCGAGCCCCGACCCCACAGCGCAGATCCTGCCGAGCTTCGATTGCGCGAACTCCGGCGAGAAGGGCCCGACGAACCGGCCGGGCTGCAAGGTGGCCGGGCCGATCGGATTCGGCGGCCTCAGCCAGCGCTTCCCGCAGGTGCGCGAGGCCGGTCCCGGCGGCGTGCTTCCGTGACGCGGGTCGGCGTCGTCGGGCACGTCGAATGGGTGGAGTTCGCGCGCGTGGCGCGCGTGCCGCTTGCCGGCGAGATCGTCCACGCCAGCGAGTTCTTCTCGGTGCCCGCCGGCGGGGGCGGGGTCGCTGCGGTGCAGCTGCGCAGGCTGGCGGGGTCGGCGCTGTTCCTGACGGCGCTTGGCACGGGATCTGAAGGCGAGCGATCGGCGGCGCAGCTGAGCGAGGACTACGGCGTCACGCTGCACGCCGCGCCACGCCCCGGCCCGCAGCGCCGCGCGTTCACGTTCGTCGACGACCTGTCCGAGCGCACGATCACCGTCCTGGGCGACCGCATCGTTCCCATGCGCGCCGATCCGCTGCCATGGGATGCGCTGGGCGAGCTGGACGCGATCTACCTGACGGGCGGCGACGCGGACGCCGTGCGGGCCGCGCGCGCCGCACGGGTGCTCGTCGCAACCGCGCGGGCGCTGGAGCCGCTGGTCGCCGCGAGGGTGCGGATCGACGTGCTCGTCGGCAGCGCGAACGATCCCGGCGAGCGATATGAGACAGGGACGCTCGACCCGCAGCCGCGCGCCATCGTTCGCACGAACGGCGGCGCAGGTGGGCACTGGGAGCTCGGCGACGCCGGCGTCGAGGCGCCGTGGCTGCCCACCGGCGTGACGAGCGGCGACTGGGAGGCCGCACCGCTGCCCGGGCCACCCGTCGACGCCTACGGCTGCGGCGACTCCTTCGCCGCCGGCCTGACCTTCGGCCTCGGCGCCGGCATGATGCTCGACGACGCGATCGCGCTCGGCGCTCGCTGCGGGGCGACATGCCTGACCGGGCGCGGGCCCTACGGCGCGGAGCTCGCCGAGATCCCGTAGCACCGAGGCATCAGCGGACCGCGCTCGCCGCGACGGTCGTGGGGGGCTGCTCCTCGGAGCTCGCTCTGGTGGTCAGCTGCGGCGTGCCCAGCCCCGGGCGCCGCGCGACGAGGAAGCAGTGGCCGCCGGCGGCCTCCGCTCGGGCGATGCGCTGACTCGCCGCAAGCGCCTGCACGATCCCGAACGCGACGCTCGCCAGCCCGGTGCCAGCGCCAGGCCCAGGACGGCCGAGCAGCCGCCCTCCCAGCGCAGGTAGTCGCGGTAGCTCACGCGTCATCGCCGAGGACCCGGCGCAGCGCGTCGAACGGCGACTCGCCGCGCTTGCGCTCGATGACCTCGCGCTGCACCTTGCCCCGATAGGCCTCGATCGACCCGTCCCCGCGGACGTCGGCGCCCGCGCGCACCTTCGGCGCCAGGCGACCGGGACCACGCAGCTCGCCGCGCGCGGAGACCTGCGCGATCGGCTCGATCTTGCGCGCGAACGCGCGCGCCGTGTCGCGCTGCGCCGCCGGGCCGAGGCTGCGCAGCTCCATCTCCAGCACGTCGATCGCGTCCGACAGCGAGGGCACGCGGCGGCGCGTGACCCGCGGGCCCACGCGGACGGTGACGGTGTAGGACACGCCGCCGATCGTAGTCGCCAGCCGGCACACGCTTGGGGGTGTGTCGAATCAATCGTGCCGAGCGCGACTGATTCGACACACCCCCCGGAGGACTGGGCCCGGGGCGGACCTCAGCGCTGGTCGATCGGCACGTAGTCGCGCGAGCGCTCGCCGGTGTAGATCTGGCGCGGGCGCGAGATCTTCTGCTCGGCGTCCTCGACCATCTCGCGCCACTGCGCGATCCATCCGCTCGTGCGGCCGATCGCGAACATCACCGGGAACATCGCCACCGGCAGGCGCATCGCCTGGTAGATCAGGCCCGAGTAGAAGTCAACGTTCGGGTACAGCTTGCGCTCGATGAAGTACTCGTCCTCAAGGGCGATGTGCTCGAGCTCGACGGCGATGTCAAGCAGCGGGTTGCGACCGGTGACCTCGAAGACGTCCTCGGCCGCCGCCTTGATGATCCGAGCGCGGGGATCGTAGTTCTTGTAGACGCGGTGCCCGAAGCCCATCAGGCGCTCCTCGCCCGCCTTCACGCCCTTGACGAAGGCCGGGATGTTGTCACGGTGCTCGATCTTGCGCAGCATCCGCAGGACGGCCTCGTTGGCGCCACCGTGCAGCGGGCCGTAGAGCGCGCCGATGCCGCCGGCGATCGCGGAGTACGGATCGACCTTCGACGAGCCGATCGACCGGACCGCGCTCGTCGAGCAGTTCTGCTCGTGGTCGGCGTGCAGGATGAAGAGGATGTCCAGCGCGCGCTCCAGGCGCGGATCGGGCTCGTACTTCAGCTCGGTCATCTTGTACATCATGTTCAGGAAGTTGCCCGAGTACGTGAGGTCGTTGTCGGGATAGACGTAGGGCTGGCCCTGAGCGTGGCGATAGGCGAACGCGGCAAGCGTCGGCATCTTGGAGATCATCCGGATCGTCTGGATGTCGCGGTTCTCGGCGTCGTCGATGTCGTTGGCGTCGGGATAGAACGTCGACAGCGCGGCGGTCGCGCCGAGGAGCATCCCCATCGGGTGGGCGTTGTGGCGAAAGCCGCCGAGGAACTCCTTGATGTTCTCGTGGACGAAGGTGTGCGTCGTGATCTCGTGGCGCCACGTCTCAAGCTGGGTGGCGGTCGGCAGCTCGCCGTGGATCAGCAGGTAGGCGACCTCGAGATAGGTCGAGTGATCGGCGAGCTGCTCGATCGGATAGCCCCGATACTCCAGGACGCCGTTGGTCCCGTCGAGATACGTGATCGACGAGCGACACGACGCCGTGTTCATGAAGGCCGGGTCGTAGGTCATCAGGCCGAAGTCGTCCTCGGCGACCCTGATCGCCCGGAAGTCCAGCGCGCGCACCGTGCCGTCGGTGATCGGGATCTCATACGAGCGCCCGGTCCGGTTGTCGGTGACGCTGAGGGTCTCCTTGGGGTGTTCGCCGGAGGCGCCGTTTGCCTCCGTGGCGGAGGCGGTGTCGCGATCTTCGATGTCCGAGGGAGAACTCACGTCCCCCGATTATGCCCCCGCGAGGACATCATCGGCGTCGCCATCGTGTGAATTTCTCGTGACGAGGATCAATCGCGCCTCCATCCGCCGCCAAAAAGCCTGCTCAGACGGCCTCCACGGGAAGGTGCCCGGTACGTCGGTCCGCCCGCAGAATCCCGCTCGGGAAGGCCCGCGGCGCTCTCCGCGTCGAGCGTCAGCGTCACGCGGCGCTCGGCGATCCGAGCGATCTCCGGCGCATCGACGAACCGCTGGCCGTCCGGCGTGTCGATCACCAAGCCGTCGAAGATGTGCTCGGCGACGTTCTCGAGGATCTCCCGGACGGCACCGATCGCGCTGCCGTCGGAGGCATGCACCGGGGTGCCCGGCTCGAGCACCTTGTAGGAGATCGCGTGGCCGTCGTCGTCAGAGCGGCACATACACGGCGGTGCCGATCGCCGCGGCGACCAGCAATGCGCCGGCGGTCATCACGCCGCGCGCGGCGGAGGCCGTCGCCGGGAACTCGGGGCGCTTGAAGCCGAACACGCTGAGCGCGATTGCGAACACGGCGAGCAGGAGCCCCATCACGAAGAACGGCACCTCGGACTTCTCGTGCTCGACGGCCCCGCCGGCAGCCTCGCCGGCCTGTTCTGCGGCGGCAAGGAGGTAGAAGGTGACGCTCATGGCGCGGGCGACCCTATCAGGGCTTCGTCCGGCCGGGCCCGCCCTCGTAGCGGCTCTCGGTGGCCTCGACCTGGCCGTGATAGTGGCTGCCGAGCTCGGGATGGCCGTAGGGGCGAAGGGCGGGCGCGTCGAGCGTCATGAACGACAGCTGCGCGATCGGCTTGGAGGCCCAGAGCTTGATCGGCACGCGCGTGAGGTTCGTGATCTCGAGCGTGAGCGTGCCCTGCCATCCGGGGTCCACGAAGCCCGCCGTCGCGTGGACGATCAGCCCGAGGCGCCCGAGGCTCGACTTCCCCTCGATCCGCGCGACGACGTCGTCGGGCAGCTGCACCCACTCCAGCGTTCGTCCCAGGACGAACTCGCCCGGGTGGATGATGAACGGCTCGGCGTCGGTGATCTCGATCTGCTCGGTGAGGTTCGTCGGCGGCTTGGCGAGATCGATCGCGGCCGTCCGGTGGTTGTGGAAGACGCGGAAGGTGTTGCCCAGCCGCAGGTCCACGCTGGCGGGCTGCACCATCGCCGGATCCCAGGGGTCGACCTTGATGCGCCCGTCGCGCACGAGACGCAGAATCGTGCCGTCGGAGAGGACGGAGCAGGGCGCCGCCTTCGATGAGGACCCGGTCATCCGCGGCGCAGTGTAGGGGTCAGCGCACGATGCGACGACCGCGCGCGACCACCGTGCGCACGCGCGGCGGGGGAGCGACGGCGGGCGCGCCATGCGGGCCGCGGCGGGGATTGCGCGGCAGCGGCGGACGCGGGTGGCGCGGGTGGCGCGGGCGCGGCGCCAGAGGCCGCTTCGTGCCGCCGTCCTCGTCGGGGACCGGCTCGGGCTCCACCGGCGACCGGATCGCCCACCAGACGATGTAGAAAAGCGCGAAGATCGGCAGTTTCAGCACCACCATCAGGAAGATGAAGGTGGCGCTCATGCAAACGCACGATAGCGCTCGCGAGCACGCTGCGCAGGACTTCGGGCGCTGCGACGCGCCATCGCTCAGGACACGGCGCGAGCCACCGAGCGAACGAGTGGCGCCGCGAGCGGCTCGCCGCGCCGCACGAGCTCGGCGATCGCCAGCCCGACGATCACGTCGGCGAGGTAGTGCTCGCCGAGGTAGACGACGGCGAACGCCGCCGCGCCGACGTAGGTCCAGCCCAGCGCGCCGTACAGCGGTCCGATCTCCGCGAGCCCCATCGCGGTGATCGCCGCCGACGAGATGTGATCGGAGGGCATCGACCCCCACGGATTGCCCGGCACGACCCCCGCCTCCGGCGGCGGGCGCTTGAGGATGTCGCACGCCACGAGCCGCGCGACGCGCTCGAGCTCGCCGCCCATGCGGCCCTCCTTCTCCGACGCCCACCACGGCGGCGCCTCCGGCCAGAACCAGTAGAAGGGCGTCGTCAGGTGGTAGGCCGCCGACAGGCGCCCGGCGGCGCGCGGGGCGAACTCCGTGTGGCGCGCGAGGATGTAGGAGAAGATCGCGTGCGGGAGAAACCACGAGCCGTAGACGGCGGTGACCACCTTGTCCAGCGCGCTGACCTCGCCCGGCGTGCGCAGCGCCCGCTGCAGGCGCAGCCCGACCGGCACGCCGCCGCCGACGACCGTGTCGAAGCGGATCGGCTCGTCGATCAGCAGCTTGCGGCGCAGCTGCTCGGGCTCGTCGTAGGGCAGCTCCCAGCCGAGCTTGAAGAGGTACATGTAGCCGGCCCCGATCGCCGCGTAGCGCTTGCGGCCGGGCGACACCGCGAGCGCCGCGCCGAGCGGGACGCCACACGCGATCGTCAGGGTGGCGGCCGGATGCAGGCCGGCCCGCTTGCGCGCGACCGTGAGCGCCACGATCGCCGGTACGGCGGCGGCGGCGGCAACGCGGACGGGCCGGCGGTGGGCGCGCAGCATCCGCTGGACAGCGCCGGCCCCGTCGTCGAGCGCCCGGGTCAGCGCGTTGTCGGCGTGCGGGCCGCGACGCCGATAGATGGCCGATCGCCTCATGCCTCGCCGCCGCTTCAGCGCAGCGCGACGGTGGTCGCCTGGAAGGTCGTGATCCGCTGCAGCTCGGCCACGCGCTCGACGATCTCCTCGCCGGTCAGCCGCGCGACGCGTTCGGTGCCGAACTCCTCGACGTTGAACGACGCGACCGCGGTGCCGTAGGCCATCGCCAGGCGCAGGACGTCGGCGGTCACGTCGCCCTCCTGGGCGGCGATCGCGCCGACGAACCCGCCGGCGAACGAGTCGCCCGCGCCCGTGGGGTCGGTGACGAAGTCCACGGGGAAGGCCGGGATCCAGAATGACTCCTCGGGCGTGACGAGCGCCGCGCCGTACTTTCCGAGCTTGACGACCATCGACGACGGCCCGTGCTGCATGATCTTGCGCGCTCCCGCGACGACCTCGCGCTCGCCGGTGAACTGCTCGACCTCGCCGTCGTTGAGGATGACGCAGTCGACCTCTGAGATCGCGGCGATCAGCGCGTCCTTGGCGATGTTGATCCACAGGTCCATCGAGTCCAGCGCGACGAAGCGCGCCGCCTCGCACTGCCTGCGGACGTTGAGCTGCAGCTCGGGCAAGATGTTCGCGAGGAACAACACGTCTGACTGCTTGGAGGCATCCGAGAGCTTGGGGTCGAAGGTCTCGAAGACGTTGAGGTCGGTCTCCAGCGTCTCGCGCGAGTTCATGTTCTCGCCATAGACGCCGCTCCAGAAGAACGTCTTGCCGCCCTCGACGTGCTCGATGTCGTCGGTGTTGACGCCGCGGCCGTGCAGCACGGCGTACTCGTCGTCGCCGAAATCGTCTCCCACCGGACCGACGACTCGGACCTCGTCGAAGAAGGACGCCGCCAGCGCGAAATGGACGGCGGCCCCGCCGAGCATGCGCTCGCGGCTGCCGTGCGGGGTCTGCACGGCGTCATAGGCAATCGATCCGACAACAGTGACACTCATGCGCCGGGACCCTAGTGGGTCGTCCAGGAATGTTGTGCCTGAAACGCCGGGATGCCGGCGCCGACCACCGGCTTCGCCGGCGGTGCCCGCAAGGACGCAGGATCGAAGGTGTGGCTCTGCCACATCGAGATCCGAGGACGCCGCATGGCGGTGATCGGCGCCCGGCGTTTCGGGTGCAACGTTTCTGGATGGGCCACTCGTCAGTCGGCGCCCGGCGGGGCGTGCCCGTTCGCGGTCGCTTCAGTTCGGATCCTGGACGCCGGGCGTCGTCGTCGCCGGCGGGGGCGGTGGCGGCGTGATGACCGGCGGCGGCACGACCGGCGCCGTGGTCACGGGCGGAGGTGGCGTGACCGGCGGCGGGATCTCGGGATCCGTCAGGCAGCCGGGATCGACGATCTCGTCGCACTCCGGCGGCGGCGGCGTCGCATCGACGGTGAAGGTCGCGATGAGGATGCGAGGCCCGGTCACGCCCAGCGTGCAGCGCCGCTTCATCGCGCAGGGATCGGTCCAGCCTTCGAACGTCGATCCCGAGCGCGCGGTCGCGACCAGGGATGCCTCGGTTCCGTCGTCGACGTCGTACGCGCAGCGGTCGGTGCACGTCCGCCCGTCGAAGCGGACCGTGCCCTCGCCGTCGCCGGTGACCGACACGTCGAGCGTGAACTGCTCGACGGGGGGCGTCGTCTGCGTCTGGGTCGTGATCGCGGGCTCGGTCGCCGTGGTCGCCGTCACGAATCCCGACGAGTCCGCGTCGCCGCCACCGAGCGCGAGTGCCATGACGCCGCCCAGCACCATGATGCCGACGATGACGGCCACGACCACGCCTCCGACCGCCACCGACGGGGCGCGGATGCCGAGCAGGCTGAGGACGCCCAGGTCCTCGCCGTCGCGCGCGCCGCGCCCCGCGCTCGCGCCGTCGGCCACGCCGCCGCCTGCCACCGGCGGCTCGGCGATGAACTGCAGGTTGTGACGGGTCGCCTCCGCGGGGTCGCGTTCGCCGAGCATCTCTCGAGCCCGCAGCGCCTCGTCGAGGGCCTCGCGGGCGTAGCTGGAGTCCCCCAGGCAGTAGGCCACCGTACCGGCCTGATGCAGCGCCCAGGCTCGCGCGCTCGCGTCGCCGCTGCGCTCGGCGGCGATGAGGACGGCGTCGAGCACCTCGCCCCACGTCTGCCAGCGCCGGCCCCACGCGAACGCCGCGTCGCTCGCACGGCCCAGCGCGATGACGTCGGTGTCGCGGCCCTCCTGCTCGGCGCGTCGCAGCAGCGCAAGCAGCGCGGGCGCCTCGGCGAGCAGCGCGGCGGGGCGCGACCGAGCGCCCAGCGCCCAGCGCGTGAAGTACGCGCTCGCGCGCTCAAGCTCGCCGGAGTCCAGCACCCCGCGATCGTGCAACACGCCCGCGATCCGATAGCGGGCGCCGTCGGCGGCGATCAGCCGCGCCTGCACGAGCGCGGCGAGCACCCGGGGCGTGTCGGCGCCGGCGATCTCGCTGAGGTGCTCGGCCGCGACGGCGGCGCCGCCCAGCGCCGCGAGCCGCGAGACGATCGCCGCCTCCTCGCCCGACAGGCCGTCGACGAGCAGCGCGGCGAGCGTGGCCCGCGCGTCGCCGCTGAGCGCCTGCGCCAGCTGCTCGACGGTGCGCCGTCCGGCGCGAACCCCGGCCGTCGCCTGGCGCAGGTGGAAAGGATGCCCGCCGAGCAGCGAGCACACCCGCTCGGCCGCGGCGAGCTCGTCGGGTTGCAGCGGCCGCCCGAGCTCCTGCTCGACGAGCTTCATCGCGTCGAGCGTCGCGAAGCCGCCGACCTGCAGGCTCACGCCCTCGACGCCCAACGGCTCGCGCCCGGCAAGCACGAGCGCGCAGCCGGGCAGCACCAGCGGGAGCTGTCGCAGCTCGTCGTCCCCGGGCTCGATCGCGTCGATCACGACCAGCGCGCTGCGGTCGGCGAGGTCGCGGCGAATCTGCTGCTGGCCGATGACGGCGGGTTGCCCCGATGCATGGAACGCCTCGTGCAGCTCCTGGAGCACGTCGAAGTACGGCTTGCCCGCCGCGAACATGCACACGCTGCCGTCTGGCATCCCCGCGCCGCCCTGCAGCGCGCTGCGCAAGACGAAGGTCTTGCCGATCCCCGGCTCGCCGCAGAGCTCGAAGACCCGCCCGGGACCAACACCCGCACGCACAGCCTGGCTCTCGGCGCCGCGGTCGAGGTGCTCTGGCGACGGCGGCGCCAGCCCGTCGAGCGGGCGCGGGCGAAGCGTCCGCGAGGGAGACCTCCTCAGCAGGCTCGCGAGCAGGGCATCCTCCCCGTCCACGCGCAGCTGAACCGTGACCTTGTCGCCTGTCACGATCGCACTGTTGGTGGCGTCTCCGGCGAGGGCGACGCTGCGCATCCCCGACGCGGCTTGCACGCCGACGAGCCTTGCAGATCACCTCAGGGCAGACAAGCCGCGGGGTAGCCTGGCACGGTGCGTGCGATCCAGATGTCGGAGTACGGCGGGCCCGAGGTGCTCAACCTCGTCGAGCTGGCGGTCCCCGAGCCCGGCGAGGGCGAGGTTCTCGTGCGCGTCACCCGGGCCGGACTGAACTTCGCCGACACCCACCGGCGAACGAACACCTATCTCGCCAAGGACGAGCTTCCGCTCGTTCCCGGCTCGGAGGTCGCCGGCGTGCGCGAGGACACCGGCGAGCGCGTCGTGGCGCTGCTGGGCCGCGGCGGCTATGCCGAGTACGCGATCGCGGCCGCTGCACAGACCTTCCCGATTCCCGACGCCGTCGACGACGCCACGGCCCTGGCGCTGCTGCTGCAAGGGCTCACGGCTTGGCATCTGTACCGGACATGCGGCCGCGTGGCCACGGGCGAGAGCGTCGTCGTGCATGCCGCCGCCGGCGGCGTCGGCTCGCTGGCCGTGCAGCTCGGCCGGCCGATGGGCGCCGGGCGCGTGATCGCGACCGCGTCGACCGCCGCCAAGCGCGAGCTGGCCCTCGAGCTCGGCGCCGACGCGGCGATCGACGGCGCGCCGGAGGACCTGACCGAGCGTCTCGTCGAGGCGAACCTCGGCAGGCCGGTCGACGTCGTCTTCGAGATGGCGGGCGGCAAGACCTTCGACCGCTCGCTGGCCGCGCTGGGGCCCTTCGGGCGACTCGTCGCCTACGGCATCGCCTCCGGCGAGGCGAACACCGTGCGCAGCGGAGCGCTGATGCGCAGCTCGCGATCGGTGGTCGGTTTCTGGCTCATGCACTGCCTCGGGCGTCCCGAGATGGTCGACGAAGCGCTCGCCGACCTCTTCGCGCGGGTACAGGCCGGCGAGCTGCGCGCGGTGACGGGCCCCGCCTATCCGCTCGCCGACGCCGCGCAGGCCCAGCGCGACCTCGCGCAGCGGCGCACCATGGGAAAGGTCACCCTGGACCCAACGGTTTCGTGAGCCGCCGTAGCAACCCTCGTCATCGCGGGAGCAACCCTCATCATCGACAGCCGTCGCGTCCGCGATTCGGGGCCGGACCTGGGGTCTGGACCCCACGCGAGCGATACGGCGCGGTCATCGACGAGTTGCGCCGCGGCGTTTGGGAGCCGTGCCTGCCAGATCCACGGCGGGCTGAAGCGCTCGCTGCGCCGGTCGCTCGACGAGCTGATGACCGTCGTTGCCTGAGCCCGGCTGAGCAGCGGGGTCATCCCGGGGAAGCGTCCTCGGTAACGCGATCGCGCGACATCGCGTAGTCCAGGAGACCGCGCGAGACGTCGCGGCGGGCCACGTCGTCGCCGGGCAGCGCACGGAGCGCCACCCGCAGCTCGCGATCGCGCGCTCCGAGCTGCTCGCGCAGGGGGCTGCCCGGATTGGCGAGCACCGAGCCGACCGCGTCCAGCCAGTCGCGCTCCAGGCGCAGTGCGCGCCGCACACCGTCCGCCGCGGCGCCGTCCTTCGCCCGGATCTCGACCGACAGCGATCGCGTAGTCGCCAGCGCGGCGCGGGTGCGAACGCGTGCGCTACGGATCTCGTCGAGGCTGACGGTCGCCAGCTGCTCACGAACGCGCGCGTCGGCGTCGAGCAGCTGCCCGCTCATGAAGCGCGCGTCGGCCTCCGACAGCGACGTCGCCGGAGACCGGCTGAGAACGACTGCCAGCATCGCCATCACGAGCAGCGCGACCGCGCCGAGGACGACCAGGCGGATCCGCGTGCCGGCGACGTGCTCGGCGGTCGCCCGCGGCGCGGTCAAGTCGCGCGCCGCGATCGCGGCGGCTGCCGTCGCGAGCTCCGCCCGGCGGGCCGTGGGGATCACCCTGCGGTCGATCTGCTGGCGCTGGGGGACCGACCCGCGCCTCCGGCGCCCGGTCCACAGCGACGGGCGCCGCTGCGTCAGCGGCCGCTTCGCGGGCGTCGCACCGTCCGCGACAGGGGACGAGTCGGTCTTCGTGGCACGTTCGGGCTCGACGGCTGGGGCCGGTGGTGGCTTGGCCGCGCCCTTCGGAGCCCGGCGCCGCTCGGGTGTCGCGGCGGCGGTCGCGGTCCTGTCCTGATCGGCCGGCGGCGTGCGAGGATCGGACCTCGTCTTCGCGAAGGCGCCCACGGGCCGCCCACCGGGCGTGGCAGCGGGTGCTCGATCGTCAGCGGTGGCGGGCGTCTGCGATGGCCTCTGCGCCGCCGGCGCAGGCGGCTTCCTCACAGCCGTCTGCGGCGGCCTCCCCGCCGCCGGCGCGGGGGGCTTCCTCGCAACCGTCTGCGGCGGCCTCCCCGCGGCCGGCGCAGAGGGCTTCGTCGCCGGCGCCGACCGTGACGGCGCCGCCGTCTCGGGCGACTTCTTGGCTGCCGTGCCGGGCGACGTCGTCGAGGCGGCGGGCCGCTTGGAGCCGTCGCCCGCCTTCGTCCCGGCGGCCGCCGGTCGCTTCGCCGCGGCGGCAGGCTTGCGCTTCGCGGCGGGACGCGTCTTCTGAGTCGCGCTCACCTTCACATCGCGGCCAGGGGGCTTTCCCGTGGCGGCCGGAGGCGGCGGATCTGCATCGTCCCCGGCCGCCGGCGACGTGGCCGCCGGGCGGGAGGGCCGCGCCCTCGCATCGCCGGCCATCGGGGGCTTGGCCGTCGCTGGAGGCTTGCCCGCTGCGGCCGTTCGCTTCGCCGTCGCCGCCGGCCTCTTGACCGGCGCTCGCCCGTTGCCGGTCGACGGGTCACTCACCGACGGTGTGCGGGCCGCCCCGTCCTTCGGCTGGGCGGACTCGACGTCGCCCAGCTCCGCGGACGGCGCCGGTTGCGACGCGCCATCGGGCCGTTCGCGCTTGGCGGGACCCTTGGAGCCCGCGCGAGCGCTGGGGCGCTGCGGGCCGGCCCGCTCGGACGCGTCGGCGTCCCGTCCTCGCTCGGCGTCGTCTTCGAGCAGGTCGTCGTCGGCCACCCGCCGCCCCGCTGACTTGTCGCTCGCACTCATCGGCTTGCCCTCATCCTCTCCCATCGGTGCCAGCCGATGCCCCATGTCGCGTCGAGGAGCCCGCGCCGCACGCGTCAAGAGCGCGGCGTACCCGCTTTGCGGAGATCTGACCCCGCACGCCCAGTCCCTGTGCGAAGTTCGAGATTCGCAGCTCCTGAAGCATCCATCCGATCTCGAGCAGCTCGGGCCGGCCCGCTCCCGACGCCTCCCGGCAGCGTCCCAGCTCGGCTTCGAGCTCGTGCAGCACGCGCATCTTGTCGCGATCGGCCGCCGGTGCGTCGGGAAGGCGACGCAGCCGCCGCGTGGCGCCATGCAGGTAGCGGGCGACGTCGTCCAGCCGCGCGGCGCCTGTCGCCGCCAGGAAGCCCGGATAGACGAGCCCGCCGATCTGTCCCGCGACGTCAAGCCGCGCGGCCCTCAGCGCCTCGTCCGACGGCAGGTCGTCGAGCGCGGCTCGCACGTCACGCGCGGCGTCCAGGATCGCGATGGCCTGGGCGACGATGCGAGCGGTCGCGGCGGTCAGCTCGGAGGCGACGAGGTCGCGCAGCGCGATCCACCCCGCCTCGTCCCAGGCGGGTCCGTCGGCCGCCGCGATCGACTCGTCGAGCGCGGCGACGACCGCGTCGTCGAACAGCGCGCCGGCCCCGCCGTGCGGCGACGCCGCGAGCGTCAGCGTCGCCGCCGCGTCGAGTCCCCGCCGCACCGCGCGCACCGGCGAGGCGACGGTCAGCGCGAGCAGCCTGCGCGTTCCCGCGTGCATCGCCGCACGCTGCGCCTCGCGGGTCTCCAGCGCTCGCACGCCCACGCTCTCGCCCTCGTCGACGAGGGCGGGGTACGCCGAGGCGCCGCCCGCCGGCAGCGTGAGCGTCCGCGGCAGCTCGCCGATGTCCCAGTCGCACATGCCGGTGCGGTCGATCTGCGCGGTCGCCGCGGCCAGCTCGGCGCGCAGCCGGGGCCTGACGGCGGCGCGCAGCGCGTCGAGATCCTCGCCGCGCGCCAGCACGTGGCCATCGTCGTCCTCGACGCTGAAGCTCATCCGCAGGTGCGCCGGCAGCCGCGCGAGATCGAACGCGCCCGGGTCCACGCGCACGCCGCGATGGCGCTCGAGCTCGCGCGCGACCGCGTCGACGAGGCGTCCCTTGCGCGGACGCAGGTCCGTCACGACCTGCGCCGCGAGCTCCGGGATCGGCACGAGCGGTCGGCGCAGGTCCTTGGGCAGCGAGCGGACGAGCGCGACGACCAGCTCGTGGCGCAGGCCCGGCACCAGCCAGTCAAAGCCGTTGGCGCGCAGTGCCGCCAGCACGCCGAGCGGCACGTGGACGGTCACGCCGTCGTGCTCGGATCCCGGTTCGAAGCGGTAGCTCAGCGCGAGCGTCAGATCGCCCTGGCGCCAGGCGTCCGGGAGCGCGCGCCCGTCCAGCAGCTCGGTCGCGTCGGCGCTGACGAGCAGGTCGCGAGGAAAGCTCAGCAGGTCGGGCTGCGAGCGCCGCGCGCGCTTCCACCACTGGTCGAAGTGCGCGACGGAGACCACGTCGGCTGCAATCCGCTCGTCGTAGAAGCCGAAGATCGCCTCGTCGCCGGCGAGGATGTCGCGCCGCCGGGCACGGTGCTCGAGCTCTTCGAGCTCCTCGATCACGCAGGCGTTGGCCGCGACGAACTCGTGTCGTGTATGCCAATCGCCCTCGACGAGCGCGTTGCGGATGAACAGCTCGCGAGACAGCTGCGGATCGATCGCGCCGTAGGCGATCTTGCGACCGGGGACGACGGGCAGGCCGAAGAGCGTCGCGCGCTCGGTCGCGACGACCGACCCGCGCTTGCGCTCCCAGTGCGGCGCCTCGTAGGTGCGCCTGAGCAGGTGCTCGGCGAGCGGCTCGATCCACGACGGCTGGATCTGCGCGGCCGTGCGCCCCCACAGCCGCGAGGTCTCCATGAGCTCGGCGACCATGACCCAGGTCGGCTGCCTGCGCACCAGGACCGAGCCGGGCGAGATCGCGAAGCGGGCTCCGCGGGCGCCCGCGTACTCGCCGCGACGGCGCTCGTCGCGCAGGCCGATGTGCGACAGCAGCCCCGACAGCAGCGCGACGTGGACGAGCTGCGGCTCGCTGGGCTCCTGGTTGATCGTGACCCCGACGCCGCGTGCCGCCTGGCGCAGCTGGCCGGCGAGGTCCTGCCATTCGCGCACCCGCAGATAGTGCAGGAACTCGGCACGGCAGCGCTTGCGAAACTGGTTGCCCGACAGCTCACGCTGCTGCTCGCGCAGATAGCGCCAGAGGTTCAGGTAGGCGAGGAAGTCCGAGGTCTCGTCCGCAAATCGCGCGTGCTGCTGGTCGGCGGCGGCGCGCTCCTGCAGCGGCCGGACGCGCGGATCCTGGATCGACAGCGCCGCGGCGATCACGACGACCTCGTCGGCGCAGCCGAGACGATCGGCTTCGAGCACCATCCGCCCCAGGCGCGGATCGACCGGCAGCTGCGCCAGCCGACGACCGAGTGGCGTCAGGCGCCTGGCGCGGTCGGCCGCGCTCGGATCCAGCGCGCCGAGCTCGTGCAGCAGCGCGATCCCGTCGCGGATCTGGCGGCGGTCGGGCGGGTCGAGGAACGGGAAGTCCTCGACATCGCCGAGGCCGAGGGCCTCCATCTGCAAGATCACCGACGCGAGGCTCGTGCGCAGGATCTCGGGGTCGGTGAACGCGGGCCGCGCTTGGAAGTCGTCCTCGGAGTACAGGCGCACGCAGATGCCGTCGGACTGCCGGCCACAGCGGCCCTTGCGCTGGTCCGCGGACGCCCGGGAGACCGCTTCGATCGGCAGTCGCTGCACCTTCAGCCGTGAGCTGTAGCGGCTGATTCGCGCCGTGCCCTGATCGACGACGGAGCCGATGCCGGGCACGGTCAGCGACGTCTCGGCGACGTTCGTCGCGAGCACGACGCGGCGGGCGTCGTGGGGCTTGAAGACGCGCTGCTGCTCCTGCGGGGACAGACGCGCGTAGAGCGCCAGCACCTCGATCCGCGAGGGCAGGCGCCCGGTGAGCGCCTCGGCGGTGTCGCGGATCTCGCGCTCGCCGGAGAGGAAGACGAGCACGTCGCCGGGCCCGTCGCGCAGCAGTTCCTCGACGGCGTCGCCGATCGCATCGATCGGATCGCGGTCGGGGCCGGCTGGTCCCGCCTCGTCATCGTCGTCGCCGGCCTCGGGTTCGACCGCCAGCGGCCTGTAGCGGACCTCGACGGGGTGGGTGCGCCCCGAGACCTCCACGACAGGCGCGTCGCCGAAGTGGCCGCTGAAGCGGCCGGGGTCGATCGTCGCCGACGTGATGACGAGCTTGAGGTCCGGGCGCTGGGGCAGCAGCCGGTGCAGGTAGCCCAGCAGGAAGTCGATGTTCAGGCTGCGCTCGTGCGCCTCGTCGACGATGATCGTGTCGTAGCGGCGCAGCAGCCTGTCGTGCTGGATCTCGGCGAGCAGCAGGCCGTCGGTGACCAGCCGGATGAGCGTGTCGCGCTTGGAGATGTTCGAGAAGCGCACCGCGTAGCCGACCGCATCGCCGAGCGGCACGCCCAGCTCGTCGGCGATCCGCTCGGCGACCGTGCGTGCGGCCAGGCGCCGCGGCTGCGTGTGCGCGATCGCGCCGCGGACCCCGCGACCGAGCTCCAGGCACATCTTGGGCAGCTGCGTCGTCTTGCCCGACCCCGTCTCCCCGGCGACGATCACAACCTGGTTGTGAGCGATGGCGGCCAGCAGATCCTCGCGGCGCCCGGAGACCGGAAGCTGCGGCGGGTAGCTGACGGCCGGCACCCCAGCACGTCGCCGCGCGACCGTCGCCTCGCAGCCCGCAATCTCGGCTTCGAAGCGCTCGGCGTCGTGGTGTCCGCGCCGCACGCGGTCCAGCCGCCGGCGCAGGCGATGCTCGTCACGAAGCGTCAGGTGTGTCAGGCGCTCGCGAAGCTCGTCGAGCGTGGCTTGCTCGGACGAGGTCGCCTCCATGCGTTCGAGGATAGGCGGCTACCGGCGCCCGCGGCGCGCTCCGGGCGTCTGCTCGAAGCGGCGCCGGTCGCGCTTGGTTGGCCGGCCGCCGAGCTCGGCGCCCGGCGCCTGGGCAAGCCGCCGCTGCGCGGCCGCAAGCTCGCGCTCGGCCTGGCTGTCGGCAGTCTCCTCATAGAGCATCTGCGCCTCCTTCGCCGGCCTGCGGTGCTCGCAGATGCCGAGGACGACGACGGTCCGTCGTGTTTGCCCGATCGTGATCTGCAGGTGATCGCCCGCGCCGATCTGCGTGCTGGGCTTCGCGCGCTGGGCGTTGACGTGCACGCGTCCGCCCTTGACGGCCTCTGACGCCAGCGAGCGCGTCTTCATGAAGCGCGCGGCCCACAGCCATTTGTCGATCCGCAGGCGCTGCGGTGCGTCGGCCATCGCCACATCATCGCGGTGTTCTTCGCGCAGCGGTCATGGTCGCCGCCGGACCCTGATGCACAACTGCCGCCTCGACCGGCGCCCGCAGCCGATCCGGCGGTTGTGCATCCAGGTGATGCATAACCGCCGGATCGAGAAACGAGCGGTGTCCAGCCGTCACTTGTGCACGGGTGGCTCGCCGCGCAGACGGCCGGTCATGCGTCGGCCCGCGGGCGCCGGGGCGATCACCGCGCCAGGGCCACCACGAGGGCCTGGCGCTCGGCTCGCTCGGCGCGCGCGCTCGACGAGCTTGTGGTCGTGATGTCGTACACGAACCCGGTATAAGCCGCCTGGGCTCCGGGGATGCGCGTGATCGCAAGCTCGATTGGGAAGGTCGAGCCGTCGGCGCGCTGGGCTTCGAGCTCGATGCGATGGTGCAGGACGCGGTTCTCGCCGCCCTCCCGAAGCCGGCGCAGTCCGGCGCGATGGGCATCGCGCAGCGCCGGCGGGATGATCAGGTCGGCCATCTCCGCGCCGATCGCCGCCTCGCGCTCATAGCCGAACATCCGTTGAGCAGCGGGGTTGAACTCCAGGATCCGGCCGTCGGCATCGATGGAGACGACGGGCGTCCAGCGCGGCGCGCAGGACGGCCGCATCGACGCGGGACGATGGGATCGTCGCGCGTTCCATGCCACGACGTCTTTCCGCTCCAGCGCCACCGGGCTTGAGTCCGTGCCACGATCGCGTGTGTGCCGACGACCCCGCCGACGCTCGCCGACCCCGCCGATCCGCTGGGCATGCTGCAGCGCGGCCTGGGATCCGGATACCTGTGGGCACTGGATGCCGATCGCGCCGTGGCGCATGCGCTGCTGGTGCATTGCGTCTTCAACGACCCGCGCTGGGATCGCCAGCTCGATGACCGCGACGACTACCACGCGACGCTGGCGCTGGAGATCGGGCTGGACCTCGCTCCGCTGGAGGCGTGGCTGCGGTCCGGCGGCCAGGAGGACCGCGAGACCGCGCACGACATCATCGCCGTGCTGGGCCGGATGGCGATCCGTGGCCACGACGAGGCGCGGCGCGTGCTGTGCGAGTACGTGGCCTACGGCGCGCACTGGGCGCGCGCGATCGCCTGCCTGGTCGGCGATGGCGAGGCGGTCAGCGTCGGGCCTCCGTGGCCGGAGGTCGTCGCCGATCTCGACCGCGTCCTGCTGGCGCGCTTCGCGACGCCCGGCGACCTCGCCGAGGCGCTGTCGGGCATCGATCCGCGCGAGCGTCCGTGGACGCTGTGGTCGGTGGAGAACGAGGCGATCGCGAAGGCGCTGGCGATGGACCACAGCCATGTCGCGCCCGTCAGCCGGGCATGGCGCCCGCGCGAGCGCCAGGTCAAGCCGCACGAGATGTACACCGTCGAGCTGCTGGCGATCACCGAAGCGTCGCGCTGGGCGCAGATCGCCGAGGAGCTCGCCACGCGAACGACGCCATACGACATCGAGTTGCTCGTGGCCGCCGCGAACGCGCCGGATCTGCCGATGCGCCGCGCCGCGATCCTCGCCCTCGGCCACCAGGGCCGTCGCGAGGTGCTGACGATCGCCGAGGAGAACACCCACCACGCGCAGCGCGGCAAGCTTCAGGGCGCCATCGCACTGGCACTGGAGGCCATGCCGCTGTCGCAGACGCGCGCGCTGGCTCACGACTGGCTGGGCGAGCAGGACTGGGCGCGGCGGCGCAAGGCGGCCGGGCTGCTCGCCGCCTGGGCCGAGGAGGAGGATCTGAGGCCCGCTCGCGACGCGCTGGCCCGCGAGCTCGATCGCGGCCTTGATGCCGACGTCTTCGTCGTCTGCTCGCTCGCCGAGGCGCTGGGACGGTGCGCGGTGCACGGGCCCTTCGAGGAGCTGTCGCGCGCGTATGAGGTGATTCCGTACTCCTACGGGCGGCGCTACGTCGTCCAAGCGCTGTCGGCCGCCGACCCGACGTTCGCGGGCGACCTGGCCGTCGAATGCCTCTGGGACTGCGAGCGGGAGTCGCGCCAGATCGCTGCCACGCATGTCGATCGGCGCATCCGGATGGCCCGCCAGCGCCTGGCCGAACTGCGCGCCGACGAGTCCCAGGCCGCATCCGTGCGCCAGGCGAGCACGCGCGACTGAAATCCCCGCAGTGAGCGGGCGACCTCCTAAGCTGGTGGGCACATGACAGCTTTTGCCGACCTCGGCCTTTCAGACAGCACCCTCCAAGCCCTCCAGGACGTCGGATACGAACAGCCCAGCCCGATCCAGGAGCAGGCGATCCCTCCCATGCTCGAGGGTCGCGACATCATCGGCCAGGCCCAGACGGGCTCGGGCAAGACCGCGGCCTTCGGCCTGCCGATCATCGAGTACGTCGACCCGTCCGAGCCCGACGTGCAGGCACTCGTCCTCACCCCGACCCGCGAGCTGTGCATCCAGGTGACCCAGGCGATCCGCGCGTATGCCCAGCGCAGGGGCGCCGACGTCGTCGCGGTCTTCGGCGGCGCGCCGATCCGCACCCAGCAGGCGCAGCTGAAGGCCGGCGGGCACATCGTCGTCGGCACGGTCGGCCGCGTGCTGGACCTCATCAACCGCCGCTCGCTGGCGCTTGAGAGCTGCCGCTTCGTCGTGCTCGACGAGGCCGACGAGATGCTCGACCTCGGGTTTTTGGAGGACGTCGAGAAGATCTTGCGCCTGACGCCCAACAGCCGCCAGACGGCGCTGTTCAGCGCCACGATGCCGCCGCCGATCCGCAAGCTCGCCGACAACTATCTCTATGACCCGGTGCTCGTCAAGGTGCAGAACGCGACGCTGACCGTCGACTCCGTCGAGCAGTTCCAGGTCGACGTGAAGTCCGGCGACAAGGCCGAGAAGCTCATCGAGGTGCTGGCGGCCGAGAAGCCAGACCAGGCGATCGTCTTCGCGCGCACGAAGATCGGCACCGACCGCCTCTACAAGAAGATGAAGGACAAGGGCTTCAACTGCAAGGCGCTGCACGGCGACATGACCCAGGGCTCGCGCGACGGCGTGATGCTCGGCTTCAAGGGCGGCCGCGTGCCGATCCTCGTGGCCACCGACGTCGCCGCCCGCGGCCTGGACATCTCGACCGTGACGCACGTCGTCAACTACGACGTCCCGCGCTCGCCCGACGTGTACGTGCACCGCATCGGGCGCACCGGCCGCGTCGGCCGCTCGGGCCGCGCGATCACGTTCGTCGAGCCCAAGCAGGAGCAGGAGCTCGAGGCAATCGAGCGCCACGTCGGCATCAAGATCTCGACCTGGCAGCCGGGCGTGCACGTCTCGCCGCCGACGATCACCGAGAAGCCCCGCCGCCACACCAAGCCCCACCTCAAGCACAACGGCGACGAGCCCTACACCAAGCTCATCGTCAGCGGCGGGCACGCCGCCGGCATCGAGGTCTCAGACCTCGTCCACGCCGTCACGAGCGCCGCCTCCGTCGACGGCGAGTGCGTGCGCAACGTCAAGGTGCTCGAGCACTTCGCCTTCCTGTCGGTCCCCGCCGACGACGCTGAGCGCATCACCGCCGCGGTCGACGGTGAGCGCGTGCGCGGGCGGCGCATCCGCGTTGAGGCCGCGAAGGTCTGAGGATCAGACGGACGCGCGGCGACGCCCGCTCCTGAGGCCGCGCGGGATGCCGCAACTCCAGCAACCCACGCGCGTTACCCTGTGCAGCAATGGCACTGCTGCTGAAGGGTCGCACCACGCCGTCCGCCGCCTCGTCGCACGAGCCGGGCGAGGCTCCGGTCCAGGTCCCCGACTTCGCCTGCCACGCCTGTGGCGCGGGCATGAAGGCTGGCCAGGACTGGTGCCTGGAGTGCGGTATGGCCGCACCCGGACGGCTTGGCACGCGTTCCAGCTGGCGTGCTGCCGTCTCGGTGGTCAGCGTCACCCTGCTGCTCGTCGGCGGCGCGGTCACCGCGAGCTACGCGGCGCTCACCAGCGACGCCGAGCGCGCGGCGTCCGCCCCGTCCGCCGGCAGCGGTGAGCCGATCCCCGCGACGGCCCCTCCCGGCATCGCCGCGGCGCCGATCACGCCGGGCGCGACCGGTCCCGGCGTCACACCCCCAGCTGGCGGGGCGCCGTCCACCGGCCAGCCGCCGGCGGGCACGCCGATCATCCCGGTCAAGCCGCCGGCGCCCGCGACGAACACGCCGGTCAAGCCGCCGGCCGCCACGACCAAGCCGAAGGCCAGCGACGAGCCGCCGGCCGCGAGCAAGGCGCCCGCCACGAGCGGCGAGGCCGCCAACGAGCCCAAGCCGGAGATCGTGAAGTTCAAGAAGGACGCCGCGACCACGTATGACCCCAGCGAGCGCGAAGGCGCCGAGTTCGGTCCGCCCAAGAACGCGATCGACACGAGCAAGAAGACCGTCTGGGACGTCACGGTGCCCGCCGACGACAGGCCGATCGGAGCCGGTCTGCTGCTGGACCTCGGCAAGCCCTACGACCTGCGCGCGCTCACCATCGACACCCCGACCGAGGGGTACACGGTCGAGATCTACGGCGCCGCCAGCGCGAAGGAGGTCCCCGCGGACATCCTCGACAAGCGCTGGGAGCACATCACCGACATCAGGGGCGTCAAGGACGGCGACCTCGTCAAGCTGCAGGGCAAGTCAGAGCGCAAGCAGCAGCTGCTGCTGCTCTACGTGACGATTCCGACGAACGCGAAAGATCCGCGCGCGGCGATCGGCAACGTGACCGTGGCCGGCACCCCCTAGACTGCGCGCCATGTCCGTCGCCGCCATGCGCACCACCGAGGGCGTGATCGTCTTCGAGCTCTTCGACGAGGACGCGCCGAAGACCGTCGCCAACTTCCGCAAGCTCGCCACCGATGGCTTCTACGACGGTCTGAGCTTCCACCGCATCATCAAGGACTTCATGGCTCAGGGCGGCTGCCCGCAGGGCACCGGCACCGGTGGTCCGGGGTACCAGTTCGAGGACGAGTTCAACGACCACAAGATCGTGCGCGGCGCGCTTGCGATGGCCAACGCCGGTCCGAACACCAACGGCTCGCAGTTCTTCGTCGTCACCGCCGACGAGGCACCGTGGCTGGACGGCAAGCACACGGTCTTCGGCAAGGTCATCGAGGGCGAGGACGTCGTCGAGCGCCTCAACAACGTGCCGACCGGCGGCGCCGACAAGCCGACGACACCCGTCTTCATCTCCTCGATCGAGCTCGGCGACTAGCAGCCTCCGGCCGCGACGACGGCCAAGACTCCCCCGTTGAGCTTCCTTCAGGCCATCGTCCTGGGCATCGTCCAGGGGCTCACGGAGTTCCTGCCGATCTCCAGCAGCGGCCACCTGCGCATCGTTCCCGCGTTCGCCGGCTGGGAGGACCCCGGCGCCGCGTTCTCGGCGGTGATCCAGCTCGGCACGATGGCCGCGGTCGTCCTGTACTTCCGCTCCGACCTGCTGCGCATCGTCCGCACCTGGCTGTCGTCGCTGCGCGATCCGTCGCTGCGCGGCGAGCTCGACGCGCGCCTCGGGTGGTATCTGATCATCGCGACGGTGCCGATCTCGATCATCGGCCTGGCGCTCAAAGACCAGATCGAGGGCGGCGCACGCAACCTCTACATCATCGGCACGACGCTGATCGCTCTCGGGCTCGTGCTGCTGGTGGCCGAGAAGGTCTCCAGCCGCCGGCGCGACATCACGGCGATCACCCGGCGCGACGCGATCGTCATCGGCTTCGCCCAGGCGCTGGCGCTGATCCCCGGCGTCTCGCGCTCGGGTGCGACGATCACCGCAGGGCTGTTCCTCGGATTCGACCGTGTCGCCGCGGCGCGCTTCTCGTTTCTGCTGTCGATCCCCGCAGTCGTGCTGAGCGGCCTGTTCGAGATGCGCGGCGTCCTCGACGGCAGCGCCGAGGGCGCCGTCGGCGCCGGACCGACCGCGCTGGCCACGCTGTTGGCGTTCGTGACCGGCTACGCCTCGATCGCCTTCCTGCTGAAGTTCCTCATGACGCACACCACCGGCGTCTTCGTGGCCTACCGGGTCGTGCTCGGCAGCGCGGTGCTCGTGCTCGCGGGCACACACGCGATCTCGTGATGCCGGCGCAGCGCGCGTCAGCGGCCGAGGATCAGCGCGAACGTTTCGTCGACGGCGCGCAATTCCCGCGCATCCAGTCGTCCTGCCGACGCCCCGAGTGACCGCGGATCGACGACCGTCGCCGGCCTCGTGCGCCGCGCGGCGCCGGTATCTCCTGGGGCTATGGTGTCAGCAGACCGTCGAATCGAGGAGAAGCGCCATGGCCACCGTCGACACCACGACCGCCCACAGCACCAACGGCCGCGGAGCGGGCGCGGAGATCGCCGTCGAGAACCCCGCCACCGGCGAGGTGATCGCCCACCTCCCCGACATGCCGGCCGCGCGGATCGCCGAGCTGGCGATCGCCGGACGGGCCGCGCAGCCCGCCTGGGAGGCCCTCGGCTTCGAGGGTCGAGGAGCGGTGCTGGCGGACTTCCGCGGCTGGCTGATGGACAACGCCGACCGCGTCGTGTCGACGATCGTCTCGGAGACCGGCAAGACCTACGAGGACGCCAACCTCATCGAGCTCGTCTACACCGGCGGCGCCCTGCGGTTCTGGGTCAAGCACGCCGAGCGCTTCCTCGCCGAGGAGACGGTGCGCGTCCGCACGCTCGTCGTCGCCGGCAAGAAGCTCGTCACGCGCTACGAGCCGCTCGGGCTCGTCGGCATCATCGGCCCCTGGAACTACCCGCTGGTCAACTCCTTCGGCGACGCCATCCCTGCCCTCATGGCCGGCAACTGCGTGATCCTCAAGCCATCGGAGATCACGCCGCTGACATCGCTGCTGATCGCCGACGGCCTGGCCGAGTGCGGCCTGCCCGCCGGTGTCTTGCAGGTGGCGACCGGGCGTGGCGCGACGGGCGGCGCGCTCGTCGACGAGGTCGACATGATCATGTTCACGGGCTCGACGGCGACCGGCAAGAAGGTCATGGCACGCGCCGCCGAGACGCTGACGCCCGTGTCGCTCGAGCTTGGTGGCAAGGACCCGCTGATCGTCCTCGCCGACGCCGACCTCGAGCGCGCCGCCAACGCCGCCGTCTACTACTCGATGCTCAACGGCGGGCAGACCTGCGTCTCCGTGGAGCGCGTGTACGTCGAAGCGCCGGTCTACGACGACTTCCTGGCGCGGATCATGGACAAGGTCTGCACGATCCGCCAGGGCGCGTCGACCGGGCCCGCGACGGCAGAGGTCGGCGCGATGACGACCGGCGCGCAGCTTGAGATTGTCGAGCGCCACGTCGCCGACGCCGTATCCAAGGGCGCGCGGGTGCTCACCGGCGGTCACCGCGGCGCCGGCACGGGCCGTTTCTACGAGCCGACGGTGCTCGTCGACGTCGATCACACGATGGCCGCGATGACCGAGGAGACCTTCGGGCCGACGCTGCCGATCATGCGCGTCGCCGACGCCGAGGAGGCGCTGCGCCTGGCCAACGACTCGCCCTACGGCCTCGCCGCGTCGATCTACACCGGCGATCGCGAACGCGGCAATCGGCTGGCACGTCGCCTGCAGGCAGGCGCGGTGTGCGTCAACGACGCGCTGATGAACTACATGGCCGTGGAGCTGCCGATGGGCGGCTGGAAGGCTTCCGGGATGGGCTCGCGCCACGGCGCTGGGGGCATCCGCAAGTACGCCAAGCAGCAGTCGCTGATGATCAGCCGCCTGCACCTCAAGCGCGAGCCGTTCATGTTCCCCTACCGCGCGAGCACCTCCAAGGCGCTCTTCGGCGGGCTGCGGCTGCTCTTCGGCCGCCGCCGCAAGCGCGGCTGAGAACGCGCCGAGCGGTCGTCGATGGCCGCGCTGGCGATCGCGCTGGGCTCGTCGCTGCTGTGGGGCGCCGCGGACTTCTTCGGGGGCCTGAAGAGCCGCCGCTACGCGGTCGCGGTCGTGCTGTCGTGCATGTACGCCACGGCGCTCGTGGTGATGGTGGCGATCGTGCTCGCGCGCGGCGCCGGCCCGCCCAGCTCGCAGGCGATCCTCGCGGCGCTGGGCTCGGGCCTCGTCGGCATCACCGGCCTGGCCGCCTTCTACCGCGCGCTGGCGATCGGGACGATGAGCATCGTCGCCCCGATCGCGGCGACCGGCGTGGCGCTGCCGGTGCTCGTGGGGCTGGCGACCGGCGACCGGCCCGGACTGCTGCGGTCGATCGGCCTCGCGGCAGCGGTCCTCGGCGTGGTGCTGGCCTCGCGCGAGGATGACGGCGGGTCGTCCGGCACGCGCGAGCAGCGCCAGAGCATCGTGCTGGCGGTCCTGGCCGGATTCGGCTTCGGGGGGTACTTCGTGCTGTCGGAGATCGGCGCGCGCGAGGACGTCGCCTGGACGCTGCTGTGCTCGCGTGCCGCGGGCATGCCGTTGCTGGTGGCGTTCGCCGTGCTCGCGCTGCGCAGGCATGCCGGCGGCCTCGCAAGCGGCATGCCCAGGGGCCGAGAACTCGCCGCGCTGGCGGTCATCGGCCTGCTGGATCTCGGCGCCAACGGCCTCTACAACATCGCCACGACGGTGGGTGAGCTGTCGACCGTCGCCGTCGCGAGCTCCCTGTATCCGGTCATCACCGTCATCCTCGCGGCGAGCGTGCTCGGCGAGCGCGTGCGCGGCATCCAGCGCGCGGGAGTCCTCGTCGCGCTGTGTGGCGTCGTGCTGATCGCCGCCGGGGCGTAGCGTTCGGAGCCGATGCTTCCGATCGCCGCCGCCGTCGAGGTCGACCCGCTGCAGCTTGCGCCGGCCATCGCCTTCGGCGTGCTGTACCTCGTCCGCGCGCGCAAGCTCGCCCGGCAGGGCAGGCCCGTGGCGAGCTGGCGGCAGTGGTGCTGGTACGGCGGCCTGAGCATCATCGCCGTGTCGCTCGTGGCGCTTGGCACGGTGTCAGACGAGCTGTTCGCAGCGCACATGGCCGAGCACCTGCTGTTAGCCGATCTCGGCGCACTGCTGCTCGTGCTCGGGCTGACCGGTCCGCTGCTGGCGCCGCTGCTACGCGCGCCGGTGCTCGGCTGGATGCGCGGGCTCGCCCACCCCGTGCCGGCGTTCTCGCTGTGGGCGGTCGACCTGCTGTTCTGGCATCTCGTCGGGCCGCACGAGGCGGCCGTGACCAACGACACCGTGCACGCCGTCCAGCACATGCTGTTCGTCGGGCTGGGCATCAACATGTGGATGGCGCTGCTCGGCCCGCTGCCCAAGCCGGCGTGGTTCGGCAACGCCGCCAAGCTCGGCTACATCGTCGGGGTGCGCCTGACGACGACGGTGCTAGCGAACGTCTTCGTCTGGACGGGGGGCGCGTTCTTCGGCGTCTACGCCGCGGGCGAACGGGCGCGCGGAATCTCTGCGCAGACCGATCAGGTCGTGGCCGGCTCGATCATGATGGTCGAGGGGTCGATCCTCACGTTGTGCCTGTTCTGCTGGCTGTTCCTGCGCAGCGCGCGCGAGGGCCAGGAACGCCAGGAGCTGCTGGAGCTGGCCGCCGCCGGAGGGGTCGCGCTGGACGAGCGCCGGGCCGCCAGGGCCGTCGCGGCCGGGCGCGGGGCAGAGCTTCGAGCCCGGATCCAAGAAGGATCCGGAAGGTAGTCTGGACGTCATGTCCTCCCTCATGAGAAGTTTCACGAAGCTCGCCCAGTCGCCGCAGGGCAAGAAGCTCGTCGACAAGGCCCAGCAGTTCGCAAACGACCCCAAGACCAAGCAGCAGGTCGACAAGGCCAAGCTCAAGCTCGCCGAGCTGCGCGACGCCGCAGCCACGGGCGGCTCGACCGGTGGCCAGAGCGCGTCGACCAGCTCGGACGGCGACTCATCCGACGGCCCCAAGGCCGCCTGAATCATCCGCCGCGCCGCAACCTTGCCCTTGCCGATCGGTTGGTATCTCGGTGCTACGACTGATCCCCCTCACCCTCCTGCTGTGCCTGCTGCTGAGCGCGCCCGCGAGCGCGTCGCGCGGGCAGACGCTGACCTTCGAGGCCCCGCGCGACCTCATGGACCCCGCCAAGCGCCCGGCCGCGCTCGAAGAGCTGCAGTCGCTCGGCGTCAAGCGATTGCGGGTCATCCTCACGTGGTCGAAGGTCGCGCCCGGCGCTGACCAGCGCACCCGCCCGGACTTCCAGCAGACGACCCCCGCCGGCTACAACTGGGGCGAGTACGACGCGGTCATGGCCGCCGCCAAGGAGCGCGGCTGGCCGGTTCTCATGACGATCTCGGGGCCCGTGCCCAAGTGGGCGACCAAGGCCAAGCTCGACAACCTCACGCGTCCGCGGCCGTCGGCCTTTGCCGCCTTCACGACCGCGGTCGGACGCAAGTACGGCGACCAGGTCGACAGCTGGGCGATCTGGAACGAGCCCAACCAGCCGCAGTTCCTGCGCCCGCAGTTCTCGCGCGGCGGCCGCGCGACCTCGCCCAAGCTCTACCGCAGCCTCTACCAGGCGGGCGTGCGCGGCCTCGAGAAGGCCGGCCAGGAGGACGACGACGTCCTCATCGGCGAGACGTCGCCGCGCGGAACCGGGCGCGTCGTCGCACCGCTGCGCTTCCTGCGCGGCATGCTGTGCCTGAGCTCGAAGTACAAGCGCATGGGCACCTGCAAGGCCCTGAGCCCCGACGGCTACGCCCACCACGCGTATACGACGCGCCAGGGCCCGTTCTTCAAGCCCGCAAACCGCGACGACGTCACGATCGGCGTGCTGCGCCGCCTGACGCGGGCGCTGGATCGCGCCCGCAGGGCGAAGGCGCTGACGAAGAAGCTGCCGATCCACCTGACGGAGTTCGGCATCCAGTCCACGCCCGACAAGATCCAGGGGGTGTCGCTGTCGCGGCAGGTGCAGTACCGCGCGATCGCCGAGCGCACGGCGTACTACACGTCGCGCGTCGCCTCGTTCTCGCAGTACCTGCTGACCGACTCCGAGCCCGAAGTCGACTCCGACGGCGAGAAGTCCTATCCGGGCTTCGAGTCAGGGCTGCGTTTCTCCGACGGCAAGGCGAAGCCGTCGCTGCGGTCCTTCCCGTTGCCGCTGGCTGTGCAGCGCAAGGGCCGCAAGGTGTCGGTCTGGGGCCTCGTGCGACCTGCCGGCGGCCGCACGACGGCGACGGTCACGTACGCCAACAAGGGCTCCAGCAAGTACCGCAAGCTGCGCACCGTGCGCACGGACTCACGCGGCTACTTCCGCTTCAGCGCCAACTGGCGCTCGGGACGGCGCTGGAACGTCACCTGGGAGAACGAGGCCGGCGAGGAGCTGAAGGGCTACCCGGTCCGCTCCTACAAGCGCTGAGCTGACTCAGCGGCGCGCGATCAGCATGAAGGTGTGCCCGGCCCAGCGCAGGCCGGGCGCCGATCCATGACGATCCAGCGCGCCGACCGCTCGCTGCGCGGCGACGGGCAGGCGCCGCCACGAGAAGCTGACGGCATGCAGCTGCGGCGCCAGCCCGGCGGCGCGCGCCTGCGCCATCAGCCGGCGCGGAGACAGCGGAATGTCGTCGGGCGTGCCGTGCACCCGTACGCCGAGTCCCGCGCGGTTGGCGAGCGCGAGCGTCGCGCCGATCGGGTGAAAGAGGTTGGGCTCGATCGCCACGAGCGCGCCACCGGGGCGCAGCAGGCGATGGGCCTCGGCCAGGCAGGGCTCCAGGGACCCCTGGAAGGCGACGTGGTGCAGCACCAGGCGGTGCAGGACGACGTCGAATGACGCGTCGGGCAGGGCGTGCAGCTCGCCGGCCGCGCCCTGAAGTCCCTCGTCGGCAAAGCCCCGCTGCACCGCCTGGCGCGGGCGCTCCGGGTCCAGGTCGGCCGCGACGAGCCGCCATTGCGGCGCGGGCAGCAGGTGGCGGCCGGGGTGCCAGCCGCAGCCGATCGAGATCGCGTCGCCGCCCTCCAGGCCGAGATGGCGATCCAGGAGCTCGCGCTCGCGGCGCTTGCCGCGCTCGTACTGCACGGCGAGCGTGGCCGGCTTGGAATGGCGATCGAGGAGGTTCTCGGGGTCGTAGGTCTCGCTCATCTGGCTGGCCGACGCCCAGGCTACCTGCCCGACGGGCGCGGACTACGCTGGGGCGCGTGTCACGGTGGGGCTCTGAGAACGTCTATGCGACGTCCAAGGCGGGGCTGCGGTCGCGGGCGGCATCGGTCGCCTCCGGCCGGGCGCGCATGCGCCGCCACGAACAGCTCTTCGCGCTGTGCGGGGTGACGGCGCAGAGCACCATCGTCGACATCGGCTGCGGGCGCCTGGGCCTGCGCCGCCACGAGCCCGACCTCGACGTCACCGGCGTCGACGTCACGCAGCGACCGGACTATCCCGGCCCCCTCGTGGTGGCCGACGTGCTCGACGGACTGCCCTTCGAGGACGAGCAGTTCGACCTGGCCTACTGCTCGAGCGTCATCGAGCATGTCGCGCCGGCTGATCGCGACGCCTTCGCCCGCGAGCTGCGGCGCGTCGCGCGCGGCTGGTACGTGCAGACCCCGGCGTTCTCGTTTCCCGTCGAGCCGCACGCGCTGCTGCCCGCGGCGCACTGGCTGCCGCCGGCGCTGCGCCGCCCCTACTGGCGCCTGGGCGTCGCCGGCGACTGGGAGGACATCGCCCTGCTGCGGCGTGCCGAGATGGACGCGCTGTTCGGCCCGCCCGTGCCCGAGCGCGTGGGGCCGCTCGTCAAGAGCTGGGTCAGCGTCCGGGCGGTCGGCGCAGGCGGCTCGTAGCCGTCGTCGCGACGGCGGTGCTCGCCGCGTGAGCGCACGTGGGTGATGCTCCGCGCACCATCGGCGGCGACGGAGCAGAAGGGGCCGACTGGCTGGTCATCGATGCCACGTCAGCGCCGGATGCGACGTGCGAAGCGCGCGACCACGTCAGAGCGCTCCGGAAATTCCCGAGGCGGATGGCAGGTGCCCCTGGCCGGACAGGCAAAGCCCGAGAAGTACGTGATCGTCCCTCGAAACAGCCCGCTACACCATCCGAGATGACCACCCTCCGTTCCCGTCGGACCGAGCCGCACGCGAAGGCGGACGCCGGCGGGCGCGGCCGGGAACGAGCGGTCGCGGTTGTTGACACATGCGCTGGCCGGATTCACGGATCGAATCTCGACTCGGTAGCCGCGCCTCGCTCGGCCGACGTCTCCGGTGACGCGGCGCGTGGTGATCGCAATGTCAAACCGCGTGCCGCGAGTGCCCCACCGTGGAGCTATCACAGCATCAACCGACTGGGCCGCCGGTGCGTTCCGAGCTGACACCGATGCCGTTGCTCGTTCATCCGTGTCGGAGCCGCAGCCGGCCACCGTGATCGCCGCACCGAGCAGAACTGCTCCGGCGCATGTCCTGGTGCCCATGTGAGAGGTACGGTTCGCCGGGCGCGCGAGGTCCGTTGCCACACGTCAACCGCCGGAGGACTGCAGCACGGTGACGTGGCGCCCGTTGCGTAGCGTCGCCGTGAACTTCACCCGCTCAGCGGGGAAGGTTCCGTCGTAGACGGCGAGCACGACATGCGTGCGAGGATCGGGCACGACCGTCCGGATGTCGCGTGACGTCGTGATCGTCACCGCGGTGACGTCGGCGGTCGTGCGCCCGTGCAGCACCGTACGGTCGTTGAGTCGCCGCAGCTGCCGCGCGCCCGTCGGATCCTCGTCGGGAATCGAGGAGACCAGCACATCCATCCGCAACGGCTGGGTGGCGGTCGGCGCTCGCCGGTCGGAGCAGTCGAGCCCGAAGAACAACGGGCTGACCATCGCAAGGCCGAGCCGAGGATCGACGAGGGCGGCACGGTCGCCGACGATGTGCGATGGCTCGGAGAAGCAGGTCGCCCCGCGAGTGCCGGGGGCGGTGAGAATCCCCCAGGCCGCGCCACCCGCGGGATCCGCGGCCAGCGCCGCGACGCGCGTGCGATCGCTCAGCGGCGCAGCGTCCACGGGACGACGGCGCGCGGTCGAGAGCGCCCGCCGCTGTCCGGCCGCCGGGTCGGGGAACGTCCGAAGCGTGCCCGAGCTCGTCCGCAGCGTGCCGGAGAGCCGCAGCGTTCCGACCGGCTGTCCGGGCAGCACGGCCAGCACGACGCCGCCGGCGCCCGGCCGCAGCCGCGTGCCGTCGCTGAGCCGCGCGCTCGCGATGCCCGGTGGCAGTACCCCCCACACGACCGTGCGGTCGGGCCGAGGCAAACCGGTCGCCCCGTCGGTGGTGAGCGTCACCTGCGTGAGCTGCGGCCTGCCCTGGAAGAAGCGCTCGCCGCACATCGTCGACACGTCCGCTTGATCGAAGCGCGCGGCGCGAAACGGCCGGCCGGGGGAGATCCAGCCGAACCGCTTCCCATCCAGGCGCCCAAGTTGGCTGCACGGGTAGGTGTGGCCGTCTGTTCTCGTCGTAAAGCGGCGCACCGCCCACGGCGTGCCACCGCCCGGGTCGTCGGCGCGCGCGGCGATCGCGACCGGTCCCCTCGGCGAGATCGGGATGCGTTGCACCGGCGGAGGGTCAGCGCCCGCGACCGGCGCGGCGAACGCCGGGGACGGCGCGCCGCGATAGCGCAGTGCGACGGCCGCACCGAGGGCGACGCCGGCAACGAGGGTGGCTGCGATCCAGCGGCGCAGATTCATCGCGGCCTCCTCGACGGGACGATGTCGCTGACGATCCCGTGCCCCGGGCGGCCCTGTTGCGTGCTGCCGTCCTTCAGGCGCACGCTGATCCGCAGGTCGCGCGGATCGACGCTCACCGCCAGCAACAGCGCGAACGTGCCGTTCGGCGCCGGGGTCAGCTCGCGCGGCGCCCCCGCTCCGGTGACCGTCACGCGCGTGATCAGTCCAGACGCACGAGCCACGCCGAGCAGCACGGTGCGGGGCGGGCGCCGCTTGTAGTCCCAGCGGTCAAAGCCGGGCACGCCCTTCTGGCCAGGGCGCAGCCGCAGCGCCTGCGCCGCCCAGTCGACGTCGTCGCGCCGAGAGATGCAGGCGGTGGGCGTGGACGCACGTCCGCCGTTCGCGCTGGTCGCAGCCTTGGCGCGATCGGCGGGGCCCCGAGCATCGCCGAGACGCGCGCAGTACTGGCGTGAGCCGAGCTCGTAGCGCGCCAGACGCCACGCCGGCGCACCGTCAATGTCGGTGACCAGGCCGGGGCGGGCGCCGAGATCGTGGCGCTCGACCCGTCCATCCTGCCCTGTGATCTGCACACGGGCAGCGGTGTCCTCGGGGTAGCCGGGAAGGGCAGCGACGAACGTGCCGCGCTCGCCGAGCTCGAGCTTGCGCCGCTCGTCGCCGGTGATCATGGTCACCGCACGGACGTCCTCACCGCCAACCCCGTAGGCGATCGAACGCGTCGCTCGCGCTGTTGGCGCCGACACGATCCGGCTGCCGAGCAGCGGCCCGCGTCCGCACGCATCGGTCACGGCCGGCGGGATCTGGCGGAACACGCCGTCCTGCCCGACGATCCCGAAAACGTCGTCGCGCACCTGGCCGACCGTCGTGCAGGTCTGGCCGGTCTCACTGCTCGTCAGGCGCAGGGCCCACGGCGGCCCGCCGGCCGGGTCGGCCGAGCGCGGCGACGTCAGCACGGCCGAATGCTCGAGCGGCGTCTGCGCCGCGGAGCGCACGCGCGGGTCCGGCGTGGAGATCACCGTGCCGCGCAGCGCGACCACCGTCCCCGTCGCGCTCGTGGCAACGCCGAGTGCGACGACAAGCGACAGCGTGATGCCGCGCCACCAGCGTCGACGAGGCGCCCCGGCCCGCAGCGCGGCGTCGTGCAGCGCCTCGCCGAACCGCGCGAGCCCGGGGAAGTCCGAGAAGTCGTCGCGCTCAGGCAAGGTGCCCCGCTTCGGCCTCGCCGACGGCCTGTCCCAACGCGCGCAACGCCCGCGAGACCCGCGCGCGTGCGGTCTGCTCGCTGACTCCGAGGCGCGCCGCCACGTCCTCGTAGGAGCACTCGTCGACGACGCGCAGCTGCAGCGCCGCGCGATGATCGGGTGCCATCGCCTCGAGCTGCTCGGCCACCTTCGCACGCAGCTCCGCCGTTCCCGCCAGCTCATCGATGCGCTCGAGCTCGGCGTCGGTCAGCTGGGGCGGATCGAGACCCAGCCGCGACAGCGCCTTGCGCTCGACGTGTGCGTGGCGCAGCCAATCGCTGTAGCGGTGGCGCGCGATGCCATACAGCCACGCGGTCGCCTCCTCGTCGCTGCTGCCGCGGAAGCGGCGACGATCGGCCACGGCGGCGGCGAACGTCTCGGCCATCAGCTCCACCGCGACCTCGGCGTCGTAGGTGCGGCGCACGAAGAACGCGATGAGCCGGCGCGCATGGCACGCGTAGAGATCTGAGATGTCGTCGGCATTCAGCGGCAAGGGGTCGGACTCCACCAGTACAGGACCCCGACGGCCAGGAATGTGACCGACACAGGTCGGTGACGACCGTGCGCCGACGGACCTGTAGGTTCCGCTTGCAATGGCCCAGCAACTGTGGTTCCTGCGTCATGGCGAGGCCGAGCCGCATGGCGCGCGGCCGGACGAGCAGCGCCGCCTCACCGAGCGCGGCGAGACGCAGTCACGCGCTGCGGGGGTCGCACTGGCGGCACTCGAGCTGACCTTCCAGCTCGTCGCGACGAGCCCGCGCGTGCGATCGCTGGACACCGCGAGGCTCGCGTGCGAGCTGCTCGACGGCGAGCCGGTCGTGCACGAGCCGCTGAGCAGTGGCTTTGATGCCGACGACGCGATCGAGCTCGTGCACGCGGCGGGTCTCGACAAGCGCCTGCTCGTCGTGGGCCACAACCCCGACTTCGAGCAGGTCGTCCACGACCTCACGGGCGCGCGGATCGACCTGAAGAAGGGCGGGATCGCCGGCGTTCGGCTGCTGGCGTCCCGGCGGGGCGAGCTGATCGCGCTGATGCGCCCCCGCGAGATCGCGCGGATCGCGGGCTGAGCGCTACGCGAGCTTCGCGGTCGCGCGCGCGGCGATCAGCAGCGGGTCGTAGACGCCGCTGAACGGCGGCGCGTAGGAGAGGTCCAGCAGCGCGAGCTCGTCGACCGCGAGGCCCGTCCAGATGGCGGTCGCGAGCACGTCGATGCGCTTCGCCGCCCCCTCGACGCCGACGATCTGCCCGCCGAGCAGGCGGCCGGTACCGGGTTCGGCGAGAAGCTTGACCCAGATCGGGCCGGCGCCCGGGTAGTAGCCGGCGCGCGTGCGATCCTCGATCGTCGCGCAGACGACCTCGATGCCGGCGCGCTGCGCCTCGCGCTCGCCGATGCCGGTGCGCGCCACCTCATAGCGGCAGATCTTCGAGACGGCCGTGCCGATGACGCCGGGGAAGCGCGCGTCGCCACCGGTGGCGTTCGTGCCGGCGATGCGTCCCTGCTTGTTGGCGTGGGTGCCGAGCTGGATGTTCACGGCCTTGTCGAGCACGCGGTGATGGCTCTCGACGCAGTCTCCGGCCGCGAAGACCCCGTCGTGGCCAGGGCAGCGCTGGTGGTCGTCGACGGCGAGCGCCCCGCTGTCGCCGAGGGCCAATCCGGCGTCGGCGGCGAGCTTCACCGCGGGTCGCGCGCCGGTGCCGATCACGACGTGGTCGGCCGGATAGGTGCCCGACGCCGTCCGCACCTCGGTCGGCGCGCCGGACGCGTCGGTGACGATCTCTTCGACGCCTTCGTTCAAGACGACCCGGATGCCCGTGCCCTCCGCCGCCTCCTGGACGTGGGCGGCCATGTCGGCGTCCAGCGTGCCCATGACCTGGGGCGCGGCCTCGATCATCGTCACGTTGAGGCCCTGGCTGACGAGCGCCTCGGCCATCTCCAGGCCGATGTAGCCCGCGCCGACGACGACCGCGCAGCGCCCGCCGCGGTCCAGCGCCGCGCGCAGGCGCTCGCCCGCGTCGACCGTCCGGGCCGGTTCGATCGCCTCGGCGCCCGGCACGTTGGGCAGCACGGGCTCGGCACCCGTGGCGATGACGAGCTGGTCAAACGGCTCGCTGGATTCGCGATCGTCCGCGCGCACGGTCAGCATCCGCGCGTCGAGGTCGATTCCCAGCACCTCGCAGCACGTACGCACGTCGATTCCCCTGTCTCGGTGCTGCTGCGGGCTGCGAGCGATCAGCCTGCCGGCATCCTCGACGAGGCCGGCGACGTAGTACGGGATCCCGCAGGCCGAGTACGACGTGTGCTCCCCGCGCTCGAACGCGACGATCTCCAGATCCTCGTCGCGACGCCGCGCGATGCTCGCCGCGCTCATGCCGCCGGCGTCGCCGCCGATGATCGCCAGTCGTGTGGTCATGACGTCACTTCAGCAGCCGCGACAGACGACGGTCCTTGAGCACCTTGCCGCCCGTCTGCTCGTCGGGGCAGTAGCACATGACGTAGTCCTCGTAGTGGACGGCCTCGATCGCCGCGCCGCAGCGCGGGCAGGGCTCGCCGGCCTTGCGGTGGACCTGCAGCGGTAGCGGCAGCTTGTCGGGGATCGGCAGCTTCACGATCTGCTCGTAGTGCTCAAGCGCGCCGTCGAGCGTCGTGACGATCGCCTCGCGCAGCGCGGCGGACTCGTCGTCGTCGAGGTCGTTGCCACGCTTGAAGGGCGACAGCCGGGCGGTCCACAGGATCTCGTCGACCCACGATCGGCCGATGCCCGCGATGACGCGCTGGTCGCGCAGCAGCGTGTGCAGCGGACGCGCGGCCTTCAGCAGCGCGCGCAAGTCCTCGGGCGGCTGCGGCCAGGCCTCCGGCCCCAGCGTCGTCAGCAGCTCCTCGTCATCCAGCGCGGTCGCGGGCAGCACCTTCACCCACGCGGCCTGCTTGGTACCGAACTCCCTGAGGCGCAGCTCGCGGCCGCCGTCGATGCGCAGCAGCAGGCGCGAGGTGCGATCGCGTGGCCCGGCGCGCTTGTCGTAGAGCTGCAGTCGCCCGGCGCTCATCAGGTGCACGAGGACGACGAGCTCGCCCGAGACCTCGATGACGAGCTGCTTGCCGCGACGACCGACGCGCTCGATCTCCCGTCCTTGCAGCGCCTGCAGCGGCGGGTCGAAGGTCTTCAGCGCGTTGATCCCGGGCGCCGTCGCCGACTCGATCCGCGCACCGCTCAGCGCGGCGTGCAGGCGCCGCGCGGTGATCTCGACCTCCGGAAGCTCCGGCACGGCGCTAAGGCTACGCCGGTCCGCCGGCAAGCTGCTCGGTGCTCGACCAGGCCAACAGCACCCCACGCCATCAAGGTCGGACGCGTGCTGGGCCCCGAGCGTGCCGCAGAACGCGATCTGGCGCGCGTTGCTCGCATGGATCATCGTGGCGCGGAGGTTGGCGTGGACCAGCGAGCTCGACGCTGCAACGACGCGAGGTCACTGCTACTCGACACTACCTCCCCTCCCGGTCAGCACTTCCGAGGCCACGATCAGGATGCACGACCGTCCTGGCGCCAGCCCCGCCAGACCAGCCCTTACATACTCCTGAGCACAACCGCGACCCACCAACGAATGGAACGCAGATGATCCAAACCGGCGCCCCAGCCCCAGATTTCGAGCTGCCCGACCACTCCGGCGCGATCGTCAAGCTCTCCGACTTCCACGGCCAGACGGTCGTCGTCTACTTCTATCCCAAGGCCGACACGCCGGGCTGCACGACGCAGGCCTGCTCGATCCGTGACCGCCGCGACGAGTACGCCGCCGCGGGCGCAACGGTCCTCGGCATCTCGCCCGACCCCGTCGCGAAGGTCAAGAAGTTCCACGACAAGCGCGAGCTGAACTTCACGCTGCTCGCCGACGAGGACCACGCTGTCTGCGACGCCTACGGCGTGTGGGTGCAGAAGTCGATGTACGGCCGCACCTACTTGGGTGCACAGCGCGCGACGTTCATCATCGACGCCGACGGCGCGATCGCCCATGTGATCCCCAAGGTCTCACCGAAGACCCACGACGACATCGTGCTCAAGACGCTCGCCGAGCTTGCGGCACCGTGACCGACCGGGGCCGCCAATAGGCTCGGCGGTCGATGCTCGCGACCGTCGAACCCCGCGACGAACCAGACCTTCGCAAGCGTCGAGGGGCGTTCTTCACGCCCGCCCCCATTGCCGACTTCCTCGCGGCGTGGGCGACGGGTGGCCGACCCGATGCGCGCGTGCTGGACCCGACGTGCGGCGAGGCCGTCTTTCTGCTCGCGGCCGCGCGACGACTGGCCGCCAACGGCGCGGATCCGGCGACGACCGGCGAGGTCCTGCACGGCGTCGACCTTCACCAGGCCTCGCTGGAGCACTCGCGGGCGCTGCTGAAGGCCGAGGGGTTCGACGCGAACCTGATCGCCGGCGACTTCTTCGCCCAGCCCACTCCGGCACAGCTCGGCGGCACGCTTGGATGGATGGACGCGGTCGTCGGCAACCCGCCGTTCGTCCGATACCACGATCACAAGGGCCAGACCCGCAGACGCTCGGCGGCGGCGGCGCTCGCTCAGGGCGTGCGGCTCTCCGGACTGGCGTCCTCGTGGGCGGCGCTGCTCGTCCACGCCTGTTCGTTCCTCAAGCCCGACGGACGGGTCGCGCTCGTGCTCCCAGCCGAGTTGCTGACGGTCGGCTACGCGGAGCCGGTCCGACGTTGGTTGCGTGAGCGGTTCGCGTCAGTGCATCTGGTCCTCTTCGAGCAGCTGCAGTTTCGCGATGCCGAAGAGCAGGTCGTTCTGCTCGTCGCCCAGGGCAGCGGAGGCTGCGACGCGTTCGCCCTGCACCAGGTCCGCGACGCGGAAGAACTGGAGCGCCTGCACGTCTTCGACGGAGTCGCCGTGGCGCCGCAGGCCCAGGGAAAGTGGACTGACCTGCTGCTGCCAACGGAGCGTCGTGCGCTGTTTCGTCGTGTCACCACGAGACATTTCGCTGACCTTGGCAGCTACGGTGCGCCGGAACTCGGCACCGTCACGGGCGCCAATGCGTTCTTCGCGCTTACCGAGGCGACCCGAGAGCGGTTCAACATCGCGGGCAATGACCTGACGCCGATCGTGCCGCCAGGGACCAAGCACCTCCAGGGATCGCGCTTCACACGGGGCCGCTGGGAACAGCTCAGGCTGCAGGGCGAACGGGTGTGGCTGCTGAATCCCAAGACGAATCGTCCGCGGGGTGGGCTGGCCCGCTACATCGCGCACGGGCGGGGACTCGGCGTCCACGACGCGTACAAATGCACCGTTCGAACGCCGTGGTGGCGTCCACCGGTCGTCGGCGCTCCCGACGTGTTCTTCACATACATGTCCCACCGCTATCCGCGGCTGATCGCCAACGAGGCCGGGGTCTCGTTCGTGAACTCGATGCACGGCGTGGTGCTGCGAGCGGACGCGCCCACGATCGCCCGCGATGCACTTCCGCTCCTGGCGCTCAACTCGGTGACCATGCTCGGCGCCGAGGTTTTCGGCCGCTCCTACGGTGGCGGCATCCTGAAGATGGAGCCCAGCGAGGCCGCGGTGCTGCCGGTCCCGTCCCCGGCCCTGCTCGCCAGAGCCTGGAAGACCATCCACAAGCGACGCGAGCACCTGGATGAGCTGTTGAGAGCCGGCCACTGGCAGCAGGTCGTCGAGGAGATCGATGCGGCCGTGCTCATCCAAGGCGCGGGCTTGCCACCGCAGGATGTGCTCGCGCTGCGCTTCGAGGCGTCACGGCTGCGCAGGCGGCGGACGCGAAAGGACGATTGATTGCCGCGTCCCGCCAAGCCGGACGTCTTCGCGGCGTTCGATCCCATCCTGCGCTCGTCCGACAGCAGTACGTCACCGTGGATGCAGGAACGCTACGTCCCGAACACCGCTGTACTCCGCGAGCTGCTGACGGTGCCGATCAGCACCGCGGAGAAGCAGGCCAGCGGCCGGGTCGCCAAGGCGCTTGACGCCTGGGTCGCGCACGAGCTGCGGCGAGCGGGCTTCCCGCACGACGCCGTCTGGCCACGAGCGCGGCGACCTCGCGTGCTACCAGAGGACGCCGCTCCGCTGGAGGCGAGCCTCGCCCTGCTCGCACAGGCGGTCGCCGATGCCGAAGCCGGCGGCAAGCAGATCGAGCCGCCGCAGCTGCGCCGGGCGATCCGGGCTCTCGACGGGATGCTTCCAGGCGCGTCTGAGGCCTACATCCTCGGCGACTTCTACGCGAAGCAGGTCGACGTCGCCATCTCGTCCTGGCGCCGTGGACCTGACGTCCTCATCAGCACCAAGACGATGTTCTCCTCCTACCGCAAGAACCTGAAGAACCGCCACGAAGAGGCGGTCGGCGAGGTCATGAGCCTGCGCGCGCGCCACCCGATGGCCACCATGGGATACGCCTACCTCGTCCGCAAGAACGTCTTCGAGGAGGAGGGCGCCTATGCGATCCTCCACGACATCCTGGAGCGACTGCGACGGCCGGGAAAGGCGTTTGACGCGACGCTCCTGCTCGTCGCCGACTGGGACGAGCAGGCCAACCCCCCACAGGTCACCAGCATCGATCAGCCCAGCGAATCACTTGACGCAAGCCGGTTCTTCGCGGACATCGTCACGCACGTCACCCACCGCAGCCCGATCAAGGAGCACGTCGAGGTCCGGCGGCGCCGAGCGCCTGAGCCGCCCGGCGGCCTGCCCGACGAGGATGACCTGGCAGACCCGACCGACGAGTAGCCACGCCTCACGGCACCCGCCGGCTCGGGCACATCCGAGCCAGCGCGCACGCCTCGCACGCCGGCCGCTGCGAATGGCAGGTCCGCCGGCCGTGTCGCAACAGGTTCATGTGCAGCTCTAGCTCGGCGCCGGGAGGCGTCAGCGCGGCCATCGCGTTGTGCAGCTCCTCGAAGGGCGCCTTGGGACGCAGCAAGCCAAGCCGGGTACCGACGCGCGAGACATGTGTGTCGACCGGCACGTCGCGTAGGCCGTAGGCGAACAGCAGCACGCACGCCGCCGTCTTGCGGCCGACGCCGGGCAGCGAACACAGATACGACCGCGACTCGCACACCGGCGCATCGCGCATCCACGACAGGTCCAGCGGATCACCGATCGCCCGCAGGATCGCCTGGATGCGCGCGGACTTGACCTTCGAGATGCCGCCCGGCCGGATCGCCTCCTCGATCTCCGCGAGCGGCGCGTCGCGGACCGCCTCCCACGACTGCATGCGCTCGCGCAGGCGCAGGAATGCCACGTCACGGTTGCGGTCGTTGGTGGACTGTGACAGCACCGTCAGGACGAGCTCGGCGAGCCCATCGCCGTGGGGCTGCTGCACCGGCACGCCGTACAGCTCTGCCAGCCGGCTGCGGATCCGTGCGACCCGGGCACGCGACGGCGGTCTCCAGGCGGCACGCGCGGCGCGGCTCGCCGCCAGGCTCACTCCAGCGCGCCCCAGTGCTGGCAGGCGCGGGTCGCCTCTTCGACGGCTTCCGGCAACGACGAGGCCAGCGCCGGTGGGTAGAACTCGGTCACGCTGAGGCGGCCGAGCACCACGCCGAGGAAGACGTCGCCGGCGCCGACCGTGCTCAGTACCCGCCCCGGCCGCGCCACCGCCTCGCGCCGCAGGCCACCGCCACGCAGGATCGCACCGCGCTCGCCGAGCGTGACGATCGCGTACTGCGCGCCCGCGCTAAGCAGCGACTGCGCCGCCGCTTCGGGATCGTCCTCACCGGTCATCAGGCGGGCCTCGTCCTCGCTGCACTTGACCAGGAAGGCGCCCGGCACGCACGCGGCGGACGCTGCGCCCGCACGGCCCGGATTGTTGTCCCAGCGGCCGAGGCGCACGTTGGGATCGAAGACGATCGGATGACCCAGCTCCAGCGCGCGCTCGCGCGCCGTCATGGTGAGCTTCCTCTCCGCATCGCCGGCGAGCATGTTCGAGCTGAAGCACAGAGCGTCCGTGGCGTCGACCGCCTTGAGCAGCTGAGACTCCAGCGCGCTGACGGTCGCCGCCATTCCGGCGCCGATCAGGTCGTACTCGGCCTCGCCGCCGTCGTCGACCGTGACGAACGTGGCGCCCGTCCGCGTGCCGTCCACCAGCCGGAACCAGTCGAGCTCGACGCGCTCGGTGGCGAGACGCTCGGCGATCCAGTTTCCCCACGCGTCGTCGCCGACACCGCCCGCGAACGCGATGCGAGCTCCGCCTCGTGCCGCCGTCACCGCGATGTTGGCGCTCACCCCGCCCAGGTGGGGCACGAAGGAGTCGGCATCGAGGATCGACGCGACCGGCGTATGACAGATGAGATCGACGACGGCTTCGCCGAAACAGAGGGTCCGCATGCGCGAAGGCTATCTTCCGCGACCGTGACGACCGTCAACGAGGAGACGATCCAGCTCGACGGACAGCCGGTCTTCATGCGGCGCGCGGGCAACGACGCGGTGCCGACGCTTTACGTGCACGGACTTCCGACGAGCTCCTATGACTGGATCTCGCTGCTGGAGCTCGGCGGTGGGATCGCGGTCGACCTGCCGGGCTTCGGGCGAAGCGGCAAGCGCGGTGACCTGGACTACTCCCTGCACGGCCATGCGTCGTTCATCGACCGGCTCCTCGGCCAGTTGGGCATCGAGCGCGTGCGGCTGTGCCTGCATGACTGGGGTGCCGCCGCCGGGCTGCGCTGGGCGATCGATCATCCCGACCGCGTGGAGCGGCTGGTCGTCATCAACGGCGTGCCGCTGCTGCGCGGGTTTCAATGGCGCGGCTGGGCACGAGTCGTGCGCACGCCGCTGGCGGGACCCGTCGCCGTCGGGCTTGGAACCCGGCGCATCGTACGTCGCCTCTCGCGCGGCGCGTCGGCGAGCCCGGGGCCGATGGCCGACGGGTTCGTGCGCAGCATCGCCGAGCACTTCGACCTGGGAACCGAGCGTGCCCTCCTGAAGCTCCTGCGCAGCGCCTCACCCGAGCTGCTGGCCGACGCCGGCATCGGCCTGGCATCGGTCACGGCGCCCGCGCTCGTGCTGTGGGGCGCCCTCGATCCCTATATCCCCGCGCGCTTCGGCGCGGGCTATGCCGCGACGCTCGGCGACGCGACGCTCGAGACCGTGCAGGACGCCGGGCACTGGCCGTGGTTGGACAAGCCCGAGCTGGGCGAGCGGATCGTCGGCCACCTCGCGGGAGATCCGCCGTCGTGAGCGCCGTGCGGTGGTCCTGCGCCGTCGCGGCGCTCGGGGTCACCGCCTACCTGCTGGTGCAGCCGGCCAGCGCCGACCTCGCCGCCCAGCAATACCGCGCAGCCATCGGCCTCGGCCTGTGGGACAACGGCTGGTTCGCCGGCCATCACCTCCCCGGCTACAGCCTGCTGTTCCCGCCGCTGGGCGCCCTGCTGGGCATTCGCCTCGCGGGCGCGGTGACCGCGATCGCGGCGACCGCGCTGTTCGCGTTCATCGCCCAGCGACGCTGGGCTCCGAACGCCGCCGCCGCCGCCGCGATCTGGTTTGCCGCCGGCGCGACGGCGACGCTGCTCAGTGGCCGCCTGACGTTCCTGCTCGGCGTCGCGGTCGGGCTCGGCGCAGTGCTCGCCCTCCAGCGCGCTCGTACCGTGCTCGCGACGGTGCTGGCGTTCGCGACGGCGCTCGCCAGCCCCGTCGCCGGGCTGTTCCTGGCGATCGCCGCCGCCGGCTGGGCGCTCGCCGACTGGCGTGAGCGCCGGATCTGGGGAGCGGCCATCGCCTCCGGCGCACTGGCTCCGACGATCGCGCTCGCGCTGCTGTTTCCCGAGGGGGGAACGGAGCCGTTCGTCGCATCGGCGTTCTGGCCTGGGCTTGCGGCGATCGTGCTCGTCGCGGCCGTCCTGCCTCCGCGTGAGCTGGCGCTGCGCGTCGGCGCCGCGATCTACGCCCTGGCGTTCGTCGCTGCGTTCGTCGTCGCGACGCCGCTGGGCGGCAACGTCACCCGGCTCGGCGCGCTGCTCGCCGGGCCGGTCGTGCTGGGGGCGCTGCTCAGCCTCGACCCGCCCAACCGCCGGCGGCCCGCGCTGCTGGCCGCGCTCGCGGTGGCGCTCGCCTACTGGCAGGCCTCTCCCGCGATCCGCGACGTGGCGCGGGCCGGCGGCGATCCGTCGACCGCCGCCGCCTACTACGCGCCGCTGATCGGCTTTCTCGAACGCCAGGATCCGCCGGCGGACGGCTTCCGCGTGGAGATCCCCTTCACCGCGAACCACTGGGAGGCCGCGCACGTCGCGCCACGGGTCGCGCTGGCGCGCGGCTGGGAGCGCCAGCTGGACCGTCGATACGGCGGGCTGTTCTACGACGGATCGCTGACGGCTACCACCTACCGCTCCTGGCTTGACGAGCATGCCGTCGCGTTCGTCGCGTTGCCCGATGTCGCGCTGGACTACGCCGCGCGCGATGAGGCGCGGCTGATCGAGTCCGGACTGCCCTACCTGCGTCCCGTCTGGCGCGACGCGCACTGGCGCGTGTTCGCCGTCGCCGACGCCGCGCCGCTGGCCGAGGACGCCACGGTCTCGCTCACGCCACAGGGCTTCGTCGTGGACGCCAGGCGGCGCGGCGACCTCGTCGTGCGCGTGCGCCACACGCGCTGGTGGAGGGTGACGGATGGGCAGGCGTGCGTCCGGCGCGGGCCAGGCGGCATGACGCGCCTGCGCATCCTGCGGCCCGGCGTGGTGCGCGTGCAGGCGCGGATGACGGGCTCGACCTGCAGGCGGTGACACGACGGATACATCCCGGCCGCCGCCCGGCCCTACGGTCGCCGCGATGCCCGTCTGGCGGATCGCACTGATCGGCGCCGGCCCGCGCTGCTGGGACGGCGCCGCACGGGCGGTCCAGGCCACGTTGTGATGTTTCGTGACATCGACGCCCTGAGTAGGATGGCGGGCGCGCAATGTCCGCTCGTCTCCGCACGTTCCAGGCGCGGCTCCTGCCCCGCGGTCCGCTCGACCTCATGCGCCAGGTGCTGCTGTTCATGGTCGCCTACCAGCTGTACCGCCTCACGCGCGGCCTGGTCAACCATCCTGAAGCGGCGACGACGGCGTTCGCCAACGCTCGCGAGCTGATCGGGATCGAGCGCGGTCTGAGGATCTTCGTCGAGCCGTCCGTGCAGGCCTTCACGTCCGGCCAGCAATGGCTGCTGGACGCCGCGTCGTGGATGTACATCAACGCGCAGACGTCGGTGACGCTCGGCGCGCTCGTCTGGCTTTACATGTTCCGCAACAAGAGCTTCTACTTCGTGCGCAACATGTTTCTCGTGGCATTCGGGATCGCGCTGATCGGCTACAGCCTGTACCCCACCGCGCCGCCGCGCTTCTTCCCGGAGTGGGGCTTCTTCGACGCCGTCTCGGACTTCACCGGCGTGCCGCAGGACAGCGTGACGATCAACGCCCTCTTCAACCCCTACGCGGCCGTGCCGTCGATGCACGTCGCCTTCGCGCTGATGATCGGGGTGCCGCTCTCGCGGCTGGTGAAGTGGCGGGCGCTGAAGATCTTCTGGGCGGTGTATCCGCTGATCGTCCTCTTCGTCATCGTCGCCACCGCCAACCACTTCATCGCCGATGCCGTGCTCGGCGCCGCGGCAGCCGGCCTGGGCGCGCTGGCCGCCCGCGCGCTCGCTCGCGCACGGCCGCGGGTCTGGACGTTCCAACCGGCGCCGGCGATGACGACCGGCACGTCGGCCACGACCTGATGGAGGCCAGCGCGCAGCAGCCCGCTCCACCGCCCGGGCCCGACGCGCATCGGGAGCCGCGCGCCCGCAGGGCTGGCTCGGACCGCCGCGAGCTCTACCGCAACCGCCTGATCGAATCGCGCCTGACGCCCAACGCGATCTCGCTGACGGGCTTCACGCTGAACGTCCTGGCGGCGATCCTCATCTGGCAGACGGAGTTCTTCTGGGGCGGCGTCGCCTTCATCGTCGGCTCGGTCATGGACACGCTGGACGGCGCCTACTCGCGGATGTCCGACAAGGGCACGGCGTTCGGCGCCTTCCTGGACTCGACGCTCGATCGCATCGAGGAAGGCATCGTGCTGACGGCCGTCGCCGTGTACTTCGCCAGCCAGAACAACGAGGCTGCCGTCGCGGCGGTCGTCGTCGCCGTCTTCGCCTCGCTCGTCGTGTCCTACACCCGCGCACGCGCCGAGGCGCTGGGCGTGGAGTGCAAGGTCGGCCTCGCGACGCGGGCGATCCGCGTCGTGATCCTGTCCGCGGGCCTCGTGTTCGCCGCGCTCGGCGCGCTGGAGCCGGCCGTCTACCTCCTCGCGGCGCTGTCGGCCTTCACGGTCCTGCAGCGCATCCTCCACGTCCGCCGGCAGCTCACGCGCCCGGATAGTGTCGTGTAACGAGCCCGACCCGATGGGGTGTATCCCCCGGAACGTTCATCGAAGGGAAACCAACAGCACATGAGCCCCAGCAACGGCAACGGCCACGCCTCCAACGGCGCCGCCCGGTACCAGGCAGACAAGGTCCGCGTCGCGATCGTCGGCGTCGGCAACTGCGCGAACGCCTTCGTGCAGGGCGTCCACTACTACCGTGACGCCGATCCGACGCTGGACGTTCCGGGGCTCATGCACGTCGACCTCGGCGGCTACCACATCTCCGACGTCGAGTTCACGGCGGCCTTCGACATCGACGCCGAGAAGGTCGGCAAGGACCTCGGCGAGGCGATCTGGTCGGGCCAGAACGACACGATCAAGTTCGCCGACGTGCCGAAGGACCTGGGCGTCGCGGTCCATCGCGGGATGACCCACGACGGCCTCGGCAAGTACCTCAAGGAGAAGATCACCAAGGCGCCCGGCGAGACCGCCGACATCGTGCAGATCCTCAAGGACACGCACACCGACGTCGTCGTCTCCTACCTGCCGGTCGGCTCGGAGCTGGCGACCAAGTGGTACGTCGAGCAGGTGCTCGAGGCCGGCTGCGCGATGGTCAACTGCATCCCGGTCTTCATCGCCCGCGAGGACTACTGGCACAAGCGCTTCAAGAAGGCCGGGCTGCCGATCGTCGGCGACGACATCAAGTCGCAGGTCGGCGCGACGATCGTGCACCGCAACCTCGCTCGCCTCTTCCACGACCGCGGCGTGAAGCTCATGCGCACCTCACAGCTGAACGTCGGCGGCAACATGGACTTCTACAACATGCTCGAGCGCGAGCGCCTGGAGTCCAAGAAGATCTCCAAGACCAACGCCGTGACCTCGATCATGGGCCACGACCTTCCACCCGGCGACGTCCACGTCGGCCCGTCGGACTACGTGCCATGGCTGACGGACCGCAAGTGGGCGCACATCCGCCTGGAGGGCCAGGCCTTCGGCGACGTCCCGCTGACCGCCGAGCTCAAGCTCGAGGTGTGGGACTCGCCCAACAGCGCCGGAATCGTCATCGACGCCGTGCGCTGCTGCAAGCTCGCGCTGAACAACGGGGTATCCGGCCAGCTCGACGGGCCGTCGTCCTACCTCATGAAGTCGCCGATGAACCAGCGTCCCGACGACGAGGCGCACGCCGACACCGAGAAGTTCATCGCCACGTACCGGCGCAAGGCCGACGAGCCGAGCGGTGCCAAGGCGACCAAGAAGGCTGCGGCGACGTAGCCGGACGGCCGGGGCGCGGCGGCGTAGGATCAGCCTCGTGCGCCGTTCCTCCGTGAACGCTCGCGTCGCGGCAGCAGTCGTCGTCATCGTGGGCGTCGTGATCGCCGGCGTCATCGCGCTGCGCTCCGGCGACGGCTCCCCGGCCGCCCAGCTGCTGCCGGCCGTGCCGACGTCCGGCGACACCGAGGCGCCGCCCAATGCCCCGGCGCACTGGCTGCCGCCGGAGGACTGGGTCTACAACCACTGGCTGCCCTACGACGAGGGCCTGCTCTCCTCGCTGCTGAAGGTCTCGCGCGGCGCGATCTGGCGCCATCTGCGCGACGACAGCACGCCGCTTGACCAGCTCGCCGCCACGAACGGCTGGCCGGATCCCGCCAAGCTCGCCGACGCGCTCGTGGCTCCCCGCGCGCGTCACGTATCCGCCTCGACGCTCGCGACGCTGCGCTCGCGGGCGCTGCGCACCCTCACGCAGGGGCACCTCGCCCAGCATCTGTTCTTTCATTCGCTGCATCAGTTCGCGGTCCCGAGCGCGGCGCCGGAGATCTTCGGCGTCACCGACGCGGCGTTTCGCCAGCTGCGCCGCGGCGAGCAGAGTCCCCTGGAGATCGGGCGGCTGCGGGGGCGCTCGCCGTCGGCGATCCAGCGGTCCAGCGCCGCCGTGCTGCGCGAGCGCGTCGCGTACGGCACGCGCACGAGGGCGATGACCAAGCAGCAGGGTGAGCTGCTGCTGCGCCGCCAGCTCAGCCAGCTCCCGCGCTGGCTGGCCCAGGCGCGCTACAACGGGCCACCGCCGACGAAGGCCGGCCGGCTGACGGGCAGGCCGCGCGACTACGCCTCCAACCCGGCGCTGTCGGCCGACGGCAGGCACGTCGCCTTCGAGGCCTACCTGCAGAAGGTGCCCAAGGCGCTGAAGAGCGGGGAGATCAGCGTACGCTCGCATCCGCTTGACGGCGGCAGCGAGATCGACGCGTCGCGACGTGATCGACGCACGACGCCGCGCTCGGCCTACAACCCGACCGTCTCGCGCGATGGACGGGTCATCGCCTACGAGACCTCCGAGGGCAACCTGAACTTCGCCAAGCGCTACGGCCAGATCCACGTCGACGTCTACGACACCGTCACCCGGCGCACGCGGCGCATCGCGCCGCCGGTCAACGCCCGCGCCGGTGTCTCGCGCTCGGAGTACAACCCGGCGCTGTCGGCCAACGGGCGCACGCTCGCCTACCAGGCCGTCCGCGGCCGCGGCCAGAGCGCGGTCTACGTCACCGACCTGCGCAGCGGCCGCACGACGCTGGCCAGCCGGGCGACGCGCTCGGCCCGGGGCGCCGACGACGGCGTCTACCACCCGTCGATCTCCGGCGACGGCTCGAAGGTCGCCTTCGTCTCGGCGGCCTCCAACCTCGGCGCCGGTTCGGAGGGCGCGCACACACAGGTGTTCGTGCGCGACCTGAAGGCTCACACGACGAGCGTCGTCAGCCGTTCGGGCGCGGCGGTCGGCGACGACTACTCCTCCGATCCGTCGATCTCGCGCAACGGGCGCTACGTCGCGTTCTCCTCGACGGCCGGCAACCTCGGCGCCGGCGACGGAAGCTCTCGGATCTACGTCCGCGATCTGCGCCAGCGGCGCACGCTGCTCGTCGGCGACCCGGCGGACGGCTTCGCGCTGAAGCCCTCGATCAGCGCCGGCGGCGGCCGCGTCGCCTACACCGCCCTGGCCGGCGGGCGCGCACGCGTCCTCGTCCGCGACACCCGCCGCCGCGGGCCCGCCGAGCTCGTCTCACGGGCCGCCGGCGGCGATGGCGCGGCAGCCAACGCCGCCGCCGACGATGCGTCGATCTCCGCCGACGGCCGGCGCGTCGCGTTCGCCTCGACGGCGACGAACCTCGACCCGGCCAAGTCGGCGGGCACGCGCGGTGTCTTCGTGCGCGACCTGCGCAGCGACGAGACGACGCTCGTCAGCGCTGCGGCGGCCGCGCCCGCGGGAGATCGACCTGCGAGCGGCGCACCGACCGGCATGCGCCTTGCGCCGGCGCCCGGCGCGCGAGGCACGCGCTCGGCGCGCCGGCCGCGGACCGCCGTCGTGTCGGTCTTCGACAACGCCTTTCACCGCGGCCGCGACCGCCCGACGGTGCGCCTGGCGGCCGGAGGCGTGCTGACCTGGCGCTTTGCGTCCCGGCAGTCTCACCAGGTGACCTCGCTGTCGGGCAGCCCGCAGCGCGTGGTCATCCCGCCGCGCACCGACGGGTCCTCCTCCGTGCGCCTCGCCGAGCCGGGGACCTACAGCTTCGTCTGCACGATCCACGCCCCCGGCATGACGATGACCGCGATCGTCGGCTGATCGGCGTGCCGAGCGTGCGAGCGATCCCCGCGACCGCGGCTCTCGCCGTGGTCGTCCTGCTGGCCGCATGCGGAGGCGACACGCCCCCGCCGGCCACGTCGACCACGCGCGCGGCGATCGACCTGGAGATCGAGATCGCGGCCAACGCCGACGAGGGCGCGCCGTCGAAGGCCTGGGTCCTGCGTTGCGATCCCAACGGCGGCACGTGGCCGACCGTGGATGCGGCCTGTGAGCGGCTGACCGCCGAGCTGTTGAGCCCGATCAGGATCGAGACCCGAGACCTTCAGCAGATCACCGACCAGCCGGTGCGTGTCAGCGGCCGGGCGTTCGGCGCCGATGTGTCCCTGAGTTTCCCGGCGCAGGGATCGGGAACCCGGCTCGCACGCCTGCGAGGCCTGCGCGCCGCGCTCGGCGAAGACGCCTTCGACGCAGCACAGCGCCGCTCGCGCTGAATCGGACCGCATCGGGAGGTCATCGCGCGATACTGATCAGATGAGCGCGACTTCGAAGAGCACGGCTTCGCCCGCCGCGACGGAGGACCGCGGCACGATCGCATCGCTGGTGTTCGCCGCCTCCAAGCACGGCGGCACGGCCCTCAAGCACCCGCATGGGGACGGCTGGCGGGAGATCTCCTACCGCCAGCTCGGCATCTCGGTGCGCGAGATCGCCAAGGGCCTGATGGCGCTGGGCGTCGAGCCCGGCGATCGCGTCGCGATCCTCTCCAACACCCGCGCGGAGTGGACGCTGGCCGACCTCGCAGGGATGGGCGCCGGCGCCGCGGTCGTCCCCGTCTACCAGACCAACTCGCCCGAGGAATGCCAGTACGTGCTCGAGCACTCCGGCGCGAAGGCGATCTTCTGCGAGGACGACGAGCAGGTCGCCAAGCTGCTGGAGGTTCGCGACGAGCTGCCCGCACTGGCCCACATCGTCGTCTTCGAGGGCGAGGTCGAGGGCGCGATCACGCTTGACGAGCTGCGCGCCGGCGGCGCGCAGGTCACCGACGAGCAGCTCGCCGAACGCGCCAACAGCGCAAGCCCCGACGACACCGCCACGATCGTCTACACCTCCGGCACGACCGGCCCGCCGAAGGGCTGCATGCTCTCGCACGCCAACCTGCGCGCGGAGATCGACATGGTCCGCGAGCGCGTGACGTTCTCCAAGGGCGCCAACGACGTCGTCTACATCTTCCTGCCGCTCGCGCACGTGCTGTCGCGGATCGTGCAACTCGTCGTGCTGGACGCCGGCGCCGTGCTGGCGTTCTGGCATCGCGACCCCAAGCGCATCGTCTCCGACGTCGGCGAGATCTCGCCGACCCACCTGCCGTCCGTGCCGCGGGTGTTCGAGAAGATCTACACGGCGGCGACGAGCAAGGTGGAGGCCGCCGGCGGGCCGAAGGAGAAGCTCTTCTGGTGGGCGGTCGGCGTGGGCCGCAAGGTCCGCGAACGCGAGCGCAAGGGCGGTCGCAACGGCCTCGTGCTCGACGTGCAGTTCAAGCTCGCCGACAAGCTCGTCCTGCACAAGGTGCGCGACCTCTTCGGCGGCCGGATCAAGCTCGCCCTGACGGGCGCCGCGCCGATCGACATCGACATCCTGTCCTTCTTTCACGCTTGCGGCGTGTGGGTGCTCGAGGGCTACGGCCTGACCGAGACCTCCGCCGTGGCCACGCTCAACACGATCGAGGAGCACCGACTGGGGAGCGTCGGGCGCCCGCTGCCCGGCCTGGAGGTGAAGATCGCCGACGACGGCGAGATCCTCATGCGCGGGCCGATCGTCTGCAAGGGCTACTACCGCAACGAGGAGGCGACGGCGGCCACGCTGCGCGACGGCTGGCTGCTGTCGGGCGATCTTGGCGAGATCGACGGCGACGGCTACCTGTCGATCACCGGCCGCAAGAAGGATCTGATCATCACCTCCAGCGGCAAGAACGTCTCGCCGTCGAACATCGAGGGCGCGCTCACGGTCGGCCGCTGGGTCTCCCAGGCGGTGGTCTTCGGCGACCGCAAGCCCTATCTCACCGCGCTGCTGACGCTCGACCCCGACGAGGCGGCCGCCCTCGCCGAGAAAGTGGGCGCGCCGGACGCCGACCCGGCCGCGCTCGCCGCCAACGCGGACGTGCGCAAGGAGATCCAGGGCGTCGTCGACGAGGCCAACCGCCGCTTCGCGCGCATCGAGCAGGTCAAGCGCTTCGAGATCCTCGAGCGCGACCTAACCCAGGAGGAAGGCGAGTTGACGCCGTCGCTGAAGATCAAGCGCAACGTCGTCTACGAGCGCTACGCCGACCGCTTCAAGGAGCTCTACGACGGTACGGGGTGAGGTTACGAACGACCCTGCGCGGATCGCTGCGACTCCTGAGCCGCCTTATACCGCGGTGATCTTCACGTCGCTGCGCAGCGACGTGGACACCGGATACGACGCGACGATGGGCGCGATGATGGATCTCGCCAGCCGCCAACCGGGCTTCCTCGGTATCGAGAGCGCTCGCGACGGGCTCGCCATCACCGTGTCCTACTGGCTCGACGACGAGGCAGCGAGATCGTGGAAGCAGGTCGCCGCGCATCTCGTCGCGCAAGAGCGAGGCCGGGAGACGTGGTACCGCGACTACCGCGTCCGGATCGCGACCGTGCATCGCGACTACGGGCCCACCTGATTCAGGGCGTCGCGATAGCGCAGCGCAGGCCGGGTGCGCCCGCGATCCGCTGGTCGAGCGTGACGAGCGTGACGCCGGCAGCCTCCGCGAGGGCGACATAGCTGGCGTCGTAGGACGACAGGTTCTTGCGAAGCTGCCACGCGCGAGCGGCGAGCAGCTCGTAGGGCCAGCGCTCGATCGCGAGGTCAAGCAGATCGGCGTGGGCCTGCGCGGCCTGGTCGGCGGTGACGAGACCCGCCAGTTCGTGACGACGCAGGATGTTCGCTGCCTCGAACTCCACGAGCTGGGGCGCGATGAGCGCCGCGCCGGTCAGCGCCTCGGCGGCCCATCGACCGTCGGGTCCCCCGTCGAGCAGCAGCGCAACAAGCGCCGACGCATCGCACACGACGCGCATGCCTACCGCCGCTCGGCGTCTCGCGCGGCGAGAATCGACTCGGCGTCCACGCGGACGCCCGTCGCGTCGACCCGTCCCCGAGCACGTGCGATGACGTCGTCGACCGTCGGCCGGGAAGCGGCCTCGACGAGCATCCCGCGGAGGTACTCCTGCAGGGACTTGCCGGCCCGAGCCGCGCGCGCCGCATGCTCGTCGCGCACCTCGTCTGGGACATCTCGGATGGTGACCGCGACACTCATTGCAGGCAGACTAGCAGCAGTGCTGCCAAATCGGTTGCGTCGCACGACAAGGCATATCCTCAAGCCGTGCCCACCGAGCGCCTCGCGATCGCGCACGTCACCTCCTACCCGTGGGGCGACCGGACGCGTGACGTCACGACCTACGTCCAGCGCGTCAGCACCGAGCTCGCCCAGCGCGGACACCAGGTCGTCATCGTCGCGCCGTCGCGCTCGCATGACGCGGTCCGCGAGACGCGCCAGGCGCTGCGGGCGGCTATCGAGGACCCGATCCTGCTGCTGCCCGAGCCCGGCGCCCCGCCCCGCGTGCTCGCCGTCGGTGACGCGATGCCCGATCTGCCCGGCTCCACGCGACGCGCGCCCGCCCTGCCGGTCGACATCTCGCGGACGATCGAGGACCTGCTGACGATCCTGCCGCTGGACGTCTGCCATGTCCACGAGCCATTCGCTCCCTCGACCTCCAGCGCGGCGCTGCGCCACTCGCGGGCGCTGAACGTCGGCACGTTTCACACGCCGACGGAGCGACTGCTGTCCACCCAGGTGGCGCGCAAGGTCGTCCAGCTCGTGCTCGGCCGCCTCGACGCGCGCACCGCCAGCTACGGCGCAACGCGCGAGCTCATGCAGCGCTACTTCCCCGCCGACTACCGCGTGCTGCTGCCTGGCGCCGACGCCCCAGCCGCGCGCGAGTCCCTGCCGCCGGGCGCCACCCGCATCCTGTTCGTCGACGACGAGGAACGGGCGGCGCTGCGGCTGTTCCTGCGAGCCCTGCGCCGCCTCGACGCCGTCGGCGACTGGGAGGTGACGATCATCTCCTCGCGCGGGCCGTCGAGCAGCACCCCGCTGCGCCCCGACATCGAGGCCCGCGTGCGCTACGTGACGCCAGACGAGCTCTCCGAGGCCGACGCCCTCGCCCGCGCCGACGTGGTCATCGCCGCGTCGGAGGGCGCGGCGCCCGCTCCCGGGCTGCTGCTGCGCGCGCTGCGGGCCGGCGTCGTGCCGCTGGCCTCGCGCCTGCCCGTCTATGAGGAGGTGCTCGGCGAGGGCGCCCACGGCATGCTGTTCGAGCCACGCGACATCGACACCCTCGCCGCGCAGCTGCAGCGCCTGATCGAGGATCGAGAGCAACGCGAGCGCCTCGCGCGGGCCGCCATCACGATGCGCGAGCGCCTCACGTGGCCCCGCGTCACCGACGAGCTCGAGCGGCTCTACGCCGATCTCGTCGCTCGCCGCCACCCGCGTGCCGGCAACCCCGAGATCGCCGTGCGCCTGCGCTCCCGACCACGGATCGACGTCGACCTGCACATGCACACCGACCACTCCCACGACTGCGCCACGCCGGTCGAGGTGCTGCTGGCGACCGCGCGCGACCAGGGCCTGGGAGCGATCGCCGTGACCGACCACAACGTCATCACCGGGGCCTACGAGGCACGCGAGAAGGCTGCGAAGTACGGCGTCAAGATCATCGTCGCCGAGGAGGTCAAGACCGCCGACCAGGGCGAGGTCATCGGCCTGTTCATCGAGGAGCAGATCCCGCGCGGAATGACGCTCGCGCAGACCGTCGCCGAGATCAAGCGCCAGGGCGGCCTGGTCTACGTGCCCCACCCCTTCGACCGGATGCACGCGGTGCCCGACTACGAGCACCTGCTCGGTATCGTCGACGACATCGACGCGATCGAGGTCTACAACCCGCGCGTGGCGATCGGTTCCTTCAACGAGGAGGCCGAGCGCTTCGCGGCCAAGTACCGCATCCTCGCGGGCGCCGGCTCGGACTCCCACGTGGCGCATGGCCTGGGCTCGGTCCGCGTGCGGATGGCCGACTTCGACGGACCCGAGGAGTTCCTCGAAGCGTTGCGCGAGGCCGAGATCACGACCAAGCCCTCGTCGCTGCTCTACGTGCAGGCGCTGAAGTTCCTGGAGACGAAGGCCACGCCCCCGGCGGCGCGTGCCGCGCGGCGCGAGCGGCGCGTCAAGCGGGCCACGCGCAAGTCGTGATGCACGCGCAGGGTCGTCCGTCGCAGCCGTCGAAACCACCGGCGAGCATGCCCGCCACCGACGACGAGATCCGCGAGAAATACCTCGAGCGGGCGATCCGAGAGCTGAACACCCTCACGCGCGAGCTGCAGGCGTGCGAGCGCTGCCCGCGCGGCCAGCTGATGCCCGTGCTCGGCTCGGGACATCCCCAGGCCGACATCGTGCTGCTGAAGTACGCGCCGATGCCGCCGGAGATCGAGGAGGGCGTCGCGTTCTTCGGGCGCTCGGGCACCGCGCTGATGAAGGCCTTCAAGCGCCTGGCGATCGATCCCCTGGCCGTCTACGGGACGCTGTGCGTCAAGTGCCCTGTGCCCGACACGACGCTCGCGGACCCAGGATGCATCGGGCGGTTGGGCGAGGAGCTCGCGATCGTGCAGCCGAAGATGGTTGTGATGATGGGCGAGGACGCCCTGCAGACGCTCAACGAGCTTCAGCTGCCGCTGTGCGACGAGGTGCACGCGCTGCCCGGTGAGGTCCAGCACCTGACGCCGTCGATCGAGGCGCTGTACGTGCCGAACATCGACGAGGCGCTTGACGAGGAGTCCGCCAAGCGCGCGTTCTGGTCGGCGTTTCGGGTGCTCGGCGAGTGGTACGCCGACCTGCCCCCGTACTGAGCACCGCGCTCGGGTCCCGCTCCTCTCGCTGGCGTATTTCCTCGCCGCACCCGCACTGCCGGCGCTGCCCGCCGGAGATCCGACGGTGCTCGTCGCGGGCACGATCGGTCGCCTGTTGCGCCCCGCCACGAGCGCGGGCGCGTGACGTCGTGCGACCGCGGCACGCACGTCACGCCGGCGGCATTCGCCGAGATCCCTCGCGAACGTGCCACGACAGGTGCCACACTGAACGCGTGTCCGTCAACTTCATCTTTCATTGTCAGTTCTGTGACCAGCGGCCCGACCCGCTGACGCAGCTCAGCCTGACGAGCGCGATGCGGGAGATCACGTGGGGCGCCTATCAGGACGTGCTGCCGGGCAAGTGGCTGATGTTCCACGGCCACGGCCTGTACGGATCCCCGCGCTACGCGTGCCCCGAGCACCGCGGCGATCTCGTCGCCTACCTGCGCGAGCACTACGGCACGATCGGCTTTCATGTCTGGAAGCGCCCTCCGTACCCGTCGAGCCTCCGGCACGCCGACACCGACAACGCCTGGATCGCCGCCACGCGGCGCCAGGGCGGCTGGGGCTCTTAGCCCGGATCGGGCTTAGAACGTCAGCAGGATCTTGCCGAGCTTGCCGCCACCGGCGAAGTGCTCATATGCTGACGCAACGTCGTTCAGCGCGTAGGTCTTCGCGACCGGTACGCGCACGTCACCGCGCTCGAAGAACGGGAGCACCTCGCGCTCCATCGCCCGCGCCGTCGCGGCCTTCTCCTCCAGCGGCCGGGCCCGCAGCGTCGAGGCCATGATGCGCGCGCGCTTGCCCATCAGGGCGAGCAGGTTGAGCTCGGCCTTCGCGCCGGCAGCGACGCCGATCACGACGATGCGGCCATTGATCGCCAGCGCCTTGAGGTCGCCGCCGAGGTTGGGCGCGCCGACGAGCTCGAGCACGACGTCAAACGGGCCGTAGTCGACGAAGCCCTCCGGGTCGATGACCTCGTGCGCTCCGAGCTTCGCGACGCCGCCGCGCAGATCGGGGTTGCGCACCGACGCGGTGACATGCGCGCCAGCCGCAAGCGCGAGCTGGACGGCGGCGGTGCCGACGCCACCGGCGGCGCCCTGCACGAGCAGCCGTTCGCCCGGTCGCAGCCGGCCCTGCGTGAAGATCGCGTCGTGGGCGGTCGTGAAGACCTCCGGCAGGCCGCCTGCGTCCGGGAACTCGACCGCATCGGGCACGCGCATGAGCTGGCGCTCGTGCACGACCGCCAGCTCGGCCTGACCGCCGCCGCCGGCGATGCCCATGACGCGGTCGCCGACCTCGAAGCGCACCGCCTGCGGCCCGAGGGCCTCGACGACCCCCGCGAGCTCGAGACCCGGGATGTCGGGGGAGCTGCCGGGCGGTGCGGGGTAGCGCCCGCGCAACTGCATCATGTCGGCGCCGTTGAGGCCCGCCCCGCGCACGCCAACGAGCACCTGGCCGACCCCGGGCTCGGGGTCGGGATGTTCCTCGACGAGAACCTCGCCGTCGCGAATCGTGGCGGCACGCACGGTGGCGCAGTGTAGAAGGCGCGCGCCGTAGTTGCGCAAGGGCGTAGGCTGCCTGCAGTGGCTGTTCCCGCCGAGGCCCACCGGCTGACGAACATCTCGTCGAAGGCGTACGAGCACCCGGCCGACCGCGCCGCGACGGCCGCGCTCGGCTCGATCCCGATGCTCGACCTCGTCGTGCGCAAGCTCATCGAGATGGGCTACGAGCGCGCGCTGCGCCAGACCTACCTCGGCTCGTCGGTGCGCCTGGGCCCCGATCAGCTGCCGCGGATCTGGAGCGCCTACCACCGCGCGCTGACCGCGCTTGACATGCCCGAGGAGTACGACCTCTACGTCACGCAGCAGCCGCTGGCCAACGCGGCGACGATCGGCGCCGGCAAGCCGATCATCATCCTCAACTCGGCGACCGTCTCGCTGCTGGACGACCGCGGCATCGAGGCGGTGCTCGGCCACGAGCTCGGCCACATCCTCTCCGAGCACGTCCTGTACCGCACGGTGCTGATGGTGCTCGTGCGCCTCGGCAGCTCCGTGCGCCTGCCGATCCCCGGCGGCCACCTGCCGCTGCTGGCCGTGCGCTACGCCCTGCTGGAGTGGTCGCGCGCCGCCGAGCTGTCCTGCGATCGCGCGGCGGCGCTGACGACCAGCGACCCGCGCATCGTCTGCTCGATGCTGATGGCGATGTCCGGCGGCGCCGCCGCCGACGAGCTGAACCTCGAGGCCTTCGAGCGCCAGGCGATGGAGTACACCGAGGGCGGCGATGGCCTGGACCGTCTGCAGCGGATGTTCTCGGACCTCAGCCTCGACCACGGGATGCCCGTCAAACGCGTGCACGAGCTGATGGCATGGGTGCGAAGCGGCGACTTCGACCGCATCGTCGGCGGCGAATTCCCCCGCCGCGACGACGCGCCCAAGCCGCCCGCCGCCGAGGCCGCCGACGCCGCCGCGCACTACAGCACGATGTTTCGCAACATCTTCAAGGAGGCCGGAGAATCTGTGTCGCACGCCGGCAACCAGCTCAGCGATTGGTTGCGCGCCAGGCAGGAGGCCGCCGCCGCGGCGAAGCAGACGGGCACCGACGGCGGCGAGCCGCCCAGCGCGGACGGCGCCGAGCAGCCGCCGGGAGCGGACGCGAAGTAGCCTCCCGGCCGTGGACCTCGCGGCCACCGAGATCCGTGTGCTGGGCTGTTTGATCGAGAAGCAGCGAACGACGCCCGACGCCTATCCGCTGTCGCTCAACGCGCTGCGCATGGCGTGCAACCAGTCGACCGCCCGCGATCCCGTCGTCCGCTATGACGACGCGACCGTCCGCGACGCGATGACGCGCCTGCACGGCCGCCGCTGGGGACGCCTGGCCAGCAGCGGACGCACGCCGAAGTACCGCCACCTGCTCGACGAGGCGCTCACGCGCGCGCCCAACGAGCTGGCCGTGCTGTGCGTCCTGATGCTGCGCGGACCGCAGACCCCCGGCGAGCTCAAGCAGCGCACCGACCGCCTGCACCACTTCGCCGACCTGGCCGCGGTGCACGCGACGTTGCGAGCGCTGATCGATCGCGACCTGGTCATGCAGCTCGACCGCCGGCCGGGACAGAAGGAGGAGCGCTATGCCCAGCTGCTCGGTGCGGGCGACAACGCGCAGCCCGCGCCGGCCCCCACGGCAGCCGTGACGCCGCAGACCGCCGGCTGGGTTCCCGCGGCGCCGTCGCCCGCCCCCATGCCGGCCTCCGCGCAGCCCCCCGCCCACGACCCGGCGCTGGAGCAGCGCGTCGCATCGCTCGAGGACCAGGTCGCGTCGCTGCGTGCCGAGCTGCGCGCATTGAACGACCTGCTGTGACGGTCGCTGCCCAGACGGTGCGCTCGACGGCGGGGTGCCGGTAGGCTGCCATCCGGCCGCCGCCTCCGGCGCTGGCAGGACACTCGATGCCACGCCTCACGCTCATCGCACTCACCGTGCTCGCCGCGCTCGTCATCGCGGCGCCGGCGACGGCCGCGACGAGCACCCGGACGCTGAAGACCAAGCGGGGCGTGGCCTGCACGTCGACGACCTATCGCGCCCCGCTGACGGGATACCTCGACGTCCGTCTGCGCGGCAGCGGCGACTGGGACCTCAAGCTGCGCGACGCCGCGCGCAACACGCTCGCCAGCTCGCGCGGATTCGGCGGGCGCGAGGTCGCGCAGACGTGGGTGAGCGCCGGCCAGCGCGTCACCGCACGCGGTTGCCGCAGGCGCGGCGCCGGGCTGCGCGCGCGGACGACGTTCCGCCTGTCGGCGATCGCGCTGCCCAAGCTCCCCGTCGGACCCGTCTCGCTCCTGCGCGTGCACGGCAGCCACAAGCAGATTCAGGCGCTGGAATCCTCGGGCCTGGACGTCACGCACGAGCAGGGCCGAGACTGGGCCGACGTGATCGCCGGCGGCGCCGTCGACCTCGCGAAGGTCGTCGCGTCGGGCATGCGCTTCTCCGTGCGGATCGCCGACCTGTCGACCTCCTTCGCCGCCGCGCGCGACGCCGACCGCAGGTACGCGAGCCGCATCGGCGCAAGCGGGTCGCCGCTGCCGTCGGGACGCGTGAGCTACCGCACCTACGACGACGTGCAGTCCGAGCTGAAGTCGCTGGTCGCCGACAACGCCGGCCTGGTGCGAAAGGCGACGTTCGGAACCTCCTACCAGGGCCGGGAGATCTCCGGTGTGGAGATCGCCGACGACGTCGACGCCGACGACGGGCGGCCCGTCTTCTTCCTCATGGCCCTGCACCACGCGCGCGAGTGGCCGTCGATGGAGGCGGCGATGGAGTTCGCCCACCTGCTCACCGCGCAGCGCGGCGAGCCGCGCATCGACGGCCTGCTGTCACGAGTGCGCGTCGTGATCCTGCCGATCGTCAACCCCGACGGCTTCATCTCCTCGCGCGGCGCCTTCGATCCCGGCGACACGCTGCTCGGCCAGGACCCCACTGCGACGCTCGCCGAATCGATCGCGCCGCCCGGCGGCCTGTTCGCCTACCGGCGCAAGAACTGCGACGGCGAGCTGTCGCCGTCGCTGCCCTGCGCGCTGGCCTTCGGGGTGGATCCCAACCGCAACTACGGCTCGGGCTGGGGCGGCCCGGGGAGCTCGTCGGACGTCACCGGGCAGACCTACCACGGCAGGGGCCCGCGTTCGGAGCCCGAGGTCCGCGCGGTGTGGGACTACGTCCGCCGGCATCAGGTCACGACGCTCGTCAGCGTGCACAACGTCGCCGCCCTCGTGCTGCGCCCGCCGGGCACCGGGTCGGCGGGCTTGGCGCCCGACGAAGCGCGCTTGAAGGCCGTCGGCGACCGGATCGGGCAGGCGACCGGCTACAGCTCGCAGTATGGATATGAGCTCTACGACACGACCGGGACGACCGAGGACGACTCCTACGCGGCGACCGGCGGCTACGGCTACACGATCGAGATGGGGCCGCCCGACGGCAACTTCCACATGCCCTACGAAACCGGGGTGGTCGCGGAGTGGACGGGCGAGAACCCGCATGCCCAGGGCCGCGGCGGGCTGCGCGAAGGCCTGTTGATCGCTGCCGAGACGGCGGCGGAGAACGCCGACCACGCGATCCTGCGCGGCGTGGCGCCCGCCGGCAGGGTGCTGCGGCTGCACAAGCGCTTCCAGACCACGACGAGCCCGTACTGCGGGAAGGGCATCGAGCCCGTCGTGGACATCGGCCTGCCGCGCGTGTGCCTCACCGGCGAGCAGCCGCCGCTGAGGATCGCCGACGAGCTGGACGCCACGACGACGGTGCCGGCCAGCGGGATGTACGAGTGGCACATCGGCCAGTCCACGCGCCCGTTCGTCGGTGCGGCCGGCGGCAGGGAGGCCTACGAGCTGATCTGCGAACAGCGTGACGGAACGGTGCTGGAGCGCATGTCACTGGTCATCGACCGTGGCCAGACCGCGACGCTGGACATCGGCTGCGGGACGGGCGCGTCGACGTTCTCCGACGGCTCGCGCGTCGGCGGCGACCCGGGCGCTGCCGCCGGCTCGACGGCTCCGGCGGTCAACGGCCGGCCTGTGCCGCCGGGCGTCACGTCGGCGCGTCGCCAGCGCGCGCTGAAGCTCGCGTCGTGTACACGCAGGGCCAAGCGCATCACGAGCAGGGCGCGCCGGTCCGCCGCCCGACGCTCGTGCACCAGGCGCTTCGGCGTCAAGGCCCCGGCCAAGAAGACGTCACGCCCCAAGAAGAAGTCGTCGTAGCTCCCCGCACGCCCCCGCTCGTGGTCAGGCTCGCGGCGCTCGCCGTCCTCTGCGCCGCGTTCGCGGTCACGCTGGCGGCCGTCCTGGGCGACGCGCAGCCGGTCTGGTTCGACGCGGACGTCGCGTCGTTCATGCTCTCGCACCGCAGGACGGGACTGACGAGCGTCGTTGAGATCGTCACGTGGCTGGGCAGCACCGCCGTCCTCGTGCCGCTCGGGGCTGTGGTGGGCCTGGTGCTGCGGCGCGTCACGCGGAGCTGGCAGCCGTTTCTGATCCTCGCCGCGACGCTCGCCGGGGCCAGCACGCTGAGCAACCTGACCAAGCTCGCGGTCGCGCGGGCGCGCCCGGACGACGGTCTGGTCAACGCGATCGGCTACGCGTTTCCCTCCGGTCACGCGACGGCGGCGGCGGCCGGCTGGATCGCGCTCGCGTTCGTGATCGGCGGCGTGATCGCGAGCCGTCGATCTCGCGGCGCGCTCTTCGCGGTCGCGCTCCTGGTCATCGCGATCGTGGGAATCTCCCGCGCCTATCTTGGCGTGCACTGGAGCACCGACGTGCTCGGCGGCTGGGCACTGGGCGGGCTGTGGGTGGGTGTCGTGTTGCTGGCCGCCTCCAAGCGCGGATGCTGAAGTGAAATCGCATGCGATTGATCTCCGGCGTGTCCGTCCTCGGCGTGGTCGTCCTGCCATCTCATCCGGATGGCCGAGCCGGTGGCGAACGCGACCCTCACGGCTGGACACCTGCGCTTCGACCTCGCGCCCGATGCAAGAACCAGTCATCGAATCTCCGCCGGTGCTGCCCCCGCGATCCCGAGAGCCCTGGCTCGTCGCCGACTGGACCGCCAGCGAACCGGCGAAGTCGGGTGCGGGCGCGACACCGGGGCGCGCATCTCAAGGGCCCTCGAAGGGCCAAGCCGCGCGACAGACTCAGTGAAGCCCCAAGGGTCTGCTCTTCGCTTCGTCGGTCACCCGCACCCAGCCAGAGGATCTCAAAGAACCGTCCAACCGTCCAGTGCGCTTGACGTCCATCCGTGCTCAAGCTTCACCTGCACCACGTGGCCATCGCAGGGGTGGCCTGGGCGACACCGGATGCGATGACCCCCGCCAGCATGTCCGTTCTCGCAGATAGTCTCACCCCGGCGCAACGGCTGGCCGAGTCCGCGTCGTGGAACCTCGTCGCCACCGAGCTCGAGATCGCGGCCGCGAAGGCCCGAGCCACATGGGCAGCCCTGATGGGTGACGAGCTTCCGTCAACGTCCTTTGACGTGCGCGAGCTGCTGGCGACGCTGAGTCGTCACGGGGTCGAGTACACGGTGATGGGCGGTGTTGGCCTCCAGGTCCACGGCCACCGGCGCACGACGAAGGATCTCGACGTGATCCCCGATCCCGCTCCTGCGAACGTGGAGCGCTGGCCGCCGCGCTCGCCGAGCTCGGCGCTCATCCACGCGACCTTCCGGGCGAAGCGCCAACGGCCGAGCGCCTCGCGAGCCCCCCGATCGTGCCGCCGCCGACGACGAAGCACGGCGAGCTGCACAGCCTCGGCGACGTTCCCGGTGCGCCCGCATACGACTCGTTGCGCACCCACGCCTTCGCGATGTCGCGGCGTTGACGTCGTTGCCGGAGTGAGGCACTGAGCTCAGCTCAGCTCGCCAATACTGCCGCCGCCAGGCGTTCGGAGGCGCCCGGACTCATCGCGAGATAGAGCTCCGGTTCGATGGCTTCCAGTTCGATCACCACGGGCTCCCCCAGGAGGTCGTTGACGAGATCCACGCGCGCGTAGAGCGGTGTGCCGAATCGCTCGGAGATCTCCCTGATGGCGCGGTGAGCGAGCGCCCGTTGCGTGTCGTCCGCCGCGCCTGCGGTGACGACGTCGTCTCGGAGCATGGCCGCCGCGGTCGGAGGATCGTTGTCGGCACGTGGTGCCACCTCGTCGGGAGCGAGGATGGCGCGCTTGCTCAGCACATGCGACAGCTCGCCGGCGAGGAACACGAGCGCGGTCTCGCCACCCTCTTCGACGGCGGCCAGATATGGCTGGACCATCGCGGTCCTCCCGCCCGCGTGGATGCGCCCGATCAGGGCGAGAGCCTCGTCGTGGGCGGCAGTTGTGAACCGTCCGGTGTCGCACGCGCCAGCAGAGCAGTTCGGCTTCACCACCACCTCCCCGTCCAGCGCTGGCAGCGCCTCACCCGGCGCCGTGAACACCGTTGAAACGGTGGGCACGGAGAGGTCCGCCAGGTAGCGCTTGTCGGCATTGAACGCCACCAGGTCGGGGGGGGGGGGGGGCCGCCCCCCCCCCCCCCCCCCC
>JAJCYD010000051.1 GCA_029263125.1 Solirubrobacteraceae bacterium | reverse complement strand
GACAGAACCGCGTGCACGTCGCACCCTGGTCCAGCACCCCGAGACCGAAACGCCGAACCGGCCCCACAAGCACGAAAACCCCCTGGCGAGAGGGGGTTTCCGTATAGCGGGGGCGGGATTCGAACCCGCGACCTTCGGGTTATGAGACGGCCCGAGGGGGTCCGGCAGGGGCGATTGAGCCCCATGTGCGGGAGATGTCTTTGGTTCGGTGAGGTTCGAGCCGGTCAAGTTGGAACCACATTGGAACCACGGGCAGCGATGACACCTCGAGACCAGACAGCCCCTCAGACGGGAACGTCCTCTTCGCCGAGCACGTCTAGCGTGGAGTCGGGCGGAAGGTTGGAGGGGAAGATGACGAGATTGATCGCCTCGCTACGTGCGGATGGGACGAGCAAACCGTCTGCATCGAGCCAGGCGACTGCGCCGCCAACACGCTGGCAGACGGTCATGTCATCGGCTCCGAGTTCCGCGGCAGTGATGCCGACAGATGCGAGCAGCTCGGGGTTCGTGAGATCAAGCAGACCGCGAAGACGTACCGCGAGCTCGTAGACGGTCCGGCGGCTCACACGCGGACGCATGGGCTGGACAGCCAGCTGGTGCTCCGCCTCGGCGAGCGCGCCCGCACGCGACAGGCTGGTGTAGATCGCGGGCGTGTCTGGTGGATTCCAGCGCGCACCCCGGGTGTTCTCGCGGTCGGGCGGGTAGTCGCCGAACATGTGCCGGAAGACAGTCCCCTCCCAGGGGCGCGGCTCGACCGCCAGGCCGCGGTCGAGCAAAGCAGGCGAATCGACCACCGAGACCTTGGGCTTGGGCTAGACGAACGCCCCGTCGCGCATCTGCGCGATCAGTGCGAGCACGTCGTCGACCTTGCCCTGCTGGATGCGGTCCGCGGCGCGCTCGCCGCCGAGGAGGCGGTGGGGAGAGAACAGCCACAGCCGCGCTTCCTCCGGCGTGTAGAACTCGGCGAGCTCCCCGATCAGGAACTCCAGCGCGAGGAGACGCTCGAGGTGGCCGCGCTGGGGCTCAACTTTGCCTGTCTGCCATCGCGAGACGGTCTGCGGCGTGGTGTCGAGCAATTGCGCCACCTCGCGGGACTTGATGCCGCCGTTGTCGCGGATCGAATCCAGTCGAGTAGCTAGGGCGCTGGCCACGAGATGCTCCTTTCGGATCGAGGGTCGAGCAGTGCGTTCACGCGCTCTGGCGCCGCGACTGGATACGGACGCCGGTCGGAGCGAGCGCGAAGCTCGCAGCTGCCCCATCCTTATGCATGGCGCCCAGCGTGCCTCGGGTCATGTGCGTGCCTAGCGGTTCGCGATTAGACATTCTGCTGAACGTTAGCATGAACAGAATGCTGAACATACTGGCGCCCATATAGGCCGTCACAATCGCCATCGGCCCGCCAGCATCGCGAAGAGGGCCGCACCAGCGACGATGCCGAGCGCGCGTTCGCGCGGAACACTCGACGCCCGATACGGTGGCGCGGTGATCGTCCGCTGCACCGCGCGGCTGCTCAAGCTGCTGGCGCCCGATGAGCTCACCGACGCGAAGCCAGCGCCCGACGACTGGTACGCCAACCTCATGTGGATCGATCGGCGCAAGTGCCTGCTCGTCGTGCACGCCGACACGCTCTTCTCGGTCTTCGTCGCAGACGTTCGCAAGCCACAGCTCTCCACGTTCGGCGACTACCTTGCCGGCACCATCGCGACGGCAATCGCGGACGAGGGACTGGCGTCCGACTGCCTCGGACCGCTCGATCCACGCCAGGTGCTGGTCGCGCGAACGGCCAGCCGTAGTGTCCTGGGCTTCATGAACGACATGGCGTCGATGTCCGCACACGTCGCTACGCAGTCCGGCGGCGTTACCCACCTCGACGTTGAACGGCTTAACGCGTTCCTGCGCCGCACGCCGTACGACTGCGGCGGCTTCGTCCGCCCGATCGAGGCCGCCAGGCAGCGATGACCACGGGCATCGACGGTCGCGCGGCCGTGCGAGACCAGGAACGATGAAGTCTTCCGGGCTGCTTTGGGGCACCAGTGGGAGATCCGATGAAGTCGCGAACGCGGTCGAGATGAAGCACCTGCGGCTGCGCCGGCCCGACGCGTGCACCGTCTGCTCGCGCCCCTTGGAAGCAGGTGCCAATGCGTGGTGGGACGCGGCCGCACGAACGGTTGCGTGCGAGGACTGCCATGCCGGCGCCACCTCGCCAGAGGTCGTCCCGACGGACGAGCCGTTGGAACGTGGCCAGGCCGGAGCGAGCGCCGCTCGCGAGCATGAGCGGCGCCGCGATCACCGCGAGCAGCGCACCCGCGAGCGCCATCCGCGCGTCGGAGGCCTCCTCCTGCTGCTCCGCGACGGGCCACAGCACGAGACGGCGTGGCAACGAGGAGCGGCGGGTGAGCGCGCCGTCGGCGAGTCGCTCGAGAAGCGGGTCACAGACGGGATCGTCGTCCTCCTGCACGACCGAGGCATGCCCCGCAGCCGCGCCAACGTCGACCATCTGGCCGTCGCCCCGTCCGGCGTGTATGTCATCGACGCCAAGGACTACACCGGCAAGGTCAGTGTCAAGCGTCCGTGGCTCGGCAACCCAAAGCTCCTTGTCAACGGCCGCGACAGAACGAAGATGATCGACGGCCTCGACCGACAGGTTGCCGCCGTACGCGACGCGATCGACGACCCCACGATCCCCGTCAACGGCGTCCTCTGCTTCACCAAAGCCGACATCCCGATCGTCTTCAAAGAGACGATCCGCGGTCACGCGCTGCTCTACCGCAAGGCACTCCTTGGGTTCTCGCGGTGATCGCAACACGCCGTCGAGATCGAGAGGACCGTTGAGCCGTCTGACCGTGGTGCTTGAGTAGCGCGCCGGTCGTCGCGAAGCCGAGCCCGGGCGAGGTGCAGCGGCGATCGGGGCGCTGCGC
>JAJCYD010000050.1 GCA_029263125.1 Solirubrobacteraceae bacterium | reverse complement strand
AACTGAGCCTAGCGATGGTTCGCGCCGGCGGGGGCGTTATCGGCGTTCGGGCAACCGACCACGTTTCGGATGGTGACCGATGGGCGATTGAGATCAAACATGAGGGCGAGTATCAGACGCTCCGCGAGCCACCCGAGGAGGCGTGATGGTATGGCACTTTGACCTAACTGGAACTTGGCAGATCCACCAGGGCTTCCCCTATTCGGTCCGGTTCACGTTCCCAGGAGACTTCGACCTGACCGGCCATACGGCAGTTATTCAGATCCGGCGGGGGCCGGGGGCTGCCGATCCGGCGTATTTGGATGCCGTCCCGTCCGTCGATCAGGACGACGATGATGCTTGGTACGTGGAGATAGCACTTGACGACACCGAGACGGCAGCCATTCCAGCGGTCAAGGGTGCGGATTGGGAGATGGCGATTTCGACTGGCGGTTCGACCGTCATGGGTTTCGAAGGCAAGGTTGACGTACGCCCGGGGGTGATCGCTTGAGCCCCATTCTGGACGGCGGCGGAGGAGGGCTCAGTCCTAAGATAGTTGTCTCTAATCCAGGCCAGCCGGTAATCGGGAAGATCACCAAGGCCTACGTTACGCTGGGGGAGGTTGGTCCGCAGGGGCCTCCTGGCCCCGCAGGATCCGCTGACCCCAGCGTAAACAACGTTTGGACGGTCCCCCAGATCTGGGGAACCGACGTTCGCAAGTACGGGAGCGTGACAGGAAGCGCCGCCGTCAACACGGCCACCCTGAACGCGGCACTTGCAGACCATGCCAATTGGTCTCGGCTGCTACTGCCGCCCGGAATTATCGAAATCAACGATGACTTGGTGTTGCCAGAGACCTCTGGCAAGATCGTCCAGGGGCAGGGGTGCAATGCCACCTACTCCCCCGGTGTGGGCGGGACACGAATAGTCCAGACGGTTGCCGCTAAGAACATCCTCCGAATCGACGGCGAATCCCGGGCACTAAAATTTCGCGACTTCTCCCTTGCCTATGATTCCCAGGAGACTACGGACGGCAAGGCTGCGGTTTTGTTCAACATCCCCAACACCGCCGGAGCCAATCAGCACGATATCGAGTTCTCGGATGTCACGGTCGAACTGGCAGACAGGGCGTTTGACTGTCCGTTGATCGCACTGGGTAGCAACTCGATCTGGAACATGAGCTTTAATCGAGTACGGATCTGGACAACCAACCGCACGGCCATTCGACTGAAGGGGCAGGGCAACCCGTCCAACACCTTTTCACAGATCTTCGTCTCCAACATCCCCGGCGGGCCTACCCCCGTTGGCCCCGCCATCGACGTTTGGAACGGCGAATTCACATTCGACGGCTTAGACATCGAAGGCTGGCACAACCTAGCCTATTATGGCTTCGGCGCTCGTACCACCATTCGGGGGCTGCACGTCGAGCACCATGTTTTCTCGGGCGTAGTCGGGGATGGGGACGGCAACCAAAGCATCGTTCGCAGCGATGAGGGGCCTCTGTCCGTGTGGGGTCAGATCGCAATGGATCAGTCGAGTCCCGGATCCCTGATGACCTCCTACGCCGCCGTGTTCCGCGCTATGGGCACCAAGGCGTCGGTCGCAATCGATGATTTTTGGATCGACTTTCCGTCTGCGCTATCGGGCAGCGTGGCGCTGTTGGATGGCGACAACTTGGCGCTTTCGAAGATCGGGCCGTCGCTTGTGCAGGTGGGAACGAAGACCATCGATATCTTAGGGACCGGCTACACGTTTTGGCCGGCGGCTGGGTTTCCGGTCCGCCAAGGCGATACTGGCTGGACGACGGCGACGCTGCTGAATTCGTGGACACCGATAGGGTCTCCCTACCAAGACCCCCGGTATCGGCGCGTCAACGGCATGGTTATCGTGCAGGGAGGTTTTGTCTCGCATGCGGGCGCTACCACCGACGCCATATTTACGTTGCCCGTAGGATTCCGCCCCAGCGGCGACACCATTCGCTCCCCCAGCAACGGCTTTGGCGCAGCGATGCAAGTTGGCTCAAACGGGCAAGTGGTCCCCGCCAGTTCCGACACCGCCGCCAACGGATACTTTGTCTTTCCGGCGGACCTATGAGACCCGGCACTTTCGGCTATCGGGCAACCCTGATCGGCCTAGCCCTCACCTTGCTGACGATGATTGGAATGTCTTGGAGGGCCTAGCCTAGTTATATACTGGCAGTAACTTGCTTCCGCCGGGGAGAGGCAAAAATGATGAAGGGCCTAGAGTAGTGCCAGACTTCGGAATATTCGGGGCCTTCTCTCTGGTACTCGTTGCCCTGTGGTTCGAGAAGGAGAACTATCGGAAGCGGATGGACGTTTGGGAGGACCGCATCTTCAAGACGCTGGACCAGACCACCGTCGCGCTCCAGTTGTTGAACGAGATGGTGACCTTGACTTCCGAAGTCCTAAGGGAGAACAAATGATCTCAAAGGATCTCGCAGTGCCGGCCCCCCGTCGGCGCAAGCGAAGCGGACCGGATATGACACGTATCGAGCGCGTGCAGATCGAAAACGATCGCTTGCTCGAAGCGGCCCGCAAGAACATCAGGGAATTGAGGAAAGAGGCTGGACTTGACTGAAGCGCTGCTGGTTGCGGGCATGGTTCTTTCGGGCGGACTGATCGCTCTGGTGGCGCACAACCTTTATTGGACACTTCAAGAGCTGATGTGTGACACGCACCTTAACCGCCCGTTCTGGTCGCTCCTGGACGCCCCCACGGCCTGTGAATTGGATGCGTCGCCGCTGTTCTTCGGCCGCTGGCTCCGGGCGCGGCGTCGATTCTTCCGCAGCATCACGGACGGCTGTTTGGCCTACATGGCGCTTGATTCGTTTCGCAGCCACCTTAGCGGGGTGTTTGCCCTAAATGGGCTGTGGCTGACGATTCCGGTTACGATCTACCTAGTCTTTAATGTGATTGGCGAGGCGCATTTGATCGTCAGATTGCGACACTTGCCCGAGGAGGCTGAGGCGATGCGCCTGGCGCGAGCAGAGATAGGGGAGACCGATTGAACACCACCGCCGAGATCAGCGGCCACATGCGGGCCATCAACGCCGAGCTTCCGCCCAACGATGGGGTGGCACTATTCAATCGAACCTATTTGCTGA
>JAJCYD010000049.1 GCA_029263125.1 Solirubrobacteraceae bacterium | reverse complement strand
GCTTCGAAGAGCCAGAGCACCCGCTGCGCGCAATCCGCGGCCCAACCCCCAACGATCCGGCGGTCGGACTCGCTCAACGTCTGCGGAGATCCCACGAGCCGATCCTTCCACGTAGGCATCACGACGCGTCCGGTTGACGTTGGCCGCGAGACGCGTCGGCAGCGGCCCCGCGTCCGCCGGGGGACCGGCTCGCGGCGTTCGTCGAGAGCGCCCGGTTCAGGCGAAAGCAACAGCCGCGCTGACGGACCGCAATGGTCCGGTATTGTCGCGTCGTGGCCGCCAACCCGGAGGATTACTTCGCCGGGCAGGGCTTTGCGCTGACGTTTCGATCCCTCGTCGAAGACGAGCTTGAAGCTCTCTATCTGGCAAATGGCTTCCTCTCGCGGACGAAGTACCGTCGCCTGCGAGCGAGCGGCGTAGTAGGACCGGGGCTCGCGGATCTTCGCTCGATCAAGAACCCCACCTTCGGCGTGGAGGCGTATGGGACGGGAGCCTCCGAAGCAGATGCCGCCTTGAGGGCCATGAACCGTTGGAGGACGGAGCAAGGCGATTGAGACTCGCCCGGCTGCTCCTTCGAGGCACGATCAGCACTCTCGCTAGGCCACCAACCGCGAGCACGGTCGGGTCGCGGCGTCATCGGTTGACGTTCCCTTTGCGAATGTCCGGCCGTGTCCGAAACGAGTCGCTGTCGGGCCATGCAGCGGCTCTGTGCTGCCCCTTGGCGGAGCAGAACCGCTGTGACGTCCGCCCAGCCGCTTAAGCTTGAGGAGTCGTGCCACGATAGTTTGAAGGAATCGGGGGTGGCCGTGTTGAATCTTGTGTGCGGTGATCGATGAGCACGCGATCGGTGGGCGCTGGCGGGATGCTGGACGAGCGTCAGCGGCGGTTGTGGGCGGCGGCCGAGGCGCGCTCGCATGGGCGCGGCGGGATCGCCGCGGTAGCCCGCGCCAGCGGGCTTGCGCAGAACACGATCCGCGCGGGCCTGCGCGACCTCGACGAGCCCCAAGGGCTGCCGGCAGGACGGGTACGTAAGGCCGGCGCGGGTCCCAAGCGGCGTGTGGACACCGACAAGACGCTGCTGTCAGATCTCAAGCGCCTCGTCGATGGTGACACTCGTGGGGATCCGCAGCGCCCGCTGTTGTGGACGTCAAAGAGCGTCCGCGAGCTGGCCAAGGGCTTGCGCGAGCTCTCTCACGAGGTCAGCTACCGCACGGTCGCCAGGTTGCTGCACGAGCTGGGCTACAGCCTGCAGGCCAACCGCAAGACCAAGGAGGGCTCCCGGCATCCCGATCGCGACGCGCAGTTTCGACACATCAACGACACGGTCGCCGTCGCGATCAAGCACAAGCGGCCGGTGATCAGCATCGACCCCCAAGAAGAAGGAGCTGGTTGGCGAGTACGCAAACGGCGGACGCGAGTGGCGACCCAAGGGCGACCCGGTCGCCGTCAATGTGCGCGACTTCCCCGACAAGACGCTTGGCAAAGCGATTCCGTACGGCATCTATGACATCGGCGCCGACAACGGATTTGTGAACGTCGGGATCACCAAGGAGACCGCCGCGTTTGCGGTCGCGTCGATCCGCAGCTGGTGGGCGCAATTGGGCTGCGTCGCCTACCCCAACGCCACGACCCTGCAGATCACCGCCGACTGCGGCGGGGGTAACGGCAACCGCGTTCGCTTGTGGAAGACCGAACTGCAGCGCCTCGCCGACGACACCGGCCTACAGATCTCCGTCTGCCACTTCCCACCCGGAACGAGCAAGTGGAACAAGATCGAGCATCGCCTGTGGAGCTTCATCGCCAAGAACTGGCGCGGCCGGCCGCTGGTCAGCCACGAAGTCATCATCAACTCGATCGCCGCCACGAAGACCAGCACCGGCCTGAAGGTCTACGCCCAACTCGATAAGCGCGACTACCCCCAAGGCATCGAGGTCACCGACGCGCAACTCGCCGCCGTCAACCTGCACCGCGACGACTTCCACGGCGAATGGAACTACACCATCAAACCCTCAAGTCATTGAGGCACGCTTCCTAAGCCGCGATAAGACGGGTGCGGGCATCAAGGTGCTGCTGGAGGTTGGTCAGGAGGCGCGCGAGCGTGTTGCCGCACGTTTCCGGCTCCAACATGACCCGCAGCTGCGTAGGCGAGAACTCCAGCCGCAGCGGTTGACCAACGTGCAGGTCTACGGCGTCCGCGGTCCACTCGTCGTCGTCGACCTGGCGTGGGACGGCCCACAGCCGGAACGGTTCCTTCGCGAGGAAGAGGCCGCCAACCAGCCGTTCAACGTCGACCTCGCGGCCGAAGTCGATCACGGCGACGTCGCCGTCGACCGTCAGCCCGTCGTCTTCGAGCGGCTCGAAGACCACGCGGTAGCGGGCCTCGAGTCCTCGGACGAACTGCTCGTACTGGTCGACCAGCCGCCAGATCGCGTTAGCTGCGACTTCGAAGTCGCCGGCGGCCGTGACGAACGCGCCGCGATAGTCGGCGACCACCTGGGCCATCCCGACGTTGTTGTCGCCGACGCGTGAGCCCACGGCTGTGACGCTCGTCGTGCCGGCGTAGGTGGGGTCGCTGCCGAGGAGGTCCAGGAGTCCATCGGGGGCCTCCCCCTCGAAGCGGACCCGTGTCCGGCGCACCGCCTGATCGCGGCCGATCAGATCGTCGGCGTCGAATGCAAGCCGTAGGTGGTGGTGGTGTCCGTCGAGCTTGCCGAGCAGCGCCTTGGGCAGCCATCCCGTGTCGAGGCTCGGGTTCGTTGCCACGGCCTTGCGCACGACGCGGTTGACGTCGTCCGCTGGCCCGGTCGCGTGGAGCTGCCAGAACCGTGGGTTCAGGGTGTCGACGAACATCGTTTGCTCGGCGCCGGCGAGGGCCCACAGCTCGTCGCCGAGCTTGCGCGGCTTCAAGTTGAGCCGCGCGGCCGTCGTCTCCAGGAGCGCCTGCGCCCCGTCCGGGGACATCTCCTCGGGGTGGGCTTCCAGCAGTCGCGTCTTCACGGTCCCAGGCGTCACGAGGCCGTCGACCAGCTCACCACCGGGCGCAGTGCCCACGGCTTTGGTCAGCGAGTTGAGGAAGTCCTGACGATCGAGCATGTTGGGTGACGTTACTCCCGTTCGGACTCGTCGGCTTCGCCCAGATCGAGGTCGTCCAGGGAGAGCTGCGGCTGTTCTTCGGGGGGCGAACCGCCACCCCTGCCCAGGTCGGCCGCCATACCCCGTGCCTGGCTCTGCCACGCCTGCGGCATCCCGCGCGTGTCGCGGTCCGCGGGCGTCCGCTCGACGAGGATCCGCGGCGGGACATTGTTGCTGCCGGGGTCGAGACGAATCACACCTTTGAGGCTGCTACCCGCTAGGTGGCGCGCGCACTGCTTCAGCTTCCGGAGGAATTCGCGCCGGCCGGACTGGCTCAGCTGCGGCCACACCCGGTAGATCCGCGACGCCGCCTCGGCAAGATCCAGCACGGGCTGGCGCTTGGCCTGCGCCACACTGATCTGCTGCGCAAGCAACTCCGCCACCTCCTCGAGCGGGCTCTGGTGATCTACCCGAATCCGTCCCGGCGGCCATCTCCGGGGTGCGTCGTCGCGCACGAACGGCTCCAGCCCCACCGGGCACAGACCGTCCAGCCGCGCGAATCCGCGATCGATCGACAGCACGGGCGCCTCTATCTCCCAGCCCTGAAGCGCGTCTTCCACATCCGACCGTACGTCGTTCATCACCACGAACAGCGGCGCCACCGGCGCATCGTGCGCAACATCGACCGGCAGCGACACGCCCCGCCGAAGCGCAACCGCGTCCGCCACCGCGTACTTCTTCGCCTGCTCCTCCTCCACGTTCCGGCCCGACTTCCCCTCACAGAGCAACACGAGATCCGGGTCCAGCCGGTAGAGCACCGCATCCGCCACGACGATTCCCGCCGAGCTCTGGACCTTCAACTCGATCGAGTGCAGTCGGAACCCCTGATCCGCCAGATCGTGGAACCACGCCCCATCCGGGTGCACCAGCGCCAGAACGGCGTTGAGCGGGCGCAATCGAGGGTCCACAGCCGCGACCCTATGCACCACCCGCCCGCCGTGCAGCCACGCCACGCCACAACTCCCCGCAACGTACGGCACGAGCCCGACCGACCAGGGCGCTCTCGGAGGATCGCTGTCGTGTGCGATGGATGACCAGTCTGGGCGCCTTCTGCATGGACGCCATGGGAAACGCGCCCAGGTGATCCGGTGTCAAGGGAGGTCAGACCGTGCGCGCGCGTTCCTAGGGAGATGCGAGGCAAGGTCTGCCGGACGGTCCTCATTTGCATCGAGGATGATCAACAGTCGGACCCCAGGGCCAGGCAAGCCGTGCGGCCGGATCAGTCGCCGAGCGGGCCGGGATCGCTGGGCACATCGACCGCATGCTCGCGCAGGGCGTCCAGCGGCACGATGTCCAGCGCGCGCTCGTGCGTCGATGCCAGCACGACGTAGGCGGCCGCGCCGTCCTCGTGCGCGCGCAGCCAGTTGACGGCCGTCACGCACCAGCGGTCGCCCGGGACGAGGCCGGGGAAGCCGTACATCGGCATCGCGGAGCTCAGGTCGTTGCCGATCGACTGCTGGTGCTCGAGGAACTCGGCCGTGACGACGGCGCAGATCGTATGGCTGCCCATGTCCTCGGGGCCCGTGCTGCAGCAACCGTCGCGGTAGAAGCCCGTCAGCGGCTCGGTCCCGCAGGACTCAAGCTCGCCCCCGAGCACGTTGCGATCGGCCATGCGCGCAAGTATCGCTGAGCGGGCCGTCCTCAGCAGCGCGGGGCGACGTAGACGGCGAAGGGACCCGAGCGCAGCGCTGGCTCATCTGCCGGCGGTGCGTTCGTCGATCGGCTGACCCCGTCGGCCCGGCCGAAGCGCCGCTGGAACTTCGCGTCGCCGGTCAGATAGACGTTCACCGCTCCCGGGCGGGGATCCTCGGCGCGCGAGCGGACGAGGACGTCTGGCGCATCGAGCTGCCAACGCGCGTCGGGGACCAGCCGGTAGGTGGGGAAGGTCAGCGCGCCGCAGCGCATCCCCTCTCGCACCGCGGGGGACTGCAGCAACGTGCTCAGCTGCGCATGCGTCGAGCGGATGAAGCGCAGCTCGTCCGCCAGCCGCGCGAAGCTCGACGCCTTCACGGCGAGGAAGGCGAGCCCAAGGACGAGGGCGGCGACCGCGCCCATCCGCCAGCGCTCGCGCAGCGGCCCGGGCTGCAGGGTCGTGAACCCCAGAACCGCGTAGCCGGCGAGCACGCACAGGGCGACCGCCGGCAGGGTCAGGTAGCGCTGAATGATCGAGAGCCCCGCGATGCCCGTCGCGATGAACGTCAGCGCGCCGGTGCCCAGCAGCGCGAGCGGCACCGCCATCCGCTTGACCCCGTAGCGGCGCACGGCGATCACGATCCCGGCGACGCCGGCGAGCGCCACCGGCGGGCGTGCGACATCGGCCAGGAACGTGACGAACGCCCCGGGCACGCGAGCGATGCCGCGCTCGCGGTCCAGCAGCTCGGCGAGCGCCGTCGTCCCATGCAGGCTGTAGAGCGGATCGCCGGTGACGGCCAGGTCGACCAGCGCCCACACGACGGGCGCCGCGAGGACGAGCGCGAGCAGCGCCAGTCGCGCGCGCAGCTCCCGCCCGGGCAGGCACCACAGCCAGTACAGCCCCGCCAGCACCCATGCCTCCGGCCGCAGCAGACCCGCGCATGCCAGTAGGGCCATCGGCAGGACGCCGCGGCGCGGTCTGGCCACCTCCAGGGCCGCGGCCCAGACGACGAGCGCGAGGAACGGGACGTCGACGAACGCCCGCACGGCATACAGCAGGAACGCGAAGCTCGATCCCACGAACAGCGCCCCCAGGATCGCCGGCCAGCGTCCGAACAGGGCGCGTCCGAGCGCGTAGGAGGCGGCCGTCAGCGCCGCGTGGCACAGCAGCGTGACGAGCACGAGCAGCCGGCCACCGTCCTCACCGGCCAGTGACAGCAGCGCGCCGATCGCGATGTACAGCGGGTGCTGCGTCGGCGCGGCAAAGGTCTCAAAGCCCGGCGCGACGCCATGCAGCAGGTCGCGTCCCCAGATCAGGTGGTGATAGGCGTCGTAGTCGGGATAGGTCGGGGCCAGCGCCCACGCCGCGACCGCCATGACGACGAGGGCCGCGAACGCCGCGCGCTCGCGCTGGGCGACGCTCACGGCGTGGCGGGCGTGGGCGTCTCGCGCGGGCGGCGCCGAACCGCCGGTGCGAGCGCGGTTCCGACGGCGAGCAGCGCCCATGCCAGCGGATCCTCCAGGAATGCCGCGTAGAGCAGCGTGTGCACGACGAGGGCGATGAACGCGGCACCGACGGCAGCGCGCGCGACCGCGTCGCGCGTCGCGCGAAGCAGACGGCCGAACGCCACGACGACCAGCGCGAGATACAGCGCCAGCCCTCCGACCCCCTGCTCTGCTGCGACGGTGATCGGAATCGTGTGCGACGCCGCCGAGGCGCGCGCGCTGGACGTCTTCTCCTGGCGGCGGTACTCGGCGCGGAAGGCGCCGGCCCCCCACCCGGCGATCGGTCGTTCGCGCGCGAGATCGATGCCGCCGGTGACGAGCGTCGAGCGGCCGCTGGTGATGTTGTCCGCCGACCCCTCGACGCCGACGAGGCCGGGTGCGGCGAGCACGACGACGATCGCGGCGACCGCGAACGCCCCGACGACCGCCCCCGCGAGCCGCGCCCCCCAGCGCAGCGCACCGAGCACCGCGAGGCCCGCGAGCAGCGCCGTGAACGACGACTGCGACAACGTCAGCACGAGACCCGCCCACAGCAGCACGAGCGCCGCGGCGCACCCGGCGACGACGCGCGCCCGCGTGCTCCACAGCAGCACCGCGGCCAGCCCGAGCATGACCGTCGCGAGAAATCTCCCGTAGATGTTCGGATCGAAGAACAGCGAGTTGACGCGGAAGTAGGACTCGAACTGATTGGAGCTGATGACCTTCGGATTGAGCAGCAGCTCACGCCTGGCGTACTCGACGAAGCCGATCCCGACGAATGCGACGGCGAGCGCCAGGAGGACGACCAGGCAGCGCCCGGCCAGCCGCGGAGTCCAGTCCACGCGCACGAGCAGCGCGAAGAGCAGGGCAAAGGGGACATAGAAGAAGATGACCTGTGACAGCGCGCGGTCGAAGTCCGACGAGTAGGACGCCTGGACCGCGTAGAGCACGACGCTCGCGGCGAGCAGCCACTCCAGCGCCCCTCTGCGCGGGCCTGCCGGCTCGTCGTCGTCGTCCAGGCCCGGCGTCGCGCGCAGGCGCGGCACCGCGTAGGCCAGCACGCCGGAGGCGATCACGAGGTACAGCGGCACCAGCAGGTTCGCGGTGTCGCCGCCGGACTCGATCGGGATGCGAAACGGCAGCGCGGCGGCCGCGGCGAGCGCGACGAGCTCGGGCATGCGGTGGATCGCGACTGCTCCCAGCGCGAGGACGATCAGGCCGCCGCCGGCGACGGCGAGCGCCAGCAACGGCCGCTCCCGCAGCGGCGCGAGCTGCGGCGTCGACCAGATGTTGGCGACCAGCAGCACCGGCGTCAGCGCAAGCGCGCCGAGCATCGCGGCCGACCGCGCACGGTCGCTGCCGACAAGCAGCGCGACGGCCGCCAGCAGCGCGGCGACGACGACCCCCGCCGTCTGCGCGAGATGCCCGAGCGTGGAGACCGCGGCGATCATGGGCGTGAGAGGAGCGTCCACACGCGCTCCAGGAAGTTCGACAGCTCCGCATTGGACTTCAGGCTGCCCGAGAACTCCGGCAGGCCGGGCCGGATCACGAGGCCCTTGCCCAGGCGCGAGGCCACGATGACGCGGCGCTGACCCTCCCGCGTCGCCGCGGCGGCGACGGTGGCTGCTCCGCCGGCGATGTCGACGGTCGCCTCGAAGGCCCTGATCGGACCGAACTGCCCTCCCGTCCCGGCGAACAGCTGGACGTCGTCGACGACGTTGACGAGCGTCGCGGGTGCGGGCGGGCGTTCGATCGAGGCCAGGCGCGCCCCGAACAGGTCCCGCGCGGTGGCGGGCGTCGGATCGATCGCGCGGCCGCCCGGCGTCAGCGTCACGCTGCGGCGCAGCGACTGCGTGCCGACGGACAGCAGGTTGCCGCCGCCGCGCACGAAGGCGCGCAGGGCCTTCGCCACGCGCGGGTCCAACCAGCGCGCGTCGCCGGCGATGATCACGCCGCGGTGACCGTCGAGCTTGGGTCCCTGGCCACGCGCCAGCGCCACGTCGGTCGTCAGGTCATAGCGATGGCCTTCGCGGTCCAGCCGCGCGAGCAGCAGCGCCTCGTTGCCCGGAAGCTGCGCCGGCAGCCCGCTCTTGACGTAGGGCCGGCCGACGCGCACCGGCAGACCCGCCCCAAGCGTGTTGGGACGCCCGTCCCCGTCGTCGTCGACCGGGTTGCGCCCCTGCCAGGTCGTGGCCGGGAGGACGACGAGCACGGTGCGCTTGCGCTTGGACTGCACGACGAGCGGCGCGGCGACGCGGCGCGACCGCGTCCGGACCTCGAAGAGGTACAGGCCGGACTTGCCGCCGGGCGCCTTGAAGCGCACGAGGCGCGATCTCGTGCCCCGTCCGCGCTTGCGCACGTCGCGCTCGCCGACGCGGCGCACGCTCCAGGTGAAGTTCTTGTCGACCGAGTCGACCGCGACCCCGGCCGTCTTCCCCGCGCTCACCGGCTCGACCTGGGCCTGTGCGCTGAGGTAGCGGACGGTGATGCCGCCGCGGCCGCGAAGGCGTTGGGCGAAGCCGGGACGCGGCGGGACCGGCGCCGACGAGCCGACGTTCCCGGCCTGGTCGCGCGCGCGAGCGATGACCAGATACGTGCCCGCCGCCACGCGGCGACCGTCGACCGTGCCGTCCCAGGTCCATTGCCGGGCGTCGTCGGCGAGCTTGATCGGCTTGTCGAAGACCATCCGAGCAGGGCTGACGTCGGTGCGGAAGACGAGCACCTCCTTGCGGCGGTCGGGCGCCTGGAAGGAGACGCGGGCGGACTTCCCGTCGGCCCGCGGCAGCAGCTCGGGCCGCGGCACCTTGTCGGCCTGCGGGCCGATCGACGTCACGAGCACCTCGGGCGGCGTGGTGTCCTTGACGATGTTGCGCGGGAGCACGACCGCACGACCCTGGCGACGCAGGTTCAGGCGGATGCGATAGACGCCGTCGGACGCCATCGCGCCGCTCGCGCGGCGCCCGTCCCAGACGACGCGCAGGCGCTTGCCCACCGGCAGCGTCCGCTCGCGGGCGATGACGCGCACGGGGTCGCCTCCGCGGTCGAGGACCGTCGCTGTGACCTCGTCGGTGCGCTTGAGCTCAAAGGATGCGCGTGCGCGTTCGAAGCGGCCGTCCTGGTTGGGCGAGAAGAACTCGTTGACCTTCAGGTCCTGCACGCGCGGCGGAGAGGTCTTCAGGCTCTGAGCGGCGAAGAAGGCCGCGAACGTCGCGCACACCAGCAGCGCGAACACGATCCGCGCGGCACCGCTCACCTGACGATCTCCCGGTATCGCACGAGCAGATCCTCGTTCGAGGACACCACCGAAAGGCCTGCTAGACCGCGGCGGCGGTCAACCGGCGCTGGCCACGTCGCCGCCGACGATCACGAGGACCTTGGTTCCAGGATCCACCTTGGCGGCGTTGTTGGCGTCCATCGCCTCCAGCGCGCTCGCCTGCACACCGACGATGTTTGCCACCAGGCGTGCCGCCGGCTCGCTTGCGTCGGCGTAGTAGACCTTCGTGGTCGTCAGCGTCTGGTCGTCATTGTCGAAGCGCTTGTTGATCGTGAAGCCCTGCTCCTCGATCTTGTCGGCGACGCTGCCGGCAAGGCCCGTCTGCGTCGTCCCGTTGAGGACCGCGACCGGGGTCGCCTTGCGGTCGATCGCCGGCGTCGACGACGGAGGTGGCGGGGGCGGAGCCTCGGAGGCGGACGGTGGACCGATCTCGTTGGCTGCGGGCGGGGCGTCGCTACCGCCGGTCAGCAACAGCACCAGCACGACGACGATCGCCAGCCCGCCGGCGCCGGCGCCGGCGATCAGGCCGATCCGCTTGCGCGAGGGCCCGCCGTCGTCCGCGGCGCTCGTAGCGCGTGCCGCGCGGGACGGCAGCTCGGGCAGCTCGGGCGGCCGCGCCGCCGCCGATTCGTGCGTCTCCTGCCCGCCGGAGCCGTTGGCGATCGACGGGCTGCGGGCCGCGGCGGCCTGGCGGGCCGCGGCGACCGCGCCGACGGTCGCCGGAGCGGGCGGGACCGGAGCACCCGGCACGGGAGCAGCCGGAGCAGGGGAGTGCCCCGATGCCGGCTGGCCTGGTGCGGCGGCACCCGGCTTGTCGGGTTGCTGGGAGCCGGGCGCGGAGCTTCCCGGCCCAGGCGTCGCGGTCGCCGGGGCGGCGGCTGACGCTGGGGCACCGAGGCCGCCGGGGCGAGCAAGCTGGCCGGGCGGGCCGACCGCCGGCGCCGCCGGCGTGGCGCCCGAGGCCTGGACCTTCTGCATGACCGAGGCGGCCGCCGCCTGTCGCGCGGCGTCGGCTTGCTGGGCCGCGGGGGTCTGCGGGGCACCCGGAGCCGCGGCGGCGTTCGCGGCCGGGATCGGCTGGGCGACGACCCGCTTCTGGGCATCGGTCTGCACGCGCTGGGCGAGTTCCGCGTCGCGCTCGGGCGCACGACCGGCCCATTCGCGCAGCCGCTTGACCTCACGCGCCTGCGCGAAGTACAGCAGCGACAGGACGCCGAGACCGACGATCGCGGCAAATCCGAAGTACGAGCCGACGCGCTCGATCTGGTCGCCGATCGCAACGGCAGCGAGTGACACGGCGTTCACGACCGCAGGATCCTAGTCGGCCAGCCGCCGGAAGCAGCCGACAGCTCGGACACCTTCGCGGCCAGCCCGGCCGCATCCCCCTCCAGGACGAGCAGCCCGATCTGGTCGAACATGTCGTCGACATGCTGCGGCGCTCGATGCTCGCGCTCGGCGCGCAGGATCTTCTCGGCCGGGGTCGGCTGGGGTCGCTCGTCGGGATTGAACAGCTCCTCGTGCAGCTTCTCGCCGGGCCGGCGGCCGACGACCTCGATCTCGATGTCGCGCTGTGGATCCAGGCCCGACAGCTCGATCATCGTCCGGGCGAGATCGATGATCCGTACCGGCTCGCCCATCTCGAGCACGTAGACCTCGCCGCCGCCGGCATCTTCGAGGACCGGGCCCTGGGACTTCGACAGCCCGCCCGCTCGGATGATCAGCTGCACGGCCTCCGGGATCGTCATGAAGTAGCGGGTCATGCGCTCGTCGGTGACGGTGACCGGGCCGCCGAGCGCGATCTGGCGGCGGAAGATCGGGACGACGGAGCCCGACGAGCCGAGGACGTTGCCGAAGCGCACCGCGCAGAACCGCGTCTGCGGGAAGCGGGCCTGCTCGGCCTCGATCGCGAACTCCGCCAGCGCCTTGGAGGCGCCCATCACCGTCGCGGGCGAGACGGCCTTGTCGGTCGAGACCAGCAGGAAGGCCTTGACGTTGCCCTGGCCGGCGATCCGCGCCATCAGCCGTGTCGCGAGCGCGTTGTTGCGCACGGCCTCGACGGGGTTGGTCTCCATCAGGCCGACGTGCTTGTAGGCGGCGGCGTGGAAGACGACCGTCGGGCGGTAGGCGTCGAAGACCTCGCGCATGCGCTCCTCCTCCTTGCAGTCCGCCAGGACGGCGGCCAGCGTGGAGGGGTGCACGTGGCGATCGTGCTCAAGCTCGCGCTGGATGTGGAAGAGGTTGTCCTCGGCGTGGTCGAGCAGCACGAGCCTGCGCGGGCCGACGCGGGCGATCTGGCGCGAGAGCTCCTTGCCGATCGAGCCGCCCGCGCCCGTGACGAGCACGACCTCGCCATTGAGGTAGGCCCCGACACGATTGAGCTCCATGCGCACCGGCTCGCGACCGAGGATGTCCTCGACCTGCACCTCGCGCACCTGCTGCACGAAGTTGCCGCCCGTCTGCAGCAGCTCGAAGACCGTCGGCAGCGTGCGCACCGGGATGCCGCGCTCGCGGCATTCGCGCACGACCTTCGCGCGCACGACGCCGGGCGCCGACGGGATCGCGATCGTGACCTCGTCGGGCTCGGCCTCCTCGAGGATGCGGCCGAGGTCGGTCGTGGTCCCGAGCACCTTCACGCCGTCGATGCGCAGCCGGCGCTTGGTCGGGTCGTCGTCGACGAACCCGACGGGCTTCAGGCCGAGCTCGGGGTTGCGCAGGATCTCGCGCAGGACCAGGCGGCCGCCATCCCCCGCGCCGACGATCAGCAGCCCGCGAGCGCCCTTGCGCGCCCGGACGCCCGTCAGCGGGCGCTCGTGGATCGAGCGGGCCACGAAGCGCATGCCCGCGACGAACGCCAGCGACAGCAGCAGGTACAGCACGATGACGCCCGTCGGCAGAGTCACCGGGGTGTCGCCCGCCCGGCCGACCTGCGTGACCGGCTTGACGAGCGCGATGTAGCCCGGCAGCAGCAGCGCGGCGATGACGACCGCCTGCAGGATGCGGATGTAGTCGCGCTGGGTGACGTAGCGCCACCACTTCTGGTAGAGCCCGAAGGCGACGAAGACGAGCATGGAGCCCGCGACGACGGGCAGGATCGTGGCGTCGAAGAGCGCTTGGTAGCGATCGGGAACCGCGGTCGGGCCGTCGAAGCGCAGCCGGTAGGCCAGCCAATACGCGAGCGCGACCAACGCCCCGTCGATCGCGATCTGAAGCAGCGAATGGCGGCGCAGGGGGAGGGCCACGGAACGGATCCGTCGGCGCATCGTCGCCGATTGTACGGGCGTCGGCGGCGAGGGGGTGCGGTCAGGCGGTACGGTCATGCGCCCCGCCATGCTCCGCGAGCTCGCCGACAACCTCTGGAGCGCCGAAGCCCCGCTGCGCTATCTCGGCGTGCAGATGGGCCGGCGCATGACCGTCGTGCGACTGTTCGCGGCGCCGGGCCTGGCCGAGAAGCGCAGGGATCTCGCCGTGCCACCGGGCGGGGTGACCTACCCGGCCGCCCGCATCAGCAGATCAGCCAGCACCGCCGGATCACGCCGCACCCGCTCGCCTGAAGCCTCGCCGGGGGCACGCTTCTCGAACACCACATCGTCGGCGCGCTCGAGCACGCGCAGCCGGCCCTCGGAGATCAGCCGCTCGTCGACCGCGCCCAGGCGCCCCTGGAAGGTCGTCCAGACCGGCGTGCCGAGCGCCACCGCCTCGCGGTTCATCGTGCCGCCGGCCGACACCACGAGGTCGGCGTAGGCGATCAGCGACTGGGCGTCGATCGCCTGGGGCGGGACGACGAACCCCCGCCCGGCGAGCTCGCTGCGCTGCTGCGGCGTCCGTGGCAGGACGACGGTCTGCTCGCCCTCCAGGCGCGTCAGCACGCCGCCGAGCACGTCGTTCTCGAAGCGGTGATACAGCGACACCGCCGGCGGCGTGCGCACGACGGCGATCGGCTTGGCGGGATCCAGGCCCAGCTCTGCCAGCACCGCCCGATCGGGCTCGAAGTCGGCCAGGTAGTACTCCTCCTTGAGCCCCTCATAGGCCGCGATCTTGCCGCGCGCGCCATAGCGCTCCAGGCGTTGCGCCGGGATCGCCTCGGGCACGACGACCGTGCGCGCCAGACGGCAGTTGACGGTGTGCTGCACCGTCGCCCACTCGTAGTCGAACATCGTCGCGCAGCCGATCCGCAGCAGCCGTGCCGCAACCGTCACGTCGTTTGAGCCGTGGCCGAGCGCGACATGAAAGCCGCGCCCGCGCGCCCATCGCGCCAGCGCCGTCGAGCGCGACAGCAGGCCGACGCCCTTGGCCGCCAACCGCCCGCCGCGATGGCGCCCGACGACCGTGTGCTCGATCCCGAAGCGCTCCAGCAGTCCGAGCGTCTGGGCGAAGTCGCGTGCGGTGATCTGCACCTCGTGGCCCTGCGCGCGCAGGGCGGCGACGATCGGACGCAGCACGAGGACGTGGGGGCTGTTGGTGAGGTCGACCCAGATGCGCATTGGGGCAGGCTATGGGTTGCCACGAACCCGGCCGGGCCACAGCCGCCGATCGGTAGCCTTCCCGCGCGTGTCGCCGCTCATCATTGCCTCCATCACCGACCCGATCGTCGACTTCGCCGTGCGCGTCGTCGGCGACCTCGGGCTCCCCGGCGTCTTCGTGCTCATGCTGCTGGAGAGCGCGTGCATCCCGATCCCCAGCGAGGCGACGATGCTGTTCGCCGGCTTCAACGTCTCCGAGGGCCAGTACTCGCTGATCGCCGTGACGCTCGTCGGCTCGTTCGCGAACCTGTTCGGCTCGTGGCTGGCCTACGGCGTCGGCTACTACGGCCGCGTGGACATCCTCGAGAAGCACGGGCGCAAGCTGCACATCAAGCCCCACCACCTCACCGCCGCGGACCGCTACTTCGAGAAGCACGGCGACGCGACGGTCTTCTTCACGCGCATGATGCCGATCATCCGAACGTTCATCTCGCTGCCCGCCGGCGTCGCACGGATGCCGTTCTGGCGCTTCAGCGTGCTGACGTTCCTCGGCTGCCTGCCGTGGGTCTTCGCGCTGGCGTTCATCGGCCAGCAGGTCGGCGTAAAGTGGGAGAGCTGGAAGGATTCCCTGCACTACGTCGACTACGCGGTCGCGGCGCTGATCGTGATCGGCGTCATCTACGTCGTCGTCAAGTACCGCCGCGGGGGCGGAGGCGACGCGGTCGCGTCGAGCGACCCTGTCGCCGCCGATGGCGCCGGATCCTGAGCGCCCGCCCGGCCTGCGCATCCGCGACGCCGTCGCGCTCGGCCTGCTTCACGGTCCGGCGGAGCTGTTGCCGATCTCCTCCTCGGGCCACGTCGCGCTCGTGCCGTGGCTGCTGGATTGGCCGTACGTCGCGCTCGACGACGAGCTGCGCAAGTCCTTCGAGGTCGCGCTGCATGCCGGGACGGCCGCCGCGCTGCTGCTCGCGATGCGCGACGACGTGCGCGACGCCGCCCGTCTGATCGATCGCCGCGGCGCCGGATTTCTCACCGCGAGCGCTCTCGTGCCGGGGATCGCCGGACTGATCGCCGAGCGCGCGATCGAGCGGCGCCTCGGGACCCCGGCAAGCGTCGCGGGAGGGTTGATCGCCGGCTCGCTGGCGATGGCCGTCGCCGACGTGCGCGGCGCGCGCACCCGCACGCACACGAACGCCGGTCCGGCCGACGGCTTCGCGCTCGGCCTCGCGCAGGCGTGCGCGCTGATCCCCGGCGTCTCGCGCAACGGCGCCACGCTGACCGCCGCGCGCGCGCGTGGCTTCGCCCCCTTCGACGCCCATCTGCTCTCCCAGCGGACCGCCCTGCCGGTGATCCTCGGGGCGACAGCGCTGAAGGGGCTGCGCCTGGCCCGGCGCGGACTGCCGCCGGACGCCGCGGGCGGCTTCGCGGCCGGCGTCGCGGCATCGGCGCTGTCGACGCTCGCGTGCGTCCGCGTCCTGCGTGCCGTACGCGGCGACCGCTCGCTGGCGCCATTCGCCGCCTACCGAATCGCCCTCGCGGCGATCGTGCTCAGGCGTGCGCGGCGAGCCCGATCTCATGAATCGACGCCATCTGTGTCATGAATGACATTGACCGCCCGCCCGCCGGGGCACAATAGGCCGATGGCATCGCCCGTCGGCACCCTGCTCTCCCAGCGCTACCGTCTCGACGAGAAGGTCGGCACGGGTGGCATGTCGACGGTCTACCGCGCGTTTGACACGGTGCTCGAACGCGACGTTGCGATCAAGCTCATGCATCGCGAGATCGCCGATGACTCCGACCAGCTCGAGCGGTTCCGGCGGGAGGCGCGAGCGGTGGCGCAGCTCAACCACCCGCACGTCGTCGGGGTGATCGACGCCGGTGAGGAGGACAGCGACGGCGACGGCTTCTCGACGCCGTACATCGTGTTCGAGTTCGTCCAGGGCGAGACGCTGAAGGACCGCATCCGCCGCTACGGCCGCCTGCCGGTGTCCGAGGCGATCGCCTACGCGATCGAGATCGCCCGCGCGCTCGGCGCCGCTCACGCCAGCCACATCGTCCATCGCGACGTCAAGCCCCAGAACGTGCTCGTCGACGAGGAGGGCGCGGCGAAGGTCACGGACTTCGGCATCGCGCGCTCGCTGGAACAGGAGGGGCTGACCGCCGACGGACGCGTGCTCGGCACGACGGACTACGTCTCGCCCGAGCAGGCCCTTGGGCATGCCGTGACCGGGCAGTCCGACCTCTATTCGCTGGGCGTGGTGCTGTTCGAGATGCTCACCGGCGACGTCCCGTTCAAGGGCGAGACGCAGGTCACCGTCGCGATGAAGCACGTGCGCGACGAGCTGCCTGACGTGCAGATCCGCCGGCCGGAGGTCTCCGCGGCGCTCGCGGCCGTGCTGGACCACGCGACCGCCAAGGACCTGCCCCGCCGCTATCCCGACGCGGCGACGCTGATCGCCGACCTCGAGGATGTCCTGGCGATCGAGACCTCGCGCCACGGCGGGCAGGTCACCGGCGAGGCGACCGCGGTGCTGCGCAGCCTGCCGGCGGGCACGCGCAGGCGCCTGCCGCTGCGCGCGCGGCGCTCGACGAAGGCGATCGCCGCGCTGCTCGTGCTCGGCGGCGTCATCGCGCTGCTCGTGACGGCGGGGCTCGGCCTGCGCCAGACCGAGCGCGGCACCGGCAAGCGCGCGACCACCACGCCTGCGACGAGCCTCGAGGAGGTCCCGCTCGCCCAGCGCGCGGCCAGCGACTTCGATCCAGCCGGCGACGACGTGGAGCACCCCGAGCAGACCGCCGCGGTCGTCGACGGCGATCCGGAGTCGACATGGTCGACGGAGACCTATCGCGGCGGATCGCTGCTCAAGGACGGGGTCGGGATCGTCATCGACGCGTCACCGGGAGTCGCGGCGCGCGAGCTGGAGCTGCACACGCCGTCACCGGGGTTCGAGGCAACCGTCTACTCCGCGGCCTCGTCGGTCCCCGACACCGCGCCGCCCGATGGCTGGACGGCCGTCAGCGAGGCGCGGGAAGTCGCGGGCGTCGAGAAGTTCGAGCTGGACACGACGGGCCAGCCGCGCCACTACCTCCTGTGGATCACCAAGCTCCCGGAGGACGCGCGACGCGCACAGATCTCCGAGATCCTGCTGTTCAAGTGAGATCGCGCCGGCGTCAGAAGCTGTAGGCGCGCTCGCGCTCACGGCGTTGCAGGGCCAGCTCGCACAGCCGGGTCGCGAGATCCTCATACGCCAGGCCATCGGCCTCCCACAGCTTCGCGTAGACGCTCGTCGGCGTGAAGCCCGGCATCGTGTTCAGCTCGTTGAGCAGGACGCGCTCGCCCTCGACGAAGAAGTCCGCTCGCGCCAGGCCCGAGCAGCCCAGCCGGGCGAACGCCTCGATCGCCGTGGCGCGGAGCGTCTCGCCGGCACCCGCCGAGATCGATGCGGGGACGCGCAGGGTCATCCCGCCCGGCTCGTACTTGGCGGCGAAGTCATACCACCCCGATGCCAGCATGATCTCGCCGGGCTGCGAGGCCCGCGCGTCGTCGGTATGGCCGAGCACCGAGCATTCGACCTCGATCCCGGTGCTCATCGCCTCGACGATCACACGGGGATCGTGGGCGAACGCGGCGTCCAGCGCAGCGCCGAGCTCGCCGGCGTCGGTGACCTTCCCGATCCCGACCGAGGAGCCCAGCCGGGCGGGCTTGACGAAGACCGGCAGGCCGAGCCGTTGCTGAAGCTCGTCGAGCACCGTCTCGCGCTCGCTCGCCCAGCGCGGCGCCCGCACGCCGGCGTAGTCGACCTGGGCGATCCCCGCGCATGCCAGCAGATCCTTCGCGACGACCTTGTCCAGGCAGGCGGCCGAGGCGAGCACGCCCGAGCCGACGTAGGCCACGTCGAGCAGCTCCAGCAGTCCCTGGACGGTGCCGTCCTCGCCGAAGGGCCCGTGCAGGGCCGGGAACGCGACGTCGGCGCCCAGCAGGCCGCGACCGGGCCGCAGCACGACCTCGTCGCCGTCGTGCTGCCAGGTCCCGTCGCGCAGCAGCACGATCTCGACGACGTCGTGTCCGGCGGCGCCTAGCCCGCGTGCCACCGATGTGCCGCTTGCACGCGACACGTCGTGCTCCGACGAGCGCCCGCCGGCGAGCACGGCGATGCGCATCAGGGCACCCCAGGGTTCGGCGCGACGGCGGGCGGCGGCGTCGCCGGCGGTGGTGGATCGGGGTTCAGATCGGGATCGAAGGAGCCGACGGTGATCGTCACCGAGGTCCGGCGATCGACTTTCTTGTCGGCCTCGACGGACTGCTTCTGCACCTGGCCGTCGCCGTCGGGCGAATCGACGGACGTCTTCGTGACGACGACCGTCAGGCCGGCCTTGTTGAGGGTGTCGGTCGCGTTGCGCTGCGAGCTTCCGACGACGTCGGGCACCGTGACCTGCTTGGGCTGCGAGGCGACCGTCAGCGTCACGGTGTCCCCGCGGGGGATCTTCTGTCCACCTGCGGGATCCTGGGCGAGCACGGTGCCCGGATCCTTCTCCTCGTCCTCCTGCTCGGAGGTCTTCACGCGCAGCCCGGCATTCTCCAGCTTCGCGCGGGCGTCGGCCTCGGAGGAATCCACGACGTCGGGCACGCCGACGAGCTCGGGGCCGGTTGAGATGTCGAGGATGACCTTCTGGCCCGCCCTGGCCTGGGAGCCCGCGGACGGCGTCTGGGCGATGACCCGGTCCTTCTTGACGGAGTCCGATGCCGTCGGCCGGTCCTCGACGGTGAAGCCGGCGTCGGTGAGCGTCCTGCGCGCGGCGCGCCGGCCGTCGTCGACGACGTCGGGGACCTCCTTGAGCGCCGGTCCCTCGGAGACGTTGAGCGTGACCGTCGAGCCCTCGTCGGCTGTCGTGCCGCCCGCCGGGTCCTGCCCGATGACGGTGTTGCGCGGCTTCTCGGAGGTGACGTTGACGACGGCGACCTTGAAGCCGTCCGCGCGCAGGCGCTGCTGGGCGGTCGAGCTCGTGCTGTTGACGACGAGCGGCACGCGCACGCTCTTCGGACCGGCGATCGTGACGATCAGGAAGACCAGCAGCGCCGCCGCGAGCGCGCCGAGCACCCACCACAGCCCGCGGCGCGATCGCCGGGGTCTGGGCGGCAGCGGCGCCAGCGGCGCCAGCGGCTCGCGGACCTCCTGCTGGGGCTCGACGGCCTGTGCCCGCGTCGGGTTGGGCGGTGGCGGGATCAGGGGCCGGCCGCCGTCCATCGTCAGCGGCAGCCCGGCCGCGGCAGCCTCGGCCGCCGCGATCGCCGCCGCCGAGGGGATCCGAGATGCCGCCGCCTCGAGCGCCGCGATGAACTCGTCGGCGTCGGCGAAGCGGCCCTCGGGCTCCTTGCGCAGCGCGCGCATGACGACCGCCTCGAGCTCCGCCGTGACGGCCGGGTTCAGCCGGCTCGGTGGAATCGGCGACTCGCTGACCTGCTTGAGCGCGACCGTCACCGCGGACTCGGCATCAAACGGCACGCGGCCGGTGAGCAGCTCGTAGAGGATGATCCCGATCGAATAGAGGTCGGAGCGCTCGTTGACGGCGTGGCCCTGTGCCTGCTCGGGCGAGAGGTACTGCGCGGTACCCATGATGGAGCCCGTCTGCGTCATGTCCGACGCGCCGGCGCGGGCGATGCCGAAGTCCGTGACCTTCGCGCGGCCCTCGTCGTCGACGATGACGTTCTGCGGCTTGAAGTCGCGGTGAATGACCTTGCGGCGATGCGCGAAGCGCGCCGCGCGCAGGATCTGCACGGTGAGGTCGGCCGCGCGAGTCGGATCCAGCGGTCCGTGCTCGGTAACGAGCTGCTTCAGCGTGCGCCCGGCGACGTATTCCATCGCGATGTACGGCGTGCCGTCGTAGTCGCCGCGGTCATAGACCGAGACGACGTACTGGTGCTGCAGGCCGGCCGCCGAGGACGCCTCGCGGCGGAAGCGCTCGACGAACTCCTCGTCCTCGGCGAAGCGGTCGTGCAGGAGCTTCAGCGCGACCTTGCGCTCAAGCTGCAGATCCTGCGCGCAATAGACCTCGGCCATCCCGCCGGTGCCGAGGTGCCCGAGGATCTGGTAGCGCCCATCGATGACGGCGTCGGCGGCGATGCGCGTCATTTCACGAGCTCCTGCAGGACCAGCTTGGCGATCGGCGCCGCGACCGCGCCGCCCTGACTTTGCGCCCCCTGGATGTTCTCCAGCGTCACCGCGACCGCGACCTTGGGCTTGTCCAACGGCGCGAAGCCGATGAACCACGGCTGGTTGATGCGCTTCTCGATGTTCAGTTCGGCGGTGCCGGTCTTGCCCGCGACCTCGATACCCTGCAGCGCCGCGCCGACGCCGGTCCCTTCGCGGACGACGTTGCTCATCATCGTCGTGAGCTTGTCCGCGTTGGACGTGCTCATCACGCGGGCGGCCTCCTCGGGCTCGATCCGCTCCACGGTGCGCCCGTCGCGGTCGACGATGCGGTCGGTGAGATGCGGCTTCATCCGGACGCCGTCGTTGGCGACCGTCGCGGCGACCGTCGCCATCTGCAATGGCGTCACCTGCAGGCGCTCCTGACCGATGCCGACCCGGCCGATGTCCACCCGGCCCGAGCTCGGCGGGATCCACTCCTCCTTCTGCAGGTCGTACACCCCGCTGGGACGCATCTGGGAGTCCGGGTAGTCCAGCGGCGGATCCGACAGGAAGCCGAAGCGCTTCATGTACTTGGCCATCGTCTCGTTGCCCAGCCGCTCGGCGACCTGCGCCCAGACGGTGTTGACGGAGTTCGTCAGGGCCGTCGTCAGCGTGATGTCGCCGAACTGCGCGTTGGCGAAGTTCTTCAGCGGGACGGCGGAGATCGTCACCGGCGATCGCCCGCTGACCGTCGATTCGGGGGTGAACTTCCCGCTGTCGAGCGCCGCCGCCGCCGTGACGACCTTGAACGTCGAGCCCGGCGCGTAGCCCGACTGGGTCGCGCGGTTCAGCAGCGGCGCGTCGGCGCCGGCCTGGGTGTCGAGCTCGTTGGGGTCATAGGAGGGAACGCTGACCATCACGCGGACCTTCCCGGTCGCCGGCTCGATCGCGACGACGGAGCCCTTGCGCCCCTGCATCGCGTCGATCGCGATCTTCTGGGCCTTCGGGTCGAGGTTCGTGACGACGTTGTCGCCGACCTGGCGCTTGCCGCGCAGCTCGTCGAAGACCGACTGCAGCTCGCTGCGCTTGCCCGTCAGCGCGTCGTTGCGCTCGCGCTCCAGTCCGGCGCGCCCGACGCGCAGGAAGTCATAGCCGATCGCGTGCGCGAACAGCGCGCCGTCAGACGTGTAGCGACGCGCGTAGAGCCCGGAGCTCTCCAGCTGCGAGCGGGCCAGCACCGAGCCGTCGCGAGCGCGGATCAGGCCTCGTCGCACGCGCTGCTCCTCGATCTGCGGGCGCACGTTCTTCGCGTTGTCGCGGTAGGCGTCCGCGTTGATGACGCTGTTGTAGCTCGTCATCGCGGCGAGCGCGGCGAACAGCACGAGAAACAGGCCGAAGAGCTTGAGGATCGGTGCGTTCATCGCGCCTGGGCCTCGCGTCGCGCGCGATCGGAGACGAGCAGCAGCAGCGCGAGCAGGATGAAGTTCGCGACGATCGACGAGCCGCCATAGGAGATGAAGGGCAGCGTCACGCCGGTCAGCGGGATGAGCTTCGTGACGCCGCCCACGATGACGAAGACCTGCAGCGCCAGCACCGCCGTCAGGCCGGTGGCCAGCAGCTTGGAGAACGAGTCGGTCGCGAGCATCGCCGTCTTGAAGCCCCGCTCGATGATCAGCAGGTAGACGAGCAGGACCGCGCACGCGCCGAGCAGCCCCAGCTCGTTGGTGATGACCGCGTAGATCGCGTCGGTGTGCGCCGCCGGCAGGATCGGCGGGTTGTCGCCGAGTTGGATCGTCGCCTGGCCGAAGCCCTGCCCGAACAGCCCGCCGTCCGCCTGCGAGAAGACCGACTGCGCGATCTGGTAGCTGCCCCCGGCCTGCTGCTGGTAGAGGGTGTCGTTGAATGGGTGCAGCCACGCGTCGACGCGGTTCTCGATCGTCGGGCGGATCGCGTAGAGCACTCGCGCGCCGAGGGCGAACAGGCCGACGCCGATGAGCACGAAGGAGATGCGGTTCGTCGCGACGTAGACGAGCGCCAGGAAGGCGCCGAAGAACATCAGCGAGGAGCCGAGGTCCTGGATGACGAACAGCAGCACCATCGCCGTGCCCCAGACGGCCAGCAGCGGCCCCAGGTGCTTCAGCGGCGGGAACGTGATACCCGCGATCCGCCGCGCGCCGACGACCAGCACCTGGCGCGTGTCACGCAGGTAGGAGGCCAGGAAGATGACGATCGCGATCTTCGCGAGCTCCGCCGGCTGGAAGGTGATCACGCCGAGGTCGACCGACAGGTAGGCGCCGTTGACGGGAGCGAACAGGCGCGGCAGCAGCAGCAGCAGGATCCCGGCGAGCGCGATCGAGTAGCGGTAGCGCTCAAGCACACGGTGGTCCTTGCGCAGCGCGAGGATCGTCGCCGCGAAGACGATCAGCCCGGCGACGAACCACTGCGCCTGCTCGCGCGCGAAGTCCTCGTCGAGGCGGTAGAGCATCACCAGGCCGAAGCACGCGAGCACCGCGACGAGCGGGAACAGATACGGATCGGCGTGCGGGAGGGTGAAGCGCAGCACCACGTGCGCGGCCAGGCACAGGCACAGGAAGATCAGCCCGTAGGTCAGCGACAGGTCCGACAACAGATCGTTTCGCTGGATGAAGACCGCCGTGAATCCGGCGGTGACCAGCAGCGACGCCGGGATCAGCGCGAACAGCTCGCGGTTGCGCGCCGTCACGTCGACAGCCGCCCCAGTTCGAGCTCGCGGATGAGATCCGCGGCGTCGTCGTGGGAGCGCAGCGTGTGATCGACGAGCCGCTCGCGGCGCACGACCGGCAGCGAGCGCAGCGGCACGCCGGAGACGTAGTTCTCGCTGTAGAGGTCGATGCCGGCCGGCAGCGAGTAGGGCAGGCCGCGGTACATGGTCACGAAGCCGTCCTCGTCGGATCCGACGAAGTACACGGCCTGGTTGGCGATGTAGGCCCCGAGCCCGAGCGGCACGACGATCAGCGCGAGGACGGCGAACACGGCCGCCAGCCGGCGACTACGGCGGCGCGGCGGCGCGGACGCCGGGGCGCTGGGGCTCAGGCGGCGCGGCGGCGCGGGCGCAGCGGGCGGCGCAACCGGTTGGGCCCGCGACCCGGCGGTCCCCTCGATGACCGCCACCGGGGCCGCCGCCGGCGGCCCCGGTGGCGCCCTCATCCCGATCTCCGTCGGCTGGTCACGCGTCGGATCGAGCTCCCCGACCTCCTCCAGGGCGAACAGGACCACGGTGATGTTGTCGCGCCCCCCGGCGTCGTTGGCGGCCGCGATCAGCCGCCGCCCGGCGTCGCCGAGATCGGCCGCCGCACGGACGATGTCGGCGACGCGCGCCTCCTGCACCATCGACGTCAGGCCGTCGCTGCACAGCAGATAGACATCGCCCGCAGCGCCGCGCCAGGAGTTCGTGTCCACGAGCACGGTCGGCTCGGGTCCCAGCGCACGCGTGATGATCGAGCGTTGCGGATGTTCGTCGGCCTCCTGCGCGGTCAGCTGCCCGCGGCGGCGCATCTCCTCGACGAGCGAGTGGTCCTCGGTCAGCCGCTCGAAGTCGCCGTCGCGCAGCCGGTAGGCGCGCGAGTCGCCGACGTGCGCGATCGCGACGTCGTGATCTCCGACGTGCGCCGCGGTGATCGTCGTGCCCATGCCCGCACGCGCCTGGCTGGCCTGCGACATCTCGTAGATCCGCGCGTTGGCCTCGCGCACGCGCTCGGCGAGCGCCTCCTCGCTGCTCTCGGCGGCGACTTGCAGGTCGCGCTCGAAGGCCTCCACGGCCACGCGCGAGGCGACCTCGCCGGCCTGCGCGCCGCCCATCCCGTCGGCCACGACGAAGAGCGGGGCGCGCGCGAAGTACGAGTCCTCGTTGGCGCGGCGCATGCGGCCGGTGTCGGAATGCGAGAAGTGTCCGGAGGCGACGCGCAGCATCATCGATCGTCGTAGCTGAAGGTACTGTCGCCGATGCGCACGAGATCGCCGGCATGCAGCGGGCGCGGGCCGCGCAGGAGCTCGTCGTTGAGATACGTGCCGTTCGTGGAGCCCAGATCCTCGATGACGAGCATGCCTCCCTGGCGGGTGAGCGACGCGTGGCGCGAGGAGGCGAAGGGATCCTCGAGCTGGATCTCGACATCGCCGCGTCCGAGCGTCGCTCCGTCGCCGATGTCGTAGGCCATCCCACGCTGCAGTCCAGGCACGGACTCGACGACGAGACGGGGCGAGATGTCGCCATCGGGGGACAGGACGTCGAGGCTCGACGCGGGGTGCATGCCCGTCGCGTCGGCGCTGTGCTCCGCCGGGCGCGGGTCGACGCTGCGCCCGTCGCCTCCGAAGGCCCCGCGGCGCAGGTCCTTCAGCGCGCTGCGAGAGACCCACAGCAAGAACAGGTACAGGACGGCCAGGAAGGCGAACTTCAGCCCGACGGAGACCGGCTCAAGCATGGATCACGACGCTCACTCGTCGATGAACGTGATCTGGGCGGTGCCGAGATCGATGCGGTCGCCCGGCGTCAGCTGCTCGGAGCCGGCGATCGGTCGCCCGTTGACGAGGACGCCGTTGGTCGAGCCGAGGTCTGACACCGTCCACGTCCCCGCCGCCCCGGGACGCACCTCGGCGTGACGCCGCGAGACGTTTGCGTCGGCGAGCACGATCTCGCAGTCGCGGCTGCGCCCGATCGTCGCGCCGCCCGGAGGCACGACGTGGCGCCGGCCCTCGGCAAGCAGCAGCACGCGAGTGGGCCGGGGGCCCTGGGCCTCGTCGACAGGTCCCTGAATGCGACTGGCCGTCGAGTAGATCATCGTGTTGCCGTGGTCGGCCTGGACGGCAGGCTCGCTGTCCGCCGCGCCCTCGTCGGAGGGCTGCACGACACGCGTCTGGATGCCGAACTCCCCGAGCGACAGGCGCTCGTCGGTCCGAAACTCGATCTGGGGGCGCGACAGCAGGGCAAGCCGCTCGCGACGGGCATGCTCGAGCAGGTACCCGCTCAGCTCCTCGATCAGCGACCCCTCCACCTCGCCGAAGCGCTCGCGATCCTCCGGCGACAGCCACACGATGTACTCGTTGGGGACGTAGGTCCGCGAGACCGAGACCGTCTTGTGCTCGTCCATCTCGCGCGCGAGCTTGCGCGCGACCTCGACCGGCCGCACCTCCGAACGAAAGACGCGGCCGAAGGTGCCCTCCACGAGGTCGGCGAGCTTGGCCTCCAAGTTGCGCATCACGCTCATCGATGCCGCCCATGCTACGGACATGCGCCGGCTGGGATCGGGTCTCGGGCGCTACCGCGGCGGCCTCGCCTCCAGCCGACCGCCGCCGGTCAGCCACGAGCGCGCGCCGCCCGCGACCCGACGGCGACCGCGACCGCCAGCACGGCGCCGGCCGCGAGCCCGCGCGGCGCGTCGAGGACGAGCGCCCGGCTGATCGCCTGCGTCGATGCGGCGAGCGCCGCCGCCCAGCCGGTCGCCGCGACGAGGTCCATCGCCGCCGAGCGTCCTCGCACGAGCAGCGGGAGCAGGACGGCGGCGACGGCCCACAGCGCCGCGAACGCGAGCGTGCCACCCGCCAGCAGCGGGGCCGCCCCATCACGAACGCCGTCGAGCACCGAGTCCTGCCAGGCGCCGGGGGCGAGCACGTCGCGCGGCTGGCCGGTCAGCAGACGTCCGTCAGACAGCGCCTCGGCAAGCACCAGCCACAGCCCGCCGAGCGCGCCGAGCGCCGCGCGCGTGCTCCAACTCCGCGCCTGCCCGGCCACGGCCGGCCACGCGCCCGCGACTCCCAGGAGCCCGAGCAGCGGCGCCCCCGCCGGCAGCGACCACGCCAGCCGGCGCCGCGCGAGCAGCAGCGGCACCGCAGCGGCGCCGAGGGCGACGATCACGCCGAGGCCGGGTGCGGCGGCGGCCAGCCAGACGAGCAGCGCAAAGGCCGTCGCCAGCCAGCCGATCCGCGGCAGGATCAGCACGGCCAGGGAGGCGGTCAGCGCCGCGAGCGCCGGATCGACCGGCGGCGGCGGACCCAGGAACGCGAGTGCCGTACCCGCGAGCGCACCTGCGGCGCCCGCCGCGGCCGCTCGCTGGCCTGGCCGGCGCGCACGGGGCCCAGCCACCGGGGCCGGTTGGTCGTCCTCGTATTCCCCCCGCGGAGCCGGCGTCTGCGAGCGGGGGCGCGGGATCGGCGCGGCCTGCGGCACCACGAGCGGCGGCGCGGGCCGGCGCGGCCGATCGGCGCGCGCCGGTGGCCGTCCGGCCGGCTGCGTCGCTTCGCCTGTGCGTGACGGCGAGCGCTCGGTGGGCGCATCGCTGGCAATCGGTCCGACCGCCTCGGCGACGCGATCGACCGCATGGGTCAGGCCCAGCCGCAGCAGCCCGAGGCCGGCGCGCTGCTGTGGCTCGGGGACGACCGCCGCGTCGATCGCGCGACACAGCCCGGCCGGCAGGTCGCGGCGCACGCGATGCAGCGGAGGCAGGCGCATCCCGACGCGGCGCACGGTCGCCGCCGGGTTGCCGGCGCGGACCGGGTTGACGCCGGCCAGGCCCTCGTAGAGGACGACGCCCAGGGCGTAGACGTCGGTGGCCCCGGTCACGCCCGTCCCCCGAGCCTGCTCGGGCGCCATGTATGCGAGCGTGCCCATGATGTCGCCCGTGCGGGTCAGCACGTCGCCGTCGGCCATCATCGCGATGCCGAAGTCCGTCAGCTTCGCGACGACCGCGCTCTCGTCGGCGGGCTGCGGGCAGAGGATGTTCGACGGCTTGACGTCACGATGGATGACACCTCGCTGGTGGGCGTGCTCGAGGGCGTCGCACAGCGTCATGCCGATGCGCACGACGTCGCGATCGGACAGCTCGCCCGCTCGGATGAGCTCGGCCAGCGTGCGCCCGCGGACGAGCTCGGAGACGAGGTAGACGGCGTCGTCGTCTCGGCCGGACTCATACAGCGAGACGATCGCCGCGTGCGACAGGCGCGCCGCGGCCCGCGCCTCGCGTTCGCCGCGCCCGTCCGGATCGAGCTCGATCGCGATGCGCTTGACCGCCACCTCACGCTGCAGGTGCTCGTCGAGGGCGAGGAAGACGACGCCCATGCCGCCCGCGCCGATGCGGCGCACGAGGCGGTAGCGGTCGAGGACGAGCTCGCCCGCGGGCGCGGCATGTGCGGGCGTTTGCGCGTAGGACACCAACTCTGCATTCGGCGTGCTCATCCCGGGCTCCTTGCGGTCGCAAGCAGGAAACCGCTGCTTGGCGGCAAAGTTGCACCTTGACCCCGGGGGGCGTGCCGTGGTCATACTGACTCCATCTGCGATTTCGCCAAGGAGCGGACTTCTGTCCTTCTTCGACGATGACGAGCCCCGCACGACGCGCACCAAACCCCGCAAGCCTGCGGCGGCGGGGATGGCGCCCGGCTCAGACCCCCAGCAGCTGCTCGTGCGGCGGCTGGTCGCGGCGGGCGTCGGCCTCGTCCTGATCCTGCTGCTCGTCTTCGGCGTCAAGGGCTGCCTGGACTCGCGCAAGGAGCAGGCCCTGAAGGACTACAACCGCGACGTCGCCAGCCTCATCGCCGAGGCGGACGCGAACACCGACGAGTTCTTCACCGCGATCGGGATGACGGGCACGTCGCCGGTGGAGGTGCAGTCGCAGATCAGCCAGTTCCGCCAGCGCGCCAAGTCGCAGTCCAAGCAGGCCCAGGGCTTCAGTGTCCCGGGCGACATGAAGCCGGCGCAGCGCAGCCTGCTGCTCTCGCTCGGGCTGGTCGAGGAGACGATGGGCAAGATCGCCGAAAAGATCCTCAGCGCGCTGTCAAACGACGCGGCGACCGCCGAGCCGGCGGTGATATCGATCACCGCCGAGATGCAGGCCTTCCTGGCGGCCGACGTCGTCTACCAGCGCCGCACCGTGGCGCTCGTCAAGCAGGTGCTCGACGACAACGAGATCGGCGGCCAGACGATCCAGACATCGGAGTTCCTGCCGAACATCGGCTGGCTGGAGGCGCCGACCGTCGC
>JAJCYD010000048.1 GCA_029263125.1 Solirubrobacteraceae bacterium | reverse complement strand
GGAGTGCAATGGCATAAGCCAGCCTGACTGCGAGGCCGACGGGCCGAGCAGAGACGAAAGTCGGTCATAGTGATCCGGTGGTCCCGAATGGAAGGGCCATCGCTCAACGGATAAAAGGTACGCCGGGGATAACAGGCTGATGATGCCCAAGAGTCCATATCGACGGCATTGTTTGGCACCTCGATGTCGGCTCATCGCATCCTGGGGCTGGAGCAGGTCCCAAGGGTTCGGCTGTTCGCCGATTAAAGTGGTACGTGAGCTGGGTTTAGAACGTCGTGAGACAGTTCGGTCCCTATCTGCCGTGGGCGTTGGAGAATTGAGAGGATTTGTCCCTAGTACGAGAGGACCGGGATGAACGCACCTCTGGTGTATCTGTTGTCCTGCCAAGGGCATAGCAGATTAGCTACGTGCGGAGCGGATAACCGCTGAAGGCATCTAAGCGGGAAGCCGGCCTCGAGATGAGTTCTCCCATCCCCATGAGGGAGTAAGACCCCTGGTAGACCACCAGGTTGATAGGCCGGATCTGTAAGCACAGCAATGTGTTGAGGAGACCGGTACTAATGGGTCGAGGGCTTGACGGATGACTTTTTGATGCCCGTCGTTCAGAAACAGTGGCTACTGTGCAGTTTTGAAGGGTCCGGAAGGACTCTCGACGTTTTCCGGTGGCTACGGCGAGGGGGAAACACCTCTTCCCATTCCGAACAGAGCAGTTAAGCCCCTCAGCGCCGATGGTACTTGGCCCGCAAGGGCCCGGGAGAGTAGGACGCCGCCGGTTTCTTGATGAGCGAAGGGCCGTCCTCTGGGCGGCCCTTCGTCGTTGGTGTTGCCGGCTGAAGGCGAGCTCTGGCCTTCCCGGTGTGAGTGCCTTGCCCGCAGGTCGTGGGTGTAGAAGGAACCGAAGGCGGCCCGGGCGCCGGTCATCCGTGCTGAACGCTCTGGGCTCTGATGCACGGTCTTGCGGTGCCTGGATCTCATGTCGTGGTCAGGGCGCGTCCGAACGGTGGTCGGTCGGTCGTCTGCGGGTGCTGTCGCGCATCGGTGTTCGGGGATCGAACGGCAGCGGCGTGTGGCAGACGTGCGCGCGAGGCTGCGTCGAGCCGGGTCTGCGGCGCGGACGGTGCGTCAGCGGCCGGTGGTGGGGATGGCTGGGCGCCTGGGCATGCGCCCGCCTGCGGCAGTCGTCTGGTGCCTGCGGCGTGGGATGCGGTGTTTCGAGAAGCGCGAAGGCGCGCAGGAACGCCCAGCAGCGGCGCATGCGGGTCGCGAGGCGTTCGGAAAGCGAGACGAACATGTGTTCGCGCAGCCTACGCAGGGCTGCGGACGGATGGTTCAGGTTCTGGCTGTTTGGCGGCGAATTGGCGGGCCGTGCAAGAGATCTTGCAGCGCCGGCGAACCGCACGCCTGCCGCCGCGTGGCGCGGCGCGTTCAGGGACGTGGGGTCGGGGCGCCGGCGATGCCGAGGTGATCTGCCTGCGCTTCGAGCGCGGCGATGACGAACGCCAGGTGTTCGTCGAACCCGACGTCCAGTCGCGCGGCGCCGTCGCGGACATCGGCGCGGTTGACGGCCGCGGCAAAGGACGGTTGCTTGAGCTTCTTCTTGACGGACTTGGGCGTCAGCCCGTGGATGCCGGTGGGCCGCACCTGGGCGCAGGCGACGAGGAAGCCGCAGAGCTCGTCGACGGCGACGATCGTTCGTTCGAGCGGTGCCTGCGGTTCGACGCCCATGTAGTCGGCATGGGCGGCGATCGCGCGGATCATCTCTGGCGGAGCATCGCGGCGTTGCAGCTCGGCCATGATCGAACGCGGGTGCCCGACCTCGGTGTCGTCCATGTCCGGGAAGCGCTCGTAGTCGGCGTCGTGGAGCAGGCCGGTGACCGCCCACAGGTCGGCATCCTGGCCGTGCGCCTGCGCGTAGGCGCTCATCGCGGCGGACACCGCAAGGCAATGACGCCGCAGGGACTGCGACTGAACCCACTCCGTAAGCAGGGTCCAGGCGTCGTCAGGCGAAATCCGAGACGGCATGACTGTTACCCTAGCCCAGCCCATCGGCCCACCTGTCGCCGTCGAGAGGCGCCCGCTCATGGAGAAGTTCGTCATCGACGGTGGTACCGCGCTGTCCGGCACGATCGTGCCGGCCGGCAACAAGAACGGCGCCCTGCCGATCCTCGCCGCCTCGGTGCTCACCGAGGACGAGGTCGTTGTCCGCAACGTTCCGAAGATCCGCGACGTCGCGGCGATGATGTCGCTGCTGGAAGCGCTGGGCGTGCGGATCCGCTGGCTCAGCGGGCACGACGTGGCCCTCTGCGCGGCTGACCTGACCGCAGCCGACGCGATCCTCGATCGCGACCTCGCCGAACGCATCCGCGCTTCCTTCTTGCTTGCGGGCCCGCTGCTGGCGCGTTTCGGGCGCGTCTGCATGCCCCCACCCGGGGGTGACGTCATCGGCCGGCGGCGCCTGGATCCGCACCTCGACGCGTTCGTCGCGCTCGGCGCGACCGTCGAGCACGAGCGCGACATCACGCTGCTGGCGCCCAAGGGCCTGCGCGCCGGCGACGTGTTCATGGACGAGCCGTCGGTCATGGCGACCGAGAACGCGCTGCTCGCGGCCGCCCGCACGCCGGGACTGACGGTCATCGGGAACGCCGCCTGTGAGCCGCATGTCCAGGATCTCGCGCGGATGCTCGTGCGGATGGGCGCCGACATCCAGGGCGTCGGCTCCAACGTCCTAGCGGTCACCGGCAGCACCGACCTGCACGGCTGCGATCACACGATCGGCCCGGATCACATCGAGATCGGATCGTTCATGGCGCTCGCGGGCGTGACCGGTGGCGAGCTGCGCATCCGCGACACGATCCCTGGCGATCTGCGCATGATCCGGCTGGTCTTCGCTCGCCTGGGGTTGAGCACGCACCTCGACGGCGACGACGTGATCGTCCCGGGCGGCCAGGAGCTTGCGATGGCGCGCGATGTCGGCGAGCACAAGATCACCGTCCAGGACGGCCCGTGGCCGGCGTTCCCAGCCGACCTGACGTCGATCGCCGTGGCCCTTGCGACGCAGTGCTCGGGAACGGCGCTCATCCACGAGTGGATGTTCGAGAACCGCATGATCTTCACCGACAAGCTCGTCCTGATGGGCGCGGACATCACGCTCTGCGACCCCCACCGCGCGCTCGTGTCAGGGCCGTCGCGGCTGCGCGGCGAGCGCGTCGAATCTCCCGACATCCGCGCCGGCATGGCGATGCTGATCGCGGCGCTGTCTGCGGAGGGGCACTCGGAGATCGGCAACATCCGTCAGATCGACCGCGGATACGAGCGCATCGACGAGCGCCTGCGCGACCTTGGCGCACGCATCCGGCGCGTGGCCGCCGATTAGCCCGATCGCCGGGCCGGCGGCCGGGCGTCCGGCGGCGGTCCGCGTCCTGCCGAGCCCCCTGACCCGCCACGCCACCCGCGCGGCGCACGAATAGATTGCATTGAACCATGAGCCAGATCGTCGACACCAGCTCGGTCATCCACCCGATCCCCTCGGGCACCCGCGACGTCCTGCCCGACGAGATGCGCGAGCTGCGCGACATCACCGAAGCCGTGCGCGGCGTCTTCGAGATGGACGGCTACGGGGAGGTGTGGACGCCTGCCCTGGAGTACGAGACGGTCATCGGACGGGGCGGGGGCCCGCCGCCCGCCTATCGCGTCTTCGACGATCACGGCGAGGTGCTGGCGTTGCGCACCGACATGACGATCCCGATCGCCAGGCTCGTCGCGACGCGCTATCGGACCGCCGAGCCGCCGTTGCGCTTCTGCTACTTCGCCCATGCCTACCGCGGCGTGCGCCCGCACCGCGGGCAGATGCGCGAGTTCCTGCAGGCGGGCATCGAGCTGGTCGGGTCCCCCACGCCGCAAGGAACGGCCGAGGTGCTCACCGTCCTCTGCCACGCGTTGACGGCGACCGGCCTGCGCGGTTACAGCATCGGCCTCGGCGACGCATCCCTGTACCGGACGCTGCTGCGCTCCTTGGACATCCCCGGCGCCGCAGGCGACCGCCTTCTCGCGGCCCTCGGCGGGCGCGACTTCGTGGCGCTCGAATCGGAGATCGGGCGCCTGGACCTCGATGACGCCGACGCGCAGCTCCTGCTGAGCGTTCCCCAGATCCGCGGTGGGCCGGAGGTGCTCAGCGCCGCGGAGGGGCCGGTCGCCGACGCCGTCGACGGCCTGCGCCGAGTGCACGACCTGCTCGCGCCGGATGTCGCCGACCGCGTGATCTTCGACCTCGGGCTCATCCGCGACCTCGGGTACTACACCGGGGCGGTCTTCGAGGTCTACGACCCGGCGCTCGGCGAGCCGCTCGGCGGTGGCGGGCGCTACGACGATCTGCTCGGGCGCTTCGGCCGCGAGCTGCCGGCCGTCGGCTTCGCGCTGGGCATCGATCGCCTGCACATCGCGCTGACGGGCGAGGAGAAGGGCGCCGGGACATGAGCCTCGGGCTGACGATCGCCGTCCCCCGCGGCGCGCTGCTCGGCGAGACGCTCGACCGCCTCGACGCGCTCGGCCTCGACACCGGCGAGGTGCGATCCAACGACCGCAAGCTGCTCTTCGGCGACATCGGCGTCGTCACGATGCGCCCGTCGGATGTGCCGACCTACGTCGAGGCCGGTGCCGCCGACGTCGGGATCACCGGCAAGGACGTTCTGACCGAGCAGCCCGATCGCGAGGTCTACGAGCTCCTGGACCTCGGCTACGGGCGCTGCGTCATGGTGCTCGCGACGGTCGAAGGACCCGATCCGTCGGTCGAGGCGCTGCGCCGCCTCGGGGTGATGCGCGTCGCGACGAAGTACTACAAGACCGCCGCCGCCTACTTCGACAAGACCGGTCGCCAGGCGGAGATCGTCGAGGTCAAGGGCTCCGTGGAGCTGGCGCCGCTGACCGGCCTCGTCGAGGCGATCGTCGACCTGACGGCGACCGGCACGACGCTGCGCGAGAACCACCTCGTCATCCGCGAGGAGCTGTTCGTCTCCACGGCGCGGCTGATCGCCAACCCGGTGTCTCACAAGCTCAAGGCCGCGGCGATCGACGCGATGCTGGAGAAGCTGCGTGCGCCTTGAGCGCCTGGAGCTTGGCGGCGATCCGGTCGCAGCGGCGGCACGGGTCCGCGGGCTCGCGCCCGAGCCTCAGTCGGTGCGCTCGACGGCCGCGGAGATCGTGTCCGAGGTGCGCCGTGGTGGCGACGCGGCCCTGCGCGCCCTCGTCGCCCGCCACGACCTCGGGGGCTGCGAGCCGCCTGCATCCCTACGCGTCGCGGCCTCCGAGCTGGATGCCGGGCTGCTTGCGCACGACGTCCGCGACGGGCTGCAGGTCGCGATCACGAACGTCGCGCTCGTGGCCGACGCCGGCGTCGGCGACGACGTGACGGTGACGCTGCCACAGGGGCACCGCGTCGTGCTGCGCGAGGTGCCCGTGCGCCGCGCGGCGATCTACGTGCCGGGCGGGCGAGCACCGTATCCCTCCAGCCTCGTCATGGGCGTCGTCACCGCCCGCGCCGCGGGGGTGGAGGAGGTCGTCGTGCTGTCGCCGCCACCGATCGATCCCGTCATCCGCGGTACGTGCGCGCTGGCCGGCGTCCACGAGGTGTACGCGATGGGCGGGGCGCACGGCATCGCGGCGCTGGCCCACGGGACGGAGACGATCGAGCGCGTCGACGTCATCGCCGGCCCCGGCAGCCTGATCGTTCAGGAGGCCAAGCGCCAGGTGTCCGACAGCGTCGGGATCGACGGCTTCTACGGACCGAGCGATGTGCTCGTGCTCGCGGGATCCGATGCCGACGCTCGGCTGGTGGCGCTGGACCTGCTCGCCCAGGGCGAGCACGGACCAGGAGCGCCGGTCGTCGCGGTCAGCGACTCGAGCGAGCTGCTCGACGCGCTCGCTGCACAGCTCGAGGAGCTCGCACGGCAGCGGCCCACCAGCCAACCCGCGGCGTTCGTGCTCGCGCTCGCCGAGTCGCCACGCGAGGCGCTCGCCTTCGCCGAGGCGTTCGCGCCGGAGCACCTGGAGCTCGTCGGCGCCGACGCCGAGCGGCTCGCCCGGCGCGTGCGCGCCGCGGGGTGCGTCTTCGTCGGCGCGGGCGGCGCCACGGCGTTCGGCGACTACGTCGCGGGCTCCAACCACAGCCTGCCGACCGGCGGCTCGGCGCGCTTCGCGTCGGGGCTGTCGGCGCGCCATTTTCGGCGGCGCTTCAGCGAGGTGCACATCGGCGAGGCGGCCGGCGCGCTTGCGGCGGCGGGGGCGTCGATCGCCCGCGCGGAGGGCTTTGACGTGCACGCCGAGTCGATGGAGGCGCGCGTAGGGGAGAATCCGCCGTCATGAGCCGAGCAGCCGAGCACGAACGCGAGACCAAGGAGACGCGCATCCGCCTGGCGCTGGCGCTGGACGGCGCCGGCGAGGGCGCCCGCCGAACCGGGGTCGGCTTCCTGGACCACATGCTCGACCTGCTCGCGCGGCACGCGCGGCTGGATCTCGACGTGGCCGCGACCGGCGACCTGCAGACCGGCGCGCACCACACCGTGGAGGACGTCGGCATCGTCTTCGGGCAGGCGCTGGACACCGCGCTCGGCGACCGCGCCGGCATCTATCGCTATGGCCACGCCGTCGTGCCGATGGACGAGGCGCGCGCGATGTGCGCGATCGACATCTCCGGACGTCCACTCTGCTCGCTGGAGCCCGGCGGCCTTGTGCCCGGCGAGACCGGCGGGTTCGAGCACGAGCTGTTGGAGGAGTTCCTGCGCGCCGTGGCCAACAACGCGCGCATGACGATCCACGTCGAGGTGCAGGCCGGCACGAACGCCCACCACATCATCGAGGTCGCCTTCAAGGCCTTCGCGCGGGCGCTGCGAGCGGCGATCGCGATCGACCCGACGGAGGAAGGCGTGCCGTCGACGAAGGGGACGCTGACCGGATGAGCATCGCGATGGTCGACTACGGCATGGGCAACCGCCGCTCGGTCCTATCGGCCTTCGCTCACATCGGCGGCGATCTCGTGGCCACCGCGGATCATGACGAGTTGCGCGTCGCCGACGGGCTCGTCGTGCCCGGCGTCGGTGCGTTCCCCGAGGCGATGCGGCGCCTGCGCGCCCACGGGCTCGACGATGTCGTGCGCGAGCGCGCGGCGGCCGGCGTGCCGGTGCTCGGGCTGTGCCTCGGAATGCAGCTGCTCTTCGACGGCTCCGACGAGCACGAGGGGGCCGCGGGCCTCGGGCTGCTGGCGGGGCGCATCGTGCCGCTGGACACGCGCGGGCTGAAGTCGCCGCACATCGGCTGGAACGCGGTGCGCTGGCAGCGCACCGCGGCGCTCATGGCGGGGCTGCCCGATCCGGCGGCTTTCTACCACGTGCACTCCTTCGTCGCCAGCCCCCAGGATCCGTCGATCGTGCTGGGGATGGGGGAGTACGGCTCGCCGTTCGTGTCCTTCGTGGAGCAGGGCAACGTCTTCGGTGCCCAGTGCCATCCCGAGAAGTCCTCGACCGAGGGGCTCGCGTTGCTGCGCAATTTCGTCGGGATCTGCGCGACCGTGCACGCCGCGCCGTGATCCTCTATCCCGCGATCGACATCGCAGGCGGGCGCGCCGTACGCCTCGTGCAGGGGGACTTCGACGCCGAGACGGTCTACGAGGACGACCCGTTCGCCGCCGCGAGCGCGTGGGTGGACGCCGGTGCGCGCTACCTGCACGTCGTCGACCTCGACGGCGCGCGTAGCGGCTCGCCGCAGAGCCTGCATCACGTCGAGCGCATCGCGGGTGAGCTCGGCGTGCCGGTGCAGGTCGGCGGAGGGCTGCGCTCCGTCGAAGCGGTGCGCGACGCGTTCGCCGCCGGGGCCGCGCGGATCATCCTCGGAACGGCCGCCTTCACCGACCCCGAGTTCCTGGACGAGGTGATCGCGCAGTTCGCCGAGCGGACGGTCGTCAGCGTGGACACGCGTGGCGGCTTCGTCTCGACCGCCGGCTGGACGCAGAAGACCACGCTGGCCGCCGCCGACGTGATCGCGTCGATGCAGGATCGCGGCGTGCGCGCGTTCGTCTTCACGAACGTCGACAAGGACGGGATGCTCGAAGGTCCCGACCTCGACGAGGTGCGAGCCGTCGCCGAGGTCGTGCGGGGACGCTTCATGTACTCCGGCGGGATCGGCCGCCGCGAGGACCTCGTGGCGCTCGCGGCGCTGCGCCAGGTCAACCTCGCCGGCGTCATCGTCGGCAAGGCGCTCTACGAGCGGCGCTTCACGATCGCCGAGGGCCACGAAGCCCTCGAGGGCCGCTGACCGGCCGTCAGGCCACGCGCCAGCCGTCCGTCACCACGCGCTGCATGGCGGGCGCGGGGTCATAGGTGGGCTCGGCTTCAGACGCCGGGTGCGCCGCCGGCGCGAGCGGCATTCCCGCGATCCCCAGCGCGACGCAGCGCTGGCGCCACGCGCCCGGCTCGCCTTCCATCTCGCGGTAGAGCTCGATCTCATGCGTGTCGCGCCTGCACACCAGCGGCTCGCCCGGGGCGGCTGAGATCCTCCAGCCTTCGTCGTGCAGAGCGGCCACGACGAGCCGCCCCACCGCGAACCTCCAGAACCCCTCGAGGTCGTCATCGTCGATGTCCGCGGCTGCGTCGTCGAAGGTGTCGCGCATCCGAGGCACGTATGTCGCGGCTTCGCCGAGAGCCTGGGCCGCGTCTGCCACCGTGAGGCCGGTGAATGCGCGGCCACGCTCCTGTGCGAGCGTCGCGCCTTCGGCGGCGTACAGCGAGCCGGTGTCCTCCCAGCCAATGGCTTATCGGCAGCGGCCGGGTAATTGCTGAACCGTCTCCCGGTCGCGTCCGCCGTGCGCGTCAGGGGTGGCGGCGGCGCATGGCACGGCCCTCGAGCTGACCGGCTGCGTGGCAGCCGACATCGCGCGCCAGTCGCGGCGCACGCGCCGGCCGGTCGTGATCCAGGCGCGGCTCGCCCGCGGGCGAGCGATCCTGGTGGCCGTCGCGCTCGGCGTAAACGGCGTCCGGGGCGCCGCCGGCGTCCAGGCGGTGGATGAAGCACCAGCACAGCAGCGTCGCGATGATGGCGACGGCGATCGCGTGCCGGGGGTCGCCGTCGCCGAACTGCGCCCACAGGACGATCGGGACGACGAGCAGGGCGGCGGCGATGACGATGGTGCCCGCGAGGCGGGCGCAGGCGGCGGTCCTGGCGAGGCCGCGGCGTGCGGGGGAGGTATCGGAGCGTGCCATGGGTGCCAGCTGTATCGGCAGTGGCCCCGCGATCTTGAAACACAGCTGCTCTACGCTCAACAGGTGCACCTCAAGCGCGTGATTCCCTGCCTGGACGTCGACGCCGGCCGCGTCGTCAAGGGCACGAACTTCGTCGACATCCGCGACGCCGGCGATCCGGTCGAGCTCGCGGCCCGCTACGACGCCGAGGGCGCCGACGAGCTGGTCTTCCTCGACATCACCGCGACCAGCGACAAGCGCGACACGGTCGTCGAGCTCGCGCGGCGCGTTGCCGAGGACGTCTTCATCCCGTTCACGATCGGCGGAGGGATCCGCTCGGCGTCTGACGCCCAGGGGGTCCTGGACGCCGGCGCCGACAAGGTGTCGGTGAATTCGGCCGCGGTGGCGCGTCCCGAGCTCGTCTCAGAGCTCGCCGACGTCTTCGGCGCGCAGTGCGTCGTGCTCGCGATCGACTGCAAGCGCCGCGCGGACGACGGCTGGGAGGTCTTCGTGGCCGGGGGGCGCACGGCGACGGGGATTGATGTCGTCACGTGGGCTCGCGAGGCGGTGCAACGCGGCGCAGGCGAGATCCTGCTGACGAGCATGGACGCCGACGGCACGACCGACGGCTATGACATCGCCCTGACCGGCGCGGTCAGCCAGGCCGTGGGCGTTCCCGTCATCGCCTCCGGTGGCGCCGGCACGCTCGACCACCTCGCCGAAGCCATGAAGGCGGGCGCCGACGCGGCGCTCGCCGCCTCGATCTTCCACTACGGCACCTACCGCGTCCGCGACGCCAAGGCGCACCTCGCGGCGGCCGGCATCGCCGTGCGCGCCTGACCTACGTGCGCGGCAGGTGCGTGTGGCAGTGGTCGTGCGTCAGCACGATCGTCTTGCCGCCAACCTTGTAGGTGTGGCGGTGAGGATGGCAGCGCGGCGGCGGCCGTCCGGTGCGCGCGTGGACGTGCCCGTGTGGCGCAGTGCGCAGCTTGCGCTGGCGCTCCTTGCTCGCTGCGGCGCGCCGCTTGGCGAGGACCCGCCTGGCCACGCGGCGATCGCGGGCCTTGCGCGCGCGCCGCGCGTCCGCCGCGCGGTTTGCCGCGCTGCGCGCGGCTCGTTCCTGGGCCTTGCGCTCGGCGTTCGACAGCGTCGTGCGCGGCGCGTCGGGGTCAAACGGCCGCTTGGCGTGATCGAGCGCGAACAGCGACGTGTAGCCCGCGAAGTAGATCCGCCGCCCGTCGCTGATGACGGGGTTGAAGCCTCCCCGGCGGGTCTTCCAGGCCGTTGCGCCGCGACCGGCGCCGAGCGCCCACGTCGTGCGCTTGCCGAGATCGGAGACGAAGACGAGGTCGCCGACGATCGTCGCCGCGCCGGAGATCTTGTTGCCCAGCGAGCGCACCCAGCGCGTGCGGCCCGTGCGGGCGTCCAGGGCGTAGAAGCGACCGTTGTAGGAGCCGATGTACACCGTTGGCCGGCCGCCCGGCGGTCGCCCGACCGCGGGCGATGCGTAAACGAAGTCACCGGTGTCCCTGCGCCACGCGAGCTTGCCGTCGGCAGAGCCGAAGGAGTACACGTTGCCGTTGGTGCTGCCGATGTAGACACGCCCGTAGCTCACCGCCGCTGACGAGTAGAAGTTGCCCGCGCCGATGCCCAGGCGGCGGCCCTTCGTCTTGACCTTCCACACCTTGCGGCCGGTGGACAGGCGGATCGCCTGGACCTTGCCTGCGTAGTCGCCGAAGTACAGCTTGCCCGAGTCCAGCGCGATCGCGCCCTTGACGGCGCCGTCGGCCCGATAGCGCCATACCACCTTGCCGGTGCGCGCGCGCAGCGCGTAGACCGTGCCGTTCTCCGTTCCGAAGTACAGCTTGCCGTTGTGCAGCAGCGGCGAGGACTCCGCGCGGCTGGGCAGCTTGCGCGACCACATGGTCCGGCCGTTCTTCGCGGAGACCGCGACGACGCGGCCGCCCTTGGAGCCGCGCGTGCGCTCCAGCACCACGGCATAGATCACTCCGTGGCCGCACGCCGGGGAGCTGGCGGCCAGCGCTCCGAGCTTGCGCTTCCAGCGGGGCTTGCCCGTGCGCCGCGACAGCGCGTACAGCGCGGCGTTGTTCTTCAGGACGTAGATCTTGCGCCCGCACAGGACCGGCGCGAACTCCAGCAGCACGTTGCTGCGATAGGCCCACGCCTGGCGGTAGGGCGGGTGTGGCGTCACCTTCAGTGCCAGGTGGTGCGTGCGCTGCTTGGTGAAGCCGTAGTTCGGCCAGGCGAAGCCGTCGTCGGCGGGATGGTCGCGCGGGTCGACGCCCGCGATGGCCGTGGCTGGCGTGCTCTCCGTGGTATCCAGGAAGGCGACGTCGGAGTTTGAGACGTCGCCCTCTCGGCCCAGCAGAAGAGGGGCGGCGGCGATCACGAGCACCACGACCCCGAGCGCGAGCCGCGCCAGCGTCTGCACGCGGCGGGGCGAAGGGATCACGGCGGCCATGGTAGTCCTCGCGCCGACGCGGTCCGCCGGTCGGCGTCGCTGCTCGACCAGCGAGACTGTCGCGATGGACGATTTGCGCCGCCGCCTGGGAGAGCTTGCATGCGGACGCCGGCTGCTCGATGCGACCGCCGCAACCGGCGGCGTGCATCTCGTGGGCGGGGCGGTGCGCGATCTGCTGCTCGGCCGCGTCCCGCGTGAGCTCGACGTCGTGGTCGAGGGCGAGGTGCTACCGCTCGCTGCGGCGCTCGGCACCGCCGCCACGACGCATGAGCGCTTCGCCACGGCGACCGTTGTCGATGGCGATTGCCGCTGGGATCTGGCCGCGTCGCGCGCCGAGGACTACGCGCGTCCGGGGGCGCTGCCCGACGTGCGGCCGGCGGCGATCGACGAGGACCTCCTGCGCCGCGACGTGACGATCAACGCGATCGCGCTCGATCTCGGCGACGGGCGCGTGCGGGCAGTCGATCATGCGCTCGAGGACCTTCAGGCGGGGCTGCTGCGCGTCCTGCACGACGCGAGCTTCCTCGACGACCCGACGCGGCTGTGGCGGATCGCGCGCTACGCCGCGCGCCTGGGCTTTGAGCTGGAGGCCGGCACGGCGCGCCTTGCCGTTGAGGCGGTGGCCGCCGGCGCCGCCGAGCGGGTCTCCGGGTCGCGGATCGGTAGTGAGCTGCGCCTGGCGCTCGCCGAGCCCGATCCGGTCGCCGCGCTGGAGCGCATCGCTGGGCTGGGCCTTGCCCCGTGGCTCGCGCCGGATCGCCCGCGCACCGAGCAGGCACTCGCCCTGCTGCCGGCAGGCGAGGGACGGCCCGACCTCGTCGTGCTCGCGGCAGCGATCGCCGAGGACGAAGGCGACGCCGATCAGCGCTTCGCGGGCCTTGAGCTGACCGCGGTCGAACGGGCGGTGCTGCGCGCAGCGGCTCACGCGCCCGCGCTGGCGAGCCGGGCGCTGGCCGCCGAGCGCCCGTCCCGACTGGCGCGCATCCTGCGGGGGGTCCCCGTCGAGGCGGTCGTGCTCGCAGCAGCCGACGGGGCGTCGGCCCCGGTGGCGCGATGGCTGGCGGACCTGCGTCATGTCGGCCTGGCGATCGACGGGGATGACCTGCTCGCGGCGGGCATGGCGCGCGGGCCGCAGATCGGACGGCGGTTGGCCGCGACGCTCGAGCGGCGCCTGGACGGCGAGATCCGCGACGATCGCGAGGAGCAGATCGCGGACGCGATGGGCGGGACCTGATGCCAGAACGCCTCGGCGGCCCTGCTACAACCACCGCCATGGCCGCGACGCCGCTTCGCACCGCCCGCAGCCTCGACCTGCCCGCGCCGTTCGCGTGGGTGGGCGAGCACATCGGCTGCGTGCTGCCAGGCGGTCGCGCGCTGTTCACGACGCGCCGCGGCGGTGTGTCGGCGGCGCCCTATGACACGCTGAACCTCGGCGGGATGACCGCCGACGATCGCGGAGCGGTGCAGGCGAACCGCGAGCGGTTGGCGAGCCTGACCGGGATCGCGCGGGCCCGCACGCTGCAGGGCATCCAGATGCACGAGACGCACGTGCGCCGCGTGCGCGAGCTGCCGGCCCCTGACGCGGCGCTCGAGCCGGCCGACGGCCAGGCGACCGCGCTGTCCGGCGTCGCCGCGGTCGTGCTGACAGCCGACTGCCTGCCGGTCGTGCTCGTCGCCGGCGAGGCCGTCGCGGCCGTTCACGCCGGGTGGCGCGGGCTTGCGGGCGGCGTGCTGGCCGAGGGCGTGCGGGCGCTGCGCGAGCTCGGTGCCGCCGGCGCGGTGCGGGCGGCGATCGGTCCAGGCGCGGGGGTGTGCTGCTATGAGACCGGGCCGGAGGTGCACGCGGCGTTTGCGCGCTACGGCCCCCGCGCGCGCAGCGGCGATCACGCCGATCTGAAGCTCGTCGCGCGTCGCCAGCTTGAAGTGGCGGGCGTCGAGGAGGTCCACGACGCCGGTCTCTGCACGCTGTGCGCGCCCCCCGGGCTGTTCTTCTCCCACCGCCGCGACGGGGCGACGACCGGGCGTCAGGCCGCCGTCGCCTGGCGGGATCGCGATGCCCACGTCCCATGGCCGAGCTGATCGAGGGGATCACCGCCGAGGGCGTGCGCTCGAACCTCGCCGTGGCTCGCGAGCGGATCGCCGCGGCCGCCGCTCGCGCCGCCCGCGACCCCGGTGACGTCGAGATCGTCGTCGCGGGCAAGTACGTCCCGATCGACGCGCTGCCGGCGCTTGCGGCGGCGGGCGTGACGATCCTCGGCGAGAACCGCGCGCAGGATCTGCAGGCGAAGGTCGCCGCGCACGGCGCCGACTTCGCGTGGGACTTCATCGGCCATCTGCAGAGCCGAAAGGTCAAGATCGTCGCCCCGCTCGTGCGGCTCATCCATGCGGTCAGCACGGACTCCGTCCTGCGGCAGCTGGGCCGCCACGCGCCCGCCGGCCTGCAGGTGCTCGTCGAGGTCGACGTCGCCGGCGAGGAGGGCAAGCCCGGGATCGCGCCGGACGAGCTGGCGGGGTTTTTGGAACGCTGCCCCGTGACGGTCGCCGGCCTGATGACGATGCCACCGCCGGTGACCGACCCGGCCGACAGCCGGCGCTGGTTCAGCGCGCTGCGCGAGCTGGCGTCGCGCCACGAGCTGCGCGCGCTGTCGATGGGAACCTCGCAGGACTTCGAGGTCGCCGTCGAGGAGGGCGCCACCATCGTGCGGATCGGCACCATGCTGTTTCGCTGAGCTTGCAGGAGATCAGCGGTCGAGGTCTAACCTTCCCAGGGAGATGGCGTTCAGAGACAGCTGGCATCGCGCGCTCGTGTACTTCGGTCTCGCCGAGGAGCGCGCGTACGTCGACGAGTACGCGGAGGAGCGCGAGGAGTTCCAGCGCCGCGAGCGCGAGCGTCCGGCGCCCCCTCCGGAGCCCGACGTCGACGACTACCGCGAGCGCGCGCCGAACGTCCGCCGCCTCGGGCCTCGCCGCGCGCGGCGCGACGAGTTCGACGACATCTTCGCCGACGACGAGCCGCGCGGCCGGTCGACGACCGTGCTGCGCCCCGTCGACCGCCCGCGCAACGGCGACGTGCGCGTGCATCTCGTGATCCCGAAGTCCTTCAACGATGCTCAGCAGGTCGCCGACAAGTTCAAGCAGACGATTCCCGTCGTCCTGAACCTCCAGGGCATCGACAACGAGCTTGCCAAGCGCCTGATCGACTTCGCCAGCGGCCTGACCTACGCGCTGGACGGCGGCATGCAGCGGATCGCCAGCAAGGTCTTCATGCTCACGCCGCGCAACGTGCAGATCAGCGCCGAGGAACGCGCCGAGCTGATCGAGAAGGGGTTCTTCAACCAGTCGTGACGTTCGCGGTCGCGGCTGGCCGCGACGCCGCGTCCCGGTTGAAGGCACTTCATACTCAGTGGCCATGCAGATCGGGCTCATCGGAGCGGGCAACATGGCGGTCGCGCTGGCACGCGGCTGGGGCGAGCCGGTGCTGGTGCACGACGCCTTCGCGCCGCGCGCAGAGGCGCTCGTCGAGGAGCTCGGAGGCGAGGTCGTGGCCAGCAACGCCGAGCTCGCCCAGCGCGCCGACGCGCTCGTCCTGTGCCACAAGCCCGCGGGCCTGGAGCGCGTCGCGACCGAGGTCGGCGGTGCGGCTCGCGGCGTCATCTCGATCCTCGGCGGCGTCTCGCTGGCGGCGCTGCGGGCGGCCTACGGTGGTACGCCGGTCGTGCGCATGCTGCCCAGCGTGCCGGTCGAGGTGCGCCAGGGCGTCAGCTGTCACGCGCGTGACAGCGGCGCGGATGAGCGCCTGCAGGAGCAGGCGCTGGCGCTGTTCGGACGCGTCGGTCCGGTCGTGACCGTCGACGAGGCGCAGATCGATGCCGCGATGGGGCTGATGAGCAACGCCCCGGCCTACGTCGCGCTGATCGCCGAGGCGCAGATCGACGCGGGGGTGCGCGCCGGGATCCCCGCCGACGTCGCCGGCCGTCTCGTCGGGGCGAACCTCGCCGGCACCGCGGCGCTGCTGCAGGCGCGCGAGATGGACACCCTGACGGTGCGCCGTTGCGTCACCTCGCCAGGCGGCTCGACCGCGCGGGGTCTCGCGGCGCTCGAGCGCGCCGGCGTGCGCGCGGCGTTCGACGACGCGATGCAGGCGGTGCTTGCGAGATGACCGCGGCCGTGCTCGTCATCGCCTCCGCGCGGACGCAGGTCGCCGACTTCCTCAGCGCGTTGCTGCTCGTCTACATCCTGCTGATCTTCGCCTACATCATCTCGTCGCTGATCTTCTCCTTCGGCGGCAAGATCCCCTACTCGCGCTGGTCCAGCGCGCTGCTGGGATTCCTGCGCGACGTCTGCGAGCCCTATCTCGGCCTGTTTCGCCGCTTCATCCCGCCGATCGGCCCGATCGACATCAGCCCGATCGTGGGGATCCTCGTCCTGCAGTTCGTGGGCGGGTTCATCGTCGCCCTGATCCACGGGTGAGCTCGCGCACAAGCTGGGCACGCGCCGGCGGTGTCTTCGCCTGCGTGCTGCTCGCCGATCAGGCCGTCAAGGCGCTGGTCACGTCTGCGCTGGCACGCGGGGAGGAGCGCGAGATCTTCGCTCACATCAAGCTCGTCAACGTTCGCAACAGCGGCGTCGCGTTCGGGCAGCTGCAGAACGGCGGAGCGATCGTCGCGGCGGTCATCGCGGTCGCGGTCGTCGCGCTGGTCGTGTACTTCGCCCGCCACGGGACGCGCCGCTGGATGTGGCTGCCGACCGGGCTGCTGCTGGGCGGAGCGCTGGGCAACATCGTCGACCGCCTGAGCGAGGGCGCGGTGATCGACTTCATCAAGTTCCCATACTGGCCGGCGTTCAACATCGCCGACTCGGCGATCACCGTCGGCGTCGTCGTGCTGCTGTTGGTGATGGATCGTGGTGATGGAGCTCCAGGTCGCAGCTGAGGCCGCCGGCGAACGACTCGACGCGTTCCTCGCCGAGCCGCTGGGATCGCGCTCGCAGGCGGCGCGCCTGATCGAGGCCGGGCTCGTGCGCGTCGACGGCACGGTGGCGCGCAAGGGCCAGCGTGTCCGCGAGAGCGAGCGCATCGAGGTGCTCGACGAGCAGCGTCCGGCGCCGGACGCCGCCGCCGTCCCGGTCGCGCAGTTCGTCATCGCCTACGAGGACGATCACCTGATCGTCGTCGACAAGCCCGCCGGCGTCGTCGTGCACCCCGCGCGCGGTCACCGCCACGGCACGCTCGCCCAGGCGCTTGCGGATCGCATCGCCGGCGGGGAAGAGGCCTGGCGCGCCGGGATCGTGCACCGGCTGGACCGCGACACGTCGGGCCTGCTCGTCGTCGCCAAGAGCGACGCCGTTCACCGCGCGCTGAAGGCGGCGCTCGCGGCGCGCGAGATGCGCCGCGAGTACCTCGCGCTCGTCGAGGGACGACCGCCCGCTCGCTCGGGGACGATCGATGCGCCGATTGGCCGCGACCGTCGCGTGCGGACGAGGATGTCGACGTCGACCGACGATCCCAAGCCCGCGATCACGCACTTCGAGCTCGATCGCGCGCTGCCGCGCGCGACGCTGCTGCGCGTCCGCCTGCAGACGGGGCGCACGCACCAGATCCGCGTCCACATGCAGGCCATCGGCCATCCGGTCTGCGGCGATCCCGACTACGGCACGCCCGGCCTCTACGGCCTGCGCCGGCAGTTCCTGCACGCCGCGCGCCTGGCGTTCGAGCATCCGGTGACCGCGGCGGCGGTCGACGTCGTCTCCGGGCTGCCGCTGGACCTTGCCGAGGCGCTCGCCGCCGCGCGATAGGACCACGAAGTGTGGCGGGGCGACTCGTGTCGAGGCGCCCCGCCAGCCCTAACTTGCGGATCGAACCCACCGGAGGTAGGGGAAGGGCGGGTCCGGCCCGCACAGCCTCCAACGAGGCCGGACGCGAAACCTTGCGTAAACTTCTCGTCTCGATGTCAAACGACCCCGCCGGGGTCAGCGATGCGGTCCTGCCCGACGTTCGTCGGGTCCCGCGCGTTCCGGCGGGCAGCACTCATGCAGCACCAATGTCTAAGGAGCATCACCCATGGCCCAGGTTGGGATCAAGGAGCTGCTGGAGGCCGGCGTGCACTTCGGCCACCAGACCCGCCGCTGGAACCCGAAGATGCGCCGTTTCATCCACGGCGAGAACGGCGGCATCTACGTCATCGACCTGCTCAAGACCGAGCAGCTGCTGCGCCAGGCGCAGGAGTTCTCGTCGCAGATCGCCCACAAGGGCGGCACGGTGCTCTTCGTCGGCACCAAGAAGCAGGCGCGCGACGCGGTCAAGGAGGCGGCCGAGAAGGCCGGCATGCCCTACGTCAACCACCGCTGGCTCGGTGGTCTGCTGACGAACTTCCAGACGATCAACCAGCGCATCAAGCGCCTGCACGACCTCGAGCGCTACGAGACCGACGGTCAGCTCGAGCTGCTGCCCACGCGCGAGCGGATGGCGGCGATCGCCGACCTCGCCAAGCTGCGCGCGAACCTCGGAGGCGTCAAGAACATGACGCGCCCGCCCAACGCGATGGTCGTCATCGACCTGAACGTCGAGGACATCGCCGTCCGCGAGGCCCAGCGCCTGCGGATCCCGATCATCGGCCTCGTCGACACCAACTGCGACCCGGACGGCATCGAGTACGTCATCCCGGGCAACGACGACGCGATCCGCTCGTGCGCGCTGATCATCAACGCGATCGGCGAGGTCGTCGGCGAAGGGTCTGCGGTCTTCCGCGCCGAGGAGGAGCGCGCGCGCAAGGAGGCCGAGGAGGCTCAGCGCGTCGCCGCCGAGGAGCGCGCGCGCCGCGAGGCCGAGGAACTGGAGGCTCGCCAGGCGGCCGAGCGCGAGGCCGCCGCGGCGGCCAAGGCCGCCGCGGACGCGGCAGCGGCGACAGGGGACGCACCGGCCGCGCCCGAGGCGGCTGCCGCTCCCGCGCCAGGGCCGGCCGCGGCCGCCGAGGCGCCCGCGAAGGCCGCCCCCGCCAAGGCGAAGGCCAAGCCGGCCGCCCCGCGCAAGGAGGCGGCTGCGCCCGAGGCGCCGCCGGCACCGGCCGTGGCCACCGAAGCTCCGGCGAAGCCGGCGGCCAAGCCGAAGGCCAAGGCGAAGCCCAGGGCCAAGCCGGCCAAGCAGGCTGCGGCGCCCGACGCCCCGCCTGCCCCGGCCGGCGACGCCGCGCCGGCAACCGAGGCGCCGGCCGCCGAGTCGACCGGGTCGGGGGACACCAAGACGGAGGATCAGACGTGAGCACGATCAGCGCACAGGACGTCAAGGCCCTGCGCGACGAGACGGGCGCGGGCATGATGGACTGCAAGCGCGCGCTCGTCGAGTCCGGCGGCGACGCCGAAGCGGCGCTCGAGTTGCTGCGCGTGCAGCTGGGCAACAAGCTCGGCAAGCTCGCCGGACGTGAGGCCACCGAGGGCACCGTGCAGTCCTACATCCACGCCAACGGCAAGGTCGGCGTGCTGATCGAGGTCGACTGCAACACGGACTTCGTCGCGCGCAACGAGGACTTCCTGGGCTTCGCGCGCGAGATCGCGATGCACATCGCGGCGTCGCCCCAGACCCGCTACGTCTCCGAGGACGAGATCGACGAGGAGTCCCGCCAGGCCGAGCTGCGGGTCTTCGAGCAGCAGGCCGCCGACAAGCCCGAGAACGTGCGCGCGAAGATCGCCGAGGGCAAGCTGCGCAAGTGGATGGAGGAGACCGTCCTGCTCAAGCAGCCGCACGTCAACGGCGACAAGTACGACGGCAAGACGATCGAGGAGCTGCGCGGCGAGTTGTCCAGCAAGACCGGCGAGAACGTCGTCGTGCGCCGCTTCACCCGCTTCGCGGTCGGCGAGTAGCGGTCGGGCTCGCGGCGATGACGAACGCGGCCCCCGAACCGGTGTTCAAGCGGGTGCTGCTGAAGCTGTCCGGCGAGGCGCTGATGGGCGACCTGGACTACGGCACCGATCCCGAGCGCCTACGCGCCGTGGCCGGGCAGGTCGCGGCGGTGCAGGCGCGAGGCGTGGAGGTCGCGATCGTCGTCGGCGCGGGCAACATCTACCGCGGCCTGAAGGGCGCGGCCGCCGGGATGGACCGCGCGACCGCCGACTACATGGGCATGCTCGCGACCGTGCTCAACGCGCTGACGCTGCAGGACGCGCTCGAGCAGGCGTCCGTCAAGACGCGGGTGCAGTCGGCGATCACGATCTCCGAGGTCGCCGAGCCGTACATCCGCCGCCGGGCGATGCGCCACCTCGAGAAGGGCCGCGTCGTGATCTTCGCCGCCGGCACCGGCAACCCGTTCTTCACGACCGATACGGCCGCGGCGCTGCGCGCCGTCGAGATCCGCGCGGAGGCGATCCTGATGGCCAAGAACGGGGTCGAAGGGGTGTTGTCGGCCGACCCGCGTGTCGACGACAGCGCCGAGCTGATCCCGGAGATCAGCCACATGGACGCCGTCCGTCGCGGCCTGCGGGTGATGGACTACACGGCGCTGACGCTGTGCGCCGAGAACCAGATGCCGCTGTATGTCTTCAACATGAACGACGAGCAGAACATCGAGCGACTAGTGTCGGGAGAACACGTGGGAACGGTGGTGGTCACGCGAGATGAGTGAGCTGATCGACGAGCTGCTGGCCGATGCCGGCGAGCGCATGCACAAGACCGTCGAGGCGACCAACGGCGAGTTCAGCTCGGTGCGCACCGGGCGCGCCAGCCCGGCGCTGCTGGACCGCGTCCATGTCGACTACTACGGGACCTCGACGCCGCTCAAGCAGCTGGCGTCGATCAACGCCGCCGAGGCGCAGATGCTGACCGTGCAGCCGTTTGACAAGACGACGCTGAAGGCGATCGAGAAGGGCATCACCGAGGCCAACCTCGGCCTGACGCCCAACAACGACGGCAACCTCATCCGCCTCGTCATCCCGCAGCTCACCGAGGAGCGCCGCAAGGAGTTCGTGAAGATGGTCCGCCACATCGCCGAGGAGGGCCGGATCGCGATCCGCAACGTGCGCCGTGACGTCATGCACGACCTGCGCGAGCTGAAGGAGGGCGGCGACGTCGGCGAGGACGAGGAGCGCCGCTCGGAGTCCGAGCTTCAGAAGCTGACCGACGAGCGGATCGCCGAGCTGGACGCACTGCTCAAGGGCAAGGAAGAAGAGATCCTCGAGGTCTGATGGCCCGCCCTGGACCGCCAGTGGCCGGCCGGAAGTGACCACCGAGCCGGTCGACGCGGCGCGCTACGTCGCGATCATCACCGACGGCAACGGCCGCTGGGCGAAGGCCCGTGACCTGACGGTAGCCGAGGGCCACGAGGCCGGCGCCGACACCGTCAAGGCGCGGCTGCGCGACGCCGTCGACCTCGGCGTGCTCGAGCTGACGGTCTACTCGTTCTCGACGGAGAATTGGGCGCGGCCCGAGGAGGAGGTCATGGCGCTGATGGCGATGTTCGCCGAGCGCATCGTCGACGAGACGCCCGAGCTGCACGAGCAGGGCGTGCGGATGCGCTTCATCGGGCGTCGCGACGGCGTCGAGCCGGCGCTCGTCGAGCAGATGGTGTGGGCCGAGGAGCTGACCCGCGGCAACACGCGGATCACACTGTTCGTCGCCTTCAACTACGGCGGCCGCGCGGAGATCCTCGATGCCGCGCGGCGCTTCGACGGTGGCGACGAGGACGACTTCCGAGCCCTGCTCTACGCGCCCGAGATGCACGATCCGGACCTCATCATCCGCACGAGCGGCGAGCGGCGCCTGAGCAACTACCTCATGTGGCAGTCGGCCTACTCCGAGCTCGTCTTCCGCGACGAGCTGTGGCCGGACTTCGACCGCGCGGCATTCGAGGCGTGCCTGACCGAGTTCAGCGCCCGGCGCCGGCGCTACGGCGGGCGCTGATGGCTACGCGCGACCGGCGCTCCGGCGCACGCGGCCAGGGTCGTTCCCGGCCGCCGGCCGGCCGCGACCGACCGGCGCCGCGCGGGCGCGATCGCGCCGCTCCGCGACGGCCCCGGGAGCCGCGGCGCTCGGAGCTGTCCTCGCGCGTGCTCGTGGCGATCCCGGCGGTCGCGTTCGCCGCGACGATCATCGCGCTCGGCGGTGTCTGGTTCGCGCTCGCGGCGATCGTGCTCGGGATCCTCTGTCTCGGAGAGCTGTTCGACCTCTACGCCGACATCGAGCCCGTTCGCCTGGCGGGCTTTCTCGGCATCGCGGCGGTGATCGTCGCCGCCTACGCCGGAGATGGCTTTCACGTCCTGCTCGTCGCGATGGCGCTGTTCCCCGTCGTCTTCGTCGTCACGCTCGCCCAGCAACGCGCCGGCACGCTCGGCATGGCGCTGACGATCTTCGGCGTCGCCTGGATCGGGCTGTCCTTCGCCCACGGCGTGCTGCTGCGCGAGCTGCCTCACGGCGGCGGGATCCTCGTCGACGTGCTCGTCGGCACGTTCGTCGGCGACAGCGGCGCGTATCTCGGCGGGCGCTGGTTCGGCCAGCGAAAACTCGCACCGAGCGTGTCGCCGAACAAGACGGTCGAGGGACTTGCGATCGGGATGTTCACGGCGGTGCTGGCGACCTGGTTGGCGGGCACCTACCAGGACTGGCTGTCGGGAACCGACGCGATCCTCATCGGAATCGGCGTCGCGATCGCCGCGCCGCTGGGCGATCTGTTCGAGTCCTACGTCAAGCGCGACGCGGGCACGAAGGACACCGGCCGCCTGTTCGGCGCCCACGGCGGCGCGCTGGACCGCCTCGACGCGGTGATGTTCACCGTCGTGGTCGGCTACTACATCTGGCTGGCGCTGCTGTAGGCCTCATGGCTCATCCGATCGTGAGCACGCCGCGGCTGAAGAGCGCTATGCGGCGCGTTCGTCCGGTCGCGCAGATCCCGCGTGCGTGTCGAAGATGCAGCCGGCGCTGCGTAGGCACCACGAGCGAAGCGCAGCGAGCGCCCTTCACGGTCGGGAACCGTCGGGCTGTGCTGCGATCGCCCAACGTCGTCGGGAAGCGCGCGTCGCGGGCGCCCTGATCGCCGGCGTGGGCGGGTTCTGCATGTCTGTCATGCGGATCGCGTCAACCTGCGATCGCGCCAGGTGACCGTGGGCGGTTTGCGCACGTCGGGCATGCCAAACCAGCCCAGTGCGGCCCGGCGAGAGCGTCGGTCGTGCCTCCAAGGCGGTAGCGCCCCTGCGAAACTCGTCCTATGCGGCGACGCGTGGTGTTCTGGATGGCGGTGGCCTCGCCAGCGCTTGTCATCGGAGGGGCCTTCCTCACCGGAGGCATCCTCGAACTCCTGGGAGCCGACTGCGTGACGTACGGCAACAACCCGATGGCGCTCGACAACGACACCGTATGCAACGGGACCGGAGACATCCAATCCGGCGTCGGCTGGTCGGCGCTGATCCTCGCGATCGTCTTGATGCCCGTGGCGTTGATCACCCTCTCTGTCGGAGTGTGGCGGGCGATGAGGCGCCGTCCGCGGTGACTGCTCGTTTCACCTGCTTTCGGCAGTCGTGGACGTTTGCCTCTGCGCGAGAACCAGCACTCCGCGAGGGAGGCGCTGGACGGTCGGGTGACGGTGCCGCGAAGGTCTCGCCCGCCCGTCGGATATATGCATGACGCTAGGTATATACTCGCGGCATGTCGAAGCATCTGGTCGATCTCGACGAAGACGCGCTGAGCGCCGCCCGCGCAGAGCTGGGCACCGCGACAATCAAGGACACCGTCAACGAGGCGCTGCGACGCACCATCGAGCAGCGCCACCCGCGGGTCGTCGCCGCGCTGGACACGCTCGCCGCGGCCGTTTTGGACGATCGCGCCGACGCATGGCGCTGACACACCTCGTCGACACGAGCGCGCTCAAGCGCCTTGGCAACCTCGACGTCCGCGCCGCGATCGAGCAGCTCGCAACCGCAGGCGTGCTCGGCCGAGCCACGATCTGCGACCTCGAGATCGGATACTCGGCGCGCAACGCCACAGAATGGGACCGGCTGGTGGGTTCACTGGACGCCTTCGTCGCAGTTGAGACGACCGCGGCGCACGTCCATCGCGCGCTGCACGTGCAGCGGCTGCTCGCGCAGCGCAGCCAACGCGGCAGGAAGATCCCCGACCTACTCGTCGCAGCAGCTGCCGAGGACCACGGTCTCACCGTCCTGCACTACGACGCCGACTTTGACCTGATCGCAGAGCACACGGGCCAGCGCTGTGAGTGGATAGTGCCTGCCGGCAGCGCCGACTGAGCGCGACGACCCGCCGAGGACCTCGTGCGAACGGGTCGGGGTCCGGCTGAGGGTTGCGGCACGCCGCAAACCGTGTCCTTCCCGGCGCGCCGACCGTCGCCTGCCACAATGGCGCGCTGTGCCACGGCGCCTGCTCATCCTCGGCTCGACCGGATCGATCGGCACGCAGGCGTTGGAGATCGTGGCCCGCGACCCCGAGCTCGAGCTCGTGGGACTCAGCGCCGAGCGCTCCTCCGATGCGCTGATCGAACAGGCGCAGCGCTTCGGCGTCGACCGCATCGCGCTCGCCGACGCCGATGCCGGCGCGCTGGCCGCCGAGCAGTGGACCGACGGCGAGGTGCTGTCGGGTGCGGAGGGGCTCGTCAAGCTCGTCGTGGAATCCGGCGCTGACCTCGTCCTCAACGGGCTCGTCGGATCGGCCGGCCTCGGCCCGACGGTCGCCACGCTCGGCGAGGGCATCGACCTGGCGCTCGCCAACAAGGAGTCGCTCGTCGTCGGCGGCGAGCTCGTGATGGCGCTCGCCGAGGCTACCGGCGCGCAGATTCTGCCCGTGGACTCCGAGCACTCCGCGCTGCATCAGCTGCTTGCGGGAGAGCGGCCGGGGACCGTCGAGAAGCTCGTCCTGACGGCGTCCGGAGGTCCGTTTCGCGGGCGCACGCGCGAGGACCTTCAGGACGTCACCGTCGAGGAGGCGCTCAAGCACCCGACGTGGGACATGGGCGGAAAGATCTCGATCGACTCGGCGACGTTGATGAACAAGGGCCTGGAGGTCATCGAGGCCTTCCACCTGTTCGGCATCCCCTACGAGCGCATCGACGTCGTCGTGCACCCGCAGTCGATCGTCCACAGCATGATCACGCTGTGCGACGGCGCCGCGCTGGCGCACCTCGGCCACCCCGACATGGGCGTGCCGATCTCCTACGCGCTGCACCATCCCGATCGCGTCGACGTGCCGCTGCGCCGGTTGGATCTCGCCGAGGTCGGCGCGCTGACCTTCGAGCCCGTCGACCACGACGCCTTCCCGTGCCTCGGCCTCGCCCGCGCCGCCGCCATCGCCGGCGGCACCGCGCCGTGCGTGCTCAACGCCGCCAACGAGGTCGCCGTCCACGCGTTCCTGCGCGGCGGGCTGGGATTTCTCGGCATCGCCGCGGTCATCGAGCGCACCCTCGACGCGCTTGCGCCCGCACCGGTGCGGGCGTTCGAGTCGCTCTACGAGGCCGACCGTGAGGCACGCGCGATCGCCGCGGAGCTCGTGCAGGCCGAGTCCGAGCGTTTGCCACACTGACTCGGTGAGCTACCTCCTCGCCTTCGCGGGCTTCGCCGCGCTGGTCATCCTGCACGAGTTCGGCCATTTCGTGGCCGCCAAGAAGGTCGGCATGCGCGTCGAGCGCTTCTCGCTGTTCTTCCCGCCGTTGATCGCGCGCTTTCGCAAGAAGGGCTCGGAGACCGAGTACGCGATCGGGGCGATCCCGCTCGGCGGCTACGTGAAGATCAGCGGGATGAACCCCGAGGAGGAGTTGCCTCCGGAGGTCGCTCACCGCGCCTACTACCGCCAGAAGGTGTGGAAGCGCATCGTCGTGATCTTCGCCGGCCCGCTGGTGAACATCGTGCTCGCGTTCGTGATCTTCTGGGGCCTGTACTCGCTGACGACGTTGACGTTCACCCAGCCCGTCGTCGACAAGCTCACCGCCGGCAGTCCCGCCGCGGAGGTGCTGAAGGTCGGCGACAAGATCGTGTCGGTCGACGGCCAGGCGGGCTATTCCCCGGATCTCAAGGCGCAGGACGGCCCCGATCGCGTCGCCGCGCAGATGGACGCGATCGTCACGCACACCTGCGCCGGCAAGCCCACCGTCGGCTGTCGCGCCGAGAATCCCGTGCGCTTCGAGGTCCTTCGCGGCGGCAAGCTGCGCCGCTTCGAGGTGACGCCGCGCTTCACGGTTCCGCCGCCCGCCGAGAACGCACCGGCGTCGGCGCCCAAGCCGCAAGGGCGGATGCTCGTCGGCCTGCAGTTCGGTCGCGAGCCCGTGGACTTCGGGTTCTTCGCCGCCGCGGGCTATGGCGCGGAGACGATGTGGACCGTCACGACCACGACGGTCAGCGCGCTCGTGAAGCTCGTCTACGACAAGCAGGCGAGAGAGGGTGTCTCGGGCGTGGTCGGCTCCTACGAGGCCACCCGCCAGTCCTTTGAATTCGACACCAAGCAGGCCGTCTACGTCCTCGCGCTGATCTCCCTCTCGCTGGGCATCATCAACCTCTTCCCGTTCCTGCCGCTGGACGGTGGGCACATCTTCTGGGCCATCGCCGAGAAGGTGCGTGGCAAGCCGGTCTCGCTGCGCGTCATGGAGCGCGCGGGGTTGGTCGGCTTCCTGCTGGTCTTCATGCTGTTCTACATCGGTCTGTCCAACGACATCGGGCGCCTGAGCAGCGGCGAGGGCTTCGGCGTGCGCTGAGGTCTCAGCGGGCTTGACAGCGGCTTCGCGCCGACGCCCGCGACCCGCCTACCGCCCGGTCCACCGGGCGGCTACACTGCACAGACGTAACTCCGAGCGCCGCGGACGGGATTGGCGGACGGAGTGCCAAAGCATGACCGAGACCCTCGACATCTGCCCCCTTTCTGACCTGCCGCCCGGCGCGGCACGCGTCGTCGAATGGGAGGACCTCGAGATCGGCATCTTCAACTGCGAGGGCGTCTTGTACGCGATCGAGGACCGCTGCTCGCACGACAACGGCACGCTTGCCGAGGGGCCGCTGGATCAGGCCGCATGCACGATCGAATGCCCCCGTCACGGCTCCGTTTTCGACCTACGCACCGGAACGCCCAAGACCCTGCCCGCCTACGTCCCCGTCGAGACGTTCGACGTCCGGGTCGAGGACGACATGATCAAGCTGGAGGTTGAGTAACCACATGGCAACTCCCGAGACCATCGCTGAGCAAGAGGGCCTTCAAGGCATCAACTCCGACTACACGGAGAAGTACGGCTTCCACGACGCCGAGAACTACCTCTTCAAGGCTCCCAAGGGGCTCTCCAAGGAGCTCGTTGCGAAGATCTCGGAGTTCAAGAGCGAGCCGCAGTGGATGCGCGACTTCCGCATCAAGGCGCTGGAGTACTTCTACGCGCGCTCGATGCCGACCTGGGGCTCGCCGCATCTGGCCGAGGTCGACTTCGACAACATCCATTACTTCGTGCGCGCCTCCGAGAAGGCCGAGCGCTCGTGGGACGACGTCCCCGAGGACGTCAAGAAGACCTTCGACCGCCTCGGCATCCCCGAGGCCGAGCGCAAGTTCCTTGCCGGCGTCGGCGCGCAGTACGAGTCCGAGGTCGTCTACCACCAGATCAACGAGAAGCTCGAGGCCCAAGGCGTCATCTTCATGGACATGGACTCGGCTCTGCGCGAGCACGAGGACCTCGTCAAGGAGTACTTCGCGACGATCATCCCGCCCAACGACAACAAGCTCGCCGCGCTCAACAGCGCCGTCTGGTCGGGCGGCTCGTTCGTCTACGTCCCGCCGGGCGTGCACATCGAGATGCCGCTGCAGGCCTACTTCCGCATCAACACCGAGAACATGGGCCAGTTCGAGCGCACGCTGATCATCGCCGACGAGGGCTCCTTCGTGCACTACGTCGAGGGCTGCACGGCGCCGACGTACTCCTCGGACTCGCTGCACTCCGCGGTCGTCGAGCTGATCGCCAAGCCCGGCGCGCGGATCCGCTACACGACGGTGCAGAACTGGTCGACGAACGTCTTCAACCTCGTCACCAAGCGCGCGATCGCCGAGCGCGACGCGACCGTCGAGTGGGTCGACTGCAACCTCGGCTCGAAGCTGACGATGAAGTACCCGTCGGTCTATCTGACCGGCGAGCGCGCGCACGGCGAGATCCTGTCGATCGCCTTCGCGGGCGCCGGCCAGCACCAGGACGCGGGCGGCAAGATCGTCCACGCCGCGCCGAACACGACGTCGAACATCTTCGCCAAGTCGATCTCCAAGGACGGCGGGCGCGGCTCCTACCGCGGGCTGCTGGAGGTCGCCAAGGGCGCGCACGGCTCGAAGTCCAAGGTCGTCTGCGACGCCCTGCTGCTGGATGACAAGTCGCGCTCGGACACCTACCCGACGATCCGCATCGGCGAGGACGACGTCGACGTCGGCCACGAGGCGACGGTCTCGAAGGTCGGCGAGGAGCAGCTCTTCTACCTCATGACCCACGGTCTGGACGAGGAAGAGGCGTCCAAGCTGATCGTCAACGGCTTCATCGAGCCGGTCGTCAAGGAGCTGCCGATGGAGTACGCGGTCGAGATGAACCGCCTCATCGAGTTGCAGATGGAGGGCTCAATTGGCTAGCCGGACCCTGATCGAGCCTGCATGGCTGACGGCGCGCCGCGAGCGCGCCGTTGCCTTGTCGGACACCCTTCCGCTGCCGTCGTTTCGCGGCCAGCCGGGCTGGGAGTTCACGTCGCTGAAGAAGCTCGACCTCGACGCCTTCGAGAAGCCCGAGCGCATCGGCGCGCACATCGACGTGCCGTCGCTGGCCGTCGTGCAGTCGCCCGAGGGCGCGACGCACATGGAGCAGATCGACCATGCCTTCGAGGAGCCCGCTGGCGAGCCCGCCGCCGACGGCACGATCGTCATGCCGCTGAGCCTCGCGGTGCAGCGCCATCCCGAGCTCGTCGAGGCGCACTTCGGCACGATCGTCGACGCCGAGAACCCCTTCGTCGCGCGCAACGAGGCGGGCTGGGAGGGCGGCGCGTTCGTCTACGTCCCGCGTGGCGTCGCCGTCGAGTCCCCGATCGTCATCTCGGTCGTGCAGGCTCAGGGCCAGACGGCGCTGCAGTGGCGCACGCTCGTCGTGCTCGAGGAGGGCGCGTCGGCCGAGGTCTGGGAGCAGTACGTCTGCGCCGACGACGACACCGATGGCCTGCTGAACACCGTCGTCGAGCTGTCGGTCGGCCAGAACGCCCGGCTGCGCTACGTCTGCGCGCAGGATCTCAGCGAGAAGTCGTGGATCTTCGGCGCGCAGCGCGCGACGGTCGACCGTGACGGCGCGCTGGACTGGATCGCCCTGGGCTTCGGCTCCGGGCACGGCCGCGTCGCGATGGACACCAAGCTCATCGGCCCCGGCGCCGACGCCAAGGTCACCGGCGCCTACGCGACGCACAATCGCCAGCACCTGGACTACGCGACGACACAGGTCCACGACGCGCCGAACACGACGTCGGACCTCGCCTTTCGCGGGATCCTCGACGGCCGCTCGAACACCGTGTGGTCGGGCATGATCAAGGTCGAGCCGGGCGCCCAGCAGATCGACGCCTTCCAGGAGTCGCGCAACCTGCTGTTGACGAAGACCGCGCACGCGGACTCCGTCCCGGGCCTGGAGATCCTCGCCAACGACGTGCGCTGCACGCACGCCGCGGCGATCGCCCAGATCGATCTCGAGCAGCTCTTCTACCTGCGCTCTCGCGGCCTGCTGCCCGAGCAGGCCAAGCGCCTGGTCATCGAGGGCTTTCTCGAGGCGACGGTGGAGCGCTTCAAGCCCGGCTTCGTTCGCGAAGCGGTCGCGGGCGCGTTGCAACGGCGACTGGAGCTCGTGCTCGGCTGACGGTGTGGCCTCGGCGGGCCCGGACCCTCGTCGATGGCTCGGACGTATCATCGGTGTGCGCCTTCCACGCCGCGCGGGACCGCTGTTGATCGCCGCGACGGCGTGCGCCCTGGCCACGGCGTGGCCAGCTCATGGCAAGGGGGCCGTTCGCGCGACGTTGGAACATCCCGAGCACTTGGCCGGTGCTCGCGCCGGCGAGCGGCTCACGGTCGCGTGGACGCTGCGTTCCGCGCCGAGGCTCGGGGTCCCCGACGCCGCTGGGGAGCCCTTCGGCGCGTCCGGTATCTACCTCCGAGTGCGCGGCGCGGATGGTGGCGCTCGGCAGATCGTCTGGGCTCGCCGGTCAGCCGGTCTGCGTGGTTATCGGTCGGGCCGCTATCTGGCCACGATGACGGTACCCGGGGGCGGGATCGCCTCGATCGCGATCGGGCTGGCGGGCTACCGGTACGTTGCAGGTCACACCCCCACGCGGGCCGATCTCATCATTCCGATCGTCAACGATCCGTTCCCGCGTTGGAGCGCCGGTCCGGCGGCTGGCGGCGGAGCTGATGTGCCCTGGCTCCCGATCGCCGTCCTGTTGGCGGTGGCGACCACCGTCGTTGTCGCTCGACACGCACGCGCCGGCACCGCGTCCGCGACGGCGCGGTGAGACGAGACGAAGCCGGCGCCGGGGATCCTTGACGGTCCCTCGACGACGGTGCGGTCGGGCACGGATCAGGCCCGAGCTGGGCGCTCAGCGGGTCAGGATCTGGGTCTCGATCCCAAGTTCTGTCGCCAGGCTGGCCTGAGCACGGTCGAGCGTGTGCAGCGATCGACCGGTCGCGCGGGCGGTCGCGATGATCAGCAGGTCCGACGCCTTCACGATGCGACCGCAGTCGCGCGCGTGGGCCAGCGCGTCGCCGTAGTGCTCGGCGACGGCTTCATCGACGAACACGGGAGCGAATGTGGCTCGGACGGCCGTCAGGCGGGCCTGGCGGGCGGCCAGTACGCGGGCGTCGCGCGCCCGCGCGACGCCGGCGCGCAATTCGCCAAGGGTGATGACCGATATGGCGGCGTGGTCGGGGAGCTCGATGAGCAGTTGCTTTGACGTCGGCGCTCGCGGGACGCAGGCCACGCCGGAGGGAGCGGCTGTGCGGGATCTCAGTCAGCCGTCACAGCGCCGCCCGCCAGACCTCGAGCGTCCCCCACACCGTTCGCAGCGCCGCGTGGCGGTGACACGACGCGAAGCCGGCGGCGCCAAGCATCTCCGGCAGGCGCCCGTCGAGCAGGCTCTGCGGACCCTCGCGGCCGTCGAAGAGCTGCAGTGCGCGGGCTCCCAGCGCAGCGGCCGGGCCGCGCGGAGGGCCCCAGTCGGCGACGTGCAGGACGCCGTGCTCCGACAGCGCCGATGCGATGTGCTCCAGGCCGGCGGCCTTGGCGTCATCGCTGAGGTGGTGCAGCATCAGCGAGCAGAGCGCGACGTCCGCGCTGACGGGGAGCGAAAACGATCCAGCGAGACCCTCAAGCCACGTCACGCGCTCGGCGCCGGGCTTGCGGCGGGCAAGCTCGAGGATCGCCGGGTCGCCGTCGACGCCGGTCACGCGGGCGTCGGGGCGCGCCTGCGCCAGCGCGATCGTCAGCGACCCTGTGCCGCAGCCGACCTCGACGGCGCTTCCGCCGGTCGGCAGGTCGCGCGAGGCCGCCTGCACGAGGGCCGGGCGCCAAGCGCGCTCGCGCATCGAAAGGGCGACGGTCACGTCGTAGGTGCCCGTCAGCCACGAAACGCCGGAGGCGGGAACGTAGCGCTCGGCCGTGCCGGAGGCCATCGGGCCAATCTACCGATGGATGTCGTAAGAGTGCCGGTATCCGGCAACGATTCGACATCCTCGCCCGCAGGCCAGAGATTGGGAGGGCCAGCATCCGGTAGAACCATCCGCATGGACTCCTGGATCGCCGCCGCCGCCGAGGAGATCGCGGCGCGGGCTCCGGGAGAGCTGAAGCGGCTCGTCGACGTGTCCTCGCCGTCGGGCGATGTCGCGGGCGCGGAGGCGGCGATCGCCGTCGTGCTCGATCTGCTCCCCGCAGGTTCCAGCATCCAACGGGCCCCCTGCTCGTCGGCCGGTCACGCCGATGATCTGATCGCGACGCTGACCGGCAGCGGCAGCGGCCGGATCGTGCTGCTGGGGCACGTGGACACGGTGCACGCCCACGAGGATCACCGTCCCGCGGTCCCCGACGGTGACACGATCGCCGGCTCGGGCACCGTCGACATGAAGGGCGGTGACGTCCTCGCGCTCGGCGTGCTGCGCGCGCTCGCCCAGCGCTCCGACAGCTTCGAGGAGGTTGTCCTGCTGCTCGTCTGCGACGAGGAATGGCGCGCCGGGGACTTCGTCCACACCGAGCGCTTCGCCGGCTACGACGCCTGCCTGTGCTTCGAGGGCGGCGAGCTCACCGAGGGCGGCGAGGAGGCGGTCGTCGTCAAGCGCAAGGCGGCGGGGACCCTTCGCGTGACCGCGCACGGCCGCTCGGCGCATTCCGGCGCCGCGCCGGAGAAGGGCGCCAACGCGCTGCTGGCGCTGGCCAGCGCCGCGCAGTCGGTCGCCGATCTGCATGACCCCGGCGGTGCTGAGCGCCTCACGTCGGTGCCGACGGTCGTGCGCAGCGGCGACGCGTTCAACGTCGTGCCCGCCGCCGGCGAGCTGCTGTGCGACCTGCGCGCCGACGACCTGGCGACCTTCGACATGGTCCTCGCGGGGTTGCCGGCGGCGGTCGACGGGGTGCGGCTGGAGGCCGACTTCCTGCGCCGCTGGCCCGGAATGAACTCCCGCGACGCGACCGCGCCGCTGCTGCGTGACGCCGCACAGCGCCTGGGGCGCCCGATCCGCGGCGCAGACCGCGGAGGGGCGAGCGATGCCAGCTACCTCGCCCCGGTGATCGCCGTCACCGTCGACGGGCTCGGACCGAGAGGGGCCGGCGCGCACACGCCCACCGAGCACATCGTCACGGCTTCGCTGCGCGAGCGGGCCGAGGTCGCGCTCGCGCTGGTCGCCGCGGTGCTCGCGTAGATCCTCGCCTGCCGCGGTGACATAACGTCAACATAAGCGCGTGCAAACCGTGAGAACCTGCGCTAGGCTACCCGCGTCTTGACCAGCCGAATCCCTGCCGATCCTCGGTAGGGAACGGGGGAACCACGTGGGTCCGTTTCGACGGCCCGGGGGCGAATCGTCGCCGCATGCGACGTAGCGCTAGCTCTTTCTGCGCGAGCCCGTCAGCTAACCCCGCAGGCACGCGAAGGAGAAGGGGAGGGGTTAGTGACCGCGAAGTCGTTGTTGCGTCTTTCGATGCTGTCGGTGGCGATGATGTTGCTCGTCCCGGCGACCGGCTTCGCAGCCAACAAGAAGAAGAACTGGCACCTCGGTGACCGCACCCTGCGCCAGGGCAGCAAGGGCCACGATGTCAGGGTCCTGCAGAACTTCCTCAGCCGAGCGGGCATCCGCACAGGCGTCGACGGCAAGTTTGGCCGCGGCACCAAGAAGAACGTCCGCAAGTTCGAGCGCTACCAGCGCCGTCGCGTCGATGGCAAGGTCAGCCGGCTCGATGTGCTCGTGCTGCGTGACGTCGTCAAGAACGGCGGCGCCGTCGCCAAGGCCGCCGGAACCGGTGGCGCCCTCCCCCGGGGCGCGAAGGCGCCCGAGTCCGATGAGCCCGCAGAGCCGGCGCCCCTCAAGCTCGGCCCGGGCATGAAGGCGACCGTCGGCGACGATGGCCTCGCCGTGGCTCCCGCGCTTGCCCCGCCGGTCGTCCAGGAGGTCATCAAGGCCGGCAACGAGATCGCCAAGAAGCGCTACATCTACGGCGGCGGCCACGGCAAGTGGGAGGACGACGGCTACGACTGCTCGGGCTCGGTCTCATACGCGCTGCACGGCGCGGGACTGCTGGAGAACTCGATGGCCTCCGGTGGCTTCATGGACTGGGCTGAGAAGGGCGCCGGGCAGTGGATCACCGTGTACGCCAAGGGCAGCCACATGTACATGGTCGTCGCTGGGCTGCGCTACGACACCAGCGGGCGCGCCAGCGCCGGCACACGCTGGCAGGAGAGCAAGCGCTCGACGAGCGGCTACGCAGAACGTCACCCGCGCGGCCTGTAGCTCCCCAAGACGGTTGCGAAAGCTGTTGGATGTGCCGCATCGCAGGCGCGCCTGCCCGATACTCAGAGCTGTGAGGACCGCCGAACGATGAGGTGGGCGCTTGGCGCCGCGCTCGCGCTGCTAGGTGTCGTGTGCGTCGCGCCGGGGTCGGCGGTCGCTCGCGTCGCCCTCGTCGCATCGGGCAAGCCCGAGCTGACGATGCTCGACGTGACGACGAGGAAGGTCGTCGCGCGGCTCGAGCTGCCAGGCCCGTCGAAGGCGGTCGCGGCGTCCAGGGACGGCCGCCGCGGGTACGTCGCGGCGGGCAGGACGATCATCGCCGTCGACATCAACGAGCAGACCAAGATCGCTCGGCGCTCAAGCGGCCGGGGCCGGATCTCGGCGCTCGCCGTGTCCCCCAACGGGCAGCGCCTGTACGTGGTGCAGGGACGCCGGCTGCGTGTCGTGAGGACCTCGAATCTCAAGACGATCGGGACGGTCGATCTGCAGGGGCACGGCCGCACGATGGCGCTTCGCAACGACGGGCGCCTGGCCGCGATCGTGCTGTCACGCGGACGGGTGGCGATCGTCGACCCGCGCAACCGGCGCCTGCTGCGACGCGTCCCGGTCCCGGGGGCCACCGGTGTCGCCATCGCCGACGACGGGCGAGCGCTCGTCACCGCTCGCGGACGCCTGCGCACGATTCCGCGGCGCGCACGCCTGCCTCGCCGCGGTTCGGTCGCGCTGCCGCGCGGGGCCGGCGGCAACGTCGGCCTGTCGCCCGGTCGCACGCGGCTGGCGATCGGCTCGCGTGCGGGCGGATCCAGCGGTGCCCTGTACTACCTCGGCAGCGGTCGCGTGCGGCGAATCGTGGCCGGAGCCGGTCTCGGCACTCCGGCGTGGACGCCCGATGGCGGACGGATCTTCGTGGCCAACCGCAGCACCGGCGCGATCTCGGTCGTCAGCCAGCGCACGCGCCGACGTCTGGGCGTGGTGCGCCTGCGCGGCTCGGTGCCGGTGGGGATCGTCGTGCAGCCGGGCCGCGCCCTGCTGCGCGGGACGCCCGGTGACGACATCCTGCGGGGCACGCGCGGAGCCGATCGCATCGAGGGCCTGGATGGTGACGACATCCTTCGCGGCGGACGCGCCCGCGACGTGCTGGACGGCGGGCCCGGCAAGGACAGCATCGCCGGAGGCTCCAGCAGCGACCGGGCAAGCGGCGGCGACGGCGACGACTTCATCAAGGGCGACGCCGGCAACGACCGGATCCTCGGCGGCGACGGCGACGACGGCGTCGACGGTGGGACGGGCAACGACACCATCGACGGCGACGACGGCGACGACACGCTCGACGGTGGCGACGGCGACGACATCATTCGCGGCGGCGAGGGCAGCGACCGCATCATCGAGCAGGGCTTTGGCAACGACGTCCTGCTGTCCGGCGGTCCCGGCAACGACGTCATCCGAGGCGGGCGCGGCTCGGACCGCAGGATGCTCGGCGACGACGGCGACGACGAGCTGTACGGCGAGTCGGGCACCGAGCAGATGAGTGGCGGGCGCGGCAACGACGTCGTCGACGGCGGACGCGGCGGCGACAACATGCTGGGCGACGAGGGCGACGACGCCATGCGCGGCGGGCTGGGCAACGACCGCATGGACGGCGGCCCTGGGCAGGACCGCGTCGACGGCAGCTCGGGGGCCGACATGCTCCAGGGCGGCGACGGCAACGACGAGGTCGTCGGCGGGCCGGGTCCGGACGAGATCCGCGGTGGCAACGGCGACGACTCGATCCGCGCGGCCGACGACAGCGCCGACATGGTCGATTGCGGACCGGGCAGCGACACCGTCTACGTCGAGGAGGACGCCCCGGATCGCGACACGCTGATCGACTGCGAGCTGGTCATCCGGGTGCCGGCCGAGCTCGGCAACGACGGCGAGCTGCCGTCGATCGTGTTCGGTGGTCCGGGCGCCGACATCCTCCAGGGCACCAACGACGACGATTCGATCTTCGGCGCCGCGGGCGACGACCGCCTGTTCGGGCGCGGTGGTGACGACTACGTCGATGGCGAGGACGGCGACGACGAGCTCTTCGGGGGGCCGGGCAACGACATCATGGCGGGCCGCGGCGGCAACGACGTCATCCACGGCGACGAGGGCGACGACCGCATCACCGGCGATCGCGGCCGCGACCGCATCTTCGGCGACGATGGCGACGACGAGATCTACGGCAACCTCGACCCGGACTTCATCTCAGGCGGCCGCGGCAACGACCGCATCAACGTCGTGGGAGGGTCGGCCGACGCGGTATTCTGCGGGCCCGGCCGTGACACGGTGCTCGCCAGCCTCGGCGACGTCATCGCCACCGACTGCGAGGACGTGCGGCGGTAGCCGGCAGCTGCGGGCCGCCGACGAGGCGCCGCTAGTCGTCGTGACGCGGACGGCCACGATCGCGCTTGCGTTCCGACGCTCGCCGCTTTGCCTGCAGCCGGCGTGTGCGCGAGGCCTTCGTCGGCTTCGTGGGCCGGCGCACCCGCGGGACCTGCAGCGCGCGGTCCAAGCGACCGGCGAGGCGCTCGAGCGCGAGCGCGCGGTTGCGCGCCTGGCCGCGAGCGTCTTGCGCGACCGCGCGGACGACGGGTCCGCAGCGCGCCATCACGCGCCGCTTCTGTGCATCGTCGAGCGTCGCCGACGCCGCCACGTCGAAGGTCGCCTCGATCCGCGACTCGGTCTTGTTGGCGTGCTGCCCGCCGGGTCCCGACGAGCGGCTTGCCTGCACGGCGACCTCGTCCAGCGGGATCCAGACGTCGTGGTTGATTCGCAGCAGGTCGGCCATCGACACATGATCGCCGCCCGGGCAGCCTGCTGCTATACAGGCTCGTCGTGAGGCTCGTTCTCGTCCTCTGCGCCGCGCTGCTGGTCGTCGCGTGCTCCGAGGACACCGAGGACGACGAGGGCGCCGGAGTGCCGACGGCGACGGCGACGACGGCCACGCAGCCGCGACCGGTGCGCCTCGCGCGCGCCGATGCCGCCAAACGGGCAAGGGTCTCGGCCGGCAAGATTCGCGTCGTCGGCGTCACGCGCAAGACCTGGTCGGACAGCTGCCTCGGCGTGCGCACGCCGGACGTGCTGTGCGCGCAGGTCATCACCACGGGCTACCGCGTGACGTTCTCCGTGCGCGGCGAGCGCGTGATCTACCACACCGACCGCCGGTCGTCGTTCGTGCGCGCGCCGCGATGACCGCGCGCCGGTGCCAGCTTGCGCCCCCGGGGAGGCGACCGCGGTTAGAGTCGCGTCGATGTCTGAGAACCTCGCCCTCAATCTGACGCGCACCGCCGCCGAGCACCCCGACGCCATCGCGTGCCGCCTCGACGACGCGGCGTTCAACTACCAGCTGCTCGAGAACGCCAGCGCGCGGGTCGCGACGATGCTCGCGAGCAAGGGCGTCGGCCCCGGCGATCGCGTGGCGCTCATGGTGCCCAACGTCCCGTACTTCTTCGCGCTGTACTACGGCGTGCTGCAAGCGGGGGCGATCGTCGTCCCGATGAATGTCCTGCTCAAGGCCCGCGAGGTCGGCTACTACCTCACCGACTCCGCAGCGAAGGTGCTGTTCGCGTGGCATGGCTTCCTGGAGGCGGCCGAGCCGGGAGCGCAGCGGGCCGGCGGCGTCCAGGTCGTCCCGGTCAAGCCGGGCGAGATCGAGGGACTGATCTTCGCTCACGAGCCGGCCGAGGAGGTGGCAGATCGCGAGGCGCAGGACACCGCCGTGCTGCTGTACACATCAGGGACGACCGGCAAGCCCAAGGGCGCGGAGCTGACGCATTCCAACCTGCGTCGCAACGTCGAGGTGGCGGTCGGCCTGTTCGGCCTCAACTCCGAGGACGTCATCTTCGGTGGCCTGCCGCTGTTTCACTCCTTCGGCCAGACCTGCACGATGAACTCGGCCGTCAAGTGCGGCGCGACGGTCACGCTGCTGCCGCGCTTCGAGCCCGCCAAGGCGCTGGAGATCCTGGAGCGCGACGCCTGCACGGTCTTCGAGGGCGTGCCGACGATGTACGGCGCGCTGCTGAACCATCCCGACCGCGACACGGTCGACGTCTCCGGTCTGCGCGTCTGCGCGTCTGGCGGCGCGTCGATGCCCGTGGAGGTGATGCGGGGCTTCGAGGAGGCCTTCGGCTGCAAGGTGCTCGAGGGCTACGGCCTGTCGGAGACCTCGCCGGTCGCCTCCTTCAACCACCCCGACCGCGAGCGCAAGCCCGGCTCGATCGGCACCCCGATCGAGGGCGTGGAGTTCAAGCTCGTCGACGAGGAGGGCAGGGGGGTGCCGGTCGGCGAGGTCGGCGAGATCCTCATCAAGGGCCACAACGTCATGAAGGGTTACTGGGAGCGCCCGGAGGCGACCGCGGAGTCCATCAAGGACGGCTGGTTTGAGACCGGGGACATGGCCCGTGTCGACGACGACGGCTACTACTTCATCGTCGATCGCAAGAAGGACTTGATCATCCGCGGCGGCTACAACGTCTATCCGCGCGAGGTCGAGGAGGTGCTCTACGAGCACCCGGCGGTGCGCGAGGTGGCGGTCATCGGCGTCCCGGACGACGAGTGGGGCGAGGAGGTCGGCGCGGCGGTCGCGCTCAAGGATGGCGAGACCGTCGAGGCGTCTGAGCTTCAGGACTTCGTCAAGGAGCAGGTCGCCGGCTACAAGTATCCGCGCCGCGTGTGGTTCGTCGACGAGCTGCCCAAGGGTCCGACGGGCAAGATTCTCAAGCGCGAGATCACCGCGCCCGAGTAGATTCCGCCGCGTGGCGCGCTATGACCTGATCATCGTCGGCACGGGTTCGGCCGGCATGGTCGCCGCGGAGTTCGCGCCCAAGCTCGGCATCAAGGTCGCCAGCGTGGAACGCGACCGCGTCGGCGGCGACTGCCTGTGGACGGGCTGCGTGCCGTCCAAGGCGCTGCTCGCCTCGGCGAAGGCGGCGCACACGATCCGCCACGCGGACACCTACGGGCTCACGGCGACCGAGCCGCTCGTCGACACCGCTCGCGTGTGGGCGAGGATCCACGCCATCCAGCGGCAGATCGGCACGTCCGACGACAGCCCGGAGCACTTCCGTTCGCTCGGCGTCGAGCTGCTGATGGGCGCCGCGCGGCTGACGTCGCCGACCACCGTCCAGGTCGGCGGGGAGGAGCACGAGGCGCGCTACATCCTGCTGGCCACCGGCAGCCGCCCGGCGGCACCGCCGATCGACGGGCTGGCGGACGCCGGCTTTCTGACCAGCGAGCAGATCTTCGAGCTCGACCGCGCGCCCGAGAGTCTCGTGATGATCGGGGCCGGGCCGATCGCCATGGAGCTCGCGCAGGCCCTGACGCGATTGGGCGTGCCGGTGACCGTGCTCGAGCTGGCCGAGCAGGTGCTCACCCGTGAGGAGCCCGAGCTGGCCGCGCGGCTCGTCGAGGCGTTGCGAGCGGACGGCGTGAAGCTTGAGACGGGAGTGCAGATCGAGCGCGTCAGCGTCGGTGAGGACGGCTTGAAGACGATCCATGCCGGGGAGCGCTCGTGGACGGCGGCGGAGATCTTCGTCGGCGCTGGTCGCAAGCCGAACATCGAGGACCTCGGTCTGGATGACGCCGGCGTGAAGGTCGGCAGACGCGGCATCGAGGTCGACGACAGGCTGCGCTCGAGCGTGAAGTCCATCTACGCAGCGGGCGACGTCGCCGGGCGCTACCTCTTCACGCATTCCGCCGGCTACGAGGCGGCCCGAGCCGTGCGCAACATGTTCCTTCCCGGTGGCAGCGGCGGCGACTTCCTCGTGCCGTGGTGCACGTTCACCGATCCGGAGCTCGCTCACGCAGGCCTGACCGAGGCGCAGGCGCGCGAGGAGCACGGCGAGGACGCCGTCGCAGTCTGGCGCCGGGACCTGTCGCATTCCGACCGCGCTCGTGCCGACTCGGCCGACGACGGTGAGATCCGCATCGTCACCGCCAAGGGCCGCATCGTCGGCGCGCACGCGCTGGCGCCGAGTGCAGGCGAGCTGATCGGCGAGCTCGCGCTGGCGATCGACCGCAAGCTCAAGCTGGCAGACCTCGCGACGCTCGTGCACGTCTACCCCACGATCTCGCTGGCGATCCAGCAGATCGCAAGCGACGCCGCCTACGAGACCGCGGAGAAGTACTCGTGGCTCGTGCGCTCCGACGCGTAGTGGTCAACGGCGGTAGTAGTCGGCCACGCCGTCCAGCAGCCCGCCGTGCAGTGTGGCGTTCTTGACCGCCTTGAAGTAGGCCGCGTCGTGCGTGAGCGAGTCCAGCGGTGCTATTCGCACGTCGACCGCGATCGGCTTGCCGGTGATGTCGGGGTCGTCCCACGGCTTGTCGGTCTTCAGCCACGGGGGCGGCTTGCGCCCGGCGACATGGAACTTCTCGATCTCCAGGTAGCGCGCCACCGGGTCCTTGATCGCGTCGGCGAGATCGGCGTTGACCTGCGCCCATGACATGTCGGCGTCCGGCACGTCGGGGTATCGAAGCTTGATGCGACGCGTGTGCCGGCCGACCTTGATCGGCTCGGCCTCGGTGGCACCCGCTCGGGACATCAGCCCTCGCGTGCCGTAGAACGGCTGGCCGTTGATCGCCACGAGCAGCACGTCGCGCTCGATCGAGCTGACGAGGTTCTCGTGTGGATCGCCACCGCGGTCGGCGGTGACGAGGACGTCGGCACGCAGACCCGTTCGCAGCCGGCCGATCCGATCGCTCCACGCGAGTCCGTCTGCCGGGTTGCGCGTCGCCATCGCGCAGAGCTGCTCGGGTGTGAAGGTTCTGTCCATGTGCGTGCGGTTCCACAGGTCGGCGACCTTCAGCTCGCCGAGCAGGTTCTTTGAGCCCGAGGGCGACCAATCGGAGCCCAGGCAGATGTTCAGCCCCTTGGCGTGCGCGGTCGCGACGTCGGTCGTCGCGCGATAGAGCCACAGGTTGGAGAACGGCGACCACACGATCGTCCCGTTCTCGGCGCTGCCGGCCGCGCGCTCCCACTCCTCGAACTCCGGCGCGCGCAGCGCCGTGCAGTGGATGCCGCAGAAGCGCGGGTGCAGCATGCGCTCGCTGCGCGCCAGCTCGTACTCCTGGATGAGCTTGAGGTCGGTGCCCTCGGAGAGGTGGTAGATGAACGCCTTGCCCTCGTCCATGTAGGCGCGGTACTTCTTGTAGTCCTCGACCTTTCGCAGCGGCAGCGCGGATTGGTAGGCAAGCTTCTTGCCCGTCATGAAGGTCTCGTACTCGATGTTGCGCACGAGCCAGCCCTCGTAGGGGTGGGCCATCTTGGCCGAGCCCTGGATCGCGGTCGTTCCGCCGACCACGGCCTTGACCTCGCAGTACTTCAGCACCGCCTTGCCCGCGAGCGCGCCGAGCGCGTTGGCGGGGTCTGACACGCTGCCCTCGTAGTCGCCGTGGCGCGGCCAGTCGGCGCGGTCGACGAACGGCTCGGTCGTTCCTGGCGGAGCCCACAGCCCGAGCACGTTGTAGACGACATGGCTGTGCAGGTCGATCAGGCCCGGGTAGACGCAGCCCTTCGTCTCGACCCGCCCAGCCGACGCGAAGCCCGCCGGCGGCGGGTCGCCGCGGTCCTGGACGGCGTGGATGAGCTCATCGTCGCCGACGTACAGCGCGCCGTCGTCGATCACCGGGCGCTCGTCGTCCATCGTGACGAGGCGCCCGTAGATCACCAGCGGCGCGATCACGGCAGCGGCGGCCCTGAATCGCCGGGCGCGGTCCAGATCAACGTGTGGCCGTCGTCGGGGGAGGGGCGCGAGACAGAGTTGCGCGCCCTTCCGGGGCCGGCCCGCACGGCGGCGTCGTCGCCGAGGAAGGCCGGGGCCCCGAACGGCAGGTCGCGACGGGGAATCGGCGAGTAGTCCGTCTCGGCGAACTCGGCGCCGTAGTTCGGTCCGTTCACTTCGCCGTCGTCGTCGGGGGTGACGATCGCGCGCAACTGCGTGACCGCTGCTCGCCATCCGTCAAGCAACTTGGCGTCGTCGCGGCTGGAGGGGTGCGGGACACGGCAGACCTTGACGTCGGGGCGGCCCGGCCACAGATCGACTGCCGCCTGCGCCATGCCTCCGAACGCGATGATGGCTTGCAGATCGGGCGTGGCGACCGCGTCGTAGAGCTCGTTGCGCCAGCCCATCTGGTCGGGCTCGTCGAGCTTTCCCCGCTCCGTCGAAGCGCGGCTGGGATGCACCGCGTAGGCCCAGGCATTCAGGCACAGGTAGGACCTCGTCAGCCCGATCTTCGACAGCATTCCTTGCACGCGCTGGCCCGCGTTCCCGATCAGCGAGCGCCCGGCGATCCGCTCGGTCGGACCGGGATCGGAGGCGACGCACAGCACGCGCGCCGAGCCGTCCAGTCGCCCGCGGTAGAAGATCGGCCCCCAGTCAAACCAGAAGTCCTCCTTGACCGGAGGATCGGGAACGCGGTCAAACAGCGCGGCGAGGTGCTCGGGCGGCCCAGGATCGAACTGCGACATGAGATCGACAGTACGCTCGGCGCGGGCACGCCCGCTGTGGGATCGGTCACAGACCGGGTGGATGACGGGCGACGAAGCCGCCCGTCGGGCGCATGTCGCGCGTCCAGCGCGTCCCGCCGCCGCTCAGCGCGGTCGTGTCGAAGCGCCATCCCCCGACGACCATGAACATGTGGCCGGGGTTGGCGTAGATCGTGATCCACTTGCCCGGCCCGGCCTCGCCCCAGCTCATGAACGGCCCCGAGGCCATCGGCGTCGACACGAGGCCCGCCGCCGCCAGCGCGTAGCTGATCGAGCCCGAGCAGTCATAGGCGGTGTCCTTGAAGCCCGCGTGGCCGCCGCCGTAGAGGTAGGGCAGGCCGGCGATGGCGTTGCCGGCGGCGATGACGAGGCCGACCGCCGCGGGCGCTCCGGCTGGTGGCTGTGCGGTTCCGCCGGGGTTCGTGCGGATGCCGGCACGCGCGGTCCGGGCAAGGCGCTTTCTCAGCGACGCGAGCTGGGTGCGGATGTCGCGCAGCGCGCTGCGGTTGGCCGCACGGCCCGACAGGCGCCGCTGCTGTTCGGCCAGCAGCGCGGACTGCAGCGTCTGCGCCTTCTCGCGCCGCTGGTCGAGCACGGTCGTGAGCGCAAGCTGGCGCTGCTGTGCGCGCGCCAGGCCTCCGGCCTGCCTGGTGACCACGGCGCGCGCGTCGCGGGCACCGTTCATGATCCTCGCGTTCTGGCGTCCTATGCGCTTGAGAAAGTCGGCCTGCTCGAGCAGGTCGGCGAAGCCCGTGGCGGTGATGACGACCGAGACGAGGTCGGGCTGTGGGTTGCGGTAGGCGGTCTGGAGGTTGGATCGCAGGGCATCGGTCGCCTGCGTCTGGCGCTTGACCAGCCGCGTGAGGCGGTCGCGGGCGCGCACGAGGTCGCGTTCGACGCGGTCGAGCTTGGCCTGCGCGGCGCCGACCTCGCCCTGAATCTCCCGCAGGCGCCGCTGCGCCGCCGCGACCCCGTCGGCCGACGAGCGGATCTTCGCCGACTCCGCCGAGACCGCGGCGCGAAGGCGCTGCGCGCGGTCGGCCTTGGACTTGATCTGGCTGTTGAGATCGGCGTCCGCCGGCACGGCCGACAGCAGGGTCGCGACGCCGGCGGCGACGCACAGCGCCACCGCGAAGACCAGGACGAGTCGGCGGAGAGGGAAGGTCGTCATCGGGCGAGGCGCGTCGCGGCGACGCTAGCAGCGGGCATCGAGGATCGATGCGGATCGCCTGCATCTGCACGCAATCGTGCAAGGCTCTAGCGTGGCCGCTGTGAACGGCGATGACCTCTGGGTCGGCTTGGACGTGGGAACGCAGGGTGCCCGGGCGCTCGCGGTTTGCGGCGAAGGCCGCGTGGCCGGGCGCGGGGAGGCGGTGCTGACCGGTCGCCGCGAGGGCGCGCGCCACGAGCAGGACCCGCGCGCGTGGTGGGAGGCGATCGCCGCTGCGAGCCGCGACGCGATGCGTGATATCGCGCCCGAGCGGGTGCGCGGCGTCGCCACCTGCGCGACCTCCGGGACGATCCTGCTCGTCGACGCCGACGGCGAGCCGCTGACACCGGGGCTGATGTACGACGACGCGCGCGCGGCCACGCAGGCCAGTCGGGTCGGCATGTCGGCGTCGTGGGCGCTGCCGAAGCTGTTGTGGATGCTCGACGAGTGGCCGGACCTCGCGCGCGGCGCGCGGGCGGCACACGAGGCCGACGTCATCACGCGCCGGCTCACCGGCCACGACGTGCCGGCAGACGCAAGCCACGCGCTGAAGACGGGCTATGACGCCGAGCACGAGCGCTGGCCGACCGACCTGAACCTCCCGGAGGGGTTGCTGCCCGAGGTCGTGGCCGCGGGAACCGTGCTCGGCGAGGTCGGTGCGCAGGCGGCGGCCGAGACGGGGCTTGCGCGTGGCACGCCGGTCATCTCCGGCATGACCGACAGCTGCGCCTCCCAGCTCGCGGCCGGGGCGGTACGCGAGGGATGCTGGAACTCCGTGGTGGGCACGACGCTCGTGCTCAAGGGCTGCTCGCAGCGGCTGCTGCACGACCCGGCCGGCGTCCTGTACAGCCACCGCTCGCCTGGCGGCTCGTGGCTGCCCGGCGGCGGGTCGGGCGCCGGCGCGGGCGTGCTCACGGCGACCTTCCCGGGCCGCGATCTCGACGCCCTCGGCGAGCGCGCGGCCAAGCACGAGTCGACGAGCGTGCTCGCCTACCCGCTCGTCTCGCGCGGCGAGCGCTTCCCGTTCGCCGCCCCCGACGCGGAGGCGTTCATGATCGGTGAGCCCGTCGATGATTGCGAACACTTCGCGGCGCTTCTTCAAGGCGTCGCCTTCGTCGAGCGGCTGTGCTTTGACTACCTCGACCTGCTCGGCGCGCCGGCGGTGTCTGAGCTGACGCTGACCGGCGGCGCGACGCGCAGCCGCCGCTGGTCACAGCTGCGCGCCGACGTGCTCGGCCGCGAGGTGCGGCTCGTCGAGCACCCCGACGCGGCATTCGGCATGGCGGTGCTCGCGGCGTCGTCGCATGCCGGCGGCGGCCTTGGCGCGGCGTGCGCGGCGATGGTCCGCACGCGCGAGACCATCCGGCCTCGCCCGGAGATGGCCGGCTGCTTCACCGAGTCCTACCTGCGCCTCGTGGCGGAGCTGCGACGGCGCGGCTGGGTCGGCGCGGCGCTCGCCGACCACGCGATCTCGCGCGTTTAGGATGTCGCGGCGCTGGCCAGATCGGCGAGCGCCTTGGCGATCATCGTCAGGCGCTGGTCCTAGCCCTCCAGGACGTGGCGCTCGGCGAGGTACTCCGGGTCGTTGTAGGCCAGGCGCACCTGGCCGTCAGAGTCTTCCCAGGCCAGGAACTTCTGGGGCAGGTCGATTGGCGATCGTGCGCTGGGCCTGAGTCGCTGCGCAACCAGAGTTGACAACGCACGTGGTCGTCAACTAGCGTTGACGTCATGGCATTCGTACCAACCGAGGAAGAGGCGGTGCCGCGCGATCCCGCCGAGGGGCTGGCAGCCGTCGTCGCGCTGCGCCGGCTCGCAGACCGGCTCGAGGCGGGGCAGGTCGAGCGGGCGATCGTCGACGGCTGGTCGTGGTCGGAGATCGCGGCTTCGCTCGGTGTGAGCCGCCAGGCCGTCCACAAGAAGCACGCCAAGCGCCTGAAGGCGCGCGGCGTGCGCAGCGGGAGACGAGATGTTTGAGCGCTTCGCGTGGGAGAGTCGCAATGCCGTGACACGTGCCCTGGACGTCGCACGCCGGCTCGGAGCTGAGCAGGTCGAGCCCGAGCACCTGTTGCTCGCGCTCGCCGAGCCGTCTCATCGTGCTGGCCGGGCGATCGCCGAGGCGGGCCTGGATGCCGGTGAGATCGCGACGGCCATCGAACGCGACCTCGTCGCGACGCTGGAGGCGGTCGGGGTTCCGGCGTCGGTCGTCGAGTCGACCCCCGCTGTGCCCCGCGCCGACGATCCGGGCTTCAGCCTCGCGATAAAGCACGCGCTCCAGCAGGCGCTGCGTGAAGCCGTCGCGCGCGGCCAGCGACGCCTTGGCACCGAGCATCTGCTGCTGGGGCTGCTCGATCCGCCGGCGGCCGGGCTGGGGCGCGTGCTCGCGCGGCTGGATGTCGAGCCGTGGCGCCTGGCCGCGCTTGTGCAGGTCGAGATGGCCACTCGCCGCTGATAGCGTCCTCGCGCCATGCGATACGACGCCCCCGGCCACGCTGACGAGCTCTCCGAGGAGCTGCGCGGCCGCTGGAACGAGACGATCGCGCGGGCCTACGACTCGCAGAACGACGCGCTGAAGTCGCGCTTCTTCTCGCTGGACCCCGATGCCCTGGCGCGTTCGCGCGCTACTGACGCGATCACGTGGCCCGGCGATCCCGGCAAGCCGGCGTTCTGCGTCGGTGAAGCCAATGCGCGGGCGCTGTCGGACTGGGGCCTGGCGGGGCGGCGCGCGGTGCAGCTGGAGTACTGCGAGTACATGGTGATCAATCGTCGCGATCAGACCGGTGCCCTGCGCCCCAAGCGCGTCGAGGTCACGACGGAGTTTCGCGAGTACTGGGCATGCGTGGCGATGCACGACCCCGACGGCGTGCGCGCGATGGCGACGCAGGTGCTCGGAGCCGAGCCCGCCTGGAGGGAGCTCTACGGCGTCGCCGATCCGCATGCGCTCAGCGCAGAGGAGCGCGAGGTCGCCTTCGGCCACACCGTCGCCGGCCACGGCAACGACCGCCGACTGCGCATCGCCGGCGTCCCGGCACAGCCGACCGGCCGCCTGAACATGGAGCGAGCGCTGTTCATGACGCATCCGATCAACGGCATCGACGACCTGATCTACGTCGCGATCTTCGGCGCGCATCCCTACGCCGTGCTCGATCGCGACGAGCGTCGCCAGGCGAGCGGCGACGACGTCTTCAGCGCCTTCAACGTGGCCCACCTCGCGTGCAACCACGCCGACCCGACGATCTCGCTCGGCGTCTACGACGCCGTCTACCGCGGCGGGCAGGTCGCGTTCGCCGATCCGCTCGGCGTGTACATCCGCGCGCCGAACCTCGAGGTCTTCAGCTATCGCGGGCAGCCGCTTCCCGCGCAGTGGGTGCGCTTCGGGCGTGGCCGCCCCGGCCTGCATCAGCGCTTGGAGTTCGGGCCGCCCGACGATCACGAGGCGTTCCTGGACGACATCGTGTTGTCCCTCGGCGCGTCCGAGCAGCCGGTCACCGGCGGCTACCAGCTGTTGCGCGAGCTGGAGATCGGCCCCCTGCTGCGCGTCGGCGATGCCGACCCGATCGACGAGGACGAATGGCGCCTGCTGCAGCCCGCCGCCGCGACCATCTCCTGCGATGACGAGGAGTCCTGCAAGCCGGTGCGCGATCTGCTGCAGCGCTTCGAAGCCGAGCAGACCGGTCGCAGCGGGCCGCGCTCGATGACCGGGCGCTCGGGCTGATGGCGCTGCGTGAGGGCATCCACCACGCGTCCGGGTGGCGGCGTCGGTGACCTGGGAGCTGCACGGCCGCGCGCCCGATGCCCGCCTGCGCGGCGACGTGCGGTCCTACACGGGCTACGTCGAGCACGCGGCGGGACCGATGCGCCGCTTGGAGGCGCCGATCGCGGCGATCGTGATGATCATCAGCCTCGGCCCGTCGCTGCTCGTCGACAGCGTGCGCCATCGCTCCTTCGTGGCCGGCCTGGACGACGGGGTCACGGTCACCGAGTTCAGCGGCGAGCAGCGCGGGATTCAGGCCGACCTCACGCCGCTCGGCGCTCGCCGGCTGCTGGGAGTGCCGATGGGCGAGCTCGCGCCGCGTCGTCTCGCTCGACGACGTCTTCGGCGCCGGGGACGCTCGGCGGCTTGTCGAGCGCCTGCGCGGAGCGCGGAGTTGGGAGGCGCGCTTCGCACTGCTGGATGACCTGCTGCTGGCGCGCCTGGCACGGGCCGCGCCTGTCGCGCCGGAGATCGAGCTTGCCTGGAGCCGCTTGCTCGCGACCGACGGATCGGCGCCGATCGCGGGCCTCGCGGCCGAGGCCGGCTGGAGCCGGAGGCACCTGACATCGCGCTTTCGCACGGAGATCGGGCTGACGCCGAAGACCGTCGCGCGGATCCTGCGCTTCGAGCGTGTCACGCGCACGTTGAAGGCCGATGGCGGTCACGGCCTCGCGGACCTCGCCTATGCCTGCGGCTACGCCGACCAGGCGCACCTCAACCGCGACTTCCGCGCGTTCGCGGGCACGACGCCGACCGACTACGTGGCGCGGCTGCTGCCGGGCGGCGCCGGCGTCTCGGCCGGCGAACAGGTCGCAAACGTCCAAGACGCGCTGGCACGCGCGGCGTAGGTTGCGGCCATGACCATCTATCCGTCATTGCGCTACCACGACGTCCGCGCCGCCATCGACTGGCTGGCCGAGGCGTACGGACTCACCGAGCTTGCGGCCCACGCCGACGCCGAGAACGTCATCGTTCACGCCGAGCTGAGCGGCTTCGGCGGCATCGTCATGCTCGGCGCCGAGCCCGAGGGCGGTGACCCACGCTTCGGCAGCCACGCTGGCCATGGCTGGAACTACCTCTCCACCGACGATGTCGACGGCCTCCACGAGCGCGCCGTCGCCGCGGGCGCCACGATCGTCAGGGAGCTGCAGGACACCGACTACGGCTCACGCGAGTTCTCGTCGCGCGATCCCGAGGGCAACATCTGGAGCTTCGGGACCTACGCGCCCTGAGTGGGTGAACCGGCGGCGACCCCCGATCAGGCGGCGGGGCGCCCGAGCAGCTCGTCCTCGTCATCGGTCGCGAAGACGTGCAGGCCCAGGCCCTCGGAGATCTCCTGGCAGACCCGGACTCCGCGCATGCTGTTGCCGTACTCGTCCAGGCCGGGAGAGAACACCGCGAAGCCCCCCTTGCCGGGAATCACGCAGAGGATCGCGCCGCTCACCCCGCTCTTGGCCGGCACGCCGACCTCATACGCCCATTCCCCGGCGAAGTCGTACATCCCGCAGGTGTGCATCACGCTGACGACATCGCGAACGCTGACGCGGGGCAGGCACACGTGGCCGGTCACCGGGTTGATGCCGCCATGGGCCAGGGTGGCTCCCATCATCGCGAGGTCCTTGCAGGTGACCTTCACCGAGCACTGGCTGAGGTACACCTCAAGCGTCTCGTCGACATCGGCGTCGAGCATGCCCTGCGCGCGCATGAGGTACGCCACGGCGCGGTTGCGGTCCGCACTGCCCAGCTCGAGCAGCAGGGTGTGCGCGTCGACCTTGAGCCGGTCGTTGCCGGAGTACTCGCGAAAGCTGCCGACGAGGCGCTTGATCTTCTCCGCGGGACTCGCGCCCCGCACGAGGTCGGCGGTCACGAGCGCTCCGGCGTTGACCATCGGGTTGTGCGGGCGGTTGTGGGCCACGTCGAAGGTGATCGAGTTGTAGGCGTCGCCGCTGGGCTCGACACCGACGCGCGTGAGCACGTGCTTGCGGCCGTGGTCCTCCAGGGCGAGGCCGTAGGCGAAGACCTTGGACACCGACTGCAGCGCGAACGGCACCTCGTCGTCGCCGATGCTCGCCATGCTGCCGTCGACGCCCACCAGCGCTATCGCGAACTCGTCGTGCACCGCGGCGGTCTCGTCGACCTCGTGATAGCCGCGGCCGGACTCATAGAACCTGGCGGCGTCGGGCACCGCGACACGCCGATGGCGCTCGTAGAGCTCGACCAGACGCTGGTCGATGCTAGGCCTGGGCTCGCCGGGGGACATCGAGCTACGCCGCCGCATCACACGGCTCGCCGTGCGGCGGGCTGGGCCTGGTCTCGAGGTTCTCGCCTCCGATGTCCACCGAATGCTCCCCTCGGACGTGTTCGTACCGACCCTGATCGGTCGGGCGGCAGTGTATGGCCGAGAGCCGGAGTGGCGGCTGCATCGCTCGCCGTCACGAGCGCTTGAAGCGCGTGGCTCGGTACTCATCCACCCATGCCCGTGAACTGCGCCACGAGCCGTCGGCGGCCTTCGCGGCTTTCAGCCGGCCACGGACGGCGGCTACGCGCAGTGCGTTGGCCGACAGGTCGTCGGTGGCCAGGGCGGGAAGCGCAACCATCCTTGCCGGACCTGCGATCGCTGGAACGATGAACTTGTAGAGGTTGTCCAGGACGGCGCGCGCGATGAACTCGCCCAAAGGGCCGGGGTCCCCGCTGTCTGCTCGGCGCAGCGCTGCCAGGTAGCGGGCTCGGTCGCCCTTGTAGATGATCGCCGGCGGGCTGCCGACGCGCACCAGCAGGAGGTTGAGCAGCAGTCTCCCCGTCCTGCCGTTGCCGTCGAGGAACGGATGGATCTGCTCGAAGCGGGCGTGCAGGACGGCAAGCCGCTCCGGGATCGTTGCCGTCCCGCCTTCTCGCAGCGCTTGAGCGTCACGGATCCAGTCACCGACCAGCGCCGGAACCTCCGGCCACGGGGGCGGTCTCATCCCGCCTGGGAAGGGCTCGATGTCGTGCTCGCGAAATGCTCCCGGACTCTCGCGCTCTGTTGCCTGCGGATGGGGTGACACGTCCCACACCGGAGTCATGGCCAGTTGGTGGATGTGACGGGTCTCGGCGAGCGAGATCAGCTCGCCGGCGGACCATGTGCCCGGTGCGATCCCGCGGCCGTAGATCCAGTTCGCCGCATCGGCGTAGCCGCGGACCTCCAGATACTCGCTGAGCTCCTTGTTGCCGACGGCGCGACCATCCGCGAGCAGGGCCTCGACCTGTTTGAGGACGAGCGTGTTGCCCTCGATGGCGGTCGAATGGTGTGCCTCCTCCAGCCAGATCCCCCGCCAGATGGCCTCTGCTTCCAGCGGTGACGGGAGCCCTCCAAGACGCGTGTGCATCTCGCTGAGCTCCAACCGGAGGCGCTCGTAGATTGCGGCACGGGTCGGGCGGCCACGCCGTGGCGCGTCCTGGTTGTTCGGTTGGGACACGACTCAAATGTACCGAACACTTTCGCAGTTGTTCGTCTGGCGTCGATCAATCCGTACCGAACACATTCACGGCCGCGTCGATCAGTCGGCGCGCCGTGCGCGCAGCGCTGCCATGCCGCCTCGGAGGAAGGCCAGTCGCGCTGTTCGCCGCTCGGCAGGCCCGGGCGGCTTCCGCCGGCGGACCGCCGGCCGAGGCTGAACGTCGATGCCTACCTGCACCGGCCGGCGAGCGCGGCGGTGCGTCCGCGGACCGACGCCCGCGATCCTCAGCGTCGCGGTGCTCGAGAAGGTCCTGCTCGTGGCCATGGTCGCGGTGACCTTCAGCCAGATCCTGCCCGGGCTGGACGTCGGGAGCCTCGATCTCGCCTTCGGCGTCGCTCTGATCGTCACGCTCTACGATCGCTACCGGGTGATCGGGAACCTGTCGAAGCGCGAGAGCCCCCACTCGCGTGGGGGTCCTTCGCGGCGCGAGCCAGGGCTCACCGCGCCGGCACCATCGCGTCAGCGGGGATCGTCTGCGTCTCCTGCCGCGTGAGGCGCACCGTGAGCTCAACGTCCTCGCCCAGGTCCTCGCGCAGCGTCGCCGCCAGCGCGCCGACCGGCGGGGGCGTGTCGGTGCCCTCGAGGTCGATCGCGACCTTGCGGTCCTCGAAGGTTGACCGTTCCACGCTGAGGTCCAGGTCCCCCAGCCAGTCCTCGGTCGCCGAGCTGATCGAGGACTCGTTGAGGGCGCGCTTGATCGTCTGCTCGGTCAGGCGGCCGAGCGGGTAGCCCATGACGACAACGGCGGCGAAGGCGATCCAGAGACCGCGGCGGATCCGTCGCGGGAAGTGCCCGTCGCTTCGCCGCGCGACGAAGCCGGTGGCGATGAAGGTCCCCAACGCGGCGAAGACGATCCCCGCCAGGTTTGTGACCTAGAGCAGAAGCGCCCCGCCTGCCAGGTCCCCGCGGCCGATGCTCATCGAGATGCCGACGGCGGCCAGCGGCGGGATGAGCGCGACGGCGATCGCAGCGCCCCTCAGGGCGGCGACCGCCTTGCGGTGCACGGTCACGTAGGCACCAGCAGTCCCGGCGGCCAGCGCGATCGACATGTCTAGCGTGCCCGGCGAAGTACGCGCAAGCAGTTCCCCGGACTGCTCGATGACGAACGTCGGCTGCGAGAAGGTCTTGGCCGCCAGAAACGCCAGCGTGATCGCGCCGACGCCCGCCCCGGCCACGAACAGCGTCTGCTCGAGTTGCCGCTTCGGCCAGCCCATGACCAGCGCGCCGGACAGGCCGAGCAGCGGGGTCATGAGCGGCGCGGCGAGCATCGCTCCGATGACCACCGGCCCGGAGTCGGTCGCGATGCCGAAGGTCGCGATGAGCGTCGAGGTTGCCATCAGGACGGCGAAGCGGATGACGTACGGGCGGCGCTCGGCGTCCTCGAAGTACAGCTGCGCGCAGATGTCGTCGGTCCGGTCGGGATTCAACCGGTATCGATGCCGGCCTTGCCAGCGCCGCAAGCGTGCGCGCCCGCGCCCGGCGCACTGCTCGCGGAATCATCCTGCCACGCGGGCATCGTGCTCAGGCGCTGACATCGCGGCGGTCCACCAGTACCAGCGAGGCGGTGAAGGCGGTGGCGGTGAGTGCGGCCAGCACCGCGAGGTGCGCCACGTCAAAGCCGTTGGCGAGGGGGTTGGACGAGGAGAAGTAGTGCCAGGGCGAGAGGAGGGCGCCATCCTTCAACGCGTCCAGGCTCGGCAGGAACGCCTGCGCCATGTAGGACACGAGCGCCGCGACGACGGTGACGCGCAGGGCGGCCTGTGCGGACGCCGCCGCTCCCAGCGCCAGGGCGAGCGACCCGAAGAAGAGCGCCAGCAGCGTGGCGTGGGTCACGGCGGCCGCCACGTTGCTCGCGTCCAAGCTCAGCCCCGCGATCTCCGAACCCACCAGGATGCCGGCGGCGCTCAGCACGCCGACGGCCACCACGCAGATCACGGATGCCGTCGCCTTCTCCACGACGATCCGGCGGCGCGTGACCGGGGCTGCCAGCAGCAGGTCGAGCGTATGGCGCTTCTGCTCGCCCGCGACCGCTGCCACGCCGAGCACGACCGCAAGGGCGATCAGCGCGGCCGGCAGCATGATCGAGACCATCTCGGCGTTGATCCACCCGACCGCCGTGCCCAGGTCACCGCCGCCGTAGAGGCCGGCGACCGACTCGGGGACGTTCTTGCTGAGATCGCCGAGCGTCTGCTGCAGCCCGTCGAACATCAGCGATATCGCGATCGCCATGGAGATCATCGCGCTGCCGGCGACGGTGATGACGGTGACGCGCTCAGAAAGGCTCTTCGCGAAGATGCTGTCCACGCGCGGGCGGGTGAAGCGGCCGAGCGCCGGGATCGAGAGCCCGCGGCCGTGGCTGCCCGAGTCGATGTCGCGTCGCTCGACGCCACTCAGAGCCGCGGCGAAGCCGGCGGCGGCGATGACCAGCAGCACGACGAGATGGGTGAGATCCAGTCCGTTGACGAGCGGCTCGGAGCCGTTGTAGTAGTACCAGGGCGAGGCTTTGGCGCCGTCCTGCAACCCGTTGACGAGCGGCAGCATCGCCGCGGTCAGGTTGGCGAGCACCGCAAGACCGGCGGCCGCGCCGAGGCTGACGGCTGCCATGCCGGTCCACGCGGAGAGCGCCAGGGCGATCATCGCGAACGCCAGGCCCAGTGCGAGCAGGTGCAGCGTCGTGGCGATCACGTTGCCGGCGCCAAGGCCGCTGTCGAACACCACCGAGGCCGCGAGGAAGCCGGATAGGAGGATCCCGACGGTGAGGAGCAGGTGTGCGGCCACCACGGCGGCCTTGGCCACGACGAGATCGCGCCGCGCGGCGGGTTGGGCGAGCAGGAGCCCCGCCGTGCCGTCGCGCTCCTCGCCCGCCACCGCGTTGACGCCGCCGGAGATGGCGACGACCAACACGACGATCGGGGCGATCAGCCCGAACACCTCGCTGACGACGTAGTTGCCGCCCGCGGTGCCGCCGATCAGGCTGTCGAAGGCAGCCGGCAGGTTGTTGAACAGGTCCTGGCTGTTCAGGCTCGAGAACGCGCCGATGCCCAGCATCGACAGGGCAGCCAAGCCGATGCCGCTGTAGAGCGCCAGCTTGAGCCTGTCGCGGAATGCGCGCACGGCGATCGTCGCCACCGGGCTTGCGGCACCGATCGGGGGAGCCGATGCCGCCGCGGCGCTCATGACGCGGCCTCCGCGACCTCGTCATCCTGGTAGTAGGCGAGGAAGATCTGCTCCAGATCGGCGTCTTGGGAGTGCAGGTTCACCACGCCCAGCGCGGTCGCCGCCTCCAGCACCGGTTCGATCGCGCCGTCGTAGGTGACGGTGATCTGATGCCCCGCGCCGGTCACCTCGCGCACGCCGGGGATCGTGGTGAAGCGAGCCCGGTCCACGTCGCCGGTGAACTCCAGCTCCAGCCCGCGGACCGCCTTCGCCTTGAGATCGCTCACCGTGGACACTTCCACGAGCTTGCCGTGGCGGATGATGCCGACGCGATCGGCCACCCGCTCGACTTCCGACAGGGTGTGGCTTGAGAGAAACACCGAACGTCCGTCGGTGCGAACCTCGGTGATGAGGTGCTGCAGCTCCTGCTGGATGAGCGGGTCCAGGCCGGTGCTGGGCTCGTCGAGGATGACGAGGTCGGGACGGTGCATGAACGCTTGGATGAGCCCGACCTTCTGGCGGTTGCCCGACGAGTAGTCGCTGCAGCGCTTGGAGAGGTCCGCGTGCAGGCGCTCGGCGAGCGCGTCGATCGCGGCCCTGTCCACGCCGCCGCGGAGGTTTGCCATGTAGTCGATCACCTGCTGGCCGGTGAGATTCGGCCACAGCGCCAGGTCGCCGGGGCAGTATCCGACGCGGCGGCGGATCGCGACGGAGTCCGTGTGGCTATCGAGGCCGAGGACCGAGACCGTTCCGCTGGTCGGGTGGCTGAGGTCCAGGATGCAGCGAATCGTCGTGGACTTGCCGGCGCCGTTGGGACCGAGGAACCCGAACACCTCACCCTCGTGGACCTCGAGGTCGAGGCAGTCGACGGCGGCCAGGTCGCCGAAGCGCTTGGTGAGCCGATGGGTGCCGATCGCCTCGGTCATCGTGTCGAGAGCAGCATCGCGCGGTCGAAGATTCGGTCGCCGAACCACTTTCGCAGGAACATCAACGGCCGCGCGAGCTTGCCGGCGACGTAGCGCGTCTTCGGCCGCTTGGCCTTCAACGCCTTCGAGATCACCTCGGCGATCACGACGGGTGGGGTGGCCTTGCCAGCTGCGTAGGACGCGCGAGTCGTCTTGGCCATCTTGTGGGCCAGCCCACCGTAGGCCGATTGGCCTGACCGCTCGAGCATCGGCCCCACGAGCACATCGGCGAACTCCGTCTGGATCGCGCCCGGCTCGATGATGATCACGTCGATGCCCAGGGGGGCGACCTCGATGCGCAGGCAGTCCGACCAGCCCTCCAGCGCGTGCTTGGTCGCGTGGTACCACGACCCCAACGGGGTGTAGATCTTCCCGCCCATCGATGAGATGTTGACGATGGAGCCTGAGTGCTGCTCACGCATATGCGGCAACGCGAGCTGGGTCAATCGCGCCAGGCCGAAGAGGTTCACCTCGAACTGATACCGCGCGTCGGCGACGTCGGTGTCCTCCATCGCTCCGTACATGCCAAAGCCCGCATTGTTGATCAGCACGTCGATCCCGCCGTGCTCGGCGGTGATGCGCGCCACGGCGGCGACGAGGTCCTCGTCCTTGGTGACGTCCATCTCGATCAGGGTGGCGCCCAGTCTCTCGAGGTCGCGCATCTTCTCGACGCGCCTCGCGGCGGCATACACAACGTAGCCGTCGGAAAGCAGCTTCTTCGCGGTGTCCTTGCCCATGCCCGACGAGGCGCCGGTGATCAGGACCGTTCTCATGTGCCGTCCTCCTTCTTGAGACCTTCGTTGGGCGCTGGCGCCGGCGCCAGCCACCAGGCATGGCGCAACCTGAGCGGCGCGGCCGGCGAGCGTCGCGCGGCGCTGGCTGACGATGCCATACGGATCATCGTGTGGCCCGCGTGTGATGCGCCATGACTTCGCCATTCGCCGAGATACGTGATCGCCGGCCCGGCGTCAGGAGACATCGGCGCGCCTCACCCGCGACCATCCCAGCATCAGGCTGACGGCCGACCACGCCGCGAACACCGCCAGCGCCTGACCGACCGGGATCTCGGTGGGGGCGTCGGCGATCGCGTGAAAGATGGCCTCTGCCGCGATCGGCAGGCCATAGTCGCTGAGGCCGCTCACCGACAGGACTCCCGGCAGGATCTGCAGCAGAACGAACGTCGCGGCCAGGCCACCGGCGAGGTTGCCGACGAGCAGTGCCACGCCGAAGACCGTCGGCGCGCTGACGAGACCCTGTGCGACGTGCCCGGCAAGCTCGCGCATGAGCTCGGTGGTGGTCATAGAGCCGCCGGCGTCGGTGACGCCGGCGGAGACCAGGGGCGCCGCGAGCGCCGCCGCCACGGTCAGCGCGACGGCCGGAATCGCGACCGCGAAGAAGAGCTTGGCCACGACGACACGCCCGCGACGCGGCTCTCCCGTAAACGTCCTGGCGAGCAGTCCCTGGCCGCCCTCGGCGCCGAACATCCAGACGGCGAACAGCGCCGTCGCGAACAGCGCGACGATGTCCAGGCCCAAGGTCCCGTTGGAGAGGGCCGAGGCGGGATCGTCAGAGCCGACGAGCTGTGCGACGAGAGCGCCTGCAACGGTGATCAGGAGGATCGCGGCGACCACGACGCGAGGCGTGGTCAGCCGGCGGACCTTCTCCCACTCTGCTCGCAACGTGAGGCTCATGCCGGAGGCTCCTGGGTCAGCGCGAGAAACGCCTGCTCGAGGTTCGGCGCCTCGTGACGCAGTTCCTCGATCTCCACATCGACGGTGGCCAGGGCCTGCACGATCGTTCGGCCGCTGACGCCCGCGGCGTCGGCGATCGTGACGCTCGTCGGCGATGCGACCACCGCCCGCAGGCCCGCCGCCTTCAGCCCGTCGGCGGCTGCGTGGGCGCCTCCGGCCGGGGTGCGGATCTCCCAGCCGCGGCGCGTCGCGCGGGACAGCACATCGTCGAGCGGGCCGTCGGCCACGAGCCGGCCGTCGTCGATGATCGTCACGCGGTCGCACATGAGCTGGATCTCGGCGAGCAGGTGCGACGAGACGAGCACCGTCGTGCCGCGCTCGGGCAGCGTGCCGATCAGGGTGCGGATCTCGACGATGCCGGCGGGGTCCAGGCCGTTGGTCGGCTCGTCGAGGATCACGAGACGCGGTTGCCCGAGCAGCGCGAGCGCGAGACCAAGCCGCTGGCGCATGCCAAGCGAGAACCTGCGGACCCGGCCGCGCGACCGGTCGGCCAGGCCGACGAACCGCAGGATCTCGTCGAGCTCGGGGTCGCGCGGCGACATCCCGAGCGCGACCGCGCGGATCGCGAGGTTCGCGCGCGCGCCGGTGTTGAGATAGAGCGCCGGACTCTCGACCATCGCGCCGACGCCGCGCATGACGTCCGCGAACCCGGCGTCACCGGGCGCCACGCCGAAGAGCCTGCCGACCCCGGCGGTCGGACGCGCGAGACCGAGCAGCATCCGGATCGCGGTCGTCTTGCCGGCGCCGTTGGGTCCGAGGAGTCCGCAGATCGCGCCCTCGGGTACCCCCAGCGTCAGGTCGTCGACGGCGAGGCGCTCGCCGTAGCGCTTGGTCAGGCCTTGACATTCGATGACCGCGCCGGGCGAGGTCATGCCGCGTTCCTCGACGGGCTGGACTTCACCGTCACCGCGTCGTCGCCCGCCTTGCGCTTGTTCGCGCGGCGACGGTGACGGATGAGCTCATACAGACCGGTGAGCGCGAGGGCGGCGCCGAGAGCCACGAGGACCGCGATCAGCGGCTGGTCCTCGAAGGCCTGGCCGCCGATGTAGCCCAGCAGCGACGCGTAGGTGGCCCAGATGATCGCGGCCAGCAGGTCGAAGGCGAGAAAGCGCCGCCAGCTCATGTGGACGAGGCCGGCCGTGAGGGTCGTGGCGGTGCGGCCCCCGGGAATGAAACGCGCCACGATCAAGAGCGACCCCCCGCGGTCGGCGAGCTGGCGCCGCGCCCACGCCAGCCGCCTGGCGGCCTCGCCGCCGCCGAAGAACCGCCGGCGAACCGGCTCGCCGACGGTGCGTCCGAGCAGGAAGGAGAAGTTGTCGCCGACCGTCGCGCCCGCGGCGGCGAGGACGATGATCCCGGCGATCTCGTGGTCGCCGCCGGCGGCCAGCACGCCAGCGGTGATGACGGCCGTCTCGGCGGGAACGATCGGCACGACGGCGTCCAACGCCGCGATGACGAACACGAAGAGGTAGGTCCACGGCGAGCCGGAGATGAGGTCCAGCAGCGAGTCGAGCATGCTGCTGCGCCTCTCCGATCAACCGTCGCCGCGGGCGCGCAGCGCTGCCATGCCGCCCCGCAGGAAGGCCAGCGCGTCATCCAGCGGTTGCAGTGGATCCGCGCCGGCCGGTGGCGCGGGCGCGTCGGGCCCGGGGCGCAGCGCCGTGAACGTGGCGGCGGTGGCCGCCGCGATGATGCGCGGATGCAGGTCACCGGGCTCGGCGCCGAGTTCGGTGGCCGCAGCGACCGAGATCAGCGCCTCGAAGCTCGTCGTGAGCTGGCGCTCGTGGGCGAGCAGCTCCTCGTGCGCGTCGATGATCTCGCGGCGGCGCCGCTCGCGCTCGTCGGGAAGCCCGCCGTGGTCGATGAGCTCGACGATCCAGGCGCGGATCGCGTCGAGCAGGCTCTGGTCGCCGCGCGCGTCGAGATGCTCGGCGAGACTCTGGAAGGTCTCGTCGAAGTCGCCGAACAGCACGCTCTCCTTCGACGGGAAGTACGAGAAGAACGTGCGCGGCGCGATCTCCGCCGCATCGGCGATGTCGGCGATCGTCGTGGCCTGGAAGCCACGCTCGGCAAACAGGCTCAGCGCGGCGTCCTCGATCGCCTGTGCCGTGCGCTGCTTCTTTCGCTCTCGGAGTCCCATGGTTTGTGCACCGTAGCACGTTTTGCGTTTGCCGCAATACCACAGCATTTGCAAGTTTGCAGTGGATGTTGATACGTTGCCCGCAACGAACGCCGGCTCCCCGTCAGGGCGGCCACACCCCAACGGAACGAGACCCCGTCATGAAACGCATCGCGCAGTGGTGCTACGACCGCAGTCGCATCGTCATCGCCCTCTGGGTCGCGGTGATCGTCGGGTTCGGCGGCCTCGCCGTGGCCTCCGGCGGGGGCTTCGTCGACAACTTCTCGCTGCCCGGCAGCGAATCCCAGAAGGCGGTCGACCTGCTGCAGACGAAGTTCCCACAGCAGGCCGGCGACTCCAGCCAGGTCGTCTTCAAGGCCCATGACGGCAAGCTCACCGACCCGGCCCGCAAGGCCGAGGTCCAGGAGCTCGTCGGCACGCTGCGCACGCTGCCGAGCGTCACCGGCGTGCAGGACCCCTACGGCGGCCCGGGCCAGATCAGCGAGGACGCCACGATCGGCTTCGCCACGATCGCCTTTGACAAGCAGGCCAGCGATCTTGAGAAGACCGACATCGAGCGCGTCGTCAACGTGTCGCAGAGCGCGGCCAACGACAACCTGCAGGTCAACCTCGGCGGGCAGGCGATCAAGGTCGCCGAGCAGCCCGCGCAGTCGGCGACCGAGGCGATCGGCGTGCTCGTCGCGATCGTCGTGCTGATCGTCGTGCTCGGCTCTGTCGCGGCGATGACGATGCCGCTGATCGTCACCTTCGCGTCGCTGGGCGCCGCCATGACGGTGGTGCTGGCCGCCTCGTCGGTCTTTGACATCGCGAGCTTCGCCCCGACGCTCGCCGTGATGATCGCGCTCGGCGTCGGCATCGACTACGCGCTGCTGATCCTCAACCGCTTCCGCAACGAGCGCCGTCGCGGGGAAGACATCCGCGCGTCGACGATCACCTCGCTGAACACGGCCGGCCGGTCGGTGCTGTTCGCCGGCACGACCGTCGTGATCGCGCTGCTGGGCATGCTGTTGCTCGGCATCTCGTTTCTCAACGGGCCTGCGATCGCTTCGGCGCTCGCGGTGTTCTTCACGATGATCGGCTCGCTCACGCTGCTGCCCGCCCTGCTGGGAACCTTCGGGCACAAGGTCAAGCTCGGCAAGGTCAAGCCCGAGGGCGAAAAGCCTCGCGGCTTCGCCCGCTGGGCCGGCATCCTCGAGCGCCGCCCGCGGACGTTCGCGATCGCGACGGTCGCGGTGCTCGCCGTCGTCGCGTTCCCGGTCTTCGGGATGCAGCTCGGCACCAGCGACTCGGGCAACGATGCGCCCGGCAGCACGACACGAATCGCCTACGACCAGCTCTCCGAGGGCTTTGGCCCGGGCTTCAACGGACCGCTGCTGGTGGTCAGCGAGCTGCCGCGCACCGGCGACGGCTCGGGGCTGAACGCGCTGTCGACGGCCATCGCCGGCACCGACGGTGTCGCGAGCGTCGGTCAGCCCGCACTGAACCCCGCCAAGGACACGGCGACGCTGACGGTGTTCCCCACCAGCAAGCCGCAGGCCGCCGCGACGACCAATCTGCTCGCCACGCTGCGCGACAGCGTCGTGCCGCCGGTCGAGCAGGCGACCGGCATCACCGCGTCGATCGGCGGCGCGACCGCGACGACCGCGGACCTGTCGAAGGTGCTCGCCGACAAGCTGCCGCTGTTCATCGCCGTCGTCGTCGGACTGTCGCTGCTGCTGCTGGCCGTCGTGTTCCGCTCGCTCGTGATCCCGATCAAGGCGGCGTTCATGAACGTGCTGAGCATCGGCGCGGCGCTTGGCGTGATCACGTTCGTCTTCCAGGAGGGGCACTTCGCCTCACTGCTGGGCGTCGGGACGACCGGTCCGATCGAGGCGTTCCTGCCGGTCTTCATGTTCGCGATCGTGTTCGGGCTCTCGATGGACTACGAGGTCTTCCTCGTCACCCGCATGCATGAGGAATGGGAGCACACCAAGGACGCGACGCTCGCCGTGCGCAACGGCCTCGCGCTGACCGGCAAGGTCGTCATGGCGGCGGCGATCATCATGATCAGCGTCTTCGGCTCGTTCATCCTCGGAGACGACCGCATCATCAAGTTGTTCGGCCTGGGTCTCGCGAGCGCCGTGCTCTTCGACGCGTTCGTCATCCGCCTGATCCTCGTGCCCTCGCTGATGTTCATGTTCGGCAAGGCGAGCTGGTGGATGCCGGCCGGCATCGCGCGGCGGCTGCCGCGACTGTCGATCGAAGGACCCGAGCAGCCCGCGACGGACGCCGCCTGAGACGGCGTGGCCCCGGTCGCGCCGAAGCCGGTGCCCGACCGGGGCCATGATCCCCTCGCCACAGGATCTTCGAGCGCGATGTCCGTCACCACCTCACAGCAGGCGCCGGTCCCGGCGGCGGCCGCATCGTCGCGTGGCGATCAGTACGCCCGCCAGCTGCGGGCAAGCCTCGTCGGGTTGTTCGTCATCATCGCGGTGGTCATCGCGCTGATCAGCTCGCTGCCCGGTCTTGACGAGGTCAGCGGCCCGCTCTCCAGCGCCTCCGTGACATGGCTGCTGGTGGCGATCGGCATGGAGTACCTGTCCTGCGTCGGCTACGTCCTGGTCATCCTGCTCGCGTTTCCCCGAGGTCGAACGCGCCCCACCGCACGGCTGGCATGGGCGGAGCTGGCCGCCAACACGGTGCTTCCCGCGGGTGGGCTGGGCGGCTTGGGACTCGGCGCCTGGGTGCTCACGCGCAAGGGTCTGCCGTCCGCGCGCATCGCCGAGCGCTCGACGGTCGTCTTCATGCTCACGAGTGCCGCGAACATCCTGGCGCTCGTGGTCGTTGGGCTCGCGCTCGGTGTCGGTCTCATCGCGGGTCCGCACGCCGCCGCGCTGACGCTGCTGCCGGCCGCGATCGGAGCGGCGATCTTCGTCGTGGCGCTGGCGGGCGCCTCGACCGCTGCACGGATCGCCGGATTGTTCACGCGCCCGCGGGTCGTGTCGACGATCACGTCCATCGGACACGGTTTCCACGCGACGAACGTCGAGCTGCGCCGCGGCGACTGGAAGCTCACCGGGGCGCTCGCCTATTTCGTCTTCGATGTGGCCACGCTGGCGGCGACCTTCGCCGCGATCGGGGTCAATCCGCCGATCGCGGCGATCGTCATGGCGCATCTCGTCGGCCAGCTCGCGGGGTCGATCCCGATCCCCGGCGGCATCGGCGTCGTCGATGGCGGCCTCATCGCGGCGCTCGTGCTCTATGGCGTGGCGCTGGCGCCCGCGACCGCCGCCGTGCTGCTCTATCGCGTCATCTCGCTGGTGCTGCCGGCGATTCTTGGAACGATCGCGTTTTTCATCGTGCGCCGGGACATCGACAAGCCGCTGGTGCTTCGCTCCGGCAGTGAGTGATGAACGCCGCGGTGGCAACAGAGCCGGCGGCCGTCGCTGCGCCGCGCGTGCGGCTGGTGTTCACGAGCTTGATGCTCGTCATGCTGCTCGCGGCGTTGGATCAGACGATCGTCGCGACCGCGCTGCCGACGATCGCCGGCGACCTCGGCGGCCTGAGTCACCTCTCATGGGTCGTCACGGCCTACCTGCTCGCGCAGACCGCGGTGACGCCCCTCTACGGAAAGCTCGGCGATCTCTACGGCCGCAAGCTCGTGCTCCAGGCGGGCCTCGTCGTGTTCCTCCTCGGGTCGGTGCTGTGCGGCCTCAGTCAGAACCTCACCGAGCTGATCGTCTTTCGCGCCATCCAGGGTCTTGGCGGCGGCGGTCTGATGGTCAGCGCGCAAGCCGCGATCGGCGATGTTGTCTCCGCGCGCGAACGCGGGCGCTACCAGGGCATCTTCGGGGCGGTCTTCGGGTTGGCGAGCGTTGCCGGTCCGCTGCTCGGCGGCTTCTTCACTTCCAACGCCTCCTGGCGCTGGATCTTCTACATCAACCTGCCCTTGGGCATCCTCGCGTTCGCGGTGCTCGCGGTCACCCTCCCCTCCCGCCGCGATCAGACCCATCACACGATCGACTATCTCGGCACCGTGCTGCTGGCCGCCGGCCTGAGCGCGATCGTCTTGCTCACCACGCTCGGCGGCAACACGTTCGCGTGGGGCTCGCCGCTGATCGTCGCGCTCGGCGTCGGCGGAGTGGGCCTGCTCGCGGCGTTCGCGATCGTGGAGCGCCGCGCCGAAGAGCCGGTCCTACCGCCGCATCTGTTCTCAAACCGGGTCTTCGTGGTGACCAGCGGCGTGGGGTTGATCATCGGCTTCGCACTGTTCGGATCGATCACGTACCTGCCGCTGTTCCTGCAGGTCGTCAACGGCGCCAGCCCGACCGGATCGGGGCTGCAGCTGCTGCCGCTGATGGGCGGCCTGCTGATCACCTCGATCGGGTCCGGACAGCTCATCTCCAAGACCGGGCGCTACAAGATCTTCCCGATCCTCGGGACCGCGATCACGGTCCTCGGCCTGTTCCTGCTCTCGCGCATGGACGCCGCGACGACCACGGCGCAGGCGTCGCTGTACATGGCCGTCCTCGGCCTCGGACTGGGCCTCGTCATGCAGGTGCTGATCATCGCCGTCCAGAACGCCGTCGACTACGCGGACCTCGGCGTCGCGACGTCGGGAGCCACGCTGTTTCGCTCGATCGGCGGCTCGCTCGGAACGGCGCTGCTGGGCGCGATCTTCGCGGGCCGGCTGACGGCGAATCTCGCCACCGACCTGCCCGCGAATGCCGACTCGGGCGCGCTGGCATCGGGCAACATCGACCCGTCCGCGCTTGCCACGCTTCCTGCTGCCACGCGCGATGCGTACGTCGAAGCGTTCACCGGCTCGCTGAACACCGTGTTCCTCGTGGCCGCCGCCGTCGGCCTGCTGGCCTTCGCGCTGACATGGCTGATCCGTGAGCTGCCGCTGCGCGAGACCGTCGGGACCGCCGGCGTGGGGGAGACGTTCGCCGTTCCGAAACCGGTCGACTCGATCGACGAGATCTCACGCGGGCTGGGCGCCCTCGTGCGGCGCGACAGCGCGCGGCAGATCATCGAGCAGATCGCGGCTCGCGCCGATGTCGACCTGTCTGCCGGGCAGTGCTGGATGCTCGCCCGCGTCCATGACACCCCGTTGCTCGATCCGGCCGAGCTCGCGCGAGCGCATGGGATCGAACCTGCGGTCCTCGAACACGCCCTCGCCCAGCTCGCCGAGCGTGGCCTCGTCGTCGTCGACGACGACGTGGATGTCGTGACGCCAGAGGGTCGCGTCATCCTCGACCGGCTCGTGGCCGCGCGGCGGGCGCGCCTGGGCGAGTACCTGGAAGGATGGTCGCCCGAACAACACGACGAGCTTGCCGCGCTGCTCAGTCGCATGGCGCGCGACCTCGCCACCACCGCGCCCCGGTGAGCACGATCTCAGACCCCGAGACCTCGTCGAATCGCAGCGACAGAACGCCACGCCTCTCCGGGTGGCTGCGCCGAGCCCGCGAGGCCCGCGTCCTCGGGCCGGCCGAGCGCTGCGCCGTCGAGGACCAGCTCTACGTCGACGACGCCGATCGCACCGGGTACCTGCGGCGCTTCGCCGTGTTGATGGCGCTGTCGACGCTGATCGCCACGTTCGGCATCGCGACCGATTCGGGTCCTGTCGTGATCGGAGCGATGCTCGTCGCGCCGCTCATGACCCCGCTGCTCGGCCTGGCGTGCGCGCTGACGACGGGCTCGCCCCGCCGTCAGCTGCAGTCAGCGATCACCGTCGCCGCGGCCTCCGCGGGCGCCATCGCGCTCGCGTGGCTTGCCGCCAAGTCGTTTCCCTCGCCCGTGTTCGTGACCGAGCAGTCCGAGGAGCTGCTGGCTCGCACGAAGCCCGGCACGCTGGACATGTCGATCGCGCTGGCTGCCGGGGCGGCTGGCGCCTACGTCACCGTGCATCGTCAGGCCGTCTCGGCGTTGCCAGGGGCGGCGATCGCGGTCGCGCTGATCCCGCCGCTCTCCGCCGTCGGCATCTCGATCGAGCTGGGGCGAACCGACCTCGCCAACGGGGCGATCCTGCTGTACCTCACGAACCTCGGCGGCATCGTCTTCGCGGCGGCGCTGACGTTCATCGCCACCGGCGTCGTCGCTCGCCGCGACGGCGGCCGCTTCACGACCCGCACCCGCTGGGGACTCGCCGGCGCCACGCTTGTCGTGGTCGTGCTGGGCATTCCGCTCGGGACGGCGGGACGCAACGCGGTCAACACCGCGCTGGACGAGCGCACCGTCGGCGCCGCGACGACGGAGTGGATCGGCGACCGCGACTTCAGCCTGCAGGACAGCTCGATCGATGGCGACGAGGTGCAGATCGACCTCACCGGTCCCAGGCCGCCCGCGTCCACGACGCGTCTGTCCAGGCTCATCGAGGATGATCTGGATCGCGAAGTCCACGTGACGGTTCGCTACACCGCACAGCAGCTGCTGGGGGCTGACGCGGCGAGGCGCTGAGTTTCAGGCCGGAGCGCGCTCTGCCGGCGGGCGCGCGGGCAGCAGCTCCTGCAGGTGCAGGTTCTCCAGCGGGTCGAGCACCGAGTGCTGGGCGCAGGCGGGAACCAGCGTGTCGGACTCGGGGTGCGCCATCGCATAGGAGCAGGACTGCAGGCGCTCCTGGGCTTCGAGGATCGCGGGGTCCTCGCTCATCTCGCCGCGCTGGAGCATCTCCCAGGCCGGGCGCACGTGCTTGGCGTCCATGAAGGAGTGCATCACGTAGGTGACGGCCTTGGTGTTGCCGCGCGCGAGCTCAATCGGGCCGCCGAGACGCTTGACCAGCCGCGCCGCCCACGGGGCGCCGCTGCGCAGGACGGCGGGGTGGCCGGCGATGGCGCGCGCGCAGCGGGCCGTGCGCAGGCGACGGCTTCCGTCCTTGAAGTCCATCCCGCCGAACGCGGCGATGAAGTCCTGCAGGACCCGCGCGTCGCGCGGGTCGTCCTCGTCGAGCAGCGTCTCGTAGCGGTCACCGACGTAGATGCCGTGCGCGGTGCGGTTGCAGCGCACGTCGCCGACCTGCTCGGCGTTGTAGTGCAGCCGGGCGCCCACGCCCTCCTCGATGCGCTTCCAGACCTCGTCGGTGGAGAACGCGCGGTAGGAGTCCTTCCAGCGCGCCTGGTTGCCGATGAACGCCGCCGGCTGAAAGGAGAACATCCGAAAGCCCATGTGGCGGCAGTCGCGCACGAGCTGTGGGATCTGCTCGACGTTGCGCGGCGTGACGGTGATGTTGTGCGCGAGGTAGTGCGTGACGCCGTGCTCGCGCTCCAGGCGCCGGAACATCTCGCAGAAGCGCTCGCGGTAGGGGTTCAGCTCGACCTCGGCGCCGACCTTCTTGATCCCCCGGCGTCCGTACATCATCGAGTCGAAGTGCCCGGCGAAGGCGAGATGCTCGAAGCGGCGCTCGCCCGTCTTGGGGTCGATCGCAAGGCCGACGAGGTAGTCGTAGTCGAAGTCACCGTGGGTCATCGACATCGGCTTGCGGCCGTGGCGCATCATCGCCCTCAGTGCGCGGGCGTGGTCGTCTGGACCCAGCAGCGAGACCTCGCCGCCGATCAACTGGGCGTGCTGGCCGGGACCGCGGAACTTGCGCAGCAGCGCCATCTGCGCGTCGACCTCTGACTCGGTGTGGTCGCCGTCGGTGCGCACGCGGTTGGCTTCCTTGGCGTGGTAGCACGGAGTGCAGGCGAGGTTGCACTTCGGAAACACGCCGTGGGTTCCCTCACAACCGGTCATCCGCTTGCCGAGCATCTGGTTGGGCTGCTTGACGTGGGCTGGGAGCTCCTCCCAGCGCGCGGCCAGCGCGCGCGTGAGATCGGGGTGCTCGGGGCGGGTTGCGACCTCGATCGCGTGCAGGCGGTTGAGCAGCGAGGCCATGTGCTGAAGCTAGCGCACGCGGGAGCCGCCCGGATCAACGCGTGCAGCCACCTTGACCGATGCATACTGAGTATGCATACTGCGTATCTATGCCGATCCGCCATGGACTTCTCGCCCTCTTGGAACGGGGGCCGATGTACGGCTACCAGCTGCGCGTCGAGTTCGAGGCGTCGACCGGCGCCACGTGGCCGCTGAACATCGGGCAGGTCTACACGACGCTGTCGCGTTTGGAGCGCGACGGGCTCATCGAGCCCGACGCCGACGCAGACGGCGACGGCAAGGTGACCTACCGCATCACCGATGCCGGGCGCGAGCGGCTCGGCGACTGGTTCTCCACGCCGCTGGAGCGACACGGCCGGCCGCGTGACGAGCTGGCGATCAAGCTCGCCATGGCGATGACGACGCCCGGCGTCGACGTGCGCGCGGTGGTGCAGCGTCAGCGCACCGCGACGTTGCGTGCGCTGCGCGACCTGACGCGCCTGAAGGCGCAGGCCGACGAGACCGCGGACGCCGCGTGGCTGCTGGTCAACGAATCGATGATCTTCCAGGCCGAGGCCGAGGCGCGTTGGCTTGATCACTGCGAAACACAACTCACGGCGAGCGGACGGACGCCGCGATCCACCACGACTGGCACCCCGAAGGAGGTCGCACCATGATTGAGCACGTCCTTGCGACGAGGTCGACACGGCGCTGGAGGCGGGCGAGAACACGGGGGCGTTCGCCGTGTACGAGAGCGGGTCCCGCGATCCGAGGAACGTGGCGCTGGTGCTGACGGCAATCGCGGCGGCGATCATCACGCTCGTCGGCGTTGCGATCTCCGTCGCGCTGTCGGCGGCGGAAAGGCGCGCGGATCTCGCCGCGCTGGCGGCGGTGGGCGCGCCTGCGGAGCGCCGCCGCGCCCTGATGGCCAGCCAGGCGCTCGTCGTGGGCGGGCTGGGTTGCACGCTGGAGGTGGGGCTCGGCACGTTTGTCGCGTTCACGGCGCGGTCCACGACGGGGTCGCCGGACTTCGTCGTGCCGTGGTGGAACCTCGCCGCCATCGGGATCGCGGTGCCGTTGCTGGCGGCGCTGGTCGCCGCGCTGTGCACCCGGGGCCGAATGCCGCTCGTTCGCCGCGCCGAATGACGATGGGGGCGTCGTGTGGCATTTTCACCCCCGTATCCGGGGTCAAGACGCCACACTCGGCCGACGGCGGACGGGATTCTCAGCGCACGACGCGATACAGGCGCACGAGCCGCGCGGGGGAGACCCCCGCGACGTACAGCCAGCGGATGACGAACCACGCGAGCACGGTTCGCGGGATGCCCATCGAGCGCCAGCGCCGCGACGAGGTCGTCGCGGGGCCCGGCAGGCAGCGCGTGGCGCCGCCGCGCTCCATCCGCCGGACGAAGTCGTAGTCGTCCATGATCGGGATCTCGCGATAGCCGCCGAGCGCCTCGAACGCGTCGCGGCGCACCCAGATCGAGGAGTCGCCGTAGTAGAAGCCGTGGCTGCGCTGGAAGGCGTAGACGACGCCCAGCACGCGCTCGAACGTCTGGCCGCCGTCGAATGCGAGCGCGAAGTTGCCGCCGGTGACGCCGGGCGTGCGCCACGCGCCGGTGAGCGACGCGTAGGCGTCCGATGGCAGGCGGCTGTCGGCGTGCAGGAACAGCAGCACGTCGCCGGTCGCCGCTCGGGCGCCCGCGTTGAGCTGTGCGGCGCGGCCGCCGCCGGCCACGAGAACGACCGGCGCCGTCGGGTGCGCGCGGGCCAGCGCGACGGACTCGTCGCTGGATCCGCCGTCGGTGACGATCAGCTCCCAACGCCCAGGCAGCGCGGCGAGGGCATCCAGCAGCGCCGGCAGCTCGAGCTCCTCGTCGAGCGTCGGGATGACGATCGAGACCAGCGGCGATCCTGGATCGGGCGCGTTCACACCGCGCAGTGAAACGCCGGCGGCAGCGAGCCGTCCTGCTGGCGCAGCACGAGGAAGCGCTCGACGATCCTGCGCTTGGCATCGGCCAGCGACACGTCACCGCGCGCGACGACGAAATCCGGCGAGGACCGCACGTCCCCACCGACGGGGTGCCAGTGGGCGCCGTCGGCGGTGATCGTCAGCTCGGGGACCATGACCGCGTCGGAGATCTGCACCGCGCCGGCGTCGGCGGCATCGGCGGCGAAGCCGCGCTGCACGAGCGGGCGAACCGCGAAGTCGTCGCCGACGATGCCCAGGTCCTCGAGCATCGCGCGCAGCGCCGGGACCTCGGAACGGTTCTGCGGCGTCTCGGTCATTGCCACGCGCAGCGGGAGGCCGAGACCCGCCGCGTACTGCAGGCCCTCCATCGCCTTGACCCACGAGCCGGCGCCGCGCCAGCGGTCGTGCGTCTCCGCGCAGGCGCCGTCGATCGAGGACTGCAGCGTCAGACCGGGTCGCCCGGCGAGGCGAGCCAGTTCCCTGCGGCGTCGGCCGGTGAACAGCATCGCGTTGGTCAGCACGACCGTGCTCAGGCGATCGGACGCGTACTCGATCATCTCCATGATGCCCGGATGCACGAAGGGCTCGCCGCCGGTGAGATACAGCTCGGTGAAGCCCTCGGCCAGCGCCTCGTCGACAAGCGCCTTGAAGCGCTCGGGCTCGATCTGGCGCTTGCGCGCCGACGGCGAGCTCGCCACGACGCAGTAGTCGCAGGCGAGGTTGCAGTGGAAGTTCGAGTAGACCCACAGCCGCGGGGGAAACAGCGCGGTGCCAAACAGCGACACGACCGGCCGGCCGTCGTCGACCTGCTCGGGCGTGTCGGCCCAGCCGGCGCCGCCGGCGGCGAAGCCGGTCGGCATTGCCTCGCGGTAGACGTGGTAGGCGCCGCGGGCGCGCTCGGGAGGAGGCACGATCTCAAGACACGTCGTCCACCACCCGGTCTCGATCGTCTCGACGAACGGCTCGGGCAGCTTCGCCGCGCGCATCGACGCGGCCTGCGCGCGCCAGTCGTAGTCCAGCGCGACAAGCTCGACGCCGGCGACCTCGCCGTCCTGGAGATCGATCACGGCGTACCAGACGTCGGTGCTGCCGTCGTTGGCGGGCCGCCCGACCGCCCCGACGTTGACGATCTGCGTGCCGGCGACCTCGCGCTGCCACGGAATGCCGGTGTGCGTGCACAGCAGCAGTCGCGCGCCGCTCGCGCGCACCCGGATCGCCAGCTCGTCGTCGTCCAGGGACTCCCACAGGAAGTCGTTGATGACCAGCGGCGAGCCGTGGACCATGTGGACGTCGACGCCGGCGATCTCCAGGCGCAGCTCGCCGGGCAGCTCGTGCATCCAGGCCGCGAACTCGGGCGACGTGTTCGCCTTCGTGTAGTCGTACATGAGCTGCGCGAAGTGGTTGTCGCGCTCGTCGGCATAGCCGCAGCCGCAGTCCTCGTCGCCGCGGCCGATCGCCACGTCGTAGTTGCCGGCGATCGTCTGGACCTCGTGCTCTGACAGCAGCGGCCAGATCGCGTCGCACTCTGCGCCGAAACCTCCGAGGTCCCCAAGGCAGAAGCGCAGATCACATCCGCGCGCCCTCGAGTCGTCCGCCAGCGCGCGCAGCGCGTAGGGATTGGAGTACACGCCGCCGAACACCGCTAGCCGGGTCATCACCTGGAAGTATGGTGCGCGGCGGCGCCGGGAAGAGATCACGAGAGGGAGGTCGATGACGCGCATCGCCATTCTGGGGGCCGGCCCGATCGGGCTGGAGGCCGCGCTTGCCGCCGCGCAGCGCGCCGAGGACTTCGTCGTGTACGAGGCCGCGGCGACGGTCGGCGGGCACGTGCGCTCCTGGGGGCATGTCCGGACCTTCACGCCGTGGGCGCTGAACGTCTCACCGCGCGTGCGAGCCGCGCTTCCGGGCGCGCCGGACGGCAAGGCATTGCCAAGCGGCACGCAGCTCGCCGACGATCTGCTGGAGCCGCTCGCAGACATCCCGGAGCTGCACGGCCGCATCCGCCTTGGGACTCGCGTGCTCGCGGTCGGGCGCGAAGGGCTGCTCAAGCACGAGGCGATCGGCGACCCGCGCCGCGCGACGCGCCCATTTCGCCTGCTCATCTCACGACCTGACGGCAGCGAGGGCATCGACCACGCCGATGTCGTCATCGACGCGACCGGCACCTACGGCAATCCCAACCGCCTCGGCGACGGCGGCATCGACGCCGTCAACGAGCGCGCGTTCGAGGACCGCATCGTGCGCTACCTGCCTGCGCTTCAGTCACAGCCCCGGCGATGGGCGGGCCGGACGATCCTGCTGACCGGCTCCGGGCACTCCGCACAGACGGCGGTATGCCAGCTCGCGGCGTTCGCCCGCGACGCTCCCGGCACCCGGGTCGTCTGGGCGGTGCGCAAGCCCGAGCCCGACTGGGGCGCGGTGGATGACGACCCGCTGCCCGAGCGCGCCTCCCTGAACTCGGCGGCTGCCGACCTGGCGGGCGGCGCATCGGATGCCGTCACCCTGCGCCCCGGCTGCGTGACCGAGGCGCTGCACGGTCGCGGCGACAAGATCGTCGTGACGCTGCGAAACGGCGAGCCCGACGAGGTCGAGGTCGATCGCATCCTCGCCCTCAACGGCGGCGTCGGCGACCACGCGCTCTATCGCCAGCTGCAGGTCCACGAGTGCTATGCGACCTCCGGGCCGATGAACCTCGCCTCGGCGCTGCTGGGCGAGAGCGGAGGCGACTGCCTCGCGGTCAGCCCCCATGGGCCCGAGACCCTGCGCAACCCCGAGCCCGGTTTCTTCATCCTCGGCGCCAAGTCCTATGGGCGCAACAGTCAGTTCCTGCTGCGGATCGGATGGCAGCAGGTGGACGATGTCTTCGGATCCCTGATCGAACAAGGAGCACGCTGAATATGGCTTTGCCCGACTTTACCGTTGCCAAGATCGACGAGCTGGAGGGGTACTACAACGGCATCTTCCTCAAGGCCCGCGCCGCGCTCGGCGTGACGGCCTTCGGCCTGTCGATCGTCGACATCCCCGAGCATTCGGTGCACTATCCCGAGCACAACCACCCTTCCGGCCAGGAGGAGGTCCTCGTCATCACCAGGGGCTTCGGCCGCATGGTGCTCAACGAGGGCGTCCAGCACGTCGACCTCGAGCCGGGCATGATGATCCGCATCGGCGCGAAGACCAAGCGCACGATCCAGGTCGGCGACGAGGGGCTTCAGGCGGTGGCGATCGGCGGGACGCCGGGCGAGGTCTACTCGCCGCCGGGCTACACCGAGCTTGGCGCGATCGACCCGCTCGACAAGCGCCCGGGCACCTGACCGACATCTCGACCAGCGGTGAGCTGTGGGCGCGCGAGCAGCTCATCCTGCTGCTCGACGCGCGCTTCGCACCGCGTGCGGTCGTCGGCTTCTTCGTCAACAGCCAGCGGCGCACGCGCGAGCAGCGCCGCGCGCGGCCGGCGACGGCGCGGCGCATGCGCCAGTGGGTGGCGATCGGCGCGTGCGCGTGGGGCGCGCTCGCACTTGCCGGGCGCGAGCCGTTTCGTCGTCGCGCCGGCGCCTTCGCGGCGTGGTGGGCGCTGACGTGGCTGATGCTCGACTGGCACATCGGGATGGTCGAGACCGACGACGGGCGCCCGCGGAACCTCGGACCGGCCGATGCCTGCACACTGGCGCGCGTGTGGCTCGTGCCTGCCGCGGCGGACTCGCCTCGACCGTGGATGTGCGCGGTGGCGTTCGTGTCGGACGGTCTCGACGGCCGCCTGGCGCGGGCCAGTGAGCCCACGCGGATCGGGCGCGACCTCGAAGGGCTCGCCGATGCCGCGTTCGCGGCGGCGGCGTTGCGGGGCGCGCTCGCGCGCGGTTGGCTGGGGCGTGGCGCGGCGATCGGCGAGCTTGTCCGGCTCGGGGTCGGCTTCGGCTACGCGCTGTTCGTGTGGTTCGGATCGGCGAGCGCGCCGGACCCGCGCGTCCTGCATGCCGCCCGCTTGACCACGCCTGTGCGGGCGGCCGGGCTCGTGGCGGCGGGCATGGGCCGCCGGCGCCTGGCGGACGCGCTCGTGATCGGCGGCGCGGTCTGGAGCGCCGTCGCGATCGGGCGGGCGTTGGCTTCACGATCCGGCTGACGAGGGTTGTCCGGACTCTGGCGCATCTCCTGCGACACGCGCTCGGGCGGTCATCTACCATCGGCCGCGAAATCTGGGGCGTGGCGACCAGATGGCGCCGCGCGATCGAATGCAGCGGGAGGCAGGGCTCATGAGGCGACGGACCGTCGGTAGCTGTATCGCGGCGATGCTGGCCGGGATCGCGATGGCCGCGGCGCCGGCGGCGATGGCCGCCGTGACGCCGGGCGTTCAGACCTTTACCGAGGGCGCCCAGTGCACGGCGAACTTCATCTTCGCCGATGGGTCGAGCACGTACGTCGGCCAGGCTGCCCACTGCGCGGGCATTGGCTCCGCCAACGAGACCGACGGCTGCACGTCCCGGTCGCGGCCACTGGGCACGCCGGTGACGGTGACCGGCGCGAGCAAGCCCGGCACGCTGGCCTACAGCTCGTGGCTCGCGATGCGTGCGACCGGCGAGACGGACGCCAGCGCGTGCCAGTTCAACGACTTCGCGCTCGTCGAACTCGATCCGGCGGACGCCGCCGGCGTCGATCCGTCGGTGCCGGGCTTCGGCGGGCCGACCGGCGTCGGAGGCGCGGGCGTGGGCTCGACGATCTTCTCCTACGGCAACTCGTCGCTGCGTCAGGGGATCGCGTTGCTCAGCCCCAAGCAGGGGCTGGTCATCTCCGTCGACGGCGGCGGCTGGAGCCGCAGCGCTTACACCGTCACGCCCGGCGTGCCCGGTGACTCGGGCAGCGGCTTCATGAACTCCGCGGGCCAGGCGGTCGGCGTCCTCAGCACGCTGGCCCTGCTGCCGCTACCCCTGTCAAACGGCGTCGGCGACCTGTCGCGCGAGCTGACCTACATGCGCGCGCACAGCCCCTTCAGCGACGTGAACCTGGTGCCGGGGACGACGCCGTTCAATGGCAACCTGGTGAGCGCCATCATCGGCGGGCGTTCGATCTCCAACAAGCTCTCGCGCCGCGCGGCGCGGGCCGGCGTCGGCGGCCTGCTCGGCGGAGGCTTGTAGCACCCGGCTCGCATCAGCGGAGGTGCTTCGCGGCGATGCCCTTCCACTGCAGGCCCGTTCGGCGGTAGATCCCGCACTGCTCCGATGGCGGGAAGCCCGGTTCGCCACCGGCGCAGTCATAGGGCGAGGGCACGTGGTAGTCCGTGCTGCGGCTGGCGAGCGTCCAGCCCGACCACGACGTCCTGTCGCTCGCGATCTCGTAGCGGGTGCTGGAGATCTTGTAGCGGATCGCGCCGGAGGCCTGCCGCGGGCAGTCTCTCGGAGCGTTCTGGCAGGCGCGGAAGAACCCGACATACCCGCTGGTGAATCCCGGCCCGAGGTACGTCTGACCGGCCAGGCCGGTTGTCATCCTGGCGAGCTGGCGCGTGTCGGTGCGGCGCACGTTGGTCAGCCGGATCTCGTTGTTGAAGCTGCCCGGGCCGGGATCGCCGTAGGTCCAGCTCTGTGCGATCCAGCGCCCGTACAGGTCCATCGCCTTCAGGTTCTGGTTCTCGAGCTTGCGGCAGCCGCCGCGGTCACATCGCCGTCGCGGAAGGCTGCCGATCCGATCAGACGGACGCGAGCGCCGCGCCGCCAGCCGCTTGGTGTACGGGACGACGAGGTCCTTCCCGTAGCGCCGGCCGAACGCCAGCCGGCCCTTCCACACGGTCGGTGCGATCTCGTCGCGACCGGTGGTGTTGGCGTTGTTGACGGGGCGCAGCCGGTCGCCGGAATCAAGGCCGATCACGAACAGGTCGCACGAGCCGCGGCAGATCGACACGACGGCCGAGGCACGGCCGCGAGAATCGGGCCCGACATCGGCGTCGAACGGCTGGCGCTGGGTCGCAACGGCGAGGTCGCGGACGACGCCGCCACGGCGGACCGCGAGATGGTAGGCCGAACCGTCCCAGCGGCTGAAGAGCAGGGAGCCGGCGTACTCGCGAATGGTCGTCTCGTTTCCGAGATCCACGACGCGCTGGCCTTCGGCGGGTGATTGCGCGGCCGCGGGGGCGGCGATCACGCAGGCAGTGAGCGCGGCACAGGCGGCGAGCTTGTGTAGATGTCGCATTCTCTCCAAACGTAGGAGGACATTCCAACGTAGCGTCAGCCTGCCGATCGGCCTTCGAGGATCGCCTTGAGCCGCTTCAGGTCCTTGCGATTCGCGCGCCATCACGCGGCCTTTGGACTCAATGCAATGCGCGACGCTATGCTAGCTGCATGACGGTCCAGCTTGTCGCTCGCATCCCCGACGATGTCGCGGCGGCGATTGACGCTCTCGTCCAGGAAGGCGTGTTCGCGTCGCGCTCGGATGCGGTCAGAGAAGGACTCGCATCGGTGATCGAACGCCGGAGGCGCTTGATGGTGGGCCGGGCGATCGCCGATGGCTACCGGCGGATTCCGCAGAAAGACGACGACCTCGCCTGGCCGGATGCGGCGAGTGCGGCGATGATTGCCGAAGAACCGTGGTGACCCCGCCGCAGCAGGGAGAGGTGTGGTGGGCGGAGGCCGAAGACAAGCGACGGCCCGTGCTGGTCGTGACACGCGATGACGCAATCGCGGTGCTCACTCGCTTGATCGTCGCTCCGCTCACGCGAACGGTACGAGGCATCCCGACGGAGATCCCGTTCGGGCCGGAGGACGGCCTTCTGACCGAATGCGCGGCGTCATTCGACAACCTGCAGCCCATCAATTGCGCCCTGCTCACGGAGCGGGCCGCGACGCTGGGCGGACGGCGACGCGGCGAGATCTGTGCTGCTCTCGCCGCGCTGGCCGACTGCTGAGCGCCGCGGCTCCCAACCGCTCGAACCCGGCGTGCACCCCGCCCGCGTCAGCGGATGTGCTTCTCGGCGATGGCCTTCAACTGCAGGCCGGTTCGCCGGTAAATCCCGCACTGCTCGGTCGGCGGGAAGCCCGGATCGCCGCCCGAGCAATCGAAGGCGGACGGCACGTGGTAGTGCGTGCCGCGGCTGGCAAGCGTCCATCTCGGCCATGCCTTGTTGTCGGTCTAGCCTCCCGACTGGCCTTCGAGGATCGCCTTGAGCAGCTTCAGGTCCTTGCGATTCGCGCGCCGCATCGCGCCCGCCATGACCTTCGCGCTGACCTTCGAGAAGCGCTTCGGCTCGCCGCGGTTGCGCAGCACCATCGTCGTGGCGCCGCCCGGAGCGTCCTGCCACGCGTACGTCGTCTCCATCGGAAACGGCCCCTGCTCGGTGCTCATGACGAAGCGCTCGCCCGGCTGCAGATCGCGGACCTCGTAGGTGTACGCGAGCCGGCTGCCGAGGAATCGCGCGACGAAGGCGAGCCTGGAACCGACCTGCAGCGGAGGCTCGGTCTCCCATTCGACGGACTTGATGTTGTCGTACCAGCGCGTCGCGTTGTCGGGGTCCGAGGCGAACGCCGCGACCTCCGCCCGGGGCCGCTGGATCACGATCTCGCTGCACACGTCGACGGACATCCCGCGCAGCGTAGAGGCTCCGTCCGACCCCGTCCCTATGTTGCCCTTGTCCGTCCCTTTCCGAGCCCGCCAGGGAGCCGCACATGCCGCTCTGCTTCATCGAACCGCAGGATGCGATCCGCGTGATCGCCGAGTCGGTTGGCCGCGAGGCCCGCAGGCAGCTGCTGGGCGAGCTGGTTCGCGCGTGGGTCGACGAGATCCCCGAGACCGAGCTTGCATCGCACTATGCCAAGGCCGTGTCCGACCTCGACGAGCACGACCTGTCGATGCTCGCCGCGTGGCACGCGTCGCTGGAGGTCGGCCATCCGATCGCCAACCGCGAGTTCCTCGTCAACGTCTTCCCGAAGCTCGGCGAGAACCGCCGCGAGGCGCTGAAGATCGCTGCCGGCTTCCGCGGCGAGGAGGCCTTTGACGCCGGCGTCGCCGAGGAGCAGGCGCTCGAGACGGTGCTGCCGCACCTCTCGCCCGAGCGCTGCCGCGCGCTGGCGACGGAGTGCGTCGAGCTCTACCTCTGGGACCGGCTGGGCTCCAACAACTAGCGCTTGCCGGCGGTGCGGCGCAGGACGTCGTAGCGCCCCACGCCCTCGCGGCCCTCCATGCGCCAGGCGAAGAACGCGCTGTCCAGGCGCTGCTCGCCCAAGTCGACGGACGTCCCGCAGAGCACGTCGCCGGCGACCCGGCGCGCGTGGTCGGACTCCTCGTCCATCCACAGCTCAAGACCCGCGCGGCGCTGGCGCTGCTCGCCGTCATACGTCGTCGACAGGCGCGGCTCGTCGATCGCGACCGCCGCTCCCTCCTCGAACACGAAGCCCGCGAGCAGCTCGTCGAAGTGTCCCTTGGCCTTTGCCGGGCGCACGGCCGTGACCGTCAGCGCGCGGTCCTCTCCCAGCCACGCCGACAGGGTGCGCGACAGCGTGATGCGGTTGGGATCGAGCGTGCCCCAGAGCTGCCCGCGCTGGCCCAGGCAGCGCACCTGGTGGGTGCGACCACCGTGGCTGGCAGTGCCGGTCACGCGGCACAGCTGCTCGTATCCCCGGGCGCCCGCGGCTTGCGCGACGGGCGACTCCTCGTCGAGCTCGGCGGCGGTCGAGCAGGCCTCGAAGCGCAGGTCAAACGCGCCGCTCTTGCCCTCGAACGCCACGGTCCAGGCCTCCAGGGGCGCGACGACCGCCATTCGCAGACCCGCGGCGCGGACGTCATCCCATGCCGCCGCGTCGGCGGACGCCTCGTCGCCGCCGGCGCTCGCGGCGACAGGCTTGTCGCCGGCGTAGAGCACCGCGACGCCGTCGGCGCCCGAGCTGCCATGGCTGACGCGGGCGGTGCCGTAGAGCTGCGCGGCCGCGTCGCCGAAGCTGAAGGTCACCGCGTCGCGGAAGGCGGGGTCCGGCTGCGCCGGCAGGTGCAGACGGTCGTCGGGCGCCGCGATGCTCATCGCAGCTCACCGGGGCGGTCGTCGACGTCGCGGGCGCTTGAATCCACGACATCGTCATCGCGGCCCGTGGGCCGCTGGCCGGCCGGCCGGGGAGCGCCGAACGTGAAGATCCGCGCCGCTCCGCCGGTACCTCCCGCCGCCGCGACGCGTCCCGCGAAACGCTGCAGCAGCAGCGTGCGCACGAGCGCGCGCGTCGGAGGGATGAGCAGGATCACGCCGAGGATGTCGGACAGAAACCCGGGTGTCAGCAGCAGCGCTCCGCCGAAGATCACGAGCGCGCCGTCCATCGCCTCGCGGCCGGGCATGCGGCCCTCCGCCAGCGCGGTGGCAAAGCGCAGCCACGCCGCGCGGCCCTGCGAGCGCATCAGCGCCGCGCCCAGCACCGAGTCGAGGACCAGCAGGGCGATCGTCGCCAGCACGCCGATCTCCTGGCCGATCTGCACCAGGACGTACAGCTCGGCGATCGGCACGACGATGAAGAGGAAGAAGAGCAACAGCATCGGCATCTCCTCAAGGCTACGACAGCGCCGGGGCGGGCCGGCAGGCCCGCCGGGCTCAAGCGCTGGTGGGCTCGGGCACGATCAGCACGCCCGACAGGCGGTGCAGGCCGACGTACTCGATCAGCGCCCGGATGTCGGGCTGGGCGCCCTGCAGCATGAGCTGCCAGCCTCCCTTGCGCAGGCGCCGCGCGAGCATCGCCAGGTCGAGCATCAGCGAGGGATCCGCGAAGGCGAGCTGGGAGAGGTCCACGAGCACGTCCGCCGGGGCCGCGATGGCCTGTGAGAGAGCTTGGCGGCGCCGCGACTGCGTCGAGCGATCCTCGTCTCCGCAACAACGCAGCAGGGGTGGGTGTTCCTCGTAGGAGACGATGCGCGACAACCTACCTCAACCGTGCGCGGCCACCGGGCTAGACTCGCACCATGGCAACACTCGAGGAAATCGAAGAGGCGCTGACCAACGTCATCGACCCGGAGCTCGGCTTGGACTTTGTCGAGCTGGGGCTGATCTACGGCATCCAGCAGGACTCGGGCAACGTCCACGTGACGTTCACGCTGACGACGCCCGCGTGTCCGATCGGACCGCAGATCACCGAGCAGATCGAGGAATTCGTGGCTTCGCTGGAGGGCGTGGAATCGGTCAAGAGCTCGATGGTCTTCGACCCGGCCTGGTCGCCCGAGAAGATGAGCGAGGACGCGAAGTTCGCACTCGGCTTCTGAGCCGATCGCATAGGACGTCGACACCACTGTCGCGGCGCGCCGCAGCGGCCGTGGCGGCCACGCTGCTGCTGGTGGTGCTCGCCGCGCCCGAGGCCGCCCAGGCGGCGTCGCAGCGCACCGGTCGCCTGCTCGTCACGCTGGAGCCCAAGGCCTCCACGCCCAGCCTCGACGGCGTTCGCCGCGACGGTGCGCAGGTGCCGCAGATCGACCTCCTGTCGGTCCGCCCGACGGGTGGCCGCGCGCTGGCGGCCGTCGCCGCGCTGCTGCGCAGGCGCGACGGCGTGCGGCGGGTGGAGGTCGAGCGCCGCCACGAGCTGCGCCTGCAGCCCAACGACCCGTCGCTGACGACGCCCGAGACCGCGCCGGGAACGCCGCCCGGCACAGTGCTCCAATGGTGGATCGCGCGCCTTGGCCTTCCGGCCGCGTGGGACATCGAGCGCGGCGGGGGCGCGACCGTCGCCGTCATCGACACCGGCTTGGACGGCGGTCAGCCCGACCTCATCGGCAAGGTCGCGAAGGCGATCGACAACGACAACACCCCCGGCCACGGTGCCGCCACGGGCGACGAGAACGGCCATGGGACGCACGTCTCGTCGCTGGCCTGCGCGGCCGGCGGCAACGGGGTGGGGATCGTCGGAGCGGGCCTGGACTGCCGTCTGATCATCGTGAAGACCGACCTCTCCGACGGCTCCATCGCGCGCTCGATCGTGCAGTCCGCCGATCTCGGCGCCGACGCGATCAACATGAGCTTCGGCACCGATGGAAGCGCGCCGGCGCCGCTCGCGATTCGCGCGGCGATCGACTACGCGGTCTCCAAGGGCGTCGTGCTCGTCGCGGCCGCCGCTGACAGGCCGGTCGAGAATCAGGGCGATCCGGCGAACCTGCTCCAGCCGACCGGCACCGGCCCGGACATCACGGCCGGCCGCGGCCTCTCGGTGACCGCGGCGGACTTCTTCGACCGGCGCGCGCCGTTCGCCGGGCGCGGCACGCAGATCTCGCTGGCGGCCTACGGGTCCTTCGACCGGCAGCTGGGCCCGTCGGGTCTGATCGGGGCGTTCCCCGGCAATCTCACGGAGATCGAGTCCGGCGGCGGTGGGCTGCTACCCGGTCCCGGCTGCAACTGCCGCACGCAGATCGGCGGTGACCAGCGCTACGCCTACCTGCAGGGCACGTCGATGGCGGCGCCGATCGTCGCGGCGATCGCGGCCATGGGGCGCAGCCTGAATCCCGACGTCGGCCCCGCGGAGATCATCCGCATCCTCAAGCAGACCGCCACGCGGCCCGGCGGCTGGACGCCCGAGCTCGGCTGGGGCATCGTCAACGCCGGCGCGGCGATGGCGGCGATCGCCGCCATCGATCGCAGCGCGCCCGTCTCCAAGCTGCGTGGACCGCGGATCGTCAAGCGCGCGCGCTCGGTCAAGCTTCGCTGGAGCGGCAGCGATCCCTCGCGGCCTAAGCTCAACGCGTCGGGCGTCGCGTACTACGAGGTCTTTCGCTCGGCCAACCGGCGGCCCTACCGGCGGATCAAGCGGACGAAGAACAAGGCCTATCGCGTCAAGGTCAGGCCCGGTTCGCTCTATCGCTTCTACACGATCGCCGTCGACAAGGCGGGCAACCGCGAAGCGGTGCCCAAGACGCGCGATCTCACGATGCGGATCGCCAAGCGCCGCTGAGCTCTCAGCTCAGGCGGGGCTCGCCGTGTGATCCGCCGCCCGCGCCACGAGCTCGGCGATCGCGTCCTGGATCGCCTCACTGAACTCGTCGAGGTCGGCCATCGCGTCGAAGTCGCCGAGCAGGCCGAAGTTCATGTGGCCGTTGTAGGACATGATCGCGATCGCCAGCGCGTGGTTCTGCGGCAGGAACGCGATCGGGAAGACCGAGCGCATCTCGCGGCCCTGCACGTACAGCGGGAACTGCGGGCCGGGGACGTTCGTAACGAGCAGGTTGAACAGCCGCGTGGAGAAGTTGATCCGCGAGGCCTGGGCGAGCACCGTCGGCGGGGCGAAGTTCTGCACGTTGGACAGGACCTCGGCGCCGATCGCCTGCTTGGACTCCTTGAGGTCGTCCATCGCCTCGCGCACGACCTCCAGCCGCGCGAGCGGATCGGCCACCCACACCGGCAGCGGCCCGCGCATCGCGGCGATGCGGTTGCCGGGAGCGCCGCGCTGATCCTCGGTGCGGACGGACACCGGGACCAGGGCGCGTAGCTCCAAGCCCTCGGTGCGCACGCCGCGAGACTGCAGCCAGCGGCGCAGCGCGCCCGCCACGACCGCCAGCACGACGTCGTTGACGGTGCCGCCGAAGGCGTTCTTGACGGCCTTGAAGTCCGCGAGCTCGCAGTCGACGCTGGCAAAGCGCCGGTGCGGGCCGATCTCGACGTTCAGCGGCGTCTCGGGCGCGGGATTCAGGCCGGCCCAGACGATCTCGCCGATCCCCTCGGCGGCCACGCGCGCCTGCGTGAGCGCGTGCTCTGGCTGCTTGAAGGCGGCGAGCGCCTTCTGGGTCACCGAGCGCGACGCCTTCGCCATCCCGGCGACCCCGGCGGTCAGCAGGTCGACGGGATTGGGATCGGGTTCGGGAACCCACGGATCGAGGTCCTCGTCGATCGGCGTGGGCTCGGGGCCGAGGTCGAAGAGCACCGTGGCGAGGTCGACGCCGGCGATCCCGTCGATCATCGCGTGGTGGGCCTTGGTCAGCAGACCGAAGCTGCCGTCGTCCAGACCCTCGATGAGCCACATCTCCCACAGCGGCTTGGAGCGGTCCAGCTGCTCGGAGAAGACCCGCGCGCAATGCTGCATGAGCTGCTCGTGGCTGCCGGGCTGGGGCAGCGCGGTGTAGCGCACGTGATAGCCGAGGTTGAAGTCCGTGTCGTCGGTCCACAGCGGGCGGCCGGTGTTCGCGGGCGGAAAGACCAGGCGCTGGCGGTAGCGCGGCACGAGGTGCAGGCGCCGGCGGATCGAGTCCAGGAACTCCTCGTAGTCGGGCACCGGACCCTCGGCGATGACGAGCGCGCCGACATGCATGTGCGACGCTGGTCCCTCCTGGTGCAGGAACCCGGCGTCGATCGCCTGCAGCCGGTCGAGGTTGCGGGGTGCCATGACGCGGAGCCTACGGGTTGGGCAAGCGGCGACGATCCCTACCCTTGAGGCGAGCGATGCCCGACACGTCGATCCGTCCCCTCGCGCTGCTCGTCGTCGTGCAGGTGCTGCTCATCGGGGGCGTCCTGCTGTGGGCGGCGCTGGGCTTCCCGCTGCCCGCCGCGATCACCGGCGCCGGCGCGAGCACGACGCCGGCCGCCGCCGCCGCGTCGTCGTCGTCGAGCAGCCTCGCGCCCCGACCGACCGCCAACCGCTTCGACGCCACGCGCGCGTTCGCGCTCCTGCGCGAGCAGGTCACGCGCTACGGCTGGCGTCCGGCCGGCTCGGACGCGCTGCGGCGCCTGGCCCGGCGCCTGCGCTCGCTGCTGCCTCGCGGGCGCCTGGAGACGGTCCCCGGCCATCCCGGGCTGCGCAACGTCGCCGGCTCGATCCCCGGCCGCGGCAAGGCGATCCTCGTCGGCGCGCACTATGACGTCGAGGCGGCGCCCGAGGGGTTCGTCGGCGCCAACGACGGCGCCGCCGGGACCGCGGCGGTTGTGTGGCTGGCGCGCGCGCTCGAGCGCGCTCCGCGCCGCAAGGGCGACCGCCCGGTGCGCTTCGTGCTCTTCGACGGCGAGGAGGAGCCGCTGGGCTGCCCGGACGCCGAGTTTCGCGAGTGCGGGCTGCGCGGCTCCAAGGCCTACGCCAAGCGCCATGCCGGCAGCGTGCACAGCGTCGTGCTGCTGGACTACATCGCCGAGAAGCGCGGCCTGAGCTTCGTCCGCGAGACCTCGTCGAACGAGGGCATGTGGCGCAAGCTGCGCAGGGCAGCGCGCGACGTCGGCGTCGGCCGGCTGTTTGCGCCCGGCGACGCCGGCTTCGGGGTGCTCGACGACCACACGCCGTTCCTGCAGCGCGGGATTCCCGCGATCGACATCATCGACTTCGACTACCCGCAGCGCGATTCGCTGCAGGACACGCTGGACACGGTGTCCCAGCGCAGCCTTGACGCCGTCGGCGAGGCCGTCTACCTGCTCGTCACGCGGCTGCGCCGTCAAGGCTGAGATCGCGTCTGCCTAGACTGGTGGGCATGGCATTCACCGTCGAGAAGCTGCTGCTCGCCGCGCCGCGCGGCTACTGCGCGGGCGTCGATCGCGCGGTGCAGACCGTCGAGCGCGCACTTGAGCTCTACGGCGCGCCGGTCTACGTGCGCAAGGAGATCGTCCACAACAAGCACGTCGTCGAACAGCTGCGCGAGCGCGGCGCGGTCTTCGTCGACGAGATCGACGAGTCGGTGCCCGAGGGCGCGACGACCGTCTTCTCCGCGCACGGCGTCTCGCCGGCCGTGCACGCCCAGGCCGGCGAGCGCGGCCTGTCGACGATCGACGCCACCTGCCCGCTGGTGACGAAGGTCCACGTCGAGGCCAAGAAGTTCGCCGCCGAGGGCTACACGATCGTGCTGATCGGCCACGACGGCCACGAGGAGGTCGAGGGGACGATGGGGGAGGCCCCCGACAGCATCGTCCTCGTCGAGACCGAGGACGACGTCGACGCGCTGGAGGTCCCCGATCCGTCGCGCGTCGCCTACATCTCCCAGACGACGCTGTCGGTCGACGAGACGCGGGCGATCATCAACCGTCTGCGCGAGCGCTTTCCCCTGATCACCGGGCCGCGCACCGACGACATCTGCTACGCCACGACCAACCGCCAGTCCGCCGTCAAGCAGATGGCCGGCGAGTGCGATCTCGTGCTCGTCGTCGGCTCGCAGAACTCGTCGAACTCGCGCCGCCTCGTCGACGTCGCGTGCGACTACGGCACCGAGTCCTATCTCATCGACAACGCCTCCCAGGTGCAGGAGCGGTGGCTGGAGGGCAAGCGCGTCGTCGGCATCTCCTCCGGCGCCAGCGCTCCCGAGGATCTGGTCAAGCAGCTCGTCGCGTTCTTCACCGAGCGCGGGGTGCGTGACGTGTCGGAGTTCGAGGTCATCCGCGAGGACGTGCGCTTCATGCTGCCCAAGCGGATTCGCCAGGACCTCGCCGCTCGCGCGTAGCCGGAGCGGGAATTCTCGCCGGCCCGAGCGGGTATGGCGCTTGACAGTCAACCGAGAGAGTGGACATGACTGACGAGCAGACAGCAGACGAACAACCCGTCCAGGTCGAGGACGCCGTCGAGGAGGAAGCGCCCGTCGTCGAGGCCGAAGCCGAGGAGCATTCGGACGTGGAGGCCACGGCGCCCGCAGCCGAGGCCGATGCAGGCGCCGCTGACGACGTCGAGGAGGCCTCGGTCGATCCCGAGGTCCAGGCGTTCGTCGGTCAGGACACGACGGTCGTGCACGACGAGCCCGAGGGCGACGGCGTGATTCCGACCGAGTTCCGCACCCCGCCGGGCATCCCGTCCGGGCTGGATCCCGGCACGCCGCAGGAGCGCGCCGCGGACTGATCGGAGGGTCTCCGGGCGCGCGCTACGGCGCCGCCCGGTCAGACCGCATCCAGGGGGGCTTGCCAGCGTCGGGGTTCTCCTGCAACCACGCCCGCGCCGCCGCGGACGCCTCGCCGGCGACCGCTGCCCAGTCGGTGCCGGGGGCGGGCTTCTTCATGACGCCGCGGCCGACGAGGGTGAGGATCACCGACTCCAGCGGACTTCGCGCGTAGGAGAACGGCTCGGGGAACGCGTCCCCGACCGATGCCTGCGCGACCCATTCGATCAGGCGCCGCTCGACGAAGCTGATCTCGCCAGGATGCATGGCAGCGAGGATGCCATAGCGTCCGCGGCGCATGCGCACGCTCGTCATCTCCGACCTGCACTTGGGCGTTCGCACCGCGGCCGACGTCCTGGACCGGCCGCAGGCGCTCGACGTCCTGTGCGCGAGGCTCGACGGCGTGCAGCGCCTGGTCCTGCTTGGCGACACGCTGGAGCTGCGTCACGGACCCGCGCGCGACGCGCTCGCCGTGGCTGAGCCGGTGATGCGCGCGATCGGTGCGGCGCTCGGATCCGACGCCGAGGTCGTCATCCTCGCCGGCAACCACGACCACGCGCTGGTGGCCGGCTGGCTGGACTGGCGCGGGCGCCGGGAGGTCCCCGAGCCGCTCGGAACGCACGACGAGGTGGCGCCGCGGTTCGCGTCGTGGATCGCCAAGCGGCTGGCGGGCTGGCTGGCGCCGGCGACGGTGCGAATGGCCTACCCCGGCATCTGGCTTCGAGACGACGTGTACGCCACCCATGGCCACTACCTCGACGCGCACTGCGAGATCCCGACGCTCGAGGTGCTCGCTGGTCGCGTGATGGGGCGCATGGCCGGCGGTGTCCCGCAGCGAGCGGCGGTGGAGGACTACGAGGCGACGCTGGCGCCCGTCTACGCCTGGATCCAGGCGAGTGCGCAGCGTGCGAGCGCCAGCCACCGCTCGGCGGGCAGTGGCACGGCAGTCAAGGTCTGGCGCGCGCTGGAGGGCTCGGGCCGGCGCACGCCGTCCAGGGCGGCGTTGCGGGCCGGCTTCGGACTCGCCGTCGCGGGCGCGCGGCGAGCGGGCCTGGGGCCGCTGCGTCCCGAGCTCGACGGCGTCGCGATGCGCAAGGCCGGCCTGGCGGGCATCGCCGAGATGGCGCGCCGCCTGGACCTGGCGCCGGCCCACCTCGTCTTCGGCCACACGCACCGCACCGGCATGCTCGACGGCGACGACGCCGGCGAATGGCGCACGCCGGCCGGCACCTGCCTGCACAACGCGGGCTGCTGGGTCTTCGAGACGCACTTCATGGGCACGTTCCCGCGCGGCGCAAGCCCGTACTGGCCAGGCGGCGCGATCGCGCTGGACGATGACGGACCGCCGCGCCTGGAGCGGCTGCTCGGCGACCTTCCGGCCGGCGTGCTCCGTGGTCCGAGCGTACGCTGAGCGCTGAGGTTCAGAGCACGCCGGGCGTGAACTGCACCGCGTGACAGACGGCGCCGTCGCCGACCTCGAGCTCCAGGTGGCCTGCGGTGCTGCGCTCGTGCTCGACGATCGCGAGGCAGCCTGAGCGCTCGACGTCGATCTGGCTGCCGTTGGCACGGATCGTGGGTGCAAGGGCGCCCGCCGGCGCCGTGCGCTCGAGCACGGCCCAGACGCCCCCGGCCTCGTAGGCGCCCGACCAGGGCCCCGGTTGATCGGCGGTCTGGGCGGCCAGCCGCGCGCCGGGAACGTCCTCCGCGCGAAGCGGCGCCAGCGGCTCGCACGGCTGATCGAGCAGCGAGCAGATCTCGCGCTCGGTCTCCTCGTAGGCGCCCTCGCCGTAGTGCATCGAGTACAGCCGCAGGCGCTGGTCGAAGAGGTAGCGGGCCGGCCAGCCCTCGTTGCCGTAGTCGCGCCAGAGCTGGAAGTCGCCGTCGATGACGACCGGGTGGTCGATCCTCAGCCGCGTCACAGCATCACGCACGAGCTCGGGGTCGCGCGAGGGCGGGTAGCCGCCGGCGTGCGCGGAGATCACGCGCAGCCCCGCAGACGCGTAGCGCTCGTGCCACGCGCGCACGTAGGGCAGCGTGCGCAACGAGTTGGCGCGGCAGAAGTCCCAGAACTCCACCAGCACCGGGCGGCCGATCTGCTGATCCATCCGCAGGCTTGCCACGTTCACCCATTCCAGCCCGGCCGGAATCATCGGGGCGCTCAGGGTGTCGACCGGCGCTCGCACGAGCCGTCAACGTAGCAGCGCCCTCGTCGCGATCCGGCGCGGCGGCGAGCCGGCGCTTCCTAGACTGATCGCATGACCCGCCGCCTCCTCGCCGCGGCGCCGTTGGCGGCGGCATTGCTCGTGCTCGCCCCCGAGGCCGCGCTCGCTCACGGCCTCGTCGGCCGCGAGGATCTGCCCATCCCGAAGGTCGTGTTCGCCTATGCGGCGACCGCCGTGCTCGTGGCATCGTTCGTCGCGCTCGCGGTGCTGTGGCCCAGGCCCCGCCTGGAGGGTCAGACCGAGCGGCGTGTGGCATCCGTGCCGCGGATCCTCGATCCGCTGTGCGGCGCGATCGGCGTCGCGATCCTCGGGCTGCTGGTGTACGCCGGGTTCGCCGGCTCGCAGACCACGACGAACAACATCACGCCGACGTTCGTCTTCGTGATCTTCTGGGTCGGCCTGGCGGTGGCCAGCGCCCTGCTCGGCGACGTCTTCAAGGCGTTCAACCCCTGGCGCGCGATCGCTCGCGGCTTCGCGTTCGTCGCCACGAGGCTCAGCCGCCGGGAGCTGCCGGCCGCGATGCCCTATCCCGCGGCGCTCGGGCGCTGGCCGGCGTTCGCCGGCATCCTCGCGTTCGTCTGGCTCGAGCTCGTGTACTCCGGACGCGGAGATCCGAGCAACCTCGCGGTGTTGATTCTCGCCTACGCGGCCGTGCAGCTCGTCGGCATGAGCCTCTACGGGATCGAGCCGTGGAGCCGCAACGGGGATGCCTTCGGCGTGTACTTCGGGCTGTTCGCGCGGATCTCGCCGCTGCACTGGAAGCGAGGCGAGGTACGCAGGCGCACGCCGCTCGCGGGTCTGACGACGCTCGACGCCACGCCGGGCACCGTCGCCGTCGTCTGCGCGATGATCGGCTCGACGTCGTTTGACGGCTTCTCCGCCGGCGCCACCTGGGGGGACCTCGCGCCGCGCATGACCGAATCGCTGCGCAACCTCGGCTTCAGCCAGTCCGCGGGCCTTGAGATCACGTTCACGATCGGCCTCGTCGTGCTCGTCGCCGTCATCACGGGGTGCTTCCGGCTCGGGGTTCGCGGCATGCGCGATGCGACGAACATCGAGCTCACAAACGACCAGCTCTCCCTGCGCTTCGCGCACACGCTCGTGCCGATCGCGCTGGCGTACCTCGTCGCCCACTACTTCTCGCTGCTGGCCTATCAGGGGCAGGCGCTGGGGTACCTGGTTTCCGACCCCCTGGGCACCGGCGCCAACGTCTTCGGCACTGCCACCGCGACGATCGACTACACGTGGGTCTCGGCCACGGCCATCTGGTACGTGCAGGTGGGGGCACTGCTCGCCGGGCATGTAGCCGGCCTCGTGCTGGCACACGACCGGGCGCTGATCACCTTCAAGGACGGCCCCACCGCGACACGTTCGCAATACTGGATGCTCGTCGTGATGATCTCCTTCACCTCACTCGGACTGTGGCTGCTGTCGTCGGCCAACTGACGACCATGATCCCGATCGCGCACGCCGGACACTGGGTCGTCAACCTGCTGTACCTGGCTCCCGTCGTCCTGATCGTCGCGATGCTCGCGGTGTCCGCGCATCGCGACAAGCGCGCCGAGGCGGCCGAGCGGGCGGCGGATGGGCAGGCGCCCGGCTCGACGGCCGACGAGACGTCCGGAAAGCCCGCCCGCTAGCGGCCCATCAGATCATCCACCGTCGGATTGCTCGCGCTCGAGCTCGGCGATGTCGTGCGCGAGCGCGCGCGGCGTCAGCACGCTGGTCGCGAATCCGATGCGCTGGCGGCCCTCCCCGTCGAGCAGCACGGTCGATGCGGAGTGCTCGTCGTCGGTGGTCTGCGGTTGCACGCCGTAGTCGCGCCACACGCGCTGCAGCTCGGCCTCGCTGCCCAGCGCCCAGCGCATGCGGCCCGTCATCTGGCGCTGCAGCGAGAACCGCTTGGCCGTGCGCGGCGTGTCGTTGGCGGGGTCGACGCTGACCGCCACGACCGGGACGTCGTGACCGAGCTCGTCGAGCGCGCCGCGGATCTGATCGACGGTCAGTGGGCAGGTGTCCTTGCAGGTCGTGTAGAGGAACGTCACGATGGCCGGCCTGCCGCGCAGGTCGGCGAGGCGGACCGGCTTTCCGTCCTCGTCGCGCAGGTTGCCGAAGTCCTCGACGGGGATCTCGGGCCGCAGCGCGCCCTCGAACGCGCCGGTGCGAACCGTGCGGTCGCCGACGGCGAACAGCAGCACTGCCGCCACCGCGGTCAGGGCGAACATGCCGGTGAGAAAAAGCGCCAGGCGCAGTCGGGGCGACATCGCGGCAGCGTAGCCCGCGCGAGGCGCCCTGCGGCGCGGTAGCTCGACGCGCTACGCCTCGATGAGTCCGCGGCGGATCGCGTAGCGCACGAGCTCCACGCGGTCGCGCATGCCGAGCTTGCGCAGGAGGTTGGCGCGATGGGACTCGACGGTCTTCTCGGAGAGGTGCAGCAGCTCGCCGATCTCACGGTTGGTGTGGGCCTCGGCGACGAGCTTGAGCACCTCGCGCTCGCGCAGCGTCAGCGGCTCGACGGGTCCCGTGCTCTCGTCCTCCATCCACTCGCGCACCAGCGAGCGCTCGGCGGCGTTGGTCATGAACGGCTCCCCGCGCGCCACCGCCCGGAGGGCCTCGACGAGCACGGTGTCGGCCTCGCGCTTGAGCACGTAGCCGGCGGCGCCGGCCTGCAACGCCTCGTAGAGGTAGCGCTCGTCGTCGTGCATCGACAGGATGAGCACCGAGATCTGCGGCGCCTGGGCGCGAATCTCCACCGTCGCCTGCAGGCCGGTCAGACCGGGCATCTGGACGTCCAGCAGGCAGATGTCCGGCCGCGAGCGCAGCGCCAGTTCGACGGCCTCCAGTCCGTCGGCCGCCTCGGCGACCACCTCCATGTCGGGCTGGCGTTCGAGCATCAGCCGGATGCCGCCACGGACGATGCCGTGGTCGTCGGCGATCAGCAGCCTCATGATGCGATGCGCAGCCCGCGCGCGGGCAGTGTGAGCTCCACGGTCGTCCCCTCGTCGGGGATCGAGCGCACGTCGATCCGCGCGTTGGCCAGCAGCGCGCGCTCGCGCATGCCGGCCAGGCCCGAGCGGCCGCTGTTCAGCCGGTCCGGCGCGAAGCCGTCGCCGTCGTCGGTGACGGTGACCTTGACCTCGGTCCCGTTGCAGCCCATGACCGTGACCTTCACGCGCGTGGCGTGCGCATGACGGGCGACGTTTGACAGCGCCTCCTGGACGACGCGATAGGCGACGATCTGCTCGAACTCGCCCAGCAACGGCCGCGTCCCGTCAGCCGCGAAGCTTGCGGGCATCGACCAGCGCTCCCCGAACATGCGCACCTGCGTGCGCAGCGCCGGCACGAGCCCATGGTCGTCCAGCGCCGCGGGCCGCAGCTCTCGCGCGAGCGCGAGCAGCTCGTGCATCGCCTGCGTTGCCAGGCGCTGTGTCTCGGCGAGCTCGTCGGCGAGCTCGGGGGGCGCGCCCTCGGCCGTCGCCGCCAGGCGCATCGACACGGCGGCGAGCGCCTGGTTGACCTCGTCGTGCAGGTCGCGAGCCAGGCGGGCACGTTCGGCCTCCTGCGCGCGCAGGACCGCGGAGGCGGCCGCGATGCGCTCGGTCTCCAGTCGATGCAGCATGACGTTGAAGGTCTCGCGCAGGCGTGCGACGTCGGTGGGCTCGTCGTCGGACGGCTGTGCGCGCGTACCGGGCACCGCGAGGTCGACCTCCTCCATCGTCCGCGTCAGCGATTCCAGCGGAGCGAAGCGCCGGCGCATGACGAAGTTGTTGGCGAGGATCGTGACCAGGACCGCCGCCGCGAGGACGAGCAGTGGCGGCGGGCCGGTCAGGTCGCCGTTGAGGCGCACGCCGACCGACAGCGCGGCGATGACCGTCAACACGATCAGGACCGTGTTGACCGTCAGAACCTGGGTGAGGAGGGCCGCTTTGCGCATGGGGTCTTGACCCTATGTCGGCATCTGCGCCGGGGTCCGATACACCCTGTGCAGCAGCATCCACGAAGGTTTGCCTTTCCGTCCTCCTGATCCGTCCGAAGGGGCGTCCCGTAGCAGCGCGGGACGCCCCTTTGTCGTTGTGCTCTCGCTACACTCGGGGAAATAGCCAAAGTCCGACCACCTTTGAGGAGATTGTTGCCCGTGAGCCCCTCCGGCGCGGAGTTCATCCGCCAGATCAAGAGCCAGATCGCCGAGGTCGACCCCGCCGACGTGCATGCCGCGCTCAACGGCGCGGGCAACGGCAGCGGCGGTGTCACGGTCGTTGACGTGCGCGAAAGCGACGAGATCGCCCAGGGTCATCTCCCCGGCGCCAAGCTCGTCCCGCGCGGCTTCCTGGAGTCGCGCATCGAGACCGCCGCCCCCGACCGCTCGGGACACGTCGTCCTGTACTGCGCCTCGGGCAACCGCTCGGCGCTCGCCGCCAAGACGCTTGCCGATCTAGGCTACGAGCACGTCGAGTCGATGACGGGCGGCATCACGCTGTGGAAGGACCGTGGCTACAAGGTCGAGGTCCCGCGCAAGATCACCGCCGAGCAGCGCGAGCGCTACAGCCGCCACATGCTCGTGCCCGAGATCGGCGCCGAGGGACAGAACAAGCTGCTCGACTCCAAGGTCCTGCTGCTCGGCGCCGGCGGGCTGGGCTCGCCGGCGGCGCTGTACCTGGCGGCCGCCGGGGTGGGCACGATCGGGATCGTCGACGACGACGTCGTCGACCTGTCCAACCTCCAGCGCCAGGTCATCCATACGACCGATCGCATCGGCACGCCGAAGGTCGATTCGGCCGAGATCACGATGAACGCGCTGAACCCCGACGTCAACGTCGTCAAGTACGAGACCCGCATCGACGCCTCGAACATCATGGAGATCATCGAGGGCTATGACGTCATCGTCGACGGCGTCGACAACTTCCCGACGCGCTACCTGCTCAATGACGCGACCGTGCGCCTGAAGATCCCGGTCGTCAGCGCGTCGATCCTCGGCTTCGACGGGCAGCTGTCGGTCTTCGCGCCCTACGAGGGCCCGTGCTACCGCTGCCTGTACCCGGTGCCGCCGCCGGCCGAGCTGGCGCCCAGCTGTGGCGCCAACGGCGTGCTCGGCGTGCTGCCCGGAACGATGGGCCTGCTGCAGGCGACCGAGGTCGTCAAGCTCATCGTCGGCGTGGGCGAGCCGCTGATCGGCCGCCTGCTGCTCTACGAGGCCCTGGGCGCGACGTTCACCGAGCTGAAGGTCCGCCGTGACCCCGAATGCGCCATCTGCTCGCGCGATCCCTCGGAGATCGCTGACGACGAGATGGGCGTGTTTCCCGACTACGAGGCGTTCTGCGCCGCGGCTGGCTAGGCTGCCGACTCCTATGGCCATCGTTCGGATTCCCCCAGTGCTGCGTCCCTCGACCGGTGGCGCCAAGGAGGTCGACGCCGTCGGCGACGACGTCGGCGCCGTGCTGCGCTCGCTCGCCGACGCGCATCCAGACACGCAGACGCAGCTGTTTGCCGACGGCGGCGAGCTCAATCGCTACGTCAACGTCTACCTCAACGACGAGGACGTGCGCGTGCTTGGCGGACTGGATACGGCGGTCACCGACGGCGACGTGATCGTGATCCTGCCGGCGATGGCCGGCGGCTGACACGCCGCACGGGCGCTAGGCTCGGTCCGTTCCGCCGGGAAGGGGCCACGAGGTTGCACAGGACGGGTCGTGCCGGACGCTGGGCGCTCACCGCAGGCGTGGGCATCCTCGCCGCGCTCGCGGGCGCGGTCCCGGCGACCGCGATGACACAGGCGCCGCAGCCCGATCCGGCAGCGCCCTCGCTGCGCATCGAGCGGGCTTCGCTGCAGCAGGCCGGTGGCGACCTGCGACTGCGACTGCGCTTCTCGCGCACCGTCGCGGTTGGGCAGATCGATCCTGCCCGGGCGCGCTTCGTGTGCCTCGTGCTGGGGTCGTCATCCCAACGGCAGCGGCGGGTCTGCGTCAGCCGCAAACACGGCGGGCTGATCGCCAGGCTGGCGATGCTCGACGGCGATGGCACGATCGCCGGTCCCACGCGCGTGCTGCGCCGAGCCCGCATCGCCGTGGCGGACGACGAGCTCACGTTACGCGTGCCGGCGGCATCGCTGCGGATATCCCTCGGCAAGCCGGTTGCCTGGCGTGCGGTGATCACCTGGTATGACGGCGGTCCGTGCGAGCGGACGCCGGGTCCCGCGCGCTGCACGCAGTTCGTGCCCGCCTCGCGGACCGCAACGCTTGAAACGCGCAGGACGCGCCCCGCGTTCGCGAGGGCCGGGCATCTGCGCCTGCTCGCGACCGGCGACTCGATGATCCAGATCGTCGACAGCTTCCTCGTGCAGCGCCTGGGCGCCCGGCGCGGGGCGAGCGTGCGCAGCGATGCCCGCATCAGCACCGGGATCTCGAAGGCCTTTGACCTGGACTGGGTCCGCCGTGCGCGCGAGCAGGCGCGATCGGTGCACCCCGACGTGACAGCGATCGCGATCGGCGCCAACGACGGGTTTCCGATGAAGACCCCGTCCGGGGCGTCCGTCGCGTGCTGCGGTGGCGGGTGGGTCGCCGAGTACGCCAGGCGCGTGGAGTCGATGATGCGCTCCTACGCCCGCGGCGGGCGCTCCTACGTGTACTGGATGACCCTGCCGCTCACGCGTCTCGCCGCGCGCCGGACCGGTTCCACGACCCGGCACGTTCGCACGTACGTCACGTTTCGCGGCCGGACGGTCAACGCCCGCCAGGACGACGGCATCCATCTGTCGACCGCGGGCGCTTCGATCGCCGCGACGCTGCTGATCGACCGCCTGCGCGCCGATCGCGCATTGCCGCGCCGGCGATAGGCGGCCGGGGTGCGCTGTCCGGTTGCTCTGTGCCGTGCCGTCGCTCCGGCGGGCGTGCCGGGCTGCGGCGGGCTATCGCGCTCGCGCGCGACTGTGCGCCGGCTTCACCGTATCGCCGTGGTCGGGCGGGAAGCACCGAAATCAGGCGACGTTCTGTGATGTCAGTCACCCACCGCACAGCGCCCGGCGCACGCCTGCCACCTCGTGTGCCACGATCTCGGCCGGCGGCCATCGGCGGGGGCGCGCCCCAGCCTGTCATCGCCAAGGGAGGAAGCGCATGACCCCATCCATCCGACGGATCGCGACGCTCGCGCTCGCAGCGCTCGCGGCAGCGGTGTTCACCATGCCGTCGATGTCCGGCGCCGCGTCGAAGAAGCGCGCCACGTCATCCAAGACGAAGGTGTGCAAGATCAGCGGCTCGAAGGCTCGCAAGCTCGGCGCCACCTACGTGGTCTACAAGCCCGGCAAGCCCGGCTTCAGGGTACGCGGCACGTCATGCAGGAACGGTGAGCGCGTCATCAGGTCCTTCCACAAGTGCCGCACGAAGAAGGGCAGCAAGACGGGACGCTGCAAGACGAGCGTCCGCGGCTACCGCTGCTCGGACAAGCGCCCCACGAAGGAGCGGCTGTCCATCGGCGGCAAGCTTCAGGAGTTCTCGGGCCACGTGTCCTGCAAGCCACGGCGCGGCTCCAAGCGCGTCATCCACACCTACCAGCAGAACGTCGGGTGATCGATCACCCCGGCCCGAGCGTCGCGAAGTCGGCGTTCAGGCGATCGATGATGATGTCGGCCGCCAAGGTCGCGCCGGCGTCGTTGAGGTGGATGCCGTCGGCCTTGCGCACGATCGTGCTGCGGCCCTTGACGTCCATCGCCGCGCGGTAGCGCCCGCCCGGGGTGAAGACCTCGGTCATGTCGAGCATCCGCACCTGCGCGCGGTACGGCTGCGCGGCGGCGAGGATCGCGGCGTTGACCGAGCGCGCGATCTCCTGGCGAGGCTCCGACCGCGGCAGCGGCAGCGTCAACCAGTAGACGCGAGCGTCTCCGTCGCGGCGGAAGGTCTGCATCATCTGACGTGCGCGGGTGGCGTACTCCGCCGCCCACCGCGGGCCGCAGCAGTCGATGGACGTCCCGTCGGCGGCGTCGAACGGAAACCCCTCGTTGGCGCCGAGGAAGAAGACGACGGCGTCGGGCTTCTCCTTGCGCACCTGGGAGACCGCCTCGCGGCCCCAGTCCAGCAGGTCGCTCTTGGAGATCCCCGTGCCCAGGTTGGCGTCGCGCACGGTGCGAACCCCGGAATCGGCGAGCCGGCGGGCCATCTCGACGTCCAGCCCGTCGGCCAGCGAGTCGCCCGCCACGAGCAGCGTTCCGAGCTTGGGCAGCGTCGCCGGCTTGCCCCCGAGCGCCGCGGGGTCGAAGGCGTCCGGCGTGACGGGAACGACGGCGCCCTTGGGCGCTCCCGCGGCCGGGCTGTCTGTCGTCGGAACCGTGTCGTTGAATCCGCCCTCGCCGCCGAGCGCGTCGTCGGGTGACAGCGCCGCCGTCAGGCGCTCGACGTCGTCGCCGATCCCGATCCGGTCGGCGACCCAGCCGGCGGGGTGTCCGACCGCGAGCACGACGGTCCGCTCGACACCGGGCTCCATGCGCTCACCCGAGCCGCGAATCGATTGGCCCTTGACGACGAGCAGCGCGACGACCGCGACGAGCACGCAGACAAGGGCGTCGCGAGCGCGTACGGGACGGCCGGTCGGGCGCTGGAGGATGAAGGGGTCTTTTCGAGGCATGGCGAAGGCTGATCAGAACTGAAAGTAGATGAACGGTGGCACGCCTTGGCTGGAGACCGTCGCGGTGACCAGCACGATCACCGTCGCCATGCTGGCGCCCAGGGCCGCGGGGTGCAGGCTCTCGAACCGCACGCGGATGACGTCCAGCGGCTTGTTGGCGACGAGCTGCAGGCCGATCACGATGACGACGATGCCCACCACCGGCAGCGTCCACAGGGTTGCCGGCCCCCAGTCGGCCAGGCGCGAGACGAACGTCCCCGCCAGGCTGAGGTCCGGGGCCCGGAACGGAATCCACGCAAGCACGACGACGTGAAAGACGATCGCCCACCTCAGCCAGCCCGGCAGCGTGAAGCGCGCGCGCTCGCGCAGCACCTGCTCGGCGACGAGCGCGAGCCCGTGGATCGTGCCCCACAGCACGAAGCCCCACGCCGCCCCGTGCCACAGGCCGCCGAGCACCATCGTGATCATGAGGTTGCGTGCGGTCCTCAGCTTGCCCCCGCGGCTGCCGCCCAGCGGGATGTAGAGGAAGTCGCGCAAAAAGCGCGAGAGCGTCATGTGCCAGCGCCGCCAGAACTCGCGGAAGGTCTGCGCGCGATACGGGCGGTCGAAGTTCTGCGGGAAGACGAAGCCCATCAGCAGTGCGAGGCCGATCGCGATGTCCGTGTAGCCGGAGAAGTCGCAGAAGATCTGGACCGCGTAGGCGTAGCCCGCGAGCGCGACGTCGGGCGCCGAATAGGCCTGCGGCACGCCGAACACCGGATCGACGATCTCGCGTGCCAGGAAGTCGGCGATCGCGACCTTCTTGACGAGCCCGACGACGATCAGGAAGACCCCCGCTCCGACGGCGACCTTCGTCGGGTCGCGCGGCTTGGCGAGCTGCGGGATGAACTCGCGGGCGCGCACGATTGGCCCCGCGACGAGGTGCGGGAAGAAGCTCAGGTACAGGGCGAAGTCGATCGTGCTCGCCGGCTCGATCAGCCGGCGGTGGACGTCGACGGTGTAGGAGATCGCCTGGAAGACGATGAAGCTGATCCCGATCGGCAGCGCGATCGCCGCGAGCGGCAGCGGCAGCCCGAGGCCGAAGGTGTCCAGGACGGCGTTGACCTCCTCGGCGAAGAACCCGTAGTACTTGAACACGCCGAGCGTGCCGAGGTCGATCGCGACCGCGGTCGCCACGATCTGGCGGCGCCGGCGTTCGTCCTCGGTGCGGTGCACGAGCCGCGCAGTGGCCTGGTTTGCGAGCGTCAACCCGGCGAGCATCAGGCAGAACAGCGGGTTCGCGGCGCTGTAGAAGACGTAGGACGCCGCCAGGATGAACGGCTTCCAGACGAGCTGGCGCTTCATCAGAGCCCACGAGAGCGCGAGCACGATCGGAAAGAAGATCGCGAACTGGATCGTCGGAAAGACCATTACTGCGCGTCTGCGTCGTGCAAGCGGTCGCACCCTAATGGTTCGCCGGGACCAGGCGGCAAGCGGAGGTCAGCGACGGTCGGAGAAGATGGCGCACGCACGATGCCAGCCACGTGCGGTGACGGGGCTACACTGCGAGACCTGATGGCGACGATGCCGCTCCAGAACCGGCCCTGCGGGGGTCGCTACGGCGACATCGTGCAGGCAATCGGCAATACGCCGCTCGTCGAGCTGAAGCGACTGAGCCCGAAGCCGGGCGTGCGCATCTGGGCGAAGATGGAGTCCCACAACCCGACCGGCTCGGTCAAGGACCGCGTCGCGCGCTCGCTGATCGAGGACGCCGAGGAGAAGGGCCTGATCCGACCCGGCCACACGATCCTCGAGCCGACCTCTGGCAACACCGGCATCAGCCTGGCGATGATCTGCTCGCGCAAGGGCTATCCGCTGAAGGTCGTCATGCCCGACAACGTGACGCCCGAGCGTACGCAGCTGCTGAAGATGTACGGCGCGGAGATCATCTACAGCCCGGGCGACCAGGGTTCAAACGGCGCCGTCGCGATGGCCGACGAGATCGCGCAGGACACCGACACGTACTACATGCCCTACCAGTACGGCAACCCCGCCAACCCGCTCGCCCACTACAACGGCACGGCTCCGGAGATCCTCGAGGAGCTCGACGAGATCACCGCGTTCGTCGCGGGCCTCGGCACCGGCGGCACGCTGATGGGCAACGGCCGCCGCTTCAAGGAGGAGCTCGGCGAGTCCTGCATGATCGTCGCGGCCGAGCCGCTGCAGGGCGAGCCGGTGCAGGGGCTGCGCTCGCTGGATGACGGCTTCATCCCGCCGATCATCGACATCAGCCTGCTGGACCGCAAGATCTTCGTGTCCAACCACGACGCGATCGTGTGGACGCGCAAGCTGCTCAGCGAGGAGGGCATCTTCGCCGGCGTGTCCTCGGGCGCTATCGCGCGCGTGGCCGTGCGCATCGCCAACGAGATCGACGAGGGCAACATCGTCTTCGTCGTCTGCGACGACGGCTGGAAGTATCTGTCGTCGGGCCTCTACACCCTGCCGATCGACGAGATCGAGAACATGGACTCCACCATCTGGTGGTGATCCACCAGGCGCGTGAGAGCGCAGTCTGTTCTGATCTCGCAGTTCCCTACTGGAGGCTGGAATGGACGTAGACAGCTTCTTGCGCGACCCACATTCGCGCAGGCGTTTCTTTCGCATGTCAGGCGTCAGCGTCGCCGGTGGTTCGGCGATGTTCCTGGCCGCGTGCGGCGGTGACGACACGACGTCTGCGCCACTCGGGCCCGACGAGTCCGACGAGGCCGATGTCGAGATCCTCAACTCCGCGCTCGATCTCGAGTTGATGGCGGTCGCGGCGTACAAGGCCGGCGCGGCTCGGCTGACGGGCAGCGTGCTGGAGGCCGGAAAGCTCTTCCTCGAGCAGGAGCAGGAGCACGCGGACGGCCTCGCCTCGGCGATCAAGGATGCCGGCGGCAAGCCCAATCGGGCCAAGTCGGCCTATGACTTCCCTCAGCTGGGCTCCCAGAACGACGTGCTGAGGTTCGCCGTCGACCTGGAGAACACGGCGATCGCGGCCTACATCGACGCCCTGCCCAAGCTCGGCAAGGGCGACCTGCGCGCGACCGCGGCGGCGATCGTCGCCAACGAGGCCGAGCACGTCTCGGTCCTGCTCGGGGCGCTCGGCGAGCAGCAGGTGCCCGATGCCTTCGTCGTCGGGAAGGCCGCATGATGGCCCGCGAGCGCATCGTCATCGCCGACGGCGACGCCGATACCGCGCAGATCGCCGAGTTCGAGCACGACCGGCGCGAGCTCATCCGGCGAGGCCTGGGCCTCGGCGGCGCGGTGGTCGCCGCGTCGAGCATCCCGCTGCTGCTGTCGGTCCGCAACGCGTTCGCCGCATCCGGCGGCGACATGGAGATCCTGCAGAGCGCCATCACGCTGGAGGGCATCGCGGTGCTGGCCTACGGCGTGGCGATCGACAGCGGGCTGCTGTCGGAGGACTTCACGAAGGTCGCGCGCCGCTTCCGAGACCATGAGCAGGAGCACGCCGACGCCCTGACGACGGCGCTGACCGACCTCGGCGGCACGCCGCCGGCCAAGCCGGAGATCAAGGACATCGACGGCGTCGTCAAGGGGATCGGCACGCTGAAGTCCCAGGGCGACGTCGCGAACTTCGCGATCGAGCTCGAGATGGCCGCGGTCGCCGCGTACTACGAGGCGCATCGCAAGCTCAACGACGCCAAGCTGTTGCAGGCCGGCGCGTCGATCATGGCCAACGAGGCGCAGCATCTCGTCGTGCTGCGCCAGGCCGTCAAGCGCTCTCCGGCTCCCAACGCCTTCGAGACCGGGAAGCCGCAGTGACGTCCTCGCGGATCGCCTTCGTGGTGATCGGCTGCTCGGCGAGCATGCTCGCCGTCGGTTGCGGTGACGGCGGCGACGTCGCCGCCACGCAGACGTCGTCGCCGGCGTCCTCCTCGGGGCCGGCCGTGCAGAGCGCGACGGTGAACATCGCGTCGTTTGCGTTCGCGCCGGACACGATCACCCTGAAGGCCGGCGGCAGCGTCACCTGGATCAATCGCGACAAGGCGCCGCACACGGCCGAGAACACCGCCGAGGAGGGTCCTCCGGAGCGCTTCGACACCGGACGCCTAACACGAGGTCAACAGAAGCGAATCACCTTTGTCAGGCCTGGCACGTATACCTACTACTGCGTCTACCATCGCTTCATGGAAGCGAACGTCATCGTCCGATAGTCAAGGAGCCCCTTCATGCCAAACGTCGGACCCATGGAACTCATCGTCGTGCTGATCATCGCGCTCGTCGTCCTCGGCCCCAAGAAGCTCCCCGAGGTCGGCAAGTCGCTCGGCAAGGGCATGCGCGAGTTCAAGGACTCGATCTCCAACGTGACCGCCAGCGACGAGGATCGCGAAGAGGCCAAGCGCATCGAGGCCTGAGTAGCCTCTCCGGGGTGCAGATCGCCCGCTCACTGCTCGACCAGGTTGTCGAGCACGCCGTCCGCGATGCGCCCAACGAGTGCTGCGGCGTGGTCCTCGGCAACGACGACACGGCGACGGCCGTGCGCGAGCTCGAGAACCTCGCCGCGAGTCCGTTTCGCTTCGACATCGACGGCCGCGAGCTGCTGCCGCTCGTCTTCGCCGAGGACGACGAGGACGCCGAGCAGTTGCTCGCGATCTACCACTCCCACACCCGTTCTGATCCGTATCCGTCGCAGACCGACGTGAACTTCGCGGCCGGTTGGCCCGGAGTCGAGTGGCTGATCGTGGGCGTGCCCAAGGACGCCGAGCCCTACAGCCGGTCCTTTCTCATCGACGGAGGCATGATCAAGGACGTCGAGCTCACGGTCACGTGAACGAGGACGCGCTCGTCTGCCCGAGCTGCGGCGAGGCGCACCCGCTCGACGAGCGCTTCTGCCGCGATTGCGCGCTGCCGCTCGTCTACGCATCCTCCGATGGCGCGGAGCTGGCGCGCGATGCGGCGGCGCGCTACGCGCGCAAGATCAAGCCGCAGTACGCCGAAGGAGCGCTCGTGCGCGTTGTGGGCGCGACCAATCAGACCGAGGCGGAGTTCATCCAGGGGATGCTGCTCGAGGAGGGCGTCCCGTCGACGCTGCGGCGCATGCGCGGCTTCGACGTGCCGGACATGCTGGCTGCCGGCCCGCGCGATGTGATGGTGCCGATCTCCGGGCACGCGGTCGCCCGCGAGGTGCTGTTGCAGGCCGACCTGATCGGCGCCGAGACGGTGCGCGACGCGCCGCCGCCGGGACAGGTCGTGAAGTTCCTGCTCGTGGCGCTCGTCGTCGTGGCGCTGATCGCCTGGGTCGGGACCGCGCTGCTGGCGTGAGCCGAGGTCGGGCTCAGCGGGCGTTGATCGCCAGGGCGTGCAGCCGCCGCAGCATCGGTTCGGGCAGCCCTTCGAAGAGCAGCGCGTAGACGTGTGGGCGCTCCTGGCGGATGACCCGCGCCTGGCCCGTCACGCGCATGTCGAGGTTGGGCAGTTCGAATCCGACGGTCTCGTCCTCGCTGAGCGGGCGCGGGCTGCGGACCCGCATGCCTCGCGGCCCGACGTTGAGCGTCTGCGCTGGGATCGGCGAGCCGACGTGGCGGCGCAGCGTGCAGGAAAGCTCGACGGCGGCGCGGGGCGCTCGTGTCTCGCCAACGGTCATAGCGGTCTTGGCCTCCTCCCCCTCCGTTGGATGTCCAGCCTTGACATCGGGCCAACTGCAAGGGTCCATGACCATTGTGGCGCAGGAAGGACGAATCGTGTCGTGCCGAAACCAAGGAGACCGAGATGGCCGAGGGAACGAAGGGCGATTCGTGGCTGCTCACGACGCCGCCGGGAACGTCGCAGTACACGATGTACCGCGACGAGGACGCCGATCCGCCGGCGCTGATCTGCCAGGTCGGCAAGACCCAGCTGCGCTATGACCTGCGCTGCATCGACGACCTGCACGCCATGCTCGCCGAGCACGGCGACTGGATCGCGCTCGGCAGCGCTGACGAGCAGAAGCCCGCGAAGGAGGGCACCGTCGAGGCCTGGGGCCGCTCGGCGTCCAACCCGGTCGGTGGCTTCTACGGCCTGAAGAAGGGCCTGCGCGGGCGCTTGGGGATGTACCTGCCGCCGCTGCTGGAGGAGCTGGGTCTCGCGGAGGTCGAGCACAACGCCCGCAAGAACCGCATGCGGGCGCTGTGACTCCCGTCAGACTCGGATGATCCGCACCGAGTCGAAGGCGTCGAAGTCCGCATCCTGCGTCACGACCGCCGCGTCGTGGCGCAGCGCCGTCGCCGCGATCCAGGTGTCGTGCCGGCGGGGCCTTCGCCCGGCGCGCAGCTGCTCGTCGGCGAGCCGGGCAAAGCAGGAGGACGTCGGCTCGTCGATGGCCAGCAGCGGGTAGGCGGCCCGGACACGCGAGAGCGTTGCCACACGCGTCGCCCGCGAAGAGGGGTCGGACGCTCGCAGCACGCCCAGCTCGAGCTCTGCCGCGGTGATCACCGATACCGCGATCTCGTCGGGAAGATCGGCCAGCGGCCTGCCGGTCTCGCGAGCGATGAAGACCGAGGTGTCGGCGATCGCTCGGCTCACGCCACGTCGATCCGGTCCTCGCGGATCGATGCGAGATCCTCCAGCAGCCGGGCGTCCGCGCCGGCCTCCGCGACGATCTCGCGCAGCGTCGCCGACGCGATCCACGGGCTGCGCGAGGAACGGTGAGGAACGATGTCCGCGACGGGGGTGCGGTTGACCGTCAGCGAGAGTCGCTCCCCCGAGCGCACGGCTTCGACCACCTTCGCCGTGTGGTTTCGCAGGTCGCGGACGGAGATCTCCCGATGCATGCAGATCACCGTAGCACCAGCGTGCTACGAACTGCTACAGCCACCAGGCCGAAGCCTCGACGCCCCACTCTGGGAGCGGCGCGAGCTGCGCGAGCTCGCCGATGGCCTCGGACAGCAGCGCCGGGTGGTGCTCCCAGAGGAAGGCGACCGAGGCGCGGGCCTGCTCCCACTCGAGGTTCATCGGCAGGAGTGGCAGGTCCATGGTCGGCGGCGTGAAGTCGCAGCGCTTCGCGACGTCGATGACGACATCCGCGTCGTGAAGGCTGAAGCGCCCCGATTCGGTGATGCGCTCGGCGGCGCGGTCCGCCGGGATCGGCTCCGCGGCGACGAGCGCGTCGCGCAGCGCATCCGGGTCGTGGGTCTGCAGATAGCCGAGCGCCTGCTCGGCATCCTCGTGGAGCAGGTGGTCATACCAGACCGCGTTGAGGTCAGGATCGCGCTCGAAGCCATGGCGCTCCGCGGCGATGATGACCGTGCGTGCCTGGCGGTCTGAGAGGGGGAGGAGTTCGCTGATGTCCATGAACGGACGATCCCCCATGGACATGGTTTTCGCAGCACTTGCGCGCCTCTTGTCACACCGGCGCAACGCTTCCGCAGCAGCTCGTGCCCGCTTCTGCGAACGTCGCTCAGCATGCATTCCGTGTCCGCCCGAGTCCGTATATGACCGACGTCAAGAACCACGCGAACCTCGTCTGGGGGATCGCCGAGCTATTGCGCGGCGACTACAGTCGACGCGCGAGCATCCTCGCCGTGATGCCTGCCACCGTCGCTCTGAGGCTCCCGTTCGCCGTGATCGCAACGACGTAGGATTGAGTCCGTGACACCTCGTACGCTGGCATACGTCACGCCGGAAGTTCTGTGCTGGGCCCGGGAGTCCGCGGGCTATTCCCTTGAGGACGCGGCGAGCGCCATCAAGCTGCGCTGGTCTGCACTTGAGATGGCCGAAAACGGCCATGACCTACTGACCCTCCGTCAAGCCGAAACGCTCGCAAGGCTCTATGGGCGACCGTTCGCGACGCTCTTTCTTGCGGAGCCTCCAACTGAGGAGCCGCAAGAGACCCAGTTTCGCCGGCTCCCCGGCGCACCGACACCGCCTTGGCCGGCTGCGATGCAGTTTCTCGTTCGTCGCATTCGTGAACGCCAGGACGCTGCCATCGAGCTATACGAGGCACTCGGCGAGGCACCGCCATGGACCATCAAGGCCGCCGAGTTCGTCGCCGCCGATCACGCGAAGCTGCCGGATCGCGCACGAAAAGTCCTTGGCATCGGGCGGGACGAACAGGCGAGCTGGACCGATGTTTACGCGCCGCTGCGGGCGTGGACGGACGCTCTGGAGGCACAGGGGATCCTGGTGATGCAGGACGGCTCGATGCCTGTCGACGAAATGCGGGGGTTCGCGTCCATCGACTCCTCAGTCCCGATCGTAGTCGCCAACACGAAGGACGACCCGCGGGCACGCGCATTCACGGTCATCCACGAGTTCGGCCACCTCGTTCTTGCCGCGAACGGTGTTCCCTCCGACCGCCATACTGAACGGTGGTGCAACGAGTTCGCCGGTGAGGTGCTGATGCCCTCGGACTGGCTTGCCGAGGCATTTCGCGATTCCGAAGCGCCATCGTTGCTCGGACAGGTCGAGCAAGTGTCGCGCACATTCAGCGTGACGCCGCTCGCAGCGACGGTCCGCTTGAGTGCTACAGGACTCATTCCTGAACGAGAGGGCGGCGCAGTCATCGCTGAGATCCGTTCTCGCGGCCGCGAGAGTGTGCAAACTCCACGCAGTGGCGGCGACTACTACCGTAACCAGATCGCAGGTCTCGGACCGCGATTCATCCAGTTGGTGTTCTCGGCGCTGGATGGTCAGGCCGTCACCTACCCGGTCGCCTCAGCCCTTCTGGCGGGCGTCAAAGTGAACAACTTCGAGAAGCTCCGAGACCAGCTTGGACGCCTGGCCTGAGCGTGCTCGTCTTGGACACAAGTGCCTACTTGAACGGACGCCGGGACCACTACCCGCCGCCGACGTTTCCCAGCGTGTGGCAACTGGTAGCCGACGCGATGGCCGACGGCCGCATCATTACTCCGCGGGCGGTGTACCTGGAGCTGGTAGCCAAAGACGACGAGGTCACCCATGGTGCAAGCAGCAGCCCGACCACGTATTCATCGACCCGATCGAGGCGGTTCAACGCAGGGTGGGAGCGGTGTATGCGCGGTTTGCGAACCCAGGACGTCGGGACGGCGCTGATCCGTTTGTGATCGCTGATGCTCAGCACCGTGGGTTCACGGTTGCGACGTACGAAGGGCGCAGCTTCAGCGGCGTACCGACCCGTCGCTGGGATCGAACGATGCCGGGCATCTGCAAACATCTTGACGTTCCGTGCTGCACCAATCCCGAAGCGCTGACGATGCTGGGGGCGTCTTTTTGAGGTCGGCTTCACTTCCCGGCGGGTACGCTTCTCACTGACCGGCCAGGCGCGCCAGGTGCGCGCGCCAGGTGCCCTCGGAGTGCATCAGCGCGCGGCCGCCGAAGGCGGTCAGCAGCGCCTCGCGTGTGCCGCCACCGGGCAACGGCGAACAGGCGAGCTCGACGACGGCGCCGGTGCCCTGCTCGCGCGCGATGAGGTCGATCACGCTGCCGCCCAACAGCGCCGCGTCGCGCAGGCGGGGCGGGAAGTCCGGGCGGGCATCCTCACGCAGGCGTCGGGCGATGGCAGGCCGCGCGTGGGACGTCTGATCGGAGAACCACTGGGCGGTGCCGGCCAGCAGCCACGCCCAGCGCGCGGCTCGCGCGGCGCTGCGCGGGCTCCATGGCGGCGGAAGATCGGGATTGCACGCGGCGACGACGAGCTGCACGTAGAGCGCCGCCGGCGCCAGCGACAGCATCTCGCTGGAGCCCTCGACGTTGGCCGCGCGAAGTGCCAGCGCCTTCGGGGACATCACGTGCAGCGCGCCCCGGCCGGCCCAGCCGACGAGATAGCGGCGGGCCGCCGGGGTCGTCGCCCTGCGCATGATCGGCAGCAGCGGCTGCGCGAGGTCGACCTCGGTGCGGCTGCGGTGCAGAACGACGTTGATCTCGTCGGGCAGCGCGGGGAAGACGTTCCCGAGGCGCTCGCGCGTGGCCTCGAGGAGGTTGAGCACGCCCCGGACGTCTGCCTGGTCGGCTTCGTCGTAGCGGGCCGTGAAGTTCGCCGAGCTCGCCTCGACCCAGGAAGCCATGTTCTTGAGAGGTTCGCCGCCGCGAGTCGGGCTCCCCCCGGACGCTACCGCGGCCGGTGGCCCTGGACCTCGACGGCCATCTGGTAGGTCGGCCGGTTCTGCCAGCCGATCAGCGGCTGCGTGACGCCGCCGGTCGAGCGGAACGCGATCGCGTCGAAGCAGGCCTGGTCGCCGGGCTTGCCGGCCTTCGCGCAGGTGTCGTCGGCGTATAACGAGCCTCGCTGGTACGCCGAACCGGTGTGCCCGCCGTCGTCGTTAGGCTCGTTGTCGAGCCCGTGCACGGCTCGCAGCTGATCGAAGAGCGCGGACCCCAGCGATGGCTCGAACTGCGCGCGCATCCACAGGGCGTTTGACATCGCGCGCTGACCGCCGTCGCCGGGCAGCAGGCCATCAAGCAGCCCCGTGATGGCAGACGCGCCACTGGGCGGCGGCCCGCTCTGGCTCGCGAGGACGGGCGTGCGGGTCAGCGAGTCCCTGTCGGCCAGGGCCAGCGCGCCGCGAGCCGGTTTGCGTGGCGGCGTCTGGTAGGGGAAGCGCTTGCGGCGGACGGTCGTCGGCGCGTCGGCATCCTCGAACGCTGCCCACTCCCGCCACAGCTTCCTGCCGCGTCGCCCGCCGTAGCGGTCGACGAACGATCGGCGCACCTCCATCTGGGTCAGCTCGTCGCCGCCGCCCTTGCCGAAGATCGCGCCGACGAGCGAGGCGGTCGCGATGACGTCGGTGACCTTCCAGGGGTCGGGCCCGAGCGGCCGGCCGATCGCCGCGTACTCGCCGGGCATCTTTGTGATGTCGAGCTTGGCCTCGCCGATGTAGGCGTTGACCCCGGCGACGTAGGCCATCAGATCGGCCTGCACCTCGCGGCCCTCGTCGCCGTAGAGATCGTCGAGCCGGTCGGCCTGCAGCTGGAGGTCGGCTTCGGTGTAGGGCGCCTGGCGCCACTGCTCCTCGTCCATGTGGCGGTTGCCGGCCGCGCCACCGGCGAACGAGCTGAGCTGCGCTCGGCCGGAATGGCGCAGGACGTCCATGAAGAAGAGGCGGTCCTCGGCGGCGACGTAGCCGAGGCCGAAGATCGCCGCTTCGCGCGTGGTCGCGTGGACGTGGGGCACGCCGAAGGACTCATCCCGGGTGATCGTCAGCCCGGCACGCGGGCTGTAGGCACGAGCCTGGTCGCCGGGCGCGACGCCGAAGCTCTGGTCTTGAACAGCAGTCCGAGGATGTCCTGCGTGACACCCGGCGTCGCGCTGAGCAGCCGGGCGTACATGCCGCGCTGGTCGTCGTTGTGCGCCGGCCGCCTGCCGGTCGCGAGGAAGGCGGCGAGCTCGACGAGGTTGGTGCGGCCGTTTGAGCCGGGCGGCAGGACGTCGGAGAAGCCGCCGTAGTCGCCGGCGCGATAGGGCTGCACCTGAGCGGCGGCGGCGGCGCTCGTGAACGCGCAGCTCGCAGCGGCGACGGCGACGGCGGCGGCGCCGAGCCACGCCGTGAGCGAGCTACGGATCGGTGGACGCATGCCTGGTCTCGTAGGCCAGCTCCGTCGACATGCCCTGGGCCAGCAGGATGTCGTTGGCGTCGAGCAGGGAGCTCGCGTGCTCGACGAGCGCCGCGCAGCGAGCCGCGCTGCGCAGGGCGACGACCGGGTCGAAGAAGACGAGCTGGCCCCCGGCGGCGTTCAGCTCGACGGCTCGGGTCCCGGCGCGGATCGTCGTCATCCCGCGGTCGCCACGCGCGCAGCGCAGCGCCATTGCGCTCGCCTCGGTGGGGACCTGTTCCACGGCCGCCTCCAGGCCTGCGATCTCAGCGGGCCCCGGCCCCCAGGTGCCGAGGTGGCCGCCGGCGCGCGTGACCTCGGCGAAGCGCTCGTCGGTCTCGGGCGGCGTGAGCTCGCCGTCACAGCCGGCTCCGAAGACCGCCAGCATCGCCGGGAGCCCGCCGGAGGCCAGCGCGGGCGCCGCCGCGAGGCACACCGCGTCGGCCAGCGGGCTGGCGAGGCCGGCCTCGTCGCCATGGGCGAGCACGTCTCCGCCGACGTCGACGAGCACGACGAGGTCGCACTCCAGCTCGCGCGCCGCGGCAACGAGCCCCGCGGCTACGGCGGTGGGCCCGCCGCTGGGATCCAGCAGCAGCACCGGCTCGCCCAGATGACGCGACATGTGCGACTCCGCGAAGCGAAAGCCGCCGGGGCCGGTCGTGTCGGGGCCGGCGAGCGCGGTGCACGCATCGATGCGCCGCGCGCCGTCGATCTCGTCGATGCGGCGAGGACCGGCGCCGGGGTCGATCGGACGGCGCTCCCAGCTCAGCCCGCCGACGACCGCCGGCGTGCCCAGCAGGTGCGCCAGCTGCGAGACCGCGAGCGCGCCGACGACATCACCCCCGCCGCCGATCCCGACGGCGAGGACGCGCCCGGCGGAGCCGAGCGCGGCGATCACGTCAAACGCCCTCTAGACGAGGGCGGGGACGCCGCCCTCGGCGATCGCGCCGATCGCCTCCGCAGCGCGCTCGAACTCGCTGTCGGACAGGACCGGCGTGCCCTCGAAGGGCAGGTCGCGCTGAAGCTCCAGCCACGAGCGGCAGCCGCCGTACTCGTCCTTGACGCGGACCGTGACGGGCCGCGGGATCCGGTACGTGCGCAGCAGCAGGACGTGCAGCGGGTGATGGCGCTTCCACGCCAGGCGCTTCTCGGCGTAGTCGGTGCTCCATACGTAGAACGGCGAGAGCGCGTCGAGGCAGCGAGGATCGGTGATCGTGAAGTGCCCGGCGAGCTGGGCCCACGCGCGGATGCGCACGCGGTCGGGCTGCGGGATCGGTCCCGCGACGTCGCCGTTGACGGCGCCCTCGATCGCCTGGATCGGCGGTTCGCCCTCCGCCCAGACACCCTCCTCCAGGGCGCGTCCGAGCTCCGGGATGTGCGACTCCCGTACGAGGTCGTGGCGCTGATGATCAAACGTCGGATACAAGAAGAATCGCTCGTGTTCGACGCGGAAGCGCTTGTCGGCTTCGCGAAGGCCACCCTTGCGCAGAGTGATGAGCTGTTCCCCTTCAGCTAGAGCGCGGACGGTGACCGCCCACTCCTTCAATGCAATCGGCATATAGACCCAGACGACGACGGGACGGGACGGGACGTGACGAAGCGAAACCCGTCGCACCCGGAGCACGCTGCTGTCCGGACGACGGGAACTCGGACATTGTGCCACAGGAACGCACGAAGTCCCAAACTTCCCTGCTAATGGTGTGTTTTTCTTGTGACCAGCTCGTATCGACCGGTCATCCAGCCAGGCGAATTCCGGCGAAGGACTCGAGCGCCTCGATCAGCGCTGCGAAATCATCCTCCCCGTGGCCGCCGGCCATGGCAGCGACGAGGACGTCGCGGGCACGGGACGCCGCCGGGAAGGCTGCCGATGCGTCCTGCCCGGCCTCCAGGCACAGCCGCACGTCCTTGAGCATGTGCTCGAGCTTGAAGAGCGTCGTGTAGTCGTGCGTGCGCATCGCGGGCGATTTCAGGTCGAGCATCGCCGAGCCGCCCGAGCCTCTGCCCATCACCTGGACGAGCGCATCGAGGTCAACGCCCGTGCGCTGCGCGACGAGCAGCGCCTCGCCGATCGTCGTCGCGTTCGCCGCCGCGACGGAGTTGTTGATGATCTTCAGCATCTCGCCCTGCCCGAGCTCTCCGACGTGCACGACGAGCTCGCCCATGACCTCGAGCAGCGGTCGCGCGCGCTGGAAGTCCTCGGCGCCGCCTCCGGCCATGATCGTCAGCGTGCCGTCCTGGGCCTTGGGCGAGGAGCCCGTGACAGGCGCGTCGAGCAGGCGCAGGCCGTGCTCGGCGAGGAGTGCTCCGATCGCGCGCGTCTGGGCTGGTGCGATCGTCGACATGTCGACGCACAGGACGCCGGGCGCCGCGCCGGCCGCGACGCCGTCGGGCCCGAGCAGCGCGTCGTGCACCTGCTCGCCGTCGACGACCATCGTGATCACGATGTCGCTGGCGGCGCCGACCTCGGCAGGCGTGCCGGCGACGACGCCGCCATGCTCTGCCGCCCAGGCCTCCGCGGTCGCGCGGGTGCGGTTGTAGACGGTCAAGGTGTAGCCGGCGCCGGCGAGGTTCGCCGCCTGGCGAGATCCCATGATGCCGAGGCCGACGAAGCCGATCCGATCGCTGGGGGAGGCTGCGCTCATGACCGACGATGCTACGCAGACCTGGACGGCCGGCGGCCGATCGCCTAGGGTGGTGCGCGGAACGCCCGACGATGCGCGACGCGAATCGACCGGGCGCCGGAATCACACGGCAGGACGGTCGCTCTGCGGACAGGGCGATGACCGGACTGCGCAACGCTCCGCCGGTTGCCTTTCGCGCTCTACGGGGTAGAGTGCGATTGCGCCATGCCCGAACTCATCGAGTGCGACGGCTGCGGTCGCAGCTTCGCAACGGATCACCCGGCCGAGATGCTCGCCGCGATCAAGGGCGTCTGTCCGACCTGTGGTGGCACGTTCGGGCTCGCCCCCGCGCAGGGTGCGCAGTCCCCGCCCCGCCCCGCATCGCCGCGGCGCGCCGTGCCTCGCTCGGCGCTGTAGTCGCGGTCAGCGACCCTCGGGCGTGCCGTGCCCGCCGCCACCCGGCGTCTCGATCGTCAGCCTGTCTCCGGCGCGGAGGTAGCCGGTGGACTTCGCGGGCAGCTCGACGCCGTTGAGCAGGTTGCGCCCGCACGCGCCCGGTTGACCGCCGTCGGCGCCCGGCGGAGCATGGCGGCGGCGCTCGGTGATCAGCGAGTAGGCCATCGGCGCGAGCGCCTGCAGCTCGCGGATCACGCCGTCCCCACCGCGGTGGCGCCCGGCGCCGCCCGAGCCGCGCCGGATGGCGTAGCGCGCGACGCGCAGCGGGAACTCGAGCTCGAGCGCCTCGACCGGGGTGTTGAGGGTGTTGGACATCGCGACGTGCACGCCGGTCGGGCCCTGGGCGTCGGGACAGGCGCCCTGGCCGCCGCCCAGCGTCTCGTAGTACGTGAAGCGCTCCGAGCCCAGCGTGAGGTTGTTCATCGTGCCCTGCCCCAGCGCTCGCCCGAAGGCGGCGAGGACGAGGTCTGCGACGCGGCTGGAGGTCTCGACGTTGCCGCCCGCCACCGCGGGTGCGCCGGCGGCCGTGGCGCAGGCGTGCAGCAGCGAGCCCTCCGGCGCTCGAACCTCGATCGGGCGATGGGCGCCGGCGCTCGGCGGCACGTCCGGATCGGTCAGCACGCGCACGGCGAAGTACGCGGCCGAGCGGGTGACGGCGAGGGGGCAGTTGAGGTTGCCCTCGTGCTGGTTTGCGCTGCCGGCGAAGTCGAGGACCAGGCGGTCGCCGCGCACCGTCGCGGTAAGACACAGCTCGAGGTCGCCTTCACGGGCCTCGAGCACGTCGCGTGCCGTTCGCGGACCGTCGGGCAGGGCCGCGATGCACGCGCGGGTGCGCCGCTCGGCGTAGTCCAGGACCGCGGCCGTCGCGGCGGCGAGCATCTCGGGGCCGAGGCGGTCGGCGAGCTCGCACATCCGCAGCGCGCCGGCGCGGTTGGCGGCAAGCTGCGCGCGCAGGTCGGCGCGGCGCTGCTCGGGCTGGCGCATCCGTGCGGCGAGCTCGGTGATCGCGGCGTCGTCCAGCGGGCGCGGAGCGATCACGACGCCCTCCTCGTCCAGCGTCGTGGAGTCCGCGGGCATGGAGCCGGGAACGCGGCCGCCGACGTCGGCATGGTGTGCGCGGCTGGCCGCGAAGCCGAGCAGCTCATTGCCGCGCAGCACGGGCGTGACGACGGTGATGTCGGGCAGGTGCGTCCCGCCGCGGAACGGGTCGTTGAGGATCCACGGGCGTCCGTCGCCGTGGTCCTCGTCGATGACGGCGGCGACCGCCGCCGGCATCGCGCCGAGGTGCACCGGGATGTGCTCGGCCTGCATGACCATCTCGCCCGCCGGATCGAACAGCGCGGTGGAGCAGTCACGGCGCTCGGTGATGTTCGCCGAGTGCGCGCTGCGGATGAGTGTCGCGCCCATCTCCTCACAGGCGGCGCGCAGCGCGCCCGTCACCACCTGCAGATCGATCGCATCGAGGGTCATTCGCCGCGCTCCAGGACGATCGTGCCCGCGCGGTCCACCGCGCCCGACCAGCCGGGCGCCACGGCGAGGGTGGCCTCCGGCAGCTCGCAGATCGCCGGCCCGTCGACGCGCTCGCCGGGCGGCGGCTCGCCGCGCAGGATCTGCGCGTCGTGGACCGTGCCGTCGAAGACGACCTCGCGTCGCGAGCGCGTCCACGGTGTGGCGTCGGCAGCGGCGGCGAGATCGATCGCCGGTCCGGCGATGCTCGCGGTGGCGCGAACCGCGACGAGCTCGATCTGTGCGCCGGCATAGCGGTAGCCGTAGCGCTCGGCGTGGAGATCCTCGAAGGCGTCGCGCAGCGCCTCGAGCCCGGAGCCCGGCAGGTCACGCACGGTCAGCTCGTGCGCCTGGCCGCGATAGCGCACGTCGTAGGCGTGCTCGACGCCGGCACGCGGATCTCCGAGCGTGTCGCGCGCGCTGCGAGCAAGCGCCTCGCGCACCCTGGTCAGGGCCTGGGTGCTCAGCGCGTCGCCGCTGAGCAGCACGCTGAGCTGCTCGGACGCGCGGCGGGGCGCAGCGGCGAGGCCGAGCGCGCTCAGCACGCCCGAGGCCCGCGGGCAGAGGATCGTCCGCATGCCGAGCTCCTCGGCGATCGCAGCGGCATGCAGCGGGCCGGCGCCACCGAAGGCCAGCAGGGCGAAGCGGCGCGGGTCGATGCCCTGCTGCACGGTCATGACCCGCAGCGCACGCACCATCTCGGCATCGGCGACGCGGACGATGCCCTCCGCACACGCGATCGCCTCCAGGCCCAGCTCGCGGGCGAGCGCCTGGATGGCCGATCGCGCCGCCTCGCGATCCAGCGCGACGCCGCCGGCGAGCCCGCCGCCGTCGTCGAGGCGACCCAGCAGCAGATTGGCGTCGGTGACGGTCGGCTCGGTGCCGCCGCGCCCGTAGGACGCCGGGCCAGGGTCGGCGCCCGCGCTGCGCGGACCGGCGCGTAGCGCCCCGCCGGAATCGCGCCATGCGACCGAACCCCCGCCCGCCCCGACGGTGTGGATGTCGACCATCGGCAACGCCAGCGGGCGTCCTCCGACCTCGCGGCCGGTCGTCTCGCGCACGGTCGCGTCCTCGATGACGCAGACGTCGCACGAGGTGCCGCCCATGTCGAAGCAGACGAGGTCGCCATGGCCGCTGTCGCGGGCGATCAGGGCGGCCGCGGCGGCGCCACCGGCGGGACCCGACAGCACCGTGAACGAGGCATGGCTCGCCGCGAGCTGCGCGCTGGCCAGGCCGCCGCTGGACTGCATGATGCGCGGCTCGGGCAGCCCGGATTCGCCGGCGCGCTCCAGCAGGCGGCGCAGGTAGCGGGCCAGCAGCGGCGACAGCGCGGCGTCGACCTCGGTCGTGGCCGCGCGCTCGAACTCGCGAAACGTCCCGACGACCTGGTGGGAGAGCGACACGTGCACGCCGGGGAGCCGCTCGGCGATCGCCTGGGCGATCGCCCGTTCGTGCTCGGGGTGCGCGTAGGCGTGCAGCAGGACGACGGCCACCGCCTCGGGCTTTAGGGCGGCGACCTCGACCGCCAGTGCGGCCGGGTCCTCGAGGGAGCGCAGCACGCCGTCGGGGCCCGTGCGCTCCGGCGCGGCCACGCGCAGCTCGGGCGCCACGAGCGGGGCGGGGTTGGCCTCGCACAGGCGGTACAGATCCGCGCGTGCCTGCCGGCCGAGCTCGACGACGTCGGTGAAGCCCTCGGTCGCGACGAGCACCGTGCGCGCCCCGCGGCTCTCCAGCAGCGCGTTCGTCGCGACCGTCATGCCGTGGGCGAAGAGCTCGACGTCGCGCGTGCGCGCGCCGGCAGCCGCGAGCACAGCCTCGATCGCCGCCATGACGCCGAGCGACTGGTCGGAGGGCGTCGTCGGCGCCTTCGCCGTCAGCACTCGACCGCCCGACGCGAGCACCGCGTCGGTGAAGGTCCCGCCGACGTCCACGCCGAGCAGCACGTCAGCGAAGCGGGCGAATGGCTGAGTGGCGACCGCGCAACGATCGCCGAGACTACGCCGTCAGGCTATGCGGCCATCCGATGGCCGTACTCCTCGGTCTCCGCGAGGTGCTGATGGGAGGGACAGTAGCCGTTGTGGGGGAGCGGCATGCGCTGGCACGGGGTCCCGCGGCGCGTGGTGGCGCGGCACTCCAGCGGCTTGCCGTTGACGTCGTAGCCGTGCTGGGGCTGCTTGGCCAGCCAGTCCTGCGCGCACGTCAAGTACGTGGTGACGACCTGCCACACCCGTGGCTGCGCGGCGATGGGGAAGTGGGGGCGAATGTCGTTGAAAAGCGTCCGCGCGGGACGCGCGAAGTAGTGGCGATCGGTCGCCAGACGCTCGATCGTCGCCTCGCATGCCCTGAGAACTGCCGCATGATTGTCGCGTTCGCGCGATGATCCTTCGACGAGGGGGGATAGTTCGCGATAGATCGCGCGACTGAATTGATACATCGGCAGGATCTCCTTTCCCATTGCTGCACCCGGGTCGACGACAGTGTCGCGCAGCGATGTAAACGTTAGAACGAGATCAATGTTGAGATCGTATTAAGCGGCTGCCTGCGCCTTCCCCCGGTCGATCCGGGAACCGAGCCGGGAAGTTGGTGTCGAAACACCCGGCGAGGGCTGCGGTTGCGGCGGTGGTCAGTGCCAGAGCTCGAGGCGAGGCTCCATGCCGTCTCCCACGATCGCATGGCGGTGATCGAGGCCGGGGTCGACCTCGGGGAACTCAGCGCGTTGATGGGCGCCGCGGCTCTCCTGGCGCTTCAGCGCGCACGCAGCGATCAGGCGCGCGAGCGGATGCGGGTCCTCGAGGAGGCGCTCCAGTCCCTCGCGTGTGCGCAGGATCCCGGCGTCTCGCCACAGCGCCTCCTGGGTGGCGCGGGAGGGATGTGCGAGCGGCGGCGGCGCGGGCGGCTGTGACCCGCCGCCCAGGGTCTCGGGCTCGTCGAGCCCGGCCTTCGCGGCTCGCGCGCCGAAGACGAAGCACTCGCTGAGCGAGTTGGATGCCAGGCGGTTGGCGCCGTGCAGGCCCGTGCACGCGGTCTCGCCGACCGCGTAGAGGCCCGGAAGCGTGCTGCGGCCATCGAGGTCGGTGACGATGCCGCCCATCATGTAGTGCGATGCCGGCGACACCGGGATCCGCTCGCGGGTGGGGTCAAGGCCCGCGTCGGCCAGCGCCGCGACGACGTTCGGAAAGCGCGCCGGGTCGACGTCGGTCATGTCCAGGCCCACCGAGGTCGCGCCGGTCTCGGCCAGCAGCTGGAAGATCGTGCGCGCGACCTTGTCGCGCGGGGCGAGCTCCTCGACGAAGCGCTGGCCGTCGGGGCCGTGCAGCGTGGCGCCCTCGCCGCGAATGGCCTCGGAGACCAGGAACCCCTCGCGGCCGCGCACGCCGATCACGGCCGTCGGGTGAAACTGCAGGAACTCGAGGTCCGCGAGCTGGGCGCCGGCCGCGTGGGCGAGCGACATGCCGATGCCCAGCGAGCCCGGTGGGTTTGTCGTGCGTGACCACAGCGCGGCCGCGCCGCCGGTTGCGAGGATCGTGGCGCGCGCGCGGATCGCGCGCCCGTCCTCCAGCAGGATCCCGACGCAACGGCCGTCGTGGGTCCAGGCGGATGTGGCGCGCGCGCCCTCAATCACGGTGATCGCCTCGCGGTCGACGGCCAGGGCGGAGAGCTGGCGCACGATCCTGCGCCCCGTCGCGCTCCCGCCGGCGTGGACGACGCGGCGCACCGAATGGCCGCCCTCCAGGCCGAGTGCCAGCACGCCCTGGCGGTCGGAGTCAAAGCGCACGCCGAGGCGCTCCAGGTCTGCCACACGCGCCGCGGCTTCACTGACGAGCACGTCGCCGGCCGATCGGCGGACGGCGTCGCGGCCGGCGGCCTCGGTGTCGGCGAGATGACGCTCGGGCGAGTCCTCGATGGCGAGCGCCGCAGCGATCCCGCCCTGTGCCCAGTAGCTCGCCGTCTGCGCCAGCGGCGTGGCCGAGACCAGCGCGACGGAGGCGCCCGCCGTAGCGGCCGTCAGCGCGGCATACAGGCCGGCACCGCCGGCGCCCACGACCGCGATGTCGGTGGTGAGCAACGCGTCGTCGTCGGCCACGGTGGCAGGTACCGTATCCGGGATGCCGCGGCCGGTCCTGTTGCGCCATCCCTCGTCGCTGGAGCACGACACCGGCGCGCATCCCGAGTCTGCGCAGCGGATCGTGGCGATCGAGCACGAGCTGCAATCCCGGGGCTGGCTGGGCTTCGACGTGCGCCTGTCACCGGCGGCCGCACGGGCGTCGATCGAGTCGGTCCACCCGGCGCGTCACGTCGATCGCATCGCTGCCCTGTCCACGCGCGGAGGCGGGATGATCGACATGGACACCGTCGTCAGCGCGGGCTCATTCGACGCGGCGCTGCATGCCGCCGGAGGGGCCGTCGCGATGGTCGACGCGCTGCTGGGCGAGGAGGATGCGAGCGTCGCCGCGTCGCTGCATCGCCCGCCCGGTCACCATGCGACAGCTGGTCAGGCGATGGGCTTCTGCCTGTTCAACAACGTCGCGATCGCCGCACAGCACGCGATCGACGCGCACGGCGCGCGGCGGGTGCTGATCCTCGACTGGGACGTGCACCACGGCAACGGCACGAATGACATCTTCTCCGCCCGCGACGACGTGCTGTTCTGCTCGATCCACCAGTCGCCGCTGTACCCGGGCAGCGGACCGGCCTCGGACACCGGCACCGGCGCGGGGGAGGGGTTCACGGTGAACCTGCCGGTCCCGGCAGGCTCGGGCGATGCGGTCTTCGGCTCGCTCGTGGAGCACGTCGCATGCCCACTCGCGGCGGCGTTCGAGCCGGACCTGATCCTCGTCTCGGCCGGCTATGACGCCCACGCCGACGATCCGCTCGCCGGCTGCTCGGTGACCGACGACGGCTACCGGACGATGGCCGCCTCCGTCCGCGTGGCTGCGCGGCGGCTGGGCGTGCCGCTGGGGATCGTGCTCGAAGGCGGCTATGACCTCGGCGCGCTGGCGCGCTCGGTGGCGGTCACATTGCAGAGCGTCGGCACCGATGACGACGCGGATGTGGGAGCGATCGAGCTGCACCCGCTGGCGGCGCAGGCCCGCGGCCGGTTGTCGCGGTGCAGCTGGCCGGTGACCTAGCCGGCGATCAGGGCGGTATCGGGGCCGTGCTGCCCGGCGTCTGCGTGGTCGGCGGCGCCGTGGTGGAAGGCGCGGTCGTCGACGCGGGCGGGGCCGTCTGGGCGGGGGCGGGTGGCGTGACCGCCGGAGGCGTCGGCGCGGGCGCGATCACCGGTGGCGGTGTCACCGCGGGCGGCGCCGGCGCGGTCGCAGGGGTTGGAGCCGTCGACGCCGATCCGCCGCCGTCATCGGTGAGCTTCACGAAGGCGAAGGCGAACAGCGCGCCGGCCACGAGCAGGATCGCGCCGAGCGCGGCCGTCGGAAGCTGCCAGTTGGGTGTCTGGGCCAAGCGCGTGCGTGCCGGGGCACCACACTCAAGGCACCAGTCCTGCTCGGGGCCGACGGCGGCCGAGCAGCGCGGGCAGCGCACGGTGTCCGGCTGCTGCTGCTGCTGCGCGGCTGGCTGGCCGGTCGGCGCACCGCCGACCGGCGGCTGGATGCTCACGACGCGTCGGAGGGGCGGTGGACTTCGGTCTGTGCGTCGGCCGGGTGGGGGGCCACGCGAGCGTCGTCCGGCGCGATCGGGGGCGGCGACTGCGCGCCTTCGGCCGGTGCGGTGAGCGGCGTGTCGGGCGTCGACGGCGCTTGCGGCGGCGCGGCGATCGCACCGCCGACCTCGCCCATCGCCAGCGCGCCGCCGAACTGCATGCCGCACTGGGGGCAGAAGTTGTCCTCGCTGGCATGCAGGGCGCCGCAGCGCTGGCAGGACGACAGGCCGGGCTCGCGCAGCTCGTGGATCGGCCGGCGATCGTCGAGCACGCGCTCCAGCGCGCGCAGCTCCGCGTCGACCGCGGTCAGGGCCGAGAGCTTGGCTTCGACGAGGTCCGGCCGGTCGCGCTCGAAGCGGCGCATGTCGAAGATCAGGCCGCCGACGTCGCGGAAGGCGAGCTCGCGGGCGCGACGCAGGTACTGCAGGCGCCGCCGCAGCTTGCTGCGGTCGCGGAAGCTCGCGGTGCCGGCGGGATCGACGACCTCCGTCGCCGGTGCCCCGCCGGTTCCCGTCGCAGCCGGCCGGCGTGTGCTCCACGGCAGTCGCTGGGCGAGCTTGCCGAGATCGGGGAGCCTGGAGGTCTTCGCGGGCGCCTCGACCGGCGTCTGCGCAGCCTCGTCGTCGCCGGCGGGCGCGGGCGGTTGCTGGGCCTTCTTGCCCCACGGCATGCGCTCGGTCTTCGAGCGCCGGCGCAGGACGTCGGGAATCCGCGACGTCTTGCCGGCGGTGTCGCCCGAGGCGCTTCGACGAGAGAGGCGCTGCTTGAGTCCGGTCATGGCGAGATGGCTCCTGGCGCGTCCGTCGCCGGTGCCTCGCGGCGGGAGTATAGAGGCGGCGCAGGCCCACCCGAGACCAACCAGCGCCACGCGACGGCGACCCGCGCGGCCAGCGCTGCGGCCGAGTAGGTCAGCGCGCGTGCTCGACCGGCGATCCGTGGATCGTCTTCGCTCAGGTGCGGCGCGAGCGCCCGGCGCCAGGCCTTGCGGTCCCACGCGCCGCAGTGCGTGCCGGCGATGCCAGCCAGCGCTTCGGCGTGGACGCCGGTCGGCCGCGCGAGCACCGGCACGTCGCACGCGAGCGCCTCGACGCAGGCGAGGCCGAAGGTCTCCCAGTCGGCCGGGCAGACGACCGCGTTGGCCGCATTGACCCACAGCGGGACCTCGTCCGTGGGGACCGCGCCGAGGGTCAGCAGCTCGGCGTCGTCGCCGGCCAGCTCGCGCGCGATGTCGACGCGCTTGACTTTGCGAGCCGGGTCATAGGGAAACAGCAGGTAGCGCCCGTCGGGGTCCAGGCCGAGCCGCTCGCGCGCGGCCCTGCGGTCCATCGGGCGGAAGCGCTCGACGTCGATCCCACAGGGCAGGATGGCGATCGTGTGTGCGCCGGGCACGTCGGCGGCGAAGCCGGCTGTCGGCGTGCCGACGAGGTCCATCCGGGCGAGCGCCGCGGTCGTGATCGGGCGCGAGCGGGCGTGGTAGACGTCGTTGCCGTGCAGCGTGACGACGCGCTTGTCCGCCTTGACGGCGAGCGCCGGCCACGCGGTGAGCCCGAAATGGGCGTGGACGATGTCGAAGCGCTCCCCGGCGAAGCGGCTGCGCAGGCCGCGCGCCGCGCGGGCGTAGCTGCGCGGGCCGCCGGGCATGAACGCGTGCAGCTCGACGTCGAGGTCGTCGATCCGTCGCAGCGCGTCCACCTGGTCGCGCACGAACCCGCCGAGCGCAGGGCGCGTGGGGCTGGGATACATGTTGGTGACGACGAGTGCGCGCATGACAGGTTTCGCAGATTCACAGGTCCGCACAACGTGCGAGTACCTCATCCGCGGAGTCGGCACACGTTCGCGTGGAAATCGTCGCAGCCGCGCGTTGATCCGTCACGCGTCTCGCCGCAGCATCGGGGCCCTACCGAACCCCACCGCTGGGAGGCCGAAGATGCCGTATCGCATGATGGGCTGGGTCCACGCAAACATCGCTCGCGTGTGGCGCGAGCAGACCGGGCAGGGCACCGTCGAGTACGTCGGGCTCATGCTGCTGCTGGCGACGCTGCTGACGGGCGTCGTGGCCGCCGCGGGAGCGCTGAAGGGCGGTGGCATCGCCAAGGAGGTCGCCGACACGTTGCGCGAGACGATCTCCAAGGTCGGCAAGGGCAAGTAGGCCTGGCGAGGTCGGGACATGTGGTTCATTGGCACGACGATGACCTCATGCGCGAGAGCGGCGTCCGGGAGCTGAACGGCTCGCTGAGCGCGATCTTGCGGGCCGTGAGTCGTGGCGAGCAGATGCGCGTCACCCTGCGCGGGGAGCCGGTCGCGGACATCGTCCCGGCCGGCACTCGAGCCGGCGACGGGCGGGCACATGACGCCGCAACTCTAGAGCGCGCCGCGGAGCCCCCAGGACGCGATGGCGTGGTTGGTGGTGAGGATGATCGAGCCGTGTTCGCCGGAGTGGGCTGAGGTGCGCGCTCTCGCGCGCGAGGCGTCCCCACTGACTCGCTGACCTCGGGAGAAGCGGCTGGCGTCGGCGTCGCACTTGGCGTTCGGCTGAGCGACCGGCGTAGGGTCCGGTCCGTGGCCCGTGCCGATAACGGACAGGAGAGTCTCGACGCGATCTGGGCGTCATCGACGGCGTCGCGATCGTGCTGCGTCGGGTGGACGTCGGCGCCGAAGTCGTCGTGCACGTCGACGCCCGGCGAAACGCGCACACGGACGCTCTTGACGCCGGCTTCATGGCGGCGATCGCGGAGTGGGCAGCGGTAGCTTCGGAGTTGCGCTCTCGCGGCGAACGACCGCCCAATCCGCCGGCTCAGCCTGGCGAGTTGCTCGCCACGATGACGTTGAGTCTCACTGACGACGTCGGGACGACCTACCGCTGGAATGGCTCGCAAGCGGCCGGCACGGGCACCGAATGGAACGCGATCTGGCGCTTTGTGCCGGCGCCGCCGCCCGACGCAACCCAGCTCTGGGTCGCGATCGACGACGTGTCGGGCAAGCGCTGCGCAGTGCCTTTGACGCCACTCGTGTGAACACCACGTCCCGCCGGTGTTGGTTACGGGACCTGCCGGCGCTTCTGGCCGCCGTGTCGCGCTTCCTCTCGCGCACCGCTGGTGGGCCGGCTTCCGAGATGCACGCGGGAGACGCTCGCTATCGCACGGCCGAGGTTCAGCCGGGAGGTGTGCGCATGACCTCGCGGCCGTCGGCGTCCAAGAAGTGCAGCGCTGACGGTTCGGAACCCTCGGCGACCGGTGTCGTGATCTCAAAGAAGTTGTCTCGGACGTCGACGACCCGAGCGGTGGGGCCGTCGCCGGAGCGGACCTGCGCGACGTTGTCGGCCACCAGGCCGAACTGGGTCAGTGGCCCGCGCGCCGGCGAGCGCCCCATGACGGCGCGGCCGTCGAGGACCTGCTGCAGGCTGACGCACTTCACACCGCCACCGCTGCCGCTGGGGTCACGCGCGAACAGGCACAGTGGATTCGTTTGGGGCGCAGGGGGCGTTTGGCCGTCGTGTTGGGCTTTCAGCTCCCGCAGCCTCGCAGCAGCGCTTGACGCCCCTTCGGAGGCTGCGGGCACGAGGACGTAGCCGGCCCCGCCCGCTTCGGTCCCGAGCAGCCGGACGTAGTCAAGGCGGACGCCGCGCAGGCTGCCGAAGTACTTCAGCGTGTACTCGGAGTTCTCGCCGCGGTCGGCGGCGGTCTGTGGGCGGCGCAGCACACCGAGCGCGTCGAGCTGAGCTTGCGGCGGCGCGTCGCGGGCGATGCTCGGGGTGTCCGAGCCGTCGCCGATCTGCGGGTTCCAGAGGCCCGTCGCCGCGGTTGCGACGCCGCCGACACCGACAATCGCCGCGGTGCCGAGCGCGACGAAGCGCGCGCGGCGTCCGCGACGCCCCCGCGTCGCCGATGAGGGTGTGACGGCGAGCCACTCGGCCGCGGCGGCGAGATCGTCTGACAGCTCGGGAAGGACGAGGGTCATCGAGAGGTTCCCTCCAGACGGCGTCGGAGTGTGGCCAGGCCGCGGCTGACGCGCTTACGCGCACTGGCCTCGGACACGTTCAGTCGTGCGGCCATGTCGGGATACGAGCGGTCCTCGAGGATGCGTGCGCGGAGAGCTTCGCGCTGATCGGGCGCGAGTCCGTCGAGGGCAGCGACCACCCCGGAGTCCTCGCCGATCTCGTCGATCTGCGCCAGCTGCGCATCGTCCAGTGCCAGTTCAGGCAGGCTGATGCGCTGGCGGGCACGGTCCTCAATCCGCCTGCGCCGCACCGAATGGGCAAGGACGTGCGCGGCGATCCCGAACAGCCATGCAGCCGCCGCTCCACCGGGCTGCGGTGTGTAGCGAGCGCGGTTGATGAGTGCCTGGGCAAACGTCTCGGCCGTGAGGTCCGCGGCGGTCTCGGCCGTCGGCACGCGGCGGCGAAAGTACGCGAGGACCGCGCGTTCGTGACGCTCGTAGAAGACGGCGAACGCGGAGCCGGCGTGGCCGGGACGCACGTCCGCGAGGAGTTGGTCATCGGTGCGGGTGTCGGCGCTCACGATTGGTTCATGCCGTAGGGCGATGAGTTTGTGACCGCCGCTGGTGTTCTGCGCTCGCGACGGGCGCCGGCCGTTACGACGAGTTCGCACGGGTTCGCTCTGTCGTGTTCCAGCAGACCGATCGCGTGGGCTGTCGCGGCGGCTTGGGCCGGGGCGGCGAGAAGCTTGCGCCCGGCGGGCCGGAGCTCGCCGGGCGGGGAGTCGCGTTGGTATGAGTGTGGCGTCAGTCGGTCTACGCCGATGTGGCAGATATGCCGCGCGACGAGCTCAAGCGTCTCCTCGTCATTGCGGTTGTGGAGAACCATGCAGTCGCGCGCCGACGCTGATCGCGAGATCGCGCGGTGAACCCCGCCGATGAACGCGCGGGCAGCGACGTGACGCCGCTTGGTTAATGTGTCCCGCCAGCCGTTCCCACGCGAATCGGGGCCCGGCGGTGTGAGTCCAGGCAGGACGGTCGACTGACCGCCCGTCCCGGCCCGCTACCGGATTGAGATCCTCCCCTTGTGGTCTCCGTGGGCTCCCGCGCTCTCCTTCTTCGGCGGCGGGGCGCCTGGGACGAACCTCGGGTTGGTGGCATACGCGGTCGAGCGCGCCTGGAGGCGGGTCATGCCGTGTCCGACGGCGCCGCCCGCGGCCGGCGCCGGAGGCGGCGCGGGTGCGGCGGCGGCCTGCGCGGCCGTGGGACCCGGGAGTGCGGCGGAGGAATGACCGAATGAGGTGACTGGCATGGCTGCTCCTTGGGCTGCGTCGTCTGCTGAAGGTTGACGTGAGCGGCGCGCAAACCCGCAGCAGGACGTGCCACGCGAAGCCTGCCGCTTCGTCGGCGCGACGCTACTCCCGTCGAGGGCCGCATGCAATGGCAACGTGCCACGTTTCGTGAGTTCGGGAGGCCTATCACGGCCCGCCATCGTCACGCTGCGTGAGCGCGGCTGCGCGGAGCCAGTCGAATACAACCGGACTCACACGACGATGCATCGGGTGAGGTGTGGGATGAGTCATCACGTCGTTCCCGCAGGCGCTGCGTCGGGTAGGGCCGGCTCATGACCACGCGCGACGAGCTGCTCCAGCTCGAACGGGCCGGCTGGGAAGCATTGTCGACCAGCGGTGAAGCTGCCATCCGCTTCTATGCCGACCACCTGGCACGTGACGTTCTCATGGTGCTTCCCGGTGGCATGGTCATCGATGACCGCGACCGGGTGATCGAGTCCATGGGCGGCGCGCCATGGACGTCGTATGAGCTCTCTGACGAACGCGTCCTCGAGCTCGGCGGTGAAGGCGTCGTGGTCGCCTATCGGGCGACGGCCCGCCGGGACGAGGACGTCTACACGGCCATGATCAGCAGCACGTACATACATGAGGAGGGCGACTGGAAGCTGGTCGTGCACCAGCACACGCCGGTCTGACGTATGGCAGGTCGGCCACCTGGCGCCGCAGACCGCGCGGGCTGGCACGGCACGAGACCTGGGAGGTTGACGACGTGGCTGGCGGTGCGCATGTGAACGGTCCCGGTTGAGGCGTTCCAAACGAGCTGGGTGGATGTCCATGCGGATCGCGCGGGACCGTGCCGAAGCGCTGTAGCCGCGTCGGCCGCAACGCTGCGTTGCGGCGCAAGCGACACGCGTGTGCGATGTCAGCCAACCGTGGCGACGACGCGCAGTCCCTCCACGCGCGTGAAGTGCGTGGCGTTGCGCGTCGCGACGCCGAGGCCGTGGGCGAGGGCTGTCGCGGCGATCCAGAGATCGTGCGCGCCGATCGGTTGTCCGCGGCTTGAGAGATCGGCCCAGATCTCTGCGTGGACGCGTGCGACCGGGTCCGTGATCGGGATCGCCTCGATACCGGCGAGGAGGTGCTCGACGAACGCTCGCCGCCGCACGCGGATCGCTCCGTGCGCGCGGTGGACGCCATGCAGCAGTTCGCTGACGGTGATCACGCTGATCGCGCGATCCTCGTCGCCGAGCACCCGCTCCACGTCTGGTGCGGCGTCGCCGCGCACGAGATCCAGCAGCAGATCGGTGTCGATCAGGAGGGCCAAGGCTCGCCCGGCATGCCGGTGCTCTGGCGGGCGGCCGCGAGGTCGTCGGCGAACGCGTCGTCAGGCCGCGGGGCGCTGGCCATCAACACGCTGAAGCGCTCTGCGGAGATCGTGCGCGGTCGCGGCGGACCGATGACCGCCACCGGAGCACCGCTGCGCGTGACCTCGACGACCTCGCCCGATGCCACGCGGTTGAGCACGTCGGAGAAGCTTCGGGCCACTTCGGTGGCGGTCATCCGTGTCACGCCACCAGCTATCGGATAAATCAGATCTCCGGCCGCGGCCCTGTGGCCGGGCGCACGTTCGCACCACGCGATCGTCGCCATCACCGAACCGTCTGCGACGATCTTCGCGTGACGCAGACACCACAGCGCACCGCCCCAATCGGGGTGTTCGACTCCGGCGTCGGCGGGCTCACCGTGCTGCACGAGCTGCTCGTCGGGCTGCCCCAGGAGGACTTCCTCTACCTCGGCGACTCCGCGCGCTTTCCTTACGGCGACCGCAGCGCGCCGGAGCTGCGCGGCTTCGCACGCGAGAACGCCGACATCCTGCTGGCGCGCGGCGTGAAGCTCATCGTCGTCGCCTGCAACTCGGCGACGTCCGCCGCGATCGACGACCTTCCGCTGCACGTCGCGCGCAGCGGCCACACCGTCGACGTCATCGGCGTCGTCGGACCCGAATCCAACCTCGCGGTCGCCAGGACGCGCAACGGTCGCGTCGGAGTGCTCGCGACACCGGCGACGATCGCAAGCGGCGCCTACGAGCGCGCCGTGCTCGCCGTCGACCCGCTCGTGCGCTTGACGAGCGTCCCCTGCCCGCGGCTCGCGCGGATCAGCCAGAACGGCGCGCCGATCACCGAGCAGGATGTCGAGCTGGCTCGCGAGTACTGCGCGCCGCTGCGCGAGGCCGGTGTCGACACGGTGATCCTCGGCTGCACGCACTACCCGTTCGTCGGCGCGCTGCTGCAGCGCCTGCTGGGCCCGCAGGTCACGCTCGTGACCTCCGGCACGGCGATCGTGCGCCGCGTCGGGCATGCTTTGGCGCTGCGCGACCTGGCGACGCCCAGCGAGGTCGAAGGCCGCTACAGCTTCCTGTGCACCGGCGACGCCGCGGCGTTCGCGACGATCGGATCGCGCTTCTTGCAGCTACCGATGGGCACGGTCGACCACGTCGCATTGACCCAGGAGGCCTTCGCATGACCACGACCGCCACGCCCCAACGCTCCTACGGCCGCACGCCGTCAGATCTTCGCCCCACGACGATCGAGCCGAACTTCGTCAAGCCCGCGACGGGCTCGGCGCTCATCACCCAGGGCGAGACGCGTGTCATCTGCACCGCGTCGGTGCAGGAATCCGTCCCGCGCTGGATGGCCGGCAAGGGCCGCGGCTGGGCGACGGCCGAGTACGGCATGCTGCCCGCCTCCACCGGCGAGCGCAAGCAGCGCGACGCAACGCGCGGCAAGCTCGACGGGCGCACCGTCGAGATCCAGCGCCTGATCGGGCGCGCGCTGCGCGGCGTGATCGACTTCGAGGCGCTCGGCGAGCGCACGATCTACCTCGACTGCGACGTCCTGACCGCCGACGGCGGCACGCGCTGCGCCTCGATCACCGGCGCGTTCGTGGCGCTGGACCTCGCATGCCGCAAGCTCGTCGCGGAGGAGAAGCTCGAGCGCTCGCCGCTGACCGGCACGGTCGCGGCGATCTCCGCCGGCATCGTCGGCGGCGTCCCGCTGCTGGACCTCGACTACTCCGAGGACTCGACCGCCGAGGTCGACGCGAACGTCGTGATGACCGGCGAGGGCGGCCTGATCGAGGTCCAGGCCACGGCCGAGCGCACGCCGTTGTCGCGAGCGCACCTCGACGACCTGCTCGCGCTGGCCGGCGACGGCATCGAGCGCCTGCGGGCCGTGCAGGCGGGCGCGGTCGCGTGACGTGAAGCTCGTCCTCGCGACCCGCAACGCTCACAAGGCGCGCGAGTTCGCGACGCTGTTGGCCCCGCACGAGGTCATCGCCCTGCCCGACGACGTCGAGCTTCCGCCTGAGACCGGCGAGACGTTCCTGGAGAACGCACGCGACAAGGCGCTGACCGCGGCGCGCGCGACCGGACTGCACGCGATCGCCGATGACTCGGGCATTCAATCGGCGGCGCTGGATGGCAGGCCCGGGGTGCGCTCGGCCCGCTTCGCCGGCGAGCACGCCACCGACGAGCAGAACCTCGCCAAGCTGCTGCGCGACGCGCCCGCCGGCTCCGGACTGGCCTACGTCTGCGCGCTCGTGCACGCCGACCCGGCCACGGGCGCCATCGTGCATGCCGTGGAAGGTCGCTGCACCGGCACGCTCGCCGCCACGCCGCGTGGCGACGGTGGCTTCGGGTATGACCCGGCCTTCCTGCCCGACGATCTGCCGGGGGAGCGCACGATGGCTGAGCTCGAACCCCATGAGAAGGACGCGATCAGCCACCGCGGGCGAGCCGCCCGCGAGCTGCGTGCCCTGATCGACGGCTGATGGCCGGTCCGCTCATCGCGGCGACCTCCGTGGAGCCGGGCGGCGTCAAGACGCGCGCCGCCGCGCTGTCGATCGCCTCGAACTCGCTGCTCATCCTGCTCAAGCTCGTGGCGGGCGCGATCACGGGCTCGGTGGCGATCATCACGGAGGCGATGCACTCGTCGGTCGACCTGATCGCGTCGGTCGTCGCGTACGTCTCGGTTCGCACGGCCGACAAGCCGGCCGACGACGACCACCCTTACGGCCACGAGAAGGTCGAGAACCTCGCCGCCGCCATCGAGGCGATGCTGATCCTCGTCGGCGCAGGAGTCATCGTCTACGCATCGGTGCGGCGGCTGGTGACCGGCGGCGAGGTGCAGTCGCTTGGCATCGGCATCGGGGTGATCGCCTTCTCGGTGCTGGCGAACGTCGTCGTCTCGACGGTGCTCGCGCGACGCGCGCGCGAAACGGACTCTCCGGCGCTGGAGGGCGATGCGGCACACCTGCGCACCGATGCGGCCACGTCAGCGGCCGTGCTCGTCGGGCTCGTGCTCGTGCAGGTCACCGGAGCGCAGTGGCTGGACCCCGTGATTGCGCTCGCCGTCGCGGCGGCGATCGTCTACGCCGGCATCAAGCTGCTGCTGCGCGCCTCGCGCGTGCTCGTCGACGAGGCGCTTCCTCCCGAGGAGCTCGACGCCGTGCGCCTGACCGTCGAGGGTTTCGGTGCGCGCGGGGTCTGCGGCTACCACAAGCTGCGCGCACGCCGGGCGGGCTCGCGGCGCTACGTCGACCTGCACGTGCAGTTCGTCGGCGGCACGTCGCTGGAGGACGCGCACCAGACCGCCCATCAGCTGCAGGACGCGATCCGCGGGCGCCTTCGCGGGGCGGACGTGCTCATCCACCTCGAGCCGGAGGGCAGCGTCAGGCCGGGCTTCGAGGTGCCGACGCACCCTCGTCCTACAGCAGGTTGATCGCCGCGCACAGGCCGACGGCGATCGACAGCGCGCCGTAGCCGTTGTAGCCCGACACGAACAGCAGCACGGCCGTGATCAACGCCGCGCCGATCGTCATCAACCAGGCGATCCGGTTCAGTGGCACCGGGGCATCCTCCCCGATCCGGCCCTATCCGGTCGCGCTGCTAGGTTCGCCGGCACGTTCTCAGGCGCGACAAGGAGCCACGCTGTGACGGAGTCTCACCCGTGACGTTCGCGCGACGGCTCGAAGACCTCGTCGCGGCTCGCGAGTCGCAGATCGTGCTGGGCCTCGATCCCGATCCTGTGCGCCTGTGGCCGCAGGCGCTCGAAGCCGTGCCCGACACGGGGTCGGCGGCCGAGCGCGCCGCCACCGCGGTCGCCGCTCACTGCGCGGCGCTGATCGACGGCGCCGGAGCCGCATGCGTGGCCGTCAAGCCCCAGCTCGCGTGCTTCGAGCGGCTCGGCGCCGCCGGCTGGTCGGCGCTCGCCGCCACCGTCGCCCATGCCCGCGAGGCTGGCCTGCTCGTGATCGCCGATGGCAAGCGCGGCGACATCGACGTCTCGGCCGCGGCTTACGCGCAGGCGCTCGTGGGCAGCACGCCGACGCCGTTCGGCGATGCGCCCGGGCTCGGCGCCGATGCGTTCACCGCCAACCCGTTGCTGGGCGGCGATTCGCTGCATCCGCTGGTGGCCGGCGCTCGTGCCGCCGATGCCGGGGTCTTCATCCTCGTGCGGACCTCCAACCCCGGCGCGGCGGATGTCGAGGACCTACAGCTCGCCGGTGGCGGCAGGGAGCGCGTCTGGGAGCGCCTCGCGCGGATCGTCGCCGGGCTCGCGGGGCCGGGCGACGGCCTGTCGGAGATCGCGGCCGTCGTGGGTGCGACGGCGCCCGAGCATGTGGCCCGGATGCGAGAGTTGATGCCGCGGGCGCCGTTCCTGCTGCCCGGCATCGGTGCGCAGGGCGGGCGCGTCGAGGACCTCGCACCGGCCTTCGTCGTCGGGCGCGCCGGCGGGCTGATCAGCGCGTCGCGCTCGATCGCGCGCGCTCATGAGACCGCCGGCGGATCGCCCGCCGACGCCGCGCGCGCCGAGGCCGAACGGCTGCGTGCCGTGGCGTGGTCGCTTGGGTGAGGCTCGCGCTCAGATGGCGCCGCGTATCCTCTCGCGCGGTGTCGCAGGCGCAACGCAGACCGTGAGAAGCACCCTCGTCGCGCTTGCGGCGATCTTCTCGCTATGGCTCGGCGGCGCATCAGAGGCGGTTGCCCAGAGCTCGGGCCGACCGTCGCTGCAGGCCAAGGCGGCGATCGTCATGGAGACCTCGACCGGCGACGTCCTGTACGAGAAGAACTCCGGCAAGCGCCGCGCCATCGCATCGACGACGAAGCTCATGACCGTGCTCGTCGCGCTGGAGAACAGCGACCTGGACGACGTCTTCAGCGCCACGGACTACCGCGCCTCGCCGGTGGAATCGCAGCTCGGCCTGCGTCCCGGCGAGCGCATGAGCGTTCGTGACCTGCTGCGGGCCAGCCTGCTGCCCAGCGCCAACGACGCGGCCGCGACGCTCGCCGTCGGCACGATGGGATCGACGAAGGCCTTCGTCGCCGAGATGAACAAGCGCGCGCGGGAGCTCGGCCTGAAGGACACGCACTACACGAACCCGATCGGCCTGGACTCGCCGGGCAACTACTCCAGCGCACGCGACCTGGTGACGCTGGCGATCCGCCTGCGCCGCTCGGAGTTCTTCCGCCGCACGACCGACCTGGACCGCGCGACGCTGCGCAGCGGGGCCACCACGCGCAAGGTCACCAACCGCAACACGCTTGTCGGCGACTACGACTTCGTCAACGGCGTCAAGACCGGCCACACGAACAAGGCCGGCTACGTCCTCGTCGGCTCGGCGACACGCGACGGCGTCACCGTCGTCAGCGCCGTGCTCGGCGACCCCAGCGAACGCGCGCGCAACGCCGACTCGCTGGAGCTGCTGCGCTTCGGCCTCAACGGCTACGAGGTCGCGACGCCGCTGCCGCAGGGGCGCGTCGTGGGCAACATCGCGCTGCGCTACCGCGACGGCCAGTCGGTCGACGTGGTCGCCGGTGAGACGGTTCGCGAGGTCCTGCGAACCGGAGCACGCACCCGCCTGCGGATCGAGGGGCTTCCCACGGAGATCGACGGGCCGCTGCCGCGGGGCTCGCGCGTGGCGACGGCGATCGTGCGCTCCGGCGACAAGACGCTCGCGAAGGTGCCGCTCGTGACGGCACGGCCGGTCGAGGAGGCGGGACTCGGCACGCGCCTTGGCGACCTCGTCGACCGCTCCCAGACACTTTTCGCGCTGCTGGCGCTGCTGATCTGTAGCCTCCCTCTCGTGATGCTGCGTCGACGGGCGATGCGCCGCAGGCAGGCGCTGGATGCGGAAGATCGGCGCGCTCGCCGACGCGAGGAGACGCCAGCCTCGTGATCATCACCGTCACCCTGAACGCGGCGATCGACAAGTCGCTGTCGGTGCCGAACTTCCGGCTCGGGCGCCGGCATCGGACCGTCGAGCAGACGACGTTGCCGGGCGGCAAGGGCGTCAACGTCGCGCGCACGCTGAAGACGCTCGGACAGCCCGTCATCGCGACGGGCTTCGCGGGCGGATCGACGGGCACGCGGATCGTGGAGGCGCTGACCGAGGAGGCGATCCTCAACGACTTCGTGCGCATCAAAGAGGAGTCGCGCACGAACACGGCGGTGCTCGATCCCACCAACGGCGAGCAGACGGAGATCAACGAGCGCGGCCCGGCCGTCACCGCCGCCGAGCTGGGGCTCTTCCACGACAAGCTGCTGTACCTGGCGCGCGGCGCGGCGATCGTGGTCTTCGCCGGGTCGCTGCCGCGCGGCATGGACTCCGACTTCTACGCCGGCCTGATCCGCGAGCTGCGCCAGATGGGCCTCGTCGTCGTCGTCGACACCGACGGCGACCCGCTGCGCCACGCGGTGCGGTCGGGTCCGAACGTCGTCTCGCCGAACGTGCTGGAAGCCGAGGAGCTCGTCGGCCACGAGTTCAACGACGACGAGGACCGCGTCATCGCCGTGCGCGCGATGATCGACCTCGGCGCCGTCGAGGCGATCATGACGGTGCCCGACGGCTGCTTCGCCTCGGTGCTCGTCGATGGCGAGCGCGAGTTGTACCGCGTGCGAATCGAGCCGCGCGAGGCGGTCGCCGCCGTCGGCGCCGGCGACGCCTTCCTCGCGGGCTATGTCGCGGCGCGCTACGAGGGCCGACCGCCGGGCGAATGCCTGCGCTTCGGCGTCGCGTGCGGCGCGGAGTCCGTCCAGCGGCTGGGCGCCGGCCTCGTGGATCCGCAGAAGGTCGAGCGACTGCTCGGGGGCATCGAGGTCGGCACCCTCCCGGCGCCCGCCGAAGTGGGCTGAGCCGGGCCGCGGTACGGATACCCGTACCCCCAGACGCCTGCCAGCCGCATGGTCGCCGCACCCGCCCGATGGCAGGCTTCGCCGAGTCAAGACACAGCACGGTGCGACGCTCGTGCGGACACCATCTCCCGGTCCGCGACGACGAAGCCTCCCGGTGATTCCATGAGTGGCCGACGGCCGCATCGAATCGCTCGCGCGGGTCGCCAACAGCCAGTTGCAAGGTCCTGAATCCCGCCCCCGGCGGGTTCAGGGCCAGTGGCCGGACCGCGCCCCTGTGAGAGCATCGGACGGTGGCCGAGCTGCTCGTCATCTCGCTGGCGATCTTCGGCTACGCGCTGGTCTCCGAGCGCCTCGCGATGTCACCGGTCACCGCGCCGATGGTGTTCGTCGCCGTCGGCCTGATCGTCGGCGGCTCGGGCGTCGGCGTCTTCGATCTGGGCCTGGACAACGAGGCCGTGAGCGTCGTGGTCGAGGCGACGCTCGTGCTCGTGCTGTTCACCGACGCTGTGCGGATCGACCTGCGCGCGCTGCGATCGTCGTGGTGGCTGCCGGGCCGGCTGCTGGGGATCGGGCTGCCGCTGACGCTGCTGCTCGGAACCATCGTCGCGCTCGTCCTGCTGCCCGACCTCACGATTGCCGAGGCGGCGCTGATCGCCGCGGTGCTCGCACCGACCGACGCCGCGCTGGGGCAGGCCGTCGTCAGCGACATGCGCCTTCCGGTCCGCCTGCGGCAGGGACTCAACGTCGAGAGCGGCCTGAACGACGGGATCGTCCTGCCCGTCGTGGCGATCTGCCTGGCATGGGCCGGGGCCGAGGCCGACGCGGAGGGGTTCGGCGAATGGGGCGCGTTCGTCGCCAGCCAGATCGGCCTCGGGGTCCTGTGCGGCGTCGTCGCGGGAGCCGGCGGCGCATGGTTGCTGCGCCGCCGGTCGGTGGCCGATCGCGTCGAGGGGATCTACCGCCAGCTCGCGACGATCTCGATCGCCGTCGCGGGCTTCGCCGCCGCGTCGGCGGTCGACGGCAACGGCTTCATTGCCGCGTTCACCGCCGGCCTGGCGTTCGGGCATCTGGCGCGCGAGCAGTGCGCGGGCGCCCAGGACTTCACCGCCGACCAGGGCGAGCTGCTCAGCGTCGTGACGTTCACGATCTTCGGCGCGGCGCTGGCAGGCCCGGCCCTCGACGAGCTGACGTGGGCGGTGGCGGGGTACGTCGTGCTCAGCCTGACGGTCATCCGCATGGCGCCGGTCCTGCTGTCGCTCTGGCGCTCACGGCTCCTGCTGGAGACCCGCGTCTTCGCCGCGTGGTTCGGCCCGCGCGGGCTCGCGTCGATCCTCTTTGCGCTGCTGGTCTTCGAGGAGCTCGAAGGCTCCGGCGCCGAGCTGATCGTTCTCGTGGCGACGTGGACGGTGCTCGTCAGCGTCTACGCCCACGGACTGTCGGCGGCCCCGTGGGCGGGACGGCTGGCGCGGCGGCTCGCCGACGACTCGGGGACGCTTCCCGAGCACGCCCCGGCGCCGGAGCTGCCCACGCGCAGGACGATCCGCTGACGCTCAGGCGGCGACAGCCTCGCGCGTGCTGACCCGCACGAAGACCTGGTCGCCGCGCACCTCGACGGCATGCACTGCCACCGGGTCGCCGGCGCCGAGCGGCTCGCCGGTCTGCAGGTCATAGCGGCGGTCGTGCAGTGGGCAGATGACCGCGCGGTCGCACACGATCCCGTCGGCCAGCGGTCCGCCCATGTGCGGGCAGGCGGCGTCCAGCGCGTACCAGCCGCCGGCCGCGCGGAAGACGGCGATGCGCTGGCCGTCGAGGGTCACGACTCGTCCTTCGCCGAGTGGCACGTCGTCGATGCGGCAGGCGTAGGTCATCGCTCACCTCCAGCGGGTGGTCCGACGAGGTGGGGCTCGGCGGTGTCGGCCGTCTCGGGCGGGTCGAGGTCTGAGAATTGGCGCGGGTGGTAGGGATCGTCGCGCTCCAGCCACGGGTCCTTGGTCGCGGCCTTGGCGATCTGCAGGCGCTCGCGCAGCTGCGCTCCGATCTTCTCGTCGAGCACGATCTCGCGGATCTTCTGAAGCCCGATGCGCGGGATGAAGTCGTAGGTGCGCTCCTTGTAGTCGGCGTTCTCGCGGTAGTACTGCAGGAACGTCGTTGCGACGCGCAGGGCCTCGGCGCGGGTCTCGACGGTCGCCAGGATGTCGGCCTCGCGCACGTTGCCGCCGGCGGCGCCGCCGGCGCGCACCTGCCAGCCGCCCTCGACGGCCACGAGGCCGATGTCCTTGATCGTCGCCTCGGCACAGTTGCGCGGGCAGCCGCTGACGCCGGACTTGACCTTATGCGGCGTATGCAGGCCTTCCCAGGCCTTCTCCATCTCGATGCCCAGGCCGATCGCGTCGCCGAGGCCAAAGCGGCAGAACTCGGTCCCGACGCAGGTCTTCACCGTCCGCACAGCCTTGGCATATGCGTGTCCCGACGGCATCCCGAGGTCGGCCCAGATCGCGGGGAGATCCTGCTTGCGAACCCCGAGGAGGTCCAGGCGCTGGCCACCTGTGACCTTCACGAGCGGCACGTGGTACTTGTCGGCGACGTCGGCGATCCGGCGTAGCTCGTCGGGCGTCGTCACGCCGCCGTACATCCGCGGGACGACGGAGAACGTCCCGTCCTTCTGGATGTTCGCGTGGACGCGATCGTTGATGAAGCGCGCGTCGCGCTCCTCCTGGTGGCGGTTGGCCTTGACCTCGGAGACGAGGTAGGCGAGCGCCGGCTTGCAGACCCCGCACTCGCGCCCGGTGCCGCACGCGTTGGCGACGTCGCTGACGGACTCAAGCCCGTCGTCGCGGATGCGCCCGGCGAGCTGTTCGCGCGTCTGCTTGCGACATGGGCACAGATAGGTCGGCTCGTCGGAGAGCCCGCCGGCCGCGGCGGCGACGATCTCGATGACGGCCGGGCGGCAGGAGCCGCAGCCGGTGCCCGCGCGGGTGACCGCCATGACCTCGCGCGGCGTGGAGCAGCCGCCCTCGGTGACCGCCGCCATCAGGTCGCCCTTGCAGACGCCGTTGCAATCGCAGATCTGCGCGGTGTCCGGCAGGTCGGCGGGGCCGGCGAGCGACGCGTCGGCGAGCGCCTGCAGCGGGTCGTCGATCGGCTCGCCGGAGCGCACCGCGGCGACGAGCGCCTCCGATCCGCGGGTGTTGCCGAGCAGGATCGCGCCGACGACGCGACCGTTTCGCGTCGCGAGCTTGCGGTAGATGCCGGCGGCGCCATCGGTGACGACGGCCTCCTGGTCACCCTCCGCCTCGCCGGCGCAGACGAGATCGATGCCGGCGACCTTGAGCTTGGCGCTGGGCACCGACCCGAGGTAGGCGGCCTCGACGTCGACGAGCGTCGCGGCCGCGACGCGCGCCTGGTCGTGGATCGGCGCGACGAGCCCGTAGACGAGGCCGCGGTGCTGCGCGCACTCGCCGACGGCCAGCACGCCGGGGATGCTCGTGCGCATCGCGTCGTCGACGACGATGCCGCGATCGCATTCGACGCCGATCGCGCGCGCCAGCTTGACCTCGGGGCGGATGCCGACCGACACGACGACGAGGTCGGCGCCGAGCCGGTCGCCGCCCTTGAAGTGCAGCCCGGTCGCGTGCTCGGGGCCGATGATCGCGGTCGTGTTGCGGTCGAACTCGATCGCGATGTCCAGCTCGGCGAGCGCGGGCGCGAGCAACGACGCCGCGCCGGCGTCGAGCTGGCGTTCCATCAGCCGGTCGAGCAGGTGGATGACCGTGACCGCGCAGCCCTGAGCGGCAATCCCGCGCGCGGCCTCGAGGCCGAGCAGCCCGCCACCGATGACCGCGGCGTGCTGTGCGCCACCGGCGGCGGCCGCGCGAATCGCCTCGCAGTCCTGCGGACCGCGGAACGGATGCACGCCGGGAAGGTCGATGCCCGCGATCGGCGGCATCAGCGCCTGCGAGCCGGTGGCGAGCACGAGCTTGTCGAACGTCAGCTCGGCGCCGTCGTCGAGCTCCAGGCGGCCGTCGTCGGTGTCGACCGAGGTCACCCAGCGGCCGAGCAGCAGCTCCACGTCGTGGTCGGCGTACCACTCGCCGGGACGCAGTTGAAGCGTCTCGGGGTCCTCGCCGGAGACCAGGATCTCCGACAGCCGCACGCGGTCATACGGTGCGCTGACTTCGCCGCAGACGAGCGTGATCGCCGCATCCGGATCGCGTTCGCGCAGCGCTTCGCAGACGGCTTGCCCGGCTATGCCACCGCCGACGATCACCACGGATTCGCTCATGGCGACGATGGTGGCGGGTGGCCGTTTCCTCGCGGTGTTGGTGGTGTTTCCAGGTGATGAACGGACCTGCTGGCCGGGCAGGCGGCGTGCACGGGGCGCGGCATTACCGGAGCGTGCGGCCGGCTCGCGGAGTACCGTCGCGCGCTCGCTTCTCTCTCTCCGAAAGGCTCAGATGTCCGTCCGAATCCGTTGTGCAGTGCCAGCAGTGACCACCGTAGCGTTGGCGTCGGTGATCGCGGCGTCAAGCGGGCAGGCGAAGATCGTCGAGTATCCCCGAGATCCGTCGGCGACACCGGTCGCGCGGGCCATGGCCAGCCAGCCGGGCCTCGTGAGGCGCGCCGTGTTCTCGGCCCTGCCGCCGAGCTCCAAGCCGGCGGCTGCGTCGACCACGCGCCTGGCGGGCTTTCCGACCAGGGGTGGCTCGTTCGGCATCCTCTCCACCGGCAACGCACGCCGGGCAGACGACCCCAACAACGCGCCCGACACCGGTACCGAATCGCGCGGTCCGTCGATTCGCGGTGCGCGCGACGTCGTGATCATGCGGATCGACCTGCGCGTGCCGACCGGCGACAACTGCCTGAGCTTTGACTTTCGCTTTCTCTCCGAGGAGTTCCCGGAGTTCGTCGACGAGGAGTTCAACGACGCGTTCATCGCCGAGCTGGATGGCTCCAACTGGAACGCGGGCACCAAGGAGGACCCCACGATCACGGCCCCCCTCAACTTCGCTCGTGACAGCAAGGGCCATCCCATTCGCGTCAACAAGGTCGGCGATACGACCGTTCGCGCCCGCCACGCGAAGGGAACCACCTACGACGGCGCCACCCGCAAGCTGCGGGCGTCGACCAGGGTCAAGCCGGGTCTCCGCCGGCTCTACCTGTCGATCTTCGACCAGGGCGACCGGATCTATGACTCCGCGGTGTTCCTGGACAACCTGCACACCAGCCGTGCCAAGAAATGCCGGACGGGCGTCCGGCGCTCCCTCTGACGGATGGCCGGCGCCCTGCGACGCGGGGCGCCGGCCGGTCGACCTGTCCACAGATCAGGACACGTCGGCGACCGCGGCCACGGCCGCCAGCAGTTCCTCCACGTCGCTTGTGCATCCGCCGCAGCCGGTGGCGGCGCGCGTACGCGCTCCGACCTGGGCGACGCTTCGCAGTCCATCGCGGCGGATCGCCGCCTGAACCTCGCCGACGGTGACCGCGTTGCATGAGCACAGTGTCGCCGTGGGGTCGGCGGCGAGCGGCTGCGGCGGGGCGCCGCCGCCGGCCGCGCGGATGTCCGCGGGCACGTCGGAATTCGAGCGCAGCAGCTCGGTCAGCCGCCGCGCCGCGCTGGCGTCCCCGACGAGCACGCCGCCGGTCAGGCGGTCGCCGTCGAGGACGAGCCGCCGGTAGATGCCGTTGCGCGTGTCGCTGAAGACGATCTCGTCGTGACCGTCGGGCGCCGCGCCCGCCGAGCCGCCGCCGGCGTAGACGTCAACGCCCGAGACCTTCAGCGTCGTCGCCTGCACCGCGCCGTGGAAGACCCCGGGGTCGCCCGCGATCTGGGCGCCCGCGACGCGCGCCTGCTCGGCAAGGGGCGCCCACAGGCCGTAGACGGTGCCGCGATGCTCGGCACATTCGCCGACCGCCCACACGCCGGGGGCGCTGGCCCGCAGTTCGTCATCGACGACGATCCCGCGCTCGCATTGCAGGCCCGCGGCACGGGCCAGCGTCGTCTCGGCGCGCACCCCCGCGGCGACGACCACGCGCTCGCACGCGAGCTCGCTGGCGTCGTCGAGCACGACGCGGTCGGCTTGGATGCGCGATGCGCTGCGGCCCAGCAGGCACGCGATGCCCTGGCGCTCGAGATCGCGCCGCAGGATCGCCGCCGCTCCGTGGTCGAGCTGCATGTTCATGAGGTGGCCGGCGAGCTCGACGACGGTCACGCCGACGCCGCGGGCGTGCAGGCCGGCCGCCGCCTCCAGGCCGAGCAGGCCGCCGCCGACGACGACCGCGCGCGCGCCGGCCGGCGTGGCGGCGAGCGCGTCGGCGTCGCGCCACGTGCGGAAGACGTCGACGTGCGGTAGGTCTGCACCCGGGATCGGCGGGACGAACGCGCGCGATCCCGTGGCGATGACCAGTGCGTCGTATGGGTGGCTGCCACCCGATTCGTCGAGCACGCTGCGCTGCTGGAGATCCAGCGATGAGGCGCTGCACCCTCCGCGCAGGTCGACTCGGTGCCTGGCGTACCACGACAGCGGTCTCAGCTCGAGCTCGCCCGGACCGGCGCTGTTGGCCAGCAGCTTGGACAGCAGCACCCGGTTGTAGGTGGGGCCCGGCTCCTCGCCGAGCATGACGATCTTCCAGTGCTCGGCGGGCCGCCGGCGCAGCGCTTCCTCGACGACCGCCAGGCCCGACATGCCGGTTCCCACCACGACCAGCCGGCGGGGCTTGGGCGGAGCGCGCCTCGACACCGGCTCGTCGCGCTTGCGCACCGGCTGCAGGCGCACCGCGACGGCCTTGAGCTCGGGCTGCGCGGAGGTCTCGTCGACGGTGCTGATCGTCAGCGCGTTGAGCGTGCCCGCGCCGGCGTCGGCATGCAGGGCGCCCCAGTGAAACGGCGCGAACGCGACGCCGTTGGGCAGCGTGTCGTCGAAGCTGACCGCAAACCGCGCCGTCCCACGGCGCGACGCGATACGCGCCTGCCCACCGTCCTGCAAGCCCGCCGCCTCGGCATCGCGGGGATGCACCGACACGGTCGGGAGGCCCGCCGCCGCGAGCAGCGCGGGGGAGTGTCCGGTGCGCGTCATCGTGTGCCACTGGTCGGCGACGCGGCCGGTCGTCAGCAGGATCGGGAAGTCTGGGTCGGGCGTCTCGGCCGGGTCGACGTGGGGGGTGGGGGCGAAGCGCGCGCGGCCGTCGGGGGTGGGGAAGCGCTTGTCGGCGTACAGGCGCGGCGTGCCGGGATGCTCGTCGACGGGCTGCGCCGGGCATGGCCACTGCACCCCGCCCTCTCGGCGCAGGCGCTCGTGCGAGACGCCGCTGAGATCGCACGGGCGTCCGGCGGTGCAGGCGGCGAACTCGTCGAAGACCGCGGCGGCGTCCGGCCATGCGAAGGCGTCTCCATGGCCGAGGTGGCGCGCGAGTCCCGCGACGATCTCCCAGTCCGCACGGGCTTCTCCAGGCGGCGCGACGACGCGTCGCACGAGCCCGACGCGGCGCTCGGAGTTCGTCATCGCGCCCTCCTTCTCGGGCCATGCGGCGGCGGGCAGCACGGCATGCGCCAGCGACGAGGTCTCGGTCGGGTGGTGGGGGTCCTGCACGACGACGAGCTCCGCGCGTTCCAACGCCGCGCGAGCTCGCTGGCCGTCGGGCAGCGAGACGAGCGGGTTGGTGGCCATGATCCAGACGGCCTTGACCCGGCCCTCCTCGAGCGCGTCGAAGAGCGCGACGGCGGGGAGCCCCGGTGTGGCCGACAGCGCCTCGACGTCGACGCCCCAGTGGGCGGCCATCGCGGCGCGGTCCTCGGCGTCGACCACCTTGCGGTAGCCGGGCAGCAGGTGCGAGAGGCCGCCCGTCTCGCGGCCCCCCATCGCGTTGGGCTGGCCGGTGAGCGACAGCGGTCCCGAGCCCGGCCGGCCGATCTGGCCGGTCGCGAGGCAGAGGTTGATCAGCGCACGGTTCTTCAGCGTCCCGACGGTCGACTGGTTGGCGCCCATCGACCACAGCGCCATCGCGGCGCCCGCGCCGGCGAACCGATGTGCCGCCTGTTCGATGAGCGTGGCGTCGACGCCGCAGACCCCCTGGGCACGGGCGGGCGTCCATTGCTGGGCGACCGCCCGTGCCTCGCCCCAACCTCCGGTGTGGCGAGTGATGAAGTCCTCGTCGAGCAATCCGTCGCGGTCGACGACATGCAGCATCGCGCTGAGCAGCGCGAGGTCGGTGCCGGGGCGCACCGGCAGGTGCAGGTCAGAACCCTGCGCGGTCTTCGTCGCGCGCGGGTCGGCGCAGATGACGAAGGCGCCCTCGGCCTGACGGTCGCGGATGCGCGACCAGACGATCGGATGGCATGCCGCCGTGTTCGTGCCGAGCAGCAGGAAGCAGTCCGACAGCGCGATGTCCGCGTAGGCAGGCGGCGGGCCGTCGAAGCCGAACGCGCCGCTGTAGCCGGCGACGGCTGAGGACATGCACAAGCGCGAGTTTGAGTCGACGTTGTTCGTGCCGAGAAAGCCCTTGGCGAGCTTGTTGATCGCGTAGTAGTCCTCGGTCAGCAGCTGTCCGGAGATGTAGAACGCGACGGCGTCAGGGCCATGCTCCCCGACGATCGCCCGCATGCGCCCGGCGACCGTTGCGAGCACGTCCTCCCAGCCGGTCGGCTCGAAGCGAGCGTCGCGATCGGAGCGCCACAATGGCACGGTGGCGCGGTCGGGAGCCTCGACGGCGAACGGCAGCCCGAGCGGTTTGCGGCAGGTGCGGCCGCGGTTGACGGGATGGTGGCGGTCGCCGCGGACGCTGATGAGCCGCCCGTCCTGCACGTCGGCCAGGAGGCCGCAACCGACGCCGCAGTACGGACACTGGGTCGGGGTGCTCTGCATCTGCGCCACAGGGTGCGGATCGGCAGTTTCCCTGCCGCGTCGGATCGATGAACGCTGTGTGAACGGCCGCCGGCCCGAGCGCGCCAGGACCTGAACCGCCCGACCGCAGCTGTCGTAGGACTCCGTGTGCAGACGCTGATCGACGTCTCGGTGCCGCGACAGGTAACCGGCTTGTTCGCGACAATCAGGTTATGGACCTGCCTGACGACCTCGAGCTCCCGCTGGCATCCGGCGAGCCGTACTGGTATTGGCTCGGCGGCCGGCCAGCGATGGACTTCGTCAATACGCTTCGCGAGCGCTGGTGGCGTAGGGTCGAGACACTCGTGACGCCAGCCGACCTCACGTGCTGGCTGGAGCGCGCGAACCTCCTGCCGCCGGGCTCTGACGCGCGCCCCTCGACCGCGCAGCTGCGCGACGCTCGCCGGTTGCGCGAGAGCATCGACGTCGCCGTCGCCGCGCTGACCAGCGGCGAAGCGGTCGAGCCCGAAGCCCTCGCGACGATCGACGCATGGATGCCATGCGCCGTCACGAGGCAGACGCTCGCACGTGACGCCGACGGCAGCCCCGTGCTGCACCCGGCGACCCCGGTGGATCCGTTTCGCCACGCCCTCGGCACGCTCGCGCTGGACGCCGCGCGGATGCTCGGCACCGACCAGCGCTCGCGTGTGCGCATCTGCGCCTCGGACACCTGCAGCGCACGCTTTTACGACCGCTCCCCGACATCGGCGCGCCAGTGGTGCTCGATGCGCGGCTGCGGCAACGTCGCCAAGGCCCGGCGCCATCGGGCGCGTGTCCGGCGCTCGTAGCCGGCCCTGACATCCGCGGTCGGCGCGCCCGTCTGGCGGACGAGCACGTCTGCCGTGCGACGACCTGCTCCTCTCACAGATTGTGACGTCATCACTCCATGAACGACAGCCTTGCCATGCAGCATCTCTCCACGGGCGATCTCGACGAGATAGCCCGCGAGTTCGACGCGATCGCACGGTCGGTGCGCGACGACCTCGGCGCGGACGACGAGCGCTACATCCGCCGGGTGATCGCGATCCAGCGCGCATTGGACGTCGGGGGGCGCAGCCTCCTGATCGGAGCGCGACACCGCCCGGCGCTGCTCTGCGCCATCGCGATGCTGACCGCGTCGAAGATCCTCGACAACATGGAGATCGGCCACAACGTCATGCACGGCCAGTGGGATTGGATGCGTGACCCGCAGATCAACTCGTCGAAGTGGGAGTCCGACACGGTCTCGACGGCGACGTCGTGGAAGCGCTCGCACAACTATCAACATCACACGTACACGAACGTCGTCGGCCTCGATCGCGACCTGGGGTACTCGGCGATCCGCATCGACGCCTGCCAGCCGTGGCACCCGATCTACCTGATCCAGCCGCTCTACGGGATCGGCATGGCCGCGACCTTCGAATGGGGAATCGCGATCTTCGACATGGAGCTCGACGCCGTGCGGCGCGGCGAGAAGCCGTGGAAGGACGCCAGGGCGGAGCTCAAGGCCTTCGGCCGCAAGGCGAGCCGTCAGGTGATCAAGGACTTCGTCGTGAGCCCCGCGCTGTGTGGTCGTTCGGCCGGCAGGGCGATGGCAGCGACGCTGGCCGCGAACGTGCTGCGCAACGTGTGGTTGCAGACGATCGTCTTCTGTGGGCACTTCCCCGAAGGTGCGCAGGTGTTCACCGAGGAGCAGGTCCGGCAGGAGTCGCGCGGAGCCAAGTACGTCCGCCAGCTCACGGGGTCCTGCAATCTGGAGGGCAAGCGCCTCTTTCATGTGATGACCGGCCATCTCTCCTACCAGATCGAGCATCACCTCTTTCCGGCGGTCCCCAGCAACCGCTACGCCGAGATCGCGCCGAAGGTCCGCGACGTGTGCGGGCGCTATGACCTGCCCTACACGAGCGGCCGTCTGGGTCGCCAGTACGGGTCAGCGGTCCGCAAGGTCCTGCGCTTCGCCCTGCCGTGACGCCAGCCAGCGCATGTGGCGCGCGTGCGGATGGGCATCCGCGAGCCGCTGCACGGTTCGCGCTCCGCGACGGTAGGTGACCGCCACGAGCGCCGAGTCGGCGGGGTCGTGGGCCGCGACGACCGGCGTCGGCAGGCCGGGCGTCTCGCTGTGCTGCTCGAGATAGATCCACGTGACGTCGCGGCGTCTGCCGATCTCGTCGATCGCCGTCGCGAGCAGGCGCTGCTCGGATGGCGTGCCGTAGGCGAGCACCCACGAGTGCCAGATCACCGGATGCTGCCCGCCATCAGGTCCGACGAGCTCGGCGAGCAGCCGTGGCCCGTCACCTTGCACGACGGTCGGAGGGTGCACCCGCGCAACCGCGATCGCCGCTCGCAGCCGCGTGATGCGGTCGGGCTCGTCGGGCCACGTGCATGCCAGCAGCCAGCGCACGGCCTGCGGGTCGCGCACGTCGATGGGCGCCAGGTCGACGCCGATCCTCGATGCGATCGCGGGCATCGGCATGTCGCGGGGCAGCGTTCCTCGCACTGCGCACGAGCACACGACCGGGGGGTGGTGGGGGGTTCGGGGGCCATGGACGGCGAAGCTCGCCCCGCCCGCTTGGTCGTAGCGGACCTCGTAGCGGTCCGCGAGGAGGTTCAGCCCGGCGCTGGCGCCGAGTTCGACCAGGCGCAGTGGCGCGCCGGGCGGCGTCGCGACCGCGAGCGCGGGCAGCAGCGCGGCGACGCGGTTGACCTCGTTGGTCTGCGTGCCGCGCGTGGACAGGATGGCGGCGAGCTGTCGCCGATGTGCGGCGCAGAAGTCCAGCGCCAACTCGCCGGCCCGTCCGCTGGGCGTCCGCCCGCCCGCGACCGTTGGAACATGGGCCGCCAGCGGGTGCTCGGCGCCGGCCAGCAGCAGGTCGTGAATCGCGGCGAGCAACAACGTCGGGCGTCGCTGCGCGGAGGGCGCGCGCATGGCGAGCGCGAGTGTTGCGCTGTCGCGCGCGACGGCGCGGCAGATCGCCGCCGACAGCGGCGATCGCGTTGCGCACTCCACCCGCGCAAGGCGCTCGAAGTCCGCGCGCAGCCGATCGACGTCCGCGACGGCGCCCGAGGGCGGCGCGCCGCTCAAGCCAGCTCGGGCGGCAGCGCGAGCGGGCCGTCGGGGTAGCCCCATGCCAGCTGCTCGGGCGTCATCTCCAAGGTGTTGGCGAGCTCGGGCGGCGTGCCGACGACGAGCCACAGCACGTCGGCATCGGTGTCGTTGAACACCTGGCGGACGGCCTGCGGCTCGACGAGGATGCTCGACAGCCGGTCCAGCGTCAGCAGCTCGCCCTCGACGCGAATCCTGCCGGTGCCCTCCAGGACGACGTACAGCTCGGTCTGCTTCTCGTGGCGGTGCCTCGTTGAGGCCTGGCCCGGCGCCAGGCGCCACATCCGCGCGGCCAGCGTCGAAGACCGCAGCTGCTTGGCGAGATCGGTGTTCTCGACGCGCAGCTGGTTGGACGGGCGCCAGTGGGCCTCGCCGGCGGGCAGGACACGAAAGCTCATGCCGCGACCCTAGATCATAACCTGCTAATAGGTCAATACAGGTTACGACGGGGGTGAGCGCTCGACCCGATGTCGAGTGGCTATGGACCGGCGGGCCAATGACAGACCGCCGTCATGGCCATACCTTCGACGCAGTGTCCGGTCACCGCCAGTTCGTGCTGCGCACAGTCGAGGAGCGCGGCGTGAAGTTCATCCGCCTGTGGTTCATCGACGTGCTCGGCCTGCTCAAGAGCGTCTCGATCCCCGTCTCCGAGCTGGAATCCGCGCTGGACGAGGGCGTCGGCCTCGACGGATCCTCGCTTGAGGGCGCGTCGCGGCTGCGCGAGCACGACGTCATCGCCCACCCCGACCCGCGCACCTTTCAGGTGCTCCCGTGGCGCCCGGACTCGCTCGTCGCGCGCATGTTCTGCGACGTGCGCCAGCCCGACGGCGAGCCGTTCGGCGGCGACTCGCGCGCGGCGCTGGGCCGCGTCTTAGACCAGGCGGGGGCGCTGGGCTACACGATGCAGGTCGGCTGTGAGGTCGAGTTCTTCATCTTCGGCCCGCTGGGCACCAACGGCGCCGCCCCGGTGACCCTCGACGACGGCGCCTACTTCGACCTCACGCCGCTGGACGTCGGCTCGGACTTTCGTCGCCGCACGATCGACTACCTCGAGCAGATGGGGATCCCCGTCAAGGCCTCCCACCACGAGGTCGCGCCGTCCCAGCACGAGATCCAGCTCGCCCACGACGACGCGCTGTCGATGGCCGACGCCGTCACGACGTTCCGGATCGCCGTCAAGGAGGCCGCCCACGAGCTCGGTGCCTACGCGACGTTCATGCCAAAGCCCCTGGAGGACCATCCCGGCTCGGGCATGCACATGCACATCTCGCTGTTCGAAGGTGATCGCAACGCCTTCCACGACGCCGAGCCCGACGAGGCGCTCTCTCCGACCGGCCGCGCCTTCCTCGCCGGGGTGCTCGCCCATGCCGGCGAGCTGACCGCCGTCACGAACCAGTGGATCAACTCCTACCGCCGCCTGGCCACCGGTTTCGAGGCGCCGGAGACCATCAGCTGGACGCGCCGCGGCGCTGCGGCGCTCGTCCGCGTCCCGTCGCGCCGGCCGGGGCGCGTGGAGGGTGCTCGCTTCGAGCTGCGCTCTCCGGACCCCGCCTGCAACCCCTACCTCGTGTTGTCGCTCGTCCTCGCGGCAGGCCTGCGCGGCATCGAGCGCGGCTATGAGCTTCAGGCCGAGAGCGTCGACGACGCCGCTTCGGGCACGCGCCTACCGCTGGACCTGCGCGAGGCAACCGACCTCTTCGATGCCTCCGAGCTCGTTCGCGAGACGCTCGGCGACCGGCTCGTCGACGCCTACGTCGCCAACAAGCGCCGCGAGACCGATGCCGAGCGGCGCACCGTGACCGAGTTCGATCGTTCCCGCTACCTGCGACTGCTGTGAGCGACGCCTGGATCTACGGCACGCAGGGCGGCGATGCCACGTCGCGGCTGCTGGCCGAGCTGGGCTTCAGCCCGCACCGCGTCGCGGCCAACGGCACGCTGCGCCCGCCCGACGGCGACAGCAAGGCGCCGGCACTGGCCGTGATCCTCGCCTCCGGGCTGGAGCAGCCGTCCTGCGCGGAGCTGTGCGCGCGGCTGGCGGCCGACGAGGATCTCGGCGAGGTGCCGGTGCTCGTCGCGATGGCATCGGGCGCGCTGGCCGAGGGTCTCGGTGTCTCCGAGGGCCACGAGCTGCTCATCGAGCCCTTCTCCGCGGGCGAGCTGCAGGCGCGGATCGCGCGCGCACGACGGGCCGTCAACGGCATCGACCACGACGACATCGTCCGCGTCGGCTCGCTGGAGATGAACCTTGCCACCTACCAGGTCGCCATCGACGGCCGGCCGGTGGACTTCACCTACATGGAGTACGAGCTGCTGAAGTTCCTCGTCACCCACCCCAAGCGCGTGTTCTCTCGGGAGGCGCTGCTCAACCGCGTGTGGGGCTATGACTACTACGGGGGCGCGCGGACGGTCGACGTCCACATCCGCCGCGTCCGCGCGAAGCTGGGCTCGGAGAACGCGTCGCGGATCAAGACCGTACGCAGCGTCGGCTACCGCTGGGAGGGAACATGAGCCTGCAGGCGGGCATCGAAGCGAAGGACCCTGAGCCACCGCGCGGGAGCAGCGGTCCGATCGCCATCGCGCCGACGCTCTCCCAGCGCGCGGGGCGCACCGGCTACGGCGGCTTTCGCGCCGTCATCAAGGCGGTCGGGACCGGGCCGCGCGGCAGCCGCGCGCTGACCTTCGAGGAGGCTCGCTCGGCGACGGCCGCGCTACTGGCCGGGGACGTCAGTCCCGTGCAGGCCGGCGCCTTCCTCGTCGCGATGCGCATCAAGGGCGAGTCTCCGGCCGAGCTGGCCGGCATGACGCAGGCGCTGCGCGACGCGGCGTCGACCGTCTCCGAAAGCCCCGCGGCGGACCGGGGTCCGACGATCGCCTGCGCCGGGGCCTACGACGGCATGGTCGACGCGCCCCACCTGTCGCTCGCCGCCGCCGTGCTGGCGGCCGCCGCCGGCGCCCGCGTCGTCGTGCACTGCGGCGCGACGCTCGGTCCCAAGCACGGCACGACGCCCGCCGACGTCCTCGCCGCTCTGGGAGGCCCGGCCCGGCCCGAGCCCGCCGAGTCGCGGGCGATGCTCGACCGCTGCGGCGTCGCGCTCGTGCACGCCGGCGCGGCGATTGCAGGCTGGGACGCCCTGGCGACGCTGCGTGACGAGATCGGGTTGCGCGGCCCGCTGCACAGCGCCGAGAAGCTCGTCGACCATCTCGGCGCGACGCATTTCGTCATCGGCCACACACACAGCATCTATCGCGAGCGCCTGCAGGGTGCGCTCTCGCTGCTCGGCGCGCACCGCGTCGTCACGGTGCGCGGCATGGAGGGAGCGGACGTCATGCGCGCGGGGAGGCCGTCGGCATCGGACTCGCTGGGACCGATCGAGCTGCCCGAGTCGCCGGGCGCCCTGCTGCGCGGCGACCGCGATCCGGCAGTCGCCGCGGACCTCACGCGGGCCATCGCCGCCGGCGACGAGCACGGCGTCGCAGCGCAGACCGCGCTGCTGAGCGCCGGGCTGCGCCTGTACGTCGCCGGTCGCTGCGCGAGCGTCAGCGCCGGAGCGGCGCTGGCCGGCGAGACCGTGTCCGACGGCCGCGCGAGCGCCACGATCGACGCGCTGCTGGGCGTCTGAGCACCCCGCCCGCTACCGTCAGCCCCATGACGGCAAACGAGTTTCTGGCGGCGTTCGCCGCCGAGGTGGGAGCCGAGGTTCCCAGCGCCGAGGAGATCGACGGCCTGCTGACGCTCGCCACGATCGCGGCCCACGCGTCCGAGCGCTTCGCCGCGCCGATCGCCTGCTTCGTCGGCGGCGCGAGCGGCATGCCGGCGGCGGAGCTGCTCGCGGCCGCACGGCGCGTCGCGCCCGGGGTCGAGTAGGTGGCCGTCTCGATCCACGAGGCGCGCAACGCGGTGCTCGAGCATGCCGCGGTGCTCGGCTCCGAGGAGGTCGGCCTCGACGAGGCGCTCGGCCGCGCGCTCGCCGAGGATGCGGCCGCGCCCAACCATGTCCCGCCGTTTGATGCCTCGGCGATGGACGGCTACGCGATCCTCGCCGCCGACACGGCGAGCGGAGCCGCGCGCCTGGAGCTCATCGGGGAGGCGAAGGCCGGCAGCGAGGCGGGGGTGACCGTCCGGACCGGCACGGCCGTTCGCATCTCCACCGGCGCGCCCGTTCCCGACGGCGCGGACGCGATCGTGCCCCAGGAGCAGACGACGGCCGAGGACGCGACCGTGGTGGTCGACGGGGTCGTGCCGGTCGCCAAGCACGTGCGTCCCGCCGGCGAGGACATCCTCGCCGGATCGCTCGTCATCCACGCAGGATCCGTGCTCGGCCCATCCGAGCTGGGCGTGCTCGCGTCGCTGAACATCCCGCGCCCGATGGTCGTGCGCCGCCCGCGCGTGGCGCTGGCCGGCACCGGCGATGAGCTGACCGACCCGGGCAAGCCGCTGGCGCCCGGCGGCATCCGCGATTCAAACGGCCCCGCGCTCGGCGGCGCCGTGCATCGTGCCGGCGGCGATCTGGTCGCACGGGTTCGCGTCGGCGACGACCTCGAGGCGACGGTGTCGGTGCTGCGCGCGGCGCTGCGCGACGTCGACATGCTGATCACCACCGGCGGCGTGTCGGTCGGACCACACGACCACGTGCGCCCCGCGCTGAAGCGCCTCGGCTTCCGCGAGGTCTTCGCGGGCGTGAAGCTCAAGCCCGGCCGCCCGACGACCTTCGCGATCAACGAGGAGGGCACGCTCGTCTTCGCCCTGCCCGGAAACCCCGTGTCGGCGCTGATGGCATTCCGGCTGTTCGTCGTCCCGGCGCTGGACGCCATGCTCGGCCGCGAGCGCGTCGTGCATCCGACGATGGCGACCGCAGACGAGGAGCTTCCCGGCGCGCGCGGGCGCACGACGATCGTGCGCTGCCGCTCGTCGCTGCAGGACGACGGCTGGCATGTGCGCCCCACGCGCTCGCAGGACTCCCACATCCTCACCTCGATGCTCGGCATCGACGCGCTGGCCCTCGTCCCCGGCGACCGCGACGCGATCGGCGCCGGCGAACCGGTCGAGATCGAGTTCGTGGCCTGAGCCGGGGATTCGCCGCGAGGATCGGTTGACCCGGGCTTTGACGCGTCGGTGTCACAGCGCGGGAGGCGGTGCAACCTAGCCATTGTGGCCGCCGCCCGGATCGATCTCGAAGCGTTGTACGCCGCGCACCGCGACGGGCTGCTGACGTTCTTCGCGCGCCGCACCGGCGACCCGCAGACCGCGCTGGACCTCTGGGCCGAGACCTTCGCTCAAGCGGTGGCCGGTCGGCGGCGCTTTCGCGGGAGCACAGACGCTGAGCGTGCCAGCTGGCTGTACGCCATCGCGCGACGCCAACTTGCCTTGTATCACCGTCGCGGCAGTGCCGAGCGGCGGGCGCTGGACCGGCTCCGCATCGAGCGACCACAGGCCGACGCCGCCCTGTGCTCAGAGATCGTGGCGAGCGCAGATCTGGCAGTCCTACGCACCCAGCTCGTCGACGCATTGGCCGATCTCTGAGCCGGTCCGGCTCGCGGTGCAGTTGCGCGTCGTCGACGAGCTGGCCTACTCCGAGGTGGCGCGGCGCCTCTCCATCTCCCAGCCGGCAGCGCGCGCCCGCGTGTCACGCGGACTTTCGACGCTGGCCGAGACCCTCGACCGACCCGCCATCAAGGAGGCGACCGTCGGATGACTGACACCAGACTTGACCGGTTGAAGGATCACTTTGGAGAAGAGCTCGCGCGAGCCGCGCGACAGCCACGACGCCGCGTGCTGCTCTCGCGCCGGACACTGGCGTTCGCTGCCGCCGCTTCGGCGGTCGCGGTGGTCGTGGCGCTGCTTTCATGGCCCGGCGGAGGCGGCGGCTCGGGGCTCGACGTCATTGCCGAAGCGCGCGCGGCGCTGACGCCGTCCGACGACGAGATCGTCCATCTCGTGATCGCGACGAGCTTCGTGACCCCCGATGGGCCACAGGAGCCACAGACGAGCGAGCAGTGGTCGGCCATCAACCCGGCCCGGTGGCGGCTCATCAATACGGCCGCAAGCTTCCGTGAGGTTCGACCAGGGCAGCCCCTGGACCCCGACGCGCAATCGTTCACCGATCGCCTGCAGCAGTCATACCGGCCCGGCGATTTCCGCAGCTTCATGCCACACGGCAACGACATGTCGGTCCTGCTCGGTCCCGGCGCCGACGAGCGCTCACGAGTTCCCAGCGCGCTGGGCCTGGGCGATGGCGATCCCGTCACAGAACTGGCTCGCATGCTCGGTTCGGGCCAGCTCAGGGACACAGGCACCGTCCAGTCGGAGGGGCGCACCGTGCGCCGGCTGGCCGGCACGCTGACCGGTGTGCACGCCGACGGCACGCCGCGACGCGTGGTCTTTGACGTCGATCCCGACACATTCGCGCCGCTCGCGGGCTCTGCGTCGGTCACGCTCGGCAGCGCCGGACGGACGACGACGCGATTCCGCGTGAAGCGCTACGAGCGCCTGCCCCTCGACGACAAGACCGCCGAGCTGCTGCGCATCCCCACGAACCCAGACACCACGGTGGTCGCCGAGCGGGGCGGAGCGAACCTCATCGAACAGGGGACCTGCGCGCGGCAGCCAGGATCCGGAGACGTTGTCTGCCGCCAGCCGCCCCGTTGACGGCGGTCCCGACTCGACGGGTGTCGAATACTGGGCGAATACCGCGGCCTACTTCTCGACATTCATCCTGCGTCGCGACCTCGGCATGCGGACGCTGACGCGCAAGGAGCTGACGGCCGCGCTCGCCGCGCGCCAGATGCTGATCGAGCGCCGCCCGCTGGTCGCCGCCGACGCGATCGGGCTGCTGACGCCGCTGCAGGGCCAGGACGCGCCGGCGCCCTACGTCGCGCTGGCCGCGCGCGTCGAGGGATTTGACCGCGACGACCTGCAGGCGGCGATCGATGCCGGCGACGTCGTCAAGACGACGATCATGCGCACCACGCTGCATCTCGTGGCCGCCCGCGACTACCCGGCCTACCACCAGCTCTCCCGCCAGGCGCGGATGCGGACGTGGCGCAGGACCTACGCCCACCTCGACGAGGCGAAGGTCACCGCCGACCTCGGCGCCTGGCTGTCCGAGCCGCGCTCCAACGAGGAGATCCGCGAGCGCGTCGGTCGCTACGAGGGCGTCACCGACGAGCCATGGACGCCGATCGTGTTCGCGCGCAGCCTGCTGGCGCTGCGCCAGCTCCCGCCGGCCGGCCACTGGGGCGACCGCAGCAGGGCGCGCTTCGTCCTCGACCCGCGCCCGCTGCCCGATGGCGCCGACGCGGCGGCGCTCGTGCTCGAGCGCTACCTGGCCGCGTTCGGTCCGGCGAGCCGTCGGGACGTCGCGTCCTGGGCCGGCGTCGCGCAACGTGACCTCGCTCCCGGCTGGGAGCGCGTGATGACGGTGTCCTACCGCGACGAGCACGGAACCGAGCTGCTGGACCTCCCCGACGCCCCGCTACCGCCGGCGGCGTCCAAGCTCCCGGTGCGCTTCCTGTCGCGCTGGGATCAGGCATTGCTCGCCTACGCCGATCGCGAGCGCATCATCCCGCCGGCCGTCCAGCCGCTGAAGCTCACCCTCAGCGGCGATCAGACGGTGACCGTCGACGGGCGCGTCGCGGCGAGCTAGCGCCTGGAGCGCGGGCGCGGCGACGTCAAGGTCACGATCGAGCCGCACGTCGACATCCGCCGCTCCACCCACGCCCAGATCCGCGCCGAGGCCACGCGCACGGCACGGTTCTGTGCTCCCGAAGCCACGAGCGTCAGCGTCGCCGGCCTGTAGACGGCCGGTCATGGCGCGGCTTCTCCCGGCGCCCGGATGTGACGCAACTTGTCCGGGTTGCGCTGGATGTGGATCGTCGTGATCTGAGCGTCGTCGACGGTGAACGTGAGTACCGAGACCTGCCCGTCGAGGCGATTGACCATCAGCAACCCCGGCATCCCGTTGACGTCGGCGAAGCGCGCGTCCGACTGGCCGGCGAACGTTCGCGCGAGCGCGATGAGCGCCCGGCTGACGCGGTCGGCGCCGACGAGCGGCACGCGCGATGCCTGGACACGGCCTCCGCCGTCGGAGCGCATGACGACGTCCGGATCCAAGACTGCAAGCAGCCCCTGCAGATCTCCGCCTCCTGCGGAGGCCGCGAACGCCTCGACGGCGCGACGCTGCTGCTCTGGCGTCCCCGACTGGCGCGGGCGGGCCTCCAGGACGTCGCGCCGCGCTCGCGACGCCAGCTGACGTGCGGCCGCCGGCGTGCGGCCGACGATCTCGCCGACCTCGTCGAAGGCGTAACCGAAGACGTCGTGCAGGACGAACGCGGTTCGCTGCGCCGGTGACAGGCGCTCGAGCACGAACAGCAGCGAGAGGCTGACGCTCTCGTCGAGCGTCACGCGGTCCGCGGGGTCGTCACCGGCCCTGGCATCGACGAGCGGGTCGGGCAGCCACGGCCCGATATAGCGCTCGCGTCGGGCACGGGCCGAGCCGAGCGCGTCGAGCGCCAGCCGGCTGACGACCGTCGTCAGCCAGGCGCGCAGATCGCCGATCGACCCCGTCTCGGCGCGCTGCAGGCGCAACCACGCCTCCTGCACGACGTCCTCGGCCTCGGCGACGTTGCCGAGGTGGCTGTAGGCCACGCGCATCAGCCGGGGACGCAGCTCCTCGAAGCGCTCCGCCGATGTGCTCATGTGCGCGCTCTGGCCACGCTGAGCTGCCTGCCAGGGTGCTCACGCAGCCATGCTTCGAAACCCGGTCCGCCGCGGACCGCCTCGTCGTCGGGCACGAGCGCGCCGGCCGCCAGCGCGCGTCGCACCGCTCCCTTGAGCGGCAGCTTCACACGGAGGGTCCGCCGGGCGCGAGCCTGCCCCCATGCTCGCGCCAGCTCATCCAGCGGTTGCGCGGTCGGTCCAGCAACCGCTGGCAGCCTGCCACGCGCGCCGGCCTCCACGCCGTCGGCGAGCACCTGCGCGAGGAAGCGCGGATCGACCGGTGCGAGCGGAAAGCTCATTGCCGGAAGGATCCAGGCCGGCGCGGTCGTCGTGAACACGAGATCAAGGAGCTGATGGAACTGCGTCGCGCGAACGAGACTCCAGGCGACCGGTCCCTGTTCGACGACCGCCTCCTGCGCGAGCTTCGTGCGGTAATAGGAGAACGGCACGGCGTCGATCCCGACGATCGAGATTGCGAGATGGTGCTCGACACCCTCCGCCGCTTCGGCGTCGAGCAGGTGACGGCAGCCATCGACGAGCACCGGCGCCGCCTTGCGCCCGCTGCCGGCCGTGTTCGTCGCATCGACGACGGCATCGACGCAGCCGAGCGCGTCGCGCAGGCCGTCGCCGGTGACGACGTCCACGCGATGGTGGCTCGCGCCGAGCGCCGCCGGCGCCGGTGCGGAGCGCGACAGCACCCGCACGTCGTGACGGCGCTCGGCGAGCTGCGCCACGACGGCCCGCCCGAGCACGCCCGTTCCTCCTACGACCGCGATGCGCATCTGCGATCAGTCCTCCTTGGCCTCGATGACACCATCGAAGACCGGACGACGCAGCGGCTTCGGACGTGACATCTGAAGCCAGGTCGACATAAGCCCGCTGCTAACCTCCGAAGACGTACCGGCCGTCGTCCGCAAGGTGCGTGTTTCGTCGTTTCCGACCCCGTCCTGGCGGGGTCTTCTTGTCCGCCCACACGCCTAGGATGCATCAATGGAGATTGAGATCGGTCGCGGGAAGAAAGCACGCCGCGCATACGGATTCGACGACATCGCGATCGTGCCCTCACGACGCACCAGGGACCCCGACGACGTGGACATCTCGTGGAAGCTCGGCGACTACCGCTTCGAGCTGCCGCTGCTGGCCTCGGCGATGGACGGGGTCGTCTCGCCGACGACGGCCGGCCTGATCGGCAAGCTCGGCGGTCTCGCCGTCCTGAATCTCGAGGGGATCTTCACCCGCTACGAGGACGCCGAGGAGCAGCTCGAGCGCATCTCGCACCTGCCCAAGGACTCCGCGACGCGCGAGATGCAGGAGATCTACCAGCGGCCGATCATTCCCGAGCTGATCACGCAGCGCATCCGCGAGATCAAGGACCAGGGCGTCGTCGTCGCCTGCTCGCTGACGCCTCAGCGGGTTCGCCAGTACCACGAGCTGGCGCTTGAGGCGGGCCTGGACATCCTCGTCATCCAGGGGACCGTCGTCTCCGCCGAGCACGTTTCCAACGACGAGAACCGTCCCCCGCTGAACCTCAAGGAGTTCATTCGCGAGGTGCCTCTCCCCGTCGTCGTCGGTGGCTGCGCGAGCTACCACACCGCCCTGCACCTGATGCGTACGGGCGCGGCCGGCGTGCTCGTCGGCGTCGGTCCGGGCGCCGCCTGCACGACCCGCGGCGTGCTCGGCATCGGCGTCCCGCAGGCAACGGCGATCGCGGACGTCGCGGGCGCTCGCTCGCAGAACATGCTCGAGACGGGTGAGTACTGCCAGGTCATCGCCGACGGCGGGATGCGCAACGGCGGCGACGTCTCCAAGGCGATCGCGTGTGGCGCGGACGCCGTCATGATCGGCTCGCCGCTGGCTCGCGCCCACGAGGCGCCCGGTCGCGGCTACCACTGGGGCATGGCGACCTTCCACTCCACGCTTCCGCGCGGCGCGCGGGTGCGGACCGTGCAGAACGGCTCGCTCGAGGAGATCGTCACCGGTCCCGCCCACCAGAACGACGGCACGTTCAACCTCATGGGCGGGCTGCGCACGTCGATGGCGACCTGCGGCTACAAGGACATCGCGGAGTTCAACCGCGCCGAGCTGATGATCGCGCCCGCGCTGCAGACCGAGGGCAAGCAGCTTCAGGTCGCCCAGGGTGTCGGCATGGGCGCACGCGGATCGGCGACCTCCGCGCCGAAGCCCTCCAACGGCAACGGCATCCACGAGGATCCGGCGCTCCAGGACGCCTGACCCATGGCGGAAGGCGTCGTCACCGCCACGACCGCCGCGACGGAGCTCGTCGACGAGAGCGTGCTCGACGTTCAGACGCCGCGGCGCGTCGACGAGGTCGTCGTGCTCGACTACGGCGGTCAGTATTCGCAGCTGATCGCGCGTCGCGTCCGCGAGCTGGGGGTCTTCAGCGAGCTGCTGCCCCACCACGTCGGCGTGGAGGAGGTGCGCAAGCGCCAGCCGAAGGGCCTGATCCTCTCCGGCGGCCCGGCGTCGGTGTATGCGCCCGCGGCGCCGCGCCTGGAGCGCGAGCTGCTCGAGCTCGGCATCCCGGTGCTCGGCATCTGCTACGGGATGCAGCTGATCGCGACCGAGCTCGGCGGCAGCGTCGAGGGCGCGGAGATCGGCGAGTTCGGGCGCTCGGAGCTGACCGTCCGCGACCCCGGTCGCCTGTTCGCCGGCCTGCCCGAGCGCCAGACGTGCTGGATGTCCCATCGCGACACCGTGTATGCGCCACCGCCGGGCTTCACGGCCCTGGCCTCGTCCACGGGTTCGCCGGTTGCCGCGCTGGAAGACATCGAGCGCGGCATCTACGGCATCCAGTTTCACCCCGAGGTCGTCCACACCCCCTACGGCCAGACGATCCTCGAACGCTTCCTCGGCGACATCTGCGGCGCCGACCGCACCTGGAGCCCCGAGAGCATCGTCGCCGAGCAGATCGCGAAGATCCGCGCCCAGGTCGGTACTCACAAGGTCATCTGCGGCCTGTCGGGCGGCGTGGACTCCAGCGTCGCCGCGCTGCTCGTCCACCGCGCGGTCGGCGACCAGCTGACCTGCGTCTTCGTCGACCACGGCCTGATGCGAAAGAACGAGGGCGAGCAGGTCGTCGCCGCGTTCCGCGATCACTTCAAGGTCCCGCTCGTCGCCGTCGACGCCGAGCAGCGCTTTTTGAGCAGGCTGGCCGGGGTGACCGACCCTGAGGCCAAGCGCAAGGCGATCGGCGCGGAGTTCATCCGCGTCTTCGAGGAGGAGGCCGAGAAGATCGGCGACGCGCACTACCTCGTCCAGGGCACGCTGTACTCCGACGTCATCGAGTCCGGCGGTGGCACGGGCGCCTCGACGATCAAGTCCCACCACAACGTCGGCGGCCTTCCCGAGGATCTGCAGTTCGATCTCGTCGAGCCGCTGCGCGCGCTGTTCAAGGACGAGGTGCGCGCCGTCGGCGCCGAGCTCGGCCTGCCCGAGCGCCTGGTCTGGCGCCAGCCGTTCCCCGGACCTGGCCTGGCGATCCGGATCGTCGGCGGCGAAGCGACCAAGGAGCGCCTGGACCTGCTGCGCGAGTGCGACTACATCTTCCAGGACGAGATCCGCAAGGCCGGGTTGTACCGCGACCTGTGGCAATCCTTCTGCGTGCTGCCCGACGTGCGCACCGTCGGCGTGCAGGGCGACGAGCGCACCTACGGCTGCGTCGTCGTGCTGCGCGCGGTCACCTCAGACGACGCGATGACCGCCGATTGGGCGCGGTTGCCCTACGACCTGCTCGAGCAGATCGCCTCGCGGATGATCAACGAGCTGCGCGATGTCAACCGCGTCGTGCTGGACATCACCTCCAAGCCGCCGGGAACGATCGAATGGGAGTAGCCCGATCCATCGCCCTGGGCGCGGCGAGGGGAGGTCAGGCCTGAGCGGTCGCGGACGGCGGCGCGCGCACTCCGCGCACCAGCAGCCACGTAAGCCACAGACCGAGCGCGAACAGCGGCAGGCCCATCGCCGTTCGGAAGATCCCGAGCACGACGACCGCGCCGGCGAGGTACATCGGAAGCTGGACGAGCAGGCGCGCCGAGAACACGCCCACCCAGAGATACGTCGCGCGGCGAAACGCGCGCATGCGCCGCGCATCGTCGCGCCAGGTGTTGTCCTCGCCGTCGAGCTTGGTCACGATGACGCCGATCAGCGGCCAGCGCACAGCGACCGATGCCAGCAGCACGGTGACGTTGACCGCGTTGAGCAGCAGGCCCGGTAGGAAGAAGTTCTCGGCCTTGCCGCTGCGCGTCGCGATGAACGCTGCGAAGGCGACGCCGATGAGCCCCGACAGCGCCTGCTGCGGGGACTCGCGGCGCGCGAGCCGCGCGACCGTCAGGGCGAGCGCGATGCCGACCGCGACGATCGCCGACGTGTTGGTGTCCTGGCCGGTGAAGGTGTAGGTCACGATGAATGCGACCGCGGGCACCGCGGACTCGAGCATCCCAAGCGGCCCGCCGACCGCTTCGGCAAGCGTTGTTGGAGCCTGGCGTTCGGGCTTGGGTGCGGCGTCGGACATCCCTCGATGATGGCGCACGCCGGAACGCGGCGTGCACGTCAGGCGCTGTCGCGGTGCCTGCGAGCCAGCGCCCCGGGTGCCAGCAACGCGGCGCCGGCGACGAGGAACGGCACGAGGTTCAGCAGGTGCAGGACGAGCGCGTAGGACAGCGCTTGCGCCTGCGGGATGGCGAATGCCGTCAGCGCGATCACCGTCGCGGCCTCGAAGACGCCGATCGCCGCAGGGGAGGAGGGAAGGATCAGCCCGACGTTGATCGTCACGGTGACCAGCAGACCCGCGGCGAACGGCAGGTCCAGCGAGAACCCGGACATCAGGATCCAGTACGAGCAGCTCAGCACGACCCACGACGCGATCGTCAGCAGCATCGACAGGGTCGCCACGCGCGGATCGCGAATCGCGACGAGCCCGCGGGTGGCGTTGACGGCGGCGTGCTCGACGCGTTCGGCGAAGCCGTCACGGCGCACCCGGCGCAACGGCGAGAGCAGCCAGTGGATGGCGCGCTCCTCGTAGCGCACGAGCACGAAGGACAGCGCCGCGACGAGCACGACGACCGCGATGCCGAGGAACGCCGCGGCGCGCAGCCACGTGATCGGCGGCAGCCAGGGGTACGCGGCGAGCAGGATGACCAGCAGCGCCAGCAGGTCAAAGACGCGCTCGGCGACGACGGTCCCGATCGTCTCCGCGCGCGAGGTGCTCGCGCGGCCGTGCAGCGAGATCACGCGCGCCGCCTCGCCCGCGCGCGCCGGCAGGATGTTGTTGAAGAAGTAGCCGATCAGCAGCGCCCGCGAGACCGCGCGCAGCGGAGGGCGGTGGCTGGGGTCAAACAGCGCCCACCAGCGCACCGCGCGCAGCACGACGCCGGCGACGAAGACGGCGAACGAGGGCACGAGCCACCACAGGTTGCTGCTGGAGAGCGCCGCGGCGGCGTCTGGCAGCGCGACGCCGTTGAACGCGTACGCCATCGCGCCGACGGTCACGACCACGGCGGCGGCGAGCAGCAGCGGCCGCCGCGAGCTCGCGACGGTCACAAGCGCCGCAGTCGCACCTGCACGAGCACCGCGATCGCCTTGAGGCCGTCGCGCCACGTGATGTTCTTGCCCTCCGCGTAGGTGCGCCCGTAGTAGGCGATCGGCATCTCGTAGATGCGCAGATGGCGGCGGCAGATCTCGCCGGTGATCTCGGGCTCGATCGCGAAGTCGTCCTGGGTCAAGCGCAGCGAGCGCAGCACGTCGGAGCGAAAGGCCTTGTATCCGGTCTCCATGTCGCTGATCGTCGTGTTGAACAGCAACCCCGTGAGCAGCGACAGGAAGCGGTTGCCGACCAGATGCCAGAACAGGTAGGCACGCTGCGGCGCACCGCCACTGAGGCGCGAGCCGTACACGACGTCGGCGACGCCCCGCTGGATCGGGGCGATCAGCGCGACGACGTCCGCGGGGTCGTACTCCATGTCGGCGTCCTGGATGACCGCGATCTCCTTGGTGATGTGCGTCGCCGCGAGCCGCACGGCCGAGCCCTTGCCCCGGTTGGGCTGGCGCAGCAGCACGACACCGGCATGCGCGCTTGCGAAGGATTCGACGATCGCCGCCGTGTCATCGACGGAGCCGTCGTCGACGACGATGATCTCCGCGTCGAGGTCCAGCGCGTGGATGCGGTCGAGGACCTCCTCGATAGTCGCGGCCTCGTTGTACGCCGGGATGAGGAAAGAGACGCCGATCGCGGCATTCAAGCGCATGGCGAACGCCGCGGATCGTCGCGTGCCGGCGAGGCGCAGGTCGTCGCGGGCGGGCGGGCGCTATCTTTCCCCGACTCGGCGGCGACTCAGATAGGGAGAGGAACACATGGCGCGCCCCATCATCCTCGGCGTCGTCGGCGACTCGGCGACCGGCAAGACGACGATCACAAAAGGCCTCGTCGAGATTCTCGGCAAGGAGAACGTCACCCACATCGGGATGGACGACTACCACAAGTACGACCGCACGCAGCGGGCGGAGCACGGCATCACGCCGCTGCACCCCGACTGCAACTACATGGACATCATCGCGCAGCATCTGGTGCATCTGCGCAACGGCGAACCGATCCTCAAGCCCGTCTACAAGCACGGCGACGGCACGTTCGGACCGCCACGGTACGTGATGCCCAAGCGCTTCGCCGTGATCGAGGGCCTGCTCGGCTACCACACCCAGGAACTGGCCGACACCTACGACGTGCGCGTGTACCTCGCGCCTCCCGAGGAGATGCGGCGCGCGTGGAAGATCAAGCGCGACACGACCAAGCGTGGCTACACCGAGCAGGGTGTGCTCGACGACCTCGATCGCCGCGAGCCCGACTCCGAGGCCTTCATCCGCCCGCAGCAGGGACAGGGCGACATCGTCATCTCCTTCCGGCCCAACGAGAAGGGCGAGCAGGACCACCTCGACGCGGTGCTGACGCTGCGCGAAGGCCTGCCGCACCCGGACCTCTCGGTCGTGGTCGATGCCGGCGGTAGCGACGGGATCACGATCGACGAGAAGAACGGTGAGATCCGCCTGTTCATCCCCGGCAACGTCGACCGCGATCGCGGCGCCGCGATCGAGGAGGCGATCTGGGAGAAGATGCACTTTGCCAGCCACCTGCGCACCGAGCGCCTCGGCGAGTTCACCGTCGGAACCGAGACCCTGCGCTCGGAGTCGCTGGCGATCGTGCAGGTCCTGATCCTCTACCACCTCGTGACTGCGAAGGCCGCCGTTGCGGTCGGAGGCGACGAGACGTCGTCGCGCTCGGAGCGTGGCTCGCGTGAGTCCAACGGCGACACCGAGTCGACGTCCGCGGCCGCAAGCTGAAGCGAGCCGGACGGCGTCCTGTCGCCAGCGAGGACGTTCTAGATGAGAATCGTTCCTGTTAGTGTGGCCGGCGATGCGCTGGCTGATCGCCGTCTTCATGCTGGTTCTCGCGACGGCGTCGCTTGCTGCCTGCGGGTCGAGCACCGGCGACGACGCCGGCAGGCGTAGCGGCCCCACGGTCGTCGTCACGACGACGCAGCTCGGCGACATCGCGCGAGCCGTGGCCAGCGATCGCGCCGCCGTCGAGCAGATCCTCAAGCCCGGAACCGACCCCCATGCCTACGAGCCCCGTCCGAGTGACCTGCGGGCGATCGGCGACGCGAAGCTCGTCGTGCGCTCCGGCGGCGACATCGATGCCTGGCTCGCAGACGTCCTGCGAGGCGCGGGCTCGAGCACGACGACGATCACGATTCTCGACACGCTGCGCCCGCGACGCGAGGACCCGCACTGGTGGCAGAACCCGCGCACCGCGGTGATCGCCGCGCAGCGCATCCGCGACGCGCTGATCGCGGCCGATCCCCCCGGCCGCGACGCATACGCCGCCGGCGCGGACAGCTACGTCTCGCGCCTGCTGAAGCTCGACGCCGCCATCGCCGGTTGCATGCGGCGGGTGCCCCGGGCCGACCGCAAGCTCGTCACCGATCACGACGCGTTCGGCGCGTATGCCGATCGCTACGACATCGAGGTCATCGGGACGGTGATCCCCGCGCTCTCGACGCAGGCGCAGGCCTCCGGCGGTGAGGTGGCACGGCTCGTGCGCACGATCCGCTCGGCCGGCGTGTCGACGATCTTCCCGGAGAGCTCGGTCAACCAGCAGCTGACGAAGGCGATCGCGCGCGACGCCGGAGCGTCGGTGGGCGCCGCGCTGTACTCCGACTCGCTGGGTCGGGCGGGGACTCCCGGCTCGACGTATCTGGGCTCGCTGCGGGCCAACACGAGCGCCCTCGTGAAGGGCTTCTCAGATGGCGCTGTGGACTGCGAGCTGCCTGGATGAGCGGCCGGATTTCGTGGCCGCACGCGATTCCCTACACTGCACCCACGCCACGCGGCGGATCGCGTGGCCTTTTTCCTGCCATGAAGACCTATGTCGCCAATGCCAACGATCGCGAGCGCAACTGGCTCGTCGTCGACGCGACCGGGCAGACGCTCGGTCGCCTGGCCACCCAGATCGCCGACGCGCTGCGCGGCAAGCGCAAGCCGACCTACACCCCGCACGTCGACACCGGCGACTTCGTCGTGGTGATCAACGCGGAGAAGATCTCGGTGACCGGCAACAAGCGCGCCGACAAGAAGTACTACCGCCACTCCGGCTACCCGGGGGGCCTCAAGACGCGGACGCTCGGCGAGATGCTCGAGCGCCGTCCCGAAGAGGTCATCCGCCTGGCCGTCAAGGGCATGCTCCCGCGTAACCGGCTGGCCCGCAAGCAGATCACGAAGCTCAAGATCTACGCCGGGCCCGAGCATCCTCACGTGGCTCAGAAACCGCAACCGATGGAGATCCACCCCTCGTGACCGACGAGAACGCCGAGCCGCCCGAGGACTCGCCGCCCGACGCAGCCGACGAGGCAGCCGCTCCCGCCGCGCAGTCCCCTGACGAGACGTCCGCTTCCGCCGACGAGACGCCCGCTCCCGCCGACGAGACGCCCGCTTCTGCCGACGAGACGCCCGCTTCTGCCGACGAGACGCCCGCTCCCGCCGACGTCCCGCCCGCCGACGCTCCCGCTGCGGAGTCCGTCGCGGTCGCCGATGAGTCCGACGATGACCAGGACGGCGCGCCGGAGCCCACCGCGCGCGTCAAGCCCGCGATCCCCGGCGCCGACCTCGAGGTCGACATCGTCGCCGAGGGAGCCGACCCGCTGGCCGGCCTCGACGAGGACGAGCTCAGCGCCGCCGAGCTTGCGGCCGAGCAGGACCGCGCCGACGAGCAGCCCGTGGCCGCCACGATCGACCTGGCCGCCGGGGCCCGCTACCGCGCGACCGGCAAGCGCAAGACCGCCTGCGCCCGCGTGATCCTGCGGCCGGGCACCGGTGCCTACACGATCAACGACAAGCCGCTTGACTCCTACTTCCCCCGTCCCGCGCTCGGGCGCACCATCCGTCAGCCGCTGGAGGTCGTCGGCTACGACGACCGCATGGACGTCGTGGCGAGGCTGCATGGCGGCGGCGTCAGTGCTCAGGCCGGCGCCCTGCGCCACGGCATCTCGCGCGCGCTGCTGGAAGCCGACCCGAGCCTGCGCGGCGAGCTCAAGCGCCGCGGGTTCCTGACGCGTGACGCGCGCGTCAAGGAGCGCAAGAAGGCTGGCCTGAAGAAGGCCCGCAAGAAGCCGCAGTTCTCCAAGCGCTAGGCCGACCCGCGCTCGGCGTCTCATGAGCGCCGGCTCCGCCGTTCGCACGCACTTCGGCACCGATGGCGTGCGCGGCGTCGCGGGCGAGGTGCTGACCGCCGGGCTCGCTCAGTCGATCGGCGCCGCGGCCACCATTGAGGTCGGCGGGGAGCACCCGCGCGTGCTGGTCATCCGCGACACGCGCGAGTCCGGCGAGATGCTCGAGGCCGCGCTGGCGTCCGGCATCGCGTCGGCCGGCGGCGACGTGTTGCTCGGTGGCGTGCTGCCGACGCCGGCCGCTCCGCTGCTGATCGCGCGCTTCGGGTTTGACCTCGCGGCCGTCATCTCGGCCTCGCACAATCCCTACGAGGACAACGGCATCAAGTTCTTCGGCGCCGACGGATTCAAGCTCTCAGACGCCACCGAGCTGGCGATCGAGGCGCGCATGGACGCGCCGGCAGCGGCGCGGCCCGCGCGGATCGGCGGCATCCAGCCGCTGCACGGCACGGGCGAGGACTACCTGCGCGCGCTGCATGAGCGCTTCGCCGACCTCGATCTCGCCGGGATCGCCGTGGCGCTTGACTGCGCCAACGGCGCGACCCATCGCGTGGCGCCCGAGATCTTCCGCCGCCTGGGCGCCGAGGTCACCGTGCTCGCCGCCGCGCCCGACGGGCGCAACATCAACGACGGCTGCGGCTCCACGCACACCCGGGCGCTCGTGACGGCGATGCGTGAGGGCGGCCACGACGTCGGCTTCGCCTTCGACGGCGACGGCGACCGCCTGCTGGCCGTCGACCGCACCGGCGCCCTCGTCGACGGCGACGAGCTGATCGCGCTCGCCGCGCTGCACCTGCGCGCGCACGATCGCCTGCCCGGCGGCGGCGTCGTCGTCACCGTCATGACGAACTACGGCTTTCACACCGCGATGCGCGACGCGGGGGTGCGCGTCGAGACGACGCAGGTCGGCGACCGTTACGTGCTGGAGAAGCTGCGCGACCTCGGCTGGGGCCTGGGCGGCGAGCAGTCCGGCCACATCATCGACACCGGGTTCGTGGCGTCGGGCGACGGCATCGCGAGCGCGTTGCTGACCCTCGAAGCGCTTGCCGGCACTGACCTCGTCGAGCGCAGCGCGATGGACAAGCTTCCCCAGCGGCTCGTGAACGTCCGCGTAGCCGATCGCGATGCGGTGATGGCCGGCGCCGAGCTGCTGTCCGCGGCAGACCGCGAGGGCACGGCCCTGCAAGGCCGCGGGCGCGTGCTCGTGCGCTCGTCGGGCACCGAGCAGCTCGTGCGGGTGATGGTCGAGGCGCCCAGCGACGACGAGGCCGACGCGGTCTGCGGCCGCCTCGTCGCGATCGTGGAGGGCCACGCCGGGCCGTAGGATCCAGCGCTCATGTGCGGAATCGTCGGCTACGTCGGTCAGCGTGCGGTCCAGGAGATCCTTCTGGCGGGCTTGGAGAAGCTCGAGTACCGCGGCTATGACTCTGCGGGCGTCTCGGTGCTCGCCGACGGCGCGATCGGCTCGGTTCGCGCGGTCGGAAATCTCAGCAAGCTGCGGGCGGCCGTGTTGCAGGCAAACGGCGGCGAGGCCGTCGCCGACGAGGCCGCCGTCGCCACGATCGCGCGACCGTCGACCTGCGGCATCGGCCACACGCGCTGGGCGACCCACGGCCGGGTCACGGAGGCCAACGCCCACCCGCACTTCGACACGACCGACGAGGTGCACGTCGTCGTCAACGGCATCGTCGAGAACTACCTGGCGCTGAAGTCGCGCCTGAGCGACATGGGCGCGCAGTTCACGTCGGAGACCGATGCCGAGGTCATCGCGCACCTCGTCTCCCACCACATGGCGACCGGCAGCCTCGTCGAGGCCGTGCGCGCCGCTTACGCCGAGCTTCAGGGCCACTACGCGTTCGTGGCGATCAGCGCGAGCGAGCCCGACACCCTCGTCGGCGCGCGCAAGGAGTGCCCGCTGATCATCGGCCGCGGCGACGGTGAGCAGTTCCTCGCGTCGGCGATCCCCGCCTTCCTGGAGCACACGCGCGACGTGCAGGTCATCGAGAACGAGGAGATCGTCGTCGTGCGGCCAGACGGCGTGGAGTTCCTGACACCCGACGGGACGCCGATCCAGCGCGAGGTGACGACCGTGGACTGGGACGTCTCGACCGCCGAGAAGGGCGGCTATGAGACCTTCATGCTCAAGGAGATCCACGACCAGGCCGGCGCCGTGGCCGAGACGATCGCCGACCGCACCCTGCGCGACGACGGCGTCGATCTCGCGGAGGCGGGTCTGGACGAGTCGCTGCTTCACGGCATCGACCGGATCCTGATCCTGGCCGCCGGCACGTCCTTTCACGCCGGCCTGATCGGCCGCTACGCGATCGAGGAGTGGGCGCGGATCCCCGTCGAGATGGACATCGCGTCGGAGTGGCGCTACCGCAACCCGATCGTCTCCGACCGCGAGCTCGTGATCGGCATCACGCAGTCCGGTGAGACCGCCGACACGCTCGCCGCGATGCGCCTGGCTCGCGAGCGCGGCGCGAAGGTCATCGCCGTGACCAACGTCGTCGGCTCGCAGGCGACGCGCGACGCCGACGGCGTGCTCTACACGCGCGCGGGCATGGAGGTCTCCGTCGCGGCGACCAAGACCTTCGTCTGCCAGGTGGCCGCGATGTACCTGCTGGCGCTGCGACTCGCCGAGATGCGCGGCTCGCTGCCGCGCGAGCGGATCGTCGAGCTCGTCGCCGACGTCAAGCAGCTGCCCCATCACATCACGACGCTGATCGCATCGCTCGACGAATCGATCCAGGCGTGCGCCGAGCGCCATGCGGACTCGGACTTCTACCTCTACCTGGGGCGCCATGTGGGCCGCGCCGTCGCGCTGGAGGGCGCGCTGAAGCTCAAGGAGATCTCCTACATCGCCACCGACGCCTACGCCGGCGGCGAGATGAAGCACGGCCCGATCGCGCTGCTCGACGAGTCCACGCCGGTCGTTTGCATCGCGACGGACATGCCGATCCTCGACAAGATGATCTCCAACATGCAGGAGGTCCGTGCCCGCGGCGCCCACGTCATCGCCGTCGCGACCGAGGGCGACGATCGCATCGCCGCTCAGGCCGAAGAGGTCATCTACGTCCCGCGCACCGACTGGATGCTTCAGGCGCTGCTGGCGGTGATCCCGCTGCAGCTGTTCGCCTACTACGTCGCGCGCAAGCGCGGGTTGAACGTCGACCAACCGCGCAACCTCGCCAAGACCGTCACCGTCGAGTAGCGCGGGCCCTCAGTCGTGCGTGCGGCAGACGCGCACGTACATGTCGTGGAAGCCGGCGATGCCGCCGAACAGGCTGCCGATCTCCGCGACGCGCACCGTCTCGAGCATGTCGGGGTGCTGGGCCTCGATCGGCGGCAGCTTGGCGATCGCGTCGGCGAACGCCTCGTCGAAGCTCAGGGCCTTGGAGAAGCCCGTCGCCTGGTCAGATCCGTCGGGGCACGCGCGGTCGGCGCTGTCCCCGCCGACGATCGCGTCGTAGGCGGACAGGTCCTCGCCCGCCGCCTGGATCTTGACCTCGTCCTTGCCGTCGGCATGAAAGACCGTGACGACATCCTGGTCCTCGGGGTGGTTGACCGTCAGCGACACCTTGTAGGGCACGATGACCTGCGCGAAGAACCCCGGCAGCGGGCATTGCTGCACCTCGTAGAACGGCGGGAAGATGCGCTCCGGTCGCTGCACGATCTTCACGCTGAAGCCCGGGCTGGGCAGCTCCCCTTCGACGACGACCAGGACCTGGCTTGAGGCGCGGTACGCGCGGATCGTGTCTCGCTGTGCGGCTTGGCAGGGCGCGGTGGCCATCATGGTCCTCCTTCGTCGTGTCGAGTGCTCTGCTGATTGGGCGTGACGTCGTGACGAACGGCGTTCAAGCACGACGTACGATGGCCGCATGTCCGTCGGGATCGACCTGCTGGAGATCGAGCGCATGGAACAGGCGCTGGATCGCCGCCCGCGCCTCGCGCTGCGGCTGTTCACCGACGGCGAGCGCGCCTATGCGCAGCAGCGTGCCCGGCCTGGCCAGCACCTGGCGGCGCGCTTCTGTGCAAAGGAGGCGGTGGCCAAGGCGCTGCGCCTGGAGTCCTGGAACCCGCACGACATCGAGGTCGTGGGGGAGGGATCCCAGACGCGCGTGGCGCTGCATGGCCCGCTTGCCGCGCTCGGCGTGCAGGTCGACATCTCGATGACCCATTCGAAGGTCACGGCCGGCGCCGTGGCGTTCGTGCGGTGAGCGGTGTGCTGGCGGCATGGGTCGATCCCCTGCAGGGCGCCGAGCAGATGCGCGCGATCGACCGCTGGGCGATCGACGAGCGCGAGATCGCCTCGCTGGACCTCATGGAGCGCGCCGGGTCCGGGCTGGCGCTCGCCGTCGACCGGATCGTGCCGCGCGGCGCGATCGCGGTCGTCTGCGGCAAGGGCAACAACGGCGGCGACGGGTTCGTCGCGGGCCGGCTGCTCGGCGAGCTCGGGCGGCGCGTCCGGGTGCTCACGCTCGCCGGCGACGACGAGCATCGCGGCGATGCGGCCGAGAACCTGCGCAGGCTCAACGGAGCGCACGAGCCGTTCACCGTCGCTGCCCTGGATGGGGTTGCGGTGATCGTCGACGCGATCCTTGGCACCGGGTTCGCGGGCGAGCCGCGGGGCCCGGCGAAGGACGCGATCGAGGCGATCGTCGCCAGTCAGGTCGCCGTCGTGGCGGCCGACATCGCCAGCGGCGTGGACGCGAGCACCGGGGCGACCGAGGGCGTGGCCGTCAAGGCCATGATGACCGCGACGTTCGCCGCCGCCAAGCCCGGCCACTGGATCGCGCCCGGCAAGCAGCACACCGGCGAGCTTGAGGTCATTGACATCGGGATCCCGGCGGGGGCGCCCGCGCGGGCCGACGTCGGCCTGCTGACCGAGCGCGTGCACGGGCTCGTCCCCGGACGTGATGCGCCGAGCACGAAGTTCAGTGCCGGCCATGTGGTCGTCGCGGGCGGCTCGCGCGGCCTGACGGGCGCGCCCTGCCTGGCCGCCGAGGCGGCGATGCGAGCCGGCGCCGGCTACGTCACCGCGCTGGTCCCCCGCTCGCTTGAGACGATCTTCGAGCTGCGCCTGCTGGAGGTTATGACCCGCGCCCTGGCTGACGAGGACGGCGCACTGACTCCCGCCGCGGCGAGCGCCGCGCTGCATGCCTGCGAGCGCGCAGGCGCGCTCGCGCTCGGACCGGGATTGGGCCGCAGCGACGGGGCCTTCGCATTCGCGCGCGAAGTCGCGGCGCGCGCCCCCGTCGCGCTGCTGCTCGATGCCGACGGCCTCAACGCCCACGCCGGCCAGATCGACGCGCTCGCGCGGCGCGCCGCGCCGACCGTGCTGACGCCCCACGCAGGCGAGCTCGGACGACTGCTGGGCATCTCGAGCGATGAGGTGGCGGCACGCCGGCTGGACAGCGTGCGCGAGGCGGCACGGCGCTCGCAGGCGATCGTCGTGCTCAAGGGCGACGACACGATCGTCGCCGCTCCGGATGGCACAGCCGTCGTCAACGGCCTCGGTGCCCCCGCCCTCGCGACGGCGGGCACCGGCGACGTGCTGAGCGGCGTCATCGCGGCCTTCATGGCCAAGGGCCTGGATCCGTTCACCGCCGCCTGCACCGGGGTACGACGCCATGCGGCCGCGGGCCGCGTCGCGGCGGGGGAGCACGGGCCCGACGGCGTCATCGCACGCGACGTCGTGGCCGCGCTCGCCCGCGCGGACCGCGGCGAGCCGGGTGCCGGGAGCCAGGCGGAGTCGCCATGAACGTCCGCGCCCTGGCGCTGATCAACGTGGCCGCGATCCAGCGAAACGTCGAGCGCCTGCGGCGTGAGCTGAAGCCCGGCGCCGGGCTCTGCGCGGTCGTCAAGGCAGACGGCTACGGGCACGGCGGACGTGCGTGCGCCCGTGCGGCGCTGGCGGGTGGCGCCACCTGGCTCGCGGTCGCCTCCGCGCAGGAGGCCCGCAGGTTGCGCGAGCACGCCGTCCAGGCCCCGATCCTCGTGATGGGCGCCCTGTCGCCCGACGAGCTGGAGATCGCCCTTGCGGCCCGTGGGGACGTCGTCGCCTGGGACGAGCGCTTCGTCGAGGCGGTCGCGGCGCTCGGAGGCGGGTCGGTCCACGTCAAGCTCGACACGGGGATGGGCCGCCTGGGCACCCGCGATCCCGCGCAGGCGACGCGCGTCGCCAAGGTCGCCGCCGCTGCCCCGGGCGTTCGCCTGGCGGGAGCCATGACCCACTTCGCCACCGCCGACGAGCGCGACGACCCGTTCCTGTACGAGCAGCTCGCGCGCTTCGAGGACTGGGTGACGCCGCTGCGCGAGGCGCACCCGCGGATGGTCGTGCATGCCGCCAACAGCGCCGCGACGCTGCGCGACGCCGCCACGCACTTCGACCTCGTGCGCACGGGCGTCGCGATCTACGGCCTGGATCCGTTCGGCGAGGATCCCGCCGAGCACGACCTGGAGCCGGCGCTCGAGCTGCATACCCGTGTCGCCGCCGTCAAGGCCGTCGCGGTGGGCGAGAGCGTGGGCTATGGCCGCCGTTTCGTCGCGCCGGCGCCGACGCGCGTCGCCACGCTGCCGATCGGCTACGGCGACGGAGTGCGTCGCGCGCTGAGCGACAACGCCGACGTGCTGGTGGGCGGCGAGCGCCGGGCGCTCGTCGGGACCGTCAGCATGGACAACGTGACCGTCGACGTCCGCGCGGCCGGTGCGGTGGCGGTGGGCGACGACGCCGTGCTGATCGGCCGCCAGGGAGCGGAGCGGATCCTCGCCGAGGAGCTCGCGCGGCGCCTTGGCACGATCAACTACGAGATCACCTGCGCGCTGCTGGCACGGGTGCCGCGCGAGTACCACCGCGATGGTGAACCGCTGCCGTGAGCGACCCCGTCGCGATCACGAGAGAGGCGCTCGAGGGGCACGCGGCGTGGCTCGTGGGCGGTGCGGTGCGCGACGAGCTACTGCGGCGCCCGCTCCGCGACCTCGACCTCGTCGTCGACGGTGACGCTCGTGCTGCGGCGCGCACGCTCGCGCGCGCGATCCGCGGGCCGGCCTTCGAGCTCTCGGAGGAGTTCGGGGCCTGGCGCGTCCTGTCGACCGACCGCGGCTGGCAGGCCGACATCAGCCCGCTGCGCGGCGGCACGCTCTTGGCGGACCTCGCCCTGCGCGACTTCACGATCAACGCGATCGCCCGCCCGCTGGCCGGCGGCGATCGGATCGACCCTCACGGCGGCGAGGCCGACCTCACGTCGAGACGCCTGCGAGCCGTCGGATCGAGCGCGTTCGCCGACGATCCGCTGCGCGCCCTGCGCCTGGTGAGGATCGCCGCCGAGCTGCAGTTCGACATCCAGCCGCAGACCGCTCGCCTCGCCCGAGCGCAGGCGCCGCGCGTGGCAGCGGTAGCGCAGGAGCGCGTCTTCGCCGAGCTCAAGCGGATCGTGGCGGTCGACGGCGTCGTGGACGCGCTCGGACAGATGGACGAGGTCGGAGTGACGGCGGCGGTCTTGCCCGAGCTCGCCGCCCTGCGCGGCGTGCAACAGAACCGCTACCACCACGCCGACGTCTACGACCACACGCTCGAGGTGCTCGCCCGACTCGTCGAGCTTCAGCGCGACCCGGCGGCGGTGCTCGGCGCTCAGCACGCCGACGCCGCCGGTGCGTTGCTCGCCGAGCCGCTGGCGGACGACCTCGACCGCGGCGTGGCGCTGCGGCTCGGCGCGCTGCTGCACGACGCCGCCAAGCCGGCGACGCTCGACCATCGCGACGACGGCACGCCGACGTTCCACGGCCACGATCGCGCGGGGGCACAGCTCGCCCGCGACGTGCTCACGAGGCTGCGCGCCAGCGAGCGCCTGAAAGCACATGTGGCGGCGCTCGTCCGCCACCACCTGCGGCTCGGGTTCCTCGTCCACGACCGCCCGCTGTCGCGACGCGCGCTCTACGGCTACCTGGATGGCTGCGAGACCGTCGGCGTGGACGTGACGCTGCTGTCCGTCGCCGACCGCCTGGCCACGAGGGGTCGCAAGGCCGAGGAGTCGATCGCCAAGCACCTCGATCTCGCGCGCGAGGTGCTCCCGGCCGCGCTGCGCTGGCGGGCGACAGGCCGGCGCGAGCCGCTCGTTCGCGGCGACGACCTCGCTCGCGCGCTGGCGCTCACCGAGGGGCCGCAGCTCGGACGCCTGCTGGCCGCGATCGACGAGGCGCGCTACGCCGGCGAGGTCAGCACCGCCGAGGAGGCCGTGGCGCTGGCGCTGTCGCTGTGCGAGCAGCCCGAGGGGCCCTAGTGGATGGCCCACTAGTCTTCGGCGTCGATGGCCGAGGACTGCATCTTCTGCAAGATCGTCGCCGGTGAGCTGCCCGCGACGATCGTCGACGAGGACGAGCGCACGATGTCGTTCATGGACATCCAGCCCGCCAACCGCGGGCACGCGCTCGTGATCCCCCGCGCGCACGCGCAGGACGTCCATGACATCGACCCCGTCGATCTGAGGGCTGTCGTCGTCGCGGCTCAGCGGCTGGCGTGCAAGGCGATCGCGAACCTCGGCGCGGACGGCGTGAACCTCCTGAACTCCAACGGCGCCGCCGCCTGGCAGTCGGTCTTTCACTTCCACATGCACGTCATCCCGCGCTATGAGGGTGACCCGCTGCGCCTGCCATGGGTCCCCGAGGACGCGGACATGGAAACGATCGCGGCGGCGGCCGCGCAGCTGAGGCGATAGTCACCGTTCGATTCCGCGTTCGCCGTGCGTCATGCTGTGCCGCGTGCGCGGACGACATCTCATCGTCGCGGCCCTCGTGACCGCCATGGCGGCGACGGGCGCGACCGTCGCGTCGGGGGCCGCGTCCAAGACGGTCAAGCTCACCGACGAGAAGAAGGACGTCAGCGGGTCGCTGGACCTCCAGAGCGCGTCGCTGAGACGTGCCCGCGACGGGCGGCTGTATGCCGTCGTCACGCTGGCAGGCACGATCAAGCCCGAGACGCTGCTGTCGAAGTCGGGACCCCCGGGCTCGGTCTGCCTGAAGATCTGGACCGATCCCGACAGCGATCCGGCCGCGTCGCCGCCCGACCGTCTCGTCTGCGTGACCGCGCGCACGAAGCGCGACCTGCGCGCGAGCGTCCTGCGTCAGTCTGATCCTGGCGTGCCGCAGCGCGTGCGCTCGGCGTCGGTCCGCCAGAGCACGTCCAGGCGAAGCATCGTGCTGCGCTTCTCACAGAGCTCACTTGGACGCCCGCGGCTGATCCGCTTCGCCGTCGAGTCCACGCGCCCCGGCTGTGATCGCGTCAGCTGCATCGACACCGTGCCCAGCGGCGGCGCGACGCGCCGCTTTCGCACCCGCTAATCCGTCCGCTCCAGCGTGAGCAGGCGGTAGGTGTGCGCGCCGGCCCCGACGACGAGGGGCATGAGGTAGGCGGCGACGGCGTTCATCAGCAGGGCTTCGGGCGCGACGACACGCGCGGCGCGGGCGACGCGGGGATGTGACACGAAGCGCTCGGCGATGCAGGCGAGCCGCCGGAGGTTGGGGGCGATCCACGACGTGAGATCGAGCTCCTCGATGACGGCCATCCCGGCGTCCTGCGCGACGCGCTTGAAGTCCTCCAGTGACTGGCCGCCGGAGACGGCCATCGCACGCTCGACGGCGACCGTCGCATCTCGCACGGCGACCGGCAGGTCCTCGAAGCCACGCGTGCGCCAGCCGTCGACGACGACGAGACGTCCCCGCGGGCGAAGGACGCGCGCCACCTCGCCGAGCGCGCGCGGCGTGTCGGTGGCGTGGCACAGGCTCTCGACCGCGAAGACGCAGTCCTGCGTGCCGTCGCCCGTGCCGAGAGCCTGGAAGTCCCCGACTGCCGCCGCCGCGCGGGAATGGCCGGCGAGCGCCCGGTTTGCGCGGCGCACCTGCGCGGCGACGAGGTCGATGCCCGTGAAGCTCACGGACGGGTTGCGGGCCGCAAGCAGGGCCAGGTTGAAGCCGTTGCCGCACGCCAGCTCGAGGACGTGTCGGGTGCCCGGTGGCAGCCGATCGTGCACGAGCTCGGCCTGCCTCTCGTAGCCCTCGCGGTGAAACGTGCCGTGCTCGTTGAGCGCCATGTGCATCGCGCCGCGCCGCGAATGCACGAACCGATAGCCCAGGCGCGAACGCCTGTAGTAGCGGCGGATCCCTGATGAGGTCGTTCCCTGCTCGTCGAGCCGTCCGAGGGCGAAGATCGCACCCAGCCGCCGCAGGCGCAGTTCGAGCTCGTCGACCGGATGGGGCGCGTCCATCGACGCCCGCTTAGCGGCCCTGGCGGCGCATGCCGCGCACCGCGAGGGCGCCGAAGACGGCGACGAGCGCCACGATGGACACGAGCGCGGGCCAGGTCTGCGCCCACGTCACATCGCCGACGAAGCCCTGGCGGACGCCTTCGAGCACGTGCGTCACGGGGTTGACGTCGGCGATCGTGCCCAACCAGCCGGCCAGCAGCTCGCGCGGGGCGTAGGACGTCGTGAAGAGCACGGCGATGAACGAGCCGATCTGCATCAACGGGGCCGCCTGCTGCGTGCGAAACCGCAGCGCGACGAGCGTCGCGTAGCACGCCACGACGGCGGCGAGGCCCATCACGAGGACCGCGGCGATCAGCAGCTCCAGCAGGCCGGGCCAGCCCACGCCGAGCGCGAGCGCCACGATCAGCAGGAAGCTCGCAGGCAGCAGCGCACGCAGACTCGCGGACGCCACGAAGCCCGCGAGCAGCACCGGGCGCGGGGTCGGGGCGAGCAGCATGCGATCAAACCAGCCGCGCTCGATGTCGCGGGCGAGATTGACGCCCGTCGCCGCGCCGGTGAAGCCGGCCCCCTGCAGCATGCCGACGGGCAGGATGAACGCCAGGAAGCTCACGCCCTCATAGCTTTCGAGCGTGGCGGCCTTGCCGAAGACGGCCGCGAGGCCGAGCATGAAGATCGTCGGGGCGATGACGCCCGGTAGCGCTCCGGCGGGCACGCGCAGGATCTCGTTGAGGCCGCGGCGCATGAGCGCCCCGACGACATTCAGATGGCCGGTCATGCGCGCCGCAGCCTGCCGCGCAACGCCAGCAGCGAGAGCCCGATCGACGCTGCCGCGATGCCGGCCGCCGCCAGCAGTCCCTGCACCACCGGCCAGGCCTCGTTGGAGAACGCGATCGGTTGGCGCATGCCGTCGGCGATGAACGACAGCGGGTTGTACCGGGCGATCACGTCGGCCGGCGCGGACAGCAGCTCCAGCGGAAAGAACGCCGACGAGATGAACAGCACGACGAAGACCAGCGGGAAGATCCCCTGCACCGTCGAGGCGTTGCGCGCGCGCAACGCGATCAGCACGCCGATCGCTCCGAAGCCCGTGCCGGCGACCACGCCGATCGCCAGCACGCACGCCACGCCGACCACGCCGCCCTTGATCGAGGCGCCGAACACGAATCCGAGGACGAGGAAGTAGACGACTTGCAGGAACGCGATGACGCTCGCTGCGAGCACCCGGCCCAGCACGATCGCGATGCGCGGGGTGGGGGAGGCGACGAGCCGGTCGAAGAAGCCTTCCTCGATGTCCAGTGCCGCGGCGATGCCGGCGGTCACGCCGCCGATCAGCAGCGATTGCAGGATCGCCGCCGCGAGCTGGTAGTCAAGAAAGCCGTCGACGGCGGGAAAGCCGTCCAGCTCCCGGGTCGCTCCCAAGCCGCCGACGTTGATCGCCAAGAACAGCGATGGGAAGAGGACGAGGGGGGCGAGAAACTGCGGCCGGCGAAAGGCGTTGACCAGCGCACGCCGCGCGAGGGCGACGGTAGCCCGCCTCATACGACTTCCGGCACGGCTGCCTCAGGCTCGTCGGCGCCCTCGAGATGCTCGCCGGTCTTGTCCAGGAAGACGTCGTCGAGCGTCGGCTGCTTGAGCTCGAGCTCGGCGACGACGAAGTCCGCGTCGTCCAGGGCCCGCAGGATCGGGGCGATGTCGGCCGCGCCGTGCGCGAGCGCGATCGACAGGTGGCAGCCCTCGGTCGACGGTCGCTGGTCTCCGAAGCGGGTGACCACCTCGCGAGCAGCGCTCAGATCCGAGCCGTCGGCGAGGACGAGATCCAGATGTGGCCGGCCGATGTCGGCCTTCAGTGCCGCCGGGGTCCCATCGGCGACGATCCTGCCGTCGGCGATGATCCCCAGCCGGTCGCAGAGCTGGTCGGCCTCCTCGAGATACTGGGTCGTGAGGAAGACCGTCGTGCCGTCGTCGCGCAGGCGCCGGACCTCGTCCCACAGCGTCAGCCGCGACGTCGGATCCAGGCCGGTCGTCGGCTCGTCGAGGAACAGCACCTCGGGCTCGTGGATCAGCGCCATCGCGAGATCCAGGCGCCGCCGCATGCCGCCGGAGTAGGTGCCGGCACGGCGACCGGCCGCGCCGCTGAGCCCCACGCGCTCCATGAGCTGCGAGCCGCGCGCGCGCACGGTGCGCGGCGCGATCCCGTGCAGCGTCGCCTGCAGCTCGATGAGCTCGGAGCCGGTCATCAGCGGGTCCAGCGCCGCCTCCTGCAGGGCGACGCCGATCCGGCGGCGAACCAGCCCCGGTTCGGTGGCGACGTCGTGGCCGGCGACGCGTGCATGGCCGCCGGTGGGAAGCAGCAGCGTGACGAGCATTCGGACCGTCGTGGTCTTGCCGGCCCCGTTGGGTCCGAGGAAGCCGTAGACCTCGCCCGGCGCCACCGACAGGTCGATGCCGTCGACCGCCTTCAGGCCCCCCTTGAACGCTCGCTGCAGCCCTCTGACTTCGATCGCGTCGATCCGACTATTCTATTGCACGCGCAACTTCTTCTGGGGACGCAACATCGCTGGGGGGGCCGTGTTGGAATTCGACATGAGACGCCATTTCGCAATCACAAGCCTCGCAGCAGCGGCGCTGGCCATAACGCTCGCCCTGCCCGCCGCCTCGTCGGCGGCCATCCAGGAGCTGGGAGAGCTCGGAGAGGGCCTCCGCGGCAGCTGCCCCGATGCGGGCGTCACCGCCGTCCCCGTGCCACCCGACGAAAGCTGTCAGGCGCTGACCAAGCTCACGGGCTACCAGGCGAAGGTCGGTCCCGACCGCAGCCTGTACAAGGCGCCGGCGAAAGGCCGCATCGTCGCCTGGACGATCGCGCTGGGCAAGCCCGGACCCAAGCAGACGGAATTCTTCGTGGAGCGCTTCGGCCGTACCTCGCAGGCCGCGGTCGTCGTGCTCTCGCCGCGCAAGAACCTCGTCCGCAAGGTCGTGGCCAAGGCGCCGATGGAGGATCTCGACGACTGGTTCGGCCAGGTCGTTCAGTTCCCGCTGAAGCGATCGCTGCCGATCAACAAGGGCCAGTACGTCGGGTTGACGGTTCCGACGTGGGCCCCCGCGATGCAGTTGGGCCTTGCATCGGGCACGTCGTGGCGCGCCAGTCGTGACAAGAGCGGCTGCGGCGACGTGACGACGCAGTTCGGGCTGCTCGGACGGCGTAGGTCGGCGACCTTCCACTGCCTCTACAAGGGTGTGCGCATGACCTACAGCGCGACCTTCATCAGCGATCCCGTCAAGCCGTCCTCGGAGACGAAGGACAAGTAGCGCTAAGGGGCCGAGCAGGAATGCCTGCGGTGTCTGGCCACCGTCTCGCGGCGCCAGACGCCACGGGCGATGCTCGACGGGCTGGTCGGTGCCCGCCTGTGCTCGCGCGCGTCGCCTGCATCCACGATCGGGCAGCCACACCCGCGCACGTATTCCTGCTTCGGACCCACATCGCGTCGGCGGCCTCCGACGCGGCGTCTCAGCAGGGCGGCGGTGCGCCGGGGTTGTCGCGGCAGAAGTTCTGAAACTCGGGGTCCGCCCGGGCTCCACCGGTCGTGGACTGTGCACCGCCGGGAGGCCCGGCACCGCCTGTCGTGGACGCGGGGGGAGGTGGCGGTGGCGGCGTCGTCGGCGCCGCGGGCGCGGGCGTGGCCGGTTGCGCGGCGGCGGGCGGCGCTGTCGTGGTGTCGGTCGTCGACGGCGTCGTCGTGGCGGGATCCGGAGCGACGCCGGTCGTCGCCGTGGGGATCGTCAGATCCGGCGACGTGCGAGGAATGTCGGTCGAGAGCTCGTCGTCGGCTCCGCAGCCACCGGCCGCGCCCGCAAGCGCCAGGGCTGTCAGCAACGCCGTCCAGCGCGGGCGCATCGCGCGACCGCAGGTCAGGCGACCGGGTCCATGCGCCGGTCGCAGTGCGGGCAGTCGTTGAGGTCGCGCTGGGCGAGCTGGTCGCACCAGTTGCAGAAGCGCAGGTGCTCGACGGCCCACGGCAGCTTGGACTCCGAGGGAGCCAGTGGCAAGAGCTTGCCGACGACCTCCAACGTCTCGCCGGTTTCGCGATCCACGTAGACGCGCCCAGATTCGGCCTCCACGATGATCTCGCGGTCGGTGGACGGGGCTCGCATGCGGTAGCGCTGGGCAGCTGACACAGCGGCGAACCCTACCAACACGCCGGTGGCGAGGCCCGCGATCGGCGACCGTCCGGACGCGCGTCGGCCGAGGCTGGAGGGTTGCCGCACGTCGTCGGTCGGCTCGGATAGAGTCCCGCGCGCCCATGGCTAGGACACCATTGACCATCAGGATTCTCGGCCTCGCAGCGGGCGGTGCGCTGGCCGCGGGCCTCGCTGCCTGCGGGAGCGACGGTGTGCCAGACGACGCCGACCTGATCGCCGGCAAGCAGGCCTTCGTCAAGGCCTGCAGCGCGTGTCACGTCCTCAACCGGGCCGAGACCAAGGGCACCGTCGGACCGGACCTCGACGAGGCCTTCCGCAGGTCGCTCAGCGAGGGCTTCGGGCGCGACACCGTGCGCGGCGTCGTGCTCCAGCAGATTCTGCATCCCGCCAGGCTGCCCAAGGACAGCCCGGCCTACATGCCGCCCAAGCTCGTCGAGGGCCAGGAGGCTGTGGACGTCGCCGCGTACGTGGCGAGCGTCGCGTCGCTGGGCGGCAAGGACACGGGTCGCCTCGGCTCGGCGGTGGCGGCATCGGGAGCCGGGAAGCCCGCCGTCGCCAAGGACGGCAAGCTCGCGATCCCGGCGGACCCCAACGGCCAGCTCGCGTACACGACGGAGAAGGCGTCGGCCACCCCCGGCCCGCTGGAGATCGACTCGCCGAATGAGTCCGCGGTCGTGCACGACATCGCGGTCGAAGGCAACGGCGTCGACGAGGACGGCGAGGACGTCGTGAACGGCGGCGTCTCGAAGGTGTCCTTCGTCGCCAAGGCCGGCACCTACGAGTACTACTGCACCCTGCCGGGCCATCGCGCCGCCGGCATGGAAGGCGTCCTCACCGTCAAGTAGGGCTGTGCCGTCCGGCTCGGCCCCTGTGGTCAGTCGCCCGGCCGGGATGCGCTGGCGCTGGGCGTCGGGAGCGCATCGCGCTCGCCCGATCGCATCGCGCCGTCGCTACAGGATCGCCTTGACGATCAGCGACAGCACGACCAGTGCCACCGCGATCGCCAGGACGCGCACGAGGAAGGCGAAGGCGGCCTGCTCGGACTCCCAGGGCCGTGGCCGCCGGCCAGAGCGGCTCATGACGAGCGGTTCACGCCGGGGGAACGCTAGAGGATGTAGATCGTCGTGTACACGACGATCCACATGACGTCGACGAAGTGCCAGTAGATGCCTGGGACCTCGACGCCGTGATGGTGCTCGGCACTGAAGTGCCCGCGGAACGCGCGCACCGTGACCATGACCAGCAGCGTGAGGCCGATGAACACGTGCGCCCCGTGCAGCCCGGTCAGCCCATAGAAGATCGTGGCCTGCGCGTTCTCCTGGGGGGCGAAGCCGATGTGCACGTACTCGTTGATCTGGATGCACAGGAACGTCAGGCCGAGCAGGGACGTCAGCAGCATCCCCGCCTTGAGGCCGAAGCGGTTGCCGTTCTTCACCGACAGCTGCGCCCAGTGCAGCGTCAGCGAGGAGCTCAGCAGGATGGCGGTGTTCACGCCGGCGATGGCGACGGGCAGCTCGTAGCGGTCGAAGGGGAACCACTGGTGTCCCACCGCCACGAAGCGGATGAAGAAGTAGGCCGTGAAGAAGGCCCCGAACACCATGATCTCCGAGATGATGAACAGCAGCATCCCGAGCAACTCGGAATCGACGCGCGAGCTGCGGTTGGCCGGCGGCGGCCCATGGTGGTCGTGATCGTCGTGGTGCTCAAGCGCCACCGAGGCGCTGATGCCGGCGGCTTCCATCAGTGTGCTCTCCCAGCGGGCTCGGGCTCGGCGACGATGTGCTCGACCTCGAGGTTGGATGCCTTGCGCAGGCGCGAGATCAGGTCCGCTCGCAGCCAGCCCGAACGGGTCACGGGCAGCGTCGAGACGACGATCTTCGAGACGCGGAAGAACTGCAGTGCGTTCATCGCGGCCGTGTAGGGATCGGGGTCGCCGATCATGCCAGCGACGAGCAGACCTTCGCGGCGCATGCGATCAAGGGTGTTGCCCAGTCGCGCTCGCGCCACGGCCGCCGCGCGCCCGTCTCCGCCTGCCTCCAGCGGCACGACGACGATGAAGAGCATGTCCTCGGCCTCTGCGGCTATCTCGTTCAAGCGAGCACGCAGCACGCCTCGTCCGGCGGTCACGTTTGCGACGACGAGCGTGACCTCGAAGGGCAGGCCTTCGGCGTCCATGTCGGAGACGACGTGCGTCACGGGCACGCTGGACGCATCCTGGATGCGTTCGATCAGGTCGCGCCGCAGCCAGCCGGACGACGCGTGGGGCATCGTCGAGATGATGACCTCGTCGGGGTGGTACTCGTCGACCGCGTCGAGCGTGGCGGTGAAGGGATCCTCGTCGCCGAGCTCACCGCTGGCGACGACCTCCTCGCCACGCAGGTAGGAGAGCGTCAGGTCGAGGCGCACCTGCGCGGAGTCGCGCACGGCATCGTCGTAGATGACGTAGCCCGAGCGCGGCCTGGTCATCGGCACGACGAGCGTGAAGCTCGTGTCCGGCTGCGCGGCCCGCTCACGGACGAGGTCCAGCAGCTTGGCGCCGGCGATCGTCTGGTTCGCGACGACGAGGATGTGCGGCATCAGTGTTCCTCGTCCTTAGTGGCTGTGGTCCCGGCGCTTTCGCCATGTGCCGCGGCGCCGACCGGCGTCGGGACCTCGGCGTCCTTGAGGACGCCATGCACGGCGCCGGGCACGCCGTACTCATAGGGACCGCCGACGACCGTCGGGATCGCGTCGAAGTTGAAGATCGGCGGCGGCGACGTGACCTGCCACTCGAGTGTCAGCGCGCGCCACGGGTTGGACTCGGCCTTCGGGCCGCCGCGCCAGGAGGCGACCATGTTGTAGGCGAAGACCAGCGCGCTGAGGCCCAAGAAGAAGCTCGCGATCGTGATCATGAGGTTCCAGGTCGCCCACTGCTCGGCGTAGTCGGCGACGCGGCGCGGCATGCCCTGGATGCCGATCACGTGCATCGGCGCGAACGTCAGGTTGAAGAACACGAAGGTCGACCAGAAGTGGATCTTGCCCAGGCGCTCGTCGTACATCCGGCCCGTCATCTTCGGGAACCAGTAGTAGACGCCCGCGAAGATCGTGAACAGCGATCCGCCGAACAGCACGTAGTGGATGTGGGCGACGATGAAGTACGTGTCCGAGACGTGAATCGTCACGGGGATGATCGCGAGCATCACGCCCGAGATCCCGCCCAGCGTGAACATCGTCAGGAAGCCGAGCGCGAAGAGCATCGGTGTGTCGAGATGCAGGACGCCTCGCCACAGCGTGGCCAGCCAGGAGAAGATCTTGATGCCGGTCGGTACCGCGATGATCGCCGTCGTGACCATCATCGGCACGCGGATCCAGTCCTGCATGCCCGAGACGAACATGTGGTGCGCCCAGACCGTGAAGCCGAGCACGACGATCGCCAGCAGCGAGAAGGCCATCATGCGATAGCCGAAGATCGGCTTTCGAGACTTCACGGCGAGGATCTCCGACACGATCCCGAAGCCGGGCAGCATCATGATGTAGACCGCCGGGTGCGAGTAGAACCAGAAGATGTGCTGGTACATCAGCACGTCGCCGCCGCCGGCCGGTTCGAAGAAGTTGAAGCCCAGCGCTCGGTCGAAGAAGACCATGAACTGCGAGACGGCGATGAACGGCGTCGCGATGACGACGAGCAGCGACGTCGAGAAGTTCGCCCACACCAGCAGCGGCATGCGGAAGAAGCTCATCCCGGGCGCACGCATCGTGATGATCGTCACGAGGAAGTTCAGGGCGGTCGCGATCGACGACGCGCCCGCGAACTGCACCCCGATCGTGAAGAACACCTGTCCCTCGGGCGCGGTGACCGCCAATGGCGCGTAGGCCGTCCAGCCGCTGGCAAACGAGCCGCCGGGGGCCAGGAAGGACAGCAGCATCATGATCCCGCCCAGCGGCAGCATCCAGAAGGACAGCGCGTTCAGGCGGGGGAAGGCCATGTCGGGCGCGCCGATCATCAGCGGCAGGACATAGTTGGCCAGGCCGGCGAAGACCGGGATGATGAACAGGAAGATCAGCAGCGACGCATGGACGCTGAAGAGCCCGTTGAATGTGCTCGAGTCGACGAACTGGCGGCCGGGCTGCGCGAGCTCGGCGCGCATCAGCATCGCGAACAGGCCGCCGATGAAGAAGAAGACGAACGAGGTCACGACGTACTGGATGCCGATGACCTTGTGGTCGGTGTTGACCTTGAAGTAGTCGCGCCAGGAATGTGCGCCGTGGCCGGAGTGGTCTTCCGGAATCGTCGGCTTGCCCGTCGCCCAGCGGAACCAGTAGCTGAAGGAGCCGAGGCCGATCAAGAAGCCCAGCGGCGAGAGGAAAAGCGCGAGCTCGAGCACGGCCTCGCCCTTGAACACGGGATCCAGCGAGTACCACGTGCGGAAGACCCAGATGATCGCGTAGGCCAGCGCGACGGCGTAGACGGTGTACAGGCCGGCTCGGTACAGCCCTGGGTTGCGGAACTTGGCGACCATCTAGCGACTCCTCACTGTCGTGCTCACTTCGCAGCCACCTCGCCGAGGTATTTCACGAGCGCATCGAGTTCCTCGGGCGAAAGCGTATCGGCGTAGTTCTTGGGCATGATGCCGCCCTGGAACCCCTCGGCGATCTCCGCCTCGGGGTCTGTGATCGAGGTCTTGATGAAGTCCGCGTCCTTGCCCTTCAGGACCTTGTCGAGCTCGGGGCCCGTTTGAGAGCTCGTGCCGGCGTCGGCCAGCGTGTGGCAGGCGCCGCACGCAATCGAGGTCCCGTTGCCCTCGGCAAAGATGGTCTTGGCGTCGATCTCCGGCGCCTTGGTCCCCTTGTCGCCATCGCTCGCGCCGGCGCCCGTGTCGGCGCCGCCCGCAGGAGCCTGTTGCTCGGCCAGCCATGAATCGAAGTCCGCGGGTGTGACGACCTTCGCGGTCGAGCGCATGACGGCGTGGCCGAGGCCGCACAGCTCGGCGCAGACGACCGGGTAGGTGCCCAGTCGCGTCGGCGTGACGCGGTAGCGGGTCGTGATGCCCGGAACGGCGTCGACCTTCATCCGAAAGGCGGGCACCCAGAAGTCGTGGAGCACGTCGAGCGCCTTGACGTAGAAGCGCACGGGGCGATCCTTGGGCAGATAGAGCGTCGTCGACCTGACCGGCTTGCCGCCGGCCTGCGGGTACTCATAGCTCCACGCGAACTGCTGGCCGGTGACGTTGATGCGCATCTCGTTGGCCTGCGCCTCCTCGATGTCCGTCAGCACGACGTAGGTGTAGCTGCACAGCACGACGAGGACGAGAGCCGGGATCGCGGTCCAGACGACCTCGAGCTTCGTGTTTCCGTGGATCGGCGGCCCGTCGAGCTGCTCCTCGCCTGGCCGCATGCGGAACTTCCAGGCGCTGAACAGCACGATGATCGTGACGACGACGAAGACCGGCACCGACAGGATGATCATCAGGTCGTAGAGGTTGTCGATCGGCTTGGCCTGGATCGACGCATCCGTCGGGAACCAGTCGATGACGAGTCCAATCGCGATGCCGATGGCGGAGGCAAGGACCCCGATGACGACCAGCGGCAGTATTGGTGTGCGCTCCAGGCGCCGGGTCTCCTCGCTCATGGGGGCGGGATCCTATGCGGTGCGCGCGACGAACGGCAATCTGGTGGCGTCGTGCTGGGCGCGGTGCCGCTTGGGCGCGGAGCGAAGCTCGTGACGGGTGTCGCAAAGCCGCGGGTGCGCATGGCAGCGACCGGCGCGCAGCGGGTTTCGCGATCGCGATTCTCAGGACCGCCGAAGGCCCTGTGTGCAGGGGATTTGTCAGGCAGCTAGTCGGACGTCGGCTCGAAACCTCCGGGTGTCGCGAAACGCCGACGGCGCGAGCCCGTGATGACGGCGAAACGCCTTGGCGAACTGGGCGGGTTGGCGGTAGCCGACGCGATGAGCGACCTCGCGCACGGTCATGCCGCGCGCGGCGAGCAGCTCGGCCGCGCGGTCCATGCGCACGCCGGTCAGATGCTCGCGAAAGGTCGTGTGACCGATCTCGGCGTAGGAGCGCTGTAGCTGGCGTCGCGACGAGGCAACACGACGAGCGATGTCGTCAAGCGACAGGTCGGAGCCGAACTCGGCCTCGACGATGGCGACCGCGTCACGAAAGAGACTCGTGCGGTGACGGATCGTGGCGGGACGTTGAACGGACATTTCCATATGTCTACATACGGAGCTCTTGCCATCCAAGGATGACGTCATGGGGCATCGAGAGCGGAATCTGGCGCATCGGCATCATCCCTGGGACGAAATCGTGGCAGGTCACAGCCCTGAGGGTGCTACGCCAACGCGCAGCGGGCTCAGTGCTCGCTGAGATCTGACGGCAGCGCGCGAACGTCGCGGCGCGTGTCGGCGATCCAGCGAATCGTGACCCACACGGTCAGCACGAGACCGCTGACCAGGATGAACCGGCCGAGCGTCACGCCCAGCAGCGCGAGCGTGATGCCGACCGCCAAGAGCAACGGCTGGATGCTCGGGCCGGGAAGGTGGATCTCCTCGCCGGCGGGCGGGACGGGCGGGTCGAGCGGGCTCACGAGACGTAGATCGATGCGGCGACGAACGTCATGCCGAACATGAAGAAGCAGACGACGCCGGCGATCAGGCCGGAGCGGATGTTCTTGCGGGCGAGCTTCTGATCCATGGCGCGGGAGTCTAGCCGTCGCTAGAGCTTGGCGTCGAGGACCATCGCGCCGAACAGCAGCGCGAGATATGCGAGCGAGAAGAGGTAGAGGCGCAGTGCGCTGCGGCGATCGGCGCGCCGGTAGAGCACGACCGATCCGGCGATGAACAGGCCGCCGAGGATCAGCGACGAGACGAGGTAGGTGACGCCCAATCCGCCGGCGCAGAACGGCAGTTGCGTCACCGCGTAGAGCAGAAACGTGTAGAGCAGGATCTGCTTGCGCGTCTCGTGCTCGCCCCGCACGACCGGCAGCATCGGAACGCCGACGCGTGCGTACTCGTCCTTCATCAGCAGCGACAGCGCCCAGAAGTGCGGTGGCGTCCAGAAGAAGACGATCGCGAAGAGGTACAGCGACATGCCGCTCACGCTGCCCGTGACGGCCGCCCATCCGACCAGCGGGGGGAACGCGCCGGCGGCGCCGCCGATCACGATGTTCTGCGGCGTGCGCCGCTTGAGCCACATCGTGTAGACGAAGACGTATCCGAGGAAGCCCGCGAATGCCAGGGAGGCGGCAAGGACGTTGACGGCGGTGCTCAGCAGCACCAACGACGCCAGCGCGAGCACGATCCCGTAGATCAGCGCCGCGCGCGGCGCGACGCGACCGCTGGGCACGGGACGGTTGGCCGTACGCGGCATCTGCGCGTCGATGTCGCGATCGAAGTAGTGGTTGACCGCGCCTGCGCCGCCGGCCGACAGGTAGCCGCCGAGGACGGTCACGGCGATCAGGCCGAGCGACGGATCGCCCGCGATCTCCATCGAGCAGACGGTCGTCAGCAGCAGCAGCGACTGCACCTTGGGCTTGGTCAGCTCGACGTAGTCACCGACGACCTGGCGCACGCCGCCGGTTGCCGCCGGGGGCAGGGCAACGGGCGTGGAGACGCGTGAAGCTTCCATCAGGCGGTCGATCTCGCGGCCGCGGCTAGGCCCGGGGCTCGGACATCGCCGGGTCCGCGCCGAGCTCGACCGCGACGCCGGTCTGGCGCGCGACCTGGCGGCGGACGTCCTTCATCGGCTCGACGGAGCGCACGCGCGGGATGATGTCGAAGTTGTTGACCGGAGGCGGCGATGGCGTGAACCACTCCAGCGTGTTGGCCTTCCACGGGTCAGGGCCGGCCTTCACGCCGACCTTCAGCGAACGCACGACGTTGACGACCGTCAGGCCGATGCCGATCGCCAGGATGAACGAGCCGACCGTCGAGATCAGGTTGTAGATCGCGAGGTTGCCGACGTCGGGGTACTCATAGACGCGCCGCGGCATGCCGTCCAGGCCGATGGCGTGCTGGATGAGGAACGTCACGTTGAAGCCGATGTACATGAACCCGAAGGACCACTTGCCCATGCTCTCGCCGAGCATCCGGCCGGTCATCTTCGGGAACCAGTAGTAGATCCCGGCGAAGATCGCGAAGACCGAGCCGCCGACGAGCACGTAGTGCAGGTGGGCCACGACGAAGTACGTGTCGGTCAGCTGCCAGTCGACGGGGAAGACGGCGAGAAAGACGCCGGTGATGCCGCCGATGAGGAACACCGAGATGAAGCCGACCGAGAAGATCAGCGGCGTCTTGAACTCGATCGTCCCGCGCCACAGCGTCGCGACCCAGTTGAAGATCTTCACGCCGGTGGGTATCGCGATCAAGAAGGAGCTGATCATGAAGAAGACCAGCACGATCGTCGCGCTCGGCGTCGCGAACATGTGGTGCGCCCAGACGAGCATCGCCAGGAACGCGATCGTGACGGTGGACGCCGCGATCGCCTTGTAGCCGAAGATCGGCTTGCGCGCGAACACGGGCAGGACCTCGGAGATGATCCCGAAGCCCGGCAGGATCATGATGTAGACCTCGGGGTGACCGAAGAACCAGAAGAGGTGCTGCCACAGCAGCGGGTCGCCGCCCTGGCTCTGGTCGAAGAAGCCCGTTCCGAAGTGGCGATCGGTGAGCAGCAGCGTCACCGCGCCGGCGATCACCGGCAGCGCGAGGATCAGCAGGATGGCGTAGACGAGGATCGACCAGACGAACAGCGGCAGCCGTCCCCAGCCCATGCCGGGCGCTCGCATGTTGGCGATCGTCGCGTAGAAGTTGATCGCTCCCAGCAGCGACGAGATGCCCGTCAGGTGGATCAGGAAGATCCATGCGTCGATGCCGCTGGTCGGCGAGAAGGCGCTGCTGCTCAGCGGCGCGTAGGAGGTCCACCCGGCCTCGGGCGGCGAGAAGAACAGCGAGCCGTAGAAGACGATGCCGCCCGCGAGCAGCAGCCAGTAGGACAGCGCGTTGAGCTTCGGAAACGCCATGTCGCGGGCGCCGATCATCAGCGGCAGGAAGTAGTTGGCGAAGCCGGCCATGATCGGGACGACGAACAGGAAGACCATCGTCGTGCCGTGCAGCGTGAACAGCGCGTTGTACGTCGACGGCGTCAGGAACGTGTTGTCCGGCGCACCGAGCTGAATCCGCATCAGCAGCGCCTCGACGCCTCCCAGCAGGAAGAAGACGAACGTCGTGACGAGGTACATGATCCCGATCCGCTTGTGATCGGTCGTCGTGACCCACGAGACCCATCCCGTGGCCTCGGGCGCCACATCGTGCGCGGTGATCTCCGGGATGCGAACGGGTGTGTCGACGGCTGCCATGAGCACGATCTCCTAGGGAGCCTCTTTGGCGGGTGTCGCGGCGGCCTTGGCGTCCGCCTCTCTGCGCTTGAGGGCGCCGGCGTTGTTCTCGTCGATCTCGCGCTTCTTGGCCTCCAGCCAGGTCTTGAACTCGGCCGGCTCGACGGCGCGCACCTGGGCGACCATGTCGGCGTGGTTGCGCCCGCACAACTCGGCGCACTGGCCGCGGTAGACGCCCGGCTTGTCGATCTTGAACCACGTGAAGTTCGTGTGGCCGGGGACCGCGTCGAACTTGCCGCCCAGCGCGGGGATCCACCATGAGTGCGCGACGTCCTGGGCGTCGATGTCAAGCGTCACGGTCGTCTTGGTGGGCACCACCATCTCGACGTACGCGGCGACCTTCTGTTGCTCGGGCACGTTCGCCTTGGCGGGATAGGTGTAGCGCCATGAGTAGCGCTGGCCGTTGACCTTGATGTTCAGCGAGCGGCCGTTGGGCGGGCGCGGCTGGAACGCGGAGGCGCCGCGGATGTTGTCGACGACCGGCGTGGCGAAGCCGTCCTTGTCGGAGTTGGGCGGCGTGCGGATGCCGCCGAGCATCGCGAAGGTCACGACGGCGAGGACGACGAGCACCACCGTGGCGCCGAGCGTCCAGCCGATCTCCAGGCGCGTGTTGCCGCGGATCTGCGCGGCGACGGCGTGCTTCTTGGCGCGGAACTTCACGAGCGAGTAGACGAGCACGCCCTCGACGCCGATGAAGATCACCGTGGCGACGGCCAGGACGATCTTGTAGAGCGTGTCGATGTCGTCGGCGTTCGACGATCCGCCGGACTCCGGCGTGAGCAGGTCCGCAGATGCGCCGGTGGCAAGCGCGAGCCCCCCCAGCAGCGCCGCGGCAAAGGCGAGCGTGAAGACGCGACGACGGGTGCGGGCGTGAGCGCAAGCCAAGGCGGCGGGCATTCTATTCATGCGGCGGTCATCTGCTCCCTGCCCCTCCTCGGGCGTCATCGGCCCCGGAACTCGGGGTTGCGTTTCTCGAGGAACGAGGCGACGCCTTCGGCGAAGTCCTCGGACGCCACCATCTCCTGCTGGATGCGCGCCTCGAGCTCGAGTTGATCGTCGAGGCCTGCCAACAGCCACGCGTTGAGCTGGCGCTTGGACCCCGCATAGGACGCCGTCGGCCCGGCCGCGAGGCCGTCCAGGAGCGCATCCACGCCGTCCTCGAACGCGTCGTCGTCGAGGACCTCGTCGACGAGGCCGCAGCGCAGCGCCTCCGGTGCGCCGACCCGCTGGCCGCGCAGCGCCATCGTCATGGCGCGCCCGCCTCCCGAACGGGCGGCGATGAGCGCGGTGGCGCCACCGTCGGGAACCAGGCCGATGTTCGCGGAGGCGAGCAGCAGATAGGAGGATCGCGCTGCGACCAGCAGGTCGCAGGCCAGCGCCAATGAGCAGCCGATCCCCGCGGCTGGTCCGTTGATGGCCGCGAGGACGGGCTTGGCCATCGTCCGCAGGCCCGTGAGAATCGGGTGGTAGAGCGTGGTCAGCGTCGTGTAGGCGTCGAGCTGGCCGTCGGCGGTGCGCGGACGCCCGGTCAGCTCGCGCAGGTCGGCACCCGAGGAGAACGCCCGGCCCGATCCCGTGACGCACACTGCGCGTACGGCGTCGTCGTCGGCGACGGCTCGCACGGCCGCCAGGAGCTCGGTCGCCAGGGTGGTGTCCCAGGCGTTCAGCGCGTCGGGCCGGTTCAGGCGGATGATCGTCGCCGCACCGCGGCGCTGCACCTCGATGGCCTCGAACACGGCCGTGACGCTATCGGCCCCGTGCACGCGATGGCGCGGAACGCGGCGCGGCTAGTGTCCATCCGATGGCGCGCCCGGCGATCGGCATCTGCACTCCGCTGGAGCAGGCGCGCTTCAGCGTCTGGGACGTCCCGGCGTTCGTGCTCGCACGCAGCTACGTCGACGCCGTTCACCGGGCCGGGGCGTTGGCGCTGCTGCTGGCGCCCGATCCCGCGGTCGTCGAGCATCCCGACGAGCTGCTGGACCGACTCGACGGGCTCATCCTTGCGGGCGGCGCGGACCTCGATCCGTCCACCTATGGCGCCGTGCCCCACCCCGAGACCGTCGACATCGTGCCCGAGCGCGACGCGTTCGAGCTCGCGCTCGTGCGTCGCGCGCTGGAGCGCGATGTGCCGCTGCTGGGCATCTGCCGTGGGATGCAGATCATCAACGTCGCCCGCGGCGGCACGTTGCACCAGCATCTGCCCGAGCTGCTCGGCCACGAGGACCACCGGCGCGTCGTCGGCACGTTCGACGGCGCCGACCACGACGTGCGCTTGGAGCCCGGCTCGCTGGCGGCGCGCGCGGCCGGCGAGGAGCGTCATCCGACGAAGTCCCACCATCACCAGGGAGTCGACCGCATCGGCGACGGGCTGCTCGTGACCGGGTGGGCCGAGATGGACGACTTTCCCGAGGCGCTTGAGGATCCGCGCAACCGCTTCGCGCTGGGGATCCAGTGGCACACCGAGGCCGACGAGCGGGCCCGCCTGATCGCGGCGCTGGTCGGCGAGGCCGCGGCGACGAGCCTGGCGCGGCACTGAGAAACTGCGGGCGCGCGCTCGGACAGGGTCCAGGGCCGGACCTATACTCGCAGCACCCGCACGACCCAGAGTCATGGACACGATGGTCAAGCCGCCCGAGGTCGATCCGCCGGACCCCGAAGAGGAAGAGGACGACGACGAGGCGATGCCCCGCGTCCACGTGACGCGAAAGACCGTCCTCGTCTTCTGCGTGCTGGGTATCTCGCTGATCGCCTTGTTGTACGTCATCGCGCCGCAGCTCTCGGACTTCGAGGAGAAGGGCAAGGACATCGGTCAGGGCGACCCTTGGTGGCTTGCCGGGGCGCTGATGTTCACGGTGCTGTCCTTCGGTGGATACGTCGCGATGTTCCGCGGGATCTTCATCGGCCACGGGTCGCGCATCGACCTGGCCGCCAGCTACCAGATCACCATGGCGGGACTGGCCGCGACCCGGCTGTTCGCCGCCGGCGGCGCCGGCGGGATCGCGCTGACCGCCTGGGCGCTCCGCCGCTCGGGCATGAAGCGCCGCGATGTCGCAGACAAGACGCTGGCGTTCCTGATCCTGACCTACGCGGTCTACATGGCGGCGCTCGTCGTGGTCGGACTCGGCCTGTACTTCAACGTGTTCAGTGGGCCGTCGCCGTTCGGGATCACGGTCATCCCCGCGATGTTCGGGCTCGCCGTGATCGTGCTGGCCCTGGCGGTGTCGTGGGTGCCGCCGGATCTGCAGCGCCGCCTGGAGGGCGTCGCTCGAAGCGGCGGGCGCCTGGCCCGCCTGGGGCAGCGTCTGGCCAACGCGCCGGCCGCGTTCTCGGCGGGCATGCGCGAGGCGGTCGTCCACGCGCGCAGGCGTGATCCGGCGCTGCTCGGCGCGATCGCCTACTGGGGCTTCAACATCGCGATTCTGTGGGCGTGCTTTCACGCCTTCGGCGACCCGCCGACCTGGCCGGTCATCATCATGGCCTACTTCGTCGGCTTCCTCGGCAACCTGCTGCCGCTGCCCGGCGGGATCGGCGGCGTGGACGGCGGGATGATCGGGGCGTTCCTCGCGTTCGGGGTCGACGGTGGCCTGACGGTGCTGGCGGTCCTCAGCTATCGCCTGTTCGCCTTCTGGCTGCCGACGATCCCCGGCGCGATCGCGTACTTCCAACTTCGCCGCACGGTCGCGCGCTGGCGCGAGGAGCGTGGGGCTCCGGGCGAGCTCGCGGCTCCCGCCGGCGCGTAGCGCGGACCGGGCCGCGGCAGCTTCACTATCCTTTGTGAAGTGACCAGTCCAGACATCGAGAACGTCGTGATCGTCGGCTCCGGGCCGGCCGGATACACCGCCGCGCTGTACACCTCGCGCGCAAACCTCAACCCGCTCGTCATCGAGGGATTCATGTGGGGCGGCCTGCTCCAGCAGACCACCGACGTGGAGAACTACCCCGGCTTTCCCGACGGGATCGAGGGGCCGCCGCTGATGCAGCGCTTCCGCGACCAGGCCGAGCGCTTCGGCACGCGGTTCATCACCGATCAGGCGACGAAGATCGACCTCGCCGACGAGCCCGGCGGCGTGCACAGCGTCTGGGTCGATGACGAGGAGCACAAGACGCGCACCGTCATCCTCGCGATGGGCGCCGAGCACAAGAAGCTCGCGGTTCCCGGCGAGGACGAGCTCGGCGGTCGTGGGGTGAGCTACTGCGCGACGTGCGACGCGGCGTTCTTCAAGGAGAAGCCGACGATGATCGTCGGCGGCGGGGACAGTGCGATGGAGGAGGCGATCTTCCTGTCGAAGTTCGCGTCGAAGGTCGTCATCGTGCACCGTCGCGAGGAGTTCCGCGCGTCGAGGATCATGCTCGACCGCGCGCGGTCGATCGACAACATCGAGTGGCTGACGCCGTACGTGCCCGAGGAGTTCGTCGCGGGCGACGGCGGCTCGCTGGACCATGCCCGCCTGCGCCACGCCTCCAGCGACGAGCAGCTCGACGTGCCGGTCGCCGGCGTCTTCATTGCGATCGGGCACGAGCCCCAGTCACAGTTGGTGACCGGGCTCGTCGACGTCGACGACGAGGGGTACGTGATCACCGAGGGTCGCTCCACGCGCACCAGGCGCCCGGGCGTCTTCGCGGCCGGCGATCTCGTCGATCACACCTACCGCCAGGCGGTGACCGCCGCGGGCTCCGGCACGCAGGCCGCGCTGGACGCCGAGTGGTACCTGCGCGACACGCCGGAGGTCGCGACGCCGCCGGGCATGCCCGACGGCGATCTCGCCGAAGCGCAGTGGGCCGAGCCTGCCTGAGCCTGCAGCGCAGCCGGCTGCTGTCCAACCTCGCCGATGACGGCCCGGTCGTGATCGCGATCGACGGCGCGCTGCACCGCCGGTCCGGATGGTCGTCAGCGAACGCCGGCTGAGGGACCGCAGGCGGCGACATCGTCGACGAGGCGCCGAGCGTGGTCGGCCAGCCAGCGGTCGGCGTCGACGAGCTGCTGGGCGAGGTCCTCCACCGCGGCGAGCTCGTCATAGGCGTCGCCGTCGAACAGCAGGGCGTCGGCAGCCGTGCGGATGATCGCCGCCTCGGCCGGGAAGAGCTTCGCGGGGCCCTCGTCTGCAAGCGTCTTCATGACGCGGCCGTAGGCCTGGGAACGGTCGTTGTTCATGCGTCAAGGCTAGTGCAACGGCATATCAGCGAGCCTGCAAGGCGTCCATCCCGACGGCGATCGCGAGCACGAGGCGCCGGTCGAGCACGCGGTCGGTGTCGGCGCTCATGTCGATGTCGTAGTTGTCGCGGATCTTCCACAGCTGGCGCGTGTTCTGGCCGATGATCTGCTCGCCGCGCTTGAAGACGAAGTGGTAGGGGATCGGCAGCCAGTCGGCGACGTTCTCGACGTAGGGGATGAAGCCGACGATCCGGCGGGCGAGCGCGACGCCGAGGCTCTTCTCGGTCGTGATCGCGATCTCCTCGCCGTTGGCGTTGCACATGCGGTAGGTCGAGCGCAGCAGGCTTGCGCCGAAGACCTTCTGGATCTCGCCGATCTTCATCCCGAGATCGTCGGTGACGTCGTAGGTCGCGCGCGGGTCGAAGCGCTGGCGGGCCTTGATCCGCAGCAGCTCCTGCGTCTTGCTCTCGTCGGTGTAAAAGCGGATGTCCTCCTTGAACTTGAAGCGCTTCTGCTCGACGAAGCACAGCCGCTCGCCGAGGTTGCCGTCCTCGGAAGGGAGGAAGAACTCGTACTGGTTGATGACGAGCTTGATGCGCTGGCGCAGCAGGAAGCGGTCATGGTCGTTCGGATTGATCAGGGCGCTCATGCCCGCCACCCTATCCGGCGTCCCGGCCTTCGACGCCCAGCAGCAGGCGCTTGCGCTCCAGGCCGCCGGTGTAGCCGCCGAGGCCGCCGCCGCTGGCGAGCACGCGATGGCATGGCACGACGATCGGCAGCGGGTTGGCCCCCAAGGCGTTGCCGGCAGCCCGGTAGGCGTTCGGCGATCCCGCAGCGCCGGCGATCTCGCGATAGCTGCTCGTGGCGCCGAACGGGATCTCGATCGCGGCGTGCAGGACGCGGCGAGCGAAGCCGCCGCCGGCGAGCGCGAAGTCCAGTGCGACCCCGAACTCGCGGCGCTCGCCGTCGAAGTACTCCTGCAGCTCGCGCCGCGCGCCGTCCAGCCGCGCCGGCGCCTCCACGATCCTCGGCGACAGCCGACGCGCGATCCGTTCCAGCACGGCATCGAGACCGCCGTTCTCCAGCTCGTAGGCGATGCGCACGAGGCCGCGGGACGTGGCGGCGAGCACGAGCCGGCCGACAGGGGCGTCGAGCAGCGCATAGGACACCTCGGCAATGCCCTCGTCAGCGGCACGGGCCGCCGTGCGGGCGGCGATCGCGGCGGCTTCGCCGGGGGCGATCTCAGGTGGGTTCAACGACATCGGTGGTCTCCTCTCTGAGGGTCTTCAATCCGTCGGAGGCCGCCCGGCGAGCCGCCTCGGTGCTGCATCCCAGCGCCGCCGCGATCTCCGCGTGGGTCAGGCCGGCGGCATATCGCAGGGTCAGGACCGCTCGCTGGCGCGATGGCAGCGCACGCACGCCCTCCCAGTGCTCGCCGCCGGTGCCGCCGCCATCGCGAGCACGCGCTCCGGCGACCGGTTCGGCGCGCTCGTGCAGATCGGCGACGGGCAGCGGCCGGCGCTCGCGCGCGCGGTGGACGTCCAGCGCCTTGCGGTGGGCGATCGTCAGCACCCAGGCGCGCAGGTTGGAGTCCGGCGCGAGGCGATCGTAGGCTCGCAGCGCCGACAGGAAGGTCTCCTGGAAGGCGTCGTCGGCGTCGGGGCGACCGACCGAAGCGACGAGGAAGCGCAGCACGTCCTCGCGGTGCTCGTCGAGGAAGCGCTGGAAGGGGGGCAGGGTGCGCACGCGGATACAACGCGCCGGGAGCGCGATTGGTGAGGGGGGCGCCCCGCGCGGCGCCGATAGCGTAGGGCCGATCGCGGCACGCACGCCCATCCATCGAAGCGACTGACCGTGCGGGTGCTGCTGATCGGCGGCGGCTGCCGCGGCCTTGAGCTCGCCGGGGAGCTCGTCCTTGCCGGGCACGCGGTGCGGGTCGTGACGCGCGAGGAATCGCGCCGCGCGGCGATCGAGCAGACCGGCGCCGAATGCTGGATCGGCGATCCGGACGTCGTGGGCACCCTGCGCTATGCGCTGGAGAGCGTGACGATTCTCGTCTGGGCGCTCGGAACTGCCAGCGGAACGCCTGCCGCCGTGGCCGCGCTGCATGGTCCGCGGCTGGAGATGATGCTCGGCAGGGCGGTCGACACGACGGTTCGCGCGATCCTCTACGAGGCGGCCGGATCGGTGCCGGCGGAGGTGCTCGCTGCGGGCGCGGCGATGCTGCGGCGCACCGCGGGCCTGCACCAGATCCCCTGTGCGACGCTCGAGTGCGATCCTGCGGATCGGTCCGGTTGGGTGGCGGAGGCTCGGGCGGCGATCGGCGAATTGATCGGGTAGGCTAAACTACCTAAATCGGATAGAGATTACCCATATATAGGAGGTCGGCATGGCGTTGACGATTGGCAGTGAAGCTCCGGATTTCCAGGCCGAGACGACCGAGGGAACCATCTCCTTCCACGACTGGCTCGGCGATTCGTGGGCAGTGCTGTTCTCCCACCCGCGCAACTTCACGCCCGTCTGCACGACCGAGCTCGGCTACATGGCCTCGATCAAGGACGAGTTCGACCGCCGCGGCGTCAAGATCATCGGGCTGTCGGTCGACCCCGTCGACAACCACGAGGAGTGGTCCAAGCAGATCGGCGACACGCAGGGAACCGCGCCCAACTACCCGCTGATCGGCGATTCGGACTTCAATGTCGCCAAGCTCTACGGGATGCTGCCCGCCGACGTCGAGGGCGACCCGACCAAGCGCACGCCGGCCGACAACCAGACGGTGCGCAACGTGTTCGTCATCGGCCCGGACAAGAAGATCAAGCTGCTGCTGGTCTATCCGATGACGACGGGACGCAACTTCGACGAGGTCCTGCGCGTCATCGACTCCTTGCAGCTCGGCGTCAACCACAAGGTCGCCACCCCCGCGCAGTGGAAGAACGGCGACGATGTGATCATCCTCGGCTCGGTCTCAGACGAGGACGCCAAGGAGAAGTTCCCCGGCGGCTGGGAGCAGCCGCTGCCCTACATGCGCATCGTTCCCCAGCCCAGCTGAGGACCGGGCAGGCTACCGCCGGCTGGTACGCACGCGAGCGTCCTGATGGCGCTCGCGGCGTGCCGTCGCCGCGGTGAAGGCCTCGGGCGACGTGAGCGCGACGCGGTCATCGTGCGCGCGCTGCACCGCGACGCGCAGGTCGCGCGTCCATCCCCACTTCGGCAGCGCGTCGAGCGCGCGGTCGTTGCCGGTCAGGTGCTCGCACACCACCACGACCCCAAGGCGTGGTCGGCCGGCGGCGAGCTCGCCCACGACGGCGCGCACCTCGGGCTCGCAGCCCGTCGCGTCGAGTACCACGACGGCGGCCTGCTCGTGGTCGGCGAGCGATGCGATGACGTCTGCGTCTGTCGGCGCCGACAGCGCGAACGCGACCGGTCCGAGCTCGCCGAGCACGGCACACGCGCGATCGTGGTAGCCGGCGTCGGCGCTCATGACCAGCGTGCGGATCGGCCCCGAATCCTGCGTCGAAGGTATTGACCTCGGGCTCACGTTGACCGGATTCATACGCGAATCTTGGATCTGACGGCGGACGGATCCGGACCGGCCGAAAAATCCCTGCTCAGCGCAATGCGACGAAGCGCACCGCCTCCAGCGCCTCGCGCCGCAGGCCGTCGACGAGCCTGCGCACGAGCACCAGCGACTCCCCATCCGCCGTGGCGACGGGCGCAACCAGGCGACCACCGGGCGCCAGCTGCTCCTCGAGCGCAGGCGGGACCTGCCCCGTGGCCGTTGCGGCGACGTTGATCGCGTCGAAGGGCGCCAGCTCGGGCAGGCCCGCGGCGCCGTCGCCGCTGACGACGCTGACGTTCTCGATGCCCGCGCGCAACAACGTTCGCGCGGCGCGCAGCGCGAGCTGCTCGTCGAGCTCGATGCCCCAGACCCGTCCGGCCAGCCGCGACAGGATCGCCGCGTGATAGCCGGAGCCCGTGCCGACGTCCAGGACGCGATCGGTGGGCTTGAGCTCCAGCAGCTCGCACATGCGTGCGACGACCGCGGGCTGGGAGATCGTCTGGCCAGGGCCGATGCGCAACGGCGCGTCCTCGTACGCCGCGGCCGCCATCGACGGCAGCACGAACAGCTCCCGTGGCACGGTGGCGAACGCCTCCAGCACCCGCTGATCGGAGACTCGGGCCGCGAGGCTGCGCAGGAGGCCTTCGCGGTCCATCGGTCCGTCAGCTGTCGAGCTCGGGACTCAGGCGCGCGAGCAGGTCGCTGACGATCCGCGCGGTCGCGCCCCAGATGACGAGCTCTTCGCCGACGTCGTAGGCGTCGGTCCGAAACGGGATGCCGCGGTGCGTCAGCCGGCGGCGGGTGCGCGTCGCGCGCAGCGTGGACACCGACAGCTCGAGCACCTCGTCGACCTCGTGAGCGCAGGGCGTCCATGTGCCCCCCGGCTCGATCAGCCCGACGAACGGATAGACGGCGAAGCTCGTCGCGACCGTGGGAACGGGCCGCAGAGCGCCGACGAGCTCGACGTCGCCGCGCAGCAGCCCGATCTCCTCCTCGGCCTCGCGGAGCGCGGTCAGGCTGAGGTCGCCGTCGCCGTCGTCGCGCCGGCCGCCCGGGAAGGAGATCTCGCCCGGGTGGCTGCGCAGGTCGTGGCGGCGGCGGGTGAAGATCGCGTTGAGGCCCATGTGGTCGCGATACAGCGCGACGAGGACCGCGGCCTCGATGCGCCCGTGAACCGGCAGGGCCAGCGCCGCGGCGGGGTCCAGCAGGACACCCCGCAGCGTGTCAGTAAGCGAGTGCGGTGCGCTCGACACGCTCTGAGAACATGACCTCGCCGTCGAGCGTGCGGTGCACCGAGCACTTCGTGGCGATGACCTGCAGCCGGGCGACCTGCTCGTCGGTGAGGTCGGACGGCAGGCGCAGGATGAGCGCGAACTTCGCCGGGCAACCACGCTCGCCGGGGACGAACTCGCATTCCACCTCGACGTCGCGCAGCTCCCAGCCCTTGCGCTGGGCGTACATCTCCATCGTCACCGCGGTGCACGTCGCGAGGCTCGCGGCCAACAGCTCCTGGGGGGAGGGCGCGGTGTCATCGCCCCCGGCACCGATCGGCTCGTCGCTGTTCAGACGGTGCTGTCGCACCTTGACGATGTGACGAAATCCGCTGATTCGCTGCGCCGATGCGTGCATGGATCAGATGCTACTGAGCATCGGTGAGCGGATTGAACAGCAGTCCGGTTGGGACCTTCGGAAAGAAGAACGTCGACTTCGGAGGCATGTTCACGCCCGCCGCGGCGATGTCCTGGATCTGCTGCACGGGGATTGCGCGCAGGAAGAAGCCCGCGTCGAAGGTCCCCGACTCGACCAGCTCGCGGGCCTCCTCGAAGGTGCGCGCGTAGCCCAGCCCGTTGAGATGGGAGATGTCGTCCTCGGTCAGGCCCAACGGGCCGGTGAGCACGAGTGCCTCCAGGACGGCCGTGTCCAGCAAGCGGTAGGGCTCGGGCATGTCGGGCAGCGCCCGGTCGGCGATCAGCTGGTCCTTGAGCGTCAGCCGGAAGGCGCGCCTGAGGTGGCTGTCCATGTAGCCCATCTGGATGGCGCCGCCGTTGTCGTCGGGGACGAGATCCTCGACGGCGATCTCGTCGATGTCGAAGCACTCGCGCAGCGTCGCGGCCAGAAGCTCGGGCTTGTCGGTGTCCTTGAGGCCGTCGACGAGGCGGTGGGTGGGGAAGACGGTCAGCCCCTCGTCCTGGAGGGCGACGAGGCACATGAGCACGTACCGGTGCGCGCCCTCGCCGCCGATCTCCTCGGCGTAGACGCGTGCCGTCTCATAGCGGTGGTGGCCGTCGGCGATCAGCAGCTCGGCGTTCGAGACGCTGTCGCAGACCGTCGCGATGACGTCGGGGTCGGCGATGCGCCACAACCGGTTGAGGGTGCCGTCGGCATCGGTCACCTCACCGAAGGGCTTCTCGGTCTGCGTGGTCGGCTCGAGCGCGCGCCAGGCGTGTAGGTCGGGGTCGGAGTACAGCGAGAAGATCGGCGAGAGGTTGGCCCGCGTCGCGCGCGTGAGGCTGAGACGGTCGGCTTTCGGGCCGGGGTGCGTGCGTTCGTGCGGGCGGATCGCGCCGGGGCCGTAATCCTCGACGCGCACGCGCGCGAAGAAGCCGTTGCGCGTCAGGCGGCGTCCGTCGGGCGCCGTGTACTCCTGGACAAGCGCCCAGATCGCCGGCTCGTCGTCGTGGACGATGGCGCCCTCGGCGCGCCAGGCGTGCAGCAGCGCGGCGGCATGCGCGTAGCGATCACCGCCGTCGGGATCCTCGGGCAGGTCGATCGCGACGACGTTGTGCGGTGAGCGCGAATGCAGTTCGGCACGCTGCACGGGATCGATGACGTCGTACGGAGGAGCCGCCAATGCCTGCAGGGGGCCGGCGATGGCGGGGTCGTAGTGCAGGGCTCGGAGCGGCTGAACTCGCGACATCGGCCTGAGCCTAGTGGTTTATGGTCCGTCGGCCGACGTCGCCGGACCCCTTGTGCGGTGGGCCGGGGCCGACGCGCTTGAAGCTATCCGCGCCGTCCGAACTCGGCCGTGTAGGTCGCCGCCGCGCGTCCGCTCGTGCTCAACGGTGCGCCGGCCGCGACCCCGACGCCGATGTGGCGGTAGCGGCGGTTGAGCATGTTGGCGCGATGGCCGCGGGACTTCATCCAATTGCGCACCGTGCGGCGCGGGGTCGCCAGCTTGCCGCTGCCCCAGCCGAGGTTCTCGCCCAGCGCCCAGGTGCGCACGCCGCGTAGGTATGACGTGTTGCGACGCACGCGGGACTTGAGCGTCGTACCCCTGGGGCTGACGTGGCCGAAGAAGCTGTCGCTGACCATCTCCGTGCTGAACATCCGAGCTGCCCGTTCGAGCTGCTTGTGGGCGCGCAGGGCCTTGCGGCCGCGCCGCTTGCGCTCGACGTTGACGAGACAGACCGTCGCTCTGCTGACCTTCTTGAGGTTCTTGCTGGTCGGCACGAGATTGGCGTTCGCACAGCGCGTGGAGGCGGACGCGACGGAGGGGGCTCCGAGTGCCGCGATGACCAGGAGCGCCGGCAGAAGGCTGAGCCTGAGAGTCCGAGTGTCCATATGGACTGGATCGGTCGTGGCCGGACCGTCCACGACGCGCGGCTCGTCGCGCGGACGGATGGTGGATGCTGGGCCGCTACCGGCGCATGGACGCCGCAGTCCGTACCGTTCACGCTCTCGGGATGTAGCTCAGCTTGGTAGAGCACCGCGTTTGGGACGCGGGGGTCGTCGGTTCGAATCCGGCCATCCCGATCGGGCAGCGGCGAGCTGCGCCGGGCGATGCCCGGCGTCGTGGAGGCTTCGTCGGCGATGCGATGCGACGCGAGCGCCGCTCGAGCTCAGGCCGGCGTCGCCGACGGCGCGATGTTCTGGTTGAGGCGCAGCAGGTTGGACGGGTCGTAGCGGTCCTTCAGCGCCTGCAGGCGCTCGTACTTCTCGGGGCCGAACGCCTCGCGCACGCGATCGCCGCCTTCGTCGCCGATGAAGTTCAGATACGCGCCCCCGTGCGCGTAGGGCTTCATCGCCGCGGCGAACGAGCGCGTCCATGCGATGTTCGCCTCGCTGTCAGCGGGATCGGGCCACATCGTCAGGAGGTGGATGTTGAAGGGCGCCGAACGCTGGCCGAAGGCCATCGCGTCGTCGGGCACGCGTGCGATCGCCCCGCCGCCCGGCACGACGAGCGCCTGCGCCAGCGGCGAGAGGTGTGCGTTGCCGTGCTCGGCGAAGACCTCGGTGGCTTCGTCGGGCAGCTCGCAGAAGTCTGCGCACCAGTAGTTCTGCATGCCGGACGGTGCGCTCTCGGCGATCAGGCTCTGCACGGCCATGTACGGCATCCGATCGACCATCGTGATGGCAGGAGGGCCGAACTCGACGAGCGGGCGCATGACCTCCTCACCCTCGTCGGGGTCGCCCGCGTAACAGACGATCACCCCCACGACGGGCTTGCCGCGCACGGGCTCGGGGACGAAGTCCGCGGGTGGCGCCGAGATGAATGCCACGGCGCCCCCGGCCTCGTCCGGTGCATCTGCCATGAAGTCGCGAAAGAAGCGCAGCAGCTCGGCCCCGCGCTCGGCGGGGTGCATGATCATGCCGGCGTACAGCAGCGGCGGGATCGAATGCAGCTGGAAGCGGAACTGCGTGACGATCCCGAAGTTCCCGCCACCGCCGCGCAGGCCCCAGAAGAGCTCGGAGTTCTCCTCCGCGGACGCCGTCAGGACATCGCCCGAGGTGGTGACGACCTCGCAGGACAGGAGGCTGTCGCAGGTCAAGCCGAACTTGCGCTCCAGCCAGCCGCTGCCAGAGCCGAGCGTCAAGCCCGCGACGCCGGTGTCGGGCACGCGCCCCCCGGTGACGGCCAGCCCGTGCTCGGTCGTGGCGGCATCGACGTCGCCCCAGAGCGCGCCGCCGCCGACGGTCGCGACCTGCGTGCTGGGGTCGACCGCGACCGAGGCCATCTGACGCAGGTCCACGACGACCCCGTCGTCGCAGACGGCATGGCCGGTGACGGCATGACCGCCGCCATAGACGGCGAGCGGGAGGCCGCTGTCGCGGGCATGGGTCACGGCAGCGACGACGTCGGCGGTGCTCGCACAACGCGCGATCAGCGCTGGGCGCCGGTCGATCATGCCGTTGAACACCCGGCGAAGGTCGTCATAGTTCGCAGCGCCCGGGCGCACCACCGTGCCGCCGAAAGCCACGCCGAAATCGTCCCCAATCGCGGTCATTCTTGCTCCCTTGTGCTCACCGTTGGCCCAGATGATCCTGCCACGCGACAAGCGCGCTGTCTACGGCATCGGCTGGCGTCTCGGCGGACTCGCCGGATGATGGGATCATCCCCGCTGCCGGTCGCTCGTGGCCGGCGCGTGCCCCGGTAGCTCAGTGGATAGAGCAGCGGACTTCTAATCCGCAGGTCGCTGGTTCGAATCCAGCCCGGGGTGTGACGACGTAGCTGCAACTCGTCGAAAGACTGAGTAGCAGAATGTCGGCCAGATCCAAACAGGCGGCAAAAACTACTCGCTGCTCTACCAGTGGGCGCGACGCTCGCGCCGCTCTACGACATCGTCAGCACCGTCGTCTACCCCGAGCTGACGTCGCGCCTGGCGATGACCGATCGTAGGCCGGGCTTGCAGGCGACGCTGACCTCCGGCCGGCGTTCGTGACAAGAACCGTCGATGACCTGCGGGCACGTGCCGCGACCGAAGCCGCGGCGCTGATTCGGGCGTTCCCGCACGACAACGACGCCGCGCACCAGATCAACGACCGCATCCAGCGCCTCGCGCGTCGCTGACCTCCCGATCAGCTGCGCAGGTCGAGGATCTCGACTGTCGCGGGCGCGCGGCGCACGCAAGCGAGACGTGGCCGGCACGTCCGCGCGGCGGCTGCCCGAGGCGCGACGATCTGCGCTGGGTCTATTCCACGACCTCGCACGCTCGCGGGTCGAGGATCTTGTCGAGCCGGTCCTTCGTCACGCGATCAAATCCCGGGCCGCAGGTGATCTCGTCGGCAGCGCCATCGAGGCTGACGATCTCGTCGTCGCCGGCGCCGCCGAAGATCTTGTCGGAGTCAAGGCCGCCGTTGATCGAGTCGTTGCCGTCGCCGCCCCGCAGCGTGTCGTTGCCGCGGCCGCCTTCGATCTCGTCCTCGCCGGGACCGCCGTCGATCAGGTCGTCGCCCGACTCGCCGAACAACGCATCGTCGCCGTTGTCGCCGAAGAGCTGATCGTTGCCGTCGTCGCCGCGGATCTCGTCGTCACCGTCGCCCCCTCGCACGACGTCGTCGCCGTCCTGGCCGTTGACCGAGTCGGCGAGCGGGGTTCCGTTGATCGTGTCGTTGCCCGCCGTCCCGTTGATGTTCTCGATCTCCGATTGCACGGCGATCTGCTCGAGCACCTTGGCGCCGTCGGCACCGCCGGTCTGCTTGCCGGCGTGCGGTGCGCCGTTGAGGCCGTCGAAGCGGGGGTCGTCAACCGACGGATCCGCCAGGATCGCGCGCTCACAGCCGCCTGAACCCGTCACGACCTGTATCAGCGTCGCGAGCGCGAGCAACTCAGCCGGGTCGATGAAGACGACGTCCTGGCCGGGGCCGCAGTCGTAGAGGTCGATCGTGTTGTGGCTCGCGCCGCCGAAGAGGATGTCGTTGCCCTCGCCGCCGCGCAGGCGGTCCTGAGAACCGCCCCCGAGCAGGATGTCGTTTCCGGGGCCGCCGTCGATGACGGCGTCGGCCGCGGGCGATCCGTCGGAGTTCAAGGTCCCGTCGGGCGCCGAGCCTCCCTGAATGACGTCGTCGCCCTCGCCGCCGAGGATGATCTTGTCGCGCCCGCGGTTGGTGTGGATGTAGTCGTCGCCCGGGCCGCCGTCGACGAGCTGGTCGTTGCCGAAGCGCGACTCGACGATGAAGTCGTTGCCGTTGCCGCCCAGCAAGACGTCGTTGCCGTCGCCGCCGTCCAGACGGTCGTCGCCGTCGCCGCCATCGACGCGATCGTCTCCGGTGCCGCCGTTGATGGTGTCGTTGCCCGCCCCGCCGTTGATCGTGTCGTTCGCCGAGCTGCCCATGAGCCCGTCGTCACCATCGCCGCCGTCGATCCTGTCGCTGCCGAAGCCGCCTCGCGCGATGTCGTTGCCGGGGCCACCCGTGATCTTGTCGGCCCCGCGCCCGCCGCGCATGATGTCGTCGCCGGCGGCGCCGGAAAGCGTGTCGTCGCCGGTCCCGCCCTCAAGCGTGTCGCTTCCGGAACCGCCGCTGATGCTGTCGTTCTGCGCGCCGCCGAACAGCTCGTCCTTACCGCTGCCGCCGATGAGCCGGTCAGCTCCCTTGCCACCGTCGGCGATGTCGTTGCCCGAGTTGCCCGACAGACGGTCGTTGCCCGCGCCTCCGAGCAGGCGATCTCGACCCGAGCCGCCGTACAGGCGGTCACCGCCGCTGCCTCCGGAGAGGCGGTCGCGGCCCCTGCCGCCCGACAGGCGGTCCTTGCCCGATCCGCCGAACAGGCGGTCGTTGCCGCCAAGCCCACGCAGGCGGTCCCTTCCACCGCGGCCCGATAGCACGTCGGACTTCGACGTTCCGGTGATCACGTTGGCCTTGGAGGTCCCGCGCTTGGTCACCGCGGTTGCGGTGGAGGCGATGACGAGCACTGCCATGAGCCCGAGAAGAGGCACAGTCAGTCGATGAGGTGTCATTGGAGCACCATCCGGTGGAGTGCAGGGACCGATGAACCCGCGACACACGCAGCTCGGGCGCACAGGCAGTCGACCGTGGGATCGCCAGGTTCCTCGCAACTCAGAACCTGTTCTCGAATCCTCGGACGAATGTTCCCCCGGGCATGACTCGTTCGGTCGCCTCGCGGTCAGATGCGCTCTCTGGGACTCGCCGCGACATCCCGCCCGACCACGATGTGCGCTGCGCCGGCGCCGGCGCCGGCGCCCAGACGCAGGCGGCGACCTCACCGGGATCTATCGCCTGCGCATCGTGTCGAGCAGCGATGGGTCCTACACGTTCGGGCTCACCGAGCCGGGCAGCTGACACGACGCCGACCACGTCTGCCAGCGCTCGTCGACCGCCGCCTCAACCGCGGCGAGTGACGACCCGCTGACGCGCAGCATCCCACCCGGTCCCTGTAGCTCGAGCACGTCGCCGTCGCGCGCGGGCCGCTGACCGAGCATCGTTACCGCCACCACGACACGATGTTCCGGGGCCAGCGCGACGTGCGCATCCGCTTGGGCGGTCGCCGCGCCGAAGCGCATCCCATCGTGCAGCAGCGCTCGTCCCGCGAGCGTCACGCGCAGGGTGCTGTTCAGCGTGCCCGGCACCTCGCCGTCACGGCCGAGGATCACGGTCTCGCGCAGCGCCGCCACGGCGCCCGCCTCGAGCTCGATCGTGCAGTGACGCCGCACGTCGGCGCCCGCGGCGACGATCAGCGGCCCCTCGTCGAGCACGAGCCGCCCGCCGGCGAGCACCGTCGCGTCCAGGCGCAGCACGGTGCGCGGCGCGCCGGGCAGCGCGAGCGTGGCGGCGACCGGTTCGATGACGAGCGTCGCACCGGCGCCGACGACGATCCGCGCGACGTCGCGATCACCGGCCAGCGGGCCGGCCTGCGTCGGCACGAGCGCGGCTCGCACGACGCCGCCGCGGGAGAGGATCCGAGGCGCGAGGCGTTCGCCGCGCCGCAGCTCGACGATCTCGTGACCGGCCGAGGTGCGGCGGACCTCCAGCGCCGCGACAGCGGTCGCGGATTTCTCAGCCGTGCGCGTGGGCGTGAGGATGGCTGTGATGGGGGACGGGGGCTCCGGTCGCGCTGGAATGCAGATGGCCGCCGGCCCGGACGAAGGCGCCGAGCTGCGTGCGGATCCAGGCGGCGACGGGTTGGGCGTAGGGAGCGGACGTCAGCGACAGCGCATGCACCGGCAGCGAGCCTCGGCGCTCGGTCGCGTCGGCGATCATCCGTTGCACGTCGGAGCCGACGTACGGCGCGAGGTCGGTCTTGTTGATGACCAGCAGGTCCGCGCGGGCGACCCCAGGCCCGCCCTTGCGCGGGATGTCGTCGCCGCCCGCGACGTCGATGACGAAGATCTGCACGTCGGCGAGCGCCGGGCTGAAGATCGCGGTCAGGTTGTCGCCCCCGCTCTCGACGAGCACGAGCTCGAGCGGACCCTGATCGCGCTCGAGCTCCTCCACGGCCTCGAGGTTGATCGTGATGTCGTCGCGGATCGCGGTGTGCGGGCAGCAGCCCGTCCGCACCGCCGCGATCCGCCGCGATGCGAGCACGCCCTCGGAGCGCAGGAACTCGGCATCCTCGGTCGTGTAGATGTCGTTCGTCACGACGCCGAGCGCGACCTCGGCCGCCAGCTCGCGGCACAACGCGGCGATCAGGCTGCTCTTGCCCGATCCGACCGGCCCGCCGATCCCGATTCGCAGCGCTCGCTCAGCTGACAAAGAGGCGCTCCTCAGCAACGGCGTGGCGACCGGCGGCCAGCTCGACGCCGATCGCCGCCGGCGGCGGCTGCTCGGCGACCGGGCGCGGGTCGGCGGCGACCTCGCGGGCGGCTTCGGCGATCTCGGGGACGAGGTCGGCGAGCCAGCGCGCCGTGAGCGCCGGGTCCATGCCGAGCAGCTTCAGCGCCGCGCTGGCGACGGTTGCGGCGTCGTCGTAGATGGCGACGGTCGCGACGTCCACGTCGCTGCATCCGGCCGCCGCGCCGACGACGCCGAGCGCGACCGGGCGCGGCGTGGACGTCGACGCCGCGCGGTAGCGATCGATCGACGGTGCTGCCGGCCAGGCGGTGGCCGCGCTGCGCAGCAGCTGTGACCCCAGGCGCCGGGAGATGTCTCGCAGGACCGGGCTCGGGCAGCGAGCGGCGTGCTCGTCGTCCAGGGCGGCGAGCTCGTCCTCCGATCCATCGCGCGCGGCGCGCCGTGCGGCGACGCTGATCGTGGCATCCGCCGTCGCGATGAGTCGCAGCCGCGCCCCGAGGAACGCCGGGACGCCGTCGACGTCCAGGCCCTCGGCGACCGCCTGCTCGAGCCCCAGCGAATGCGCGTAGCTGCCCGCCGGAAAGCGCGAGTCGGCCAGCAGCAGGCTTGCGACCGCGGCCGTGCTCATGTCAGAAGAGCTCGTAGCGCTGGGCGAGCGGAAGCTCGGCGACGGGTCGCGGCTCGATCTGGATGCCGTCGACCGTGACCTTGAAGGTGTCGGGCTGCACGACGATGTCCGGGCACGCGCCGTTCTCGGGCATGTCCGCCTTGCCGAGGTGGCGCGTGTCGCCGATGGCGACGAGCTCGGACTCCAGGCCCAGCGAGGTCAGCTCGCCGGAGCTCGCGGCGAGCGGCGAGACGAACGTCATCGACCGGCGGGCGGCTAGGCGGCCGGTACCCGCGAACATCGGCGCGCCGAGCACCGGCTGGGGGGTGGGGATCGACGCATTCGGATCGCCGATCGGCGCCCACGCGATGGCGCCGGCCTTGACGACCAGCCGCGGGCGCACGCCGAAGAACGCCGGGTCCCACAGGACGAGATCGGCGAGCTTGCCGACCTCGACGGAGCCGACGTGCGCGTCGATGCCGTGCGCGACGGCGGGGCAGATCGTGTACTTCGCGACGTAACGGCGAAGGCGCGCGTTGTCTGCGCGACCTGCGGTGTCGCCCAGGCGATGCTTCATCGCGTGCGCTGTCTGCCAGGTGCGGATGATCGTCTCGCCGACGCGGCCCATCGCCTGGGCGTCGGAGCCGATCATCGAGATCGCGCCGAGGTCGTGCAACACGTCCTCGGCGGCGATTGTGCTCGCCCGGATCCGCGATTCGGCGAACGCGAGGTCCTCGGGGATGCGCGGGTTGAGGTGGTGGCAGACGATGAGCATGTCGAGGTGCTCGTCGATCGTGTTGATCGTGTGCGGGCGCGTCGGGTTCGTCGAGGACGGCAGGACGTTGGGGTGCGCGGCGAGCTCGATGATGTCCGGCGCGTGGCCGCCGCCGGCGCCCTCGGTGTGGTAGGCGTGGATCGTGCGCCCGCCGATCGCGGCGAGCGTCGACTCCAGGTAGCCGGCCTCGTTGAGCGTGTCGGTGTGGATTGCGACCTGGACGCCGGTCTCGTCGGCGATGCGCAGGCAGCAGTCGATCGCGGCCGGCGTGGTGCCCCAGTCCTCGTGGAGCTTCAAGCCGCCGGCGCCGGCGCGCAGCTGCTCGATCAGGCCGTCGGTGCAGATCGTGTTGCCCTTGCCCAGCAGCAGGACGTTGACGGGCGTCGCGTCGAGCGCGAGCAACATCTCGCCGAGGGCGCGCGGGCTTGGCGTGCAGGTCGTCGCGCGTGTGCCTTCGGACGGGCCGGTGCCGCCGCCGATCATCGTCGTGATGCCCGACGCGACGGCCGTGTCGACGAGCTGCGGGCAGATGAAGTGCACATGGCAGTCGATCCCGCCGGCGGTGAGGATGCGACCCTCGCCGGCGATGATGTCCGTCGTCGGGCCGATCTCGAGATCCGGATGAACGCCGTCGGCGATATCGGGGTTGCCGGCCTTGCCGAGCGCGACGATGCGCCCCGCGCGGATGCCGACGTCGCAGCGGATGACGCCCCAGTGGTCGAGCACGACGACGTTCGTGATGACCGTGTCGGGCGCGCCCTGGGCGGACGTTCGGCTGCCCTGGAGCATCGATTCGCGGATCGTCTTGCCGCCGCCGAAGACCGCCTCGTCGCCGCCGATGCAGCGGTCCTCCTCGACCTCCAGCCAGAGGTCGGTGTCGGCGAGGCGCAGGCGGTCGCCGACGGTTGGGCCGTAGAGCGCGCCGTAGCGGTCGCGGTCGATGCTCGTCATGACTTGACCTGCAGGCCGGGAACGTGGCTTGAGCCCGCGAGCGCGACGAGCGTGACGCTGCGCGAGGCGCCGGGCTCGAAGCGCAGCGACGTGCCGGCGGGGACGTCGAGCCTGAAGTGCGTGGCCGCATCGCGGTCGAATCGCAGCGCCGCGTTGACGTCGGCGAAGTGGAAGTGCGAGCCGACCTGGATCGGACGGTCGCCGGTGTTCAGGACCGTCAGCTCGATCGTCTCGCGGTTCGCGTTGAGCTCGATCGTGCCCGGCACCGTGCGCAGTTCGCCGGGGATCATGTGACCGGCTCGTGCAAGGTGACGAGCTTGCGCCCGTCGGGGAACGTCGCCTCGACCTGGACCTCGCTGACCATCTCGGGGATGCCCTCCATGACGTCGTCGCGGCCGAGGACGTGGCGGCCGTCCTCCATGAGCTCTGCGACCGAGTGGCCGTCGCGCGCGCCCTCGATGACCCAGCAGGACAGCAGCGCGACGGTCTCGGGATGGTTGAGCTTGACCCCGCGCGCGCGGCGCTCGCGCGCGATCAGGCCCGCCATCGAGAGCAGCAGCTTGTCCTTGTCGGCGGGGGAGAGGCGCACTGCCTGGCAACGCTAGCCGCGCGGGCGGCGGCTGACCTTCGCCCTCGGGGCGAGTGTGGTGCGGCGAGGATTCACCGGCGGGCCATAGCCTCCCGCTCGGAGTGGGAGTGGCTCAGGTCACTGCTTCCACTTGACCGAGCAGCCGCGCAGCGGGCGCTGCTCGACGGCGGGCTTGCAGCCGGCGGTGATCGACTCGAGCGCTTCGCGCAGCCATTCGGCGGTCTGATCCTCGTCCTCGTTGCCGGGATCGCCGTCCGGCGCGCCCGTCCAGACGAGCGTGTGGTCCTTGTCGAGGATGAAGAGGTGCGGCGTGACCTGGGCGTCCAGCGCGCGGGCGACGGCCTGGCTCTCGTCGTGCAGGTAGGGCATCGGCCATTCCGAGTCGCGGGCGAACTGCGCCATGCGGTCGAAGGAATCGCCGGGGAAGCGGTCGGCATCGTTGGAGTTGATCGCCAAGAATCTGACGCCGCGCGGGACGTAGTCCTCGGCGACCTTGGCGATGCGCGGGTTCCACGACTGCACGAAGGGACAGTGGTTGCACATCAGGACGAGGACCGTCGCGTCTGGTGCGTCGTCGATCGGCACCGAGTGCTCGATGCCGTTGGTGTCCGGCAGCGTGAAGGGGGTAACGGCATCGCCGATTTCAAAGCTCATGGTCCTAATGTCTAGCGAACGAGCCGTCTGGGCGCTGGTGGGCGCGCCCGCGCTGCTAGATTCACAGGCCTCGCGGTGGGCGTAGCTCAGCTGGTAGAGCTCCTGGTTGTGGTCCAGGCGGTCGGGGGTTCGAGTCCCCTCGCTCACCCTTGACGGAGGCCCCGCTACGGTGGGGTTTCTGCGTTGGTGGAGGCGGACACAGCGCCTCGCGGCGTACCCCTGAGGCATCCATGAGGCATCAACTTGTGCGGCGGAGGGGTGCCGTTGAGCGCTGCCATCCGCGGGCACTCATAGGATCGGGACCGTGCCGACGACCGGAGCAACAGGCTCGCGCTCTCGCGGCGGAACGGTCCGGGCACTACCCGAGCCGTGGGTTGCAGCGGGAGGACCTGCATGTCCCGGCTGAGCAGCCTCCTGCGCCAGGTCGAAAAGAAGGACTCTCAGCTGGCCGTCGACCTGGCGCGCGAGGTTGAGGCTCTGAGTCAGCGCCGCCAGTTCGGGCTGAACTTCGAGCGCCACACCCCGGAGACGGTCGAGCTCTACGGCCGCCCGATTCGCAAGGGCGACAAGGTCCGCTTCCTCGCTGTACGTGGCGAGTCGTCCAAGGGGCTCGACGAGCGCCTCTGGAAGGTCGTCAGCACCACGCGCAGGGGCGGCGAGCGTGTCGCGAGGCTCGTGCCCCCAGAGCACGCAGCCGAGTCAGTTGAACGCGCCGTCGAGGATCTCGTCGTCGTCGCCGAGTTCCGGGATCCGATCTACCCGGGCCTCGTCTCGATGGGGAAGGTCGAGCGCGGCCGCAACAAGCCGTTCCACACGGTCCTCAACGCCGAGAACTTCCACGCTCTCCAAGCGCTGCTCTACACCCACGAGGGCAAGGTCGACGCGATCTACATCGACCCGCCATACAACACCGGCGCCAAGGACTGGAAGTACAACAACGACTACGTCGACGCCGACGACGCATACCGCCACTCCAAGTGGCTGGCGTTCATGGAGCGCCGGCTGAAGCTGGCGGAGAGGCTCCTGAATCCGGCGGACTCCGTCCTGATCGTGACGATCGACGAGAAGGAATACCTACGGCTAGGGATGCTGCTGGAGCAGACACTGCCTGAGGCATCCATCCAGATGGTCAGCGCAACCGTGAATCCCAAGGGCGCGTCTCGACCGAGATCGTTCGCTCGGGTCGATGAGTTCATCTACTTCGCCATGATCGGTAATGCGCAGGTCCCAGAGATCAGGGATCTCGGCACCGTCGGGAAGCCGGTCAGATGGCCGTACCTTCGGCGGTCGGACAGCGGCTCGTTCCGTGGCACTCGGCCCCGTCAGTTCTACCCCGTCTTCGTTGATCCGGGGACACCGAAGGTTGTCGGAGTCGGCGAGCCGATCGAACCTCACGTAGCAATCGAGTCGATCAACGCTCCTGATGGTCTCGTTGCTGTGTGGCCGATCAGGGACGATGGAGTCGAGATGGAGTGGGGACTTACCGGCCCAAGTCTCATGAAGGCCGCCGGGTCCGGATTCGTTCGTGCGACGCCGGCTCGTGCGACGCGCGAGGGCTCCTTCCAACCGTTCGTCATCTCTTATCTCACCGCCCCAAGTATCAAGAAGGTGACGGCGGGGGAGTTCTCCGTCGCGGATACGAGACCGGACGGCTCGAAGGTCGTCGTCGCCCCACGGGGAAAGCCGACAAGACTCAGGACGGTCTGGCAGGAGACGAGCCACAGCGCTGGTGACTACGGCACAAAGCTGTTGAACGCGCTGTTGCCGGGGCGAAGGTTCCCCTTTCCCAAGAGCTTGTACGCCGTCGAAGATGCGCTGCGACCGTTCGTCCAAGACAAGCCGGATGCCCTCGTCGTCGACTTCTTCGCGGGCTCAGCTACGACGGCACATGCGGTGATGCGCCTGAACAGGCAGGACGAGGGTAGGCGCCGGTCCGTCTCGGTGACGAACAACGAGGTGTCGTCCGATGAGCAGAAAGGTCTCCGCGACCGCGGGCTGCGTCCGGGCGATCGCGAATGGGAAACGCTCGGAATCTGCGAGCACATCACGCAGCCGCGTATCACCGCCGCCGTGGTCGGCCGCACACCGGACGGTGACCCGATCGACGGCGATTACAAGTTCGTCGACGAGTTCCCGATGGCCGACGGGTTCGAAGAAAACGTCGAGTTCTTCAAGATGAGCTACGAGGCCCCCCGCGCCGTCGCGCACCATCGCTCGTTCGAGGCGATCGCTCCGCTGCTCTGGCTGAAGGCCGGCGGGCAAGGACACCGTATCGAGGCGGCGGCGGACGACTTCGCGGTTGCCGACGCCTACGGGGTCCTTTTCGACCCGGACTACTCGGGCGCATTTCTCGCAGCACTGCCCGATGCCAGCGGCGTGCGGATGGCGTTCGTCGTCACCGACGACGACCGCGCGTTTCAGATGGTGTGCGCCGAGCTGCCGGCCGGCATCGAGACGGTGCGCCTGTACTCGTCCTATCTGACGAACTTCACGATCAACACCGGCCGGGAGTGACGTGGTGCGGTTCGCGCTCAAGGACTACCAAGTCGATGCCGTCGGCGACGTGCTGCGAAACCTCGCCGACGCGCGCGACGACTGGCATCGCAAGCAGCGCCCGGTCGCGTTCTCGCTGACGGCGACGACCGGTGCGGGCAAGACGGTGATGGCGGCGGCCGTCATCGAGGCGCTGTTCGACGGCGACGCCGACTACGACTTCGAGGCAGACCCCAGTGCGATTGTGCTGTGGTTCACCGACGACCCGTCGCTGAACGAGCAGACCCGGTTCAAACTCATCGACGCGAGCGACCGGATCGCGGGTTCGCGCCTCGTGGTGATCGAGAACACGTTCAACCAGGAGAAGCTCGAGCCGGGCCGCGTGTACTTCCTCAACGCGCAGAAGCTGTCGAAGAACTCGCTGCTCGTGAAGGGCGCGCCCGAGCCCAGCGATCAGTTGTTCGATACGCCAGGGACCCAGATCCCGCTGTTGGATCACACCGTCTCGCCGGATCTGCGGCAGTTCTCGTTCTGGGACACGCTCCGCAACACGATCGAGGACGAGCAACTCACGCTCTACGTCATCCTCGACGAGGCCCACCGTGGCATGAAGACGAAGACGACGCAGGACCGTGCCGAGAAGCAGACGACCGTCAAGCGCCTGATCAACGGCGCCAACGGGATGCCGGCGGTCTCCGTCGTGTGGGGCATCTCGGCCACGGTCCAGCGCTTCGACGACGCGATGGCGCAGGCCGAGGGCCGCACACGCTACGCGCCGGTTGTCGTCGACCCGACCCGGGTGCAGGAGTCGGGCCTGCTCAAGGACGACATCCGCCTGGACTTTCCGTCCGAGACCGGGCAGTTCGACACGGTGCTGCTCAAGCGCGGCACCAAGAAGGTCGTCGAATCGACGGCGCTATGGCGCGCGTACGCCGAAGCACAGGATCCGCCGGCTGACCCGGTCGCACCGCTACTGGTCGTTCAGGTGCCTAACACGCCATCGGACGAGCTGCTGCTCGCGGCCGTGGCCACGATTCGCGAAGCGTGGCCTGACCTGCCCTACGACGCGATCGCGCACGTGTTCGGCGAGCACAGTGCGCTGGAGCTCGGCGGCGAGGTGATCCCTCACGTGAGCCCGGAGACCGTCCAGGACCGTCCGCACATCCGAGTGCTACTCGCCAAGGACGCGATCTCGACCGGATGGGACTGCCCTCGCGCGGAGGTGCTCGTCTCGTTCCGCCCGGCGACCGATCAGACACACATCACGCAGCTGCTCGGGCGGATGGTCCGCGCACCGCTCGCTCGCCGCATTCCAGGAGATGACCGGCTGAACTCGGTGGAGTGCGTGCTGCCGCATTTCAACCGTAAGACCGCCACGGCGGTCGCGGAAGTTCTGCTCGGCAAGAAGGCCGACGCGGACGACGGCACCGGCGGGACCGGGGGCGGCGGCGGGCGTCGCGTCCTCGTCGCGCCGGTCGACATGCAGGTCAACGAGGCGATCCCGACGTCCGTCTGGGAGGCGTTCGACCGGCTCCCGTCGCAGACGCTGCCGCGCAAGGCGGCCAAGCCCGTCAAGCGGCTCAGCGCGCTCGCGCAAGCCCTCTCGCGCGACGCGTTGCGGCCCAACGCGCGCAAGGACGCCTACGCCGAGCTGTTCGGCGTGCTCGACGGCCTCAGCGCTCGCTACCAGGACAAGATCGAGGCCGCGGCCTACGGGATCCTCGGGGTAGAAGGCGAGACGCTCGTTGCGACCGTCGGCTCCGACACCACGCCGACCTCCGAGCAGTTCACCGAGCTCGCCGACGACCGCTCGGTCGAGGCGGACTTCAAGGCGGCCGGTCGCGTGCTCTCACCCGACCTGGCGCGTAGTTACGCCGATCACATCGCCGTAGCGAGCGACGACGACGACGGCCTATTCGACGCGCACGTCAAGGTCGCCGCACTCGCGAAGGTCGACGATGTCCAAGGCGAGCTCGACCGCGCTGCCGAAGCGCTGGCAAAGAAGTGGATCGGCGACTACCGCGTCGCCATCAAGGGCCTCGCCGACGAGCGACGCGCCGTCTACGACGAGATCATCGCGATGTCCCGCGACCCGCAGCGCATCGACGTCCTGCGCCCGCGCGTCCGCGCCGAGGAGACCGAGGACGGCGACGGCAAGCTGCTGCCGACAAAGCCACGGCACCTCATGTCGGCCGAAGACGGCGAGTTCCCGATCGGCGCGCTCAACACCTGGGAGGAGCGCGTGCTCGAAGCCGAGATGGCGCGCCCCGACTCCCTGGCGTGGTACCGCAACCCCGGCCGCGCGTCGGACGACTCGCTGGCGATCGCCTACAAGGACGGCAAGGGCAACTGGCGGCGCATGTGCCCCGACTTCATCTTCGTCCACGGCGACGAGCACGACGTGCGGGTGTCAATCGTGGACCCACACGGCTTCCACCTCGGCGACTCGCTCTCGAAGCTCCGCGGCCTGGCCGACTACGCCGAGCAATACGGAGCCGAGTTCCACAGGATCGAATCCGTCGCCGAGATCACGGGCGGCACGGCGCGCGTCCTCGACCTCAACGTTGCCGCGGTCCGCGAGGCAATCCGCGACGCGAGCGACGCCGAGGCGCTATACCACAGCGACATCGCCAGCAACTACCTCTGATCGGCTGGGCGCCGCGGATGCGCTGCGAGCCGGGTTAGCGAGCGGCCTTCGCGACGCGGCATGCCGCAATGAGCGCCGGCCACGCCGCCGCGGCTACGGAGATTGCCGATGGCTTCTGGCCCGCCGGCCGTGAGTAGCGGGACGTCCGGGGAGCGGAGCGATTAGAAGGGAGGCGGTAGACGGGCGACGTCGCGGCAGGCGTGGTGGTCGTAAGCGGGCGGGGCGGGGTGTCGGGGCGCGTGCATTCGAGGGGGCCAGATCTCGGGCTCAGGCCTCTGTATGGGTGAGAGGCCGTTTCCCGCGAGGACATTTCCGGGGCGCCGGAAAGGGCGGGTGCCGAAGAGCATCCTCAACTACCTCGGGCTGCTGGACTCCATCTTCGAGTTCGGTCAGCGGCGAGGCTGGACGTCGGCGAACCCGTGCAAGCTCGTCGACAAGCCGCGGATGGGCGCGACCGATGCCGACATCCGCCTCCTCGACCAGGCCGAGCTCGAGGCGCTGCTACGCGGCGCGCCCGGTACGGACCTCGGTCGCGTCGATCGTCTGATGTGGCTCACCGCGGCGATGACCGGGCTGCGCCAGGGCGAGCTGCTGGCGCTGCGCTGGCGCGACGTCGACTGGCTCGCTGGCCGTCTGCGCGTGCGCCGCAGCTTCGTCCGCGGCGAGTTTGGGACGCCCAAGTCGCATCGCTCGTCACGGTCCGTCCCGCTTGCGGATCGAGTCGCCATTGAGCTTGACGCCCACCATCAGAGCACGACGTACGGCGCCGACGACGATCTCGTTTTGGGCCACCCGCAGCTCGGCACGCCGCTTGAGCGCTCGCGGCTGCTGAAGCGCTACAAGGCGATTGCGAAGGCCGCCGGCATCCGCGACGTTCGCTTCCACGACCTCCGCCACACGTTCGGCACGCGGATGGCCGCGGCTGGCGTACCGATGAGGACCCTTCAGGAATGGATGGGCCACCGCGACTACAGGACGACGCCGATCTACGCCGACTACCCGCCGATCGCCCACGAGCGCGAGCTCGTCGAGCGAGCGTTCGGCGGCGGTGCGACGATAGGAGACGCGATCGACAACGCGAACACCGGATCAAGGAGATGACCGAGGTCAACGACAAGCAGATCACGCTCACGATCAAGGGCGCTCGCGCCGAGCGCGGCGTCAGCCTGTCCGACTTCGAGTCGTTCATCGACAACTTCCTCGCCGCGCTCCGTGACTACGACCGGGCCGGCCGCGGCGAGCCCACCCGGAAGTCCGGCCATCCCGATCGACGTGCAGAAGCCGTAACGGCGTTCCGGCTCGTCGCATTTCACACCGGAAGCGGCGTCGCGACCATCGAGCCCGAGCTGGTCAGCGCCGACGATGATCAGCTCCCGATGGATGACGTGCCGCTGTCGCTCGCCACGCTCCGCGCGCTCACCGACGATCTTGCGGCCGAACTGTCGGTGCCCGAGCCCGTCCTCGATGCGCTCAGCAAGGCGTGCCGCTCGGTCGGGGCGGATGGCTCGGTGGCGATCGAGATAGGAGCCGCGGCCGCAGCGCCGATCGTCGTCGATCTTGGTCTGCTCGATCGTGTCGCCCTGGCGCGAAATGCCGTCGCGGACGAGGAAGTCCGGTCCGTCTCGGGCAGGCTTCACCTCCTGGACCTCGAACCGGACCGTCTCGGGATTCGGACCGCGAGCGGCGTCGAGTGGTCGTGCAAGTACCCCGAAGCCCTCGAAGAGCACGTCAAGTGCCTGCTTGACCGCATCGTCTGGGTCGAGGGGAGCGGCAAGCTGACGAGTCCACTCCGCGGCTCGATGGCGATCGAGCGCATCGAGCCCGTGGACGTCGAGCAGTCCTCGCTCTTCACCTCCGCGCCCGTCGATGAGGACGAACTGCTCGCCCGTCAGGGGATCGACGCGCCGCAGGGGCTCGACGCCCTCTCGGACCCCCAGTGGGATGACGAGACCGACGACGCCTACCTCGCCGCACTCCTGAGCAAGTGAGTGTCTCAGCGTCGCCGCCAGAGCGGCTTCTGTGCGATACGAGCTTCGTCGGGGCGAGCGCAAAGCGCTCGGCGCAGCCTGGTCGCTTCTCGCATTGGCCGAAGCAAACGCTCGACCGGATCGACGCCGCGATCCTTGCGATCAGCGTCATCACCTTGGCCGAGGCCCGCTACGGGTACCTGAACGCCGGCTGGGGTGCCGCCCGGGTCGAACGCGAGGAGCGCCGGCTCGCCGGCTTCCTTCAGATCCCGCTCGACCTCACGATCGTCGACGAATGGGCCCGTCTCAAGGTGCTGAGCAGGCAGAACGGCTGGAACGTCGCCGACAACGACCTCTGGATCGCCGCGACGGCGAGCGCGCGGGGCCACGCGCTCGTGACGTGCGACGCCGACCAAGCGCGCATCGACGATGCGGCGCTCGCGGTGGTGCACCTTCCAGCCCCGCGGTGACCGGGCGTGCGGCTCTTTACGAATCCGGTGACACCGCATGGTTCGAGTTGTGGTCCAGGCGGTCGGGGGTTCGAGTCCCCTCGCTCACCCTCACGAAAGCCCTGCTTTGGCGGGGCGGGGATACACCGCGCTGTCGCCGCGCCACCGCGAGGACGTGCACTTCTACGTCAGCGCGACGCCGGACACGCTCAACCGTCCGCCTCGCCGCTGCATGGCGACCAGGGTGCGGCCCGCGCAGCCGTGCGGATGCTCGCGACGAGCCGAGCGCAGCGGCTTGCGCTCGACGGCGTGGAGCTGCACCTTCGCCGCGCGATTGACCCGCTCGCGGCGCTGGGCCCGCGACAGATCGACCCCGCCCGTGAACGCCCGCCGCGGCCTGAGCTCGAGCTTGGTCGCGACACCGGCGCCGACATCGGCATTGGCCACTGAACCCTCGCATCAGGAGCATGTCCGCATGACTACCGCCACACCCTCGCTCGGTACCCGGCTGCTGACCGCCGCCGAGGTGTCCGAGATCCTTCGCGTCCCGCGCTCGACGTCTACGAGCTCGCTCGCAGCCGCCGCATTCCGTTCCTGAAGGTGGCTCCGGCGCACGCTGTTCGATCCGCAGCTCATCACCGAGTGGATCTCGACGCAGAACGTGCCGCCTCGGCGCTGAGTGGCGCGGGGCCGACGGGCTTCAGGGTTCGACTGGCGACGCCGCGGCCGGGTTGCTGCGCGCCTCCTCGTACAGCGGCTCCGGTGCCATGTCGAGGCCGTTCGGCCACGTGATCGTCCCCATCTCGACGCGGACCCGGGCGAACACTTCGGGGTCGGCGAGCGGTTCGAAGACGCCGCGCCATTCGTGCTCGCCGAAAGTGACGTCGCCGACGGTGCCGTCCTCGAAGGTCAGGCGCAGGCGGTGGTCCCCGATGACCTCGACCTCCTTGACGTCAATCAGAGGCGGCAGCATCGCTGTGCCGTTACGCCGGCTGGCGCTCGATGCTCGTGCCGCGACCATCCAGGCGCGGGAGCGCGGCGACGAGCTCCTCGGGAAGCACCTTCGACGCCGACCAGACCTCAAGCCCGACCAGGTCGCCCGTCTGCTCGTCGTAGTCGCGCAAGCCCCACGGCTGCTCCTCCGACCGCACCGGTCCGTGCGGGGACCGGACGCGGATGTACGCGATGTCACCCTCGGTCGTGTAGTAGCTCTCGGATGCCATCGGCTTCTCAGGCTACTCCCGCCATGCGCTGATGACGAGGGCGGTGGTGGAGTCGTCGCCGTCCGGCCAGTCCTAGACGATCGTGATGCCGGAAGCGCGGATGATCCAGTCTGCTTCGCCCGCGTTGCGCCGTCGTCGATCGTGATGGTTCAGGACCAGCTCGGCGAGCTGGTCCAGCGCGAGGCCGCGCTCGAGCGCTCGCGCGCGCAGCAGCGCCTCGATGTCCTCGGGCTCGAGGTAGCGGATGCGCGCAACGCGGCCCGATGTACGTGCCGTGGCGGAGCGCCGCTATCACACGCTGCGAAAACGCTGCGCACGATGCATGGGAAGCGGCAGGCCCCCAAGCGGGGCGGACGACGGCTCAGCCGCGCGCACCACGACTGGCGAAGCGCGTCGCCTCGCGGGGCGCATCGTGCTAATCCGGACCAAGATCGTGATAATGGCGGCGCAATTAGCACGATAATGTGTGTCAATAGCACGATGCGTAGCTTCGTAGACATCGACCGCACCTTCGATGGCCAACCCCGCGAGCTCGGAGCGATCCTCGCGCAGGCCGACATCGGTCGCGGCCAGGAGCAACTGTTCATGGACCAGCGCCCGGAGCTGTTGAAGCGACTTGCGGAGCATGCGCGCATCGCGTCGATCACGGCGTCGAACGCGATTGAAGGTGTGGTCGTGGATGGCCAACGAGCGGAGAAGATCGTCGAAGGCGCTCCCCGCTTTCGCAATCGCAGCGAGCAGGAGTTCGCCGGCTATCGCGACGCGGTCGATGGCTTGATGCGCGTCGAGGAGTTCGAGGCGCTCAGCGTGCCGTTCGTCCTTCATCTTCATCGCCAGATATTCGCCCACTCCGGCGGCAGAGGCGGGTACTTGAAGACCGACGAGAACCTCATCGTGTCCTACGAGAGCGGTGAACGGGAGATCGTCTTTGTGCCCCCGCCGCCGAACGAGACGGAGTTTCTGCTTACCGAGTTGCTGGCTCGGTATGAGCGGCTGAAGGCGGACGAGGAAGCTCATCCGCTTGTGCTCATCGGCGCGCTCATCGTGGACGTCCTCGCGATCCATCCGGTGGCTGACGGAAACGGTCGGCTCGCGCGTCTGCTCACGACCTACGAACTGCTGTCGCAGGGGTATGGCGTCGCCCGCTACGTCAGCATCGAGCAGCGGATCTTTCAGTCCAAGAACACGTACTACGAGCGGCTCTACCAATCCCAACGCGATTGGCACCAGGGCAAGCACACCATCTGGCCCTGGACGACCTACCTGGCCCGGGTGATCGCCGACGCCTACGAGGACTTCGAAACGCGCGTGGCCGCTGCTGGTGAGCCGGAAGGCAGCAAGCAAGACCGCGTTCGCCGCCACATCCTCGAACAGGCCCCAGCCGTGTTCCGGCGTCGTGAGATCGAGCGTTCGCTGCCCGAAGTGAGTCCCGCAACAATCCGGCTTGTCATCAACGCACTCCGTGACGACGGCGACATCGTCCCCGAGGGGGCCGGACCGAGTGCTCGCTGGCGGCGCGTCGATGCAACGACCCGATAATGACGACTGGGTCGAGCCTCAGCCCGGATCCACCGATCCTCGCGGCGAATCCCGGCCGCCGATCACGGCCCAGCGCCGATCGGCGGCTTTCGAAGGGTCCATTCTGCGGGTGCGCCGCCGATCGACCCTGGACCGCGCCGGCAGCAGGGATTCATCCACGATCATCGGTGGATCCGGGCTCAGGCCGACGACATCGGCGATCGGAAGTTCGATGCGCTGCCCGAACGCGTGCAGGTCGCGCTGTGTGAGCTGGCCGACGCAGCGACGGAAGGGCTGCTGGCGCTGAGCGTCGCCGTCGGGCTCGACGTCCTGACAGAGCTGATGGCCGAGGAGGTCGAGGACGTCGTTGGTCCGAAGGGCAGTCACGACGCCGAGGTGTCGCGGTGCGTCAGGCGGCTACGCCCTGGAGGTGAGGAAGGGTTCTGCTTCTCGGGGCATGAAACTGCTCCTCGGAGGCCGCGTCCGGGCCGGCGGCTACGGTCGGCGGACCTGGCACAGGGGCCTTCTGGGAGAACGCATGTTGGGCAGGCCGTTATTCGTCGATGGGCTGCCCCGCCGAAGGTACTCCACGATGGCATCGATGTCGCCGGCCTCCAGTCGGCGTGGTCGAGCTTGGAGGTGGGACGCGAGGTTGCTTGCCGTGGATCCACAGCGTGCGGTCGTCGTCGACGCGGCGCTGGTCGAAGTCGGCCCAGATGACCACCACCGCCTGCAGCCAGCCGGGGCGGCCTTGGTGAGCGGTAGCAGCGCACGGGCGGTTGCCCGTTCTCCTTGGCACCTTGTCTCCAGTGCTCGATGTGCGCCGGGGGCGACATCGCGAGGCCTATGGCCATCGAGAGCCCGGCACCCATTCCCAAACCCCAGAAGAACGGCATGTGCGGGCTACCGAGCAGCGCCGCGATCCCGGCCGGCGCCGCCGCTACCGGAAGTGAAACCAGCGGTACCGCCTACCACACCTGGCGCAGCCAGGCGCGGTAGCGCTGGTCGAAGCGGTTCGTGGCGAACTGGCCCGCTACGCCGCGGCGATCACGAAGCGGTCAAACCGCGTCTGCAGGCGGGCCGCGTCGGGTCGATCCTCCTGACGGCGAGGCCGGGCGATCCGCGTGCCGTGAAAGCCCTGGAGCCCGGTCCGCAGCATCGGCCCGTCGATCTCGCGCAAGAGCCGTGAGGCGATGTGAACGACGCCTTCGGGATCGATCCCGAGCAGATTGCGATCGAACGCGAGGTGGTGGATCGCGCACAGCGCTAGGCCGTTGACGACCGCAGCGATGCCTTCCGGCTCTGCGTCGGCAACGATGTGGGCAGCCTGGATCAGCTCCCGCTCGCGCAGCGTGCAGATCGCGCAGCGGTGGCGATACGCGCGCATCACATCGAGCTTGAAGCGCTGCTGATGCAGGCGATGACGCGCCTCTCGGGTCGCGTATGCGCGCACGTCGGGTCCCGAGATGAGCCCGCCGGGCTGCATGTCCTGCACCGGCAGACCGGGCTCGAGCACGACGGTTCGCGCGGCGGGGTCGTCGGCGGTCACGAACATCGGCGCGACGACGAGGTACTGGCTCGGCGCGAGCGCTCGGAAGTAGACCAGCGGCGTCTGGAGCTCGAAGGCTGCCCGCAGCGCGCGGTTGTCAGCCTGATCGATCGCTCCGCTGCGGTAGGCATAGGTGAAGAGGCGACCCTGCTCGTCGAACGCGTCGGCGTAGGGGTCGTTGAACGACGTTGTCACGGTCAGCGCCGCAGCGCCACGCTGCAATCGCGAACGGTGAATCCCCTTCTGGAAGGACCCGAAGCTCACGCTGTCACCATCGAGCGAGAACCCCTCGCGCAAGCGGCTGAGGGGCACGAGGTCGTCGTAGATCTGCGTCAGCTCCCGTGCCCGAGCGACTGCCGCCTGACGCAACGCGAGATCCGGGTCGACAGCAGCCACCGCGACAACGATCGCTCACGATCGTGAGGAAGGCAACCGGCCGGCCTCCCAGCCGTCCGCGATCGTGGCGTTTGGCTGGCGCATTGCGCCGCCAGTTTGGCGACACGACCGTCGGGTGCGGCGGTCACGCTGGAGGCATGCCCAAGCCGTGATCACGGCGTCCCGGGTAACGTCAGGCGGATGGCTCACGTTGTCGTCGCGACCGCGCTCGGTGGACCGGAGGTGCTGTCGGTCGTCGAAGAAGATGCCGGAGTGCCGGGCACCGGAGAGGTTCGTCTCGAGGTTCGCGCAGCTGGCATCAATCCCATCGACTGGAAGCGCTACAGCGGTGCGATGGGTTCCGGCGCGGCGCTGCCGATGCGACTCGGCTTCGAGGTGGCGGGCGTGGTGACCCAGCTCGGCGACGACGCGGTCGGACCCTGCGGGCCGCTGACGGTGGGCGATCAGGTGATCGCGTATCGCGTCGACGGTGGCTATGCCGACGAGCTCGTCGTGCCCGCGTCGTCCGTCGTACCCAAGCCGGTCGCGATGAGCTGGGAGGCCGCCGGCGGCCTCATGCTGGCCGGTGCCACCGCGATGCACGCACTGACGGCGGCTGCGGTGGACGCGGGCGACACGGTGCTCGTCCACGGTGCGGCCGGCGGCGTCGGTCTGATGGTCATCCAGATCGCGGTCACCCGCGGAGCCCGGGTGATCGGTACCGCGAGCGAGCGCAACCACGCGCGGCTGCGCGAGCTCGGCGCTGAGCCGACGACCTACGGCAACGGTCTGGCTGAGCGCGTGCGCTCGCGAGCCCCAGAGGGCGTGGACACGGCCATCGACTGCGTGGGCAGCGACGAGGCGCTGGATGTGTCGCTCGAGCTCGTCGAAGATCGCGACCGGATCGCGTCGATCGCCGCCTTTCAGCGCGGACCGGAAGCCGGCATCAAGCTGCTGGGAGGAGGCCCGGGCGCCGATCCGGGCACCGAGCTGCGCGCCGCCGCGCGCCTGCAGCTCACCGCGCTCGTCGAAGCGGGGCAGCTCGTCGTGGACGCCCGCGCGTTCTCACTCGACGACGTGGCCGCGGCGCACCGCGAGGGCCAGTCCGGTCACGTCACCGGCAAGCTCGTGCTCGTCGCGCGACACGCCTGACCGCAAACCCGATGACACCGTCCCAGCCGACAACCGCTGCGTCCGCGCCCGCGGCAGGCACGGCCGCCACGCACCCGACGGCCACGCGCCCGATGACGGCGCGACGGTCCCTGGAGGTGCTGCGGGTGCTGGTGGTCCGCGGCGCGCTCGCACAGCTCGTGCCGCCGCGCCGGCGCCGCGCCAGCGGACAGGTACGGCTGCGGCGCGCGCTGGAGACGCTCGGCGGAGGGTGGGCAAAGCTTGGCCAGCTGCTCGCGCTGCGCTTCGACCTGCTGCCGGAGTCCTACTGCCTGGAGCTCTTTCACCTGCTCAACCGCGCGGCGCCGTTTCCCTCCAGCGACGTGGAGCGGGTGATCCACGAGGAGCTGGGTAAGCCGATCTGTGAGCTGTTCGCATCCTTTGACCCCGAGCCATTCGGGAGCGCATCCATCGGGCAGGTGCATGACGCGGTCCTGCACGACGGCCGCCGCGTCGCGGTGAAGGTGCAGCGCCCCGGCATCGGCGCGCTGCTGATGTGCGACATCGCGTTGATGCGCCGGGTGGCCACGATCGTCGACGCCACCCGCCTGCTGGGCGCGACGCGGACCCGCGAGGTCGTCGACGAGCTCGCGCGCTGGACGAAGGAGGAGCTCGACTACACCATCGAGGCCGCCAACGCGATCGAGATCCGGTCGAAGATCCGTGACGAGAGCACCGAGTACGCCCCTGAGACGCACCTCGACCACTCGGCCCGCCGGGTGCTCACCGCCGAGCGTCTGCACGGCGTGCCGCTCGTCGACATCATCCGCGAGCTGCGTGCCGACCGCGACGCCTGCCGGCGGCGACTGCTCGACGCAGGACACGATCTCGAGGAGGCTGCGGCGAACGTCGTCTGGAACTTCCTCGGCCAGGTCTACGCGACCGGCGTCTTCCACGGCGACCTGCACCCGGCCAACGTGCTGCTGCTGGACGGCAACAGGCTCGGCTACGTCGACTTCGGCATCGTCGGCCGTCTCTCGCCGGAGGTCCAGCAGTCGCTGGGCGACTACGCCCGCTCGCTGTTCGGCGGCGACAGCGACGATGCCGTCGTTCAGCTCCTACGCTGGCTGCGCCCGTCGGCGGGGACGGACGCCAAGCGGGCGCGAGCGGACATGCTGCGCCTCACCGAGCGCTTCGTCGACGATCTCGAACGCGCCGCCGTGCGTCGCCGTGAGCTGCTCGCCCGCTTTCAGGTCGACCTGCTCTCCGCGGCGCGCAGGCACCGGCTGTCGGCCGACCCGCTGATCGTGCTCTACATGAAGGTCGTGCTCGCGATGGACGCCGTCACCTCCGAGCTCGCGCCGTCGCTGGACCTGCAGGCGGTGCACGAGCGGTTCTTCTCGGAGCTGATCATCGAGGGGCTGCAGACGGCGTCCTGACGACGCCGACCCCCCGATGCCAGCCGCGTCGAGACGGCCGCGAAGCCGCTAGCCGGTTGCCCGCTTGAGCGCGTCGGCGACCCTGCCGAGCGCGCCGTTGATGCCGCGCACCTCGGACTCGATCGGCCGTGTCTGGTCGTCGATCGCATGCACGCCGATCTGGATCAGCCTCGCGGTCGACTGGATCTTCGCCAACGTCCCGGTGATGGCCAGCAGGTAGCCGGCGAGCACGAGGACCAGCAGCAGCACCTCGACAAGCGTTGCGACGATCAGGAACTCGTTCATCGGTCGCTCCTTCCCCTATGCATGGTTTTGCAGCTCCTCGACGAGCTCGTCGCCGGAGACGCGGGTGTTCTTCAGTTGAAAGGTCGTCGCAGTGTTCTTGACGACCGCCTTGCCGTTGACCCACGTCTGCCACAGATCGCGCTCCAGCGCGCGAACCGTGCGCCGCAGCATCTCGAGCAAAAGGATGACCACCAGCAGGACGACGACACCGGCGATGAGCGTGTACTGCCACGCTGACTGGTTCTCAGACAGCGCGAGGACCGTGGTGACGGTGCTCATGTGCGGTACCTCTTCCACGCGGGCTCGACGGACGGTGCCGGAATCTCGCGACCGCCGACCGCGGCGCCGGGTGGTGGTGGTGGCGGCGGCGGTGGCGGCGGCGCTGCCGCTGTCGGCGAGTAGGCGGCCGGAGGCGGGGAGTACGGAGCGGGTATGCCGCCGGCGGAGATCTTGCCGAGATATCGCAACGCCAGATCGGGCACGGAGTCGGCCAGCCTGCGTGTCTGGGCAAGCTGGTCGGTGCCGGGAATGCCCCGCTCGAGCATTGGCGCGGTCTGCGCGTCCTTGACGTCTGCGAGCACCGCGCGCAGCGGAGCGAGCGTGCCGTTGAGCAACCCGATCACGGCCACGAGGACGACCAGCCCGACGACGAGCCCGATGATCGCGAGCACGCTGACGGTGGTTGAGACGCCGATGATCATTCCCGCCACCCCGGAGACGTCGAGTACCGATCGACCACGGGTGCGCCGCCGCGAGCGATTCGCAGGCATCGCGTGATCGTCTGCACGGCGTTGTTGGTCGCGGCGACGTTCTGCAGCGGCGCCGTCTTGCGTGCGATCGAGTCCAGGTCGGTGACCAGATCCTGCGCCACCCCGTCGACCTTGCGCGCCAAGCCGGTGATCGTCAGCAGGAGAATCGCGACAAGCAGGATCACGACGGCTCCAACTGCCCAGCCGACCGTCCACCACATCGATAGCGCGGTCATGGCGACAGCGATCGTCGACAACAAGCTGGCATCATCAATGCGACCCCCTTGGAGAGCGCACAGGAGGCGTCCCGTTGACACGGGATCAATCCTGTACGACCTGGCGCAATGTAACTGATCTGGCGATGGCTGTGAGAAACTTTTGGTGGTCCACCGCTCACCGTCGGACGCCCCGCCGAGCTCAGCGCACGGCGCGCCAGCGTACGGTGCCGGACTTGCACGTCTGGATCGTGCGGCCGCTCGCTCGGTCGGTCGTCCTGTCGCTGAGCGAGAACGTGCCACGGGCGCCCTTGGAGCCGATGTCGGCGGTGAAGCGGTCATCGACGCGGACGACGGTCTCACCCTCCTTGAGGGTGAACCTCTCGCGGTCGCGCACGCGCCCGCGCGAGTCGATCCGCACATCCGTCCGCGGGGCCTCCACGCCGATCGACAGCTTGCCGTCGCTGCATTTCACCGATTCACTGAACAGCCCGCGCGTCAGGCGGCGCCCGTCGCCGGAGATCCGGATGACGATCGGCCGCCTCGGGCCGGTGCTGCGCTGCGTCGTGATGCCGTAGAAGCGCGCGCCCTTCGGCGCTCCGGCCTTGCCGATGCCCGACATGGGGCGCCGGACGGCGAACTTCAACGTGCCGGTCTTGCAGCGTTCCTTGCGCCCTTCGACGGAGCGTTGGATCGTCGCGGAGATCGTTCCGGACGCCGAGCCCTTGTCGGTGAAGCGGCCGCTCAGCGTGTACGTGGTCTGGATGCGCAGCGCGGGATGGGGCTCCTGGGTCGCGGTCCCCTTGGCCTTGAAGCGGCCGTTGGACGCGATCTTCGCCGTCGCGGCGATGTCGCCGCCCGAGCAGCTCGCGCGCACCGTGGCTTCGATCTCCAGCCTGCGCTTGGGCAGGGCGCGCAGGCCGACGACCGCGTTGCCGGGCCCGAAGATGTCCTTCGGGGGAGCCGCCAGCACGCCGCCGCCAAAGTTCCCGCGCGGCGTCACCGGCGCCTGCGCGACGGCCGCGGTGGCCAGCGAGCAGGCGCTGAGCGCCGCGATCGCCATGAGCTGCAATCGCACGCCGCCCACCCTACCTTCGGTGCGAGTTGCAGACACCCGGTTGTGGCGCTGGGCTTGCTGACGAGCGGCTACTGCCTCGCCATCGTGGGTCGCCGCTGAACCGCTTCAGCGACTGACGTTCACCGGCGCTCGCGGCGCAGGCGAGCGCGTGCGCAGCGAGCGAGCACCGATATCCAGTCGACCACCCCGGCGTACAGGTGGCCGACCGGGCCCGTGACGATCCAGGCGCCAAGCACGACGTGGGGCGGGCGAGGTCGGCGCATCCAGTGACGATAAGGTCCCAGCATGGCCACAGCAGTCAAGACCACCGTCACAGAACTTCCCCATTCCCGCGTGCGCGTGGAGGCCGAGATCGACGCCGACCTGGTGCAGCGCTCGCTGGAGAGCCAGGCTCGCAAGCTCGGCCGCGAGATGAAGCTCCCAGGGTTTCGCCAGGGCAAGATCCCGCCCGCGATCGTGATCCAGCGCCTCGGGCGCGATCCGATCCTCGACGAGGCCGTGCGCGGCGAGCTGACGGGGTGGTACATGAAGGCGGTCGACGACTCCGGCATCGCGCCGGTCGGCGATCCGCAGGTCGACCTCGGCGACCTGCCCGACGAGGGCAAGCCACTGACGTTCTCCTTTGAGGTCGGTGTCCGCCCGACCGCCGAGCTGGGCACCTACCGCGGGGTCAAGGTCGGCCGCCGCGAGGCCGCCGTCTCCGAGGAGGAGATCGACGAGGAGGTCGAGGGCCTGCGCGAGCGCGCGGCGCACCTGCACACCGTCAAGCGCGAGGCCAAGGACGGCGACTTCCTGACGATCGACTTCGAGGGCACCGTCGGTGGCGAGCCCTTCCCGGGCGGCGAGGGCCGCGACCAGCTCGTCGAGCTGGGATCGGGCAACCTCATCCCGGGCTTCGAAGATGGCCTGATCGGCGCGGCCGCGGGCGAGCAGCGTTCGGTGACCGCGACGTTCCCCGAGGACTACGGCGCAAAGCACGTCGCCGGCAAGGACGCGGAGTTCGAGATCTGGGTCAAGGAGGTCAAGCACAAGCACCTGCCCGACCTCGACGACGAGTTCGCCTCGGATTCCGCCGGCTTCGAGACCCTGCAGGAGCTGCGCGACAACATCCGCGAGCGCATGCTCGAGCTCGACGAGGAGCGCGTCGTGTCGGAGTTCCGCGCCGGCGCGCTCGATGCGATCGTCGCCGACGCGACGGTCGACGTTCCCGAGGCGTTGATCGAGTCGCGCGCCAGCGAGCTGCTCACCCGCACGATCCACGCGCTTGGCCACCAGGGCATCGACAAGGCCGCCTATCTGAAGATCTCCGGCAAGACCGAGCGCGAGCTCGTCGAGGAAGCGATGCCCGAGGCCGCGCTGGCGCTGCGGCGCGAGGCCGTCCTCGCGGCCGTCATCGAGGCCGAGAAGATCGAGCCGACCGAGCAGCAGCTGCTTGACGCGCTGGAGGGCGCCGCCGAGCGTGAGCAGATGTCGCGCGAGAAGCTTCTGGATCGCCTGCGCCATGCCGGCCGCGTCGACGCGCTGGCCAAGGAGATCGCGGCCGAGCAGGCGATCGACCTCGTCGTCGAGGAGGCCGAGGAGGTCTCGATCGAGGAGGCGCAGGAGCTCACCAAGAAGGCGGAGGCGAAGGCCGCGAAGGCCGCGAAGGCCGCCAAGCCCGCGCCCAAGCGCAAGCCGGCCGCCAAGAAGCCGGCAGCCAGGAAGGCCAAGCCGAAGGACAAGCTGTGGACGCCCGATGACGATGCGCCCGCGCCCGGCGGCGACAAGAAGCTCTGGACTCCGGACGCCTGATCGAGCACCCGGAGGACGGCCGTCAGGCGATTGCTAGGCTGGCCCGGCAGGACTTCACGTGACGATGCCTAACTGAAGCGAGGACCATGAGCCCACTTGTCCCCATGGTGGTCGAGCAGACGTCGCGAGGCGAACGGGCCTACGACATCTACAGCCGACTGCTGAACGAGCGGATCGTCTTCTTGGGGACGCCCGTGGATGACCAGATCGCAAACCTCATCGTCGCGCAGCTCCTGCACCTGGAGTCCGAGGATCCCGACAAGGACATCTCGCTGTACATCAACTCGCCCGGCGGCTCGGTCTACGCGGGCCTGGCGATCTACGACACGATGCAGTTCATCAAGCCCGACGTGTCGACGATCTGCGTCGGGATCGCGATGTCGATGGGGGCGCTGCTGCTCGCCGGCGGAGCCGCGGAGAAGCGGATGGCGCTGCCCAACGCGAAGATCCTCATCCACCAGGTCTCAAGCGGCTTCCAGGGTCAGGCAACGGACATCGAGATCCACGCGAAGGAGATCATCGACATCCGCCAGCGCCTCGATCAGATCATCTCCAAGCACACGGGGCAGGATTACGACAAGGTTCGGACCGATACCGAGCGCGACTACTTCCTCTCCAGCGAAGAAGCCAAGGACTACGGCATCATCGACAGGGTGATCTCGCAGCACTGAGTCTCATGGCGCGCCCGACCGACTCCAACGAACAGCTGCTCTGCTCCTTCTGCGGGAAGTCCCAGCGCCAGGTGAAGAAGCTCATCGCCGGGCCCGGGGTGTACATCTGCGACGAGTGCATCGATCTCTGCAACGAGATCATCGACGAGGAGCTCACCGCTCCACCGACCTTCGACATCGAGAGCCTCCCCAAGCCGCGGGAGATCTACGACGTCCTCGACGAGTACGTCGTCGGCCAGGATGAGTCCAAGCGCACGCTGTCGGTGGCGGTCTACAACCACTACAAGCGCGTGCAGATGATGCAGGCCGACGACTCGGACATCGAGCTGCAGAAGTCCAACATCCTGCTGCTCGGGCCGACCGGCTGTGGCAAGACCCTGCTCGCGCAGACGCTCGCCCGGATCCTCAACGTGCCCTTCGCGATCGCCGATGCCACGGCGCTGACCGAGGCCGGCTATGTCGGCGAGGACGTCGAGAACATCCTGCTCAAGCTCATCCAGGCCGCCGACTACGACGTCAAGAAGGCCGAGACCGGGATCATCTACATCGACGAGGTCGACAAGATCGCCCGCAAGGCCGACAACCCGTCGATCACGCGCGACGTCTCCGGCGAGGGCGTCCAGCAGGCGCTGCTGAAGATCCTCGAGGGCACGACCGCCTCGGTGCCGCCGCAGGGCGGGCGCAAGCATCCCCACCAGGAGTTCCTGTCGATCGACACGACGAACGTCCTGTTCATCTGCGGCGGGGCGTTCGCCAACCTCGACAAGGTCATCGAACGGCGCGTCGGCGCCAACGGCGTGGGCTTCGGCGCCAAGATCGCGTCGCGATCGCAGCACGACAAGGGCGAGGTGTTCGAGCAGACGCTGCCCGAGGATCTCGTCAACTACGGGCTGATCCCGGAGTTCATCGGCCGCCTGCCGGTCGTCTCCGCCGTGCATCAGCTCACGCGCGACGACCTCATCACGATCCTCACCGAGCCGCGCAACGCGCTCGTGAAGCAGTTCCAGCGCTTCTTCAGCTTCGACGGGATCGAGCTCGTCTTCTCCGACGAGGCGCTCGTGTCGGTCGCCGACAAGGCGCTGGCGCGCGAGACGGGCGCTCGCGGCCTGCGGTCGATCATCGAGGAGACGCTGCTGGAGGTGCAGTTCGAGCTGCCCTCGCGCCGTGACGTCAAGAAGTGCGTCGTGACCAAGGAGACGATCGAGAAGGGTCTGTCGCCCACGCTGGTCACCGAGGCGGCGCCCGACGAGCAGCAGTCGCGCCGCGCCGAGTCTGCGTAGCCGGGCCGGCGCACCGCCTGGATAGCATGCCGCGCATGGCCCTCCCGATCTCCCGTGTCCGCGCGATGCCGTGGGTCATGGTGCTTCAGCTCGCGATGACGCTGCGACGCCACTGGAAGTACCTGACCCCAGCCGAGCGCGCGCAGCTTTCGACGCTCATCAAGAAGTCCCAGGGCTCGCCGACCAAGCTCACGCCACGCGAGCGCGCCGACGTCAGGCGCCTGGTGCGCAAGCTCGAGCCGATCGCGATCGCCCGCTCCGTCGTGCCGATCGGGCGCAAGGCCGTCAGCGGCCGACGCTAGCGTCGAGCGCGGCGCTCAGCTGCCCGGACGCTCCATAGACTGACCGGTCTATGGGCGATCTCGAGGACCGCACGCGTTTCGAACCGGCCGAGGTGGAGCCGCGGATCGTCGCGCGCTGGCTGCAGTCCGGCCTCGTGCATCCCGAGCCTGCCGGAGCCGCCGCCGAGAACTACTCGATCGCGGTGCCGCCGCCGAACGTCACCGGCGTGCTGCACATGGGCCACGCGCTCAACGGCGCCATCCAGGACGTCCTCGCACGCTCACACCGGATGCGCGGCCAGCGCACGAAGTGGATCCTCGGCACCGACCACGCCGGGATCGCCACCCAGCGCCAGGTCGAGAAGCGGCTGATCGCCGAGGGCACGGCGCGCGAGGCGCTCGGCCGCGACGCCTTCGTGCGGCGCGTCTGGGAGTGGCGCGAGGAGCACGGCGGGCAGATCATCGACCAGTTCAAGCGCCTCGGCGCCACGCTGGACTACGCCGACGAGCGCTTCACGATGGACAAGCGCTACGCGCAGGCGGTGCTGAAGGTCTTCGTCGAGCTCTACGAGCAGGGCCTCATCTACCGCGACAACTACCTCGTCAACTGGGATCCCGGCCTGCGCTCGGCGATCTCGGACCTGGAGGTCGAGGAGCGCGAGGGGATCGTCGACACGATGTACGCCATCGCTTACCCGCTGGCGTCAGGCGAGGGCGAGGTCGTCATCTCGACGGTTCGCCCCGAGACGCTGCTCGCCGACACCGCCGTCGCCGTGCATCCCGACGACGACCGCTACGCGGGGCTCGTCGGCCAGGAGCTCATCCTGCCGCTCGTCGGCCGGCGCCTTGAGATCATCGCCGACCCCTACGTCAAGACCGACTTCGGCACGGGCGCGCTGAAGATCACGCCCGGCCATGATTCCAACGACTTCGAGATCGGCAACAAGCACGGCCTGGAGCGCATTAGCGTCATCGGCGAGGACGGGCTGATGACCGCGCAGGCGGGCGAGGCCTACGAGGGGCTCACCGTGGCGCAGGCGCGCGTGCGCGTCGTTGCGGATCTCGACGCGGCCGGTCTCATCCGCGCGCGCGACGAGTACGTTCACACCGTCCCCTTCAGCCACCGCTCGGGCGAGCGCGTCGAGCCGCTGATCTCGCTGCAGTGGTTCATGCGCATGGACGAGCTCGCCGCCCCGGCGATCGACGTCGTGCGCGACGGGCGCGTGCGCATCCACCCGCCCTCGCAATCCAAGCGCTACGTCGACTGGCTGTCTGAGATCCGCCCGTGGTGCATCTCGCGCCAGCTGTGGTGGGGACATCAGATCCCCGTCTGGTACCGCGGCGCTGAGACCTACTGCGGGCTGACGCCCCCCGAGGGCGAGGGGTGGGAGCAGGATCCCGACGTACTGGACACGTGGTTCTCCTCGGCGCTGTGGCCGTTCGCGACGCTCGGCTGGCCCGACGAGACCCCCGAGCTGCGAGCGTTCTACCCGACCGACGTGCTGTCGACGGCGCGCGACATCCTCTTTTTGTGGGTCGCGCGGATGGTGATGATGGGCCTGCGCTTCGCCGGCGACATCCCCTTCACCGACGTCTACGTGCACTCGATCATCCAGGCGCCCGACGGCCGGCGCATGAGCAAGTCGCTCGGCACGGGGATCGACCCGCTGGATCTCATCGACGGCGGTCCGCGCCCGCCGGCCTACGGCGCGTCGTCAGCCCACGCCGGCGACTTCCCGGCCTACGGCGCCGACGCCCTGCGCTTCGGGCTGCTGGCGATGTCCTCCACCCAGGACGTGCGCTTCAGCGAGGAGAAGGTCGCCCAGGGCCAGGCGCTGGCCAACAAGCTCTACAACGCGACGCGCTTCGTCGCCCTGCGCGTCAACACCGATCCCGCCCACCCCGCGCCCGCGCCGCTGCCGCGCACGGTCGAGGACCGCTGGATCCTGTCGCGCCTGCAGGCGATCAAGGCCGACACCGTCGCGCGCGTCGACGGCTTCGATTTCGCGAAGGCGGCGCTCGGGCTCTACGACTTCGTCTACGGCGACCTCTGCGACTGGTACCTGGAGCTCGTCAAGCCGCGCCTGGGCGAGGACGCCGATCGCGCCGATCGCGCGGCACTCGGCGCGACGCTGCTGCACGTCCTGCGCGAGACGATCGCCACCGCTCACCCGATCGTGCCGTTCGTCACCGAGGAGCTGTGGGGCCTGCTGGGCTACGCGGAGGCCGAAGGCCTGCTTGCCTCGGCCAGCCTGCCCGAGCTCGACGACGCGCTGGTCGACACGGCCGCCGAAGCACAGATGGATCGGGCGATCGAGGCGATCACGGCGCTGCGCGCGTGGCGCGAGCAGGTAGGCGTGCAGGCCGGCGCGATCGTCCCGGCCGTGCTGCGCGCCGCCGGCTACGAACAGACCGCCGAGCGCGTGGGCGGGCTGGCGCGCTTTGACTTCGAGGCCGGGGACGGCGAGCCGGTCGCGACGATCGCCATCGCCGGCGGGGTGGTCGGCGTGCTCGCCTCCGACGCCGTCGACCTCGGGGCCGCGGGCCGTCGCCTCGACGAGGCTCGCGAGAAGCTCGCGAGCGAGATCACGCGCGCGGAGGGCAAGCTCGCCAACGCGGGCTTCGTCGCCAAGGCCCCCGCCGAGGTGGTCGCGGCCGAGCGCTCCAAGCTCGGGCGCCTGCGCGAGGAGCACGCCGCGCTGAGCACCCAAGCGCAGGCCCAGGCCTGATGGCCGGTCCCTCGCAGACCGCGCCGGTCACGTGGAGCGCCGGCGATGCCGAGCGCTGGCTGCTGTCGCTGGAGCTGTTCGGCATGCGCTTCGGACTGGATCGGATGCGCAGCCTGATGACCGCGCTGGGGCGGCCCAACGACGCGTTCGGAGCGATCCACGTCGTCGGCACCAACGGCAAGTCCTCGACGGTGCGGATGATCGACGCGCTGCTGGCGCACCACGACGTGCGGGCCGGCGCCTACCTGTCGCCGCACCTCGTGTCCTTCGCCGAGCGCATCCGCGTCGGCGGCGTCGACGCGACCGCACCCGAGTTCGCGGCGACCGTCGGCCGGGCGCGCGTGGCCGCCGAGGCGGTGGACCGCGGCCTGGCCGGCGAGGACGGCGTCACGCAGTTCGAGGCGCTGACGGCCGCCGCCTACCTGCATCTCGCCGAGGCCGGGGTGCAGGTGGCCGTCGTCGAGGCCGGCTTGGGCGGGCGCTGGGATGCGACGAACGTCATCGACGCCGAGATCGTCGTGCTGACGAACATCGGCCTGGAGCACACGCGCTGGCTTGGCACGACGATTGCCGAGATCGCGCGCGAGAAGCTCGCCGTGCTGTCTCGGGGCGCCACGCTGATCCTCGGCGCCGATCTGCATCCCGATGCCGGCGCCGAGGCTGCCATCGCGGCCGACCGCGAGGGCGCGACGATCATCCGCGCGCCGCGACAGCCCGACGCCCTGGAGCCCGGACTGCAGCTGCTGGCGCGCGGCGCGTTTCAGCGGCGCAACTTCGCCGTCGCGTGCGCGGCGGCGCGCGCCTATCTGGGCTCGCTGGACGGCGCCCGGGTGCGGGCGGCGGCGCTGCGTACCGACGTGCCCGGGCGCTTCGAGGTGCTCGCCGACGGCGATGGGAGCGGCGTGCTCGTGCTCGACGGAGCGCACAACGCGGCCGGGATCAGCGCGTTGGCAGAGTCCCTGCCGGCGTTTCTGTCGGGGAGGCCGCTGGTCGCCGTCGTGTCGGTGCTCGAGGACAAGGACGCCGGCTCGATGCTCGAGCGCCTGCTGGGGCTGTGCACTGGGATCGTGTTCACGGCCAGCGCCCACCCGCGTGCGCTGCGGCCCGGCGCGCTGGAGCGGCTGGCCGGGGAGCTGCCGCCCGGCGTCACCTCGCGCTGTGAAGAGGATCCTCGCTGCGCGCTGGTCGTCGCGCGCGAGCTCGCGGGACGCGACGGCGTCGTGCTGGCGACGGGCTCGATCTACCTCGTCGCGGACCTCACGCGACCGGTGGGTGCGCACAGGGGGTCGACGCTGTGAGCCACGACCGGCCGCCGACGCTGCTGCTGATCGGGGCGGTCGCGGTGATCGTCGCGATCGTGATCCTCGTGTTCTTCGCACTGGGCTACGGCCTCGGTCGTGTCTTTCTCTGACGATCCGTCGGCCCGGCGAACTAAACTCACGCGATCGTGCTCTCCGTCTTCGGCATCAACAGCGACGGGCTGAACCTCGCCGTGAACCTGCTGATCCTGTTCGTGGTCGTCATCTACGTGGCGCTCATCTACTGGACGTACACCGACGCGCTGCGCCGGATCTCCGATCCGATGCTCGTCATGTGCGCGACGGCGGTGTCGCTGATCCCGTTCGTCGGAGCCGTGCTCTACGTGATCGTGCGCCCGCCCGAGTATCTCGATGACATCCGCGAGCGAGAGCTCGAGATGCAGGCGTCCGAGGCGCGGCTGGCCGATCTGAACTACATGCTGTGCCCGCATTGCGAGTACGAGGTCGAGAAGGACTTCCTGCGCTGTCCGAACTGCCTGCGCAGGCTGCGTGCTCCCTGTGGAACGTGTCGCCGTCCGCTGGATCCGACGTGGAAGATCTGCCCGTACTGCGAGTCCGAGCTCTCGGGCTCGGAAGGTAGGGTACGTCGCCGCGCCACAGCCGGCGAGCCGTGACCGTCGTCGCCTGAACCCACCCCGTTAGGAGAGCCTTTACGATGGACCGGACGCTGATCCTGGTCAAGCCCGATGCATTCTCACGTCAGTTGACCGGAGAGATCATCGCTCGATTCGAGCGCAAGGGCCTGCGACTGGCCGCCCTGAAGATGATGACCGTTGACGAGGGCACCGCGCGTCAGCATTACGCCGAGCACGACGGCCAGCCGTTCTATGCATCGCTGATCGAGTTCATCACCTCGGCCCCGGTCGTCGCGATGGTCCTCGAGGGCCCCAACGCCGTCGCGGCGGCCCGGCAGCTGATCGGAGCGACGGACCCGATCGCCGCCGAACCCGGCTCGATCCGGGCCGACTACGCGCTTGAGATGCAACGCAACCTCGTTCACGGATCGGACTCGTCGGCGTCTGCCGCGCGCGAGATCGCCATCTTCTTCGGTGACTGAGAGCCCGGGCTCGACGGTGCTCGTGCTCGCGTCGCGCTCGCCGCAGCGGCGCGCGATCCTCGAGCAGCTTCGCATCCCGTTCGAGGTCGTCCCGGCCGACGTCGAGGAGGCCGACCGCGGCGATCCCCGCGAGGTGGCGCGCGCCAACGCGCTGGCCAAGGCGCAGGCGGTCGCGCGGACGCGACCGCAGGCCACCGTCCTCGGCGTCGACACGATCGTGACATGCGACGGTGACATCCTCGGCAAGCCGGCCTCGGCGAGCGTCGCCGAGCGGACGCTCAAACGCCTCGTCGGACGCACACACGAGGTCGTCAGCGGACTCGCGCTGCTGCGATCCGGCAACACTCACGTTGTGCATGAGGTAACGGAAGTCACGTTCCGAGCGCTCGACGACGTGCTCGTCCGCCGGTATGTCCAGACCGGCGAATGGTCTGGAAGAGCGGGCGGTTACGCCATACAGGGGCAGGGTGCGGCGCTCGTGCGCCGCATCTGCGGGGACTATCTGAACGTCGTCGGGCTGCCCCTCGCCGCCTTGCTCGACCTCGACTTGAGCCTCATGCTCATGCAGAACTAGAGGGATGGCCTTGCGTCGCCTTCGTCGCCGCTAGACTCCAGCGCAGCGCAGACCCCGTGAGACGGTCTCTCACGAGGACACTTGGTAGGGGTCTCGCCCTCTCCTGATGGGCTTCTTCAGCTACCTCACCGGTTTCGGTGGCCGCGACATGGCCGTCGACCTGGGCACAGCCAACACATTGGTCTACGTGCGCGGTCGCGGCATCGTGCTCTCCGAGCCCTCCGTCGTCGCGATCGACTCGCGCAACGGCGAGGTGCATGCCGTCGGCATCGAAGCCAAGCGGATGCTCGGACGGACACCCGGGACGATCTCCGCGATCCGGCCACTGAAGGACGGCGTCATCGCGGACTTCGACGTCACCGAGGAGATGCTGCGTCACTTCATCCAGAAGGTCCATCAGAATCGCTGGGCGCATCCGCGGGTCGTCGTCTGTGTTCCCTCCGGGGTTACCGGCGTCGAGAAGCGTGCCGTCGAGGAGGCGTGCCTGTCTGCCGGCGCCCGCCAGGCGTACCTCATCGAGGAGCCGATGGCGGCCGCGATCGGCGCGGGTCTGCCCGTCGGCGAGCCGACGGGCTCGATGGTCGTCGACATCGGCGGCGGGACGAGCGAGGTCGCGGTGATCTCGCTGGGAGGCATCGTCGTCAGCCAGTCGATCCGCATCGGCGGCGACGAGCTCGACGAGGCGATCATCAATTACGCCAAGCGTGAGTACAAGCTGCTCATCGGCCAGCAGACGGCCGAGGAGGTGAAGCTCGAGATCGGCTCCGCACACCCGATGGCAGAGGAGGTGCAGGCCGAGATCCGCGGGCGCGACATGGTGTCGGGCCTGCCCAAGACGGTGGTGCTGACGAGCGAGGAGATTCGCCAGGCGCTCGAGGAGCCGCTGTCGCAGATCATCGATGCGGTCAAGGAGACCCTGGACCGGACCCCTCCCGAGCTGTCATCGGACATCATGGACCGGGGCATCATGCTCGCCGGCGGTGGATCGCTGCTGCAGGGCCTCGACGAGCGCCTGCGCGAGGAGACGCAGATGCCATGCCATCTCGCCGAATCCCCGCTGACCTGTGTCGCGGTCGGATCGGGACGCTCGCTGGAGGAGTTCGAAGTCATCCACCGCACCAACAAGAACTCGAAGAACCGCCGGCGCCGGTACTAGCACCGTGCGCCCCGCGAACACCCACCACGCCTTGGAGCTGTCAACCACGTGTACGACAAGACCGTCCGGCGCCGCCGGGCAGTCCTCGGACTGCTCGTCGCCGGCTCCCTGATCCTCCTCACCGCCTACTTCGGCGAGTCGGGCGGCGGCGCGCTGCACGGTGTGCAGCGCGGCACGAGCGAGGTGCTCAATCCGATTCAGGAGGGGGCGAGCGTCGCGCTCAAGCCCGTGCGCGACCTCTTCGGGTGGTTCGGCGACACGCTGGACGCCAAGGGCAAGGTCGAGGAGCTCAGCGCCGAGCGCGATCGCCTGCGCGCCGAGCTGGCACGCCAGGACAACGCCACCTACGAGAACGCGCGCATGGCCAAGCTGCTCAAGACGACCGGCGCGCTGGGCCTCGATCGCTACGGCCCGAAGACCGGGCGCGTCATCCTCGCCTCTCCGACCGTCTGGTACGCGACGATACGCGTCAACAAGGGGTCCAGTGACGGGGTGCGCGTGGGGATGCCGGTGATCAACGAGCAGGCGCTCATCGGCCGCGTCACGGCGGTCTTCAACGGCGCCGCGCAGGTGACGCTGCTGACAGACACGAGCGCGAGCCGCCCGAGCGCGGGGGTGTCGTCGCGCGCAGGCAAGCGCAACGTGTTCGGGGTGCTCGAGCCGCTGGGCGCCGGCAACCCCAACGACCTCGTGCTCGAGAACGTCGCGCCCGGGTCCAAGCTCAAGCCCGGCGATCGCGTGGTCACGCGCGGGACGGTCTCCGATCCGTCGCACCCGTCCCTGTATCCGCCCGGGCTGCCGATCGGCGTCATCACGCGTATCGATCGCGAGGGCACCGACACCGAAGAGATCCATGTGCGCCCGTACGCGAACATGAAGGATCTGGACTTCGTCTCGATCCTCACCCGGCCGCGGGCGGGCGGCGCGTGACCGCGTCCCACCAGCTCGTCCCGCGCCTGCTCGCGCTCTCGATCGTGGGCGTCATCGTGCAGACCGCGGCGGTGGCGCAGCTGCCGATCGCCGGTGCCAGCGCCGACCTCTCGCCGCTGCTGGTGATGGCCGTCGGCCTGCTGTGCGGGTCGCTGGCGGGTGGATGCTTCGGCTTCGGCGTGGGCCTGCTCGTGGACATCGTGTCGATCCAGACGCTCGGCGTCAGCTCGCTGGTGCTGCTCGGCGTCGGGTACGCCGCCGGGCGCCTGCGCGAGGCCCGCGACCCCGAGGGCACGCTCGTCCCGCTCGCGGCCGGCGCGCTCGCCACGCTGCTGTTCAGCGTCGGCTTCGCCTTGATGCAGTTCCTGCTGGGCGCCGCATCGCCGGTCGGCTGGGCGCTCGTGCGCCAGACGCTGGCCACGCTCGTCGTCAACGCCCTCATCGCGCTGCCGGTCTACGCGCTCGTGCGCCGCTGGCTACTGGCGGCGCTGCCCGAGGACCGTCGCCGCCGCCGGCGGCGCACCTACACGACCGGCGGGCTGTCGCCGCTCTCGCGCTCATGATGGAACCCGTCTCAGATCGCCGGCCGCCGATCACGCCGCAACTCGCGCTGCGCGTCGCGATCCTCGGCGCCGTCGCGTTGGGGCTGTTCGCGATCGTGTTCTTCCGGTTGTGGTACCTGCAGGTGCTGTCGGGCGACCAGTACCTCGCAGAGGCGAACTCCAACCGCGTGCGCACGATCCCGATCCAGGCCCCGCGCGGCAAGATCGTCGATCGCAACGGCAAGCTGATCGTCGTCAACAAGCGCGCGGCGGTCATCGAGATCGATCCCTCCAAGCTGCCCCAGGCCGAGCGTGACCTCGCGGCCGCATGGGGTCAGCGAGCGGGCAAGCGCGAAGCTCGGCCCGAGGGCCACAAGGGCGAGCCGGTGCCGATCCCGCCGATCCCGACCGCGGCGCTGCGCGAGCGCTATGCGGGGCTGGGGCGGGTGCTCGACCTGCAGCCCAACACCATCCACCGCCGGGTGGTGCGCTCGCTCGTGCTCTTGCCCTACGCGTCGGCGCGCGTGAAGACCGATGTGCCGGCGGCGGTGCTGTCCTACATCCGCGAGCGCCCCGAGCGGTTTCCCGGCGTCGACGTCGACCAGACCTTCCTGCGCGACTACCCCGGCGGCCGGCTCGCCGCCCAGATCCTCGGCTACGCGCGGGAGGTCAGCCCCGCCGAGCTCAAGGAGAAGCGCTTCCGCGGAGTCGGGCGGGGAACGATCGTCGGCAAGGACGGGCTGGAGCGGACCTACGACAAGTACCTGCGCGGCCAGGATGGCGCCAGGCGCGTGCAGGTCGACGCCAACGGGCGTCCCGTCGTCAACAAGCTGCTCAAGGACACGCGGCCGGTCTCCGGCCAGCGCCTGCGCCTGTCGCTGGACCGCGGCCTGGAGCGATCGGCGCAGGCCGCGATCGCCGGCCCCCTGAACCCCGGATCCAACCCCGGTGCGTTCGTGGCGCTGGACCCGCGCAACGGCGAGGTGCTGGCGATCGGCTCGCACCCGACATTCGACCCGGCGATCTTCACCAAGGTCCTCACCGACGCGCGCTACAAGGCACTGGTCGGCGCCGACGGCGGCCCCGCCCCGCTGACCAATCGGGCCATCAGCGGCGCCTATCCGAGCGCCTCGACGTTCAAGCCGATCAGCGCGCTGGCGGGCCTGGACAAGGGCATCGTCACGCCGCAGACGATCGTCAACGACACCGGCTGCGCGATGATCGCCGACAAGGAGCGCTGCAACGCCAAGGAGGAGGCCTACGGCCCGGTCGACCTGACCCGCGCGATTCAGGTCTCGTCGGACATCTACTTCTACCGCCTGGGCCTCAGCACGTTCCTGCGCAGCGGCGAGGCGATCCAGAGCTGGGCGCGCAAGCTCGGCCTCGACCACCGGACCGGCATCGACCTGCCCGGCGAGTTCGGCGGCGTGATCCCCGGCAAGAAGTGGCGAACGGACATCAACGCCGCCGAGAGGGACTGCCGCAAGAAGAAGAAGATCTCGACCACCACCGACGTCTTCCGGGCCGCCTCGCAGGGCTGCGGCCTGTCGGACCTGCGCGCCTTCAGCGAGGGCGACAACGCGAGCCTCGCGACCGGGCAGGGCGACGTGCAGGCGACGCCGCTGCAGATGGCGGTCGCCTACGGCGCGATCGCCAACGGCGGCAAGGTCGTCACGCCGCATCTCGGTCTGGAGATCGAGAGTCCCAGCGGCGAGCTCGTCCAGCGCATCGAGCGCGATCCGGCACGCACGGTCGACATCGACGAGGGCCACCTCAGGGCCGTGCGGGAGGGTCTGCGCCTCGCGGCGTCGACGCCCGAGGGCACGTCGGGCGCCGTCTTCGCCGGATGGGACCATGCCCGCTATCCGATCTACGGCAAGACCGGCACCGCCGAGCATCCCCCGCCCACGCGCGACCAGTCCTGGTACGTCGCCTACGTGCCCGACCCCAAGCGGCCGATCGTCGTCGCGGTGACCGTCGAGGAGGGCGGCTTCGGCGCCGCCGTCGCCGCGCCGATCGCTTGCCGGATCCTCGCCAAGTACTACCGCCAGGACACGAGCAGCTGCACTGCCGGGACGGCCCCGCAATGAACGAGCCCGCCGCCTCGCGCGTGCCCGCCGGCCTGCGCATGCCGTTCGATCCGCTCCTCGCGCTGGCCGCGCTCGGCCTGATGATCGCCTCGGTCGTCTCGCTCAACGCCTCGACGGGCGCCAGCGGCGACGCTCATCAGACCGCCGTCCGCCAGGCCGTGTTCTTCGCGGTCGGCAGCGTCCTGGCGATCATCGTCAGCCGCGTGGACTACTCGCGCCTGCGCGAGCTGAAGTACGGCCTCTATGGCCTGATCTTCGCCGGCATCGCGCTCGTGGCGGTCTTCGGCGGCGTCACCAAGGGCCAGCGCCGGGCGCTCCAGCTGCCGTTCTTCGAGGTCCAGGCGTCGGAGCTGAGCAAGGTCCTGCTGATCCTCGCGCTGGCCGCGTTCGCCGTCGACCGAGCCCGCGGACTGGGCGAGCGCGATACGACGGCGCGACTCGTGCTCGTCGCGATGGTGCCGGCGATCTTCATCATGGCCTCCGACCTGGGCACCGGCCTCGTCTACATCGTGATCATGTTCGCCGTGCTGTTCGTCGCCGGCGTGAGCTGGCGGCACTTCGCCGGCCTCGTGGCGCTCGGGGCAATCTCGATCGCGCTCGTGCTGACGGCCGCTCCCGCGATGGGCGTGACGGTGCTGACGTCCGAGCAATCCGAGCGCCTGACCTCCTTCTTGAACCCGTCCGACAAAGCCGGCGACGCCGGCTATCAACAGAATCAGTCCCGGATCGCGATCGGCGCCGGCCAGAAGACCGGCCGTGGCGATCGTGCGACGCAGGGGCCGCTGAAGTTCCTTCCCGAGCAGCGCACCGACTTCCCCTTCGCGGCCATCGCGGAGCGCTGGGGGTTCGCCGGAGCCGGTCTCGTGCTTTCGCTCTACGCGCTGCTCATCTGGCGCGGTCTGAGGATTCTCACCGTGGCCAAGAACCTCTACGGCGCGCTGATCGCCGGGGGCATCGTGGCCATGCTCCTGTTTCAGGTCTTCATCAACGTCGGCATGAACGTGGGAATCATGCCCATCACCGGTATCCCGCTCCCGCTTCTGTCCTACGGCGGCAGCTCGGTGATCTCCACGCTCTTGGCCATCGGCCTCCTGCAGTCGATCCACGCGCAAGGGCGCGTCGCGGCTGTCTCCAAAGGCCGGGGCCGCACGCTCTAGACAAAGGAATCGTCCTTCATGAAGAAGCAACTGCTGGTCAGCGTCGATCGCGGTGAAACCCGCGTCGCGCTGCTGGAAGCGACGGGGACACCCGGCGCCGCCAAGAAGCCCGCCCCGCGGGCCAAGAAGGATCTCGCTCCGGGCTATCGGGTAGCCGAGCTGTACTTCGAGCGCCGCGGCAACCGCTCGATCGTCGGCAACATCTACAAGGGCAAGATCGACAACGTCCTCGCCGGCCTGGAGGCGGCGTTCGTCGACATCGGCCTGGACAAGAACGGCTTCCTGCACGTCGACGAGATCGTCGTGCCGGGCGTCGACGTCGGTCGCCGCGGCCGCGGCAAGGAGGGCGGCTCGAAGATCACCGAGCTGATCAAGCCCGGCCAGGAGATCGTCGTGCAGGTCGTCAAGGACCCCTTGAAGAGCAAGGGCGCGCGCCTCTCCATGGAGGTCACGATCGCCGGGCGCTACATGGTCTACGCCCCGACGGGCGAGGGCGTCGGCGTGTCGCGGCGCCTGGAGGACAAGGAGCGCGAGCGCCTGCGCCGCGAGACCAAGGGCCTGGACCTGCGCGGGGGCGGCGCGATCGTTCGCACCGCCGCCCACGGGGCAACGCGCCAGGACTTCGAGCGCGAGTTGCAGTACCTCTTCAAGCTGCACGAGGTGCTCGACAAGCGGGTCGCCGAGACCGCCGCGCCGGGCTTGGTCTTCCAGGAGGCCGACCTCTCGGTCCGCGTCGTGCGCGACATCTTCTCCGAGCACTTCGAGCGCGCGATCGTCGACGACCGCCACCAGCACCAGCGCCTGGTCTCGTTCTTCACGCGCACGGCACCCGAGCTCGTGGATCGCGTCGAGCTCTACGAGGACAAGCAGCCGCTGTTTGACGCCTACGGCATCGACAAAGTCATCGACGGGCTGATGGGCCGGCGCGTCGACCTGCCCTCCGGCGGCTACCTGATCATCGACTACGCCGAGGCGCTGACGGTCATCGACGTCAACTCGGGCTCGTTCATCGGGCGTGGCAAGGGCGCGCGCCTGGAGGACACGATCACGACGACGAACCTCGAGGCCGCCGAGGAGGTTGTCAACCAGCTGCGCCTGCGTGACATCGGCGGGATCATCGTCATCGACTTCATCGACATGGCCCGCGCGCGCAACCGCGACGCCGTCCTCAAGACCTTACGCAAGACGCTCGACGAGGACCGCACCAAGACGTTCACCGCGGAGATCTCCAAGCTCGGCCTCGTCGAGATGACCCGCCAGAACGTCACCGAGGGCGTGCGCGAGATCATCTCGCGGCCCTGCCCGACCTGCGACGGCGACGGCGTGATCAAGTCCGAGGAGACGATCGCGATCGAGTTCGAGCGCCGCTTGCGCGTCCTCGCCAAGAAGGCGCTGAAGAAGCACGAGGCCTTCCTCGTGCAGATGAACCCGCGAGTCAGCGCCCAGTTCACCGGCAACGGCCAGCGCGTGCTGCACGCGCTGGAGGAGACGACCGGCCGGCGTTTTCACTTCACCGGCTCCGAGGGGCTGCCGCTGGATCACTTCGACGTCGTCATGGAGGGCTCGCGCGACGAGGTGCAGGAGCGCGCCGTGCCGTTTCGCGAGGGCGACGAGATCCTCGTCCACATCGTCGAGCCGCACATGTACGACGTCGACGACGCGGTCGCCAAGATCGACGGCTACATCATCTCCGTGGCGGGCGGCGGGCGCTACGTGGGCAACAAGCGCCTCGTGCGCGTCGAGCACGCGGGACGCACGTCGGCGACGGCGGTCATGCTCGACCAGCCCGAGCCCGAGGACGCGCCTGCGGACCCATCACCCGGCGATGGCGTAGAATCCGCGCCCCGTCGCCGCGGCCGCAGAGGCGGACGCCGCACGAAGGTCGCCGCCGAGTCCGGGGCGACCGGCGACTCGACCTCCTCCGCACCACCCTCCGAGAGCTGAGCACCAACCATGGCCTATGCAATCGTCAAGACCGGCGGCAAGCAGTACCGCGTCGAGCAGGGACAGACCCTGCTCGTCGAGCGCCTGCCCGAGGAGGCCGGCTCGACCGTCGCGCTTCAGCCGCTGCTGTTTCGCTCGACCGACACGGTCTTCGACGCCAAGGGGCTCGCGACCGTCTCCGTCACGGCGAAGATCCTCGCCCACGAGCGCGGCGAGAAGCTGCGCGTCTTCAAGTTCAAGCCCAAGCGCGGCTACAAGCGCACTGCCGGGCACCGGCAGGAGCTCACGCGACTCGAGATCACGGAGGTCACAGCTCATGGCACATAAGAAAGGTCTGGGCTCCTCGCGCAACGGCCGCGACTCAAACGCCCAGCGCCTGGGCGTCAAGACCTTTGCGGGCCAGACGGTCACCGGCGGCGAGATCATCGTTCGCCAGCGCGGGACGGTCTTCAATCCCGGCGCCGGGGTCGGCATCGGCAAGGACGACACGCTGTACGTGCGCTCGCCCGGGACGCTGGTGTTCGAGACCAAGCGCGGCAAACGCGTCGTCTCGGTCGCGCCCCACGGCGACGCCGCCTGAGCTCGATCAGGCGATGGCTTGCGAGGCACGTAGCGCTCCCGTCCGCCTGCGACGGGTGTAGCGTGCCGGAGTCCCGTCGCCTTTCTCGGAGGCCGTCCCATCGCTCACGCGTTGCATCCGCGCTTCGCTCGCCTGCCTGACGGCAGGCGCCTCGCATACGTCGAGACCGGCCCCGAGCGCGGGCCGCTCGTCATCTACCTGCACGGCGCCGTCGGGACCCCGCAGGGCGTGTGCTCGGAGCTGCAGGCCGCGATCGACGACCTCGGCATGCGCTACGTCATGGTCAGCAGGCCGGGCTTCGGCGCGTCCGATCCACATCCGGGGCGCACGCTGCTGGGCTTCGCCGACGACGTCGCCGCGCTCGCCGACCACCTCGGTCGCGAGCGCTTCGCCGTCGCCGGGGTCTCCGCGGGCGGTCCGTACGCGCTGGCCTGCGCGCATGCGCTGCCCGACCGCGTCGCCGCCGCCGCGGTCGTCAGCTCGATGTCCCCGGGCTGCCCGCCGGACCTGGCACCCGGCATCTCGCCGCTGCTGCGGGTCGGGTTGCGAGCGCTGCGCCGGCTGCCGCGCGCCTGCGGCTGGGCGGGCGACGGGCTGCTGATGATCGCTCGGCGCAACCCGCGGCTGGTCGCCCGCACGATGATGCTGTTCGCCTCGCCCGCCGACCGCAAGCTCCTGCGCGATCCCGAGGCGAGCCAGCTGGCGGTCGCGAGCTTCCTGGCGGCCGCCGCGGGTGGCGTCAGCCGCATGATCGGTGACTACCTGCTGTGCACCCGCGGTTGGGGCTTCGAGCCGCGCGACGTGCGTGGCCACGTGCACCTCTGGCATGGCATGCAGGACGCGTTCGTGCCCGTCGACCTTGCACTGGAGATGGCGGCGGCGCTGCCACACGTGCAGACCGAGCTTGATCCCGACGAGGCGCACTTCTTCTACCGCCGGCGCCTACGCGAGATCATGGGCGAGCTCGTGGCGGCAGTCGAGCTGGCCCCGATGGCGACCACGCGACCGCACGTGCTGCAGCCGCCCCGCGCCGTCGCCTGAGGTTCAGCGCCCGCCGCGTGCGTGGCAGGCGCCGGTGCCCGCCGAACGATCGTGCTGGTGACGCCGACGGCCACCGGTGGCGCGCGCACCGAGGGCCGGGTGTCCTGTTCCCCGTCGTGGCACGCCTCAGCATGGTCGCCTTCGCAGCGCCTCGCCCTGGCCGCCGCCCGGCTACGCGCATGCAGCGCCGCCTGCCGCATCGAGCGCGGCGTCCTCAGGTGCCCTGGCTCACGGGCCGGATCAGGATCTCGTTGACGTCGACGTGCGCCGGCTGTGTCACCGCGTAGAGCACGGCGCGGGCGATGTCATCGGGCTCCAGCGCGTCTCTGACGGGGTTGTCGAAGAACGGCGTGTCGACCATGCCGGGCTCGATCGAGGTCGTGCGCACGCCCGTGTCGCCGAGATCCTGGCGCGCTGCCTCCGCCATCGCCGTGACGGCGTGCTTGGTGGCGCTGTAGAGCGAGCCGCTGAGCATCCGCCGCCCGGCAACGGAGCTCGTCAGCAGCAGGTGCCCGGTGGAGTCCTTCAGTGCTGGGATCGTCGCGCGGATCGTGTAGGCGCAGCCGAGGACGTTCGTCAGGACCATGTCGCGCCACAGCTCCGGCGACTCCTCCAGAAAGCCGCGCTTGGCGCCGAAGCCGGCGTTGGCGAAGACGACGTCGATGCGACCGAAGGCATCCAGCGCCGCCCGGACCATCGCCTCCTGCTGGGCGAAGTCCGTCACGTCGCAGGTGACCGCGATCGCCTGCTCGGGTCCTCCCAGCTCGTCGGCGAGGGCCTGCAGCTTGTCCGTCGAGCGGGCGGCGAGCACGAGGCGATAACCCTCCTGTGCGGCGCGGCGGGCGGTGGCGGCGCCGATGCCGCTCGAGGCGCCGGTGATGAGGAACACGGGTGCGGTGGAGTCGGGCATGCGGCCTCCTGATCAGACGTCACGGACATCTGAGCAGGATGACGCAACCACACGTGAGGGCTGCCCCGGCGACTGACGTGACACCGGGGCGGCCTGTCGCGGCCGGGCCGCTACGTTGATGGGCGCATGCTCTACGACAAGGCCCGCATCTTCGTCGCCGCCGGTGGCGGCGGCAACGGCTGTTTGAGCTTCCGCCGCGAGGCGCACGTGCCCCACGGCGGCCCCGACGGGGGCGACGGTGGCCACGGCGGCGACGTCGTGCTCGTCTGCGACGACTCGTTTCGCGACCTGCAGACCTACAAGCGCCGCGCGCACTACAAGGCGACACGAGCCGGCCACGGCGAGGGCGACCTGCGCCACGGCGCCAGCGGGCCGGCGCTCCAGATCCCGCTGCCGCCCGGCACCCAGGTGACGTCGTGGGATGCCAGCACGCACGACCTGCTCGTACCCGGCCAGCGCGTCGTCGTGGCGCGCGGCGGTGCCGGCGGGCGCGGCAACAAGCGCTTCGCCACGTCCACGCGGCAGGCGCCGCGACTGGCCGAGCGCGGCCTGCCGGGCGAGGAGGGCTGGATCGACCTGCGCCTGAAGCTGCTGGCCGACGTCGGCCTCGTCGGCGTTCCCAACGCCGGCAAGTCCTCGCTGCTGGCGCGCATGACGCGCGCCGCTCCGAAGGTCGCCGCCTACCCGTTCACGACGCTGGAGCCGGTGCTCGGCACGCTGCAGGGCGCCGAGCGCCAGCTCGTGATCGCCGACATCCCCGGACTGATCGAGGGCGCCAGCGACGGCGCCGGCCTTGGCCACGACTTCCTCGCCCATGTCGAGCGCACACGGCTGCTCGTCCACGTGCTCGACCTCGATCCCGCGGATGGCAGCGATCCGCTGGAGAACCACGCGACGATCGAGGCCGAGCTGCGCGCGCATGACCCGCGCCTGGCCGCGCTGCCGCGGCTGCTGGCGCTTTCGAAGGCCGATCTCGTGCCGGCGCATGACGCGCAGGCGGCCGCCGAACTGTGGGCCGAGCACGTCGGCGGCGCGGTCGCGGTGATCGTGACGTCCAGCGCCACGGGCGAAGGGCTCGACACGCTGGCCACCGAGCTCCTGCGGCGCGTGCCGCTGTCGCCCGCCCCGGCCGGGACGGTCTCGGCAGGCGACGAGACCCTCCCCGAGCACAAGGTGTTCCGTCCGGCCGCCGACGCGGGCTTCAGCGTCAGCCGGACCGACCACGGAGCGTTCCTCGTCGAGGGCGAGCGCGTGCTGCGGCTGCTGCGCCGCCACGACCTCGAGAACGACGAGGCGCTGGCCCACATCGAGGGACGGCTGCGCCGGATGGGCGTCATCCGCGCGCTCGAGACGGCGGGCTTTCAGCCGGGCGACGACGTCGAGATCGGCGGGGTCGTCTTCGAGCTGCATCCCGGTTAGCGGCTCGGAGCGCAACCTTGCACCGGGCCGCCGTGTTGTCCCCAGGGACAGGGGTGAAGGCAACCAAGGGGAATGACGTGCCACAGATGATCGGCAGCCCGAACACGAGTTGGCGCGCGCGAGCCACGACGAAATTCGGTGGGAGCGGTTACCGTTCCGCGCCGATGACCGCCCGCAAGCTCGTGCTCGCCGTGCTCGTCCTGAGCTGCCTGAACGTCTCAGCCGCGCACGCGGCTCCCGATCAGGTCTCGATCATCATGGACGACGACCAGCTGCTCTACCGTGGCGACCGCACGTCGGTGCGCACGCTCACCACGGCGCGCTCGCTGGGCGCCGACGTCGTCCGCGCGACGGTGCTGTGGCGTGTCGCCGCCCAGGGCGCCTACCTGTCGATGAAGGAGATCCGGCAGATCAAGAGCAAGAAGCTGCGCAGCAAGGCGCTCAAGCAGCGCAGGCGCTTCGATGCCGACAACCATCGCAAGTACCCCACGCGCAACTGGGACAAGTACGACAACCTCGTCAAGGAAGCCACGAAGCTCGGCATGCGCGTGTACTTCAACGTGACGGGTCCGGGGCCGCTGACCTACGGGCACAAGAAGGCGCCCAAGAGCCAGCGCAAGAACGCCCTCACCTACAAGCCATACGCCTCGCGCTTCGGCCAGTTCGTCGAAGCGGTCGGCAAGCGCTACAACGGCCGCACCCGCGACGAGAACGGCGATCGCCAGAAGCTGCCACGCGTGTCGACGTGGTCGATCTGGAACGAGCCCAACCAGGCGGGCTGGCTGTCGCCGCAGTGGGAGAAGATCGATGGCGAGGTCGTGCCGTCGGCGCCGGCACAGTTCCGCAGGCTCTACTACTCCGGCTACAAGGGCCTGGTGGACAGCGGCCATGGCGGCGACTCGATCCTGTTCGGCGAGACGGCGCCGATGGGCGGCACCTCTCGCGGGGCGCGCAACTCGATCCGTCCCGTCCCCTTCCTGCGCGAGGTGCTGTGCCTGGACTTCAAGGGCGTCACGTACACCGGCAAGGACGCCGAGCGCCGCAAGTGCGACGAGTTCAACCGCTACGGCCCGTTGAAGGCCACGGCGTTCGCCCATCACCCGTACACCAAGAAGGCCGCGCCGACGCAGGAGCCGAAGTCGCCCGACGAGATCACGATGGGCAACATCGGCCTGCTCGGTGGCGTGCTCGACACGCTGTCCGCTCAGTCGGCCGGCAAGATCCCGGCGAGCCTGCCGATCCTGCTGACCGAGTTCGGCTATGAGACCAAGCCCGACCCGCGCAACGGCATCTCCTTCAAGCGCCAGGCGCAGTTCACGCAGCTCGCGGAGTTTTTGTCCTACCTCGAGCCGCGGGTGCTGGCCACGACACAGTTCCTGATCTCCGATGCCCGCCCGCTCAAGCGGTTCAAGAAGGGCTCGCGCAACTACTGGTTCACCTACCAGTCGGGCCTGTTCACGGCCGGTGGCCGCGCCAAGCCGGCGGCGTTCGCCTACGCGTTCCCGCTCGTCATCTATCCGGCGGGCGCAGGGACGGCGGGGGTCTGGGGCCAGGTGCGCTTCCGGCCCAACGGACCCAAGGAGGCCGTGAGCATCTTCTGGCATCCGACGGTCGACAAGAAGCAGACCAGCTGCGGGAATCCCAAGTCCGGCTGGGTGCAGCAGGGCCCGCCGGTCGCGACGTCCGTGCGCGGCTACTTCATCACGCAGATCCCGACGCCCGGTCCCGGTGGCGAGTACTGCGCCGCGTTCCTGGATTCCAAGGGGCGCGTCACGCACCAGTCGCTGTCTGTGAAGCCGTAGCGCCGACGGACCCCCGGCTACTCTCAAGCGGGCCGTGGCCCGCTATGTGATCAAGCTTGGATCGAGCATCGTCGCCCACGACTCCGGCGAGCTGCGTGCCGACGTCATCCAGCGCATCTGCGCCGAGGCGGCGGCACGCCACGCCGCGGGCGACGACGTCGTGATCGTGACCAGCGGCGCGATCGCCCGCGGGATGCGCGTGATGGATCTCCCGGTGCGCCCGCGCGCGATCGAGGAGCTCCAGGCGGCAAGCGCCGTCGGTCAGGGCAAGCTGTACCGCGTCTACGACGAGCTCCTGCGTGAGCAGGGCATCACGACGGCGCAGGTGCTGCTGACGTTCTTCGACATGAGCGCGCGCACGCATTACCTCAACGCGCGCCAGACGCTCGGCAAGCTGCTGGAGTGGCGCGTGCTGCCGGTCATCAACGAGAACGACACCACGACGACGGACGAGATCTCCTTCGGCGACAACGACTTCCTCGCCGCGCAGGTGGCGATCCTGATCGGCGCCGACCGGCTCGTGCTGCTCACCGACGTCCAGGGGCTGTTCACCTCCAGCCCACAGACCGACCCCGGCGCGCGCCTCGTGCCGGAGGTGACGAACTTCGACGCCCTCGGCGATCTGCAGATCGGCCATGCGACATCCCCGCTGGGGTCCGGCGGGATGCGTTCCAAGGTCGTCGCCGCGGAGATGGCGACCGCCGGCGGCATCGAGGCCGTGATCTGCTCAGGCCTGAGCGATGGAGCGCTCGGCGCGGCGCTGGCCGGCGACGCGGAGGGCACGCGCTTTCCGGCTCGCGTCGCTCGCTACTCGTCCTTCAAGCTGTGGCTGAAGTACGCCAAGCCGTCGCGCGGGACCATCGAGGTCGATTCGGGCGCGTCGCGCGCGCTGCGCGACGGGGGCACGTCGTTGCTGCCGGTCGGCATCACCGACGTGCGCGGGGACTTCGACGCGGGAGACGCCGTACACGTCGCCCACGGCGCAATCGTGATCGGCAAGGGGATCTGCAACTACTCCGCGAGCGAGCTGACGCAGGTCAAGGGCCTGAAGTCCGGTGCCGTGCGCGAGCGCCTGCAGCGCGCGACCGAGGAGGCGATCCACCGGGACTACTTCGTGCTCACCTGATCTTGGATGTGCAGCGAGGGTTGCGCGGCTTCGGAGGATCTGGACGACTGATCTACCCTTGCACGATGGCCGTCGCCGTTCGCAGCGTCTCGGAGATCTGCCTGGCGGCGCGCGACGCGTCGCGCGTGCTCGCCACGCTGGACAGCGACACGCGCAACGCGGCCCTGCACGCCATCGCCGACGCGCTGGTCGCGCGCACCGACGAGATCGTGCAGGCCAACGAGCGCGACATGGACGCCGGCCGCGAGAACGGACTCGACGCCGCGCTGCTTGACCGCCTCGCGCTCGATCCGCAGCGCGTCGCCGCGATCGCCGACGGCACGCGGGCGATCGCCGGATTGCCCGATCCCGTCGGCGAGGTGATCGAGGGCCGGCGGCTGGCAAACGGCCTGGATGTGCGGATGCTGCGCGTGCCGTTCGGCGTCGTCGCGGTCGTCTACGAAGCGCGGCCGAACGTCACGATCGACGCCGCGTCGCTGTGCCTGAAGTCCGCCAACGCGGTCGTGCTGCGGGGATCGTCGTCGGCCGCGCACTCAAACGCCGTCCTGGCTCAGATCGCCTCCGAGGCGGCGGCCGGCGCGGGCGTGCCCGACGGCGCGATCGGCCTCGTCGCCGGCGGCGGTCGCGAGGAGCTCGCCGAGCTCGCCACGCAGGACGGCGTCGTGGACCTGATCTTCCCGCGCGGTGGGGAGGGGCTGAAGGCCGCGCTGAAGGCCGTCGCCACCGTGCCCGTGATCTATGCGGCCTCGGGCAACTGCCATGTCTACGTCGACGCGAGCGCCGACCTCGACGCCGCCGTGGCGATCATCGTCAACGCGAAGGTCCAGAAGCCGAGCGTCTGCAACGCCGCCGAGACCCTGCTCGTGCACTCCGCGGTGGCACCCGCGTTCCTGCCTCGCGCGCTGCGCGCGCTGCACGAGGCGGGGGTGCAGCTGCGCGTGGACGGTCGCGCGCGGGCACTCGCGGGCGATCTCGCGCCCGCGCTGAGCACCGCCACCGACGAGGACTGGGACACCGAGTTCCTCGCGCTCGTGCTCGCGGTCGGCGTCGTGGACTGCGTCGAGGAGGCGATCGAGCACGTCAACGCCCACGGCTCCGGGCACTCCGAGGCGATCGTCACGCGCGACACCGCCGCGGCACGCGCGTTCGAGCGTGGCGTGGACGCCGCCTGCATCTACGTCAACGCCTCGACGCGCTTCACCGACGGCGGCGAGTTCGGGATGGGCGCCGAGATCGGGAACTCCACCCAGAAGCTGCATGCCCGCGGCCCGATCGGGGTGCGGGAGCTGTGCACGTTCAAGTACGTCGTCGCGGGCGACGGCCACGTGCGGCCCTAGCGGCCTCCCTCGCGTGGCTCGAGTCGGGATCCTCGGCGGGACCTTCAACCCGCCCCACATGGCTCACGTCGTCTGCGCGTCGGAGGCCGCCGCGCAACTGGATCTCGATCGCGTGCTGCTCACGCCGGTCGCCGTCCCGCCCCACAAGGACAGCCCGATGGATCCTGGCCCCACCGAGCGACTGGCGCTCTGCCGGCTGGCGGTCGCCGGCGACGAGCGCCTCGGGGTGTGCGACCTGGAGATCGTTCGGGGCGGACCGTCGTACACGGTCGATACGCTGCGTGAGCTGCATGCCCGCGATCCCGATGATCACCTGACCTTCGTCCTCGGGGGCGACATCGCCCTCGGACTGCCGGCCTGGCACGAGCCCGAAACGGTGCTCGGGCTGGCGACGCTGGCCGTCGCCGAGCGCTCGGGGGCGGCTCGCCGCGACATCCAGGAGCGCTTGGAGCAGGCGTTCGGGACCATGGCGGCACCGCGGTTCTTCGACATGCCGCGAATCGACATCTCGTCGTCGATGATCCGCGGGCGCCTCGCCGCAGGGCGCCCGATCCGCTACCTCGTACCCGACGCCGTGGCCGACCGCATCAACCAGGAAGGGCTCTACCGACCATGACCCCCGAACAGCTTGCCGAGACGATCGGATCCCTCGCGGCCGACAAGAAGGCCGCCGACATCGTCGCGCTGGACGTCGGTGAGCTGCTCGGCTACACCGACTTCTTCGTCGTCTGCTCGGGCAACACGGCGCGCCAGACCAAGGGCATCCACGACGGCATCCACCAGAGCCTCAAGGATGACCACGGCCTGCTGCCGCGGCGCGTCGAGGGCCTCGGAGAGGCGACGTGGATCCTGATGGACTACCTCGACGTCGTCGTGCACATCTTCACCCCGGAGGCGAGGGACTTCTACCGCCTCGAGCAGCTCTGGGGCGAGGTCCCGTCGCGGGGATTGGAGTCCGTTCGGAGTTGATGCCGTGGTCGTCCGCGACCGCTG
>JAJCYD010000047.1 GCA_029263125.1 Solirubrobacteraceae bacterium | reverse complement strand
GCGGAGAGAGAGGGATTCGAACCCTCGGTGGACCGTAAAGCCCACACACGATTTCCAGTCGTGCCCGTTCAGCCGCTCCGGCACCTCTCCAGAGCCGCTCAGGGTAGCGAGCCGGACGGGCTCAGATCTGCCAGGCGCCGTCGCGCAGGACCGGCACGCGCTCGCCGTCGGCGGTCACGCCGGTGACGTCGACGTCCGGCGCCCCGATCATGAAGTCGATGTGGATCTGGGAGCGGTTGATGGCGTCGTGGTCCTCCTCGCCGGCCGTGAACTCGTAGGCCGATCCGATCGCGATGTGCGAGGCGGCGTTCTCGTCGATCAGCGTGTCGTAGAAGACCGTGTCCAGCGGGCCGATGCGCCCGTCGCCGTCGACGAGCGCGACCTCGCCCAGGCGGCATGCCCCGTCGTCGCGCTGGGCGTACCGGGCGAGCAGGTCGGCGCCCTCGTCGGCCTCGAAGGAGACGGCGCGCCCGCTCTCAAATCGCACCCGTAGCCCGCGCACGATCGTGCCGCCGACGACGAGCGGTTTGGTCGCGCGCACCTCACCGTCCACGCGCGCCGGATCGGGCGTCGTGAAGACCTCCTCGGATGGGAGGTTGGGCATGTGCTCGATGCCGCCCGCGGTCTCAAAGCGCGCGGAGATCCAGCGCGATGTCGGCAGCAGGCCGACGCGCAGATCGGTGCCGGGACCCTCGAAGTGCAGCGCGTCGAAGCGGCGCTCGGTCAGCCGCTGGGCGACGCCCACGAGCACGTCCTGGCGCGACCGCCATGCCTCCACGGGATCCGGCTCGTCGAGGCGGCAGATGTGCAGCACCTGCTCCCACAACCGCTCCAGCGCGGCCTCGGCCGAGAGGTCGGGATACACGAGTGACGCCCACGGTCCCGTCGGGCAGGGCACGGCCGTCCAGTTCGTCGTGCGCTCGTTGACGACCTGGCTTGATTCGCGCAGGAACGGCAGCTGGTCGCGTCCGGCGCGCTCGGGATCGAGGTCGTTGAGCAGGCCCGGCGCGACCGGGCCCGTCAGCCCGATCCGCGCGGCGCGCAGCTCGCCCAGCGCGAGGATCCGCTCGCCCAGCCATGGCGGCACGTAGTCCAGCGTGTCCTCATCGGCATGCAGGATCCGCGCGCGCTTGACGTGCAGATCGAAGAGCGTGACGTCGACGTACTTCGCTCCCGCCCGGTAGGCCGCGGCCGCGATCGCCCGCGTCACGTCGAGCTTGCCGGGCTCGGTGCCGATCGCGACGATCTGCCCGCGCTGGACGTTTGCCGCGAAGCGCACGACGAGCTCGGCGAAGCGCCGCAGCGTCGCGCCATCGACCGCGCGGACGCCCTCGATCCCGGGCTCGTCGCTGGCTTCGGAGACGCCGGTGGAGGTCTCGCCGCTCATCGAGCGGGCACAGTACACATGCTCACCGCAGCGCGGATAGGTACATTCGCCTATGTCGATGGCCGTCCACGCGCCACCCCACTCGCTGATCGAACGCTCCGCCGTCGATCTCGCCGAGGCGATCCGCACCCGCCAGACAAGCTCCCGCGAGGTCGTCGAGGCGCACATCGAGCAGCTTCAGCGCACCCACGAGGCGATCAACGCCGTCGTGGCCGACCGCTACGACGCCGCCCGTGCGGATGCCGACGCCGCCGACGCGCTCGTGTCGCAGACAGCCGATCCCGACACGCTGCCGCCGCTGCACGGCGTCCCCTGCACGATCAAGGAAGCGATCGCGATGGCGGGCATGCCCAACTGCTCGGGCCTCGTCTCACGCCACACCTACCGCTCCACCGAGAACGCGCCGACGGTGCAACGCATGATCGATGCCGGCGCGATCCCTCTCGGCGTCACGAACACCCCCGAGCTGTGCCTGTGGATCGAGACCGAGAACCGCCAGTACGGCCGTACGCACAACGCCTATGACCCCAAGCGGACCGCCGGCGGCTCGTCGGGCGGCGAGGGCGCGGTCGTCGGATCGGGCGGCTCGCCGCTGGGTCTCGGCGCCGACATCGGCGGCTCGATCCGCCTGCCGGCGTTCTTCAACGGCGTCTTCGGCCTCAAGCCCTCCCCCGGCCTCGTGCCCAACACCGGCCAGTTCCCGATGCCCGAGACCGAGACCGCCGCGCTGATGCTCACGATCGGCCCGATCACGCGCCGCGCGGAGGACCTCATGCCGATGCTGCGCGTCATCGCCGGCCCCGACGGCGTGGACCCCTACGCGCGAGCACAGCCGATCGGCGATCCGGACGACGTCCAGCTCGACGGGCTGCGCGTGCTGCTCAGCGAGGACAGCTCCTACCTGCAGGTCAGCAAGGAGCTGCGGGCCGCGAGGCTGAAGGCCGCCGAGACGCTCGAGGCCGCCGGCGCGAAGCTCGAGATCGTGTCGTTTCGTTCGATGAAGCGCGCGCTGGAGCTCTACCTCGCGGTGCTGAAGATCGAGGCCGGCGTGAGCGTCAAGGACCTGATCGTCGCGGAGGGCTCGACGCCGATGACGCTGCTTCGCGGCCTGCGACGCAAGGGCCCGCACACGCGCGCGCTGCGGCTGCTGCTGATGAGCGAATGGCTGACGGGAAAGATGCCTCAGGGCCCGCTGACGAAGTCCGCGGCGGCACGGGCGGCGTTCGCCCGCGAGATCACCGACGCGATCGGCGACGGCGTGCTGCTGCACCCCTCCCATCCGCGGGTCGCGCCGCGCCACGGGCAGACGATCGGCAAGCCCTGGCTGCTGACGGCGACCGCGATCTTCAACCTCGCCGGAACGCCCGTCGCACAGATCCCGCTGGGTCTCAACGAGCGCGGGCTGCCGCTGGGCGTGCAGGCCGTCGCCGGTCCCGGAGGCGACCACGTCGCGGTGGCCGTGGCGCTGGAACTGGAGCGCGCTCATGGCGGCTGGGTCCCGCCGCCCCGAGCACGGGCATGAGCGACCCGATCCTGCACCACATCCTCTTCTACGACTACGTCGCCGACGTGCTCGAGCGGCGCGGGCCGTTTCGCGAGGGCCATCTCGCACAGGCGAGGTCCTACAAGGATGCCGGCACGCTCGTCAGCGCCGGCGCGCTCGGCTCGCCGCCCAGCGGAGCGATGTTCGTGTTCCTCGTCGAGGATCCGGCGCAGATCGACGCGTTCGTCGCCGCCGATCCCTACGTCGAGAACGGCCTGGTGACCGGGCACCGCGTCGTGCCGTGGAACGTCGTCGTCTGATTGACGCGACAGGCCGCTGCTACAGGCCCGCCGCCTCGAAGTCGTAGTTGGACGGAACGTCCTTGGGCATCTGCGCGGGCGTCCCGTAGGCGATGACGATCTCCTGGTGCTCCGCGAGCACCAGGCGCGTCGGATCGCCGCTGACGAGCTTGCCGTCGACCCACATTCGCAGCCGCCGATCCCCCTCGGCGCACTTTGAGCCGATGCAGCGGGCATCCAGCCGCACGCCCCAGACGGCGAAGAACTGGCCGAGGCTGAAGCTCGTCTCGGTCGGCGACTCGACGTGGATGATGCTCGGCACGTCCTCGTGGGTGTGCAGCGGCGAGATGAACGCGCCGCCGATCCCGATGTTCGCCGGGATCCGCACCTGCCTGCCCTCGACGAACAGATCGAGGTGCTGGTGGATGTGCACGACCTGTCCCTCGGCGGTGAGCGCCGGCAGGCCGATCGCCCGCAGCCTCCGCTGCAGCGTGGCCTCGTTGCGCGGCCACGGCGGCGCGGTGGTCAGCACCCCCGGCAGCTTGTCCATCGAGCCGAACGCCGTCGAGAGCTCTACCTGGCCGGTGTCCACGGCGCTCGTGGAGCCCGTCGTCGTCTCGTCCGAACCTCCGCAGCCTCCCACCGCGAGCATGGCGAGCAGCGCCGCTGCGAGCGCGCGAATGCATCGACGGCGACCCATGGGCGTCATCACATCACACGGCGGGCGGATAGTCTGCCGCCGCGATGCCCGATGAGCATGACCTCGATCGCCTGAGCTCCGCCGACCTGCACGACCTCGCCGTGCGTCATGCGCTGCGCCACCTCGACGTCGGGTTCTTCGTGCGGCTACTCAAGCACCTCCCCGTCGCCGAGGCCGCCGTCGGACAGGTCGACGAGGCGGAGGCCGACGTCCTGACGCTGCGTGCCCACATCGACGACGTCACCGATTCCGGTCGCGGCGAGGTCGCCGACATGCTGCGGCCCTTCTATCTGGAGTACCTCGCCGCGCACGACATCACGGCGCCCTGACGCCCGCGGACTCATCCGATCGACCATCCGTCCAGCCCGGTCAAGCTCCGGGCTGAGCTGCCGACACGGTCGGTGACCCTGCCAATCCCTCCCAAGGTTCCAAGGTTCCACAACCCACGAACCGGCATGGTGGCGGTGCGGCTGCCACACCGGAGCATGACCGGCGAACGAGGTCCACGGCCACCCGCCCCTGGGCCTCTTCGTCGTGGGTGGGTGGACGCGGAGAGGCGGGCGGGCTCGAGAGCCCGCCCGCTACCGCCCGGTCATGGATCGCCGCTGAACTACTACGTCCCCGGAGTGTGTGTCACCGGGGTTCTGTGACACTCCCGACCACCGGGACTGGCCGCGAGCGCGATGCCCGCGCGTGGCCCGGCTGAGCGCCGAAGCGCTCCGGCCGAGTAGGCGATCCGCCGGAACGTGACAGGGTAGTCGCTGACGTGCCGGTCGTCGCCGGGCAGCGGTTGGGATGGCGCGCGACGGTGCGACTACACTGCCTGCTCGATGGAGGAGGCCGATCCGCAGCGCCCCGACGACGAGGCGGCGCTCGACGATCGAGACGGCGCGCAGGACGACACGCCAGAGGCGGCCGGCGAGCGGCCCGTCGACGAGCAGCCCCCGCTGCCCGCCGTGCCGGCGCCCGGCGCGGTCGGGGAGAGTCCCGCGCCCATGCACCGCGACGCCGCCGGGGATCCCGTGCCGACGTGGTTGCGCGTCGGCGCCGCGATCGCCGGACGGCTGCTGGTGCTCGCCGCGGCGATCGCCGTCGCGGTCTACTCGCTGGCCTACCTGCGCGTCGTCGTGCTGCCGATCATCGTGGCGCTGCTCGTCACCACGGTGCTGCGCCCGTGCGCGAAGTGGCTCACGCGCCACCGCTTCTCCGACGGCGCGGCGGCCGCGACGACCCTGCTGGTGGCGCTCGCGGTGCTCGCCGGCGCGGTGACGCTGGCCGGAGCCGCGATCGGACGGCAGTTCTCCGACCTCGCCGACAGCGTGCAAGACGGCGTCCGCGAGGCCGGCAACGCGCTCTCCGGGCCGCCGTTCAACCTCAGCAAGGCCGACATCAACGATCGCATCGACAAGGCGGTCGGCCAGCTCAGCGACTCCAGCGGCGAGCTGACCGGCGGCGCGCTGGAGGGAGCCCTGCTGGTCGGCGAGGTGCTGACGGGGATGATCATCACCCTGCTGTTGCTGTTCTTCTTCCTCAAGGACGGCCCCGGCCTGTGGCGCTGGCTCGTGGAGACGTTCGGCGGCCGGCAGCGATCACGCATGGACGATCTCGGGCGCCGATCCTATGCGGCGCTGTCGGGGTACGTGCGAGGTCTCGTGCTCGTCGGCCTCGCCGACGCCACGATGATCGGCGCGGGCCTGGCGATCATCGGCGTCCCGCTCGTCGGCCCGTTGATGCTGCTCACGTTCCTCGCGGCGTTCGTGCCGCTGATCGGCGCGTTCACCGCGGGACTGGCGGCGGTGCTGATCGCGCTCGTCAGCGGCGGGATCGTCAAGGCGCTGATCGTGTTCGGGCTCGTCGTCGCCGTGCAGCAGGTCGAGGGGCACCTGCTGTATCCGATCATCATGGGGCGCACGGTGCACGTGCATCCGATCGCGGTGATTCTCGCGCTGGCAATCGGAGGGATCACCGCCGGGATCCCGGGCGTCTTCGTCTCGGTCCCGCTCGTGACGGTGGCCGCCACCGCGCTGACGTTCGCCCGCGAGACGCGCGAGCAGCCCGCCGCACCCGCGTAGCACGCGGGCCCGAAGCCCGGTCAGCCGGCGGTTGCCGGGGATCGGGCGCGGTCGACGCTCGCGCCCGATCCCGCCAGCAACGGTCCGGCCACGACGGTCGTGACGATCCCGATGAGCGTCAGCATCGCGTGCGTTCGCGTCGTGATGATGCCGGCCTGCAGGACATCGAGCGAGACCGCGATCGTCATGACGCCGCCGCACTGCAGCATCGCCCCGATCACCCGCGCCTGACCGCGGTCAAAGCGCAGGGCGCGGGCGCTGAGGACCGACCCGGCGAACTTGAAGAGCACGACGGCGGCGATCAGCCCGGCGACCGGCAGCGCAACCTCGACGTGCAACTCGCGCAGGTTGGTGTGCAGCGCCGCGACCCCGAGGAAGACGGGCAGCAGGACACCGCGCACGACCTGCCCGAGCCGCGCCTCGAGAAACCGCGCCGAGAATCCCATGTTGCGCACCGCGATGCCCACGACGAGCGGCCCGATGAGCACCGTGCCGATCAGCCCCTTCCCGGCGACGCCGGATCCCACGGCGATCACCAGCAGCACCGCGACCGCCAACCGCGGTGGCAGCCGCATCCGCCGCGATCGGGCCGCCGGCCCACCGACGGCCACGATCGCCGCCCCGATGCCCACGACCAGCACGAGATGCCCCAGCGCGGAGACGTCGGCACCCTGGATGGCCAGACCGGACGCGATCAGGGCGAAGGTCACGACGCAGGCGCCAGTCGCGATGACGATCCCGCCGATCTCCGTGGCCAGCATGCCGCGCTCCTCGAGGATCAGCGCCGCGATCGGCACGCCCTGAGCTGCGAGCGCGGCGCCGATCGCCAGCAAGAAGGCCATGCTGGTGACCCCGGAGCCCTTCCAGCCGCCGTCGGATTCCAGCAGCGGCGTGACGAGGACCGCCAGCAGCGCCATCGAAGCGATCACCGACGCGCTCAGCGCGAGGATCGGCCCCACCCGCTTGCGCATCGGCACCGGATCGATCGTCAGCCCGACCAGCAGCATGTAAAGGATCATGCCCACAGCTCCGAGCACGGTCAGCGCGTCGGCGACCGCGGCGGGAACGACCGTCCCGACGAGCCCGGAGGCGGCCGCGCCGTCGACGACCCCGTCGATCTGACCGCCCAGCACCGTCGGCCCGACGAAGATCGCGCCGACCATCTGGCCGGCGATGCGCGGCTGCCACAGCCGCACGGCGAGCGCGCCGCCGCAACGCACGACGACGACGATCAGCGCGAGGTCCAGGACGAAGAGTGCGGCGTCGGCCACGAAGCGTTCAGTGTCGCCGACCGCCGCGGCGAGCGTTCCCGCCCGCCCGGCTCAGGCGTTGCCGCGAAGCGGACGGGTCGCGAGCGCCGTGGCGAGTGCCGTCGCGTCGCCGGCGAGCAGGATCGCGCGCTGGGAGCGCTCGTCGTCGTCGGAGGCGACGTCGATCCGCACGAGATCCGATGCGGCGATCGCACCTGCGCATGCCATCTGCGCGGCGGCGCGCACCTCGCCCTGGAGGCTCAGGGGAACCTCGTCGAGCACCGACATCGCGATCCGCGCGAGCTTCAGTCCCATCTCCGCCATCGCCAGCGGAGGCTCCGCGGCCTGGCGCAGCGCGTTGCGCATGCGCTCCTCGCCCCCGCCCCTGGCGGCGACGACGCGGCGGTAGGCGACCTCGTCCTCGCCGGCGAGCCGCAGCGCGTCGTGGCGAAGGCGCCCGGCGCGCGCCTCGGCCGCCGCGTCGACCGGCGCTCCGCCACGGGGAGCCGATGCCGCCTTCTGCAGCAGCGCCGCAGCCATCGCGAGGCTCACGGCCAGCGCCGCGCCGGCGGCCGGCAGCGGCTCGCGGCCGGCCATCGCATCGACGACCGCACCGAGGCGGGCGTGCGCCAGCGTGTCGATCGAGGTTCCGCCGTCGACGATCATCGCCAGCCTGCCGATCCTCAGAAGAGCCCGACGACGCGGCCGTCGGGGAGCAGGTCGACGTTGTGTGCGGCTGGGGAGACGCCAAGCCCGGGCATCTGCTGGATATTGCCGCACAGCGGAACGAGCCACCCCGCGCCCGTGTAGGCCCTGATGTCGCGCACCTGGATCGTGAAGTCCGCCGGCGCGCCGAGCACGGCCGGATCGGCCGACAGCGACAGCGGCGTCTTGGCCATGCAGACCGGCAGGTCGGCCAACCCGCCGGCGGTGAACTGCTCGATCTTCTTGTCCGCCTCGAGGTAGTACTGCACGTCGCGCGCGCCGTAGATGCGCTTGGCGATCGTCTCGATCTTCTCCTTGATCGTCGCCTGCAGCGAATACAGCTGCGTAAACGTGTTGGGCTGCTCGCACGCGTCGACGACGGCACGAGCGAGATCGGCGGCGCCCTCCCCGCCTCGCGCGAACGCGTCGTTGATCTCGGCGCCCGTCGCGCCGAACTGCAGCGCGAGCTTCGCGACGAGCGCCACCTCCTCGTCGCTGTCCTCCGGCCGGCGGTTGACGGCCACCACGCACGGGACGCCGAACTCGCCGACGATCGCCAGGTGACGCTGGAGGTTGCTCGCGCCGCGCTCGATCGCCGCCAGCCTGCTCCAGCCCTCCGCGTCGTCGGTCATCAGGCCGTGGTGCTGGAGCGCTCGCACCGTCGCCACGAGCACGACGCAGCTGGGCTTCAGCGCTCCGCGGCGGCAGACGATGTCGAAGAACTTCTCCATCCCCATGTCCGAGCCGAAGCCCGACTCGGTGACGAAGTAGTCGCCGAGCTTGAGGCCGATGAGATCGGAGATCAGCGAGCTGTTGCCGTGCGCGATGTTCGCGAACGGCCCGGCGTGCATGAGGCACGGCTGGCCTTCGAGCGTCTGCACGAGGTTCGGCTTGATGGCGTCGCGCAGCAGGACCGCCATCGCGCCGGCGGCCTGGAGATCCTCCGCGGTGACCGCCTTGTCGCTGAAGGAGTACGCGGCGGTGATCGCGCCCAGACGCGTGCGCAGGTCGGACAGGTCGCGCGCCATCGCGAGGATCGCCATGACCTCCGACGCCGCCGTGATGTCGAATCCCGCCTCGCGCGGATAGCCGTTGACGCGTCCGCCAAGGCCGATGGTGATCTGGCGCAGCGCGCGGTCGTTGACGTCGAGCGCGCGCTTCCAGGTGACGCGCAGCTGGTCGATGTCGCACGGGTTGCCGTGCAGGATCGACGCGTCCATCATCGCCGCCAGCAGGTTGTTGGCGGCGCCGACGGCGTGCATGTCGCCGGTGAAGTGCAGGTTGAGGTCCTCCATCGGGACGACCTGCGCGTAGCCGCCGCCGGCGGCGCCGCCCTTGATGCCGAAGACCGGCCCGAGCGACGGTTCGCGCAGCCCGAGCACCGGGCGCTTGCCGATCGCGCCGAAGCCCTGCGTCAGGGAGACCGCCGTCGTCGTCTTGCCCTCGCCGGCCTTGGTCGGCGTGATGCCGGCGACGCAGATCAGGTGCCCGTCGGCGACCGCGCTGCGCGCCTCGAGCGCCGACAGCTTGATCTTCGCCTTCGTGTCGCCGTACAGCTCGATCTCGTCGCGCTCCAGGCCCGCGGCCGCGGCGATGGCCTCGATGGGCTGGGGCTCATGCGCCTGAGCGATCTGCAGGCTGCTCGGAGTCGCATCCTCCGCCGGGATCCGCCGCTGCATGAGTCCGCTCGCCAGGCCTTCCGTATCGCGCATCCGAATCCGGCTGAGACCCGGCTCTCAAACGTCTCTTCGGGTCCTCGCGCGACAAGATACCGATCTGTCTACCGTTCGGCAATCGCCGGCGGGCTGGCTGCCGACGCCGGTCAGTCGCCGCCTGCGGCCTTCGGATTGCCCGTCGCCTGACCGGCGTCCCCGTCGTCATCGGCGCTCGTCCCCGGCGCATCGTCGTCAGGAGTGGCGTCGTTCTCGGCGTGCTCACGGGCGTCGATCCCGCCGCCCGACGGCTGCTCTTCGGGGTATCCGACCCCGGTGTCGTCCTCGCGCTCGGCATGCTCTGACATGGGGTGCTCCTACCCGCTGACCGCATTCCGCTGACTGGCCTGGCGCGCGGCCCTGGTGCGATCTAGTGGACCGGAGGGACCACTAGGATCACGGGCATGCGCCGGCCACCCAGCGACGAGCCGGTGGCCGATCCGATCCAGGCCGTCATCGAGAGGATGGAGGCGATCGCCTCCCCGCTGCCCGAAGAGGACGGCGTCGCACGCTTCAACGAGCTCTACCTCGCCGTCACGCGCGCGGTCTTCGCCGAGACCCGCGCCGACAACTACGAGGACCCCACGTTCATCTCGCGGCTGGACGTCATCTTCGGCGACCTCTATTTCGCCGCGATCGACGCCGACGGCGCCGGCGCCGGCGCCGGCGCCACGATCCCCAAGGCCTGGGAGCCCCTGTTCGAGAAGCGCCACAGTCGCGGCATCGCACCGCTGCAGTTCGCGATCGCCGGCATGAACGCGCACATCAACCATGATCTCGCGGTCGCCCTCGTCTCGACCTGCGACGAGCGTGGCGTGGACCTGGACACCGACACGGCGCAGCATCGCGACTACCTCGCCGTCAACACGACGCTCGAGCGCGTGGAGGGCGAGATCAAGGAGCGCTACACCACGGGCATCCTCGGCGACATCGAGCGCGCGATGGGCACGCTCGACGACGTCCTGGCCAACTGGAGCGTCGCCCGTGCGCGCGACAACGCCTGGATGACGGCGCAGACGATCCGGGTCCTGCGCGACGAGCCATTCATCTTCAAGCAGTTCATGCTCGGCCTCGGGCGCAACGTCGCATTCGCCGGCCGCGCCCTGCTCGTCCGCACGATGCGCTGAGCGCCCGACGCAGCGTCGGAGCGCCAACCGCGATTCTCCTCCACGGGTCCATGTCCAAGGTGGCGGGCAGCGTCCAATCTGAGCGTCGTCGGCTCTCGTCAGGCGGCGAACGGCCGATACAGGATGTGTCCGCCGCCGCGACAGGAGCACGAGAATGAAGCCACGAGGACATGACCCTCCCCCCAGCCACCTGACGATGGAGCAGTATCTCGGCCTCGTGGACGGGATGAGCTTCCGTGTCGCCGGGCGGATGCTCACGCTCGCGGGCGACTACACCAACGACATCATCCGCCTGCGCGAGGACGCGCTGGATCCGCGCCAGGACGCGGCCACGCTGGCGGGTCTCGCGCGCGCCGCCACGCGCGCCGAGACACGCCTCGCGCGGCTGTTGGTGCTCGCGGCCGAGCACTGCATCGAGGGGTCTCTCGTCGACGTTCCGATGGCGATCCGCTCGAGCGTCAAGACCGCCAGCCGCTGCCGCAGCTCGATCTGCCTGCTCGCGCTGTCGGCTGCGCGCGGCGGCCACGGCGAACAGCTCGCCGCCTAGCCACCGGCCGATAGGACATCGCTGACGGACCCTCGCGCGCCAACGCGCCGCCTCGCGACGCTCAACGGCCTATGATCGGGAACTCGCCTCCTCAGGTGACAGACCGATCTCTCTAGGCCACGTGGAACCCAGCTCCAACCAGATCCTCGACACGCCGATCCCAGCGACGTGCCTCAGCGCCGGCGCGATGCTCACCGAGCGCGACGGTCATACGGTCGCGGCGCACTACGGATCGCCTCCCGGCGAGATCGCCGTCTGCATGAAGAGCGTCGGCCTGGCCGACCGTTCGGACATCGGCACGCTCGAGCTGCGCGCGTCCACGTCGATCCTGGATCGCGCGCTCTCCTCCCGCCTCGGCGATCCTCCCGTGCCGCCCGGCGCGGCTCGCCGGATGGGCAAGGTCTGGTATCTGCGCCTCGAGTCGCGCAGGACGCTGCTGATCGGCGCCCACGCGGCACTCGCCGCCGAGCCCGCCATCGGCAAGGGCGCCGATCGAGCCGAGCTGACGCGCAAGGACATCGGCGCGAAGGTCCGCATCATCAGCGTGATCGGGCCCCGAGCGGGACGGCTCATGGCCGCCGCGGGCCTGCCCGACGACCTCGCGATCGGGGCGATCGGGCGCGATCCGCAGGACCCCTCGGTGATCGCGATCCTGCGCGAGAGCCAGCGCCGGATCCTCGTGCTCGTGCGCGCCGCGGCGATCGACGACGTCTGGGGGCGGTTGCTCACGGCGGGCGAGCCGCTGGGCGCGGCGTTCGTCGGCTGCGACGCGCTGGCCCTGCTCGGCGCCGGGTGGCCGGCCGCGCAGTGACGCATCGCTGAGCAGGCGCCCCCCGCTGCTACCGTCCGGTCCATGACCGAACTGGCGCCCGACTACTTCACCAAGCACGTCTCCGAGGTCGATCCGGAGATCTCGGAGCTGCTCGCGGCGGAGGCTCGCCGCCAGGAGACGACGCTCGAGATGATCGCGTCGGAGAACTTCGTTCCCCAGGCCGTCATGGACTGCCACGGCTCGACGCTGACCAACAAGTACGCCGAGGGCCTGCCCGGCAAGCGCTACTACGGCGGCTGCGAGCACGTCGACGTCGTCGAGCGGCTGGCGATCGCTCGCGCGAAGGACCTGTTCGGCGCCGAGGCGGCGAACGTCCAGCCAAATGGCGGCGCGAGCGCCAACGCCGCGGCGATGATGGCGATGATCAAGCCCGGCGACAAGATCCTCGGCATGCGCCTGGACCACGGCGGCCATCTCACGCACGGGATGAAGCTCAACTTCTCGGGCAAGCTGTATGAGGTCGTCGCCTACGGCGTCAGCGACGAGGACTCGCGCGTGGACATGGACGCCTTGGCGAAGATTGCCGAGGAGGAGCGCCCGCAGCTGATCATCGGTGGCTGGTCCGCCTACCCGCGCCAGCTCGACTGGGCGCGCATGCGCGAGATCGCAGACTCCGTCGGCGCGCTGTTCATGGTCGACATGGCGCACTTCGCCGGCCTCGTCGCGGCCGGTGAGCACCCCAGCCCGGTCGGGCATGCCGACGTGGTCACGACGACGATCCACAAGACGCTCGGCGGCTCGCGCGGCGGCATGATCCTGTCGACCGAGGAGTGGGCCAAGAAGATCAACACGGCCGTGTTCCCGGGCCAGCAGGGCGGCCCGTTGATGCACATCATCGCCGGCAAGGCCGTATCGCTGAAGGTCGCCTCGTCGGAGCTCTTCAAGGACCGCCAGCAGCGCACGCGCGCGGGTGCCGCGGCGCTCGCCGACGAGCTGCTGGACGTCAGCATCAACGTCCTCACCGGCGGGACCGACGTGCATCTCGTGCTCGCCGACCTGCGCGACTCCGATCTCTCGGGCCAGGACGCCGAGGACCGGCTGGATGCGATCGGGATCACGGTCAACCGCAACGCCGTGCCCAACGACCCGCGGCCCGCGATGGTCACCTCGGGGTTGCGCATCGGCACGTCCGCGCTGGCGACGCGCGGCATGGGCGTCGAGGACTTCCGCGAGATCGGCCAGGTCATCGGCGCCGCCCTGACCGGCGGCTTCGGCGACGCCGAGCAGGCCGAGCTGTCTGACCGCACCCGCGCGCTGGCCGAGCGCTACCCGCTCTACCCGCACCTGACGCCGACCCCCGTGTAGTCATCCAAGACGGCGCGGTTCGCGCCTGGGCGGGTTGGACATCACGCACATGCCAAAGCCGCCCAAGCCTTCCCGGGGCGCTTCCGGGAGCGCCGATCGTGGCGTCAAAGTCTTGGCATGTGGTACTTCCGCGCCACGATGGCGGACAGCACCATGGGCTCGCGCCGGCGCCGGACGGTCACGTTTCCGTGGGGGTGTGCGATCAACCAGTAGTGACCAAGCACGACCGCCAGCCAGATGATCGTGAGCTGCTCGTCGCGGCTCGCAGCTCGCCAGAGGCGTTCGGGCACTTCTATCGCCGTCATGTCGACTCCGTGCTCGCCTACTACCGTGGTCGCGGCGCCAACCCGGAGCAGGCCCTTGATCTGACAGCCGAGGTATTCGCCGCCGCGCTTGAGAGCATCGACCGCTACAGGGCCGGCGTCGAGCCCGGGCGTTGCCTGGCTGTATGGCATCGCCCGGCACGTCCTCGCCAACAGCTTCCGAAGCGCAGCGATCACCGACCGGGCCAGACGCAAGATCGCGCTTGAGCGTGTGGCGGTCGACGACGAGGCACTGCTGCGAGTGCAAGAGCGCATCGGCCAAGCCGATGGCTCGGACCTGCAACGCCTCGTCGACGAACTGCCCGAGCACGAGCGCCGGGCGGTGCTCGCGCGCGTCGTCGACGAGTACAGCTACAGGCAGATCGCCGACTCGCTGGCGTGCTCCGAGCAACTCGTTCGCAAACGGGTCAGCAGGGGACTTGGGCGCCTGCGCGCGACCATGACCGAGGATAGAACATGACCGATCCGATCGATGACCTCGAAGTCAAGCTGACCGACGCGGCGCAGCGCCGCCTTGCCGCCCGAGTGCGCAGGCACCGGTGGCGCTGGGGCGCGGGCATCGTCGTCGCGCTCGGCGTCTCGGTGCCCGCAGCGGCGTCCGTCGACGGACTCTGGCGACCCGATATCGGTCCGCAGCCGCAGCCACCGACGGTCACAGTGAGCGCGTCGAGCGCGGTGCCCTGCGACGTCGAAGAGGGCAGCGCCAGCCGACCGAGCACCGGGCAGCCGAGCGCAGCCCTGCTGTCCGCGCTGGGTGTGCTGCGCACACCGCAGACGGCGAACGACCGCCCGCCGGATCCGACGGTCCTCGCGCGCCTTGATGGCGCGCAGCTCGCGGCGACGCGGTACGTCGGCACGGTCAACGGAGGGCGACGCTACTACGTCGTTCCGATCCGCAACGCCAGGGGCATCGAGGACCCGCTGCCCGAGCGCTGCCTGCGCGCGCTGTCCGACGAGCAGCGCCGCGCCGCCGAGCACCGCAACGCGGCGATCGCCAAGGCTCGCGGCGGCCGTCCGCGCTGGGATATCTGCCTGATCGAGGAGAACGGGGGCGGTGGATGCGGCGTGGGAGGAGCGAAGGACCTGCTCGAGCGCGGCACAATCGGAACCTCGGGAGCCGGCTCGCGGCGCTCGCATGTCGTCGGCCTCGTTCCCGACGGCGTTGCTTCGGTAACCGTTGGCTATGGCGACGGATCGCAGCGCACGATCGACGTGACGCGCAACTTCTTCGCCTACGACGTCGGGCTCGCGCCCCCGCAGGGGCTGCCCACCATCCGCTGGAACGACGCGGCTGGCAAGACCATCAAGACGATCAAGCGCTGACCGCGAACCTGCTCTCAGGCCGTGGCCAGCGTCTGCAGCTTGAGGTTGTCGAAGATCGCCGCGACGGACCGCGACTTGTTCAGCGAGTAGAAGTGAATCCCCGGGACGCCGTACTCCAACAGCCCCTGGCACTGCTCGGTGGCGTACTCGATGCCGAGCTGCACGGCCGCGTCGTTGTCATCCTCGACCTTGGTGAGCAGCTCGTCCAAGCGAGGCGGGATCTTCGACTGGCACATCGCCGACATCCGCCGGCACTGCGCAGCTGACTGGACGGGCATGACGCCCGGCACGATCGGCACGTCGACGCCCATCGCGCGCAGGTCGTCGGCGTAGCGGATGTAGTCGTCGTTGTCGAAGAACAGCTGGGTGACGACGGCGTCGGCGCCCGCGTCGACCTTCTCCTTGCAGTAGCGCAGGTCCGACTCGCGGTCGACCGCGCGCGGGTGGACCTCCGGGAACCCCGCCACCGCGACCGAGAACCAGCCGTCGCCCGGCGCGAGCGCGTCCTCGACGAGCTCGCGCGAGTGGTGATAGCCCTCGGGATGGGGCGTCCAGTCGCCCTCTGCGGTGCCCGCTGGCGGATCCCCTGCGAGCGCGATGAGGTTCTCGATGTCGTGCTCGCGCAGGTAGTCCAGCACGCCATGCACCGTGGACCTGGGCTGGTTGACGACCGTCAGGTGGCACATCACCTCCAGGCCGACGTCGCGATGCAGCCGCGTGACGACATCGAGCGTCGTGTCCTGGGTCGATCCGCCGGCGCCGTAGGTCACCGAGCAGAACGCCGGGTGCAGCACGCTGAGCTCGTCGACCGCGCCAAGCAGGCGCTGCATCCCCGCGTCGTCCTTGGGCGGGAAGAACTCGACCGAGAAGGTCTTGCCCGGCTGGGCGTAGATGTCACGGAGTTTCACGGGGCGGGGGGTGCTGGCTACTGGTGGCGGCGGGAGACGACGAACTTCTCGTCGTTGAACCATAGGCCCCCGTGCTTCTGGAGCACTTCCTGCGTGGCCTTCAGGTACGAGCCGTCCTGAACCACCGTGTCGAGGCGCTCGTCCTCGACCTGGTTGACGTAGATGACGGCGTTCCACGCCGCGAACAGCGTCGACGTGCCGATGCGGTCGCCGATCTCCGTCGGCAGGGTGTGCATCTGGTATTGAAACAGCGCGGTCTTGTCGGGTGGGCACGCGAGGTTGAAGTCGCCCGACGCGTCGCCGAGCTCGTCTTCCAGCGCGCGAAGCAGCTCCTGGCGGCCCACCTGAAACGGGTCCTCGCCGGGCCACAGCTTCTGGACGACCTCCAGCGAGGGGTCCTGGCCATAGGACTGAAGCGTCAGCATGCGCCCGCCCGGGGCAAGGCTGCGCGCGAGCGGCGCGAGCACCTTCTCGGCCTTGAAGGTCGCGGGCATCTTCGCGCGCCAGGGCTGCGACGCCAGCACGAAGTCGTAGTCGCCGAAGCGCGTGTCGGGCTTCGGGATCAGCGCGTCCAGCATGAACTCGTGATCCTCGCGAAAGACGACGAGTACGGTGGGGCGCACGTAGATCGGGTTGCCGGTCTTCGGGCTGGTCTTCGTCTGCCAGCCGTGCTCCAGCAGCGGTTCCAGTGCCTCGATCTGCTCGAAGTACTCGTGGGCCGAGCGACCGGCGAGGCGGACCGTCTGCCAGTTGAGCGGCTCAGAGCCGCCCGGGTGGTCGTCGCCCGGTACCAGCCGTGGCGCGTCGCGATAGTTGAGGTTCGTGATGACGAGCACGGTGTGCGGGTGCTCGTGGAAGCGGTCGGGCATCTTCTCCAGGCCGAGACGCACGTCTTCGAGGCTGATCTCCTTCGCGACGGCCAGCAGTGGGACCGTCGCGTGGTAGCGGTGAACGCTCGCCATGACCCTCGAGAGGACGTTTCCGTCGCCCATGCCGGCGTCGAAGATCCGCAACGCCGGGGGGCGCGGAACGATCTGGCTGAGCTCGTGGGCAGCCTTCGCCGCGACGACGGCCTTCTCGTTGCACGTGTTGACGAACGCGAGGTACTTCTGGCGGTTGTCGTAGAAGCGAAACGGCGGCTTGTCGGTCGAGGCGCCCTGGTCTGCCTTCTCCGCAGTTCCCGCGCTGCTGCTCATCGCTGCCTCCTCGTCAAGCCGATTGCCCGAAAAGATACAGGCTTGTCTACCACGAACGTCGAGGCAGCCCAAGCCCGAATCCGCCGATGGTGGTGCATGAATCCCTGCTGCCGGGCTGGGATTCGCCGCGAGGATCTGTGAGATTCTGGCTCAGCGTCGTGGCCCGGCCGCCGGGAGCCGCGGCTACAGCGCGCCCTCCGACGTCGACACGATCTTCATGAAGCGGTCGCGCTGTGCGGCGCTCAGCTTGTCCGCCGCGCTGACCGTGTAGAGCCGGGTGCCGCTCGCGCGGACCAGCCCTCGCCCAGGGCTGTTGTCAAACGCCTTCTTCAGGCCGGCGGCGCTTCTCGTCGCATCCGCAGCCTTCGCATAGAACGCGACCAGCATCGCGCCGACCTCCAGCTGCGCGAGCGGCTTGCCGGGGAACTTCGAATCCGTGACCGTGTAGCCGGCGGCCTTCAACGCCGCGCGCACCCGGTCGACATCACGTGCGGTGTCGGCCGGGATCTTCGGCGGCGCGACGTCCGCGACGGTCGTGGTGGAACGCTTCGGCTCTGACGTGGTCGTCGAGGCGGTGCCGGCCGTGTCGTCGCCGCCGGCAGTCGTGTCGTCGCCGCCGCACCCCCCCAGGGCCAGCGCCAGCGCGGCGAGCCCCGCGACGACGCACCGCGTCGTCAAAGCCCGGTTGGTCGGCCCTCCTCGCACGATCATCTCCTCCCGCCAGATCGAATCGGCGTGAGTGTACGGCGAGCAGGGGTCGGGCGACTCCCCTGGTCGCCGTCAGCCTGGGCCGCGACACCGCCGCCGACTGCCACGTGACCTCCGGATGTGGTCGGCGTCGGGCCTGCTGCTCGGCGTGCTCGCGGCGTCTTGCGGGTCATGCGACGGAGGGGGTGGGATTCGAACCCACGGTACGGGGGTTGCCCGCACAACGGTTTTCGAGACCGCCCGATTCAGCCACTCTCGCACCCCTCCGAGGCGCGCTGGCGCTGGTGTCGAGGATAGGAGATCGGCGGCGACCAGCGCCGCGAGCCGCGTCAGCGCCGCGAACCGAAGAACTGGGTCAGCAGCGTCGCGCAGTCTGCAGCCAGCAGCCCGGCGGCCACATCGGGACGGTGGTTGAGGCGTGGCTCGCCCAGCACGTCAAGGACCGAACCGGCCGCGCCGGCCTTGGGGTCCGTGGTGCCGTAGACCACGCGCGGGATGCGCGACAGGACGATCGCCCCGGCGCACATCGCGCACGGCTCCAGCGTCACGTAGAGCACGGCTTCGAGCACGCGCCAGGACCCCAGAGCGCGGCTGGCCTCGCGCAACGCGAGGATCTCGGCGTGCGCCGTCGGATCCTGGCGCAGTTCGCGCTCGTTGTGGCCCGCGCCGATGACCTCGCCGTCGTGCACGACGACGGCTCCGATCGGCACGTCGTCGTGCTCGAGCGCCGCCTCCGCCTCGCGCAGCGCGAGGCGCATGAAGTACTCGTCGCGGGGAAAGAACATGGCCGCCATCGCGCGATCACTATCGCAGCGCCGCTGGGCAAGCCGTCATGCCGTGGCCGCTACTTCACCGGCGTATCGTGTTAACGGCAGTACTCACCCACGCCGGTCCTCGATCCCGGCGCTCGGCAGCCCGGCAGTCACCATCGCCCACCTGACACATCCTCGTCCAGCTTCGCGCACGCTGCGCCTCGCGCTCGTGAGCGTCTGCGCGCTCGTCGTGGTCGCCGTGATCGGATCGCCCGCGTCCGCTGCCACCGACGCCGGCGATCGCCTCGTCGTGCGCTTCAAGCGCGACGTCGCGCCCGACACCCGCGCGGCCACGCTTCGCGCGGCGCGCGTCAGCCTCCTGCACGGTCACGCGGGCATGACCGCGCTCGTCGCCACGCAGGACGGCGTCACCGTCGCCTCCGCGCTGCGCGGGCTGCGCCGTGCCCGCCCGGTGGCGTGGGTCGAGCGATCGCTGCTGGCGGGCGCGGCCTACGTCCCCAACGACTCGGGCGTCGCCAGCGCGGCCGGCCCGTCCGCCGGCTGGACGACCGTGCAGTGGGAGCTCAACGGCCCGTTCGGGATCGCCGCACCGCAGGCGTGGTCGCAGGCCTCCAGGCTCGGCGGCAGCGGCGGGCGCGGCGTCAAGGTCGCGATCCTCGACAGCGGCGTCGCGTACTCCGGTCGTGGCAGCTTCACGCGTTCGCCGGACCTGTCGGCGTCGCGCTTCGCCCGTGGCTATGACTTCATCGACGACGACCCCTACCCCAACGACGAATTCGGCCACGGCACGTTCGTCGCGAGCATCATCGGCGCGACGGCGAACAACCGCTTCGGCACGGTCGGCGTCGCCTATCGCTCGAAGATCATGCCCGTTCGCGTGCTCGACTACGAAGGCAAGAGCGACGCGTACACGATTGCGCGCGGCGTGCGCTACGCCGTCAACCACGACGCCGACGTCATCAACATGTCGCTCGAGCTCTTCGACTCACCGCCCCTGCCGCCGACCCCGCGCAGCGTCATGACCTCCAGGACGGTGCGCAGCGCGCTGCGCTACGCCCGTTCGAAGGGCGTGATCGTCGTGTCGGCCGCCGGCAACAGCTTCGACCTGCGCGTGCCGGGGCGAAAGAACGACACGCTCGCGATCAACGTCGGCGGCACCACCGAGCACGGGTGCATCGGCAGCTACTCAAACCACGGGCCGGGCCTGGACGTCGTCGCGCCCGGCGGCGGGCCGGACGCCGCCCTGCCCGGAGACCCGAACTGCCGGCCGCAGGAGCCTTCCGGGCGTGACATCTCGGGCGTGAGCTTCGAGTCCGACTCGCCCGAGCGCTTCGAGATGGTGGCGGGCTTCCGCGGCACGTCGTCCGCGGCGCCACACGTCACCGGAATCGTCGCGCTCGTGCTCGCATCCGGCGTGCTGGGCCGCGATCCCTCGTCGCGCGAGGTGGAGCGCCACATCGAGCGGACCGCCCGCGATCTCGGCGAACCGGGACGCGACCGCTACTACGGCTATGGGCTCGTCGACGCGACCGCGGCGACGCAGCGGATCGCCCGCTAGACGGTCCGGATGATCAGCACCGAGCACGGTGCGTGGTGGGAGACCTTGTTGGGCACCGACCCAAGCAGGAAGCGCTTGGCGCCGGTCATGCCCTTGTTGCCGACGACGATGAGGTCCGAGCCGCGCTCCTCGGCGACGTCGAGGATCGCGTCGGCCGGATCGCCCTGACGAGCGAAGACCTCGACGGGCACCCCGGCTTCGCGGATCTCGCTCGCTGCCGCGGCCAGCGTCGCCTCGACGTCCTCGCGCGGGTTGATGATCCAGTGCAGGTCTCGCGGCACCGGCACCGACTCGCGCAGGCGCACGTCGGAGACCGGCTCGTAGGCGCTGACGAGCTCGATCCTCGCGCCGACCGACGCCGCCAACGCGGTCGCCTGGCGCACCGCCTCGCGCGCGGTCTCCGATCCGTCGATGCCGACGACGATCGAGCTGAACATCACACGAGCTTGACGATCGCGATGACGATGCCCGCCAGCACGAAGACCACGATCGCGGCCTGCATGTAGAAGAACATCGGCGACATCAGCGAGCTCCCGTCGCTACGTCGCGAGCTTGGCGTCGATCTTCGTGGCCGCCTCGCGTGAGCGCTCGTTGAACGTCGTCGTGGCCGCGGCGATCCTGCGCCGGGCACGCTCGAAGCTCTTGGGGGTGGCGTTCTTGATGGCGTCGATGAAGCGGCGGACATCGTTGCGCCACGTGACGTACACGCCGACGAAGCGCCGGTGCTCGGCAGCGACCTCGGGCGGCACGTCGATCGAGCGCAACGCCTCGATCGTGTCCTTGATCGCGGTGGCGAAGCTGTTGAGGGCACGGCGGTTGGCCTGCGACGACGTGCTCTTCGTCGCGTCTGCCTCAAGCTGCTCCTGGTCGGTCTGAAAGCGCATCTGGGCGGCGGTCAGCTCGTCGAGGTAGCGCTGCTTGTCGGCATTGCCGCCGCCGCACGCCGCCAGCGCCACAGCGGCGATGAGAAGCGCGGCGAGGGACGCGATCCGCGCGATCCGGGCCATCGGCGGAGCCTATTGGTCACGCTACGCACGCGCCGGCACGCCGACGGAATGGGCATCGGGCGGAAGCCCGGATCCCGACCCGCCGGAACCCTTCCCACCCGCGACGACGCGGCGCTTTCGCTCCAGGAAGGGGCGCTCGACGTAGCGGTAGGACAGCGCCGCGATCAGGGTCGTCAGCGGTAGGGCGACGACGGTCATGACCGCGATGCGCGTCGCGATGCTCCCCCCGGCGCCGAGCAGCTGGTCGAGCTCGAGCAGGATCCAGATGTGCGCCAGGTAGAACGAGTAGGACCGCTCACCCATCCACAGCATCAGCCGGTTGGCGAACAGGCGCGGGGCGCTGCCGGTGCCGAGCTGCAGCACGATCAGGCCGAAGATCAGCGCGCCCGTGCACAGAGCGGCGAGCAGCGCCCGCTGGCCGAGCGCATGGTGGATCGGCGTCTGGCGCGGGTCGTAGTCGGTCATCGCATAGGCCACGGCGGCCACCGCCGCGAAGGCGAACGCGCCCCACGCCAGCGTGCGAGCGAGCCGCGGACGGTCGCGCAGCCGCCCGGCCAGCAGCGGCTCGGCCAGGGCGATCGCCACGCCCGGCATGAAGACGTACATGATCGCCGGCGGGCTCGTCAGCCACGCGAACGTGTACTGGTCGACGGCGCGCAGCGCGATGCTCACGACCATGACGACCCCCGCCGCGACGATCCCGAACAGCGCGCGTTGTTGGGGGCTGCCCAGCCGCGACGCGGTCCTCGCCGCCAGCCACGCGGCGATCGGGATCAGCACGTAGAAGCCGACCTCCGCGCCGATCGACCACGCGGGCCCGATCGGCACGCCGGCCGGACCACCGGTCTGACCTTGGACGAACAGGAACTGGCCGAGCACCTGCCACGGCTCGCTGGCGTTCTGTGAGCCGGACGCCAGCGTGCCGTCGAGGCCGAAGCGCGCCAGCACGAGCGCCGTGAACAGGTAGAACGCCGGCACGACGCGCAACACGCGGTTCCGGACGTAGGAGCGCAGGCGCGGCGCCGGCGTTCGCAGGACGAAGGCGCGCGTGAATGGGCGCGCGATGAGATACCCCGACAGGGCGAAGAACGCCGCCAGGCCGAGATCGATGTGCCCGAGCACCGGCGCCGCCCACCCGTAGGAACGCATGTTGTTGTCGGGCGCCGGGTCGGCCAGCAGCGCCAGATGGGTGAAGAAGACGAGCAGCATGCCCACGCCCCGTACGCCATTGCCCGCCAGCAGGGTCCTGATCTGAGCATCGTCCCCTCCGCGGGAGGGCTTCTCGGCGACCTCGTCCATGCTCGCTGCGACGGTAGCGCCTCAGGCCCCGGTGGCGGCACACGTGAGGATTCGGTAAGCGGCGCTCGCTACCGTTGGGCACGCACCCAGCGACCGCGAGGCATCGATGCTCAACTTCCTCTCCAGGCTCAAGTCCACCGACATGCCCGACGCCGAGACGGCGCTGCCTGGCCGCGACAAGCCGATGCCGGTGCCCGAGCGCCATTTCGTGCTGGGCACGCCGCTGGGCGGCCCGTTTCCCGACGACACCGAGCAGGCAATCTTCGGCGCCGGCTGCTTCTGGGGCGTGGAGAAGAACTTCTGGCAGGCCCAGCCCGGCGTCCACACGACGGCTGTCGGCTACGCGGCGGGAATGACGCCCAATCCGACCTACGAAGAGGTCTGCAGCGGCGCCACCGGCCACAACGAGGTCGTGCTCGTCGTCTACCGGCCATCGGTGATCGCCTACGAGGAGCTGCTCAAGCGCTTCTGGGAGGGCCATGACCCGACGCAGGGCATGCGCCAGGGCAACGACGTCGGCCACCAGTACCGCTCGGGGATCTACACGACGACCGACGCCCAGCAGGCCGCCGCGCAGGCGTCGCTGGCCAGCTATCAGGAGGCGCTGAACGCCGCCGGCCGCGGCGAGATCACGACCGAGGTCCTGCCGGCCCCGCCGTTCTACTACGCCGAGGATTACCACCAGCAGTACCTCGCCAAGAACCCGCGCGGCTACTGCGGCGCCGGGGGCACCGGCGTGAGCTGCCCGATCGGGACCGCCACCAGCACGTAGCGTGAGCTACGCAGGCGCGCCGGACGTCCGGCGGACGTCGGCACGGAACAGGATGTAGGACTCCCCGCCGGCGTCACGGTGCATCGACACGGTGCCCTCGACGGGCACGAGCAGCCCGCGCTTGTGCATGTAGATCGTCTCGATCGCCACGCTGGACATCTCGCCGGCGCGCAGCGCGCGGGCGATCTCCTGGTGGTCCTTGAGGTTGTCGCGGTCGATGATCGAGGGCCAGCGAGCGTTTCGCAGCTCGTCCTCCTGGCAGCCCAGCAGCGAGCAGAACGCGTCGTCCAGGCGCCGGAACGTGCCATCCGATCCGATCAGGGCGATCGCGACGCCGGGCTGTGCGGAGGGCAGATCGGGCGCCGGCGCGGCGTGAGCCTGCTGCTCGGAGGACGTGGACCGCGCCATGATCGGCTTGGCCCGAGGCGCGAACGGGTTGCGCAGCGGGCGCGAACCGGGAGCGGCTGACGCGGGCGGCTCGAAGGCGAACTCGGCGCGAATCGCCTCGGCCGCGGTACGGGCACGGTCTGCCTCCTCCTGTAGCTCGGCGGCCTTCGCGAGCGCCTGGTCGCGCTCGGCACGCAGCTCGTCTGCGGCGCCACGGCTGGCCTCGAGCTCGCCGCGGACGGCTTCGAGCTCGCCGCGTGCCGAAGTGATCTCCTCGCGGGCTCCAGCGAGCTCCTGGCTGTCGGCGTCGATCTGCGCTTGGGCCTGCTGCAGCTCCTGGCCGCCGGCGTCGATCTGCGCGCGAGCACGCTGAAGCTCCTCGCGTGCGTGAGCGATCTCGCCCACGCGCTCGTCGACCTCGGCTCGCGCGGCCTGCAGCTCCTCGGGCGACGCCGTGGGCACGTCGCGCGCCTCGGCGAGCTCACGGCGGGCGGCGTCGAGCGCGCCGCGCACGCTGTCGAGCTCCCCGCGCATGGCTGCGATCTCACCGCGTGCCAGCGCCTGATCGCCGTGGGCCGTCTCGGCGTCAGCCTGAGCGACTCGCAGCGCGTCGCGTGCGGCTTGGGTGGCGGCATGCCCGGCCTGAACCTCGGCGCGCAACGCCTGCAGCTCGGCGTCCGCGCTGACACTCGTTGCCTGATGGGTGCGGATCGAGTCGCGCAGCGCCTGCAGCTCGGCGGTCAGGCGCTCGCTGTCCACGCGCGCGGTGTCCGCAGCCGCTCGCGCTTCGCCGGCGGCGGCTCGCGCGGCCTGTGTCTCGCCGCGAGCGGCGTCGCGCTCGCCGGCGAGCTCCTGCAGGCGGGCGTCGTGCGTCGTGGCCGCGTGAGACTCGGCGCCAGCGCGTCGCTGTGCCTCCTGGTCGCGCTCGGCCTCGACCTGCGCGAGGCGAGCCAGCGCCCGCTGGCGCTCGGCCTGCTCGGCCTGCAGGGCGGCGATCGCGCGTTCGCGCTCGGCCTGCTCGACGGCGAGGCGATCGAGTGCCCGTTGGCGCTCTGCGTGAGCGTCTTGCAGCTGAGCGAGCGCCTGCTCGTGCTCGGCGACCAGCTGATCGGCGTTCGCATCGCGCTCGCCTTGCAGGACGTCGAGCCGCGCCCGCAGACGATCGCGCTCCTCGTAGGCTCCCGCGGCCTCGAACTCGGCCTCCTCGACCCGCGCGCGCAGCAGCTGAGCACGCTCGACGAGATCCTCAAGACCCCCCGTGGGGGCGTCCGTGTCGCCATCGGGGTCATCGAGCCCAAGCTCCGCGCGGCGTGCGGCTTCGCGCGCCTCGCGGACGGCCTCGCGATGCTGCTGCATCCGATCGCCCACGCCCTCGCGTGTCAGAGGCGGCGCCTGGCTGTCGGCGATCACGACGAGGATGCCCGCCAGCCGCCCCCCCGTGTCGGGCTGAGCGCCCGTCTCGCAGACGGACTCCACGGCCTCCAGCGCGCGCTCGTGGCGCACGCGCAGCTCGTCGAGCTTCCAGCTGTCGGCATCGCGCGAGCCGAGCTCGCTCAGCAGCGCGGTGAACTCCCATCCCAGTGCGAGCGGGACGGTCACCACGAGGCACGTGAGGGCGACGGTGCAGCCGTCGGCGCATGTGGCCGCGAAGCGCTGCTCGCTGCCATGGACGTCGCCATGCAGCAGCTGCTCGAACGCGGCGCGCTGGGCGGGGTCGCACGCGGATGCGAGGACGTCTGCAGCCGGGTGGCCGGCGAGATCCTCGGGATTGGCTCCCAGTAGTGCGCCGGCGCCGATGCCGCATTCGGCGACGACGCCGTCGGGCGTGCTGAGGACGTAGCTGCCGTCGGCCAGCCCCAGCAGCAGCTGTTCGATGTCGCCGTCGATGAGTGCGGGCGCCGACAGCTGCTCACCCTGAAGGCTCATGTCCTCCCTATCGGCCGCACACGCCAGAGGTTGAGCGTCTTCGCCGATCGATGCCGGAAGCGTCCAGCGGCCACTAGCCTTGACCGCATGTCCCAGCAGCCGGCCGGTCGCCCGCATCCCACGCTGCGTCCGTCGCGGAGCGTGCCGACCGTTGGCATGGAGGTCGCGATCGTGCATCTCGGGACGTCGATGCCGGCCGTCGTCGAGCAGGTCCGCGACGGCGGGCGGACGATCGTCGCCGGCGGCGAGACGTTCGAGCTCTCGCGCCTGACGGCGCACTTCGTGCGCGCCGGCGACCCGTACTACGGCGTGCGGCTGGCGCTCTCGCCCATGGCGGGCGGCGACCCGGCGTGAGCGCGTCGCTCGGCCGCGACGGCCTTGGCGAGCGACTCGTCGAAGCCGATCGGCCGGACATCGAACAACGCCGCTGCGCTGGGATCGGTCACGACCGTCTCGGTCGACAGGCCCTCGATCAGCGGCCGGGCGACCCGGACGTCGACCGGCGTGACGAGGCCGATCCACAGCGATGACAGCCACGGCGTGATCAACGGCACCGGCAGCTTGGGCCGCGGGCGCTTGCCCAGCGCGACGGCCATCCGATCGAGCATCGCGGCATAGGGCAGCACGTCGGGGCTGCCGATCTGGACCTCGCGCGCGGCCGAGGCAGCGACGTGCGGTGCGGCGGCAAGGTAGGCGACGACATCGTCGATATCGATCGGCTGGGTCGGCGTCGACAGCCAGCGCGGCGTGATCATGAACGGCAGCCGCGCGACGAGGTGTCGCAACGTGCGGTAGGACTCGCTGCCCGCGCCGACGACCATCCCGGCGCGGAAGTACGTCAGCGGCGGGCCGTGCTCGCGCAACGCCTCGGCGGTCGCGCCGCGGCTGCGCAGGTGCTTGGATCCCGGCTTCTCGCCGAGGCCGCCGAGGTAGATGACGCGTTGCACGCCCTCCCCCGCACACATGCGCGCGAACGCCTGTGCCGCACGCAGCTCGCGCTCCTCGAAATCGCCGCCGTCGGAGCCGCGGCCCATCGAGTGCACGAGGTAGTAGGCGACGTCGACCCCGTCGCCGGCGCCCGTGAGTGACTTGGCGTCGAGCACGTCGCCCTCGTGCAGCTGGAGCTTCTCGACCGCCAGCCCGCGGGTCCGCGACGCCGACCGCACGAGCGCCCGCACGTCCACGCCGTCGGCCAGCAGCCGCTCGCAGAGCGTCGTTCCGATGAAGCCGGTCGCGCCCGCGACAAGTGCGCGCACTCCGACAGGTATAGCGCCCTCGCGCCGCTGCTCAGCCTCAGTCCGACCACCACCCCTGAACGATCTCGCCGTCCTTCTCGTGGTGCTGACCGAAGACGAGCAGGTCCAGGCCGTCGGGCCCGGCTTCGAAGGCGCGCATCACCGGCGGAGCGACCCGAAGGGCGTCAAGGGCCGTGATCTCCACGATCTCGTCGTCGAGCTTGACGCGCCCGGACCCCGCGAGCACGACGTACACCTCCTCGGCCTCATCGTGGTGGTGAGCGAACGGCACCCGCACGCCCGGCTTGATGCGCTGGAAGCTCAGGCCGACCTGCTGCGCATCCAGGTCCTTGGCGGGAAAGCGAGCCTCCTGGATGTCACCGAGCCCGAAGCCCGGAGCGCCGTCCTTGACGTCCATGAGGTTCTTGATGGTGTAGTCGGGCATCGGCGGCCTGCCTTCGTCGTCGTGGTGTGGTGGGTCCGAGTGTTCCACCCCGATAGTCCAACCATGCGCCCGCAGGGCGTCGTGCGGCTGACGCTGACGGTCAGCGCGACGGGCCGTGAGAGAAGCATTCCTCCGCAGTTTGGGTGCCGGTTGCTCGCGATGGCGTGACGCGGTTCGTAGGGTCCAGCAATGGCTTCGAGTAAGAACCGCCGGCGCCGGGGCGGACATCCGGCCAAGGAAGCGCAGCGACGCGAACGCGAGCGCGCGAGGCGCGAGGCATCGTCGGACCCGCTGCGCCGCGTCGCCAAGACGATCTGCCGCGAGGCGGCGGAGCTTGAGGACGCGCTTGATGGCGAGCTGTGGGCGTCGGCGCTGCTCGGATCGTGGTGGCCGCGGCGACATGATCGCTTCGACGCCGACGACGAGGGCGTCGACCTCGAGATCGGCGGTCCGTTGGTGGCCGAGGTCGCCCGTCTCGGCGGACCGGGCGCGATGGCGGCGTTGTCGGCAATCGGCGAGCTGTCCGACGGCGAGCTCGGAGTGCGGGCGCTCAGCCACGTCGCCACGCTGCTGGCGGCCGGCGTGCCGAGGCCGACGTGGGGCGAGGCGATCGGCGAAGCACACGTGCTGCGTACCGCCGTGATGCGTGAGGACATCTTCGACGACGGCATCACGATCTTCGTCGAGGCGACGCATGACGACGGCGAGCCGCACGCGATCGGCGTCTACATCGACCACAACCTCGGCATGATCGCCAAGGACATCCTGCTCGCCGACTCGATCGACCGTGTCGAAGAGCTCATGTCGTCGTCGAACCCCGACGAGCAGGTTCCGCTGCGCCTCGAGCCGATCGGTCAGCCCGAAGCATGCGCGCGCATCCACGACGCGATGGCGATGACGGACATGACGCTCGACCCGCCGGTCGGCGACGACTACGCGAGCCTGCGCGCACTCGCCCTGTTGCGCGCCGACGAGCTGTCCGGCCCGATGGCGGAGGTACCGACCCCCGAAGTCAGCACGGAGGCGCGCGAGCGGATGCTGTCGGACTTCTGTCGCTCGCCGGAGGGCGAGGGATTCGCTCTTGACGGCGACGAGGCGTTCGTCGCATCGCTGGCGATCGACTTCTGCGCCGATTACGTCGACGGTCAGCCGCTGCGCTGGAGCCCGGTGGTCGTGGAGATCTTCATGACCGACTGGCTGCCGCGCAAGGTGCTTGCCGACCATTCCACGTTCGAGGCGGTTCCGGCGGCGCTCGATGCGTGGCTGCGCTACGCCGGACGGCTGCGCGGCATCCCCGACTGGGCGATCCGACGATCGACCGAGGAGATCGGAATCTGGACCGAGGAGATGCTCGAGACGCTCGAGGCGGGCCATGGCGGTGGCATGGCAAAGGACCTTCTCACGGCCGCCGAAGCCGCCGGTGTCGACATCGCCGATCAGGCAGCGCTGGCCACGTTCATCGCCGGATGGAACGCTCGCAGCGACACCGCGTAGGGCAGCCGTTCAGCGCAGTGGTCGCTGGATGCCCCGGCTGACACCGGCAAGGCTTGGCCGACGACGGTCGTCTTGATGGCTGATCCTCGAGCGGGACCTCGTCGTAGGTCAGCCGCTGAGCGCTCGCAAGAGCTTCCGGATCTCGGTTAGCAGGCCCTCTATCAGTGTCTCATGTCATCGCCAGTGACACGAGTCGGCTTACGAGCAGCAATCCCTCGTAGTCGCTAGACCCACGCCACCGCCGCTAGGACGCGATCGCCGCGACACCACCCGCGTCTTCTGGGATGAGCACGTGCGTCACGCTTCCGCCATTCGCTCGATGAAGGAGCGCACGGCGCGTACCGCCTCATCGACATCGTTCACGGCGAAGCCGAGTCCGCCGGCCAAGCCCGCATAGGAGTCGCGCCAAGCCGGCTGCGTCACAAGATCAGGGGGCCACGGGTGCTGGCCACGCGCGGCGAAGAGTCGCTCGCAGGCGTCGCGGACGGCGGACAGGTCGGGCTCGAGCGCTTCGAGGAACTGGAGGTCGATGAGGTCGCGGAAGCGAGGGTTCTCGCGGCCGTCCGCGAAGGTCTCGGTCACCGCGTGGAGCTTCTGGGCGATCTGCCAGCGCACGGAGAGGACCATCACCAGACCGGGCCCGGCAAGTCCGACCGTGTCGAGGCTCGGGGCGGCCACGGTCTCGAACTCCTCCTGCCCTGTGTCCAGGGGTGCGATCTCGAGCTGCAGCGAGGTCAGCGAGCGCCCGGCGAAGCTGACTTGGACGCGCGTCTTCTTGACGTGCGGTCGCGTCGGGAGGTCGTCGATCGCGGTCCGCCGGAACGTGAACCCTTGGTACGGGTCGCGGAGGCGGGCGTCGAGCAGTTCTGCGAGCTCGTCGGTGTCCCCGCGCATGACGAGGTCGACGTCGCGGGTGGCCCGCGCTCGATCGCCGAGCCGAAGCTCCATGGCGATGCCGCCCTTGACGGCGAACACGTCCTGGTCGTCGGGGTTGGTGACCCGCGCCAGCGCTCCGGCGAGCATGAGCGCTGCGATGCGGAGGTTCAGTCGGGCTACGGGTTGGCCGGAGTCCTTCTGCCATTGCGTGATGAGCTGCTCGAGCCGCGCCTTGGTCTTGGGCGGCTTCGGCAGCCGCCGGTCGGGCCTTTCGGTCACGCTCGGCTCACCGCGACACGGTCAGCGCCGACGTCGACCGCGAGCCGCTCGGCCTGAGCTTGGGTGAGCAGTCCCCGCTCGCGGCCATGACGGATCGCCTGCTCGAGCAGGTCGGCGGCGAGGTACACGGCGTGGCAGTCGCGGATCGCACGCTCGAGCGTGACGACCGGAACACCTTCGACATCGGTCACCTCCTCCGCGGCGAGATCCTCCCGGTGCAGCTCATAGACGGCCGGAACCTCGCGTTGCACGCGGTGCTCCCGCGGGACGGTGATGTGGATCTTGGCCGGGATGACGTCACCGACCTCCCACAGCTCAAGCCCGCTGTCGTAGCTGATGACCCCGCGCACACCGGCCGGCCAGAGCGCCGCGGCCATGTATGGGCCGAGCTGGCCGGCCGGCAGGAACGGGATCCGATACACACCCTGGCTGACTCGCTCAATGCGTCCGCGACGCGCCATCTGCGCCACCGTGTTGTCGGCGTAGCCCACGCTGCGCGAATCCTGCAGGTCGAAGTAGCTGTGCCGGTCAGCGGCGATCTCGGCGAGCTCGGTAAACCGATCCGTTGGCATGCGCTCAGAATAGCGCATTTTGTCCTTTTTCAAGCGGCCTCCACCCAGCGCCCGATCGGCGGATATCGGGCCGCTCAGGCTGGCGACGGATCTCCCGCGGCACGCGTCGCGCGGTATCCGCTCCGGTTACCGTGCGCGAATGGTCGTGCGCTGCACCGCTCGCCTGCTCGCAATGCTCCCAACCCCGGCGCTGGACGAGGTCCCCTCCGGGTCGGACGACTGGTACGCGAGCCTTCTCTGGATCGACCGGCGCAAGTGCCTGCTGCTCGTTCACTCCGGCACGCTGTTCCCCGTCTTCGTCGCCGACGTCCGCAAGCCGCAGCTCGTCGCGTTCGGACAGTTCGCGGCCGGCGCGATCTTCGATGCGCTCGCCGACGAGGACCTCCCCGCCGATCAGCTCGGCCCGCTGGACCCACCAACGTCCGCGTCGCCCGCACCGCCAGTCGTCAGATCCTCGGATTCATGAACGACATGGGATCCGCCGCGCGCTTCGCGGCTCAACGCGCCGGCGGCATCGGCGCCCTGGACGCCACGGATTTCAACGCGTTCCTGCGTCGCACGCCGTACAACCGCGACGGCTACGTCCGCCCAATCGACGCGGCCGCCAACGCTGAGACCTCCGTCCAACACGAAGGCGCGATCCCCTCGGTTGTCCGCTCGCCTTTGTACGCGCCCGACAGGATTCGAACCTGTGACCTTCGGTTCCGTAGACCGACGCTCTATCCAGCTGAGCTACGGGCGCATTGGGTGCTGCAGTGTAAGCGGAGAGGGCGGGATTCGAACCCGCGATGGGGGTTGAGCCCCATACTCGCTTAGCAGGCGAGTGCCTTCAGCCGCTCGGCCACCTCTCCCGAAGCTCTCCCGAGGCAGTGTAGACGCGCCGCACTTTCAGCGCGCGGCAGGCGCTACGGTCCCATGGACGGAGGGGTGGCAGAGCGGACGAATGCACCGGTCTTGAAAACCGGCGAGCCGGCAACCCCGGTTCCGAGGGTTCGAATCCCTCCCCCTCCGCTGCGGAGCCTCAGCCCTCTCGCGGCCCCGCCACCTCCACCTTCAGCCGGACGATCATGCGATCCAGCCGTCTGGAGACCTCGGCCGGCTCCAGGCCGAGCGCCGTCGCCATGTCCCCCAGGGACGTGTCGTCCAGCGACATGCCGAGGATCGGAAGGTCCTCGGGATCGAGCTCGGCGGCGGCGCCGTCGAGCAGCTCGCGGTTGATCGGCGGCAGCAGTCGCTCGCCGCGCGCGACGCGCCGGATCGCGTCGTAGAGCTCGCTGGCCGGGGCCGCCTTGTTGACGATGCCGTCGACCCCGGCGAGGATCGCCGGGATCGTCAGCGACGCATCGGCATAGGCCGAGTACAGCAGCACCGCGGGGGCCGGGACGTGGCGCTTGACCATGCGGCAGACGACGAGGCCGTCGCCCACCGGCAGGTGGTAGTCGACCACCACGACATCGGGCTTGGTGCGGTTCAGCGCCGCCGGCGTGTCGTCCAGCGACGTCGCCGCGGCGAGCGGCACGAGTCCCGGCTCGGCGCGCAGGACGGCCGTCAGCCCCGCGCGCATGGCCGGGTGATCGTCGACGATGAGGATGCGGATCATGCGTTCCCTGCTTCCGTCGGAAGTGTCAAGTGCACGAGCGTGCCGCGGCCGCCGTCGCCGCTTGAGATCGACAGCGTCGCGCCGATCGTCTCGGCTCGCGCGCGCATCGAGCGCAGGCCGTTGGATCCCGGCCTGCGGATCGCCGGCAGGCCGCACCCGTCGTCACGCACCTTGATGGACGCGGTCGTGCCGTTGCGCTCCAGCACGACGTCGATGTGCTTGGCCTCGCTGTGTCGCACGGCGTTGGTCAGCGCCTCAGCGCCGATCCTGTAGGCATGGGCGGCGATGCTCGTCGGCAGCTCGCCGATCGCGTCGCGCACAACGATCTCGGCGTCGCTGACGCTCGCGAGCTGCCCGGCGCGCTCCTCCAGCAGACGACCCACCGATCGTCCCTCCAGCGGCTCGCGAAGCTCGGCGACGCTCGTGTCCATGTCTGCCCCCGCGGCGCGCAGTTCGGCGAGCGCGTGGTCGACGAGGCCCGCCTGCGCGCCCGCAACCTGGCCGTGCAGCGCGCTGAGCACCAGGTGCGCGGCGTGCACGCGCTGCTTTGCCGAGTCGTGCAGCTCCCACGCGATCCGCTGGCGCTCGCTCTCGATCGCCAGGCGCTCTGAGCGCAGGCGCTCGTCGCGCAGGCGCTCCAGCACCTCCGCCGCGTAGGCGAGCGCCAGCACGACGACGAACGGCACCATGACGTGGGTCGCGATCGTCTCCAGGCGAATCGTGCTGCGCAGGGTGTTGGCATCGAGCTCGGTGTACAGCGCCACACCGAGGTAGGCGAGCATGAACATGACCCCCCAGGCCAGGGCGCGCCGGAACGCCAGGCCCGTCGACGGCAGGATCAGGGCGGTCAGCATCAGCACGTAGAACGGGCTGCGCCAGTCCTCTGATGCGGCGACGAGCGCGAGCACCGCGAGCCCGTCCACGAGCCAGGCCAGCGGCGCGGACTGCAGCCGGGGGATCCAGCTGAACGCAGCGAGCGACGCGGCCGTGAACACGCTGACGGCGACGATCAGCGTCGTGTCGAACGCCGTCACGCGATGCACGACGAGCAGCGCCACTGCGACCGCCGCGGCCAGCAGCCGCGTCATGAGCAGCAGGGACATCCAGCGCGAGGTCACGACAGCTCGAGCACCCTCCTCGAGAGGGCGCGGAAGAAGTCCTCGCGCGTGATGATCCCCGTGACCTGGCCGTGGGCCACGATCGGAATGATGAGCACGCGGTGGTGCAGGAAGATCTCCGCCAGCTGGGTGTCGGAGAAGTCCTCGTCGACATCGATGTGATCGGTGTACATGTGCTTGCTGACGGCCTCTTCGGCACAGCCCGCGCGCTGCTCGAGCGCCTTGTCCAGCGATCGCGGGATGAAGCCGGCGTAGCCCAGCTGCGTCACGTAGCCGGGAAACAACGCGCCGATGAACTCCCGTTCGCCGAAGATGCCCAGTAGCTTGCCGTCCGCGTCGACCACGGGCAACGCGGGAGCGTCGGCCTGCACCATGCCGGCGACCGCGTCGCGCAGGCACGAGTCCTCACGCAGCGAGGGCACCTCGCGCCGGATGCTGCTGGCAATCCTCTGCGGGCTCATCGATCCTCCTCGTTACAGATAGCGCAATGCGATGTACCCCGTCGCAAGCGCCATCGACACCACGGTGGCGGGGACGCCGACCTTCAGGAACGTGAGAAAGCCGATCGGGCGTCCGGCGCGCTCGGCCATGCCCGCCGCCGCGACGTTCGCCGCCGCGGCGACGAGCGTCAGGTTGCCACCGAAGCAGGCGCCCAGGGAGAGGGCCCACCAGTAGGCGTCATCCTCCGTGGCAGACCCCTGCAACTCCTGCACGACCGGGATCATCGTCGCTGTGAAGGGGATGTTATCGACGAGACCCGATCCGACGGCCGAGACCCACGTGATCCCCAGCAGCTCGGCCGTGCGATCGCCGTCGGTGACCGTGCCGATCGCGTCGGCGATCTCCTTGATCGCTCCGGTCGCCTCCAGGCCGCCGACCATCACGAACAGGCCGATGAAGAAGAACAGCGTCGGCCATTCGATCCCGCCCAGCGCGTCCTCCACGGACTGCCTCGTGAGCAGCAGCATCACGGTGGCGCCCGCGAGCGCGACGGTGGCCGGCTCGATCCCGAGGGCCGAGTGCGCGAAGAACACGATGATCGTCAACACGAGCACCGGCAGGGTGCGCTTGAGCTCGGCCATGTCCTCGATCGATCGCCGCGCGTCGAGCTCCATCACGCGCTCGCGCGCTTCGGGCTCGATCTGCAGCTTCTTGCGATAGAAGAGGTACAGCATCCCCGTGACGACGAGGAACGCCAGCGCGGCGATCGGCGCGAGGTTGACGGCGAACTCGCCGAAGGTCAGGTCGGTGGCCCCCGCGATGAGGATGTTCGGAGGATCGCCGATCAGCGTCGCGGTGCCGCCGATGTTCGACGCGATGATCTCGATCAGCACGAGCGGGATCGGATCGATGTCCAGGGCGTCGGCCAGCAGGAACGTGATCGGCACCATCAGCAGGACCGTCGTGAGGTTGTCCAGGAACGCCGACAGGACCGCTGTGGACAGCGCCAGCGACATGACGATCGCAAACGGCTTGCCCTTCGCCAGCTGTCCGGCGCGGATCGCCAGGAACGTGTAGACGCCGGTCGGCTCGGTCACGCGGACGATCAGCATCATGCCCGCCAGCAGGCCGATCGTCTCGAAGTCGATCGCCTCGATCGCGTGCTCCTGATCGATCGTCTGCGTGAGCACGACGAGCACGGCACCGACGAGCGCGACCTTCGTCCGGTTGACCTTCTCGGAGGCGATCGTGGCCAGCGCCCCGGCAAAGATGATGATGGCGAGGAGCATCCAGGCGGTCTGGCCGCCATCCTATTGACCGGCGAGCGCCCTACGAGGCCGAAGCGCTGCCCTGCGCGACGGTGGCGCCGGACGCGGGCGACGCGAGCCGGCGACGCAGGCGGACCGTGCTGCCGCTCTCGCCGCCCTCGACGTCGACGTCGTCCATCAGCTGGCCCATCAGCGCCATGCCGCGCCCGCGATCGGGGCTCGTCGTCGTCTTCCAGCTCCCGCGGTCGCGAACGGTGATCGTCACCTGCGCGTCGTCGCGCTCGAGCAGGACGTCGAAGACGTCAGAGCCCAGCTCGTAGCCGTGCTCGATCGCGTTCTGGCACGCCTCGTTGCAGGCCATCGTGATGTCGCCGGTCTCGATCGCATCGGCGCCCGCCTCGCTCAGCCAGCGTCGCAGCATGTCGCGAGCGGCGGTCAGCGCCCCGGGATCGCCCGCGACGCTCAGCGACACGCGGTCCTCCAGCGAGACGAGCGCGTGCAGCGCGATCATCGTGACGTCGTCGTCCTGCTCGTCGCCTGCCAGATGGCCGATGACCCGCGCGCAGAGCGCCTCGACGTCCGGACCGGCGGCCGCCGCGGCGCCGGCTTCGCGCAGCTCCCCGAGGCCGGCGTCCAGCGATTTCGATGGCTGCTCGACGAGCCCGTCGGTGTAGAGCAGCAGCGACGAGCCCGGATCGAGCGTCAGCGTGATCTGCCGGTAGCGCGGGGTCTCGACGACCCCCATCGGCGGCGACGGCGCGTCGGCGAGGTGGCGTGCCGTGCCGTCGCCCGCGATCAGCAGCGGCGGCGGGTGCCCGGCGTTGGTGTAGCGCAGGCGCCCGGTCGCCGGTTCGAAGATCGCCAGCACGACGGTCGTCAGCGTGCACTCTCCGAGGCCGAGGGCAAAGCGGTTCAGCCGCTCGGCCATGTCACCGCAGTCGTCAGCCTGCATGAGGATCGCGCGCAGCGCGCTGCGCATCTGACCCATCATCGCGGCGGCCTCGATGCCACGGCCGACGACGTCGCCGATCACGATCGCGACGCGCCCGCCGGGCAGCGCGATCGCGTCGTACCAGTCTCCGCCGACCGTCGCGCCCATGCCGCCCGGCTCATAGCGCGCGGCGAGCGCGACTCCGGGGACCTCGGGCAGCTCGCTGGGCAGCAGCGACCGCTGCAGCTCGTGCGCGATCCGGCGTTCGCGCTCGTACAGACGGGTGCGAGCGATCGCCAGGCTGACACGGCTGGCCGCGAGGCCGAGCAGGTCGGTCGTCTCCTCGTCAAACTCGCGTCGCGTCAGCGCGCCGACGTGCAGGCTGCCGATGACCTGCGCACCGGCGACGAGCGGCACGGCCAGCAGCGAGCTGACCGCGGGACCGAGCGATTGGGCCTTGACCTCCGCCGAGGCGACGTCGAGGATCGCCACCGGCCCGCGCTGCGCCTCGACGCGTGCTACGACGTCGTCGTCGTCTCCCGCGCTGCCGTGCTCGACGACGGTGGCCGTGCCGCCGGCCGCGTGGGCGACGATCCGCATCTCGTCGTCGGTCAGGACGATCGCGGCGCGATCGACGTCCAAGGCGTCGAGCAGCCGGTCGAGCACGTCGCGCAGCAGCCCGTCGAGATCCTCGGCGCCGAGCGCGGCGACGGCGATCGACTGCATCAGGCGCATGCGCTCGGAGGCCGCCTCGGCCTGGGCTCGCGCGGCCTGCGCGCGGATCAGCTGCTCGCGATCGCGCTCGGCGCGGCGGCGCTCGCGGAGATCCTGCACGTGGATGATCTGATCGGGCGCCGAGCCCTCGGCCGGGGTCGTCAGCGACACGCTGACGAGCACCGGGATCGTCGTGCCCGCCCGTCCGGACAGGCGCCGCTGCACCTCGTAGCGCGCGATGCGCCCCGCCGCGAGATCCTCGCGCTGCTCGGCGTCGATGCCGGCGTCCGCTCGCGGCCCGAGCTCGTCCAGCGTGCGGCCGACGAGCTCGCCGGGCTCGCGACCGGCGGTCTCGCAGAGCGCGCCGTTGACGTGGCGCAGGCGTCCCGCCGCGTCGGCGCGAGCCATGCCGATCGGCGCGTCCTCGAACGTCGCGCGCAGCAGCTCCTCGCGCTGGGCGAGCGCCCGGCCGCGTTCGTAGCTCTCGACGAAGACCTCGACCTTCGAGCGCAGGACGACCGGATCCAGCGGCTTGAACAGGTAGTCGACCGCGCCCGCCTCATAGCCGCGGAAGACGTGGTGTGACTCCTTGCTGATCGCCGTCACGAAGATGATCGGCACGGCGCGCGTGCGCTCGCGCGAGCGGATCATCTCCGCCGTCTCGAACCCGTCCAGGCCCGGCATCTGGACGTCGAGCAGGATGACCGCGAAATCGTCCTTCAGCAGCGCGCGCAAGGCCTCGTCGCCCGAGCGCGCCTTGACGAGGCGACAGCCGGTCGGCGTGAGGACCGCCTCCAGGGCGAGCAGGTTCTCGTCGCGGTCGTCGACGAGCAGCACGGCGCTGTCCCTCATGGCTGCGCCTCCGACCGATCGCCGACGAGATCGACCAGCAGCGGCCCGATGTCCGCCAGCGCCAGCACGCGCGCGTCCGGCGTGGCGGCCAGCGCCGCCGCGGGCATCTCGCTGCGCTCGGCGCTGGCGGGGTCCTGGACGATCGCCACCCCGCGGCGGCGGGCGATCCGGGCAAGCCCCTCGGCGCCGTCGGCGTTGGCGCCGGTCAGCACGACGCCGCAGGCGCGATCCCCGTAGGCGTCGGCGGCGGAGCTCAGCAGCACGTCGATCGACGGCCGGCTGTGATGCTGCGGCGCGTCGACCGACAGGGCGACCGATCCCCGCTCGACGAGCAGGTGGTAATCGGCCGGCGCGATCAGCACCGTCGCGGGGTCCAGCGCCTGCTTGTCCTCCGCCTCGTCGACGGGCATGGCGCAGCGGGCGTCCAGCAGCCGCTCGAGATGGCTCGCCGGCGCGTCGGCGCGGCGGTGCTGCGCGACGACGACCGCCGCGCCGAAGTCCGCCGGCAGCGACTCGAGCACACGGGCGACGGCATGAAGCCCTCCCCACGACGCTCCGATCGCGACGACGTCGACGGCCATCACCGGCGCCGGCGGAAGATCTTCTCGGCCTGGTCCAGGGGCTCGAAGTCGTCCTCGTGACGCGAACGCCGGATCGACTCCTTGCGCCCGAGGGCCAGGATGCCGAAGCGGGTCATGCTGTCGCCGAAGAGCTGCAAGACCTCCTCCTGCAATTCAGAGCCGAAGTAGATCATGACGTTACGACACACGATCAGGTGAAACTCGTTGAATGACCCGTCGGTCACGAGGTTGTGCTGCGCGACGACGACCCCCTCGCCGAGCGACGGATCAAAGCGCGCGCCGTCGCCGTCGGCGCAGTAGTAGGAGCTGAACGTCTCGGTGCCGCCGGCCCGCAGGTAGTTCTCGGTGTAGCGCTGCATGCGCTCCAGCGGGAAGACGCCGCTTGAGGCGCGCTGCAGCGCACCGGCGTCGATGTCGGTGGCGTAGATGCGCGTGCGGTCCAGCAGCCCCTCCTCGCGCAGCGCGATCGCCATCGAGTAGCTCTCCTCGCCGGTCGAGCAGCCCGCGTTCCAGACGCGGATGAACGGGTGCGTGCGCAGGAGCGGGAACACCTGCTCGCGCAGTGCCCGGTAGAAGCTCGGGTCGCGGAACATCTCGGTGACGTTGATCGACAGGTCGCGCAGCAGGCGCTCCATGCAGCCGGGCTCGTGCAGCACGCGCTCCTGCAGGCCCGAGATCGACTGCAGGTCCTCGGCGAGGACGCGGTGCCACAGCCGCCGTCGCAACGAGGCGATCGCGTAGCCGCGGAAGTCGTAGCCGTGACGACGATGGATGGCCTCCAGCAGGAGGTCGATCTCCAGGCGTTCGCGGGCGTCGTCGTGATCGATCTCGGTGCTGCTCACCCGTACAGCCATACCCGCATCAGGGAGATGAGCTGCTCGATGTCGACGGGCTTGGTGATGTAGTCCGACGCGCCGGCGGCGATCGACTTCTCGCGATCGCCCTTCATCGCCTTGGCGGTCAGGGCGATCACGGGCAGGTCGGCGAAGCGGTCGTCGGCGCGCAGCGCACGCGTCGTCTCGTGGCCGTCCATCTCGGGCATCATCACGTCCATCAGCACGAGGTCCACGGCGTCGTCGGCCTCTAGCGACTCGATCGCCTCGCGGCCGTTCTCGGCGAAGCGCACGACCATGCCGCGCGTCTCCAGGGCGCTCGTCAGCGCGAACACGTTACGCACGTCGTCGTCGACGATCAGCACCCGCTTGCCCTGCAGCACGGTGTCGGTCGCGTGCAGGCGCTCGAGCATGCGCCGGCTCTCGGCCGGCATCGCGCTCTGCGAGCGGTGCAGGAACATCGCCGTCTCGCTCAACAGGCGCTCCGGGGAGCCGGCGTCCTTGACGATGATCGAATCGGCGTAGCGGCGCAGGCGCGTCTCCTCGCGGCGGGTCAGCTCCGTGCCGGTGTGGATGATCACCGGAACCTCGCGCTGCTCCTCGTCCTCCTTGAGGTGGTCCAGCAGCGCGAAGCCGGTCATCTGCGGCAGCTTGAGGTCGAGCACGATGCAGTCGTAGCGACGCTCGGCGATCGCCTCGAGCGCCGCCTCGCTCGTGGCGACGGCGGTCACCTCCACGTCGTCGCCCGCGACGAGCTCGGTGATGCTCAGGCGCTGCGCCTCGTCGTCGTCGACGACGAGCAGCCGGCGGACCGGATGGTCGAGGAACTCCGCGGCCGAGGCGAACGCGCCGGCCAGCTCGTCGTTGCCGGCCGGGCGCTCGTGGAAGCCGGCGGCGCCCGCGCTGAGGACGGTATGGCGATCGCCGGCGTCGGCGATCACGTGCACGGGCACGTGACGGGTGTGCGCGTGCTGCTTGAGCTGCTCGAGCACGCCCGCGCCGCCGTGCTCGGGCACCGACAGGACGATGACGTCGGGAATCAGCTCCTGGGCGAGCGCGAGCCCCTCGTTGCCCAGCGGCGCGGCGACGGCGCGGAAGCCGGCCCCGCGCGCCTCGTCGATCGCGACCTGCGCGGCATCGTTGTCGTCGTGGATGACCAGCGCGACGCGGTCGCCGTCGAGCAGCTGCGATCGGTCGTCTGCGGGCGCGCTGGCCGCGCCTGCAGGGTCCCCGGCGGCAGGGGCGAGGACGGGCACGGCCGTCCGCGGCCGCTGCTCGGGCTGCTCGGCAGCGGCGACCGCGGCGACGGGTTTCGGGACATAGTCCGACAGCAGCAGCTCGAAGGCGCTGCCGTCTCCCGGCGCGCTCTGCACGGTGAGCCGGCCGCCGAGCACGCGCACGATCTCGCGGCTGATCGACAGTCCCAGCCCGGTTCCGCCGTAGCGCCGGCTGGTGGTGCCGTCGGCCTGCTGGAAGGCCTCGAAGATCAGCCGCAGCTTGTCCTCGGCGATCCCGATCCCGCTGTCGCGCACGATGATGCGCAGCGTATGGCCGGAGTCCTCGCCGGCCGCCGCGAGCTCCAGCGAGACCGATCCCTCCTGGGTGAACTTGAACGCGTTGGAGAGCAGGTTGCGCAGCACCTGCTGGACGCGCTGCTCGTCGGTGAAGATCGCGTGCGGCACGTCGTCGGCCGTCGTGACGTCGAAGTCCAGGCCCTTCTGCTCGGCCACCGGACCGAACGCCCGCTCGACGTAGTCGCGGATCGCGCTCGTCTGCAGCTCTCCGGGGTGGACCTCCATCTTGCCGGCCTCGACCTTGGAGAGGTCCAGGATGTCGGAGATCAGCGACAGCAGATCCGCGCCGGCGGTATGGATCGTCGACGCGAACTCGATCTGCTTGTCGGTGAGGTTCTGATCGGGGTTCTCGGCGAGCAGCTTGGAGAGGATCAACAGGCTGTTGAGCGGCGTGCGCAGCTCGTGGCTCATGTTGGCCAGGAACTCGGACTTGTAGGTCGAGCTGAGCGACAGCTGCGCCGCCTTCTCCTCCAGGTCCGCGCGCGCTTTCTCGATCTCGGTGTTCTGCACCTCGATGTCGCGGTTCTGCTGGCTGAGCAGCTCGGCCTTCTCCTGCAGCTCCTCGTTGGTCTGCTGCAGCTCCTCCTGTTGGGTCTGAAGCAGTTCCTCGGAGGCCCGCAGCGACGAGGTCTGCTGCTCGAGCTCGGCGTTGGATCGCCTCAGTTCCTGCTGCTGGCTCTGCAGCTCCTCCGATTGGGACTGCAGCTCCTCGGCGAGGCTCTGGGACTGCTCGAGCAGCTCCTCCGTGCGGCGGCTGGCGATGATCGCGTTCAGCACGACCCCGAGCGTCTCGGCGAGCTGCTCGAGGAACGTCAGGTCGACGTCGGAGAACGCGCGCAGCGAGGCCAGCTCGACGACCGCCAGCACCTGCTCCTCGAAGAGGATCGGGATGACGATGATGTTCACCGGCAGCGCGTCGCCGAGCCCGGAGGAGACCTTGACGTAGTCCTGCGGGGCGTCCGAGACGAGGATGCTGTGGGTCTCCAGAGCGGCCTGGCCGACGAGGCCTTCGCCGAACGTGAAGGCATTGGACACAGACTTGCGCTTGCGATACCCGTAGCTGGCGATCAGGCGCAGCTCGGGCTCACGGCCCTCGTCGGTCTCCGTCGAGAAGAACGCGCCGTGCTGGGCGGAGATCAGCGGCGAGATCTCCGACATGATCAGCCGCGCCACCGTTGCGAGGTCGCGCTGGCCCTGCATCATCCCCGAGATCCGAGCGAGGTTCGTGTTCAGCCAGTCCGACTCGGCGTTGCGCTGCGTCGTCGCGCGCAGGTTGGCGATCATGAGGTTGATCGTGTCCGACAGCTCGGCGACCTCGCCGCGAGCGTCGACGGCGATCTGGCGCGTGAGGTCGCCCTGCGTCACGGCGGTGGAGACCTCGGCGATCGCCCGCACCTGCGTCGTGAGGTTGCCGGCGAGCTGGTTGACGTTCTCGGTCAGCCGCCGCCAGGTGCCCGAGACGCCCTCGACCTCGGCCTGACCGCCCAGCTGGCCCTCGGTGCCCACCTCGCGCGCGACCCGCGTGACCTCGGCCGCGAAGGAGGACAGCTGGTCGACCATCGTGTTCAGCGTCTGCTTGAGCGAGAAGATCTCGCCGCGCGCGTCGACGGTGATCTTCTGGCTGAGATCGCCGTTTGCGACCGCGGTGGCGACCTGGGCGATGTTGCGCACCTGGTCGGTGAGGTTGCCGGCCATCGAGTTGACGTTCTCGGTCAGGTCGCGCCACGTGCCGCTGACGCCCTTGACCTCGGCCTGGCCGCCGAGGCGGCCCTCGGTGCCGACCTCGCGCGCGACTCGCGTGACCTCGTCGGCGAACGAGGACAGCTGGTCGACCATCGTGTTGATCGTCTCCGACAGCTCGTAGATCTCGCCCTTGGCCTCGATCGCGACCTTCTTGGACAGGTCGCCGTTGGCGACAGCCGTGGTCACGCGGGCGATCGCCCGAACCTGGTCGGTGAGGTTGCCGGCCATGAGGTTGACGTTGTCGGTCAGCCCGCGCCAGGTGCCCGACACGCCCTCGACGGTCGCCAGGCCGCCGAGCTTGCCCTCCGTGCCGACCTCGCGCGCGACGCGAGAGACCTCGGCGGCGAACGAGTTGAGCTGCTCGACCATCGTGTTGATCGTGTCCTTCAGCTCGGCGATCTCGCCGCGCGCCTCGACGGTGATCTTCTTGGACAGGTCGCCGTTGGCGACCGCCGTCGTGACCTGGGCGATGTTGCGCACCTGATCGGTGAGGTTGGAGGCCAGGAAGTTCACCGACTCCGTCAGGTCGCGCCACGTGCCCGACACGCCCTTGACCTTCGCCTGGCCGCCGAGGCGCCCCTCGGTGCCGACCTCGCGCGCGACGCGGGTGACCTCGTCGGCGAAGGAGGAGAGCTGGCCGACCATCGTGTTGATCGTCTGCTTGAGGTCGTGGATCTCGCCGCGCGCGTCGACGGTGATCTCCTGCGAGAGGTCCCCGTTGGCGACCGCCGTCGTGACCTGCGCGATGTTGCGCACCTGGCTGGTGAGATTGGACGCCATCTCGTTGACCGAGTCGGTGAGGTCGCGCCACGTGCCCGACGCGCCCTCGACCTCGGCCTGGCCGCCGAGCATCCCCTCCGTGCCGACCGCGCGCGCGACGCCCGTGACCTGCTCGCCGAACACCCGCAGGCGCTCGGTCATCGAGTTGATCGTCTCGGCGAGCGTGGCGATCTCGCCCTTGGCCTCGACGGTGACCTTCTGGGTCAGGTCGCCGTTGGCGACGGCGGTCGTGACCGTGGCGATCTGGCGCACCTGGTCGGTGAGGTTCGAGGCCATCGTGTTGACGGAGTCCGTCAGGTCCTTCCACGTGCCCGAGACGCCGCGCACCTCGGCCTGGCCACCGAGCTGGCCGTCCGTGCCGACCGCGCGCGCAACGACGGTCACCTGCTCGGCGAACTCGCGCAGCGTGTCGGTCATCGAGTTGATCGTGTCGGCGAGCGTCTGGACCTCGCCCTTGGCCTCGACGGTCACCTTCTGGGTCAGGTCGCCCTGCGCGACGGCGGTCGTCACAGCGGCGATCTGGCGCACCTGATCGGTGAGGTTCGTGGCCATGAGGTTGACGTTCTCGGTGAGGTCGCGCCATGTGCCGCTGGCGCCCTTGACCTCGGCCTGGCCGCCGAGCTGGCCCTCGGTGCCGACCTCGCGCGCGACGCGCGTCACCTCGGCGCCGAAGGACGACAACTGGTCGACCATCGTGTTGATCGTGTCCTTCAGCTCGGCGATCTCGCCGCGCGCCTCGACGGTGATCTTCTGCGACAGGTCGCCGTTGGCGACCGCGGTCGTGACCGTCGCGATCTGGCGCACCTGGTTGGTGAGGTTGGCGGCCATCGAGTTGACGTTCTCGGTCAGGTCGCGCCAGATGCCGCTGACGCCCTTGACCTCCGCCTGGCCGCCGAGCTGGCCCTCCGTGCCGACCTCGCGCGAGACGCGCGTGACCTCGTCGGCGAAGGAGCCGAGCTGGTCGACCATCTCGTTGACCGTCGTGCCGATCGCGGCGAGCTCGCCCTTGACCGGCTGGCCGGCGATCGTAACCGGCATCTTCTGGCTGAGGTCGCCGCGCGCGACCGACTGGATGACACGCGAGATCTCCGTCGTCGGGTGGACGAGGTCGTCGATCATCGCGTTGACCGACTCGACGGTCTCCGTCCAGGCCCCGTCGACGGTACCGAGCGAGACCCGCTCGGTCATGCGGCCCTCGCGACCGATGATGCGGCTCACGCGCGCGAGCTCCTTGGCCTGGCGCGCGTTGAGCGCGATCAGCTCGTTGCAGCGCTGCTGCACCTCGCCGACGACGTCGCGCCGGCGCGAGCGCACGCGCGCTGAGAAGTCGCCGTCGCGCGCGGCGGTGAGGACGCGAAGCACCTCGTCGAGCGCCTGCTCGTCGCGTGCGTTGAACGCACCGTCTGTCGTCGCCTGAGCCTCGCTGGAGGCCGATGCTCGTTTGCGGGCCACGGCCTTCGAACCGTCGGTCGCCATCTGTCCTTTCGTTCGCTCCCGAGGGAAGGGATCGAGGCTACACGCAGTGGGCATCGGTGGCCGGCAGTGCACGTCGGCACCCGGCGGCGGGTGATCCGCGCGCCGCGTGCACTACGTTACGTGTGATGGGCAACGCCCTCTTCACGGGGTGACGGAGGTTCGAACTGGAGGTCGTCAGATGGCAGAGATAGAGGCCTGGGAGGAGTCGTTCGCGCAGGCGGCGGCCAAGGACGGGATCGAGCTGGAGACGCACACGTTCGAGTGGGCGTCGGAGCCCGGGCACCTCGCGGTCGCCCACGTCGCCGACAACTCGGGCATACCCGACGTCATGCAGCGCGCCGAGATCGGCGCGCCCGCACTCGCGCAGATGTTCGACCGGCTCAGCGGCCTCATGCCCGTCCTGCAGTCCTGCCGGCTGGTGATGCCCTATCCGGCGGTGCTCGTCCACATGGCGACCGCCACGATCGTCGAGCTCGACAGTGCCCTGCACTTCACGACGCCGCGCCTGAAGACGCTGGATCTCTATCCCGGCGAGGTCCCGCTCGGCTTCGACATCGACGAGTACAAGGAGCTGTGCCGCGAGCACGGGCCCACGTCGGACAAGTGGCGCTACGGCCTGGCATCCAAGACCTTCGGCTTCCACGGCCTGCAGGCCGAGCGCGCCTATCAGGACGCGGTGCGCGACATCGCCGCCTGGGTGATGGGCTTCTCCCCCCTCCTGCGAGTGCCCGCGATCGACGAGGACGGCGAAGCCGCCTACGCTCGCGTGAAGGACCGCCTTCAGACCAAGCTCGCGGCCTGAGGTCTTGCCCGGCGGCGGCGAACGGGCCCCGGGTGATCGCTGCCCGCGCTGTGACGCCGTCTTCTTCTGCGCGATCGCCAGCGGCGCATGCTGGTGCGCCCAGGTGACGGTGACCCACGAGCAGCGAGCGGAGCTGGCGGCGCGCTACGACGGGTGCCTGTGCGAGACGTGCCTGCGTGACGTCGAACGCGGCGCAGCGCCGTGAGCGAGCTCGCAGAGATCCGCCTGCACGGGCACCGGCTCAGCTACCGCATCGGCGGCAGCGGGCCGATGCTCATGCTCGTCCACGGGATCACGAACTCGTCGGCGAGCTGGAAGCCGGTGCTGTCGCTGCTGGAGCGCGACTTCACGGTGATCGCGCCGGACCTGCTGGGCCATGGCGACTCCGACAAGCCGCGGGGCGACTACTCGCTCGGCGCGAGCGCGTCCCTGCTGCGCGACCTGATGGTCGCGCTCGGCCACGAGCGCGCGACGTTCGCCGGCCACTCGCTGGGCGGCGGGATCGCGATGCAGATCGCCTACCAGTTCCCCGAGCGCGTCGAGCGCCTCGTGCTCGTCGCCAGCGGCGGCCTCGGCCGTGAGGTGACGCCCGTGCTGCGCGCGGTCGCGCTGCCCGGCGCGGAGTACGTCCTGCCGCTGCTGACCTCCGAGCCGCTGGTCTCAAGCGGAGCCAGGGTCGGCGGGTGGATCGAGAAGTTCGGGCTGCGCGTCGGCTCGGACATCGGGGCGCTGGCGCGGGGACTCGCGTCGCTGCAGGACAACGAGGCGCGCCGGGCGTTCGTCCACACCGCCCGCGGCCTGATCGATATCGGCGGCCAGCGGATCGACGCGTCGGACAAGCTCTATCTCTCCGCGGCCGTCCCGACGCTCATCGTCTGGGGCGATCGCGACCCGGTGATCCCCGTCGGCCACGCCCACAGCGCGCACGAGCTGATGCCCGGCAGCCGGCTGCGCGTGTTCGAGAACGCCGGTCACTTCCCCCACCAGGACGAACCGGCCGAGTTCGCCGCCGAGCTCACGGACTTCGTCTCGACGACACAGCCGTCGGCCGTGGACGGTGACCCGCTGCGGCGGATGCTGCTAAAGCACCGGGAGCCGTGACGAAGACCCGCCGGATGCCGAGTTCGACGCGTGACCTACGGTCTTCCATGTCCGGTCTCCCTCGGTGATGCAGTCGTGGTGACCGCAACCAATCCGTCGGAGGCCGGACGCCTCCTCAACCGTTCAGCACGTCCGTGGGCAGCTCATCCAGGTCGGCGTGCACAAGCGACGGATCGAATCCTCGCCGTGTCGCATCCGTCGCGAATGCATCACAGTGATGCATAAGCGCCGCCTCGCGCGATCGGCGGCTTCGATCCGGCAGTTGTGCACGCCCCCTGCGAGCCGTGAAGCCGGGCACGACGACCGCGGGCACTGCGCGACTACGGGCGGTCGCTCGCCACGGCGTAGCCGCCGGCGCCGGGGGCCATGAACCGCAGCAGCGCCTCCCCCTCGACCTCCAGCTCCCTCAGCACCCGCTGGCCGAGCTTCCCGAACGGCCCCAGTCGCAGCGTCGCGACCTTGCGCTTGACCTCGATCGTCCAGATGCCCGCCACGACGCCGTCGACGAGGAACGTCGCCTTCACGCGCAGGTTCTTCGTGGTCACCAGCGAGCGGTGCTCGTCGGCGATCACGCGCGAGCGGTCGTCGTGGGCGAGCACGAGGTTGTCGAACTCCGGTAGGAAGCGCACCGGCGCGAGTGCGTCGGCGGGCGGGCGCGGCGCGTCGGGCAGGTCGAACAGCTCGCGCCCGCGCTCGTCGGCGAACACCTCGAGCTCGTCGCGCATGCCGTCGAGCACGGCCTTCGGGGCGCCGGCGCCCGACCAGGCCTGCACGTCCTTGGCGCTCGCCGGGCCAAACGCACCGAGGTAGCGGCGCACGAGCGCCCGCGGGTCGGCTTCGGCAGCCGGCGGCTCGCCCAGCCACCGGTCGGCCAGGGTGAAGTCCGCCGCACGGGGATAGCCCCAGCGCTCGTCCTCGCCGGGCACCATGACCAACGGCACGAGCGTGCGGACCGCGTAGCCCAGAGCGCGGTCGTTGACGTCGGGGAAGGCCGCCGCCAGCCGCAAGCGAATGTCGTGGAACGCGAGTGGCCCGCCGGCCAGCAGCTCGCGGGCCGCCGGCAGCACCGCGTCGAGATCCAGGCCCTTCGAGCGCGCGCCGAGCACGCGCAGGGCCACGGACGCCGGCGGCTGCAGGGCCATCCGCAGCGCCGCGTAGTCGGCCGCGCTCATGAGATGCAGCGTCGAGCGCATGAGCGTCGCGCGCACGACCTCGCGCGCATGCAGCGCGGCCAGCAGGTCGCCCGGCGTGAAGCCCTCCACGCGCGTCCACAGCCCGACGAACGGGTGCTTGGGCTCCTGGGCCTGCATGCCGGCGAGCCGCTGCACCGCTTCGACCACACCGACCGAGCAGCGCTGCAGCAGCATCTGGCGCGCGAGCGTCGCGCGGTTGAGCTCCAGACGCGTCAGCGTTGGGGCGCGCACGCAGGTCTACGGCGTCGACCGCTCGGCCGCGGGCTCCGCCGCGTCCGAGCCCGGATCGCTCCACAGCCGCGCCACCTGGCGGCCGAACTCCCGCTCCACCGCCTGGCCCATCGCCAGCCCGAAGACCGCCACGACGGACTCGGCGGCAAGCGGGTGCAGGCGCTCGAGTGCCTCCTGCACCTCCGGCCAGCGCTGCGGTGGCTGGCCGGCCGCCTCGAACGGCGCCCACACCGCCTGCAGGAACAGCTCGACGTACGTCGCCGCGATCGCGTCGGCGTGCTCGCGGACCCGGCCGATGACGTCCAGCTGGCGCTCCAGGGGGATGCCGAGCTTGGCCAGCTCGCGCCCGTGGGCTGCCAGGCGCGGGCTCATCTGCTCAAAGCTGCCGTCCTCGCGCTGGCGCAGCAGGCCGACCTCCAGCGACTTCTCCAGCAGCTCGACGTCCGTCGTGCCCCACTCCTCGGCCAGCTCGAGCAGGTTGACCTCGCGCGGCTGCTCGTCGGAGCCGAACGGCCGCCCCAGCGCCTGCTTGAAGCGCAGCACCTCCCGGCTGGAGCCGCCGGCGCCGTCGAGCAGGCGGCGGATGAGATCGAGGTTGAAGCCGTCGGCCTGCAGCTCCTTGATGAGCTCCAGGCGCGCGACGTGGTCCGGGCCGTAGTAGCCCGTGCGCCCGCGAACCTCCGGCGCCGGCAGCAGGCCGCGAGATTGGTGCGCGCGGATGTTGCGCACGGTCATGCCGATCCGGCGCGCCAGCTCGTCGATCGTCAGCTGCTCGTCGTCGGCGTCGTCGGCCACGCACGGATCGTAGACGCGTGGACGCTCGGCGCATTGACATCCAGCGCCATCCAGGGTCTGATGTGGCGGTGAGTCCCGTCGTCCCACGTTTCGAGCTCTTCGAGGAGCATCCGCAGTCCGGCGTACACGTCATCGACGTGCACGGCGAGATCCACCTGTCCTCGGCGCCCGACTTCTCCGAGCGCCTCTCCGCGGCGATCGAGGGCGGCAGCATGGCCATCGTGATCGACCTCAGCGGGGTCGAGTTCATCGATTCGACGGGTCTCAGCGTGCTGCTCAACGGGCTGCGGCAGATCGCGGCGCGCAAGGGGAACCTGGCGGTCGTCTGCGCGAACCCCACCGTCCTGCGGCTGTTTCAGATCACCGGCCTGGACCACACCTTCGCGATCCACGAGGACCGCGAAGCCGCCTGCGAGGACGTCCTTCAGTTCGCCGGCGGCAGCTCCGACGGCGCGCCGTAGGGCGTCAGCACCGCCGGCAGCCCGACCGAGCCGTCCTCGCGCTGGCCGTTCTCCAGCAGCGCGATCATCGTGCGGCCCACCGCGACGGCCGTGCCGTTGAGCGTGTGCAGCGTCTCGGGCTTTGCCTTCTCGGCGCCCGGGCGCACGCGGATCTCCAGCCGCCGCGCCTGGAAGTCGGTCGTGTTCGAGGTCGACGTCAGCTCCCGGTAGCGGCCCTGCCCGGGCAGCCAGGCCTCGATGTCGTACTTCTTCGCGGCGCTGGCGCCAAGGTCGTCGACGGCGATGTTGACGACGCGATAGGGGATCTCGAGAGCCACCATGATCTCCTCCTCGATCGCCAGCAGCCGCTCGTGCTCCGCGACGCCGCGATCGGGTTGCACGAACGAGAACATCTCGACCTTGTCGAACTGATGCACGCGGAAGATGCCGCCCGTGTCCTTGCCGCCGGCGCCGGCCTCGCGCCGGAAGCACGGCGAGAAGCCCGCGTAGCGCAGCGGCAGGTCGGCGGCGTCGAGGATCTCGCCGGCGTGCAGCGAGGCGAGCGCCACCTCGCTCGTGCCGACGAGGTACAGGTCGTCGGCGGGCAGGTGATAGATCTGCTGCTCGGTGTCGGGGAGAAAGCCCGTGCCGAACAGGGCCTGCTCGCGCACGAGCACCGGCGGGATCACCGGTTCGAAGCCATGGCCGCGCAGCAGCGTCAGCGTCCATTGCACGAGCGCCAGCTCGAGCATCACGAGGTCGCCGCGCAGGTAGGCAAAGCGCGCCCCCGACAGTCGGGCGCCGCGCTCCATGTCGATCCGCTCGCCGGCCAGCTGCTGGTGCTCGCGACCGGTCTTCGTGGCCTCGCCGACGCATCGCAGGACCTCGTCGTCGGGCTCGGCGGCCGTCGGATCGGGGAGGTTGGGCAGCGTTGAGAGGACGTCCTGCAGCTCGGCCTCGGCCGCCTTCGCGCGCTCGCCGAGCGCCTTGACCTCAGCGGAGAGCTCCTTCAGCCGCGCGAGCTGAGGCGCGACGTCGCGACCCTCGCGCTTACCCGCGGCCAGCTCTCCGGATGCGGCCTTCTGCTCGGCTCGCAACCCCTCGGCGGCCTGCGTCGCCTCCCGCCAGCGCGTGTCGAGATCGACGACGGCGTCAACTCGCGCGGCGGTGTCGGGGCCACGGCGCGCGAGCGCCGCTCGAACCGCCTCGGGCTCGCGGCGGATCAGCCTGAGGTCAAGCACAGCGCTGCCGCGTGGACGGGGCTAGTGGGCCATCCAGAAACGTTGCGCCCGAAACGACGGGCGCCGATCACCGCCATGCGGCGTCCTCGGATCTCGATGTGCCAGAGCCACACCTTCGATCCTGCGTCCTTGCCTGGCAGCGCCGGCATCCCGGCGTTTCAGGCACAACGTTCCTGGACGACCCACTAGGGCGTTCCGCTCGCGGGCGCCGTCCCACCGGCCGGCTTGCGCGAGCCGATGTCCGTGCCGGCGTACTTGGCGACGAATGCCGCGATCGCCTTCATCTCGTCGCCGGTGGCGATGTTCTCGGGCATGATCGCGCCGGAGAACCCGCCGTTTTGGATCGCGTAGACGATGTCGTCGAACTTCTCGACACGCGTGTCGAAGTTCGGGCCGTCGACGTTCTCGCTGTTGGAAACGTCGGTCGTCGAGCCCTGCGTCCCGGCGGCGCTCAGCGTGTGACAGGACCCGCAGCGCTCGGCGAACAGGACCGCCCCTTCGCGCTGCGGATTGCTGCTGGCGAGCTTGATGCCCTGCGAGCCGCATCCGGCCGAGACGAGCGCCGCAACGGTGAGGCAGGCGGCGATCAGGGGGCGGCGGGCCATGGGCGGCGCAGATGATACGGAACAATCCCCGACACGATGTCTCCCTCGCTCCCCGTCGCCGCAAGTCTTGCCGCCATCGCGATCGCGCTCACCAGCTGTGGCGAGAGCGACCCCGTCCGCACCGACCGGCCGATCCTGCGGCTGACCGTCGACGAGTACCGCATCCTGCCCCAGAACATCGTCGCCCGGCCGGGGCGGATCAAGATCACGGTCCGCAATACCGGCCGGTTGACGCACAACCTCGTCCTTCAGGTCCCGCCCGTGGAGGAGGGCGAGCGGCCGGTGCCCGTGCCCGACGGGCGGGTCAAGAGCATGCAGCCCGGCCAGTCGACCGAGCCGATCAAGGTGACGCTGAGTCCCGGGACCTACCGGATGGTCTGCTCGATCGCCAACCACGACGACCTTGGCCAGTACGGTGAGCTCGTCATCGAGGGTGAGCCGCTGTGAGCGCCGCGGCCGATCTCACGCGCGCCTACCGCGACACGATCGGCCATCTCGCGACAGGGGTCACGATCGTCACCACGACCGGGCCCGACGGGCCGGCCGGGATGACGACGAACGCCGTCACGTCGCTGTCGCTGGATCCGCTGCTGCTGCTCGTCTGCTTCGACCGCGGATCGCGAACGCTCGACGGCGTTCGGTCGTCGCGGCGCTTCGCGGTCAACGTCCTGCGGGCAGCCGACGGCGACCTGGCCGCGATCTTCGCGTCCAAGCGCGTCGCACGCGAGAAGTTCGAGCGCGTCACGCACCGCGAATCCCATGGCGTCCCGGTGATCGACTCCGCGCTGGCCTGGATCGCCTGCGAGCTGCACGAGCTGCTGGAGGGCGGCGATCACGTCATCGGGATCGGCGAGGTCACGGGCATGGGCGTCGGTGAGTGCGGCGACCCGCTCGTCTACTACCGCGGCGGGTATACGACCACCGTCCGAGACTGATCTCACACACCGACTCCGGCGCCGCGTCTACGATCGCGTGCTCGATTCCATCGCAGGGGGAGCTCACGCATGCCGGCAGCCCGCACCGTCCTCGCCGCCGCAATCGCGGCGGCATCAGTCCTCGTCCTGACCGCCCCCGCGGGCGCCGCGACCGTGGCCACGACCTCCTGCGCCCGGACGGCGCCGGGCCTGGACTCCTCGGTGCCGATCGCCGGAACGGGCTTCACGCCCGGCGCGCGCGTGACCGTGGAGACGACGACATCGACCGCTCCGGCCCCGAGCTTTCGCACCTCCGTCACCGCCGATCCGGCCGGCAACTTCACGACCACGACCGCCCCGCCGTTCTTCACCCCGTTCAACCGCAAGCTGCAGACCTTCAACCTGATCGCGACCGACGGCGCCAACCCCGCGAACGTCGCGACGACGAGCTTCAAGAAGGTCGCGGTCGGCTACACGACCAACCCATCGTCCGGCAAGCCGACCACCAGGGCGACGCACACGGTCCGCGGCTTCGCGACGGGCCGCAACGTCTACCTGCACTTCCGCTTCCGCGGGCGGACGCGGCGCACCGTCAAGGTCGGCAAGGCCAAGGGCGTCTGCGGCGTCGCGTCCCGGCGCATGTCGCTGCTGCCGACCCGCTCGCTGCGTGGCCGCTGGACCGTCTACGTCGACCAGAAGCGCAGCTACTCGCGCAAGACCAAGCCCCAGATCAAGGGCTCGTTCACGATCTCGCGCAGGTTCCTGTAGGCGCTCAGGCGATCAGCGCGGCGCGCAGCGCGAGCACGCAGACCACGAACGCCGCGACCGCCATCACGCCGATCTCGCGCCGCACGACGGCGAGCACGACGGAGCGCTGCTCGGAATCGGGCAGCGCTCCGACGGCCTCGGCATCCTCGAGGTCGCGGTTCTCGAGCACCTGCTCGGCCGACGCGATCCGCAGCTGCTCGGCGATCAGGCCGATCGCCACGGGCAGCAGCGCGTAGAGCCAGTACAGACCGTCGTCGGGGCGATAGCCCGCGACGAAGAGCACGCCCGCAAGCGCGGCCTGGATGCCGGCGACGAGCTGGCCGGCTCGCAGCAGCGGCCAGATCGCGTCGCTGGGGAGCACCAGCCACCAGCGCACGCCCGCGAAGGCGCCCGCGACGCCGTTGACCGCAAGCGTGGCATATGCGGCGACTACGGCAATCGTGACGTCAGTCACGTGCTACCGGGGCGTAACGCATTGGTGATAGAAAGACACGGATGCTCAGCGGATATCTGCCTGCAGTGGTGTTCGTCGCCCTAGGTGGCCTGATCGGCGTCGTGTTCGCGGGCCTGAACTTCGCCTTCGGCCCCACGCGCGACGTGCCACACAAGTCCGACCCATACGAGTGCGGTCTGCCGTCCGACGTCCAGCAGGGATTCCGCTTCGGCATCAGCTTCTACCTCATCGCGATGCTGTTCATCCTGTTCGACATCGAGGTCATCTTCCTGTATCCGGTGGCGATCCAGCTGAAGGCCTTCGGCGTCTTCGCGCTCGTCGAGATCATCGTCTTCATCACGCTGCTGATGGCCGCGTTCGTCTACGTCTGGCGCAGGGGGGCACTGGAATGGAGGTGAGCCGACAGAAGCTGCCGGCCCTGGGAACCGATCTCGGCGATCTCAGCGGCGAGGACTTCCGCATCCGCCAGCTGCGCGCCCGCGACATGCTGCGCGGCGACCTCGAGGGCCGCGAGCTCGACGCCTACGTCGAGGAGCGCGTGCTGACGACGACGATGGACAAGGCCGTCGCCTGGGCACGGTCAAACGCCCTCTTCCCGGCGACCTTCGGCCTGGCCTGCTGCGCGATCGAGATGATGTCGATCGTGGCGGCGCGCGTCGACGTCGCGCGCTTCGGCTTCGAGGCCTTCCGAGCGTCGCCGCGCCAGGCCGACCTGCTGATCCTCTCGGGGCGCATCTCGATCAAGATGGCGCCGGTCGTGCGCCGCATCTACGACCAGATGCTCGAGCCCAAGTGGGCGATCGCGATGGGCGCCTGCTCGAGCTCGATGGGCGTCTTCAACAACTACGCGATCGTGCCGGCGGACAAGTTCATGCCCGTCGACGTGCACGTGCCGGGCTGCCCGCCGCGGCCCGAGGCGCTGATGCACGGCATCCTCAAGCTGCGCAAGATGATCCAGGACGACCCCGACATGGGCTGGCGCGAGGGCTACGGCGCGCGCGGCACCGAAGAGGTCGTCTCGGCGGACGACCAGGAGACGGCCATCAATGTCTTTCGCCCGGGGAACACCGCCGGTGCCTGACGCGACGGGCCTGGAACTGCTCGCACAGGAACTGATCGAGTCCGACGCGGCGTCGGTCCTCGGCACGCTGTACTTCCGCGACAAGGGCACGCTGCTGGTCAACCCGGCGACGATCCGCGAGACGCTGCAGCGCCTGCGCGCGATGGGCTTCGGCGAGCTGATGTCCGTCCATGGCGTCGACTACTACCCCGAGGAGCCGCGGCTCGGCGTGCACTACGAGCTGCTAGACATGGACGCGCTGGATCGCCTGACGGTCAAGCTGCGCGTGCCGCTCGACGCGCCGGTCGTGCCGTCCGTCACGCCCGACTGGCCGACGGCCAACCACCAGGAGCGCGAGATCTACGACATGTTCGGCGTGATCTTCGAGGGCCACCCGGACCCGCGCCGCATCCTCATGCCCGAGGACTACGAGGGTCACCCCCAGCGCCGCGACTTCCCGATCGGCGGCGAGCCGGTGCAGTTCACGATCGACGAGGCCGAGGGGAGGTCCTACACCCGATGAGCATCACTCCCTCCACGGGCGCCAGTGACTATCGCAAGCTCGAGGAGTCGATCACGATGGCGCCGATGGAGCGCCTGGAGTCCCCCGAGGACACCTCGCAGGAGCTCTTGACGCTCAACATGGGGCCCCACCACCCCGCCACGCACGGGGTACTGCGCCTGCTGATCACGCTCGACGGCGAGATCGTGCGCGACCTCAAGCCGATCATCGGCTACGTCCACACCGGCATCGAGAAGACCGCCGAGGACAAGAGCTACTGGAAGGTCATCCCCGTCGTCGAGCGGATGGACTACCTCGCCTACTACTTCAACGCGATGGCGTTCTGCGGCGCGACCGAGACGCTGCTGGAGGTCGAGGTTCCCAAGCGCGCACAGTACCTGCGCGTGATCCATATGGAGCTCAACCGGATCATGAGCCATCTGGTGTGGCTCGGGACCAGCGCGCTGGACCTCGGCGCGATGTCGATGTTCTGGTACTGCTTCCGCGATCGCGAGCTGGTCCTCGATCTCTTCGAGCAGAGCTCCGGCCAGCGCATGCACACGCGCTACTTCCAGGTCGGCGGCGTCATCGAGGACGTCCCGCGCGGCTGGGTGGAGAAGGTGCGCGAGTTCACCGCGCAGATGCCCTCGCGGGTGGATCAGTACAAGGACCTGCTGGCCAACAACGAGATCGTGCTGCAGCGCCTGCGCGGCGTCTGCCCGCTCGGCGAGCCCGAGACGCGCGCGCTCGGCGTCACCGGCCCGCTGCTGCGCGCCACCGGCAACCCGTGGGACCTGCGCAAGGCGATGCCCTACAGCTCCTACGAGGACTTCGACTTCAAGATCCCCGTCGGCTTGGACGGCGACAACTGGGACCGCTTCGCCGTCCGCGTGGCCGAGATCTACGAGTCGGTGAAGATCATCGACCAGGCGCTCGACGGGCTGCCCGAGGGCCCCTGGATCACCGAGGACCGCAAGGTCGCGCTGCCCCCGCGCCACGAGCTGGCGACCTCGATGGAGGCGCTGATCCATCACTTCAAGCTCGTCACCGAGGGCTTCCGCGTCCCGCCCGGCGAGGTGTACTTCCCGATCGAGTCCCCGCGCGGCGAGCTTGGCTGCTTTGTGCGCTCCGACGGCTCGTCCAAGCCCGCTCGCGTGCACATGCGCGACCCCTCGTTCGTCAACCTGCAGGCGACCGCGCCGATGACCGAGGGCTCCTATATCGCCGACCTCATCGCGACGCTCGCGATGCTCGACCCCGTGCTCGGAGGCATCGACCGATGATCGGGCGCAAGAAGAAGCAGCAGGCCGTCCAGGTGCCGGCCGCCGAGCGCGGCCAGAACGCCGTGCGCGACGTGCCCCGGCCCGAGCCTCAGCGGACGGTCACGCGCTTCGGCCACGGCTCGCGCGTGCCCGGCTGGGATGACGCCGCCGACCTCACGAAGGACCCCGCGGAGATCCCGGACCCCGCGACGACGCCCGTCGACGCGGCGCTGCGCGCGGAGATCGAGGCGCACATGGCCAAGTACCCCGACTTCCGCAGCGCCGCGATCCCCGCGCTGGCGGCCGCCCAGCGCCACCACGGCTGGTGCTCGCCGGAGGCGATCGAGCAGGCGGCATGCATCATGCGCCTGACCCCCGGCTACCTGTCCGCCGTCGCGACGTTCTACGACATGCTCGAGACCCAGCCGGTGGGCAAGCACCGCGTCTACATCTGCACGAACATCTCCTGCTCGCTGTGCGGCGCCGACGAGCTGATGGCGCGCATGCTTCAGGAGGTCGGCGACGACCCCGACTTCAACGTGCGCTCCTTCGAATGCCTCGGCGCGTGTGACATCGCCCCGATGGCCTCCGTCAACGACATCTACGTCGGCCCGGTCTCGCTGGAAGACGTGCCGGTGCTCGTCGAGCAGATCCGCGCCGGCACCCCGCCGCTGCCGGGCAAACAGCTGCACCTGCGCAGGTGCGTCGATCCGGGAGCGGCGTCATGAGCCACACGATCCTCTTTGAGAACATCGACGAGCCCGGACTGAACACGATCGACGTGTACCGCCGGCGCGGCGGCTACGAGCAGCTGCGGCGCGTGCTGAGCACGATGGCGCCCGAGCAGGTCACCGAAGAGCTCATGGCATCGGGGCTGCGCGGCCGCGGCGGCGCGGGCTTTCCGAGCGGCAAGAAGATCTCGTTCATCCCGAAGGTCAACGTCGACAAGTATCTCGTCTGCAACGCCGACGAGTCCGAGCCCGGGACCTTCAAGGACCGCGAGCTCATGCAGAAGAGCCCGCACATGCTCCTCGAGGGCATGGTCATCGCCGCCTACGCGGCGGGAGCGACGAAGTCCTTCATCTACATCCGCGGCGAGTACGTCGAGCAGGCCGACATCATCGACGCGGCGATCGTGCAGGCGCGCGAGGCCGGCTTCATCGGCGAGAACATCCTCGGCTCGGGCTTTGATCTGTCCCTGGTGCTGCACCGCGGCGCCGGCGCCTACATCTGCGGCGAGGAGACCGGGCTGCTGGATTCGCTGGAGGGCAAGCGCGGCAATCCGCGCCTGAAGCCGCCGTTTCCGGCCAACCAGGGCCTCTACCAGGGACCGACGGTCATCAACAACGTCGAGACGCTCGCGACGATGCCCCACATCATCGCGATGGGCGGCGCCGAGTACGCGAAGATCGGCACGGAGACGAGCGCCGGCACGAAGCTCGTGTCCGTCAGCGGCAACGTCCGCAACCCCGGCAACTACGAGATCGAGCTCGGCATCCCGTCGCGCGAGATCATCTTCGGCCTCGCGGGCGGCCCTCCCGAGGGCCGCGAGGTCAAGCTGTGGTTCCCCGGCGGTTCGTCCTCGCCGGTCCTGGAGCCCAAGGACCTCGACCTGCCCTATGACTTCGGCTCGCTGCAGGAGGCCGGCTCGATGCTCGGCTCGGGCGCGATCATCGTCGTCGACGACTCCGTGCCCGTCGTGGACGTCGCGCTGAAGCTCGCGAAGTTCTACCGCCACGAGTCCTGCGGCAAGTGCACGCCGTGCCGCGAGGGCACGCGCTGGACGGTCTCGATGCTCGAGCGCGTCGACAGCGGCCTCGCGACGCCGATGGACCTCGACATCATGGCCTCGGTGCAGGAGCAGATCATCGGCAACTGCCTGTGCGTGCTGGGCGACGCCATGGCGATGCCGATCGGCTCGATGGTCAAGAAGTTCCGCGCCGAGTTCGAGTCGCACATCGAGGAGGCGCGGTTGCGCAATCCCTACGGCGGAGCCGAGCCCGATCCGGATCCCGTGCTCATCCAGGGAGCGGCGAGTGCCTAAGCCCGCCGCCGAGACGATCACGTTCACATTGGACGGCCTGGAGGTCGACTCGCCGGCCGGCCTGATGCTCGCCGACGCGGCGAAGCTCGGCGACGTCGAGATCCCGGTCTTCTGTTATGAGCCCAAGCTCGGCCAGCCCGTCGGCGCGTGCCGCATGTGCCTCGTCGAGATCGAGGGCATCCCGAAACTGCAGACCGCCTGCTCGACCCCCGTGCGCGACGGGATGGTCGTCCTCACGCAGACCGACCGCGTCAAGGAGGCCCAGGAAGCCATCCTGGAGTTCCTGCTCATCAACCACCCGCTGGACTGCCCCGTCTGCGACAAGGGCGGCGAGTGCCCGCTGCAGGACATCACGATGGGCTGGGGCGGCGGGCGCTCGCGCTTCATCGAGCCCAAGCGCCATTTCGTCAAGCCGCTCGCGCTGTCGCCGCTGATCGCGATCGACCGCGAGCGCTGCATCCTCTGCTATCGCTGCGTGCGCTTCAGCCAGGAGATCTCCGAGGACTACCAGCTCGTGCTGCAGGAGCGCGGCGCGCATTCCTACGTCTCGACCTTCGACGGCCACCCGTACGTCGCCCCGTTCAGCGGCAACATCATCGAGCTGTGCCCGGTCGGTGCGCTGACCTCCCAGGCCTACCGCTTCCGCGCGCGCCCGTGGGACGTCGAGGGCTCGGGCTCGGTCTGCACGCTGTGCCCGGCGCAGTGCAACGTCGAGTTCACCGTCCGCGACGAGCGCGTGATGCGCGTGCTGGCGCGCGACCACGCCGGCGTCGACGACGGCTGGCTGTGCGACAAGGGCCGCTTCGCCTACCAGTCGGTGCACGTCGACTCGCGGGTCACTCACCCGCTGCTGCGCGTCGACGGCGAGCTCGTGCCCGTCAGCTGGGACCGCGCCCTGGACGAGGCCGCCGCCGGGCTGCGCTCCGCGGGGGCGGACACCGGCGCGATCGCCGGCGGCGAGAGCACCAACGAGGAGGGCTTCTTGCTCGCGCATCTCATGCGCGGTGGCCTGAGCTCCTCACACCTGGACTCGCGTACCGGCGGAACGCTGTCGCGCGACCTGCATGCGGCGCTGCACGCGCCTCAGCGACAGGCCTGCGTCGAGGATCTCGAGTTCGCGCACGCGCTGCTCGTGCTCGACTGCGAGCCCGTTGACGACGCGCCCGTGCTCGACCTGCGCATCCGCAAGGGCATCCGCCGCAACGCGGTCAAGCTCGCCGTCGCGACGAGCCGCCCCTCGTCACTGGATCCCAACGCGGCCGCCGTCGCGCGGTTCGCGCCCGGCGCCGGCGAGGCGTTCTGCGCCGCCCTGAACGCCGCGCTCGGCGGCGAGGACACCGTCGTCGACGAGCTCGCCGCCGCCGCCGGCGCCGACCCCGCCGAGGTCCAGGCGCTGGCCGCGGTGCTGACCGACGCCGGCGAGGACGTCGTCATCGTCTACGGCGAGCGCCTCACCCACGGCCCCCGCGGAGAGCATGCGGCGCGGGCCCTGCTGAACGTCGCCGGCCGCGTCATCACCGCCGGCCACGACGGCTGCGGCCTGCTCGAGCTGCCCGCCGGCGCCAACGGCCGCGGCCTGCGCGAGGTCGGCGTCCTGCCCAACGCCGGCCCCGGCCTGACGCCTGTCACGTCCCCTGGCCTGGACAGCGGGGGCATCGCGGCCGCCGCGGCCTCCAACCAGATCGAGGCGCTCTACCTGCTGCATGTCGATCCGCTGCGCGACATGCCCAACCGCCGCCTGTGGAAGAAGGCGCTGGCGCGCGCGACGATGGTCATCGCACACGCCGCGTTTCTCACCGACGGGCTGTGGGAGCACGCCAACGTCGTCTTCCCCGCCGAGTCCTACGCCGAGAAGGAGGGCACGGTCACGCATCCCGACGGGCGCGTGCAGCGCCTGCGCCCGGCGATCTCCCGCCCCGACGCCGTGCGCGGCGAGTGGCAGGTGCTGGCCGATCTCTGCAAGCGCCTGGACCACGACCCCGGCGTGCTGACCGGTCCGATGACCTCGGCGACGCTGTTCGCGGCGATCCCGTTTCTCGCGGGCCTGACCCTCGACGAGATCGGCGGGCGCGGGGTGCGCTGGCCCGAGCGCCCGCAGGCCGCGGCATGGCCCCAAGCCGACGGCGGCCCGTTCGGCCTGGAGGCCCCGCCGTTCGCGCCGACGCCCAATGGCGACCTGCGCCTCGGCACGTTCCGCTCGATCTGGGCGGCGCCGGAGGTCGAGCTGTCGCCGGCGCTGAAGTTCCTGCGCGCCCATCAGCGCGCCGAGCTGTGCCCCGCCGATGCTCAGCGCCTCGGCGTCGCGCATGGCGATCAGGTCACGGTCTCAAGCAACGGCAGCCAGGTCAACGCGATCGCCTCGCTGCGAGCCTCGGTGCCGGGGGGCACGGTCTTCCTGGAGTCCGGCCTCGAGCAGGACTCCGCCTCCGAGCTTGACGCCGGACTCGTGGAGATCACGCGCGCATGACGCCCGTGTTGCCGATCGCCGAGGTCACCTTCGTCGAGCCGTGGTGGGTGCAGATCCTCAAGTCGCTGGTGCTGTTTCTGATCGCGGTGCAGATCGTGCCGGTCGTGCTGCTCGCCGAACGCAAGCTGCTCGGACGCTTCCAGCACCGCTACGGCCCCAACCGCGTCGGCCCGATGGGCATCGCGCAGCCGCTGGCGGACATCATCAAGCTCGCCACCAAGGAGGACTTCCGACCGAAGACGAGCGTCGGATTCCTGTACGCGCTGGCGCCGGTCATCTCGCTGCTGACGGCGATCGCGGCGTTCGCGATCCTGCCGTTCGGCGACGTCGCGAACATCTTCGGCCAGGACGTCGGGCTCTACGGCCTCGATGTCGGCATCGGCGTGCTCTACGTCTTCGCGTTCGGTGCGATCGCCTTCTACGGGCTGATGCTCGGCGGCTGGGCGAGCGGCTCGAAGTACTCCTTTCTCGGCGCGATGCGCGCGGCGGCGCAGCTGATCAGCTACGAGGTCGCGATGGGGCTGTCGCTGGTCGGCGTGCTGATGATGGCCGGCACCCTGTCGCTTCCGGGGATCGTCGAGGCGCAGTCCAACATGTGGTACGTCGTGCCCCAGATCGTCGGCTTCTTGATCTTTCTCGTGGCAGGGTTCGCGGAGACCAACCGCGCCCCGTTCGATCTGCCCGAGGCCGATGCCGAGCTCGTCGCCGGCTACAGCACCGAGTACGGCGGCTCGAAGTTCGCGGCGTACTTCTTCGCCGAGTACGTGAACATCCTCGTCGTCTCGGGCATCGCCGTGACGATGTTCCTCGGCGGCTGGCAGCTGCCGTTCATCGACCCGCCCGGCTTCCTGGATCCGTTCGTCGTCCTCGGCAAGATCTTCGTGTTCGTGTTCCTGTTCGTCTGGATCCGCGCGACGCTGCCGCGGCTGCGCTATGACCAGCTCATGAGCTTCGGCTGGAAGGTGCTGCTGCCGCTGGCGACGCTCAATGCCCTCGTAACCGCAATCGTGGTGGTGGCCGTATGACCTGGACTCCCGGAGACGACATGCTCATCGTCCAGCGTCCGTCGCCTCCCGGCGCCGCGGGCGGCACCTACCGCGCGTTCGGCGAGACGCTGCGCGGGATGAAGACGACGCTTGCCCGGGTCATCGAGGGCCCCAAGACGATCTCCTATCCGGAGGAGAAGGTGCCGGTCTACCCGCGCTTTCGCGGTCGCCACAAGCTGCACCGCTTCGAGGACTCGGGCCTTGAGAAGTGCGTGGGATGCTCGCTGTGCGCCGCCGCCTGCCCGGCGGACTGCATCCGCGTCGTCGCGGCCGAGAACACGCCGGAGAACCGCGTGTCGGCCGGCGAGCGCTACGCGGCGGTCTATGAGATCAACCTCGCGCGCTGCATCTTCTGCGGCTACTGCGAGGTCGCCTGCCCCTTCGACGCGATCACGATGGGTCAGGACTACGAGATGTCCGACTACAACCGCTCGGACCTCATCTTCACCAAGGAGATGCTGCTCGACGAGCCGCTGGAGCGCACGCCGCTGCGCAACGACGGCGAGTAGGGATGTTCAGGGCCGTTCGGGTGCGTGAGCGCGACGTCCGTCTGGCCGACGTCGCCACCCGTGTGCAGCAGCGTCCTGCCCGTCGCCGGCGCGAGCGCATAGGAGAAGCGGTCGCCGACGTTCAGCCGTCTGCGTCGTAGCCGAGGATCGCCTTCTGCATGTACGTCATGCAGAACCCCGCCCCAGCTGGTTTCGGCCTGCGATGGAGCGATACCGCATCGCTTGGTGTTGCACTTTCTGCCCAGTGGTACACTGCCGCCAATGCCCACCTCCAGACCGCGCCACACCATCACCGAAAGCGACGCGATTGCGCTCGCCCTCAGCGATGCCGCGCGGCGCTGGCCCGAGGATGGTGACTCCCCGCGAGCGCTGCTCGAGCATCTCGTCGCCGAAGGTCATCGCGTGCTCACGCAGGACCAGCGCGCCGAGGTTGACGATCGACGAGCAGCGATCGAGCGGGCCAGCGGCGCGCTCACGGGCACGTATCCGCCCGGCTACCTCGACGAACTGCGCAGCGACTGGCCGGAGTGATCGTCCTCGACGCGAGCGTGCTCATCGCCCATCTCGACGAGCGCGATGCGCACCACCAAGCAGCCACGCAGGTCTTGGTCGACGCGGCGGACTCCGACCTTGCGGCCAGCCCCGTCACGATCGCCGAAGTCCTGGTCGGACCGGCTCGCGCGAAACGGCTGAGAGAGGCCCAAGCGCTCCTGGATGCGATGGGCGTGCGCGAGATCGCACTGAAGGCCGATGCGGCGTCGAGCCTTGCGACGCTCCGCGCGGAGACGGGCCTGAAGCTGCCCGACTGCTGCGTGCTGCTCGCCGCGCGTGACGCGCCCGCGCGATCGGTGGCGACGTTCGACGAGGGCCTTGCCGCGGTTGCCCGCCGGATCGGCCTCCAGGTGCGCTGAGCTCCAGGGGCTCCGGCGCGAACCGAGGGGGTGTGTCGACTGAGTCGCGCCGGCCGAGACTCATTCGACACCCCCCGCGGGCGAGCCGCTACCACGGTCGCGCGCCCCCGTCACTCTCCGGACTCGGGCTCGTCGCCCTCCGGCGACCACATCTCCTCCATCGCCGCGATCTCGCGCTCGCGGTGCCAGGCCAGCTCGTTGTCGTTGTCGATGTTCCAGCGCGTCTGGTGCAGGTACATGTACACGTGGTCGGCGGAGATCGGCGCGTTGAAGTCGCCGATCCGGGCGACGAACTCGTCGCGCCGGCGGCCGAAGTCGTCCTCCAGCGCGAGCGTCCAGCCGTCGGCCCCGGCGATCGCGACCTCCCTGCCCTCGTCGTCGCGCACGGCCACCCCCTCGAGGCCGTCGGGTAGCGGCGTCAGCACGCGCTCAAGCGGCGCGCGGATCGACCATGTGTCGTTGGTCAGCGCGATCCGGATCTCCAGGCGCCTGTCGTTGGGGGCGTGGTGCAGCCGCAGGTCGATCCAGTAGCGAGCCGGGTCGCGCAGGACGAAGTCGATGCGCTCGGCGCCGGCGCCGAGCTGCTCGCAGCCGGCCGCATCCAGGCACCGCATCGCAGCCGACGCGGCGTCGGCCGACAGCGCGATCTCGTAGGTCGCGGCCTCGCGTCCCATGGTCACTCACGACGCTAGCGCGGCAACGGCCCGGTCGTGGCGTCTGACTGTCGGCACATACAGCCCGAGAGGCGCCACGACCCGCGCTGCGTCCTGTCCCTACTCCTCGTCGTCGACCGGGGGCGAGTTCAGCGCGGCCCACGTCTGCGGACCGACGATGCCGTCGGCCTCGAGCTTGTAGTGCTTCTGAAAGCCCTTGACCGCGGCTTCGGTCTTCGGGCCGAAGCGCCCGTCGATCTCGCCGCCGTCGAAGAAGCCGAGCTGGATCAGTCGGCGCTGCACGCCACGCACCGCAACCTGCTCGGAGCCGACCTTGACGGTCGGATCGGTCTTGTCGGCCTCGTCGAGCTTCTCCCAGGTCAGCTCGCCGACGATGCCGTCGGCGGTCAGCGTCGCCCAGGTCTGAAACGACCGCACGGCGCTCTCGGTGAAGATGCCGAAGATCCCATCGACCGCGCCGGGCTTGAAGTCGAGCTCGATCAAGGCCTCCTGTAGATCCTTGACGTCCTGGCCCTCGGAGCCCTTCTCGAGCGTCGGCTCTGCCATCAGTGTGTCCTCCCGGAGATCGCGATGTGAGATGTGCCTCGGCTACTGGTAGCGCAGCCACCGCCGTCGCGGATGCATTCCCGCCGTGCTCCGCCGAGAATACGGGCCCACCAACGATCGATGCCGCGACCGCGGGGCATGAGGACGCGGTCATGGCGCTCGCGTCGGTAGATTGCGCCGTTCATGGCGGAGGTGTTGTTCTTCCTGGCCGGAATGGGGGCGATTACCGGGGCGATTGGGGTCGTCGCTGTTCGCAACCCGTTCTACAGCGTGCTCGCGCTGGTGTGCCACCTGCTGTCGCTCGCCGCGCTGTTCCTGCTGCTGCGCGCGGAGTTCGTCGCCGCGGCCCAGGTCGTCGTCTACGCGGGCGCGGTGATGGTCCTCTACGTCTTCGTCGTCGCCTACGTCGGCGGGCAGGACGTGCCGCTCGGCGCGCGCCCCGGACGCGGGCTGCGACTCGTCGCGGTGCTGTTCGGAGCGGTGCTCTTCGTCGAGCTGGCGATCGCCACGCTCGGCTCCGGACTGACGCTGATCGGGACCAACGGCCAGGCGGTCGAGGCCGGCTTCGGCTCGCCGGCACAGATCGGCGAGCTGTTGCTGACGCGCTTCCTGCTGCCCTTCGAGGTCGCGTCGTTCCTGCTGCTGATCGCGGCGGTCGGCGCGGTCGTGCTCGCGCGCCGCCGCGGCGGCATCACCGCCGCGGAGGACCAGGCGCGCTACAGCGCGATGGACATCCTGCGCCCCGCCAACACCGGCACGATGGCCGAGGCCGTCGGCGGGCGCAGCGGCGCGGCGCGGCGCGAAGCGCTCCCGGTCGCCGGCACGCCATCGGACGATGACTCGGGCTCCGACGACGACGGCGAGGAGGCCTGATGGACATCGGCTGGTATCTCGCCGTCTCCGCCCTGATCTTCACGATCGGCGCCGGCGGCGTGCTCACCCGCCGCAGCCCGCTGGTGATCCTGCTGTGCATCGAGCTGATGCTCAATGCCGGCAACCTCGCGCTGATCGCCTTCTCGCGCATGCACGGCGACCCCGACGGCCAGATCTTCGCGATCATCGTCATGGTCGTCGCAGCCTGCGAGGTCACCGTCGGCCTCGGCCTGATCGTGGCGATGCACCGCCGCAAGCTGCCGATCGACGTCGACGAGATGCGCGAGCTGCAGGGATGACGTCGGTCGAGCTCTTCGCCTGGCTGACGCTGGGTTTCCCGCTGGCGGGGATGCTCGCGGTCGCGCTGGGCGCGCGCAAGCTGCCGGGCCGCAGTCCGGCCTATGTGGCGACCGGCGCGATGGCGCTGTCCTTCGCGTCGGCCGTCGCGACGCTCATCTCCCTGCAGGGTCTCGGCGAGGAGCACCGCCAGGTCCGCGCGGTCGCGTGGGACTACGCGAAGACCGCCGGCGTCGACGCCCAGCTCTCGCTGCTGGTCGACCCGCTGTCGGTCTTCATGATCCTCGTCGTCGCGGGTGTCTCGACGCTGATCCACGTCTACTCGATCGCCTACCTGGACTCCGACCGCGGCTACACGCGCTTCTTCGCCTACCTGAACTTCTTCGTCTTCTCGATGCTGCTGCTCGTCCTGGCGGGCAACTTCGTGATGCTGATCGTCGGCTGGGCATTCGTCGGCGCCGCGTCCTACATGCTGATCAGCTTCTGGTATCGCCGCACGACGGCGACCAACGCCGGCATCAAGGCCTTCATCATCAACGTGGTCGGCGACGTCGGGCTCGTGCTCGGGACGTACTTCATCTTCCGCCACACCGGCTCACTGGACTTCCTGGCGACCTTCGAGGGCATCAAGGAGGACTTCGCCTCCAATGACCCCGACCTCGTCGCGGGCTGCATCCTGCTGCTCGTCGGCGCGTTCGCGAAGTCCGCGCAGGTGCCGTTGCACACCTGGCTTCCCGACGCGATGGAGGGCCCGACCCCGGTCAGCGCGCTGATCCACGCCGCGACGATGGTCACCGCCGGCGTCTACCTCATTGCGCGCATGCACCCGCTGTTCGAGCTCGCGCCGACGGCGGCCGACGTCGGCGCGGTGATCGGCTGCCTGACGCTGCTGATCGCCGGCACGATCGCGATCGCGGCGACCGACCTCAAGCGCGTGATCGCCTACTCGACGATGTCGCAGATCGGCTACATGATCATGGCCGTCAGCGCCGGGGCCTACGCGGCCGGGCTGTTTCACCTCATGACCCACGCCTTCTTCAAGGCGCTGCTGTTCATGGCGGCCGGCTCGATCATCGCCGCGATGGCCGGCCAGCAGAGCCTCGACAAGATGGGCGGCTTCAAGAAGGCGATGCCGTTCACCTACGGCTGCATGGTCATCGGCGGGCTGGCGCTCGCGGGCATCCCGCCGTTCTCGGGCTTCTTCTCCAAGGACGAGATCCTGCTGCTGATCGGCGACCGCGGCGGCTGGTACTGGGGCCTCTACGTCGCCGGCTACGCGGGCGCGTTCCTCACCGGCGTCTACACGTTCCGGATGATCTTCCGCGCGTTCTGGGGCGCTCCGGTGCCCGAGGCGCTCGAGCTCGAGGAGGGGCACATCCACCACCCCGAGGTCCACGCAAACCCCGCCACCGGCGAGGTCGAGGACACCGACGTCGGCTTCCCCGGTCCCGAGCACCACATCGCCGAGCGCGAGACGTCGATGAAGGTCGCGATGGGAACGCTCGCGTTCCTGACGATCGTCGGCGGCCTGCTGCAGATCCCGAAGGTCACGCACGTCATCGACCGCTTCCTCGAGCCGTCCTTCCACGAGTCGGCCCTCTTCGAGCGTGAGCCAAGCGGCGGGCTGATCGGCTTCGGGCTGATCATCGGCACCGTCGTCGGCCTTGCGGGCATCGGCCTCGCGTATGTCATCTGGGTCAAGAACCCGGGCATGTCCGAGCGCATCCGCGAGCGCTCGCGCGGCCTGCACACCTTCCTCGTCAACACGTGGTACTTCGACGAGCTGATCGATTTCACGGTCGTCCGGCCGGCGCAGTGGCTGGGATCCTTCGCCCAGCAGACCTTCGAGCGCGTTTTCGTCAACGGCCTGCTCGTCGGCGGGGCGACCGGGATCGTGCGCGCCGGATCCTCCGCCGTGCGCGCGGCACAGACCGGCTTCCTGCGCTACTACGCGGCGCTGCTGGTCGCGGGCATGGCGGGCGTCATCTTCTACTTCCTGCTCGCCTCATGACCCTGCACCTGTCGATCATGCTGTGGATCCCGCTGGCGCTCGGCGTCGCCGGGCTGCTGCTGCCCGCCAAGCTCGCGCCGAAGCTCGCGCTCGGCGGCACGCTGCTCGTGCTCGGCTACGCGATCACGTACGTCGTGGACTTCCAGAGCTCGGCGGGCGCGCTGCAGTACGTCACCGACGAGACGTGGATCGCCGAGCTCGGGATCAGCTACGCGCTCGGCCTGGATGGGCTGAACCTCTTCCTCGTCCTGCTGACGGCGATCCTGTGGTTCGCCTGCACGCTGTGGTCGACGTTCTGGACCCCCGAGCACGCCGCCGACAACCCGCGGCTGTACTACTTCCACCTCGGCCTCGCGCAGACGTCGGTGCTCGGCGCGCTGCTCGCCCAGGATCTGGCCCTGTTCGTCGTCTTCTTCGACCTCATGCTCGTGCCGTTCTTCTTCCTCACCGGGATCTGGGGCGGCGCCAGGCGCGTGCAGGCGACGATGAAGCTCGTCATCTACACGCTGGTCGGCTCGCTGCTGATGCTGACCGCCGCGGTGGCGACGGGCGTGCTCGCAGCCGAAGGCACCGACAAGGTCTCCTTCGCCTTCTCGGACCTCGCCGAGCGTTCGCTTGGCTCCTCGACGCAGAACTGGCTGTTTCTCGCGTTTGCCGCCGCGTTCCTCGTGAAGATGCCGGCGTTCCCGTTTCACGGATGGATGCCCGACGGCTACAAGGCGATGCCGCTGCCGGTCCTTGCGCTCTTCTCCGGCGTGCTGAGCAAGGTCGCCGCCTACGGCTTCCTGCGCATCAGCCTGCCGTTCTTCCCCGACGCCAGCGAGCACTTCCAGACGCTGATGCTGCTGATCGCTCTGGCCTCGATCCTCTACGGCTCGGTGATGGCGTTCACGACGACGCACGTGCGGCTGATCCTCGGGTACTCCTCGATCGCCCAGCTCGGCTTCATCGTGCTGGGGATCTTCGCGTTGAACGCCCAGGGCGCGCAGGGCGCGATCCTGCAGGCGTTCAACCACGGCCTGGTGGTCGCGCCGGCGTTCTTCGTCGTGGCGCTGCTGTCGGCGCGCGCCGGCGGCTCGGAGGACATCCGCGACATGGGCGGCATCGCGACCCGCGCGCCGGTCCTCACGACGCTCTTCTTGGTCGTGACGTTCGCGACGCTGGCGATGCCCGGGTCGTCGAACTTCGTCGGCGAGTTCCTGATCCTGCTCGGCGTCTTCGAGACGAAGATGACGATCGCGATCATCGCCTCGTCGGGCGTCGTGCTCGCCGCCGCGTACGCGCTGCGGCTGTTCATCCGCAGCGTGCACAACCGCACCGGCCCGCGCGTGGAGGCCAGCGAGATGTCGATGCGCGACGGCCTGGTGCTCGTCCCGCTCGTGCTGGCGATCATCGCGATCGCGCTGTACCCGCAGTTCGCGCTGCAGCGCAGCGAGCCGACCGTCACGAGCCTCTCCGCGCCGCCTCCCGCGGCCCAGGCCGAAGCCGTCGTGCCCCCCGGGTTTGAGATCGAGAGGGCCCCATGATGTTCGCCGCGTCGACGATCGCCGGTCCGGAGATCGACTGGGCTGGGCTGTCGCCGCTGATCGCGGTCTTCGCGGGCGCGCTGTTCGTGCTGATGCTGGGCCTGCTGCGGTCACGAGCGGTCCGCGAGATCCTCGTGCCGTCGCTGTCGATCGTCAGCCTCGCCGTCGCGGGTGGGCTGTCGGTCTGGCAGTGGGGCGAGCGCACGGACCTGCTGGCCGGGGCGCTGCGCCTGGACGAGCTGACGCTCGTGCTGACGCTGCTGTTCTGCGTCGCGGGCATCGCGACGGTCGTGCTCTCCTGGCGCCACGTCGCACCGCGCGAGGCCGCGCACGGCGAGTACCACGCGCTGCTGCTGACGAGCATCGCGGGCATGATCGTGCTTGTCGCCGCGCAGAATCTCGTGTCGGTGTTCCTCGGCTTCGAGCTGCTGTCGATCCCGCTGTATGTCCTCTGCGCGACGGAGATGCGCCGCGCCTCGTCGCTGGAGTCGGGGCTGAAGTACCTCGTCGTCGGCTCGGTCGGATCGGCGACGCTGCTCTACGGCCTGGCGTTCGTGTACGGCGCCACGGGCGCCACGGACTTCGCCGCGATCGCCGCCGTGCTCGGCACGGGCGGCGGCCTGGCGAGCGACCCGCTGCTGCTCACCGGCGTCGCCCTGACGATCGTCGGTTTGGGGTTCAAGGCCTCCGTGGCGCCGTTTCACCAGTGGACGCCGGACGTCTACGAGGGCGCGCCGACGCCGATCACGGCGTTCATGGCCGTCGCGACGAAGGCGGCCGCGTTCGGCGTCATCCTGCGCCTGTTCGACGTCGCGCTGATCGACGTCTCGCTGGACTGGGGCCCACCGCTGGCGGCGCTCGCGGCGCTCACGATCGTCGTCGGCAACGTCGGCGCCCTCGGCCAGTCCTCGCTCAAGCGGCTGCTGGCCTACTCCTCGGTCGCGCAGGCGGGCTACATGCTGGCCGGCGTCGTGGTCGCCTCGCGGCTGGGCCTGCAGGCCACGGTCTTCTACCTCGCCGTCTACCTCGTGATGAACCTCGCGGCGTTCGCCGTGATCGTCGCGCGCGAACGCGACACGCCGCTGGGCGACGACATCTCGTCGCTGAACGGGCTCGGAGCGACGCGACCGATGCTCGCCTGGCCGATGACGATCGCGATGCTCGCGCTCGCCGGCTTCCCGGCGACCGCCGGCTTCATCGGAAAGTTCTACCTCATCGATGCGGCGGTCGACGGCAGCTACGCGTGGCTGGCGGTCTTCATCGTCGTCGGCTCGATGATCTCCCTCGCCTACTACCTGAAGGTGATCGCCGCGATCTGGATGCGCCCGGCCGAGGAGGACGCGTCAGCGGAGCTCGCGCTACCCCCACCCGCCGCGGAGCCGGTGCTGTCGGGTGGCTCGGACGAGGCGACCGGCGCGCGCGCGCAGGGCGAGGTCGTCGGCGTGGCGGTCCTCTTCGGCGCCCTGACGATCGTGCTCGGCGTCGTGCCCTCGCCCCTGTTCAATCTCGTGCGCGACGCCGGCGAGGCGCTCGGCCTGCTCTGAGGCGTGCGGCGGGCGGGGATCGAGCGATCAGACCGCGATGCGGCTGACCTCGTGCGTCGACCCCTCCGGTACCGGCGGCCGCTCCTCTGAGACGCCGATCGGTGCTCGGACCGGGCTTGCGAGCGTTGGTCGAACCCGACCGGAGTGCCCGTTCAGGCGAAAGCGGAAGCGCCGCGTCCGGGAACGTTGCCGAGTACCGTCAGCGTCATGGAGCTTCCGGCGGGTTTGGCTGCGCTCGTTGCCGAGCTCCAGCGGTGCGGTTTCAGCGTGGAGTCCGAGGAGTGGCACCCCTGGCCCGGCGGCGGACGGATCGAGCTGGCCTCGCCCGGCGGCGCGGGCGTGAAGCGCGTCCGTATGACCGAGGACCGAGGCGTCTGGGACATTGAGGTCAAGATCGGGGGCGACTGGTATGAGCCGTTCACGGCCCTCTGCGCGCTTGACCAGCGACCTCACCAGCAGCGTGCGTTGAGCCACGAGGAGCGAGCCGACGCGACGCTCGCGCTCGTCACGCGCTTCACCGGCGAGAGGGCGCAAGTCAAGGCCATCACGAAGCGCCAGAAGGAGTTGACCGCCGCGTACACGCGGTGGGCTCAGGGCAAGTCGGATACAAATCCGCTGGGTTAGTCCGCGACTGCTGCTTGAAGGCAGAAGCAGCAGCGTCGCTGGTGTGGCTACGACGCCGCGGTCAGGGATCCCCAGCGCGACGACCTCTCCCCGTCGACCGCGTTGGCATGCGATCTCGACAAGACTCGGGCGGCAAGGTAACTTGTCATGCGTGGGCGTGGATCTGGTCATCGCGGCGAGCGCCCGCAAGCACGGCGTCAGCGACGAGGACATCCGGCATGCCTACCAACACCCAATGGGCGTCTTTGAGCTCGATGACGGCTTCACGATGATCATCGGCGCCAACCACGCAGCGATCATCTACGAGATCGTCGTCATCGACGGTCGGCCGGCCCGGTCGTCGTGCACGCGATGAAGGCCCGCGACAAGTTCCTGAGGTGATCGACATGCCACGCACCGTCCAAGACATCCTCGACCACGCCGACGAGCTGGCCCGACGCTTCGAGACCTACGAGCCCGCGGCGGACGACGAGCGCGACGCCGAAGTCTTCGCCGCCCTCCGCGACGCCGCGGTGTCCAGGTCAGCGGCCGAGCGGTCGATCCGGAGCGCCGTCGACCAAGCCCGCGCGCACGGCTATTCGTGGGCGTTCATCGGCTCTGTGCTCGGTACGTCTGGCGAGGCGGCCAGGCAGCGATACGGGACCAAGCAGGAGACATAGCGCCTAGGGCGCGTGCCCTCAAGGATCCGCGTATGTACGCCGGCGTCGAGCTCCACACACAACTGCGTCCAGGCAAAAGGAGCAGCGCCGGCCGCGCACAACGTGGTTGCTACCACAGGTCGGCGCCCGCGGCGCCGTATCGAGCCCGGGGCGACGGCGATCCAGGGGCCCCGTCGAGGAGGCGGTGCTCGACCTGCTGGAGGGCTGATCGTCCAGTCCCGCTTGGTCACGGCCGTACGATCAACGCGTGAGACGCATCTCAGCCGCGCTGGCGGCGATCGCGGCATGCTGCGTTCCTGCGCCGGCCGCGGCCGGCGCGGCGCCCGCCGAGCTGCCGTCGACGACGCCGCTCGCGTCGTGGTGGATCCCCAACGGGCCGGTCACCTCGATCGTGCCGGCCGGCGACCGCGTCTACGTCAGCGGCGCGTTCTACAACTGGGGCCCCAGCACGGGCCATGGTGTAGTCGTCGATGCCGCCGGGGCGCGGATCGACTCCGCGCGCTTCGAGGCCCAGGTGGAGGCCGCGGCGCCGGACGGCAGCGGCGGCTGGTACGTCGGCGGCGACTTCGACGTCGCCGGTGGCGCCGCTCGGGGCGCGCTTGCCCGGGTACGAGCGGACGGGTCGCTCGATGGCGATTGGACGCCGGCCGTCAACCCTCCGGAGGGCAAGCGCGCGGAGATCTACGACATCGTGCCGGCGGGCGATCGGGTCATCGTCAGCGGCGTGTTCCAGGCGATCGAGGGGTACCCGGCGGCGCGGCTCGTCGCGTTCGACGCGCAGACCGGGGAGCGCGACCCCGGCTTCGCCCCGCAGCTGGCGTCGCTCGGGGTGACCGACCTCGCGCTCGACGGCGGCGAACTGCTCGTCGCCACGAGCACAGCGCTGCAGCGCCTCGATGCCGCGACCGGTGCGGCGGACCCGTCGTTCGCGACCGTGACGACGACCGACCGCGTCGGCGTGATCGCGCTCTCCGGCGACCGGCTCTATCTCGGAGGGCGCTTCTACTCCGTCAACGGCGAGCCGCGCGCAGGGCTCGCGCTCGTCGACGCGCAGACTGGGGTCCTCGATCCGGCCTGGACGCCGACGGAGAGCGGCGAGGTCGTGTCGATGCTCGCGGCGGGCGGGCGCGTCATCGTTTCGGGCACCGGCTCTCTCAACGGCGTTGCCGCGCAGCGGACGGGCTCACTCGATCCCGTCACCGGCACGCTGGACGCGGGGTGGTGCGCGCAGCCCGACACCGTCGCCGATGTACTGGCGAGCGACGGGGTGCGCGTATACATGGGCAGCCGGGGCTCGTTGTGCGGATCGCCCGAGCGCAACGTCGCGGCGCTGAGCCTCGCCGGCGGCGACCCGGATCCGACGTGGGCGCCGGGAGCCGACGACCGGGTGCTCGCGATCGCCCTGCAGGGTTCGCGCGTGTTCCTCGGCGGAGACCTCGGCAGCGTCGGCGGACAGCGCAACCGCGGCGTCGTCGCGCTGGACACCGCGACGGGCCGTCCGGACCCGTCGTTCGTCGCCGACGTCCCGAACGGCGGTCCGATCGAGCTCGCCGGCGATCGCCTTTACGTGGCGAGGGCCTACGCCGGGCGCGCGGTACCACATCTACGCGCTGCGCGCCGCCGACGGCGCGCGAATCCCGGGTTTCGACGTCGCCAACGACTGGATCGTCGACGACATGGCGATGATCGCCGGCCGCCTCTGGGCCGGTGGTCACGTCGGCTCACTCGGCAGCGGCGTCAACGGCGCCGCCGTGCTCAACCCGTTGACCGGGGAACCCGTCGGGGCGATGCCGTCACCGCCGTTCGACGCGTTCGCGAGCGTCATCGTGGGCAACGACCAGCACGTCATCGTCCTCGGCAACCTCCGCACGCGCGTGTACGACCCGGCCACGGGGGTCGCCCGCGAGCCGGGCTTGGAGGAGTTCGCGCTGCCGAGCGCTGCGCAGATCGTCGGTGACCGGCTCTACGTCGCCGAGGGGCGCGGGGCGCACGCCTTCGATGCCGCTACGCACGCGCCCGATCCGGGGTTCGCCCCCGCGTTCAACGACCGGCCCAACTGGAACGAGCCGCAATTGCGCGCGATGACCGTCAGGGCGGGTGTCGTGTTCGTGTTCGGCAATCTGGCGCCGGGCGGCGTAGCCCTTCCCTCCGTGGCGGCGCTCGATGCGGCGACGGGTGCCGACCTCGGTTGGTCGCCGCCCCGCATCGGCTTGCCGACCCGCCCGAACGTGATGGCATCGGATGGCGGACGGCTGTACTTCGGCGGGTCGGCGACGTTCCCCGACGGTCGCATCCAGCCGAACTTCGCTGCGTTCGCGTTCGGTTCGGCGGGCCCACCGCCTCCTCCTCCACCTCCTCCTCCGCCGCCACCGCCGCCACCGGCACCGCCGCCACCGCCGCCACCACCCGTGTCATCGCCGTCGCTGGCGCGGCCGCTGGCGCCACCGCCAGCGCTCGAGGTGTTCCCCGCGAAGCTTCAGGTGCAGCGCGCCGAAGTTCACGGCGGAAGGCTTGATGTGCTTGCCCGTATCACGGGACGCGCGACCGGACGCGTCAACGTCCGCTACCGATCAGCCGGGACGACCATCCGATTCACAGCACCCATCCAGAACCGGACGATCCGCATCGACCGCCGCCTACCGGCCTCACAGCGCCGCAAGACAACCGGCATCCTGACGATGACCTACGCCGGCAACGACCGCGTCCGCCGCGACGACCTGCGTCTACGAGCGGCATCAGGCAAGGCGCTTCTCAGGCGCGGCACTACCCGCATCGACGACAAGGGCCGGCTACGCATGTCGGGGACGACCAGCACACGCGCACGCGGTCTGGTCCGCATCCGCCTCGGATACACCGCGACCGACGCCACCACCAAGTTCCTCAACTACGCAGCCAAGATCAACAACGGCAGATGGTCGCTCACCAAGACCCTCCCCGCCGATGCCGCCAAGGCCGGAGGCCAGCTGTCAATCCAGTACACCGGCTACGAGCCGCGAAGCATCCGCGGCGAACAGCTCGCCAAAGCCATCGCCCCATAGCCCGCCGACCGAGCGCGACCGTCCCAACTAACGCCATAGCTCGAAGCTGCTCACTGAGAGGGTGGGCGGGGTTGCTCTCGCAACGAGCAGGTGTTGGGCCGCGCGCCGACCGTTGCGGCTGTCCCGCTGAGCGTTCGGCTGCGGTACGCGCCAGCTTTGGCGGGACGTCGCGCTTGGGGACCTCTGCGGGCTGGCGGCTACGACAGGCGTCCCGTGAAGGCGAGAGATCGTCCGAGCCTCAGGAGACCCATATTCCATGCGCTTTGAGATCGCAGTCGACGACGGATCGCTGGAGTTGGCCAGCACCGGCGGAAACGTCGCTGGGCAAGTCCATGTCGTGCTCGACGGCGAGCCGTTCCCCGATCCTGCGTGGTGGGACTTCCCATGCGTCGTGCTCGGCTGGTGGGTGAAGGCTGCAGAGGACGGCCGGCAGGCGGCCTTTGATCTGCGCTTCATGGACGGGCCCGTTCTCGTGCGTTGCGTCGTCGACGCCGACAACCTCGTGATGACCCCGATCGTCGAGTCTGGCGGCCATGGCGAAGCACTCGCGACCACCAACGTGCTCGCGACTGCTGTGCGCGCTGAGATCTACCGGGCCGCCAGGCAGCTAGCGGCGGCGTGCCAGCGCAAATCGCTTCCCGCTCAAGGTCTCGAGCTGCTGCCCCCGCCGGCGCGCTGAGCGCATCCGCGCGGACCGCAACTAAGTCCCGTTGGACGTTCCCCCTTTGACGAGTCGCGGCGGGTGCTGCCGGCTCGTCAGTCCGGTTCAGCCGGCCGGCGCAGCTCGTGGACGATGTAGGGGCTGTGGATCAGCAGCTCGGCTGCGCCCTCGTTGCCGGCAGTGAGTTCGTGGATCATCTCCTCGCGCAGACTGTCGAGCAGTCCGGCG
>JAJCYD010000046.1 GCA_029263125.1 Solirubrobacteraceae bacterium | reverse complement strand
GGCGCCGTGCGAGCCGGGCGGGCGCGCTGAACCGGCGCGCGGGGCAGCGGTATCCTCCGCGCCCGCGGCGAGATAGCTCAGTTGGTAGAGCACACGACTGAAAATCGTGGTGTCCCCGGTTCGAGTCCGGGTCTCGCCATCGAAGGATCCCCTGCAAATGCTGGGGTTTCAGCGTTGGGGGGGCGGTGCCGCGCGGGCGGCGTGTCGCGTGCTCGTGCCCTTTCGTGTCGTTTTGGGGTCGGTGGGATAAGGCCAGGCACGATTGCCGTGCGTGCCCGAGACCGACATGCTGAACGATCCGGACGCCGCTAACCAGCCTGGCCATGAGCGATGGATCCCCTGTCACCGGGATAGCGGCCGAACGCCGAGGCCAAGGACGACAGGGCGCTGAGGTCTTGCTGGGGTGGCGGCATAGAGTTGCGCCCATGTCCGATCTACCGGCCGAGGTCTTCAAGGCACTTCGCGTGGAGTTCTTCGAGAACGACTTGACGCCCAAGCCGTTTTGGCTGCGCGACAAGCGCAGCACGCAGGATGACCCGCTCGATGAGCATCTGACCAAGCGACTCCAAGCGCTCGTCCCGTCGCCGACGCGGGTGATCGGATCTACCGGACCGCTGATCAGCCCCGACTGCGTGATTGCCGTGCCGGGGGCGATTGACGTGATGATCGCGCAGGGCGGTCTGCTCGACACCGAGTGCATTTGCGGCGTCGAAGTCAAGAAGTTCGACCACGCTGAGGGTCAGAAGGTCGCCCGAGGCAGTGGCATGGACTACAACTCGACGCCTCCGAGCATGACCATCACGGTCTACCGCGACGGCAAGCCGCTGCTGATCCCGGGCTTCTATCTTTTCGTCCTCCTTGGGAGGCTCGGGGACGATCGACTGCTCGAGACGCTCGTGCTCTGCGACGGCGGCGCACTGAACGAGGACACAGCGCTCTACTTGGCCACGACCGGCCAGCGCCAGAAGCTCGTCGGCCTCGGCACCTACGGCGACGGCATCGACCGCCAGCGTCCCATGTTCGTGTTCGCGAACCCGCTTGGCTGGACCCATCTCCGGGGTACGGCGACCCTGATCCACCGACGCGACGATCTAGACGGCGACGGACTGCGTCTCGTCGGCACCGTCCGACGTACTGTGATGGGCAGCGAAGCACAACGCACCTACTACGCCTACCGCCTAGCGCTCGACGCCCGCAACGAACCGCTGTTCGACGCAGTGGACCCGTTCCCGACGCCACGAACCCGCTCGACCACTACCCAGTCACGGGGCAAGTTCGTTCTCGGCATCTAGCTTTGCGACGGAAGTGTTGCGACTTCGTCACGGCGCAACACAGGTCCGGCGGGCGGTCCGCAGCAGCCCATAGAGTGCGCCCACATGCGATGCCGCGCCCCGTACGCCGAGCTTTCGGCCATGGCCCGAGTCGAGGCCCATCGCAAGAACATCTACCGGCCCGCCTACTACGTCCATAAGTGGTGGGCCCGGCGCGTGGGTTCGGTCTTCCGCGGGATAGCCCTCGATCTCATGCTCCCCCCTGACGAGGACGTCATGGACGCCTACTACAAGGCTCACGACTTCTCAGACAAGATCGTGCTCGACCCGTTCATGGGCGGCGGCACGACGCTCGGAGAGGTGCTTCGGTTGGGCGGTCGAGTCGTTGGCTGCGACCTCAACCCGGTCGCTTGGTACCTCGTAAGTCAGTCCATGCGGGAGGCGAATGTCGCGACGCTCCTGGCGAGCTACCAGCAGGTCGCCGACAGCGTCGCTCAAAGCATCAGTGATGCGTACCGCACCACATGCGGCGGGTGCGGTAACGAAGCCACCACGCAGTATGTGGCTTGGGTGAAGCAGGTTCCGTGCGGCAAGTGCTCCCAGCTGGCCGACCTGCACCTCACACAGGTCATCATGGCCGACATGGCCCATAAGGGCGGCGGGCTCGTGGACTGCGGGTCGTGCGGCCACCCCTGGTGGGTCACCGCGGTAGGCGACGCCCAAGATTGTCCGGTCTGCGCGGCTACATTCACCCCCGCCGATCGACGGTCACGCAACACCCACTACCACTGCAACCATTGCGGACATGCGGAGCGCATCCTCGACGCGATCGCTGGGGCCACGGCGCCTCCGAGCCACCGGATGCGCTGCTTGACGGTGTGGTGCGACGCGTGTGGCAAGCGACACCAGCAGCCAACAGCCGATGATCTGGGCAGCTACGAACGCAGCTGCGCCGATGCCTCGGCACGGTGGGGGCACCTCCTGATTCCCCGTACTGAGATCCTGCCCGGCCACAACACGGACCAGATGCGTCGCTACGGCTACACACACTGGCATCAGATGTTCAATCCCCGCCAGCTCACGGGACTCAGCGCGCTCTTCACCGCCATTCGACAGATCGAGGACCAACCCAGTCGAGAGCTGCTCACCCTTCTCGCCTCGACGACGCTTGAGCTCAACTCAATGTTCTGCGGCGCCAAGGGTCTCGGCACCGGGGCAATCCGTCACGTCTTTGCCCATCACGCGTTCATACCGGCGAAGGAGCCGCTCGAGGCAAACCTATGGGGCGTGCATCGGTCCTCGGGCGGGTTCTCGACGCTCTTCAAGGAGCGGCTGCTGCGCGGGCGTGCCTGGGCAGAGCAGCCCGTGGAGCGGAGATTCACCGGATCAACCGCTGTGAAGGTCCCGATCCCCGGCGAACGCCTGGCGGGTCGGCCGGCGAAAGAGTTCCAGGACATTCTCTCCGGCGAGGCCAACCTGCTGGTCCTGAACCAGTCCAGCGAGGACTTGCCACAGATCCCCGATTCGACAGTCGATTTCGTCATCACGGATCCGCCGTACGCGGACAGCGTCATGTACTCGGAGCTCTCCGACTTCTTCTACGCGTGGCTTCGCACAGCCCTCGGCGCCGAGCATCCGAACTTTGCTGCCGAGCACGTGGACGACTCACGCGAAGCGGTTCACAACGACGCCCGCGGCCGGGATGGTGCTTTTTACGCCGCGGTACTGGGAACCGTGTTCGCCGAGAGCGCCCGATGTCTCAAGTCGGGCGGTCGCCTCGCGTTCACCTTCCACCACTCTGGAGAGGTGGCATGGGGCCAGGTCGAGGACGCACTCGTGGCCAGCGGTTTCGTCGTCGAGCGGTGGTGGCCAGTCTTCGCCGAAATGGAAAGCGCTGTTCCGCTTCAGGGCAAGAAGAACAACGGGCACCTCGACATCGTCTTCGTGTGCGCCAAGGCGGGTGAGATCGATACCGTCGTCAAACAGGACTCGATCGAGCAGATGGGTCAGCGCCTCGCCGAGCGGGTCCGCTTGGTCGCGGCTGACTACCGGGCGCTCATCAAGGCCGCAGCGGTTCAGACGTCCACCTGGTCCCGGGCAAGTTCCGGTCAAGACCGCTCCGAGGCCGCATAGTGGCCAGGTGCCCGTTACGTGCGACGCGCGACAACGGTCCGTACTCTGTTGCCTGCAGTGCGCGTAGGAGAGTGCGCCCATCCCCGAACCGTCTCACAAATGGGGTTCGGATGTCCGCGGACGCGTGACCACTGAGCGTCCACGCGCATCCAGAAGTCTCGGCCACGGCGCGCGATAGTGTGAACTCGTTGTGGCTGGGCAGGTTTGCGCTCGACACCTGCCCGTCATTTCCGCCTGAATCGGCCCCAGCATCGCAATGACCACCCCGTCGCCTCCAGCGCCAACCCCGACGCCGACTCCGAAGCAGTTCGATCCGGCGATCGAGAGTCAAAAGCTTCGCGACCACCTCGCGTCGCACGACAAACCGATTGCGTTCCTCTTCGGTGCGGGCACGTCCGCAGCCGTCACCGGCACCGACTGCAAGCCTCTAGTGCCGGCGGTAGCTGAGCTCACCAAGCGCTGCAAGGCAAGCGTCGTGAGTCTGGGATCGGATTACGACCAAGCCTGGGACGTGATCGTCGACGGGCTCCGGCCTGATCGACGCACGATCGAGGACATCCTCTCTGCGGTTCGCCATATGCGCGACGTGGTCCACGGCACCGACACGCTCGCGGGCCTCAAGGACGTGCAGTTGCAGGCGCTCGTCGTCTGCATCCAGGAGACGATCTCCCGCGAGGCCCGCCCGGACCCAAGCCTGATCCCAACCAAGTTGCCACATCACCAGTTGGCTCGCTGGATCGAGCGCATCGATCGCGCGGTCGCGGTGGAAATCTTCACGTTGAACTACGACACGTTGCTGGAACGGGGGCTCGAGGACGAGCGAGTTGCGGTGTTCGACGGTTTCGTAGGCTCACACCGCCCCTTCTTCTCCTCAGCCAGCCTCGCTCGCGAACCGCTCGCGCCGGGCCGCCGCTGGACGCGCCTCTGGAAGATTCACGGGTCGGTGAGTTGGAGTGCCGAGAAGCGGGGGACGGACACGGCCCCGCGGATCATCCGCGGCGAGGAGGGCACATCCGGCGAGCTGATCCTCCCCTCGTTGCTGAAGTACGACGAGTCCCGCAAGCAGCCGTACGTGGCAATGATTGACCGTTTGCGACGGCAGTTGGCGGACCGCGAGGACGCGATCCTCGTCGCAGCCGGCTATTCCTTCGGCGACCAGCATGTAAACGAAGTCATCTTTGAGGCGCTGGCGGCCAACCCGCGCTTGCACGCGTTCGCTCTTTGTTTCGAGGATCCGCCCACCGACGGTGAGCTCATGCGCGCGGCGGATCGACAGCGCAACCTCATGGTTCTCGCGCCGCGAACGGTCGTCGTCGGCGGGCAAGTCGGGACATGGCTGCTACGCGACCCCGGGGCAGATGCCCACCGGGTCGACGGATTCTTCACGGCGGACTCCACAGGCTCGGCACCAGTAACCGGCAAGCTCAGCCTCGGCAGCTTCACTGTGTTCTGCGAGCTGCTCGACCAGATTGCGCGGAACGACCGTGACTGAGTCCTCCCTCACAGCAGCCACGTACATCGGCCAGGTCAGCGGCGTGCGCGGCGGAGTAGTCCAGGTACGCCTACGCGACGTCCCAACCACCCTGGTGATGATCGACGGGTCGGCCCACCGCATCGGGCAGATCGGCGCCTTTGTTCGGATCCCACTGGGCTACACGCAGCTGTACGGCGTCTGTACCCAGGTCGGATCGGACGCCCAGCCATCAGAACAGGACGACGGCACACCGGCGCTGGAGACCGTGGCAGAGCCGCGGCTGGCCGGCTTTCGCTGGATGCAGGTTGCGCTCTTCGGTGAGTCTGTCGAGCGTCGCTTTGACCGCGGGGTTGGCCAGTACCCGACGGTCGGCGACGAGGTCCACGTCGTCACCTCACAGGATCTCGACGTGATTTACGCGCAGCGGAGCAACCCGGCAGACGTGGTCACGGTCGGTCGCGTCGCCGGCTCGGACTCGATCCCGGCGGCGCTCAGCGTGTCGGCCATCGTCAACCGCCACACGTGCGTCGTTGGTTCCACGGGCTCTGGCAAGTCCAATCTGGTGGCGGTCCTCTTGCGTGGACTCGCCGCGGGGCCATATCAATCGGCGCGGGTGCTGGTGATCGACCCACACGGCGAGTACACCTCCGCGCTCCCGCCTGACCAGACGCAGACGATCAGCGCGAACACGAGCACATCAGGCATTCGTCTTCGCGTTCCCTTCTGGGCTCTTAGCTTCGACGAGTTGATGCGGATCACGATGGGCTCAATGAGCGAGGTCAACGCCGAGCACGTGCGCGAGGAGGTGCGGAGGTTGAAAGTCGAGGCGGCCCAGCACCTCGCGGACACGCCGCCGGAGCAGGCGATCACCGCCGACTCGCCCATCCCATTCAGCATTCGACGCCTATGGTTCGAGCTTCGCGATCGTGAAGACCTCACCTACACGGCGAAGCCCTACAGCTCGGCCACTGCGTCCGTCAAGACGAAAGTCGGCAACGCCCAGCTGTTGGAGGCAAACGAGTATCCGCCCGCCGGGCTCGGTAGTCAGGCGCCATACCTCAATCCGCAGAAGCGCCACATCGGTCGTCAGCTTGAGTTCATGCGCGCTCGGCTGCGCGACAGCCGCTTCAATTTCATGTTTGACGACTCCGACGGCTACCACCCGGCACACGACGGCACGACAACCAGCGACTTGGATCAGCTGCTTGCGGAGTGGCTCGGCTCGGACAAGCCCATCACAGTCGTCGATGTCGCCGCGCTCCCCGCCGAGGTCCTCAGCGTGATCGTCGGGACCATGCTCAACCTCGTCTACGAGGCGCTCTTCTGGGGCATGGCGCTCCCCGTCGGCGGCAAGCAGCAACCGCTGTTGCTGATGATCGACGAGGCACACCGCTTCCTTCCCCGCGAAGCCGACACCGTGACCTCGCGCGCCTGCGGACGTATCGCGAAGGAGGGGCGCAAGTATGGCGTCGGGCTCATGGTGATCACGCAGCGGCCTTCGGACATCGACGCGACCGTCCTCAGCCAGTGCGGCACCATGATCGCGCTCCGAGTGACCAACGGCACGGATCGTGCAGCGGTCGCCGCCACCGTCCCCGACGACCTCGGCGGTCTGACAGCTCTCCTGCCGTCGCTGCGCACAGGCGAGGGCATCGTGCTTGGCGACGCTCTCCAAGTGCCGTCTCGAGTCAGGATCGACCGGGCGCCGGCCCGCCCGATTGGGGATGACCCGAAACTCCCCGATGCCTGGCTGAAGCCCCGTCCGGCGGCATCCAACTATGCGACCGCGCTCCAGGCTTGGCGGGCCCAGACCACGGCAGCCGCCCCGGTCGTCCCCGCCGAGGAGATGTTGCCGTGACCGTGCAGTGGCATGAGACGCCGGATAGCGAACCCATCGAGGCAATCGGCTACGACGAACCCAACGAGGAGGCTTGGGTCCGGTTTCGGAGTGGTTCAGTCTACGTGTACTCGAGCTTCCCAGCTGGGATGTTCGAGCAGTTCCGCACGTCCGACTCGAAGGGTGGGTTCCTGAATCGCGAGATCCGAAATGTCTATCCGGACCGCCGCGAGTAGCCGCTGATCAGCCTTTTGCCGCCGCGGTTTCGGGGCCGGATCTGATGACCGGGCGCCCCTTGTCAACCCCCAAGCGCGGCCTCACCGTACCTCCTTGAGGATGTTAGGAGCGCGAGCTTGGTCACACCGTCAGCATGTGCTCGCAAAGCATCCCTCCCGTACCTCGAAATGCGTCCGCGCCTTCTCTCCCCCAATTCCCTCAACCAGTTCCTCGGATGCGAGCATCGAACGTACCTCGACGTCCTCGACGCGCGCGGGGTTCTTGGCGCGGAGCGCTTGCCGCCCAACGCCCAGCTCCTGCTCGAGCGCGGCGAGCGCCACGAGGAGGCGTTCCTGCAGCGTCTGCGCGACGAGGGCCGTGACACCGTGTCGCTGCCGAGGACCGGTTTGGTGACTGATCGGTACGCGGCCACCGTGCAGGAGATGCGGGCTGGCCGCCAGGTCATCCACCAGGCTTGCCTGCTGGACGACGGCTGGGTCGGATACGCGGACTTCCTGATCCGGGTCGACGAGCGGTCTGATCTCGGGAAGTTCTGGGTCTCCTGACGTTTCCGTGGGTCGGTGAACGCCCGATTCACTGCGGGAGCGGCGGGCAGAGCCCGGCGAGGGAGAGCATGGCGAGGGCGATCAGGGCGCCGGCCGAGTGGAAGCCGTAGGCGCGTCGGGTGATCATCCGGATCTGGGTGTTGATCGCTTCGACGCGTGCGTTGGACAGGCCGTGCTCGATCGCTGCGACGATCCCCGCACGCTGCTTGGTGATCGTGCGGGCGAGCTTGACGAACGATGGGAGGCGACAGCGGCGCGCCCAGGCGATCCACTCGTCGAGCAGCTTGACCGCGGCGTCGGCGGGCAGCCGGTAGATCTGCCTGAGTTGTTCTTTGAGTAGGTACGCGCGGTACAGCCGCGCGTTGGTCTTCTGGATGCTGGAGAGCTTCGCGGCCTGGCGATCGGTGAGGTTCTCGGGGTTCTTCCACAGCGCGAACCGCGCGCCCTTCAGATCCTTCGCGGCAGCCGGCGCGCCGGCACGACGCGCGTCGTTCCAGACCTCGCGACGGACCTCGTCCAGCGCGTCGGTCGCGAGCTGAATCACGTGAAACGGGTCGACGCAGCGAACCGCGTCCGGGACACGGTCAGCGATCGGCGCGGCGATCCAGCCGGCCATGTCGCAGGACACCAGTTCGATCTGTTTGCAGCGCGTTTGGCCGAGCGCGTCGAAGAACGCCTCGACGGTCTTGCGGTCACGGCCGGCAGCGACCCACACCAAGCGGCCGGTGTCGTGATCGACGACGACCGTCAGGTAGCGCTGGCCCTTGCGATGAGAGATCTCATCGATCCCGATCCGCCGCAGGCCGTCAAGCAGATCGGCCTCTTGCTGCGCCTCGTCGGCGACGCGCTCACAGATTCCGCCGACGGTGCGCCACGCGATCCGCATCAGCTCAGCGACCGCGGACTTGCTCGTGTTGACCGCCAGCCACGCCGCCTGGTCCTCAAACGCCCGTGTGAACCGCGACCGATGACGCGCCCACGGCACCGCGCAGACCACGACGCCGTGACGACGACAGCGCACCCGCGGCGCGTCGGCCTCCACGAACGCCAACGTCGTCCCGAGATCCAGCGCACGCCAACGCCGCCGCCCTTCGCCAAGATCAAACCCAGGGCACCGGCGCCGGCACACGCCGCAGCGATCTCGCTCGCGCCAGACCGGCCGGGCCACGACGATGATCTCGTCCTCAGAGCCGATCTTCACGTCTTCCACAACCGCTCGCTGCAAGCCCAGCAGCCGCGCCCATACCCTTGTTCTGCGCACGTCGCATCCCGCTCCCCTCGGTTCCAGCCGTCAAGAAGCCAGAACCCTAGGCGCGGCGCGGCGTGCGCCCTCGCTCAGCCGCTCACCTCACCCACGGGAACAGCAGGAGCGCC
>JAJCYD010000045.1 GCA_029263125.1 Solirubrobacteraceae bacterium | reverse complement strand
GCGAAACCGTCACGCGCATCGGCTACACGGACTCGGCGATGGGCTTCGACGCCGAGACCTGCGGGATCTCCGTCGCCCTCGACCGTCAGAGCCCCGACATCGCCCAGGGCGTGGACTCCGCCCATGAGGTCCGCAGCGGCGACTCCGGCGAAGACCCCTACGACCTTCAGGGCGCCGGTGACCAGGGCCTGATGTTCGGTTACGCGACCGATGAGACGCCTCAGCTGATGCCGCTACCGATCACCCTCGCCCACCGGCTCACAGAGAAGCTGGCGGCCGTCCGGCGCTCCGGTCTGGATTACCTTCGTCCCGACGGCAAGTCGCAGGTCAGCGTCCGTTACCGGGACGGCGCGCCGGTCGGTGTCGAGAACGTCGTGATCTCCACCCAGCACGCTGCCGAGGTCTCCCAGGAACAGATCCATTCCGACATTGCCGCCCAGGTCATCGAGCCGGTGCTCGAGGACTATGGCTTCTGGTCGGATTCCGTCGATCTCTTCATCAATCCCACGGGCAAGTTCGTGGTCGGTGGGCCGATGGGCGACGCGGGACTCACCGGGCGCAAGATCATCGTCGACACCTACGGCGGCATGGCCCGCCACGGGGGTGGCGCCTTCAGCGGCAAGGACCCGTCGAAGGTCGACCGCTCCGCCGCCTATGCCGCGCGCTGGGTCGCCAAGAACCTCGTCGCCGCGGGCCTCGCGGATCGCTGCGAGCTGCAGGTGGCCTACGCGATCGGCGTGGCGCACCCCGTCAGCGTGATGGTCGAGACGTTCGGCACGGAGAAGATCGAGCACGAACGGATCTTGGCGCTCGTCGACGAGCACTTCGACCTGCGCCCGGGCGCGTTCCGCCAGGAGCTCGACCTGCATCGCCCGATCTACCAGAAGACCGCCGCGTACGGCCACTTCGGCCGCGACGAGGAGTCCTTCACATGGGAGCGGACCGACAAGGCCGAGTTCCTGCGCGACGCGGCCGGCCTCGCCGCGGGCGCCCCGGCCTGACCATGGACACCGTCGGAATCGTCGGCGCGGGCCAGATGGGCTCGGGTATCGCCGAGGTCGTCGCGGTCGCGGGCGTGCGCGCGCTGGTCCACGAGCCGCACGAGACGCCGCTGCACGCCAGCGAGGTGCGCATCGCAGCCTCGCTGGCCAAGGCGGTCAACCGCGGCAAGCTCGATGCGGACGCCGCGGCCGACGCGACCGGCAGGATCATCTACACGACAGCACTCGACGACCTCGCCGAGTGCCAGCTCGTCATCGAGGCGGTCACCGAGGACCGCGCGATCAAGTGCGATGTCTTCCGCCTGCTTGACGAGCGGCTGCCGCGCGAGGTGATCCTCGCGTCGAACACCTCGTCGATCCCGATCACCATCCTGGCGCAGGTGACGTCGCGCCCCGACCGCGTGCTCGGACTGCACTTCTTCTCGCCGGTCCCGGTGATGGCGCTTGTCGAGATCGTCCCGGGCTACGCGACGAGCCCCGAGGTGATCGCCGCCACGGAGGGCTTCGCGCGCCAGCTGGGCAAGCACGCGATCCGCTCCAAGGATCGAGCGGGCTTCCTCGTGAACCTGCTCTTGATCCCGTACCTCGCCGGCGCCATCCATCTCTACGACGCCGGCTACGCGACGCGCGAGGACATCGACGACGCCATGACGCTCGGCTGCGGGCATCCGATGGGACCGCTCGCGCTGTGCGACTTCATCGGCCTGGACGTCATCGACGGCATCTGCGGCTGCCTGTACGAGGAGTACGGGCGCGACGAGTTCGCGGCGCCACCGTTGCTGCGGCGCATGGTCGCCGCCGGCGCCCTCGGCCGAAAGGCGGGCCGCGGCTTCTATGAGTACTCCCCCGCACGATCCGCCGCGCTGGCGAGCCGATGACCACGAGCGCGCCGGACATCGTCCCGCTGTACGGGCTGACGGAGGATCACCTCGCATTTCGCGCCGTGATACGCCAGATGGTCGACGAACGCGTCGCGCCCCGGGCGGCGGAGATCGACGCCACCGGCGAGTTCCCCGAGGACATTCGCCGGCTGTTCGCCGACCACGACCTCTTCGGGCTGCCCTTCGACGAGGAGCATGGCGGGACCGGAACGGGGCCGCTCATGCTCTGCGTCGCCATCGAGGAGATCGCCGGCGCCTGCGCGTCGTCCTCGCTGATGCTCGCCGTCCAGGACCTCGGGTCGCTGCCGATCCGCCTGGCGGGATCGGAGGAGCTCAAGCAGCGGGTCCTGCCGCGCCTGGCCAGCGGCGAATGGCTGGCGGCCTTCGCCCTCTCCGAGCCCGACGCCGGCTCTGACCCGCGCGCGATGCGCACGCGGGCCCGGCGCGACGGCGACGACTGGGTGCTCGACGGCTCCAAGAACTGGATCACGAACGCCGGCGTCGCGCACGCGTACGTCGTCTTCGCGGTGACAGATCCCGACGCCCCGAGCTCGCGCGGCATCTCGGCCTTCTTCGTCGAGGCTGACCAGCCGGGCTTCTCGATCAGCCGCGTCGAGCACAAGATGGGCATGCGTGGGTCGCCGACCGGCCAGCCGGTGTTCGACGGTGTGCGGGTTCCCGCCGCGAACCTCATCGGGGCCCAGGGCGAGGGCTTCAAGATCGCGATGCGCACGCTCGACCACTCGCGGCTCGGCATCGCCGCACAGGCTCTCGGCATCGCGCAGGGTGCGACCGACTACGCCGTCGGCTACGCACGCGAGCGGATCGCGTTTCGCAAGCCGCTCATCGATCTGCAGGGCATCCAGTTCAAGCTCGCCGACATGGAGACCCGCTGCGCGGCGGCGCGCGAGCTGCTCTACCGCGCGGCCGCCAAGGCGCAGCGCGGTGAGCCAGACCTCGGCAAGTACTCGGCGATGGCCAAGCTCTTCTGCTCCGACGTGGCGATGGAGGTCACCGTCGAGGCCGTCCAGGTGCTGGGTGGCTACGGCTATGTCACCGAGTACCCCGTCGAGCGCATGATGCGCGACGCGAAGCTCACGCAGATCTATGAGGGCACGAACGAGATCCAGCGTGTCGTGATCGCCCGGGCGCTGCGCGGATGAGCAGCACCGTCAACCCCCACGCGCCGGGAGCGATGCCGACGACCCACGAGGACTGGCTGGCGGTCTACGGCCTCTCGCCCGAGCGCGACGGACCGTTCACGACGCTCAGCGGCGAGATGGTCAAGCCGCTGTACACCGAAGCCGACCTGCCCGACCAGGCGGCGATCGGGTTGCCCGGCATGTATCCGTTCACGCGCGGCGTGTATCCGTCGATGTACCGCGGACGCTTGTGGACCGTGCGCCAGTTCGCGGGGTTCGGCACGGCCGAGGAGACCAACGAGCGCTTCCGCTACCTGCTCGACCACGGCCAGCAGGGGCTGTCGACGGCGTTCGACATGCCGTCGCTCATGGGCCATGACTCCGATCATGCGCTGTCGCTCGGGGAGGTCGGCCGCGAGGGCGTCGCGGTCGACACGATCGACGACATGCAGACGCTGTTTGCCGGCATCGACGTCGGCACGGTCAGCGTGTCGATGACGATCAATGCTCCGGCGGCGATCATGCTCGCCTTCTACGTGGTCGCCGCCGAGCGCCAGGGCATCGCGCCCGAGCACCTGAGCGGCACGATTCAGGCCGACATCCTCAAGGAGTACATCGCCCAGAAGGAGTGGTGCTTTCCGATCGATCCGGCGATGCGCCTGCTCGGCGACATGGTGCAGTGGTGCTCGACGGACATGCCGCGCTGGCATCCGGTCTCGATCTCGGGGTACCACATCCGCGAGGCCGGCTCGACCGCGGCACAGGAGCTCGCGTTCACCCTCAAGGACGGGCTGACCTACGTCGAGCAGGCGATCGAGCGTGGCCTGGACGTCGACGACTTCGCACCCCGGCTCAGTTTCTTCTTCAACGCCCAGATCGACTTCTTCGAGGAGATCGCCAAGTACCGGGCGGCACGGCGGATCTGGGCGCGCGAGCTGCGCGACACCTACGGCTCGCGCAACCCGAAGTCGTGGCTCATGCGCTTTCACACGCAGACCGCCGGCGTCTCGTTGACCGCTCAGCAGCCGTTGAACAACATCACCCGAACGGCCATCGAGGCGCTCGCCGGCGTGCTCGGCGGCACGCAGTCGCTGCACACCAACTCCTACGACGAGGCGCTCGCACTGCCGACCGAGGAAGCGGTCCGGATCGCGCTGCGAACCCAGCAGGTCATCGCGCATGAGACCGGGGTCACGAACACGATCGACCCGCTCGGCGGCTCGTATTTCGTCGAGTCGCTGACCGACCGTCTCGAGGAGCTCGCCTACGACTACTTCCGCCGTATCGACGATCTCGGCGGGATGGTCGAGGCCGTCAAGCAGAACTTCCCGCAGGGTGAGATCGCCGACGCCAGCTACGCCCTGCAGGCCGAGATCGATGCCGGAGAGCGCGTCGTCGTCGGCGTCAACCGCTTCCACAGCGACGACGACGCGGAGATCCAGACCCTGCGAATCGACCCAGCCATCGAGCGCAAGCAGCTCGACCGCCTGCAGGGCGTTCGCGATAGGCGCGACTCGACGGCCGTCGAGGCCACGCTGACCGACCTGTGCGCGGGCGCGGCACGCGCGGGCACGAACCTCATGCCGGCGCTGCTTCAATGCGCCCGCGCCCACGCCAGCGAGGGTGAGATCATCGCCGCGCTTCAGGACGTGTGGGGCGTCTACCTCGAGACGCCCGTCTACTAGATGCAATCCGCGTTCGCTGGCAAGCTGCGCGTCGTTGTCGCCAAGCCCGGCCTCGACGGCCACGACCGCGGCGCGAAGATCATCGCGCGCGCGCTGCGCGACGCCGGCATGGAGGTCATCTACACGGGTCTGCACCAGACGCCCGAGCAGATCGTCGAGACCGTGATCCAGGAGGACGCCGACGCCATCGGCCTGTCGATTCTCTCCGGTGCCCACATGACCCTGGTCCCGCGGATCGTGGAGCTGCTGGAAGAGCAGGGCGTCGACGACGTGATCGTCACGGTCGGCGGCACGATTCCCAGCCACGACATCCCCGAGCTCAAGCGGCTGGGCGTCGCCGCGGTGTTCACCCCTGGAGCGGTGCTGCGCGACATCATCGACTTCCTGGTGCAGAGCACTGGCGAGCGGACGCCGGTGTGACGCCCCCCGCCGCCTGACTGACTGTTCGCGGCCGTCGGGCCAGGAGATCGTCACCGAGCCGATCAGTCGACCGGCCTGCTGATCGGCCGACCGAACGTCGCCGGGGAGCGCCGCGCCTGCCCTCGCGGTCGGGGTACAGCGCACCCGGTTGGTCGCGGCGAGGGAGCGGTCGTGGTGCCGCGCATCACGGATGCTCATCTTCCCGGACAGCGCCGTGAGCTGATGCACGATCACATCGGGCTCGGCGGACGCCACCGCCTGGGCGACGGCATCGGGGTCGAGCGCGGGGGCCACGACCGGGCGCGCACCAGGCTGCGAACCAGGTCCTGCTTCGACGCGGTCCTGGTCAACGCGACCACCTGATGGCCCCGCTCCGCGAGCTGCGGGACGAGCGCTCTCCCGCGAACCCCTGTGGTCCGGCAACGAAGACCTTCACGACTGCTCGTTTTGTCTCATTGCCCCTGCGAGACGCGATGGAGGCGCCGCCCGGCGACAGCGCTCGGCGCATCGGGTCGAGAACAGCGGCAAGGCCCAGACGTGGCCCGTACGGTCGGTCGCTGCGCAGGCGTCCATCGACAAGCACGGCCTGGATGACGTCCCGAAAAACGGGTCGCCAACGCCCTGCACTCCGATCACGTTCACCCGCTCACCGCTGAAGCCCTGCGGGCCATCGACACGGTCGCGGGCTGGCTCGACGAGCTCCAGCGAATCCGGCTGGTCGTGTGCGTGACGGCCGCCGAGAACTACGCGCTGCAGGGGCTCGAGCGTGCCGGGACGATCGGGCCGGCCAAGTACGCCGCCGCCGGCGTGGAGTTCACCGCGACCGACCTCCCCTGGACAGACGCCGCGCTGCCAGCCGCCGAGTGGCCCGAGACGCCGCGAGCCAGCCCCTCAGCGGTCGCGAATCCGGGGCGGCGAAGCGCGAGAGGAGGCCACCGATGATCGACGAGCGCACGACGACACCATGCTCGAGGAGTTCGACGGCGAGCCGCTCGTCGCGCTCGTGCAACGGCAGCGGACTTCACCGCCGCGCTACGGCCCAGGCGACCGTCCGACACTTGCCCTTTAGCGGCAGAGCTCGGCCCTTAGCCGGGCAGCGAGCCGCACGGACGCCTCGATCTCGACTCTGCGTATCGAGACGCTCTCGACGTTCAGCCCGAAGGGAACGCCGACGCGCCGGCAAAAGGCGATCAGCTCGGTCGCGGTCGCGACCGCTTGATCGTAGGACGCGTCGAGGGTGTCGTCGGCATGGCGCAGATCGTTCGCGATCCAGCGCGGCACGTCGACACCGAGCCACTTCAGGAACTCCAATGTCTTCATTGAGCCGCAGACTGAGAATGTGAAGACGATCGGCACCGGCTCCAGGTTCTGGGCGGCGCACTCGTAGCGATAGTCAGAGACCAGGTCCTTCGCAGCGTTGACGTCGTAGACGACCTGGGTGACAAAGAAGGAGCAGCCTGCCGCCTGTTTTGCGATGAGCCGCAGGTGCTCATTGCCCCCGCGCGCGTGCCGCTCGGGGATCGCGACTCCGCCGAGCGGCAGGTCCGGCCGGACTTCGGTCCGAAGCTCGTATGCACGCGACAGCGAGGTTGCGACCGCCTTCTCGCGGGACGAGGTCCCAACGAAGACCGACAGCGCTCGGGCCGGATCCTGGTCGCGAAGCCATAGACGGAGGCCGTCCTCGGTGTGCTTGCTGACCGCGCGGTAAACGATGGCAGGCACGTCCAAGCCCACGAGGTCACGAGCGAGGTACTCGGCCGGGTCCATCGTGGGCAGGAACGGGAACGGGCGTTCGCTCGAATTGCGGTCGCTCTCGTCATCGATGTCGTAAAGAACGAGGCCGTCCATCCCCACCGACCGGAGTCGCGCGAGTGTGACCTCAGCGATCTGCCTGGTCTGCTCCGGTGCGGTCGTCAGCCTCGGTGGCGTCACCGCGAAGACCAAGAACTCACCCCTCCGATCGCCGATGCGCTGCTGCAGCTCCACGCGCGGAACCGTAGCCAACCGTCGACGCCTGGGGACCCAACCCGACATCAGGCCACGGACCACACAAGACTCCTCGCGCTCGCTGCCGGCGTCGAGCTAGACCACTACCTCGGCCGGCCAACCCGCGCATTCACAGCCCTCGCCATCTGAACAAACCACGGAATCAATCATCTAGGTGCGGCAGCAGGCACGTTTCGTTTGTCTGTCGTTTGCGTCTCATTTGGCTGTCGCACGGCGTTTCCATCTCCATGACGTCCGACAGGTGCCGGCGTCGTGCTGGTGGCCGAGCTCGCCGGGTGAGTTCGGGCGATGAGATCGACCCGCAGCTCGGCGTCGCGCTGGACCTTTGCGGCTCGGACTGCCGTACTTCGTGGTGATGGCGCTTCGCGCACAACTTGCGGTGCTCGTCGTTGCCGCTGCCCTGGCCGGGTGCGGCGGCGGGCAGGGCGACAGCGCCGGCTCGAAGAGCGCGACCGGAGCGGCGGCCGATGGGCTCCCCACTCGTAGCATGTCCGGACGAGCCCGGGGTGCTACCGACCGGGTTCCCCAGGAGGTCACCCGGGCCTGTCGGCGTGCCGCCGCCAGGGTGGACATCGGCGTGCTCTGTCCCAAGATCGTCCCGCAGGGTGACATCGAGCGTGCGTTGGGATTTGGCGCAATCACCGTCCCGGGCGAGCGGCGCTACTACGAACTGACGTTCAACAACGCTTCGGGTAGGCACTGGGTCGTCGGGCGCGGCGGTCGTCGGCAGGTGGCCAAGTTCGTTTTCGGCTCAGCGTGGCGAGCGCGGGTGCTTCGACGTGACCGGATCGATGGTCGAGTCACGTCGACGTACGCCTTCAAGGGGTATCCGGTCGGAGGGCTGCACGGCGATCACGTAGCGATCTTCACCAAGTATCGCGAAACGATCGTCTTCGCGAGCGTCCACGGCCGCGAGCATCGGGGCGTTGCGCTCTCAGTTCTTCGCTCAATGCTTCCAACGTCGTGAACTTCAGACTGGCTCCGAACGAGAGGATCGCGCGCGGGCATGTCATCCTGGCGTTCGTCGCTGCTGCCATGAGCGGCGGCTGCGGCGGTGACGGCCGTCCTGGCAGTGCTTCGGGCCGCGAGGGGGCGACACGGTCCCCAGACGTTCGGCTGGTGAGGCTGCCTGAGGGTGTCGTCCGGCGTTGTGCTGCGCTCGCGCCGCGGCGTGCCATCCGGGTGCTAATGCCCGACGCGGCTGCCGACGGCGCGCTGGTACGTCCGATATCAGACGCTGCGTGGCGGGCGCTCTGAGTACTTGACCAACCTCGACACGAAGCCCGCTAATTCGGGCGACCCTTTTCACGTCCTGGCCGGCGGCCGGCGCGGGCGTTTCTCTCTGAAGACCATCACGGGCAGTTGGCCGCGGGACGGGGATCTCCCCCGGGGCCTCGGACTTGTGGGCGCGAAACCGCTGAAGTCGGGCCAGCGGCATGACGAGCGGCGACCGGTCCGGCTCAAGCTGCTGCGTAGCGTCAAGGTGGCGGGACATCGTGCGCTGCTGCTGCAGGTCGCGGACTACCCGGACGGCGGCGTGCACGGAGGTCACCTGGCCGTCGTGTGGAACCAGGGGCGGGACGGCTACGTCCTCTCACTGCACTTCGCCGAGCGCAGCCCGCGCGAGCAAGCAGAACAAGACGCGGTGCTGCTCGGAGCGGCCACGGCGATGAGCCAGTTCAGCGCGGACGATGTCCGCTGAGAGAGGGGAAGCGATGCGGCGCACGGGGTTCGCGATCACACTCACCACCCCGGAAGCGGGCGTCACGTTGCGTCTGTCGGCCATCGCCCTGGCATGCCTTTATCGCGGTCTGTTGGTCGTCCTCGCCGCGGTGGTGGTGATGGCCGCCAGCGACGTGACGCCGGCCCTCGGCCACGGTCCGTGCCGCTGTCTGGATCCGCGGCTCGCGGAAGCCGGCAGCCATGTGCGGGTGGGGTTCGAAGTCGGCGTCGGCGAGACGCGAGGCCGGGGCTATCCCGCGTACCGGGTGATCTTCAACCCACGGCCCCGTGACCTTGGCATTGCGCCGCGACTCCTCGCGAGCGCGTACCGGGCTGACGTTCCGACCACCACGGTCCTGTCGCGTCCTCGCAACCGGCCGACCCGCCGTGGCCGATTCCGGATTCCCGCGGGAACACCCCCTGGCGTCTACATGATGTTGATCTTTGACGGCAGCGAGGGCGGCGCGCACAACAGCTGGGAGTACCTCCACGTCATCGACCCGGGACAAGCGACAGGCGGTGTTGTGGCCCGATCAAAAGCGAATGGTGATCCTGTCGCGGCGACCAGACGCAACGCCTCCGACGACTCCGTGGGCTGGTGGATCGTCCTCGGGTCGGTCGCGCTGGGCTGTCTCGTCGCGGGCGTGGCGTTGACATGGCGGCGAGGCCGGCACCGCAGGTAAGCCGGGCGGGCAGTCATTCCGCTCGGTGGGCCGCATCCGGGGGCACCGATTGGAACCCGGTCGTCGCGTGCGGTGTACTTGGGGTCGTGAGGCTCACGCTCGGCTTTGTGCTCATCTTGACGATCGTGGGGCTGGTTATCGTGGCGGTCGTTACGGGGTCGTCTGCGATCCGGTAGCAGAAGCCGATCCGCCATTCGATCGGACCTGCGCAACCGACGCTGGACGGATGAGGGCGCCCGGCCCGCCCTACTCCAGTGCGGACGCGCGCTTTGGGCGGCTGTTCTTTCTTGGGCTGGACCGTCGCCACAGGTGGAGGCTGCAGCGGGTATGGATGGCACGTTGAAGATTTCTGTTGTCGTGCTCAGTGGTGCACCGGTGACCGTTCGGATCACGCCGCTGGGCCGCACACGGGCGCGCCTGGACTTCGACATGGCGCAGTGGCGCCGTGACGGGCGCCGCGTCGCCAACGGCGACGGCCAGCGTGCGGTGCGCTTCCATGCGTGCCCGCCGGGCACGCGGCGCTTCACCGACGGCACGCTCGATCCGTGGACCGGCTACCCGGTCGGGTTCCTGGTCGGCCGGCCGGGGTGCGCGCGCCTCACGGTCGCCGCTGCTGGGATGCGCACCGTGCGACGCCGCGTCGCGCTTGGGGTGGCGGTGTCGCGCTGTGGACCGCGAGCCGAGCTCGGCGAGTTTCACGGGGCATGGAACTTCTCGCCGGACGACTCACAGATCGCGTTCGGATCTCGGACTCGGGCCGCCGCGGCCGTTTAACGGCACACCTACAAGCGACGCCGAGCCGTCAACGGTTGCGTGATGACGTTGGCAGCGCCGCGTCGGGGATGTCAGCCAATGCGCTGGGCGAGCTTGAAGGACCGCCTGCAGGTACGTCCCCAGCTGTGTACGTCGGTCGCGCGTGAAGCACTTACAGCAGATCGAATTGGCACCGTGGTCCCGGCGCGTTCGCGAGCCGTGCGTCAGCGGTGAGCAGCACGACGTCGAGGAGCTCGGCGAGGGCCACGTAGGCGGCGTCGTAGACGGTGACGTTCTGCCTGAGTTCCCAGCAGCGCACCAGCAGAGGCCGATGTGTGGCGCGGCGCAGCGGCAGCGCGACGAGATCGGTCAGGGCGAGCCGCGCTCGGCGCGCATCGAGATGCCCAGCCAGCAGCTGGCGGCGAATGACCGAGGTCGTCTCGAGGTCGACGAGTTCGGGAGCGACGAGCGTTTGCCCGTGTAGGCGTGCACGAGCGGTGTCACCGTCGGCCCCATCATCTGCAAGTGCCGGCGCCAAGACGCTGGCGTCAACGACGAGCACGGTCCTCTCGCAATGCGTCGACGGCATCGGAGAATGGGACCGAGCCGCCTGCCCGTCCACCCGCCCGGGCCAGAATCTCCTCGAAGGTCGCGCAGTTGGCTTCGTCGATGAGCCTGGCGCGCAGATACTCCTGCAGCGATTGGCCGGCCGCCGCGGCTCGTTGACGCAGCACGGCGTGCGTCTCCTCGGGGACGTCCTTGATTTGAATGCTTGGCATTGGCGTCATAATGGCGTTCCCAGCGCCATTCTGCAAGTCCGACACGGGTCCAGCGACCACCACGACCCTGACCGGAAAGATCGGGGCCTGTCGCCGTCCTTGTCAGCGGCACGATGCCCACCGAACGCCGGGCAGCACGGTCGCGACGGCGCCGGCGCCAAGCATCGCGGTCGGGGGACGCAGTTCAAACGGCGCGATCAACGCCGCCACCCCGAGACCCACGGTCACCAAGAAGATCGTCGCGCCAAACGACGTTCCAAGCGCCGTGCCCGGCAGGTCATCAAGCGTGGCGGCGACGCCGGCGGCGGTGGACTCGAGGCGCTCGCGCAACGGGACGCCACGGCGTCGCAGCAGCCGGCTTCAGCGCCATCCTGGCGCTCGCGATCGCGCAGATCATCGCGTCGCTGTGGGATCGCCCTCGCCCCTACGAGGCCCATTCCGGCGACGCGCACCTGCTGCTGGCACCATCACCCGACCCGTCGTTCCCGTCCGACCACGCCACCGGCGCCTATGCGATCGCCTTCGCCATCCTGCTGCGCCACCGCAATGGCGGCGTCGTCGCGCTCCTCCTCGCGACGCTCGTGGCCGTCGCCCGCGTCGCGCTCGGGACCCACTACCCGAGCGACGTTCTCGGCGGTGCAGCGCTCGGTGCCCTCGCCGCGCTGACGCTCTGGGCGCCGGCCATCAGGACCCCGCTGCACCGACTCGCCGACTGGGCCGGCGAGCACTACGAACGCCTGGCCGATGCACTGGGGCGACGCGCCGCGCGAACCTTCATACGCGAGTGACAGCTGCGCCGCGGCCGCATACGGGTCGCTGGACCACGGGACGTGACCGCAACCTGCTGGTCGCACGCCCTGCGCGCCCAGCGGCGCCGCAGCCTGCTCGCCGCCGCGCTGCAGGACAACCGTCGCCTCGTTATGACGAAACCCCGACGAGCGATTGGCGGTGCTCACCGTCGCGCGTCTGCATTAGCATTTCTCTTGCCCGGCGCAAGCAGCGCCACCGTGGGTTGTGATGATGAACGCGTCTGATATTCACGACACTTCGAGCGCCCACGGCGATGTGCTGACGGCGATCTCCGACGGATGGTCGCGCTGCTGAAGGAGTTCTACGGCCGCCTGACCCCCGCGGCGGCCGTGCGCGCGAGCTATCGCCGCTCCGGCTCGCCCTCCGGGCTCGCCTCCGCGACGACAGCTCGCGGCACACCACACCCCAATTCAGGCAAGATCAACACCAAACCAGCGCGAGGTGGGGCCACTTCAAGCCGCGCTGAGGCCAACCGAAGCCGTCGCTCTCAGGGGGCCGGGGTGAACCGTGAAGCGGTCTTCGCCGCGCACGTCGGTGGCAAGCCAAGCGCGCCCGTTGGGGCCGCTGGGGCGAAGGGGGTGCAGGTCACCGCCGCGCGCTGACGTGCGTTGCGCGGCGCAGTGAGATCGGGCAACCTGTCTACTGCGTGGTGAGGACCCTCAGGCGGTCGCGGCAGCCGTCTGGTGCATCAGCGCCAGCGGCGCATCCAAATTGGCCGGTCGCATCCCCGCCGCGCAGCGGCGGTCGTACTACGAACGTCCAACGCAACAGGCTAGTCCGGGCACCCAATCGGGCTGGCGCGCCAGGATCTGCGCGTATCGCGGGTGCAGACACTGATCGCGTCGGGCGGCCCGATGTCGCGGTCAGTGGGCTGCGATGAGGCGCATGTGCGCGAGCGCCCCGTGGATGAGCCTGGAGACCTGCATTTGGCTGATACCGATCAGCTCCCCGATCTCAGCCTGTGTGAGGTCTTGCTCAAAGCGCAGGCGCAGCACCTCGCGCGAGCGCGCCGACAGGCCCGCCGTCAGATCCTCGAGCAGCACGCGTGATTCGGCGAGACGAAAGCCGTCGTCAGGACCGCCGAGGGTGTCTTGCAGCGTCAGCTCGTCGTCTTCGCCGCTGCGAGGCGCCTCCAGCGAGACCCCCGCGCGGCCGCCGCGCGCCTGCAGCGCCTCGAGGATCTGCTCCTCGTCGATGCCAAGGTCGGCCGCGAGCTCGCTGACTGTCGGCGCTCTGTCAAGACATGTGGAGAGCCGGGCGACGGCGCGCTCAAGGCGCAGCGTCAGCTCCTGGAGGGCGCGGGGCGGGCGGACCGTCCACGTGCGATCGCGAAAGTGGCGCTTGAGTTCGCCGACGATCGTCGGGACGGCGAAGGTCGAGAACGCCGTCCCTTGCGATGCGTCGAAGCGATCGATGGCCTTGAGCAGTGCGAGCGACGCGATCTGTACGAGGTCGTCGATCGGTTCGGTGGAGTGCTGATAGCGGCGCGCGAGCGAGCGTGCCAGCGGCAAGAAGCGCTCGACGAGCGCGTCGCGCGCAGCGCTGTCGCCGGCGTCGCGGCGCGCGAACAATCTGCGGTTCTCAAGGCGCCGCGTATCCGTGCCGCGCTCGCGCCCGGCCACGGCGCGCACAGCGCGGCCCGTATCAAGCGCTGTCGCGGCCATTGCTCGCAGCGGCCGGCGGGGTCTCGCTCGCCAGGATGGGTCGTGCAGCGTTGTCCTGCGGAACGAGGATGAACGTCTCCACGGCGATGTCGGGCGCGATGTGGTTGGCGCTCAGAAACGCCAGGACCGTGCGCTCCATGATCGCCTCGACGCCGCCGACCAGCTCGGCGCCCATGACCTCCTGGAAGGTGTGTCGCGTCGCGAGCACCATCTCGCCGTGGTCGCTGTTGACGAGCGTGACCTCCGCCTTGGTCAACGTGTCGCGCAGCACGACGGTGACGATGTCCTCTTGGAGGTAGGTACGTGCCTTCGTTGGCCCGCGACCGGTGTACTGGCTGAGCAAGCGCACCGTGAGATTTGAGATCGCGGCCGATTTGCTGCCGTCCAAAGACGGCGAGGGGCGCGTTGCGGGGGTGCCGGTCATACCGGCCTCCTGAGCTCGCCTCCTCCCTGGTACAGGCCCCACGAAAAGTAGGAAGAAGACGAGAAGAACCCGTCCGCGCGGCCCGCGTCCCCCTGCCCTGCGGATCCATGACGGACCGCTTGGTTGAGACTCACGTACTTGCACCCTAGCGCGCGCGCCCAGTTGCCCGGAAACCGTGGCGCATCGACGCCTCTCCAAACGATCGCCGCGACCTACCCGCTGCCGGCACACCTGGCGGACGGCAGCTTCGCAGTCAGAGCGTGCCATCGTGACGACCGCGGACCGGCCCGGCGCCCTCCTCGATCGCGCGCCCGCGCGGTTTGAGCGCCTATGCCGTCGGTGGTCGCTGCAGGGTCATGATGGCGATGTCGTCGCGAAGTGGACGATCGACGTCGTCCAGCGCGCTGATCAGCCCGTTCACGAGATCCCGGGCGCTGGCGTGCGAACCGCCTGACAGCAGTTCGGCGACGTGTTGCTCGTCAACGCGGATGCCGCCAAGCTGGGTGTCGAAGATCCCGCCGCTGCAGATGACGATCGCGTCACCCGGCTGGAGGTTGACCTCGCCGGTGTGAAACACGGGATCGTCGACGGCGCCGAGCATCGTGCCGTGGGCGCTCGTCGTCTGCACGCTGCCGTCCTTGCGCACGATCAGCGGTGGCGGGTGCCCCGCCACCGCGAGCACGATCGCCGCAGCCCCGGTGGTCATGTCGATCTGACCGTAGACCGACAACCGCCGTGCAGTCTGCATCGGTCCCGCGGTGTGCATCAACAGCCCGTTCGTGCTGCTCACGAGAAGGTCGCCTGACGCTGAATGGGCCACGACGGGCCTCCGCGCGGCTGGGCGGCGAGTCTCGGTGAGCCCCGCGCCCATCAGATTGATGGCCGAAGCGTAGCGCCGCACGGGCGACAACGAAGGATCTGCACGAGGAGGCATAGATCGGGGAGCCGACCGGCCCGTCAGCTGCTGCCTCCACGTCAGGCCTCAGCGACAGCTCGCCTGGCCGTGGGCGGCGTGTCTCAGTGGAGGCATGGCGGTCCACGCGTTGAAGCACCGCGTGGTGTCCGCCTGCCTCATTGTCGGCGCGCGTCTGGCCGCACCACGCCGTGCCCGACCGCGCGCCTACGACCGGTCCGTCCAGTCGGTCCGCGGCTGTCCGCGCTGCTGCGCCGACGCGGCCGGCTCGGTGCCCGGCACGAGGCCGGGCAGGGTCGAGGCGACGACGAATCCCGATGCGACGAGGATGATGTCCTTGATGACGTATTGGCCCTCGAGCGTGGGCGCGTTGTGGGGGCCGTCAAACAGCCGGCCGGTGAACAGCACGAGCGGCGCGAGGATGCCGACGAGCTGCCCGGCGAGCAGGTAGATCGCGACCCTCAAGAAGCGCCCGGTGATCAGCAAGAGGCCGATAATGCACTCAAGGCTTGCGATCAGCACGATCGCGATGTGGCCGGGGACGAGGTCGAAGCTCAGCGCGTCGGTGGTCTTGATCGTCAGCTCCTCTGCGGGGCTGACGTCGGGAAAGAACTTCAGCAGCCCGAAGAGCAAGAACACGAGCCCTACGGCGATGCGCAGCAGCTGGATGCTGTGGTCGACGAGGAAGCGGTGGATCGCGGCGTCGAGCGTGTGAAGCGCGCTCATGCGCCGCAGCGTACCTGGGACGCCGCGACTTCAGAAGAGGTCGCGTACCGGCGAGGTCGCTCGCTCGATAGCCCGCTTTCTCAGTGGGCGATTGCGCCAGCTTTCGAGGTCGAACTCGTTGGCGGCTCGCAGGTCGTCTTGGAAATGCTCCTCGAGCTGCGCCACGATGCGCGGGTCGGACACCGAGAAGGACAGCTCACTGTTTAGCGCCAACGAGCGGTTGGTGAAGTTGTTGGAGCCGACGCTCGCCCAGGCACCGTCCACCATCAGCGTCTTGGCGTGCAGCATGGTCTGTTGGTACTCGAAGATCCGAACCCCGCAGCGCAGCAACCTGTCGTAGGAACGCTGCGCTGCGCGGCGCAGGACCTCCTTGTCGATGTGGGGGCCGTTGACGAGGATCCGCACGTCTACGCCACGGCGGGCCGACGCGCACAGCGCGTCGGCGAAAGCGTCGGGCGGAACGAAGAACGCGGTCGTGACCCACAGCCGGTCGCGAGCGCCTGCGATGGCGGCGTAGAAGAGCTCCTCGATGTCAGTGCTTCCCTTGGTGGCCGAGCTTCTGGTCACCTGAACGTCGATGCCGTCCTCGAAGCCCGAGATGTGCGGCAGATGGCGGCCGGTGAGGATGCGCTGGGTCGCCTCCGCCCAACTCTCCTGAAACCCGCCCATGAGATCTCTGACCGCCGGCCCCTCCACGCGCACATGCGTCTCGCGCCAGTGCTCGGGATCCTGGGCGTCGCCCGTCCACTCCTCACCGACGCCGACGCCACCCGTGAAGCCGACGCGACCGTCGACGATCAGCAACCGCCGATGCAGACGATTGTTGGCCTTGTCGAGCGTGTACCAGCGTGGCGGGCGAAACCACTCCAGCACTGCGCCCGCCTCCCTCAAGCGATCGACAAGCTCGCGATCCATCTTCACCGCGCTGCCCACGGCGTCGAGCAGGACGCTGACCTCCACCCCGGCGCCGGCCCGCTCGACCAGAGCATCGCCGAACGCAGCTATCGTCGGGCCACCGGCCCAGTAGATGTACGTCGAGAAGTCGATGGTGTCCTGCGCCGACGTGATGGCCTGCACCATGGCGGGAAAGATCTGATCGCCATTGCGCAGGATCTCGACCCGGTTGCCCCGACGCACCACCGATCCGGTCAGCGACTCGAGCAATCGCCCGAACTCCGGGCTCCCGGGCACGGGCGGATCGACGAGCTCGAATCCTCTGGCCCGGGTCTTGCGGTCTTTGGCGGCCTTCAAGGCACCGAGCCCGGCCAACCCGACACCGGCTGCTCCAAGGATCGCGTAGCGGCTTCGCGCTGATGGCAAGCAAGACCTTCCTTGTGACGCGGTCGGGTCCAGCATGGTAGTTCCGCCGCGCATCACATCCGGCGGTATCGCGACTGTGGCGAAGAGGGAATCATCTCCACATGCCGCGTGTGGTGCGAGCGACGGGTGCAGCCTTGCTGCCAAGTCCTCCGAATACGCCGCGATTCAGGACGTCGCCAGCGCCTTCTCGCGCACCGCGACGTCCTCGCGACGCCACAGTCGCTCGAGCTGTGCGTACGGGATCGCGCGCGACCGGTCGGCCGGCTCGCGCCGACGATCCACGCGTGCCGTCCCGTGACATCAGCAGACAGCCAGCCCTGGCGTTCACAGAACGCGATGAACGAGCGCGTTGTCGCGACGCATCGATCATCTCTGGATGTACCTGGACGAGCCCGACGACCGTTCGTAGGTCGTGGAGCTCAGCGAGCTACGTCAGGTGCTCGTTCAGCCAGCGTTTGAGCTGGCGGTCATCGACGCCGCACCACTCAAGCGCCTCACCGTTGACGCGCCGCGAGCGATCCACCGAGCACGTTGCGACCGACCGCTCGGCCGGTACGCTGCGAGGATGCCAACACTGGTCCTCGGTCCACCTCCACCGGAGCTCGACGCGCTGCTCGAGCGTCGCCGCAAAGCGGGCGTCGACCACCTCGACGAGGTCTGGCAGGGTGTCCACCACATGGTCCCCGGCCCCAGCTTCGAGCACGCGCACATCGCCCAGCAACTCGGCGAGCTCTTGGGGCCGCTTGCGCGTGCTGCTGGCCTTGTGCCCACGATGCACGAGTTCAACATCGGTGAAGACGAGCACGACTTCCGCGTCCCAGACGGAGGACTACACCGCCCCGGAGCAGCCGGCCTATGGCACGCCACGGCCGCGATGGTCGTCGAGATCCGCTCCCCCGGCGACGAAACGTGGCACAAGCTCCCGTTCTACGCCGCCCACCACGTCGATGAGGTCCTCATCATCGACCCCGCCGAGCAAACAGTCACCTGGCTCGGCCTACGCGACAACGAATACCAACCCATCGGACACAGCGCACTGATCGAACTCGGGCCCACCGAGCTCGCCGCACAGCTCAACTGGCCTAGCTGAGCCCACCGCCCCCCGAGTGCCAGTGGGCACCCCGACCGGTCGGGCGTGAGGGGTCGGCGGGACCGCTCGTCGTCCCGACGCTCTTCGCGGGCACCGATTCGGCAGGCGTACCCCTGAAGTACGGTCGAGTGGGCCTCGCGATCTGCACGTACCGCTGGAGCACAGGTCCGGCTTCCTCGAACGCGACCTCGCGTACCGCGTAGTGGGGTTCCGACCACAACTTCGCGTCGGACTACGCTAAGCGTTAGTCGCCGCGTCGCCTCACCGCGTCCTGAGGCATGCGCCGACGCCGAGTAGTCGGTGGATCGCTAGCTCAGAATACGCGGTTTTCCAGGTGCTTTGGTACTCCATCGGCGATGCAGCGTCGGGCGGTCCGGCAACGCTATGCGTTAGTCGTCGTTGCGTTAGCGGTGGCTGCCCGCCCGGTACAGCCGCCGGGCGCGCAACGCGTCGCGGGCGACGAGCCACAACACGAGCTCGTAGCGCGTACGCACGACCCGACCGTGCTCATCGACGACCCACGCCCGGTAGGTCGGCGACAGAACCTCATGCGGCGCGTCGGGCAATAGCTGGCGCTCGCGGTTGACCTCGACGTATCGGATCGCGTCCAGCAGCGGCTGATCACCCGGTGCGGCCTTGAGGTCCAGGGCGGCTAGCACGCGTGGCGCGAACTGCGCGAGATGCGCATGGCGCGCCGCGAGCGCGTCGCGGCGCTGGTCCTCGACGCGGCGCGTCAGACGGCCCGGATCCTGCGCGGCGGCACGCAGCCGGGTTTCGCCAACCTCGGCCAGGGCGCGGGACACGGGATCCTCACCGTGCTCGATCGCATCGACGAGGATCCTCGCGAGCGTTTGACCGAGCTGCGCGTGATCGTCGCGCGCTCTGGCGGTCTGCTCGCGCTGCTTGGCGACGGCGAAGCGGGCGTGCCGCTCGGCGTTCTGCACCGCGCCGGCGTACAGGTCGATCAGTTCGTCGCCGCGCTCGACGAGCGTCTGCGCGCAGAACGCCAGCAGCACCGCCAGGCGCCGCGACGCGGCGAGCCTGGCGAGCTCCCACGCGGGCCGCCGGCGGCCGTCTGCGGCGAGCATCCGCACGCGGCCGGGTGGCAGCATCGAGAGGTCGATCGGGTCAGCGCCGAGCTCGCGCAGGTAGGTGAACTTCTCCAGCTGCCCGAGGATGTACCTCGGAGACGCGTCCGGCGCCGGCGTGCGCAGCCACTCGATCCACGTCGTGCCGTCGCCGCGCCGCTCAAGCAGCCTGTCCAGGCAGGCGCGCATCGCGCGGTCGGTGAGCTGGTCTGCGAGCGCGTCGAACGTCGCCTGACGCGCGCGCTCACGCGCAGCGCCGATCAGCCGCACGAGCCCATCGACGGACGGCCGTGCGATTCGCTGGACGTGCAACTGCTCGGCCGCCAATGTGAAGAGCTCCTTCGGGCGCTCGTGCTCCATCGCTCGGACCGTCAGCCAGGCCTCGAGCGCCGAGGCCTCGGGCACATCCCACGAGCGGAAGCCGGCGTGGTCGCGCGCCGCGGCGAGCTGGTCCGTGCGCGTCTGCTCGCGTGTGCCGTAGTCGTCCAGGTCCCCTGGGATCGCCTCCAGCCGGTCGCAGAGCGACAAGAGCGCGGGCTGCGGGATGGCGGCCAGGTCGTCGGGGACGAAACCCAGCCAGCGCAGCGCGCATAGCTGCACGGCCACGCCGAGGCGGCTGTCGCCGCGGTGCCTGAGCGCGAAGCGCATGTCGGTCGGTGAGAGCCTGAAATGCTCCTCGAGATCCTCCGGTCCGATCCGCTCGGGGAATGCGTCGAGCGCTCGGCGCTCCGCGGGGCTGGGCCAGCCGGGCATCAGAACTCGACGTCCATGCGTTCCATCGCGGCCTGCCGATCGGCCTTGCCCCGCCGTCGAGCTACGTTAGTCGCCGTCCAAGGGGTCCGGCGCGGCGACTAATGTTTGTTAGCCGCCGCCTCACAGATCCGGCAGCGCGCGGTCCGAATCTGATGGTCACCCGCCTCTCCCGAAGTGCTCGGGCCCGGACACCCGCCGCAAGAGCATGCCCACGAGGACGAGCAGTGCGAAGACCCCTGAGAACAGCAGCGTGGCGGCAGTCCAGGTCTCAGGGCTCTGTCCGTCCTGCTCTTGCTCGATCCGGCTTATGACTGCGACGACCGGCACGACAATCGTCACCGCGAGCGCACGAGGCCGACCGATCGTAAGCGTTCAGGGGGTCGGCCGGTCAGGTTGGGGCGAGTAGCGCCGGGATCGGCTGTCCGTGGAGGTCGGCGGTGATCGCGGCGGTGAGGTACTCGTGCACGCGACGGCCTTGTAGGCGGCAGGTTTCGCGCAGTGTCAGGAGCCGTTCGACGAGGCGGTCGCCGTGGTCAGTCTGGGTGCCGTAGCTGGTCCTGCGCCACATCACGGCGTGGCGGAGCGCTCGCTCGCTGGCGTTGTTGGTGGCCGGGACGCCGGGCAGTCGCGTGAACGTCCACAGCGCGGCTTCGTGGGCGAGCAGCCCGGCGCAGAAGCGGCTGCTCTTCAGATCGCGG
>JAJCYD010000044.1 GCA_029263125.1 Solirubrobacteraceae bacterium | reverse complement strand
ATGGACTACCTCGACGTCGTCGTGCACATCTTCACCCCGGAGGCGAGGGACTTCTACCGCCTCGAGCAGCTCTGGGGCGAGGTCCCGTCGCGGGGATTGGAGTCCGTTCGGAGTTGATGCCGTGGTCGTCCGCGACCGCTGCCAGCAACCGGCCCATCGTGCGCCGCCTGGCCGATAGGGCCTGCGCGATTCGGCGACGCCATCGTCACCAACCGATCCGCGCCGACCGCGCTCAGGACGAGCGCAGGAGCGTGAGGATCCCGCGCGGTCCGGGACGCGTGCCGTACAGGAGGATCGAGACGCGATAGATCTTGGCGGCGAGCCACAGCACGAGCGCGATCATGGCCAGCAGCAGCACGATCGACAGGGCCACCTCCCACAGTGGCGGCGACCCGAGCGACACGCGGGTGAACATCGTCATCGGGCTCAGCGGCGGGATGAACGACAGGATCCGCGCGGCGCCGGACTCGGGGTCGCCGAGCGCGACGGTCGCCGCGAGGAACGAGGCGACGATCAGGATGCCCGGCAGCGCACCCGCGGCCGTCGCGTCCTCGATGCGGCTGGCGGGAGCGCTGAGGCCCGCATACAACGCGCCGTAGAGCGTGAAGCCGAGGGCGAAGAAGGCGCCGAAGGCGATGAAGGTCGTGGCCGGCACGTCGGCCAGCTCGACGCCGCTTGAGCCGCCGAGCAGGCTGCCGACCGCGAGGATCGCCAACGCGGCCCCGATCCAGACCGCGAACTGTGCCAGGCCCGCGAGACCGACCCCGCCGAGCTTGCCGGCCATGTGCTCCAGGGGCGTGACGCGGGCGATCATCACCTCGGTGACGCGCGAGGCCTTCTCCTGCACGATCGCCGAGGACGCCGCCGCGCCGTAGACGAGCACGGACATGTAGAGCATCAGCAGCAGCGCGTAGACGAGCGTGCGCGACTGCGACGAGACGCTCTTTCCGTCGGTGTCGCGCACGGCGATCCGGGGCGCGTCGAAGACGGCAGCGACCTCGCGGGCGTCCAGGCCGCGCCGTTGCAGGCGCTGCTGCGCCGTGAGGGTCGCCACGGCGCCGAGCAGCCGGTCGACCTCGTCGTCGGGAGCCTCGGCGCGGTATCGGGGCGTCGCCCCGCCGAGCAGCAGGAGCCCGTCGACCTCGCCGTCACGCCGCAGCCGTTCGCCCGCGGAGGCGCCGGCGACGTGCCGCAGCTGCAGCGTGGGCCGGCCGTTCGGCGCGCGCTCGGGCAGCGAGCGCTGGAGCGCGCGGACCGTCGCCGCGTCGGCTCCGGACACCGCGATCTCGGTGCGCGACGCGTTCTGCAGGGCGTCGGTGATCGTCGGCAGCAGGAACAGCGCCGCGATCAGCAGCAGCCCGCCGACCGTCGTGACACGGTAGCCGGTGCGCCGCACCCGGCTGCGCAGCTCGCGCATGGCGATGAGACGGGCGTTGCGCACGCTCAGGGCATCCGGAGGATCTCGTCGAGGAAGATCTCCCGCAGCGAGGGCTCGACGGTGCTCAGCTCGCGCAGCTCGCCATGGCGCAGGGCGTGCCGCGCGAGCTCGTCGGCCGACGTGCCGTTGGTGGAGGACAGCTCCAGCCAGCCGTCGGGGCCGCGCCGCGTGTCGAGCTCGTCGACCTCGTCCAGCAGCCCCGCCTCGTCGCCGCGGAAGACCAGCTGGACGCGGCGGCGGTCGGCGTGGCGCGCGCGAAGCTGCGTCACGGGACCCGCGAACACGAGCTCGGCGCGGTTGATCAGGGCGAGCTCGTCGCACAGGGACTCGACCTGCTCGAGATCGTGCGTGCTGAGCACGATCGTCGTGCCGGCAGCCTGCAGCTCGGGCAGGATGTCCAGCAGCAGCTCGTGGTTGACGGGATCAAGGCCACTGAAGGGCTCGTCGAGGATCAGCAGCGGGGGCTCGTGCACCATCGCCACGAGGAACTGGACCTTCTGCTGGTTGCCCTTCGACAGCGCCGCGACGGGCTTGTCGGCGTGCTCGGAGATGTCCATGCGCTCGATCCAGCGCGTCGTCGCGTCACGCGCGTCGCGCCGCGACAGGCCGCTGACCTCGCCGAAGAACGCGATCTGCTCGGCCACCGCCATGTCGGGGTACAGCCCGCGTTCCTCGGGCAGGTAACCGAACGTCAGCCGCGGCAGGTCGATCACCGGCTCTGCGTCCCACGCGAGCGCTCCGCTGTCGGGGCGGATGATGTCGAGGATCATCCGGATGGTCGTGGTCTTGCCCGCGCCGTTGGGACCAAGCAGCCCGAACATCGCCCCGCGCGGCACGGCGAACGACAGGTCGCTGACCGCCGGGCCTGTCGAGAAGGACTTGCTCACCGCCGTGAGCTCGAGCGTCATCAGGAGGAGGATGCCCCTGTCCCGCGCGCCCTACACACCGACCCCCCGAGGCATCGTCGGCCCTGTAGCCTGGCGCGGCCAGCGTCCCAGCCAGCAACCGGAACGGGAGATCGCGCCCATGCTCACTGCTCATCTTGCGAGTTCCACGGGATCATCGCCCACGCGGTCCTGGCGCCGGCGGGTGCCGCTGCTGCTCGTGGTCGGCTCGCTGCTCGCGGCCGGCTGCGGCGGCGACGATTCCGAGCAGAGCGACGCGGACTTTCAGCAGGCCGCGACGACGGCCACCGAAGCGACGTCGCAGCTTGGCGAGGACGTCGGCGCGGCCGTCGGTGCAGCGAAGTCCCAGACGGACGCCCAGCTGGAGGAGACCTTCGGCGGCCTGACGACCCGCGTCCGCGGGGTCGTCGACGATCTCAAGGCGCTCGATCCGCCAGACGCCTCGAGCGAGAACGTCGGTGATCTCACTGCGGCGCTCACCACGGCGGCCGACGATCTCCAAGCGATCACGGAGGCCGCGGGGGGCAGCGGACCGGGCGCGGAGCGCGCGGCGGCGGCGCGCGCAGCCACCGAGAAGCTCGCGCGCGACTCACCGGCGATCTCGGAGGCCAACGCGGCGCTGAAGGCGCAGCTCAGCGCCGGCTCGAAGTAACCCCACGAGCGGGCGACCACCGACCCGGACGCCGGTCGCGCCTATGGAGCTGAGGGGGCTCGAACCCCTGACCTTCGCGCTGCCAGCGCGACGCTCTCCCAGCTGAGCTACAGCCCCAGGCGGTGATGCCCGGCCATCTTAACAGCCGCGCCCGCGACCGCCGCGGTCAGCGCGCGCTGCGCGGGATGAACTCCGGCACGTCGAGCTCGACCTGCCGCACTGCGGGCGCAGGGCTGGGCGTGGGGTAGTGCCCGGCGTCGGCGGTCCGCGGCTCGGCCTGGTCCAGGCGTGAGGTCAGCTCGGCGTGCGCGAGGCGCACGTCTCGCATCAGGCGCTCGGCATTGGCTCGCAGCGCATCGCCGAGCTCGCGCAGGTGGCCGGTGATCTCCTCGCCGTCGTGGAGCACTGCGCGCGCGGCCGCGCGCGCCTCGTTGAGCACCTCGCGGGCTTGCCTGGCGGCCTTGTCGTGCAGCTCGAAGGCCTCCTCGTCGGCGACGGCGACACGCATCGAGGCGGCGCGGTCGGCCTCGGCGATCCGCTCCGAGGCTCGGCGTTCGGCGGTCGTGCGCAGCTCCTCCGCCGCTCGTTCGGCGGCGGCGACGATCTCGGCGACGCGCGTGGCGGCCGACGAGAGGTCGTTGGTGGATCGCGGCGCGCGCCCGTCGGACATGACCGCGATGGTAGGCGCGCGACGCGGGCGACGTGGCAAGAACGCCACCAGCGCTCCCCGCGCCGCGGCGTGAGCAACACTTGGCCGGTGCCGCCGGTCGCGAAGGTCGAGCCGATCACGACGGCCCGCGCGCTGCGCGGGCCGTTTGACTACCTGTGCCCCGAGGGTGTCGGCGTCGGGTCGGTGCTCATCGTGCCGTTCGGGCACCGCGACGTCGTCGGGGTGGTCGTCTCGATCGCCGACCGGTCAGAGCTTCCCGATGACCGCCTGGCCTCGCCGCGTCGCGTCCTGGACCACGACCTGCCGCCCGAGCTCGTGGAGCTCGCCGGCTGGATCGCGGCGGAGTACTGCTCGACGCCAGCGCGCGCGCTGGCGCTCGTCTCACCGCCGCCGGGCGCGCGCGCCAAGCTCGCCTGGTGGGCCTCGGCGACGGGCGCCCCGGCCGACGACGCGCCCCGGCGAGCGCTCTCAGCGCGCCAGCGCACCCTGCTCGACGGGTTGCGCGACGGTGGCCGGCGGCAGGCGGGCGCCGATCTCCCCGCCCTGCGCCGGCTCGCCGACCGCGGCCTCGTCGAGTTGCGTCGCCGCCCGGTTCGCCGCTACGTCACCCACGACGCGGTCGGTGCTCGCCGCGCGCAGCCGCCGCCGCTGACCGGCGACCAGACCCAGGCGCTGACGGCGATCGAGGCGCAGCTGGCACGCGACAAGCCGCACGCGCTGCTGCTGCACGGGGTCACCGGCTCGGGCAAGACCGAGGTCTACCTGCGCGCGGCCGCGACCGCATTGGACCGGAGCCGCGGGGTGATCATCCTCGTCCCCGAGATCGGCCTGACGCCCCAGATCGTCTCGCGCTTCGCCGACCGCTTCGGCGACACGGTCGCGGTGCTGCACTCGCGGCTCTCGGCGGGTGAGCGCCACGACGAGTGGACGCGCCTGCGCAGCGGGCAGGCGCGCGTCTGCGTGGGACCGCGGTCGGCGATCTTCGCTCCGATCGAGCGGCTGGGACTGATCGTCCTCGACGAGGAGCACGACGCGTCCTACAAGCACGAGGGGGACCCGCGATACGACGCGCGGCAGGTCGCCCAGCGGCGAGCCGATCAGGCCGGCGCGCTGCTGCTCGCGGGCAGCGCGACGCCGCGGCCGGAAAGCGTGCACGCCCTGCGCCGCGTTCGCCTGCCCGCGCGCGTCGACGGCCAGGCGCTGCCGCCGGTGCGGATCGTCGACATGCGCGAGACCGCCGGAGCACTGCATCCGGACACGAGCCACGCGCTCGTCGATGCGGCCAAGTCGATCGTGCTGCTCAACCGCCGCGGCTGGTCGAACTTCGTCGACTGCCGATCCTGCGGGCACGTCTGGATGTGCTCGCAATGCGACGTCGCGCTCGTGCTGCACCGATCCCAAGACCGCCTGGCCTGCCATCACTGCGGCCACCGCGAGCGGATGCCTGCTCGCTGCGCGCAGTGCGGATCGATGTCGGTGTCGCGCCACGGCGCGGGCACCGAGCGCCTCGCCCACGACCTTCAGCAGATCGGCCACGAGGTCTTTCGCCTCGACGCCGACGTCGCCGACGCCGGCGCGCTGCTGCGCCGCTTCGAAGCGGCGCGGCGCGGCATCCTCGTCGGGACGCAGATGGTGGCCAAGGGGCACGACTTCCCCGACGTCACGCTGGCGGTCGTCGTGGACGCCGACGGAACGCTGCGCTTTCCCGACTTCCGCGCGGAGGAGCGCACGTTCGCCCTCGTCACCCAGCTCGCCGGTCGTGCCGGGCGCGGTCCGGCCGGCGGGCGCGTGCTCGTGCAGACGCTGTCGCCCGGCGCGCCTTCGATCGTCGCCGCCGCCGGACACGACGCCGACGGCTTCCTGCGAGCCGAGCTGGCGCGCCGCGAGGCGCTGCGCTACCCGCCGTTCTCAAGCCTCATCAGGATCGTCTGCTCGGCGCCCGAGGCCGCCGCGGTGCGCGCCGCCGCGCAGGCGCTGCGCGCCGCGCTCGGCGAGATCGACGGCGCGCAGATCCTCGGCCCGGCGCCGCTCTTTCGCCTGCGCGGGCGCGAGCGCACGCAGCTGGTCATCAAGGCGGGCGACCGTGCCGCCGCCGTGCGCGCGGCGGGCGCCGCGGTCGACGAGGTCGCCGCCGATCGCACGCGTCGCGACGTCGCCTACAGCGTCGACGTCGATCCGCAGTGACGGATCCAAGAGTGGTTGACGGGGTGAGAAAGGCCGCAACACCAGCGGGCCTCGGACCGTTGCAGCGACACGATCTGCACGGTTCGAATGCGCTGTCGGGGCGCTGGGGCTGCTCGCCAGCGCCTTCGCCGGCGGCCGCGGCAACCGTCAGCGTGCTGTCGATCCCGGGCAACGGGCACGACATGCAACCGCCGTCCTCTCGCGTGCCCATTGCCGCGCCGCCCGGCGAACGCAACGTTCTGGAGGTCGTGCGTGAGCCCGCCGGCACCTGGCTCATACGCGACTCCGGCGCCGTGCTGACCGCCGCCACCACGTGCATCGCGCTGGCGGCCGAGCGTCGACCCCTGGTCGAGGTGAGCGTGACCCTGATCGAAGACGGCGGCGCCGGGAGGGGCGACTACGTGGCGTTCAGCGGGCGCTGGCGTGTGCATCTCGCGCGTCAGCGGTAGGCGGATGCCGAGTGGCGGTATCTAGACTGAAGCGGCGATGGCCGTGACCGACGAACAGCAGCCCGAACAGGACGTTGAGGAGGAGCGCGAGGCTCCGCCGCAGCTCGATCCCGAGGTGCTCGCCCGCCGCAGGGCGGCGCTCGCCCACGTCCGCCAGTTCGGCGATCCGGTCCTGCGCACGAAGGCGCGGCCGGTCGAACGCTTCGACGGCGCGCTGCACGAGGAGGTGCGGCGCATGCAGGCGCTCATGCACGACGCGCTGGGCCTCGGGCTTGCCGCCCCGCAGGTCGGTGTCTCGCACCGGCTGCTCGTCTATCGCGTCGAGCCCGACAGCCCGATCGTGGCGCTCGTCAACCCGGAGATCGAATGGTCAAGCCGCGACGAGGAGATCAGCGAGGAGGGCTGCCTCAGCCTGATCGCCGTCCATGTCGACGTCGAGCGGCCGATCGCCGTGCTCGTGCGAGCCCGCGACGAGCATGGGGAGGACCTCGTGATCGAGGCGACGGGCCTGGAGGCACGCGTCATCCAGCACGAGATCGACCACCTCGACGGGGTGCTGATCCTCGATCGCACGTCGCGCGAGCAGCGCAAGGCGGCGATGCGCGCGCTGCGCGAGGCCGAGCAGGCCGCCGGCGTCGCATAGATGCGCACGGTCTTCCTCGGCACGTCGGCGTTCGCGGCCGAGGTGCTGACCCGGCTTGCCGCGACCGAGCACCGGCCGCAGCTCGTCGTGACACGCCCCGACCGCCCCGCCGGCCGTGGACGCACGCTCGCAGCCCCGCCGGTCGCTGACGCCGCACGCGCGCTGGATCTCGAGCTGGCGCAGCCCGAGAACGTCAACGACGAGGGCGCGAGGGCGCAGATCGCCGCCGCGTCGCCGGACGTCGTCTGCGTCTGCGCCTTCGGCGCGCTGCTGCGCGAGCCGCTGCTGTCCGAGCATGAGCTGATCAACGTGCACCCATCGCTGCTGCCGCGCTGGCGCGGGGCGGCGCCGGTCGAGCGGGCGATCATGGCCGGCGACGTGCAGACCGGCGTCTGCACGATGCGCACCGAGGCGGGTCTGGACACCGGCCCCGTCTACTGCTCGGGCGCCGAGCCGATCGGACCCCGCGACACCTACGGCACGCTCGCCGCGCGGCTGATGGCGCTCGGCGCCGACCTGCTGATCGCCACGCTCGACGAGCGCCCGGACCCCGTCGAGCAGTCCGACGAGGCGGCGACGTACGCCGGCAAGATCGTCGCGTCGGACCGGACGCTCGATCCCGGCGCGACGGCCGCGGTCAACGACTGCGTGGTGCGCGCGCTGGCGCCGCACATCGGCGCGCGCGCCGAGCTGGCCGACGGCGCGTTTCTCGGCGTGCTGCGCGCCGCGGTGGCCGACCCCGACGCCACCGGCCCGCTGCGCGCCGACGGCGAGCGCCTGCTGCTCGGCGGTCTGGAGTTGCTGGAGGTCCAGCCGGCGGGCGGCCGGCCGATGGACGCGGCGGCGTTCCTGCGCGGGCGCGGCCTGCCCGGCTCGGGCTCGTCGGGCTAGTTGGGCGTGCCACGGGCGCTTGGGCCGGGGCTGTGGCGGGTTGTGCATGTCGGCCAAGCAAAAGGCGCCAGAGCCTGCCGTGCCGAGCTACGCTAGCTCGCTTGCGGACGGCGATCCACAGGGCGAGGCTCGCCCCCGCGCACCTGGCCATGAACGCCTCCAACCCTGCGATCTCGTGGTGACCGGCGCACGCGATCGCGTCACCCCGGCTCGTCGCGCCGCATTCGCGGTCGTGCGGCGCGTGTTCGAGCAAGGCGCCTACGCCGACCGCGCCTTCCACCGCGAGGCCAAGGACCTCGACACGCGCGAGCGCGCCTTCGCGATGCAGCTGGCGTTCGGCACCGTGCAGCGCAAGCTCAGCCTCGACCACATGATCGAGCAGCTCGCGCGACCCGTCGACGAGCTCGACGCGGCGACGCTGACGGCACTGAGACTCGGGATGTACCAGCTCGCCTACCTCGACGGCGGCGGCACGCACGCGATCGTGGGGGAGAGCGTCGAGCTGGCCAAGGCCGGGCCCGGCGGCGGACACAAGCTCGTCAACGCTGTGCTCAGGCGTGCCGCGCGCGAGCTGCCGACCCTGCCGTCCGACGACACGCCCGCCGGTGCCGCGGTCGCCCATTCCTATCCACCGTGGCTCGTGCACCTGTGGTGGCAGGCATTCGGCCCCGACGACACGCGCGCCCTGCTGCGACGCGGCAACGAGGCCGCCGAGGTCGCGCTGCGCGCCAACGCGCTGGTGACCACGCGCGAGGACCTGGCGCGCGCGCTGCCGGTGAAGACCACGCCGGCCGACGAGCTGCCCGAGGGGCTCGTCGTCGACGGCCCGTTCGACGCGCACGGTCATGAGCTGTGGCGCGCGGGCGCCTACGCGACCCAGTCACGCGCGTCGATGCTTGTCGCGCGCGCGCTGGACCCTCAGCCCGGTGAGCGCGTGCTCGACATGTGCGCGGCCCCGGGCGGCAAGACGACGCATATCGCCGCCCTGATGGGGGCGACGGGGACGGTGGTCGCCGTCGAGCGCCACAGCGGCCGCGCGGAGGCCCTGCGCCGAAGCTGCCAGCGGATGGGCGCGGCGAACGTCACCGTCGAGGTCGGCGACGCGGCGCGGTTCGCGACGCGCGAGCCGTTTGATCGAGTCCTCGTCGATCCGCCGTGCAGCGGCCTGGGCACGCTTCAGGGCCATCCAGACCTGCGCTGGCGCGCCTCGCCCGAGGCGATCGAGACGATGGCAGACGCGCAGTCGCGGATCGTCGCGGCCGCACTGGCCGCGCTGCGACCGGGCGGCACGCTCGTGTACTCGACGTGCACGCTGTCGCCGGCCGAGAACGAGCTGCTCGTCGCCCGAGCGGGACTGCAGCCGCAGTCCGCGCGGTTGCTGCTGCCCCACCGCGAGCGCACCGACGGCTTCTACATCGCTCGCGTGATCGCGTGATGCGCAAGGATGCAGGCCCTTGACCGTCGACCTCGGCCCTACGTGCCCGAACTGCAAGGAGCCCTGGTTGCGCCCGACGAACCTCGCTGGCCGCTATCGCTGCGTGTACTGCCTGCATCGCTTCGAGCTGTGCTCGATCTGCCCGAACTGCGGCGAGCACTCGACGATCGTGCGGATGTCCACATCGTCGGACATGTCCTGTAACGCGTGCGCGGCATCGATGCTGCGGGAGATCTAATGCCTCTGAGAGAACGTCATGTCACGCCGTCGATCCTGTCTGCGGACTTCGCCAAGCTCGGCGCTCACGTCCAGGAGATCATGGACGAGGGCTGCCGCGTCATCCACTGCGACGTCATGGATGGCCACTTCGTCCCGCCGATCACCTTCGGCCCGATGGTCGTCTCGGCGCTGCGAGAGGCGCTGCCCGACGAGGCCTACCTCGACGTCCACCTCATGATCGAGCGCCCCGAGCGCCATGTCGAGGCGTTCGCCTCGGCCGGCGCGGACGGCATCACGATCCACGTCGAGGCCACGCCGCACCTGGACTTCACGCTGTCGAAGATCCGCGACCTCGGCTGCAAGGCGGGACTCACCGTCTGCCCGGGCACGCCGCCGGAGCACTTCGCCCAGGTCCAGGACATCGACCTCGCGCTGATCATGACCGTCAACCCCGGCTGGGGCGGCCAGGCGTTCATGCCCGGACAGCTCGACAAGATCCGCCGCGTGCGCGAGATGCTCGGCCCCGACGTCGCGATCGAGGTCGACGGCGGCGTCAACCCCAAGACCGGGGCCCAGTGCGCCGAGGCGGGCGCGAACTGGTTCGTCGCGGGCTCGGCGATCTTCAACGCGCCCGACCCGGTGGCCGCGTATCACGCGATCGCGAAGGCCGTGGGAGCCGAGTAGGGCGAACCACTACGGCACATCCCCGATGGACGCCGGCGATCGGGCGCTGACATCCTGGCGTCCATGACCGCCGACGCCACGATCGTCTCGACCACCGACCTGCATCGCCGCTATGGCGAGGGACCAGCCGCAGTCGACGCCCTCGCCGGCGTGAGCATCGCCGTAGCCCGAGGCGGATTCACCGCGATCATGGGGGCGTCGGGCTCGGGCAAGTCGACGCTGATGCACCTGATGGCGGGGCTGGACCAGCCGTCGAGCGGCACGGTGTCGCTGGACGGCGTCGAGATCTCCGGCCTCGACGACAAGCGCCTGACGAAGCTGCGCCGCGACCGCGTCGGGTTCGTCTTTCAGGCCTTCAACCTGCTTGGGGTGCTGACAGCCGAGGAGAACGTCGTGCTGCCGCTGACGATCGCGGGCCGCAAGCCCGACGCCGCATGGCTCGAGTCGCTGATCCAGACGACCGGTCTCGCCGATCGCCGCACGCACCGCCCCGCGGAGCTGTCGGGCGGCCAGCAGCAGCGCGTCGCCATCGCGCGGGCGCTGGTCTCAAGGCCCGCCGTCGTCTTCGCCGACGAGCCGACCGGCAACCTCGACTCGGCGGCGTCGACGGACGTGCTCGGCCTGCTGCGCCGCTCGGTCGACGACTTCGAGCAGACCGTCGTGATGGTCACCCACGACGCGAGCGCCGCGGCGTACGCCGACCGCCTGATCGTGCTGGCCGACGGCCGCGTCGCTCACGATGGCGCCGCCGGCTCGGCCGACGAGATCTTCGACGTCATGAAGGCCGTCGGATCGTGAGACGCGTCGCGCTGAGGGGCCTGAGCGCCCGGCCGCTGCGCACCGCGCTGACCGCCCTGGCGGTCGTGCTCGGCGTGGCGATGATCGCCGGCACGTACATCTTCACCGACACGATCGACCGCTCGTTCACCGAGGTCTTCGAGCAGGCAAACAGCGGCACGGACGTCACGGTCACGCCGCGCAAGGTCGACGACGACTTCTTCGCCGATCCGCCCCCGCTGGGCGAGGGACTCGTCGAGCGCGTCCGCTCGGTGCAGGGCGTCAAGGCGGCCGCGGGCGCCATCTTCGGCGAGGTCTCGATCCGCAAGCCCGACGGCGATCCGGTCTCCGCCAACAGCTTCGTCTCCTCGCTGCAGCCCGAGCCGTTCGAGCAGTTTCGCTTCACCACCGGCCGCGCACCGCGCAGCGACGCAGAGATCGGCCTCGACGAGGACACCTTCCGCAATCAGGGCTACGAGCTGGGCGACCGCGTGCGGATCGTCGGCGACGAGGGCGCGCGGCGCTTCACGCTCGTCGGCGCCGCGCGCTTCGGCGAGCAGGCCTCGATCGCCGGTTTCCCGGTCGCGATCGCCACGCTGGCGGTCGCACAGGCGCTGACGGGCCAGCGCGGTCGCGTCGGCGGGATCTCCGTCTCGGCCGCCGACGGCCTCACGGCACCGCTGCTGCGCGGGCGCGTCCAAGCCGCGCTGAATGGCGAGGCGGTGACGGTTCGCACCGGCGAGGAGGATGCCAGCGCCCAGGCCGCCGACCTGCAGGATCAGTTCGGGTTCTTTCGCACCGCCCTGCTGGTCTTCGGCGGGATCGCGCTGTTCGTCGGCGCGTTCGTGATCTACAACACGTTCTCGATCACCGTCGCCCAGCGCACGCGCGAGCTCGCCCTGCTGCGGATGCTCGGCGCCTCACGCCGCCAGGTGCTGCGCTCGGTGGTGCTGGAGGCGGCGATCGTCGGGCTGATCGCATCGCTGCTGGGCCTGCTCGGGGGCTTCGCGCTCGTTCCCGCCCTGCGCGCCCTGCTCGCGGCGATCGGCGCCGATCTGCCGCAGACGTCGTCGGTCATCGCGGGGCGCACGATCGCCGTGTCGCTGCTGGTCGGCGTCCTGGTGACCGTCGTGGCGAGCATCGTGCCCGCGCTGCGCGCGACGAAGATCGCGCCGATCTCCGCGCTGCGCGACGGGCTGACCGCGCCCGCTCGCGCCGGTCGCGCGCGGCTCGCCGTCGCCGGGCTGCTGTGCCTGATCGGCGCCGGCGTCGTCGCATACGGCCTGTTCGGCGGCGCCTCCGGCGGCAGCGCCGCCGCGACGCTCGGGGCCGGATCGGTGGCGATCTTCCTCGGCGTCGCGCTGCTCAGCCCGCAGCTCGTGCGGCCGATCGCCGCCCTCGTCGGCGCGCCGATGCAGCGCCTGGCGGGCATCAGCGGCCGGCTGGCGCGCGAGAACGCCACCCGCAACCCCGCCCGCACGGCGGTCACGGCCGCGGCGTTGATGGTCGGCGTCGCGCTCGTCGCCTTCGTGTCGATCTTCGCCGCCGGCCTGCAGGGCTCGATCGACCGCGCCGTGGACCGCGCGTTCGCCGGCGACCTGACCGTCGGCGCCAAGAGCGGATTCGGCGAGACCCCGCCGGCGATGCTCAGCACGCTGCGCCGCGTGGACGGCGTCGGCTCGGTGAGCTCGGTGCGCTTCAGCGAGGCGAAGGTCGAAGGCGAGAAGGGCTCCACCTCGGTAGGAGGCATCGACCCGCAGACGCTCGCGCGGGTCTACACGCTGCGCTGGAAGCAGGGGTCGGATGCAACGCTGGAGCGCTTGGGCAGCGACGGGATCCTCGCCGACACCGGCTTCTCCGACGACGCGCGCGTCGGCGATCGCGTCACGATGCTGACGCCCGCGGGCAAGCGCGTGACATACGTCATCCGTGGCCTGCTCGACGAGGGCTCGGACTTCGGGTTGCTCGGTGGCGGCCTCGTGATCCCCAACGCCCGCCTGCGCGAGGACTTCGACGTCACCGACGACGCCTTCGTGTTCGTGCGCTTCGCGCAGGGCGCCAACCCCGCGCGGACGCGAGCGGCGATCGACAGAACGCTGGCCGCGAGCTTCCCCGACGCGCGCACACGCGACCGGCAGCAGGTCAAGGAGCAGCAGGCGGGCCAGATCAACCAGCTGCTGTATCTCATCTACGCGCTGCTGGCGCTGTCGGTGATCGTGTCGCTGTTCGGCATCGTCAACACGCTCGCGCTGTCGATCTTCGAGCGCACGCGCGAGCTCGGACTGCTGCGCGCGGTCGGCATGTCGCGTCGCCAGGTCAAGCGGATCGTGCGCCTGGAGGCGGTCATCACCTCGCTGATCGGCGCGCTGCTCGGGCTCGTGCTCGGGATCCTGTTCGCGCTGGCGATCAGCCGCCCGCTGGAAGAGGAGGGCTTCCGGCTGACCTTCCCCGTCGGAACGCTGGCGCTGCTGGTCACCCTTGCGGCGCTCGCCGGGATGCTCGCGGCGCTGTGGCCCGCCCGCCGCGCGGCCCGGCTGGACGTATTGCGTGCTCTGGCGTACGAGTGAGGTAGCTTGCGCTGGTGGTCCCTCCCGAAAGTCCTCGCACGCTTGGATCGATCGCTGATCACCGGCTGGCGGCGTCCTCGCTCGGTCATGGCCCTGGAGGGCCACTCCCTCGCTGCGTCCTTGCCAGCCGGCGCCAGCGTCCGCCCAAGCGCACAAGGACTTGCCGGAGGAACCACGTGGTCCACGCCCGATCGACAGTCCGGCTGCTCGTGCGCGCGCGCCGTGCCGGCACGGCGCTGCTGCTGGGGATGCTCGCGCTGCTCGGCGTGGGCGCCTCGAGCGCGCTGGCGGGCCCCGGCGTCGTGCTCAAGCAGGGCGCCGGCAGCGATGAGATCAGCGTCTCGGGCGCCCAGATCGCGGCGGCGTCCAACAGCGGGCCGACCTCCTACACCGACCGCGAGCGTGTGGGTGGACCGAGCACCAAGATCACGCTGCGAGGCGTCACGATCGGGGGCCTGCTGCGTCTGGCGGGCCTCGACGTCGGCTCGGTGAACTTCGTGCAGGTCGTCGGCGACGACGGCAGCGTGCTGACCCTGAGGGGCGCGGAGATCAACGGCGGCGGGTTCCCGGAGGGCCCGGCGATCGTCACCGACGAGGGCTCCACGACGCGCTTCTTCCGGCCGGCGCGAAGCTCCGGCGGGACCTCGGAGAACGTCCCCAGCGCGCCCGGCACACCGATCGAGATGACCGTCGACGGAGGCAGCCTGCTGTCGGTGCGGGCGAGCGCGAGCCCGAGCACGGTCAAGACCGGCCAGACGGTCACCTTCAAGGCCAGCGTGAGCAGTCCGCCTGCGGGGGCGCAGATCAGCTACTCCTGGGACTTCGGCGACGGGACCACCGGGTTCGGCGCCTCGGTCACCCACACCTACTCGGTCTCAGGTGACCTGCAGGCCACCGTCAAGGCGCAGGGCAGCGGAGGCTCCTCGCAGTGCGCAGGCGTCTGCGCCGGTGTGAAGTCCGTCGACGTCACGGTGACCGGTAGCGAGCGCAAGGCCGACGAGGTCCAGGGCACACCGCAGGGCGGTGGTACCGCGCCGAACTCCTCCGGCAACGGCGGGACCGGCGGCGGCACGGGCACCGGCGACGGTTCCGGCGGCACTGGGAGCGGCTCGGGTGGCGGCACCGTTGCGCCCAAGCCGAGCACGAAGACCCAGCGCCCGCGCCCGCAGCGACCGGAGCCCGATGCGCGCTTCTCCACCGACCCGCGCTCGGGAGCAGGCACGACGGTCGTGCGCGGCATCCTGCTCTCCGGCTCCGGCGCGACGGTCGACGGGAACCTCCCCGAGGCCAAGGCCGGAGGCACTCCCAAGCCCGCGCGAGGCAAGGCGGGAGCGGTCAGCCAGCTCTCGCAGATCGGCATTGCGGCGGCCTTCGCGATGTCGGTCTTCGTATGGGGCGCGCTTCAAGAGCGCCGACGCGTCACACTGCGCATCGCATGATCGCAGCCGGGGGCATCGAGGAGTTTCTCTTCACCATCGTCGATGCGATGCGCATACCGGTGCTGCTCGCGGTGCTGCTCGCGCTGCTGGTGACGCTGTATGAGCTCGGGACGTTCTTCGTCGAGCTCGCCCGGCGCCGCGGCGGCGAGGGGCAGGCGGGCCTTGAGTCGGCGTCGGCGGCGGCGATGTTCGCGCTCAAGCAGGGCGACGCTCCGGCCGCGGCGCGGGCGCTGCTGTCGCGGGCGACGAGCGAATCGATGGCCGACGCCCTGACGCAGATCATCGAGCAGCGCGACGAGGCCGAGGCCAGCGACCGGATGGCGAAGATCCTCGCCGACTTCGACCTGCAGTCGCTGCGCAGGCTCGAGCGCACGCGCATGATGGTGCGCTTCGGCCCGGCGCTCGGCCTGATGGGCACCCTGATCCCGCTGTCACCGGCGCTGGAGGGCCTTGCCGAGGGCAACGTCCAGCTGCTGTCTGACAACCTGCGCGTCGCGTTCAGCGTCACGGTCATGGGCCTGCTGATCGGCGCGATCGCCTTCGCGGTGTCGCTCGTGCGCGACCGCCTGTACGCGCAGGATCTCTCCGACCTGGAGTACGTCGCGACCGCGCTGGAGCCTGACGCGCCGTGAGGCCGTCGAAGGTCACCGCACGCGCGCGCACGCGCAGCGATCGCGGCGGCGATCCGCTGGACGGTCTGGTCAACCTCTTCGACCTCGGGATCGTGCTTGCTGTGGCGTTCCTGCTGGCGGCGCTGCAGTCGGTCAACCTCACCGAGCTGCTGACCGAGCAGGACGTCACCGTCCTGCGTACCGATTCCAAGGGGCAGACGGTGATCGTCAAGGAGGGCGAGTCAATCAAGACCGTGCGCCTCAGCGAGGAGTCGGTGACGGGCACGGGCAAGCGGGTGGGGGAGGTCTACCGGCTCGCCGACGGCCGCCTGGTGTACGTCACCGGCAAGACGCCGTAGGGACGGCGGATGCGGGCGCGCGCCGACGATCGTCCATCACCCTCATGGCCTGCCCGCTGGATGCCGATGACGTGCCGTGTCAGCGCGTAGCGAACGTGAGCAGCTGAGCCGCGAGCTGCAGGCCGCTCGCGGGCGGATCGCCGATCTTGAGCAGGAGCTCGTGCGGCGCGGCCGCGACCCGCTGACCGGCGTGCTGTCGATCGAGTCCTTCCGCGCGCATCTGGGTGAGGAGGTCCAGCGCTCGCGCCGTCACGACCGCCCGGGCGCGCTCGTGGTGCTGGAGGTCGACCGCATCGCCGACGTGCACCGCCAGCACGGCTTTGCCTCCGGCGACGCGCTGCTGCGCGCCGTGATCCAGACGCTGCGCGCCGGCACGCGAGCGGAGGACATCCTCGCGCGCAGCGGCGACGCGAGGTTCGCGCTGCTGCTCTGCGACGCCGGAGAGCAGGCCGCCACCGCGTGCGTGGAGCGCCTGCTCGCCGACATCGAGGCGCTGAAAGCGGGGCCGGTGCGCGACGTGTCGGCGTCGGCGGGCGTCGCGCCCTTCGGTCGCACCGACGATGCGGTCGACCTCCTCGAACGCGCCGGGCGGGCGCTGTCTGACGCCCAGAGCGCCGGTGGGGGGCGCACCGTCACGGCGTCCGCGCAGGAGCCGGCGGGGGCGGGCGTCGTGGCGGAGATCCAGCGACGAGACGCCGTCGAGGCGCTCGCCGTCGCGCTGCTGGAGCGCGACCGCTACACCGGTGAGCACTCGGAGTCCGTGGTGGAGATGGCCGGCAAGGTGGCGGCGTCGCTCGGCCTGCCGCGCGCGCAGATCGAGGTCGTGCGCTCGGCGGCGCTGCTGCACGACATCGGCAAGGTCGGGATCCCCGACGCGATCCTCAACAAGCCCGGCCCGCTGACCCCGGAAGAGCGCGAGGTGATGGCCGAGCACCCCGTGATCGGCGAACGGATCCTGCGCAGCATCGGTGGCTTCGCCTCGGTCGCGGCGATCGTCCGCCACGAGCACGAGAGCTTCGACGGCGGCGGTTACCCCGACGGCATCGGCGGTGACAAGATCCCGATCGGCAGTCGCATCATCCTCGCCTGCGACGCCTACCACGCGATGACCAGCGACCGCCCCTACCGCGCCCGCATGTCCCACGCCGAGGCCTTCGCGGAGCTGACGCGCTGCGCGGGAAGCCAGTTCGACCCCGACGTGACGGCGGCGCTGGTCGCCCACCTCTATCACCAGCGCGTCGGTCGCCGCGTTGCGGCGCGCTGAGCCTGAGATCCAGGCGCGGCCGTCAGCCGGCCATCGCGTCGAGCTGTGCCTGACGCCGGGGTGACGCTCCGCCGCGCCGGTAGACGAGGACCAGCAGCGCGCTGAGCAGCATGGTCGCGCCGCAGTAGCCGGCCTCGGCCCGCAGGAGCTGGTCGTCGACGAGCGGGCTGAGCATGAAGGCGACGAACAACGTCGCGCTGGTGAGCCATGCGGCCGCGGCGGCGCCGGCCTGCTCGCGCGCGAGCGCGGCTTGGTTGAGCGTGCCGGCCATGAGGTGAAAGCCCATGCCGACGCCGACGAGCGCCAGGCCGCCCCGAGCCAGCGGCTGCTCGATGTCGAACAGCGTGCCGACGACCGTGGGGCCGATAGCCATCAGGCCGAGCGCGATGACCGCGGCGAAGCCGGCGATCGCGAGCACCGTCACGCGGATCGCGCGGCGAAACTCCTCGCGCCCGGCCGTCGCCTCGAGGCCGGCGAGGTGGGGCAGCAGCGATCCCTGCACGGCCTGAAAGAGCTGTAGCGGCGCTCGTGCGATGAGCAGCACGCTGAAGACGACGCCCGCGAGCTTGGGGTCCGGCGAGGTGCCCTCGACCGTCAGCACCGCGGCGTTGAGCAGCGTCTGCTCGGCGACCATGACCGCGAAGACCGCGGCCGCGAAGCCCGCACCGCGGCGCAGCGTGAGCCCGCCCTCGGTCTCCTGGACGACCGACACGTCGGGTGGCGGGTCGCGCCGGCGCCGCGAGAAGAACCACGGCACGACGATCAGCGAGGCGAACGGGCCGGCGGCCATGCCCAGCGCGACCGCCGACTGCCCGGACGCGACACCGACGATCACCGCCAGCACGAAGCACACGCGCGACAGCGCCTCCATCAGCACGAGCGCGCCATAGAGCGCGAAGCGCTGGTGGCCGGCGAGAAAGCCGCGCGCGAAGTAGCTGGCGGCGTAGGCCAGGACGCCGGCCACGAGCACCCAGTACAGCTCCGACGAGCCGTCGAAGAGGCCGTTCTGCAGCTGGTCGCGCATCGCGAGCGCGACGACGAGGAACGTCGCGGCGAACGCGGCCTGGATCAGCAACGCGATCCGCAGGTGCCCGCCGCCGGAGTCCTGTCCGCGGGCGCGGCGGTCGGCGATCGTGCGCGACAGCAGCTGCTCGATCGGCCGGTAGATGACCGACGCGATCACGAACATGATCGACCACACGAGCGTGATGCGCTTGTACTCGACGTCGCCGAGCGCCTGCGCGGCGAGCGCGAAGTACGCGAGCGTGACGACGCCGGTCGTCGCGATCCCCACCGAGAGGATGCGCGCACCGTGCCCGTAGCCGGAGCGCGGCGTGCCCGCGCCGGCGCTCACGCTTATCGACGGACGAGCAGCATGGTCCACGGAAACGGCGATCGAGCTTCGATGACCGTCCCGTGCCGCGACAGCAGCTTCACGAAGCTGCTCTTGGACCAGTGGTTGAGGTGCCCGGGGGTGTTGCCGAGCTGCTTGATGTACGCGCCGCGTGCCATGTTCAGCCCCCGCCACAGCGGCTCGCGCGGCACCGAGACGAGCAGGTGCCCGCTGGCCACGCGCGCCATCTCGGCAACGGTATGCGCCGGGTCGGGCACATGCTCGAGCACCTCGATCGCGGTCGCCACGTCGAACTCGCCGTCGGCGAAAGGCAGGTTCTCGGCCTTCATCACCTGGTAGCTGAGGTTCGGCGCCTGGCGCTGCTCCCATTCGGCGTGCAGCAGCGGGTCGTCGAGGTCGATGCCGACGATGCGCCGGTCGCCCAGGCGCTTGGCCCACTCATGCGTCAGCACGCCCTCTCCGCAGCCGACGTCCAGCAGCGACTGCGGGTCGGCCTGCTCGAAGAGCTCGTCGAGCGTTCGCTCGAAGGCCGCCATGAGGCGCTTGACGACCGGGTTGGTCGAGCCGTACTTGTCGTAGGTGTTGCCGGTTATCGTGCCCTCGGAGTCGACGGTCACGGCGGGCGGAGCGGGGCTCACAGGTGCACGGCCTCTCGGTCCTCGGTCTTGCCGGTGGAGGCGCCCGCATCGGCGCCGGTCGTCTTGGGATGACCGGTCGCCTTGGCGCCGGGCTCGTAGTGGGAGGGCTCGACGCCGAGCTGCAGCTCGATGCGGCGCACGCGCTCAAACGTGCGCTGGGCGATCGTGCGCTGTGCGGCGAGCAGGTCACCCATGACGCCGAGCGCCGCCAGCACCATCGCGGCATTGAAGAGCACCGCGCCGAGGATCAGCGACTGCACATGGCCCTTGCCCTCGGCCTCGAAGATGTAGAAGTAGGCGAAGCGCGCCCACACGACGAGGGCGATCGCCCCGACGATCGCGGCCGCGCTCATGAAGACCTTCAACGGCTCGTACTGGGTGTAGATGCGGAAGATCGAGACGCTGTTGCGCCGCACGTAGGACCACATCGACGGAAACAGGCGCGACTCGCGCGTCTTGGGATTCGTCCCGATCGCGACATGGTCGACCGCCACCAGCAGCTTGCCCGCCTGGATGATCGTCTCCAGCGTGTAGGTGAACTTCGACACGACGATGAGCTGGATCGCGGCCTCGCGGTTGTAGGCGCGAAAGCCCGACGTCGTGTCGGGCACCCCGGTCGAGGAGGCCTGGCGCACGACCCACGAGCCGAGCTTCTGCAGCGTCACCTTCAGCGGCGAGAAATGCTCGATCTTGTGGACCTCGCGGTCGCCGACGACCATGTCGGCGTTCCCCGCGATGACCGGCGCCACGAGCTTGGGGATGTCCGAGCCGCAGTACTGGTTGTCGCCGTCGGTGTTGACGATGACGTCGGCGCCGAGCTTCAGGCACGCGTCCAGGCCGGCCTGAAACCCCGCGGCGAGGCCCTTGTTGTTCGTCAGGCGGACGATGTGGTCGACGCCGCCTTCGCGGGCGACCTCCACCGTGCGGTCCGTCGAGCCGTCGTCGATGATCAGCCATTCGACCACGTCGAAACCCTCGACCTGACGTGGAAGGTCGGCGAGGACGAGCGGTAGCGTCTGCTCCTCGTCGAAGCAGGGGATCTGGATGATCAGCTTCATGCGGTGGGTCGGCATGGGATCCTAACGGCCATCGCCACGTCACCCGCCTCCAGCGTCGCCGGCTCGGCAGCCGCCGCACCCCAAACGCCCGCCGAGCACCCGCCGGAGCGTCGGCGCCCGCCTGCCCTCAGCACCCCGAACCTCGAGCGCGCGGGAATTGTCGGGCTCGTCCTCGCGGCGGTCGTCGGCTTCGTCGTCTACCCGACCTATCCGAACTACGACTCCTACTACTCGCTGCTGTGGGGCCGCGAGCTGCTGCATCTCGACGCGCTCTCCTTCGAGGCCTACCGCGCGCCGACGGAGCATCCGCTGGCGATCGGATTCGGGGCGCTGCTGGTGCCGCTCGGAGACGTCGCCGACCGCGTCATGGTCGGCTTCTCGGTGCTGTCGTTCATCCTGCTCGTCGCCGGCATCTACGTGCTCGCCAAGACCGCGTTCACGCCGCTCGTCGGAGCCGCCGCCGCCGGGTTGCTCGTGACGCGCTTTGACTTCCCGTTCCTCGCGGCGCGCGGCTACATCGACATCTCCTACCTGGCGGTGGTCATCTGGGCGGCGGTCGTCGAGGCGCGCGCTCCGCGCCGAAGGCCGGTGGTCGTGCTGGTGCTGCTGGCCGCCGCGGGGCTCATGCGCCCGGAGGCATGGCTGCTCGCGGGCCTGTACTGGCTGTGGGTGTTCAAGGCGGCGAGCTGGGCGCAGCGCGCGCGCTACGCCGCGCTGGCGGCGACCGGTCCGGTCGTCTGGTCGGCCGTGGACTTCGCGGTGACCGGCAACCCGCTGTACTCGCTGACCGCGACGGGCGAGCTCGCCGAGGAGCTGGGCCGCAACAAGGGTCTGTCGGAGGTGCCGCAGGCGCTGTACTCCTTCCTCATAGACCTCGACAAGTTCCCGGTCTTCGTCGGCGGCGCGCTCGGGCTCGGCCTGGCGGTCCTGCTCACGCCGCGCCGCGCGACGATGCCACTCGCGCTGTTCGGCGCGGGGGTCGGCACGTTCGCGATGGTCGGCCTGGCGGGACTGTCGGTGATCGATCGCTATCTGCTCGTGCCCTCGCTGTGCGTGATGGTCTTCGCCGGCGTCTTCATCGCCGGCTGGACGATGCTGCGCGAGCGCAGCCCGCTGCGCGTGTTGTGGGCCGCCGGCGCCGCGGCGCTGGTGATCTTCGGCGTCGTCTTCACGGTCACGCGCGTTAACCTCAACCAGCTCGACAACGAGTTGCGCTTCCGCGGCGACGCACATGCGGCGCTGGAGCAGGTTCTGAGTGCTCCAGCGGTCGTGTCGGCGCTGCGCTGCGGTCCCGTCTTCGTGCCCAACCACAAGCTCATTCCCGACGTTCGCTGGATCCTCAACCGCTCGAGCTCGGGCGTCCTGGCGCGTTCCAGCGCACAGGTGGCCGAGCCCCGCCGCGGTGTTGCGATCCTCGTGCATACCCGTATCGCGCTGTTCAAGCAGGCGCTCGTGACCTCAAACGACAAGCCCATCGACAACCAGCCGCCGGCCGGTTTCGTCCGCGCCGCGACAAGCCAGCACTACGCCGCCTATGTCAACTGTTGAGAGCCCGCCGACCCGCGAAGCGGATGCGCAGGGCGACGGTCGCCAGTTCGCCCCGGTGCAGATGACGCCGATGTTCAGCGCGCCGTCCCTGGGACTCGAGCGGCTGTGGTGGGGACTGGCGGTCGTCGTCCTGCTGGCCTTCGCCTTCGGCCTGCGCATCTGGGGCGTCGACCACGGGCTGCCATATGCCTACAACGCCGACGAGAACGCGCATTTCGTCACGCGTGCGATCGGCATCTTCGGCCACAGCTGGGATCCGAACTATTACGTCAATCCGCCGGCCTACACGTATCTCGCCCACATGCTGCTGGGCATCTCGATCGGTGGCCGCCAGAGCGTGGCGAGCGAGTTCGCCGCCGACCCGACGCAGATCTGGATCCTCGCGCGCGTCCTCGCCGCGGTGCTGGGGACGCTTGCCGTGTGGCTGACCTACCTCGCGGGAGTTCGGCTCGTCGACCGCCGCGTGGGCCTGCTGGCGGCCGGGATCTTCACGGTCTCCTTCCTGCCGGTCTTCTACTCCAAGCTCGCTCTCAACGACGTGCCGACGCTCGCGCCGCTGTGCCTGGCGCTGTGGGGCATCGCGGGCGTGCTGCGCTTCGGGCGCAAGCGCGACTACGTCATCGCCGGGATCGGCCTCGGGCTGGCGTGCGCGACGAAGTACACCGGTGGAATCGTGCTGGTGGCGCTGATCGCCGCGACGGTCGTGCAGTTCACCGCCCGGGGGGGCAAGGCGGGCGCCTCGCGGGGGCTTGCCATCGCCGGAGGCATGGCGCTCGTCGCGTTCCTCGCCGCCAACCCGTACGCCGTGCTGAACTTCCCCGCCTTCCTGGAGGGACTGATCCACCAGTCCGACGCCTCGGGAGACACCGCCGGCAAGCTCGGCCTCACGCAGAACAACGGCTACGCCTACTACCTGTGGTCCTTCGGCTGGGGCCTGGGGTGGGTACCGCTGATCTTCGCGGTCGGGGGCGCCGTGCGGCTGTGGTTCGACGAGCGCCGGCTGGTGTGGGTGCTCGTCCCGGCGGTCGTCCTGTTCGTCCTGTTCATGGGCTCGCAGTCGCGCTACTTCGGGCGCTGGCTGATGCCGGTCTTCCCGATCGTCTGCATCCTGGCGGCATACGCGGCGTTCGAGCTCGCCGACTGGGGCGAGCGCTTCAAGCCGGCGCTGAAGCCGACGCTTGTCGTGGCGGTGGTCGTCGCCGTCTGCGCGCAGGGCTTCGTGTACTCGCTGCACAGCGGTCTCGTGCTGTCGCGCGAGGACACGCGCAACCTCGCCCGCGACTGGATGGTCGCCAACGTTCCGGTCGGCACGAAGATCGTCGTCGAGCCGGTCGTGCCGGACCTGTGGGCGCAGGACATCGGCAATCCGTCACCGCTGACCTCCAACGGCAACCGCTGGATCAAGTTCCCGACCAGCCGCTCGGAGATCGATCCGGACACCGGAGAGAAGCTGCCCTTCGGCGAGTCGAAGATCGTGAACATCGAGGACTTCGAGAAGGTGCTGACACCGGATCTCGTCTCCCAGTACGAGGAGCAGGGCTACTGCTTCGTGGTCGTCGGCTCGACGCAGCGCGGCCGCGCCGAGGCCGAGCCCGACAAGGTGCCGCGCGCGCTGGAGTACTACCGCGAGCTCGAGCGGCGCTCGGAGGTCGCCTACAGGGCATCGCCGTACGCCAAGGGCAAGGGACCGGTGAAGTTCAACTTCGACTGGACGTTCGACTACTACCCGCTGGCCTACAACCGGCCCGGTCCGGAGATGACCGTCTACCGCCTGCTGGGCGGGCAATGCGCGCCGTCGCCGTTGGGGACGGGCTGAGTTCGCGCCCGATCGGACGTATGCTGCGCGCATGGCCCTGCTGACCGCGGCGGACCGCGGCCACCTTGAGCGCGCGATCGAGCTCGCGGAGTTCGGCTTGGGGCGCGTGCACCCCAACCCGATGGTCGGCGCGCTGATCGTCGGCGACGGCGTGGTGCTCGGCGAGGGTTGGCACGAGGAGCACGGTGGGCCGCACGCGGAGGTCAACGCGATCGCGGCTGCCGGCGACGCCGATGTCGCGGGTGCGACCCTCTACGTGTCGATGGAGCCGTGCTGCCACGAGGGCAAGACTCCGCCCTGCACCGATGCCGTGCTCGCGGCCGGCATCAGGCGTGTCGTCGTCGCCTCGGACGATCCAAGCTCCAAGGCCTCGGGCCGCGGGCTGGGGATCCTGCGCGACGAGGGCGTGACCGTCGAGGTCGCCGACGACGAGATCGCCCGCCGGGCGCGCCTCATCAACCAGGCGTTTCGCAAGCACGCACGCACCGGCCGGCCGTGGGTGCTGTTCAAGTCCGCCATGACGCTGGATGGCAAAGTCGCCACGCGCACGGGCGACTCGCAATGGATCTCCGACGAGTCCTCCCGTGCCCGCGCGCACCGCTGGCGGGCGGGCGTCGACGCCGTCGCGGTCGGGATCGGGACGGCCCTGGCCGACGACCCGCAGCTCACCGCCCGCGTCGAGGGCGTCCACCATCAACCTGGCCACGTCGTCTTCGACGCGACGGCCCGCCTGCCGCTGGGCTCCCAGCTCGTGGCTGCCGCGCCAGCGCTTCCGCTGACCGTCGTCGTCTCTCGCGCCGCGCGCCGGTCGGCGACCGAGGCACTTGAGACGGCGGGCGCGGAGGTCATCGTCGCGACCGGCGGCAACGAGCCGGCCCGCGTGCGCTCGGCCATGGATCAACTCGGCGCGGCCGGCGTGACCTCGATCCTGCTCGAGGGCGGCCCGCGCCTGGCCGGAGCGTTCCTGGACGCCGGCCAGATCGACGAGGTGCGGCTGTTCCTCGCGCCGATGCTGCTGGGCGGCAAGGCGGCGCGCGACCCTCTGGAGGGCGAAGGTGTCGAGCGGATCTCAAACGCCGTTCGCGCGCTGACGCTGGACTGCGAGCGCGTGGCCGACGACCTGCTGATCTCCGCGCGCCTGCACGAGTGGTGACGTGAGGTGTTCACGGGCCTCGTCGCAGATCTCGGCACGGTGGCGGAGGTCGCGGCGACCGCGGACGGCGTCCGCCTCACGCTGACCACGGAGCTGGCGGGCGAGCTGAGGGAGGGCGACTCGGTCGCGGTCAACGGGGTCTGCCTGACGGCCGGCGCCATCGACGGGGGCGCCTTCAGTGCCGACGTCATGAACGAGACGCTCGCGCGCTCGTCGCTCGGCCTGATCGCGGCCGGAACGCGGGTGAATCTGGAGTTGGCGCTGCGGGCGTCCGACCGGCTCGGCGGCCACATCATGCAGGGCCACGTCGATGGCGTCGGCGCCGTCGTCGGCGTGCGCGAGGACGGCTTCGCCCGGGTCGTCACGATCGCCGCGGGCCCCGAGATCCTGCGCTACGTCGTTCACAAGGGCTCGATCTCCGTCGACGGCGTCTCGCTGACGGTGGCGCGGATCGACGACGACGGCTTCGACGTCTCGCTGATTCCCGAGACGCTGGAGCACACCAATCTCGGCGAGGCGACGACCGCAAGACGGGTCAACCTCGAGGTCGACGTGCTCGCGAAGTACGTGGAGAAGCTGCTGGCACGGTGACCCGCCGGACGTTGGTGTAGCACCGCTGTTCGCGGTGTTACACTAACGCGTATGCCAACGGATCGCCCGCGCATCACGATCACCGAGACCGATGACATCGCGCGGATGCTCAACGAGGCGGCCGAGCATTGGCCTGACGATCGCGAGAACCGCGGGCGCCTGCTCAAGCGCCTCGCCAAGCGCGGCGCCGAAGCAGCCCTGGCAGACACTGCGGCTCGCAGGCGCAGCTGGACGACGGCAGTCGAGGACGCGGCGGGAGCGGCTGGCCCCGACGCCTACCCACGCGGCTACCTGGACGACCTGCGCGACGACTGGCCCGCGTGATCATCCTTGACGCGAGCGCGCTGATCGCCTTCCTCGATCCGTCGGACGCGCTGCACGCTCGCGCGGTGCGATCGCTGGCACAGCTTGGACCTCGGCCACTCGGTCTCAGCCCCGTGACCCACGCTGAGGTGCTGGTCGGCCCGACCCGCGTCGGCACGCTGCAACGCACGACGACGGCACTCGCCGCACTGGGCGTGTCGGAGATCGCACTCCCGCACGACGCGGCGTCGCGATTGGCGCGGCTGCGGGTGGATACGCGCCTGAAGCTGCCCGACTGCTGCGTGATCCTCGCTGCTCAGCAGATCGCCGGGGCGTTGCTCACGTTCGATGGTGCACTCGCCGCTTCGGCACGTGACCTTGGAACCGGCGTAGAAGGGCTCACGTGCTGAATGTGGCATGCCCTCGCGGCCAGATCCACCTGCGAGCCATCACCGCATGGAACCGTACTGACGCTGTACACCGCCACCGCCGGGCCTGCAACGCGTGCCGCCGAGGCCGTCGGGGCTCATCGCCGCGATCCTACGGCCCCTCGGCGATCCCCGACCAGCGCGTCTGAAAAGCTTGGTCGCATGACTCCCGCGACGCACCACCCGTTCGCGACGATCGACGAGGCGCTGGACGACATCCGCCAGGGCAAGATGATCGTCGTCTGCGACGACGAGGATCGCGAGAACGAGGGCGATCTGACGATGGCCGCCCAGTTCGCGACGCCCGAGGCCGTGAACTTCATGGCCACGCACGCTCGCGGCCTGGTCTGCCTGGCGCTGACGCCCGAGCGCTGCGACGAGCTCGGCCTGGACCTGATGGCGGCCAAGAACGAGTCGCCGTTCGAGACGCCGTTCACCGTCTCGATCGAGGCCCGCCACGGCGTCAGCACCGGGATCTCCGCGCACGACCGGGCTCGCACGATCCAGGTGGGGGTGGATCCGAACGCGGGACCGCGCGACATCGTCCAGCCCGGCCACATCTTTCCGTTGAAGGCCCGCGGCGGAGGCGTGCTCGAACGCGCGGGTCAGACCGAGGCCGCCGTCGACCTTGCGCGCCTCGCCGGCCTGAACCCCTCCGGCGTCATCTGCGAGGTCATGAACGAGGACGGCACGATGGCTCGCGTCGATGACCTCGTGACCTACTGCCAGCGCCACGGCCTGAAGATGATCACCGTCGCCGACCTGATCGCCTATCGGCGCCGCAACGACAAGCTCGTCGAGCGCGTCGTGTCGACGAAGCTGCCGACCGGCTTCGGCGACTTCCAGGCGATCGGCTATCGCGAGCTCGTCGGCGGCAAGCACCACGTCGCGCTCGTCAAGGGCGAGGTCGACGGTCACGACGACGTGCTCGTGCGCGTGCACTCCGAATGCCTGACCGGCGACGTCTTCCATTCGCTGCGCTGCGACTGCGGCGAGCAGCTGGAGTCCGCGCTGGCGATGATCGAGAGCCAGGGCACGGGCGTCCTGCTGTACCTCGCCCAGGAGGGTCGCGGGATCGGCCTGCTCAACAAGCTCAAGGCCTACAAGCTGCAGGAGGGCGGGATGGACACCGTCCAGGCGAACCTCGAGCTGGGCCTGCCCGCCGACCTGCGCGACTACGGCATCGGCGCGCAGATCCTCGTCGACCTCGGTCTGTCGTCGATCCGCATCCTCACGAACAACCCCAAGAAGATCCGCGGCCTGGAGGGCTACGGCCTGTCGGTCACCGAGCAGGTGCCGATCGAGCACATGCCCAACCCCCACAACGAGGCGTACATGCGCGCCAAGCGCGAGCGCATGGGCCACACGCTGCATCATCAGGGCCTGGACGTCGACAAGGAGATGCTCCACGACGAGGAGGAGCGCGACCAGTCCGACGAGGCCGACGAGCGGTGAGGTTCGCGATCGTCGTCGGCCGCTTCTACGAGGAGCTCGCCGAGCGGCTCGTGGCCGGCGCGACGCACGTCTTCGAGGCGGCGGACGCCGAGGCGATCGACGTCTACGACGTTCCGGGGGCCTTCGAGCTGCCGCTCGCGGCGCTGATGGCCGCCGAGAGCGGCCGCTATGCGGGCGTCGCCTGCCTCGGCGCCGTCATCCGCGGCGAGACGAGCCACTACGACCACGTCTGCGAGGAGGCCGCGCGCGGGATCCAGGACGTCGCGCTGCGCACCGGCGTGCCATGCGGGTTCGGCGTGCTCACCGTCGAGACGCTCGAGCAGGCGCACCTGCGCTCCGGGGGCGCCAAGCGCGACGAGGGCGCCGACGCGGCCGAGGCGGTGCTGGCGCTTGCGCGTCTGCGCGCCCGCCTGGATGGCTGATCCTCCCAGGCGGGTACGCTGACGAGATGGCGCTGAACGAGGCATCTGAGATCCTGGCGCTGACGCTGATCTTCGTCGTGCATGTCGCCGGTGGAGCGATGCTCGTGTGGGCAATGCTGAGCGGCGACGCTCGCGCTCGTCGCCCGCGCTGGTGGCCGGGCGGAGGGGAACCCGGCGATCCGCCGCCCGACGATCCGCCACGGCCCCCCGCGCCACCGGCGCAGCGCCGGCCGCTGCCTCTCCCGGGATCCGTGCCGAGCCGCGCGCGCCTGCGCGACGAGACCACGCTGCGCGAGGCCCACCCGCGCCCGCCGCGCCGGCCGTCGCGCCCGGCGCGACCGACACGCTCACCCGAGCGCCGCTAGCGCTCGATCTGCTGCGTCGCCGGCGGTCGTGGCACGGGAGCGAACGCGTCACGCACCGCGTCGTAGGCCGGCTTGCGCCGGTACTCGCCGTCGAACAGCAGCCCGGACTCCCCGGCCCCCAGCCACGAGATGCGGTCGGTGAAGCCCCACGTCGTGAAGCGCGTGCACGCCGCGACGGCGTTGCATGCCCGTGCGGCCGCGCCGTAGGCCTGCGCCTGCTGCTCGAGGCGTAGGGGCCGCGAGACCTCCAGCAGCGATGTGCCGACGTCCATCTCGGTGATCTGCACCTCCAAGCCGAGGCGCTCGAAGCGGCGCATCGTGCTCGTCAACGTCGCTTCGTCGGGAGGTCCGGCGATGTTCGTGTGCAGCTGCAGCCCGATGCCGTCGAGCGGCACGCCACGGGCGAGCAGGTCGCTGGCGAGCGCGACGAGCCCGTCGAGCTTGCGGCCGGGCGTCTCGACGGCGTAGTCGTTGATGAACAGCCCGGCGTTCGGGTCCGCGGCGCGTGCGGTGCGCAGCGCCTCCTCGATGTAGCTGGGACCGATGAAGCGCTGCCAGATCGTGGAGGCGAGCGTGCCGTCCTCGGCCATCGGCTCGTTGACGACGTCCCACTCCTCGACGTCCCCGGCGTAGCGGCGCATGACGGTGCTGACGTGGTGGCGCATGATCGACAGCAGCTCCTCGCGCTTCCAGCCGGTGAGCGCGGTCGTGAGGTCGCCGATCAGCTTGCCCAGCGGGTTGGGCAGGCGAGGCAGGACCAGCGGTGGCAGACGCAGGCCGAGCTTGCCGGTGAGCCCGTGGTCGACGAGCCATAGCGGCAGCTGCTGGCCCCAGACGAGCGTGTGCCCGCGAACCGCCTTGCCGTGGTCGCGTGCGAAGCGGACGAGCTCGTCGGCCGCGGCGAAGTCGAAATGGCCGCGCCGGGGCTGCAGCGAGTCGAGCTTCATGACGTTCTCGGGGGTCAGCGAGTCGAACTCGCGCAGGAACGTGTCGCGGTAGCGCGGGTCCGATTGCAGCGCCGAGAAACGGACGGCCGTTCCCAGCGGCACGGCGCGCCGCTCGTCTGCGGCCTGTGCGCGCGCGACCGGCGGCGCGAGCAACGCCAGCGCCACGAGCAGTCCAAGTCCTCCGAAGCGTCCCCTGACCTCCATCGACAGCAGCGAATGTAGCGCACTGGCGGTCCGCTCGGGTCAGTTGTCGGCCTTCGTCTTCTTGGCCTGCTTCTTGTTCTGCTTGGAGTCCTTCGCCTTGCCGGCCGGTGCGTCGAGGTTGGCGATCGCGTCGTCCAGCTCGGCCTGCACGGTCGCGGTCTGGTTATCGAACTTCAGGCGTTCGCGCAGCAGCGGGACGGCCTGTTCGGGATTGCCCGAGCGGTTCAGCGCGACCCCAAGGTTGAAGAGGGCGAAGGCGTAGGGCAGCCCCGACGTCTCGCCCGCCTGCTTGTAGGCCTCGACCGCGGCGCGCAGCGGCGCGACGGCCTCGGCGTACTGGCCCTTGTCCGACAGCGCCTTGCCCCGCGCGTTGAGCGCCGCCGGGTCCGGCGTCTGCGGCTGCGGATCCTGCTGCGCCTCGGTCGCCTGGCCCTGCTCGGCCTTGGGCTCGGCGGCGGGCGCCGGCGTCGTCGCCTCCGGGCTCCGCTGCGCCGTGGCGGCGGTCTCACCGGACGCGCCGCCCGAGCCGGGCTGCGGATCGTTGCCGCTTGACAGCGCGAACACGAGCGCCACGAGCGCGATCGAGAACACGCCGGCGCCGAGCAGGCCCGGCGACAGCCGCGAGCGACGCCCGGCCGGCGTCGCCGGGGTCGGCTTCCGCGACGCTGGCGCGCTCGCATCGGCTGCGGCGGCGGGCGGTGGGGACGGCGTGATCGCCACAACCGGCGGCCGCGGCGTCGCCCGTCCGGTGGGAGCCGTGGCGGAGGCGACCGGCCGTGTGGGCTCACCGACGTCGCCGGCTCCGAGCGCGTCCACGAGCCCATCGACGAGCTCGCGCGCACTGGCCGGGCGCCTCGCAGGATCCTTGGCGAGCCCGCGCGCGAGCACCGGATCGATGGCGGCCGGAAGGCCGGGAGCGGCCTGGGATGCGCGTGGGGGCTCGTCGCGAGCGTGCTGCAGCGCCTGCGCGGTGGGCACCGCGCCGCTGAAAGGCCGCGAGCCCGTGAGCAGCTCGAAGGCGACGACGGCCAACGCGTAGCGGTCGCTCGCGGCGGTCGCCGGCTGGCCGACCGCCTGCTCGGGCGAGATGTAGGCGGCCGTCCCGAGCACCTGGCCGGTCTGGGTCATCTGCGTGTCGTCGGCGAGCCGTGCGATGCCGAAGTCCGCGACGGCCAGGCGATCCTGGGCGTCGAGCAGGAGGTTGGCGGGCTTGACGTCGCGGTGAACGATGCCGGCCTCGTGCGCGACGTCGATGCCGGTCGCCGCCTGCATCAGCCAGCGCAGCGCGGTGTCGCGTCCGATCGGCTCGCCGCCCTCGCGCGCCGTGCGCAGGCGATCGGCGACCGTCCCGCCGGCGAAGTACTCCATGACGATGAACGCCTCGTCGCCATGCTCGCCGATGTCGTAGATCGTCACGACGTGCGAGCGGTCTGACACCTGCGCGGCGGTCCGTGCCTCGCGCTGAAAGCGCGCGCGTGCGCCGCGATCGGACGCGTACTGTGCGGCCAGGACCTTCACCGCGACGACGCGGCCGAGCATCAGGTCCTCGGCCTCCCAGACGGTGGCCATTCCGCCGCTGGCGATGTGTCGCGCCACGCGGTAGCGCGCAGGCAGGTCGATCTTCGAGGCCAGGGGCATCGTGCATCGACGATACCCGCGAGGACGCCGCTCGACGCGCCGCTTGGCAGGCTCCGAGCTCCGCGGGAGTCGACCCTCTACACTGCAGCGCTCGATGGCCAAGGTCTGTCACAGCTGCGGGAAGGGCCCCTCGTTCGGCCAGAGCCGCAGCCACTCGATGGTCGCCACGAAGCGGCGCTTCAACCCGAACCTGCAGAAGGTGCGGGTGCTCGTCGGTGCTGCTCCTCGTCGCGTCTACGTCTGCACCCGCTGCCTGAAGGCCGGCAAGGTCACCAAGGCCATGTAGGCGGTTTCGCTTCGCGGGTCGCCAGGCGGCGACGGCGGGCGAGCGTTCACCGTGCCGGACCCCAGCCTCGTTCGCTTTCGCACCGTCGTCGACGGGGCGCTCGCGCACCTCGAGTCGCGCCGCGAGGAGATCAACGACCTCAACGTCTTCCCGGTCGCCGACGGCGACACCGGCGACAACATGGCCCTCACGCTGCGCGCCGTGCGCGTCGAGCTCGACCGGCTCGCCGCTGACGAGGGGCGGCTGATCGACGAGATCGGCCGCGAGGAGATCGTCGAGTCCGTCGCGCGGGCGGCGCTGCTGGGCGCGCGCGGCAACAGCGGTGTGATCCTCTCCCAGCTCATCCGCGGCGCCGCCGAGGAGCTGATCAGCCGGCCCGGCGAGCTTGTCGACCCGGTCCTGATCGGCTCGGCGATGGCCCGTGCCGCGCAGCGCGCCTACGGCTCGGTGCGCCAGCCGGCGGAGGGCACCATCCTCACCGTCCTGCGCGACATGGCCACGAGCGTGGCCACCGATCTGGCGCACATGGGCGACACGCGCCTGGGCGCCGAGGGTGACCCGGACGTGCAGAACGCCCTGATCGCCGATGTCCTGGAGCGGGCGTTGCGAGCGGGGGAGGAGTCGGTGCGCCGCGGCCCCGAGCTGCTGGAGGTCCTGCGTGAGAGCGGCGTCGTGGATGCCGGCGGCCATGCGCTGACGGTGATCGTCGCGGGCATGATCGCGGCGCTGCGCGGCGGCCCGGTCCCGCAGGTCGCCGTTCAGGCGCCCGCCCGCGTGAGCGCCCGGCAGCACAGCTCCTCGACGTTTCGCTACTGCACGAACTTCGCCGTCAGCGGGCAGGACCTCGATCCCGGGGCGTGGGTGGCGCCGCTGGAGGCGATCGGCGATTCCGTGCTCGCCGTCGGCGACGGGTCGATGCTTCGGGTTCACGTGCACACCGACGAGCCCGGGGCCGCGACGGCGCTGTTCGCCGGTCGCGGGGACGTCTCCCACCTGGACGTCGCCGACATGCACGCGCAGGTCCTCGCGCGCGCGGATCGTCTCGCGGCCACCGGGCCGGCGCCGTCACAGCGCTGCGGAGCGCTCGCGGTGGTCTCGGGAGACGGGCTGCAGGCGCTCTATCAGAGCCTCGGCGTCAGCGTGCTCGACGGCGGCCCGACCTTGAATCCCTCGACACACGAGCTGCTGGCCGGCATCGATGGCGTCGCAGCCGACGAGGTCGTCGTGCTGCCCAACTCGCCGAACGTCGTCATGGCGGCGGGGCACGCCGCCGAGCTGTCGGACAAGATCGTGCTCGTCAGCGCCGCCCGCTCGCAGCAGGCGGGCCTGAGCGCGGCCATCGCCCTGGACCCCGACCGCGCCGCCGAAGACAACCTCGCCGCGATCGACCGCGCGCTGGAAGGCCTTCGCACGGGAGCGGTCGCGCCCGCTGCGCGGGCCGACGGCGACGGGCGCTTCGCGATCGGCGACGCCGTGGGCTTCGTCGACGACAGGATCGTCGCGTGGGGCGATGCTGGCGACACGTTGCGCGCGGTGTTGGAGGATCTCGGCGCCGGCGCGGAACTGTTGACCTGCCTCGCTGGGATGGGGGCGCCGCTGGACGATGGCGCCGTGCGCTCGCTCGCTCCCGAGTCCGTCGAGCTCGAATGCGAGTTCGGGGGTCAGCCGAGCTACTGGTGGCTGCTCGTCGCGGAGTAGCGCTGGCCGCCTGAAGGCGTGGCTCGCGTGCCGGGTCGCACACCGCATGGCATGCGCGCAGAACCGCCCAGGCTCGCCCTCGCCGCCGGGCTCCTGGGTTCGCGTGCGGGGGCGCGGACCGCATGGCATGCGTGCAGAACCCGCCCAGGCTCGCCCTCGCCGCCGGGCTTCTGGGTTCCGCATGCGGGGGCGCAAACCGCATGGCATGCGTGCAGAACCCGCCCAGGCTCGCCGTCGGGCTTCTGGGTCCTGCGTGTCGGGGCGCGAATTGCGTGGCATGGGTGCGGAACCCGCCCAGGCTCGCCGCGGGGCTTCTGGGTCCCGCATGGCGGGGCGCAAGCCGCATGGCATGCGTGCGGAACCCGCCCAGGCTCGCCGTGGGGCTTCTGGGTCCCGCATGGCGGGGCGCAAGCCGCATGGCATGCGTGCAGAACCCGCCCAGGCTCGCCGTGGGGCTCCTGGGTCCCGCATGGCGGGGCGCAAACCGCATGGCATGCGTGCAGAACCCGCCCAGCCCCGTCCCTCGACGGCTGCCGCGTCGCGGGCGCGCCGGCCGGCGCTGCGGGTGCGCCATCCTCTCTGCGATGCGCGCCTTCACCTGCCCGAGCTGCGGGCGCCTGGTCACGTTTGAGAGCTCGCACTGCCCGCACTGCCGCTCGGACATCGGCTTGGACTGGGACGGGCGCGAGATCGTCGCGCTCGGAGCGCGCTCGCGCTGCGCGGGCGCGGCCGTGGCGCGCTGCGACACCGTCGTCGGGCCTGCCGTCTGGTGCGAGAGCTGCACGCTGACCCGCGCGCGGCCGGCTGACGATGATCGCGCCGGCCTTCAGCGGTTCATCCGCGCGGAGGCGGCCAAGCGGCGCCTGACCTTCGAGCTCGGCGAGCCCGGCCTGCCGATCGTCGGATGGCGCGAGCGCGCGGGCGGACTGGCCTTCGACCTGCTGTCACAAACGAGGTCGAAGCGGTCAGCACGGGGCATGCCGGAGGGGTCATCACGCTCGATCTCGGGGAGGCCGACGCGGCCCAGCGCGAGCAGCGGCGCATCGAGCTCGGAGAGCCCTACCGCACGGTCCTCGGCCACCTGCGCCACGAGACTCGGGCACTACTACCAGGACATGCTCGCCCCCCAGAGCTCCGCCACGCGTGCGGATTGCCGTGCGTTGTTCGGCGACGATCGCGCCGACTACGCCGCGGCGATGGCCACCCACGACGAGCACGGACCGCCGGCGGGGTGGGAGGCCGGCCATGTCAGCGCCTACGCGACGATGCACCTCTGGGAGGACTGAGCCGAGACGTTCGCCCACTACCCGCACATCCGCGACACCCTGCAGACGGCCGAGGCGCACGGCGTGCGCGTCGTGGGTCCGCGGGTCGCGACGACCGACGCGGCACCGCCGCATTCCGACCCCGAGGCGCCCGCGCGAGACCTGCGAGCGCTGATGGCGGCATGGTTCCCGCTCACCTACGCGCTCAACGCGATCAACCGCAGCATGGGCGCGGCGGACGTCTATGCGTTCGCCCTGACGCCCGAGGTTCAGCGCAAGCTCGCCTTCGTGGATCGCCGCGTCCGCGCCGGGCCTCCGCGCGACCACGCCTGAGCGACCGCCGCGCACTTCATCATTCGGGCATGCCAACCGCGTTCGCGACCGCCGATGAGCTCGATCGCGACGCGTTGCTCGCTGCGCCGCTGCGCTGGCCGCGTCCGTCGGTGCTCGCGCGCGAACTGCGGGTCACGCCTGCGAAAGCTGCCGAGGCGGCGCGCCAGCTGCAGCTGGACACCGTCGGCGACCTGCTCGAGCACCTGCCTCGCGACCGCCGCCAGGCGCGCACGCTGGCGACGCTGACCGAGGGCGAGGGCGCGACGGTGCTCGTCGAGGTGCGCTCGATCGCCAGCCGGCCGGTGCGCCGGCGCGGGATGAAGCCGCTCGTCGAGGCACAGGTCGCCGACGAGACGGGAATGGTCAAGGCGACGTTCTTCAACCAGCCGTGGCTTGCGCGCAAGTATCCGACGGGCACGCGCCTGGTCCTGCACGGCAAGCTCACGGCGCGCAACGCCTTCCGCGTCGAGGGTCACGCGCCGACGACGCTCAGCACCGGCTCCGATCAGGAGGTCGCCCACTACCCGGCGACGATCGGGCTGTCATCGACGCAGCTGCTGGCGCTCGTCCGCGAGCACCTGCCGGCCTGCGGCGACGCGACCGATCCGCTGCCGGCGCGCATGCGTCACGCCCACCGGCTGCCCGACCGCGCGGCGGCGCTGCATGCTGCGCATGCCGGCGACCTGGAGGGTGGCCGCCGCCGGCTGGCCTTCGACGAGCTGCTGCTGGCCGAGCTCTCACTGCTTCGCCGCCGCCAACAGCGCCGTGCCGCGGGCCGGGCGCGGGCCCTGGACGCCGAGCCCGACCTCACACGGCGCTGGCGCGAGCAGCTGCTGCCCTTCGAGCTGACCGGCGACCAGCGCGCCGCCATCGCCGTCCTCGATGCCGAGCTCGCTCAGGAGCGCCCGATGCAACGGCTGCTCATGGGGGAGGTGGGCTCGGGCAAGACCGTCGTCGCGCTGCACGCCATCCTGCGCGCCGTCGAGCACGACATGCAGGCCGTCTTCATGGCCCCGACCGAGGTGCTCGCCGAGCAGCACTTCGCGACGTTGCAGGCGTTGATGCCCGGTGAGGCGGTGCGGATCGCGCTGCTGACCGGCTCGACGACCGCCTCACGGCGCGCGGACATCCTCAACAAGCTTGCCTCCGGCGAGCTGTCCTTCGTCGTCGGCACGCACGCGCTGCTGGAGGACGACGTGCGGCTGGCCAGCCTCGCGGTCGTCGTCGTCGACGAGCAGCACCGCTTCGGCGTGCGCCAGCGCGCGACCCTGGATGCCAAGGCGCGGGAGGGTCTCGTGCCCCACGTGCTGCACATGACCGCCACGCCGATCCCGCGCACGATGGCCCTGCTGCGCTACGGCGACCTGGACATCACGACGCTGCGCGAGCTGCCGCGCGGCCGGCGCCCGATCACCACGCACCTGGCGTCGACCGACCGCGAGCGCTCGCGAGCCTACGAGCGCATCCGCGTGGAGCTCGACGCCGGACGCCAGGCGTTCGTCGTGTGCCCGCTCGTCGAGGAGTCCGAGGCCCTGGCGGCCAAGGCCGCGACCGCCGAGTTCGAACGCCTGCGCGGCGGCGAGCTGACCGACTATCGCGTGGCGCTGCTGCACGGCCAGATGCGCTCGCGCGACAAGCAGGCCGCGATGGCGTCGTTTGCGGCGGGCGGCGCCGACGTGCTCGTCGCGACGACGGTCATCGAGGTCGGCGTCGACGTGCCCAACGCGACGGTCATGCTCGTCGAGGGCGCCGAGCGCTTTGGCATCAGCCAGCTGCACCAGCTGCGCGGACGCATCGGCCGCGGGGAGCACGCCTCGGTCTGCCTGCTGTTCGGCCCCAAGCAGTCCGCGCGGCTGCAGGCCCTGCAGCGCACGTCCGACGGCTTCGAGCTCGCGCGAGTGGACCTGGAGCTGCGCGGCGAGGGCGAGATCGCCGGCACGCGCCAGTCGGGCCTCGCGCTGTTTGACTTCGCGCGACTGCCCGAGGACGAAGCGCTGGCCGAGTCCGCGCGGGCTGCGGCCGAAGCGCTGTTGGACGCAGACCCGGCGCTCGAGCAGGCCGAGCACGCGCTGCTCGCCGAGGCGCTCAGCGCGACTCACGGCGACGCGCAGTTGCTCCCGCTGCCCGCATGAGGGTCGTTTCGGGCAGCCACCGCGGGCGCCGGCTCGTCGCGCCACCGGGCGACGCGACGCGTCCCACGAGCGACCGCGTGCGCGAGGCGCTGTTCAGCGTGCTCGGCGCGTCGGTCGCGGAAACGCGCGTGCTCGACCTGTTCGCCGGCAGCGGCGCGCTGGGCATCGAGGCGCTGTCGCGCGGGGCGGGCGCGGCGGTGTTCGTCGACCGCGCGCCGGCGGCGATCAGGGCGATCCGAGCGAACCTGCGGACGCTGCAACTCGACGCCGATGTGCGTCAGATGCCGGCGCTGGCGGCCCTGCGGACTGCGGCGAGGCGCGCCGAGGCATACGATCTCGTGTTCTTGGACCCTCCCTACCGGCATTCCGCCGAGCTGGGGCGGGAGCTCTCGGAGGAACTGGTCGCGATCCTCGCGACCGGAGCCCGCATCGTCAGCGAGAGCGACCGCCGCGAGCCACTGGAGCTCGCGTTTCCCATCTCCGACGAGCGCCGCTACGGCGATACCGTCATCCGCATCCATGACACCTGATCACCGCATCGCCGTCTGCCCCGGCTCGTATGACCCGATCACGCACGGGCACCTCGACGTCATCTCGCGCGCTTCGGAGCTCTTCGACGAGGTCGTCGTCGGCGTCGTCAACATGCCGATCCGCAAGGGCGCCACGCTGTTCGGCGTCGACGAGCGCCTGAGCTTCATCAGCGAGGCGACGGCGCACCTGCCCGGGGTCCGGGCGGTCGCGTTCTCGACGTTGGTGGTGGACTTCGCGCGCGCCGAGGGATCGAAGGTCATCGTCAAGGGCCTGCGTGCGATCTCGGACTTCGAGTACGAGTTCGAGATGCATCAGCTCAACCGGTTGCAGGCGCCCGACGTCGACACGCTCTACCTCATGGCCAGCCCCCAGTACAGTTTCCTGAGTTCTAGCGGTATCAAGGAGCTGGCCATGTTCGGAGGAGCGATCGAAGGACTCGTACCCGACCGGGTGGCCGCTCGCTTGAAGGAAGAGCTGGGCCGCTAGCGAACTGAGGGGTTGCTATGGACGTCCTGGTACTCATCGACAAGCTCGACGACTTGGTGCACAACGCCAAGCCCGTCCCAATGACCGGGCAGGTCCGCGTCGACAAGGACGAGATCTACGACATCCTCGACCAGATGCGCGCGACGATCCCCGAGGAGATCAAGCAGGCGCGCTGGATCGTCAAGGAGCGTCAGGAGATGCTGGCAGAGGCCAAGCGCGAGGCCGAGCGTGTCGTCAAGGAGGCGCGCGAGAAGCAGAACCAGCTCGTCGGCCAGGAAGAGGTCACCAAGCAGGCCGAGCGCGCCGCCGAGGACATCGTCGAGGACGCTCGCGCACGCGAGCGCGAGATCCGCCTGGGCGCCGAGGACTACGCCGACGAGATCCTCAACACGCTCGAAGTCAACCTGTCGAAGTTCATCTCCGCCGTGCAGCGCGGCCGCGAGCGCCTGCAGGGCAAGGACGAGCCGGCCGAAGTCCGCTAGCGGGACCCGGCGCAGCACAGCGAGCGCGCGTCGCACGCGCCATCGCTACGATCATCCTTCGAACCGACGGAGCGGGGGAAGCACCATGCGGGTCAAGCTCGTATCGCTTGAGGATGGCATCACGTCGTGTGGCTTTCGCAAGATGGCCGCCTTCGTCGCACAGATCAACCAGGACACCGAGTCCTGCTATGTCTCGACCAACCGCTACCGCAGCATCCGCAACGGCCTGCGCGGAACGTTGGGCAGCGCCGGCTCGCTGGAGCCCGAGGACATCGATCTCGCCGCGCGCGACCTGATCAAGTCCGACCTCGTCGGCTTCTCGTCGATGACCGGCTACGCCGAGCTGACGCGCAAGCTCATCACCCGCGTCAAGGAGCTCGATCCCTCGACCTACGTCATCTGGGGCGGGATCCATCCGATCATCCACCCCGAGGACGCGATCCTCTCAAACGTCGACGCGATCTGCGTGGGGGAGGGCGAGTTCGCCTTCCAGCAGCTCTACGACGAGCTTGAGGCCGGCAAGCGCCCGACGGACATCAAGAACTTCTGGTTCAAGGACGCAAACGGCGGCGAGGAGGTCATCCGCAACCACTTCCTGCCGCTGATGTCCCAGGATGAGATGGAGAGCCTGCCGTTCCCGCAGTACGGCGAGGGCGAGCTGATCTACCAGGCCGGCGAGGGCTTCATCCCGATGAAGCGCTCTGACTACATTGACAACGACGGTCTGAGCTACACGACGCTGTGGTCGATCGGCTGCCCCTTCCACTGCAGCTACTGCGGCAACACGAAGTTCATCTCCAACGATCCGAAGTACAAGCGCATCCGCCATCCCAGCGCTCGCTACATCGTCGACGAGGTCAAGACCGCGCGTGCGCGCTTCCCGCACCTCAGCCAGGTCAGCTTCCACGACGACAGCTTCATGGCGATCCCGTACCGCCAGATCGAGGAGTTCGCCGAGCTGTGGAAGGCCGAGCTCGACCTCCCGTTCGCCGTCTACGGCGTGATCCCCAACTACGTCAACCGCGACAAGTTCGAGCTGCTGACGTGGGCGGGCATGAACCGCATCCGGATGGGCATCCAGAGCGGCAGTCGCAACACGCTGGAGTTCTACAAGCGCCCCTCGCCGCCGGAGAAGATCCTCGCCGCCGGCACGGTCAACGCGTCCTTCTCGCCGAAGTACCACATCCCACCGGCCTACGACATCATCACCGACAACCCGATCGAGTCGCGCGAGGACCTCAAGGAGACGCTGCAGCTGCTCTATGACATGGAGCGGCCGTACACGATGTTCATCTACTCCCTGAAGGTCATCCCGAACACCGAGCTCGAGAAGGCGATGAAGGAGCGCGGCGTCGACATCGAGGAGATCTCGGCGTCGTTCATGTCGATCCCGCCGCGCGCATACAACCTGCTGCTGTACCTGCTGTGCATCTGGCGCCCGCCGCAGTGGCTGTGGAAGCGCCTGCTCGGCCATGTGCGCGCGAGCACCGAGGAGCAGAAGCTCTACCCGCGCCTGGGCCACGTCCTGCGCACGGCGTACCTGTCGCGGCGCGCGGTCAGCCACCTCGTGAAGATGGACTTCTCGGCGATTCCGGGACGCTCGGGCTACATCGCCTGGCGCATCGGTCTGATCGGCCTGTGGCGCAAGCGCTTCACCGCGCGCATGCCGCGCCCGCCGCGTCCAGAGCGCGAGATCGCCAAGGACGTCCGCGCAGGCCGCATCGCCGCGTAGCCGGCCGGGTCAGCTGGTCGACGACGAGGCGGAGTCGCTGCGCAGCTTGCCGCGTGACCAGGCGGCGTATGCGCGGCTGCTGGAGCGCGTCTGCTCGGCGTCGGTGAGCTTGATGCCGATGCCGTTGCCCCCCTCCTGATCGATCAGCCCGACGTACTGCTCCTCGATCGAGCTGACGCCGACCAGTCGCGCAGGCGGATCCGCCTGCCATTTCGCGAGCTGCGCGAGCGCGCGGGCATGGACCTTGTCGCGGGTGAAGTACAGCTCGAGCTCGGCTTCCAGTGCCGAGGGTGCCGCGGTTCGCACCCAGCCGTCGGGGTCGGCCGCCGGGTCTCCGGGATCGTGCCATTCCACGCGCTGCGCTCGGATGGCGACGAACAGCGGGGCGGTGGCGCCCGAGTCCAGCACGGCGCGGATCGTCACGCCGTAGAGGGCACCGTCGCGTCGGACAGCCAGCTCACCCATGTGTTCTCGGATAGTGGCACTTGTCAGGCGGACGTGCGCGCAGCGACGTGCTCTGCAAGCGCGACCAGCGCGGCGGCGGCGCCGTCGCGGGCGTTAGGGTCGTCGATCAGACCGTCCTCGCCGACCGCGCCGCGGCCACGGGGATGCGTACGCAGGCCGCCTCGACGATGTCTGATCCCGTGTAGGTCAGCACGCTTCGCAGGGAGTCGTGGGCGCCGGCAGCTCCCGTCGGCGCTGCCGGTCCGGAGACGTTGACCCAGCCGATCGCCATCCCATAGGTCTCGCCGCCGCCGACAGTCCAGTCCAGCAGGTTCTTGAATGAGCCCGGCAGCGCGCCGGCGTACTCGGGCGTGCAGATCAGCAGCGCGTTGGCGTCCGCGAGCCGTGCGCGCAGGTCGGCGACGGCGCGATGCACCGGACCGCCGACGGGATCGTCGTCGGGGTTGAAATGCGGCAGATCGCGCATGCCCTCGTAGGACACGGTCACGATCCCGACCGGAGCCACAGCTGCGGCAGTGCGCAGGAGCGCGCCGTTCGTGGAGCCAACGCGCAGGCTTCCCGAGATCAGCAAGATCCGGCAGATGTCTGACATCGGGCCAAGGCTAGTAGGCGCACGACGGACGAGGCGATTGAAGGTCGTCGATGCCAGCGTGATCGTCGAGCTCGTCGCCGGCCGCGTTGATCCCGATCGGCTCGGGGTCGAAGACCTCACTGCCCCGCATCTGCTCGACACAGAACCTCAGCGCCTACGACGCCGCGTACGTCGCGTTGACCGAGATGACCGGCGCAACGTCGGTGCTCACCGCCGACGCGCGTCTGGCAAACGCACCGGCATTCGATGCGCGGTGCAGGTGCTCCAACACGTGCGGCAGACCTCCGCCGAGCCGTGTCGCACGGGAGGATCCTGCTGCGCCACGGCGCCGGCCGCAGGAGAGCGGAGGCGCGGATCTCGGCGGGCCGTTAGGGCAGGATCTCGACGAACCCGTCCGTGCCGTGCACGCGGATCCGCTGGCCATCCCGGATCAGCCGGGTGGCGTCCTCAACCCCCACGACGGCCGGCAGGCCGTACTCCCGTGCGATCACCGCGCCGTGGGTCATCAGGCCCCCGACCTCCGTCACCAACCCGTTGATCGCGACGAACAGGGGCGTCCAGCTTGGGTCCGTGTACGTGGTGACCAGGATGTCGCCGGGGTCGAGCTCGGCCGCCGCCAGGTCCAGGATGACGCGGGCCCTCCCTTCGATCGTCCCGCCCGAGACCGCGAGGCCGACGAGCGCGCCGTCGGGTGCGTCGTCGCGTCCGTACGCTCCGCACCGGGCCTCGCCCTCCGACGTGAGCACCCGGGGCGGTGTGAGCGCTTGATAGGACCTGAACGCGTGCTTGCGCTGGGAGATGAGCTGGTCATCCACCTCGCGGGTGCGCACGACGTCTTCGAGCTCCTGAAACGTGAGGTAGAAGCTGTCCTCCTCCTCACCCAGCACGCCGGCCTGGACGAGGCGACGGGCTTCGTCCAGCAGGCCCTGCTTGTAGACGGCGTAGCGGCTGACGATGCCGTACTTCGGATACTCCCGGTACCCGGCGAAGGTGCGGACGCGGTCGATCATCCGCTTGGCCTGTGCGGCTTTCCGCTCGCCGCCGGGCAGTGCCCGCAAGCGCTCCAGCAACTCCTGCTCCGTGTCCCACGCCTCTTGTCGCCCTTGCTCGAAGCGCCGCCGACCGGCGCCCGGCTCGAAGTTCCTGATGTTGCCCAGGAGCGCGGGCAGGAGCGTGGAGGGGCGTTCGCTCCAGCGCGGCCTCGTGATGTCGATCTCGCCGACGCAGCGCATGCCGTACTCGTCGAGGTAGGCGCGGATGGCGTCGCGCGCCGCTCGCCCCCCGGCGAGTCCGGCCAACTCGTCGAGGAAGTCGTCGTCCTCGACGTGGTGCAGGTAGGCGACCACGTCCGGATGCGGGCGGATCACGTCGGCGACGTCGAGGAGGGCCAGCCCCATCTGCGACGTGATGTTCCCGGGGACGGACCGCGTCAGCGTGTCGGCCGCGTTCTTCTCGCCGAGCCATGCCTCCAACTGCGCGTTGAGCCACCACGTGGCGTTCATCGAGGCCATGATCACCTGGTGGCTGCGCGGGTCAAACAGGATCCGCTTCAGCTCCTGGATGTCGTCTCGGATGAAGCCCAGCAGCGCCGATCCGAACATCGTCGGGATGGTGCGCTTGAGGGCCGCGACGGACGCCTGGTTGTGCGCGACCAGCTCGTCGACGATCGTCGGGTCGGTCGCGATCGGGTCCGGTGCGCCATCGGCTTGTGGCGCACCACGACCGTCGTCGGGGATCGACGGGATGAAGTCGCCGCGGTCGAGGATGGTCTGCAGCGCGTCGGAGGTCAGTGGATCGGACTTCCTGAAGACCTCCAGGACGCCTGCGCGGCTCGCGGGCGAAGCCAGGCGCTCGGTGACGTCGACGAACAGCCTGCCGCCGGCCTCGTGCATCGTCGGGAGCGCCGTCAGCTGGAAGAGGGAGAGCCCCAGGGGCTTCATGGGGTCGGTCATCATCTGCTGATGACCGACGGAGAGGTAGACGTGGTTCTCCTGGTCGCCGGTCGCGGGGATGGGAAACAGCGTGGTGATCGGCCGGCTCTGAACGATCTCGAAGTCGTCGTCCACCAGGCACCACTCGATGTCCTGCGGGCGGCCGAAGTGCGCTTCGACGCGCCGGCCCAGCCGCACGAGCGCCACGACCTGGGCATCCGTCAGCGCCGGCTGCTGCTGGCGCTGCGCCTCGATCGTCTGTTGCTGGGTTCCGCCCGCCGGCGAGGCGTGGACGGCGAGCCGCTTGGTGGCGACCGCCTTGGCGACGACCTCGCCGTCGCGCACCTTGTAGGCGTCCGCGCTCACCAGGCCGCTGACGAGGGCCTCGCCGAGCCCGAAGCCGGCCTCCACTGAGGCGACCTTCCGGTTGGACGTGACGGGGTCTGCCGTGAAGAGGATGCCGGCCGCGTGCGGGAAGACCATCTGCTGCACGACGACGGCCATGTGAACCTTCCGGTGGTCGACGCCGTTTCGCAGGCGGTAGGTCACGGCTTGCGCGGTGAACAGCGAGGCCCAGCCCCGGCTGAGGTGCTGGAGGATCGCGGCCGGCCCCACGATGTTCAGGTACGTGTCGTGCTGACCTGCGAAGGAGGCCGTCGGCAGGTCCTCTGCCGTCGCACTCGATCGGACGGCGTAAGCGGCTTGCTCGCCGAGACGCGCGAGCGCGCGGGTGATCGCCGTCGCCACATCGTGGGGGATGGCGATCCCTTCGATGGCCCGGCGGATCTCCGCACTGAGCGTGCCGATCGCGTGCCGGTCGCCCTGGTTCAGGCGCGTCAGCCGATCGAGCAGACCGTCGATCGACGGGGCCTGCGCGATGATCCGCCGGAACGCGTTCGTCGTCACACAGAAGCCAGGCGGCACGCGGATGCCTTCGATATGCGACAGCTC
>JAJCYD010000043.1 GCA_029263125.1 Solirubrobacteraceae bacterium | reverse complement strand
CAAGTGTCTAATCATTTTAAGCAGCTTACAGACACAACGGCGGGAATTGAAGCAGTTCGATTTAATCCAGGATTGGCGAGTGGAGGCACCACCTGGAGTCAGGGCTACATAACATTAGAAAAAGAGGTCTTATGATGCGGTTAGTTATTGCCAGTTGGGATGCCAGCTTTCATCCGATAGCCACCGAGCCATGCCCTACGGTGGCTTTGGCCGATGCCATGGTTTTGACTATTAATTCGTTAACCAACGGCAAGGCATCGGCCAATGCCTTCCACGTTCCATATACCGATTTGAACAGTCAATTTATAACGGTTGATCCGGTTGCAAGAACCATATCAACCGATCCCGAGGGGCAGGCGGCGGCGGAAGCAATGGATTTATGGAAGCGGGAAATTGCGGCTCTAGATAAAGATATGCCGCGCTGGTTGGAAGATCATATTACCGGATCTCATTTGGGCGTTGCTGGCAACGCCTTCCAGCAAACCGCCTACGATGCCAAAATTGCAAAACGGGCCTTAAAGCCGTGAAAACCTATACGCTAATCGCGTTGGGATATGGAGCGATGTTTGTTATGAAAAAGTTCAATGAAATCGATCTGCTTGCCCGAACCGCTTGGGGCGAAGCTCGAAGCGAAGGCGCACAAGGCATGCAGGCGGTGATCAACGTGGTTATCAACCGCGCCGGATCGGGCCGCTGGTTTGGTGGCGCGATTACCGAAGTGATCACCAAAGACTATCAGTTTTCCGCCTGGAACAAGAACGATCCCAACCGCGCCGCCATGCTCGCCGTTGATACTTCAGATCCGGCCTTTGTCATTGCCCTGGCCCTGGCCAAACAGGCGGTACTCGGGACCCTGCCTGATGTAACTGGTGGTGCCACGCATTACAAAACCCGCCAGGCGTCGGCCATGTGGGCCGATGAACGCAAATTGGTGCGAGAAATTGGCAATCACCAGTTTTATGCCGGCATTGCCTAATGGAAGATTTGACGGCGATTTTGGCGGTGGTTTATGCGGTTGCGCAAATTGGTTTGTTGACCGGAATTTTTTTTCGGTTAGGTAAGGGCCAGGCGCGTTTTGAGGAGTTATTCAGGCGCGTTTGCGATTTGGAAGTTAATCTTAAATCGAGGAGAACAGACAATGAAAAATTTTTGGGAAAGTAAAACCCTTTGGTTCAACTTGCTTGGGTTTGCCGGAATGATGTTTGGCGTTGATGGTGCGTTGGGGCACGTATTGGCACCTGAGGAGGTTGCCGCTGGTTTAGCCTTAGGCAATGCGGCATTGCGGTTCACCACGACCACTGGCCTGATTAAATAACATGCCTGGGTACAACCCCGGCGGGGCCAGCTCAGGCAACCTAGGCGACAATTGGGGCGGTTATAGCTTTGAGGGGTCTGAGGTTGGCGGTGGCACCCTTGGGGCGTCTACCCATGAACAGCGCCAGGCGGCCGCCACGGCCAAGCACTTAGAGCGATACGATGTGTTTGGCAATCCGAAACCGCAAGCGCCGCCGGCGGTGCCGCTGGTTGAACCTTCTATGGGGAGCAAAACCCTGGCCGATGTTTTTGGCCCGCCGGCACCGGTGGTGACAAACAGCCTGACGACGATTGATATTTTTGCGACGCCAAGCGGTGCGCCTCCCGCCGATCCCGGCTATGACCTGGCGGCGGCCTTTTCCGACAGCGGCACAGATGAACTGTTGGCAGCGATCGACGGTGAGGGATTTTCAGTGGCGGCTGGCCAGGCTGCACGTAACAACGCAACGCCGGCCAGTCAGTTGGTTAATTTTTTATTCGGGGCCAGTGAGGACGCCAGCAAACAGACGCCAGGCGTGGTTGATACGGTTATCCGAAAAAACCCGTTAACAAGTTTAATCTCTCTAGTCTCTTTGCCGGCCGGATTGCTGGTCAGTGCGGCCGGGGTGCCGGAAGCTTTGGGAATTAAAGACGTTGAGGTTTTCAGGATCCCTGGCAAAAGTGTTTTTGGCCCGCCGGCCGATTGGCAGGTTATTGATCCCTTTGGCGATAATCGCAATGACGATTTGTTTTCTGACAGTGGGGTTTTTGCGGGCAGTCCGTCTTTTGGCGGATTTTCAACGCCTGGCGCGACGAATGCGCCTGGTGCGACGAATGCGCCTGGCGCGACCAATGGCCAGGCTGCATTTGCCGACGATCTTTTTGGGGCTACGTCAACGGCCGCCGATCCGATCACCACCTATGACGACGGGTTCGCGTTACCTGGTGAAGTCGCCGAAACCGCTTCGGGCGAAAAAAGCCCATTACCGGGGTTGCTAATGGCAGCGGCCGCGCTCATTGAACTGACCACGTAAAGGACCAAAACCATGACAAGACGCAAATCGAGACGGACGGCAAAACAGAAGGCCGCGAGCAAACGCAATATCAAAAAGGCGCAAGCCAAGAACCGCCGGCGTCGGTGATGTTTACCGAGGTTGACGACTTCGCCGAATTGGCGCGGCCAAATCCGCAACTGGCGACCTTGCAGGAGGCGGCCGCGTCGATGGCGGCGCGGAAATCCGTTGCCGACGCCATCAAACAACAGCAAGATGCGCAAAACCAAGCGTTCAACGCCGTCGGTGGCGTCGAGACCACGGGTTTTCTCGATGCTTACGAGACTGAGATCCTGTATTTTGTCGGCGCTCTGGTGGTGTTGACGGTGTTGGGTAAGTTAAAAGCCGGCTAGGAGCTGGCACCTGGCGCGGATCGGCGCGGCCGTGAAATTTGCACCCGACAACCCCTTGATTTTATTGACGAAAAAAAACAGTGTTTCGGATCCGAAGCACCTAAAAGTTTTTTTTATCTCTAAAACCGGTCGATTTTGCCGTTTATAATTTCACTTAAATCTTTCGAAACCGTGTTCCGGTGACAGCCTAATTCCCGGGCAATTTCATCGTTGGTCCATCCGGCTTGGGCATGCCTGATAACCAGGAGTTTACGCACTTCGCGGGCCTGTTTTTTCTGTTGTCTGACGAATCTTTTCAACAGGGTTTCGCAGGTTTTTTCATCTTTGCCGGAGGTTTTTGAGCCGAAACGGACCGCTTGGGAAAAGTTTTTTCCGTCACGCATTTGCGCCACCATCAATCGTATGAGTTGTGATTTTTCAGTGCTCCAGCGGTCTCGATCTCGCTGGTATTGCGCCTGTCGCTCGCGACCTTTTATCAGCTCGGCGGCTTGTAATTTTATTTTTCTAGCGGTCTCGGTGTGCCACTTAGCGAGCTGTAAAAGGGTATCGATGTCGGTGCAGTCTTTGAGGGCTTTATCCACAATTCTAGTATTCGTTGAGAGTGTGAGTTCTTTACCCCAGAACGCTTTAGTTGCACACGATTTTTTTGTTTCTATTTGTTTCAGGGAAAACGGCGGAAAGCCTGGGCGGATGGTCATCTATCACGGGCTCTGATTATCGCATAATTTATATTATGGAAAATTTGATTATTTTAATTGTTTTCAATATTTTAACTATTGTATATGAACCATTTCAAGTTTTTGACAAATGGCCCTGAGCGCGAAGAATTGGGCCCAGGGTCGCCGGGCAGCCCGGCCCCCTGCTCAGCGATCTGGCAGTAAAATCTGCAACCCGTCGTAGGCCACATGGACGGATTTTGGCAGGGATTTTTCGAGTGTCGCGTAGTCCAAATCGGGACCCAAATGAGATAATACCGCATGGCGCGGTGCTACCCTGTCGATCCATCCAAGCGCCTTTTGTACGTGCACATGGGTCGGATGAGAGCGGTCGGTAAACACCCCGACGACCCAGGTGTCGACCCCGGCCAGCGCATCAAACCCGGCGTCGGGCAAATTCACCAGATCCGTCGAATAGGCAAAATCACCAAATCGAAAACCCAACGTCCGCGACCGGCCATGGTCCTGATCGAAGCACCTCACGGAGACCCCGCAGACGTCGAAGATATCGCCGGCGGTAATCTCGTACGGCTCCAGCGTCGGTTTAAAATAGTGGCCATGGGCATCGTCCGGCAGCGGTGCCACCGCATAGGCAAACCGCGACCGGATCTGCGCCAGGGTGGCGCGATCCGCATAGACGGCAATGGCCGACGCCATTGCCCGGTTGATGCCCCTGAGGTCATCGATGCCATGCAAATGGTCGGCATGGGCATGGGTATAGATCACCGCATCAATATGGCTGACCTGGGCGGCCAGGAGCTGGGCCCGCAGATCCGGCGAGGTATCGATCAACAGGGTCTTGCCCTGGGTTTCGATCAGGATCGACGGTCGCAGCCGTTGGTTTCTTGGATGGGTTGGATCACAGCGGCCCCAGCCGGTTCCCGGTACGGGCACACCACCGGAACTGCCGGCCCCTAGGATGGTTACCCGCACGTCGCCTGTCCGCGGTCGGCTTTCTTAAAAAGATGAAAGAAGTTGTCGGTGGTTTTTTCGGCGAGCTCCGCCGCAGAAACCCCTTTGAGTTCGGCGACGACATCTGCCGTATGGGCGGTAAACGCCGGCTCGTTGCGTTTGCCGCGTTTGGGTACGGGTGCCAAATAGGGCGAATCCGTCTCCACCAGGATCCGGTCCAGCGGCAGCTCTTTGACCGTATCCCTGAGGGCCTGGGCGGACTTAAAACTGACGATGCCGGAGATCGAGATATAAAATCCCAGTTCAAGGGCCGCTGCCGCCAATTCAGGACCCGCACTGAAACAGTGGATCAGGCCTGGGTACGGGCCTTTCTGGTATTCGTCGCGAAGGATCTGGACGGTGTCCGCATCGGCGTCGCGGGTATGGACAATTAACGGCAATCCGGTGGTTCGCGACGCCTTGATATGGGCCCGAAAACTGTCCTGCTGGGCATCGCGCGGGCTGTGTTCATAAAAATAATCGAGGCCGGTTTCGCCAATGCCGATCACCTTCGGCCGTTTGGCCTGCTCACATAACGCCTCAACGGTTGCCAAAGGCCCCTCCTCGCCGGCGTTATGGGGGTGCACACCGACCGTGCACGACATGTTGTCATAGGCATCGGCAACCGCGTGCACACCTTCAAATTTGCTCATATGGGTGCAGATCGTCACCATATATCCAATGCCGGCCTGTTGCGCCCGGGCGACAATTTCGTCCCGTTCGTTATCAAACTCGGGGAAATCCAGATGGCAATGACTGTCGACGAGCATAGGGATCACTTATGGTTAATAAATCTTAAGGTTTAGACGTGAGCCGAACATACACAGGCATTACATGTGTCGCAATCCATGACCGTTGTCGGCCGCAAATAAACTGGCACAAAGTCGCCATTGGCTGGTTGCGGAGGCCCGTCGTCTGTTTTAGGGTTTCGTCAATACATACGAAACAGGCCAAAATCAGGGAGCAATCAGTTATGGAAACCAAAGCCGCTGTCGCCTTTAAAGCAGGTGAACCCCTGCGCATTGAAACCGTTACCCTGGATGGTCCGCGGGCCGGTGAGGTTCTGGTTGAAATGAAAGCCACCGGGATCTGCCATACGGACGAATTTACCCGCTCCGGTGACGATCCAGAAGGCCTGTTTCCGGCAATCCTTGGTCATGAAGGGGCCGGCATTGTTGTCGACGTGGGTTCCGGTGTCACTTCCGTCGCCAAAGGGGATCATGTCATTCCCCTGTATACGCCAGAATGCCGGGAATGCAGTTATTGTACCTCCGGGCGCACCAACCTGTGCCAGGCCATTCGCGAAACCCAGGGCCAGGGACTGATGCCCGATGGAACCTCCCGGTTTTCCCTGAACGGGGAAAAGATCTTTCATTACATGGGCTGCTCGACCTTTTCCAATTATTCGGTCCTGCCGGAAATCGCCGTGGCAAAGATTCGCAAAGACGCACCGTTCGACAAAGTCTGTTATATCGGATGCGGTGTCACAACCGGGGTCGGCGCAGTTATCAATACGGCAAAAGTCCAGCCTGGTGACAATGTCATTATATTTGGTTTGGGGGGCATCGGCCTGAACGTCGTCCAGGGCGCACGTCTGGTTGGTGCCAACAAGATCGTTGGTGTGGATTTGAACGACGATCGCAAGGAACTGGCAGAAAAATTTGGCATGACGCATTTTGTCAATCCGCGGGAAGTCGAAGGCGATTTGGTGCCCTATCTGGTCGATATCACCGATGGCGGTGCCGATCATTCCTTTGAATGTATTGGCAATACAAACACCATGCGCCAGGCGCTTGAGTGCTGTCACAAGGGGTGGGGCGAAAGCACGATCATTGGCGTCGCCGGGGCCGGACAGGAAATCTCGACCCGACCGTTTCAGTTGGTCACCGGTCGGGTCTGGCGGGGCACCGCTTTCGGCGGGGCCAAGGGGCGCACGGATGTGCCAAAAATTGTCGACTGGTATATGGACGGCAAGATCAATATCGATGACCTGATCACCCATAAAATGCCGCTGGAAGATATCAACAATGCCTTCGATCTTATGCATGCGGGCAAAAGTATCCGCAGCGTCGTCGAATACTAGATTAAGGTCGACCTATCGATGACCCTAACAACGCAAAGTGAACAAAAGGCCTTTGGCGGCATTCAGGGCGTTTATACCCATCAGTCTGCGGAAACCTCCTGCCAGATGGAACTCAGTGTGTTTGTGCCGCCAGCCGCTGCGCGGGCGCCGGTTGGGGTTGTCTATTACCTGTCCGGCCTGACCTGTACCCAGGAAAATGTCACCACAAAGGGCGGTTTCCAGCGGATTGCGTCGGAGCTTGGTTTGTGTGTCGTCTGCCCCGATACCAGCCCGCGCGGTGCTGGCTATGCGGACGAAGACGCCAGTTATGATTTCGGTACCGGTGCCGGATTTTATTTAGATGCGACACTAGCGCCCTGGTCAGGCATGTATCGCATGGCCAGTTACATCCAAAAGGAGCTCCCTGCCCTGATTGGCACGCACTTTCCCGTGGCTCCAGATCGAACCGGGATCATCGGTCATTCCATGGGCGGTCATGGGGCGTTGACATTGGCCCTGAAAAATCCGGACCAGTATAAATCGGTTTCGGCCTTTGCCCCGATCGTTGCACCCATGCAGTGTCCGTGGGGTGAAAAGGCCCTGATGGGGTATCTGGGCGACGACCGGGAAAGCTGGCGGGCCTATGACGCCACCGATCTGGTGGAAAACGGCTGCCGGACCAGCCGAACCATTCTCATTGATCAGGGCCTTGCCGACGGATTTCTTGACGAACAATTAAAACCGCAGCTGTTTGCAGATGCCTGCACAAAAGCCCGCCAGCCCCTCAATCTGCGCCTGCAGGAGGGGTATGATCATAGTTATTATCTGATGGCGACCTTTATGGAAGACCACTTCAGGCATCATTCGCTGATCCTCAATGGGTCCTGACCCTGGGGCTCATACCTTGGCGGTGACCACAAAAGAACAGAATGCCGATTAACAAAATACACCGGCAGCGGGTCAAAACAGGTGGGGTAATAACCAGTAAGTTAAACAAATTGTCGGAATAAAATTTCCAAAGTAGAAATAATCGAGTACCGTTTGTATGCAACAGGATGATTTGATTACCTGTGGTTTATTAATTAACTGACGAAACCGTCAGATAATTACTGAACCGGACTGATAAGCTGCGGATATTTTGGTCCCCAATCACCTATGCCAAAACATGACCCTTGCTTGCTTTGACGGGTCTTATCTGTAGGTGAATATAGGAATAGCCTATGAGATTACGCTCCGTCCTGTTTTTTGCCATGATTTTTGTCTCGACGGTGCCTGTGCTTATTCTGGCGGTCTGGCAGCAAAATAAATCGCTTGAGCAAGAGATTAATTCCGTAAAAGAGAAACACTTGCTGGTTGCCGGGAATCTGACGGCAGCACTGGATCGTTATGTAAATGATGCAAAATCCGCCTTTGAAACCGTAGCAAATCAAATGCAGACCAGCGACGTCGGCAGTGATTTTAATGCCATGCTCAAGGAAATGGGCTTTCGGTTCATCTGTCATTTGAATAATCAAACCACCTATCAATGCGCACGATGTGTCTTGAGGTGTCCACCATCGACCGAATTATCGGCACATTTTTTTGCTTCGTTAAGCGCCGCTAGGTCAAATCCTCAAACCGCCCCAGATCCGGTTATCATCAGCAACCTGCGTAAAAACCTCGACGGATTACCGTCGTTTTATCTGCTTAAATTAAATAATGATCAGTCTGTTACCATCGGTGAACTAGACACGGAATACCCAAAACAACTGCAAAAGGCGATCCTTTTTGGCCGCGGTGGACATGCGGCAATTGTCGACAAAAGCGGTCAGATCATTGCCCACCCCCTACCCAAATGGGTCGAAGAAATGAAGGACATATCTGCCTTGCCGATTGTTAAAAAAATGATGAGCGGCGAATCCGGTGTTACGCAATTTTTTTCGCCCGCCGCCAAGGCCGAGATGGTCGCCGGCTTTAATGTCGTTAGTGCTTCTGGCTGGGGCGTCATGGTTCCTCAACCGTTCCAGGAACTGGTTGAAAAATCCAATGCCCTTCGCCTTGCTGTTTATGGGATTGCCGCACTTGGTATCTTGATCGCGACGGCAATCAGTTGGTGGTTATCGGGGGTGTTGGCAAAGCCCCTGCAAAAAATTGCCGCCACGGCGATTCGTGTGGCCGACGGAGATATGACATTGCGCGCCGAAACCAGCACAAAATTTGCCTTACGCGAAACCAGCGAATTAACCCAGGCGTTTAATCATATGCTCGAACGCACCCACACAACCAACCGGGATCTTATCGATGCATCCGATAAGGCGCTTGCCGCCAGTCGGGTAAAATCGGAGTTTCTCGCCAATATGAGCCATGAATTGCGGACACCTTTGAATGCTATCATTGGTTTTTCTGACATGATCCGGAACCAGAGGCTGGGCCCTGTCGACAATCTATCGTACCTGCAATATGCCAAGGATATTCAGGGCAGTGGTCAACACCTTTTAGAACTGATCAATGACATTCTCGACATTTCAATTGTTGAGCAGGGAAAAATGGCCTTGAACAAAGAAAATGTTGCCATTAATGATCTGGTAAAAGAATGTAGCAAATCCGTCAGCCAGGCAATATTGGGGAACGGGGTGACGGTGTCCGTCGACATCCCGGATGATGTACCAGAAATATATGCTGATCAGCGCGCCCTTAAACAAATCACCCTCAATCTGCTTGGCAATTCGGCAAAATTCACGCCGGAGAACGGCCAGATAACCGTCAGTGTCCGATCTATCAATGGTCAACATATCCTCAAATTCATCGATACGGGAATCGGAATACCGGCCGAAAAACTGCCAACCATCGTCGACCCCTTTGTTAGTTCCGAAATCAATCCCTATCAGAGCCAGCAGGGGGCAGGCCTGGGGTTGGCGATTGTCAAATCCCTGGTTGATCTGCATGACGGCAATCTCGACGTGGCCAGCGTCGTCGGCGAAGGCACCACCGTCACCGTTACCTTGCCAAGCGGTGCCCGATAATAACGGGCTCCGATCCATAATTCGCAGGGTCACCCCTAGGGTCAGGCATCGTCTTCGACGTATCTGGGGAACACACCGAGCGGTTTTGGCAGTTCAGTGCCGGCAGCAAGGGCACTGCCATCTTCCAGGGCGGCAAAGCTACGCGCGCCGGATCCCACAACCAGTTGATCGAGGATCCGGGCCGATGCGTCCGGCATAAAGGGTTGCGTCAAAATCGCCAGATGCCGGATGGTTTCCGCCAAGGTGTACAGCACGGTATTCATCCGCGCCGGATCTTCTTTTCTTAATTTCCAGGGTGCCTGCGCATCGACATAGGCATTGGACTGGCGAATGACCACCCAGATCGCCTCTAAGGCCTCATGGAAGGCCTGCAAATCCATTTTGGACCTGACCTGACCCAGCACCGCTTTTGCCGCATCCAGCAGGCGGTTATCGTCTTCGGTGAAGGCCCCGGGGGCTGGCACCCGGGCCTCGCAGTTCTTGTGAACCATCGATAAAACCCGTTGCGCTAAGTTACCGTAATCATTGGCTAAATCACTGTTCATGCGGCCAATAATCGCGCGCCTGGAAAAATCACCGTCATTCCCAAAAGGCACCTCCCTGAGGAGAAAATAACGGACCTGATCGAGGCCATAACTGTCGACCAGTTCCAATGGATCAATCACGTTCCCCAGGGACTTAGAAATCTTTTCCCCCTCATTGGTCCACCAGCCGTGGGCAAACACCCGCTTCGGTGCCGGCAAACCGGCCGCCATCACAAACGCCGGCCAATAGACGGCGTGAAACCGCAGGATATCCTTGCCCACCATATGGAGGTCCGCCGGCCAGAACTTTTTGTATAATTCCGCGTCCCTATCGGGATATCCAACTGCCGTCATGTAATTGGTCAGGGCGTCCAGCCACACGTACATAATATGTTCCTGGTTACCGGGAACCGGGACGCCCCAGTTGAAAGTCGTCCGCGAAATCGACAGATCCATCAATCCGCCCTTAACAAAACTCACAACTTCATTGCGACGGGTTTTTGGCAGGATAAAGTCTGGGTTTTCCTCATAGAACTTGAGCAGGCGGTCGGCCCAAGCGGACAGGCGGAAAAAATAACTGGGCTCTTCGACCCACTCGACAGGCGCACCGGTCGGCGCGATTTTCGAGCCATCGGGGCCTTTCTTAAGTTCGTCCTCAGCGTAAAAGGCTTCATCACGCACCGCATACCAGCCAGCGTAGGAGCCTAAGTAGATATCTCCCGCGTCTTCGAGCCGACGCCAGATGTCCTGACAGGCCTGGGTATGACGTGGTTCTGTAGTCCGGATAAAATCGTCGTGGGTAAAATCCATGGCATCCGCCAGGTCACGGAAATTCTGTGACACCCGATCAGTGAAAATCTGCGGCGCGACGCCGGCCGCTTCGGCCGACTTTTCGACCTTTTGGCCGTGTTCATCCGTACCCGTCAGGAAAAAAACGTCATATCCGTCGAGCCTTTTAAACCGCGCCAGTGCATCACAGGCCAATGTGGTATAGGCGTGGCCGATGTGCGGCGCATCGTTTACATAATAGATAGGCGTCGTGACGTAATAGCGTTTGTCCATTATAACCCTAAGCTTGATTTAGAAGTGGCCTGCGTCCTAGCGTTTGCGGAGCGCCCCTTGAATTTCCAGAAATACATTCAAGACCACTTGTTTGCGGTCCAGGTTGATGGCCCCTGCCCGCTCCAGAAGCCCGCACACCTTTTCCCATACCTCAAGCCATCGATCAAGACCGGCCAGGGGTCCGATCCGCTGAAACAGGGCCTGCTCATCGGATACCGACGGACTGTCGATGGGGCCTTCGGCCATATATCGCAACAGCTGGGCCAGGATGCTGCGCAACAGGGTCATCGCCGTGGCATACCGATCTTCGGCACCCGCCTTTGCCAATTGGTCGGCCAGAGCATGTAATTTGGCAATATTCAGTTGCGGCAGGGAATGCAGCAAACTCAGACACTCCTGATAGAGATCCACCCCCCCAGCCGCGACCAAACCCATGGCCCGACCAATGCTTCCTTCGGACAGGCCAATCAGTTTTGTCCGGTCCTGATCACTGAGTTCAGGAGCATATTTGTTTACCAGCGTTACCATGTCCTGATCGGAAAGTGTTGCCAGGCTGAGTTTGCGGCAGCGCGAACGGATGGTTGGTAACAAACGACCCGGATTGTGACTGACCAGAATTAACAGCGCCCGGTCCGGCGGTTCTTCAAGTACCTTAAGCACGGCGTTCGCCGCATTTCTGTTCATTTCATCGGCGCTGTCGACAATCACAACCCGCCAGCCGCCTTCTGAGGCGGTCAGGCTGAGAAACCCTCCGACCTCGCGCACGTCGTCGACAATGATTTCGCCGCGCCGTTTGCCGCGGTCATTGAACGACCGTTCAACCGCCAATAAATCGCCGTGGCCACCGGCCGCAACACGTCGGAATACTGGCGTTTCGGGGTCCACATACAAGCGGGTCGGCAGCGCCGCTGGCAGATCATCACCAAACAATTCGGGACTGCCGCCTGCGCCGCCCTGGGACAGCGCATATCGGGCGAACCGGTAGGCCAACGTCGCCTTGCCGATGCCCTGCGGTCCGGTGATCATCCAGGCGTGCGCCATACGCCGTCCATGAAAGGCATCCAGTAGAATTTGTTCCGCCTCCGCCTGTCCCACCAGGTCCGGGTTGAGGCGCGCCACCGGTGGCCACTCGGGCGGTTCAATTGCCGTGGTTAATTTAGCGTTCACCGTACCAATCCGGGAAAACGATCGCCGAGAAGATTAAAAATGCTTTGCTGAATGGTTTCAACGGACTGTCTGGCATCAATAACGATGCAACGACCGGGTTCTTTGGCAGCGATTGCCAGGAAACCCCGTCGCAGGCGATCGTGAAACGCCGTATCCATCCGCTCATATCGGTCTTCACCATCACCCCGGTCGATGGCCCGGCGTAAACCCTGGTCCACGGGCAGGTCGAGAACGAAGGTCACATCCGGTTTTACGCCGGCCATCACGAGCTCGTGTAATTGTCTCAGTTTCCCTTTATCCAGGCCATGGCCATAGCCCTGGTAGGCCAGGGTCGAATCTGAAAATCGATCCGTTATCACCCAATCGCCCCGTGCGAGGGCCGGTTCGATGGTATGGGCCAGATGCTCCGTTCGGGCTGCGTAATTTAACAGGGCTTCTGTCAGGGGTTGCCAGCGGTCAACGGCGCCGGAAACCAGCAGCGTTCGAATTTGTTCAGCACTGGGTGCGCCGCCGGGCTCACGGGTCGTCACCACGTGTTTTCCCAAACCAACCAGGGCCTGTGCCAGCAACCGGACCTGGGTCGATTTGCCACCGCCCTCGCCACCTTCAAAACTGATGAAATGTCCATCAGGCATTGGCTAGCCCGCACTGCCCCAAAGAATCGACGTCAGGGCGGCACCCAGTCGTCCGATCAACCCAAGACGCTCAACATTGGCACCGGCCAGCAACGGGATTTCAATGGGGGTCTGACCAGGCGCGGTAATTTTGAGCAAAGCGATTTTGTCACCAATCGCGATCGGCGCCGGTACGGGGCCTTGAAAACTTACAGTAACCTTCATTTCCCGCCGCGCCTTGCGTGGCAGCGTAATCTTTACATCCTGGTCGATAACCAGAGGCACGGTCGGCACCACACCAAGCCATATATCGGCGGTTTCCACCTGTTCACCACGGGCAAACAGGGCGTAATTATCAAATTCCCGGAACGCCCATTCCAGCAACCGTTCCGGTTCCCTGCTGCGGGCTTTTTTAGAGGGCAGCCCATTGGCCACCAATACCAGACGACGGTCGCCCCGGGCGACCGACGCGGTCAGACCGTAGCCGGCGGCCTGGGTATGGCCGGTTTTCAGGCCGTCGGCCCCCATGTCCTTGTACAAAAGGGGATTGCGATTGTTTTGTTTGATCCCATTATAGGTAAACGTCAGCTGTTGATAATATTTATAATACTGCGGGAAATCGGCAATAGTGCGTTTTGCCAGGGTCGCCAGATCCCGTGCCGTCATCAGATGTTCGGGATCAGGCCAACCGGTGGCATTGCGAAAGGTCGTGTTGGTCATCCCCAGTTCCTGCGCCTTGCGTGTCATTTCCTCGGCAAAAGCTTCTTCCGATCCGGCAATGCCTTCGGCAACAACGATACAGGCGTCATTTCCCGACTGGACAATGATACCCGGAATCAGATCGCTGATTTTTACCCGTTTTTTTGGCGATAAAAACATCGTGGAACTGCCGCTTTTGGCACCGCCGCGGCGCCAGGCGTCGACGCTGACGCGAAAGCTATCGTCCAGGGACAGGGAACCATCCCGCAACCGCTCAAACAGCAAATAGAGGGTCATCAATTTGCTCATGGAGGCCGGCGGCATGCGTTTGTCCGCGTTCTTTTCGAACAGCACTTTGCCGGTTTCCATATCAACGATAATGGCTTCACGGGCGATGGTTTCAATGGCTTGCCCGTGCCGCGCAAACCCCAGTATGGCGATCGTCAGGAGAAACGGGAGCGTAATTTTTTTACAAGAACAAAACAATTTAAGAACCTGTTATAAAAGAGTTATTATGAATTCTGACCTTCTATTTCACAACGATAATACGGGCCTCAGGATATCCCGCACCCGCCACCGCCGCCAACATCCGGTCGGCATCGCCAACGCTTTCGATGGGCCCCAAACGAACCCGATAGAGGTCGCGTCCGTTCACCAGGACCTGGGACAGATTGACCATCCCCAGAGGCGATAATCTGGCTTTTACACGGTTGGCATTTTCAAACCGGCTAAAGGCACCCGCCTGGACAAAAATATTAGTGGTAACGGTCGGCTCCTGTTCGACGGTTTCAGAAACAAGGGCCTGTTCAGCAAGGACCAGGGGCTCCGGCGCCGGATTGACCGGTTCGAACGGAAGGGTCGCTTGAATGACCGGTTTGCGGAATTGCGTGGCGGCGACCGGGCCCGGTGACGTCACGCCCACCGGTGCACCGCCGACGGGCGGCAGGGATTGGGCCTGAACCTTTGGTTTCGGCAACCGGTCAACGGTAATCGGCGAGCCGGCCTTCGCCAATTGAGCCTGACTGGTTATCCTGGTTTTCAGGGCCCGCGTCTGATCGGCCAATACCTGGACCCGGACTCGCGCCGTACCTTGCTTCTGGAAGTTTAAGAGCTGCGAGCCGCGTCGCGAAATATCAATGATCCGGCCCCGGGCAAAGGGTCCCCGGTCATTGACCCGCAGGATCAGGCTGCGACCGTTCTCCAGATTTGTCACCCGCACGAAACTCGGCATCGGCAAGGTCCGGTGGGCCGCCGTCAGTGCGTTCATGTCATAAACTTCGCCATTTGCTGTTCGTCGACCATGGAATTTGGCTCCATACCAGGACGCGATACCGCTTTCATCATACTTAAAATCTTCCTGGGGGTAATACCATACCCCGGCGATTTGATAGGGATTGCCGATTTTATATTCAGTTGGGGTTTCTTTATCGGCGCTTGAAATCAACCGCTTTGCCGAATGAACGGCTAATTGAGTTTCCGAACATCCAACAAGAAATATCGCCGTTAACACACAAAGGCATTGCCGTCCCCAATATCCCGCCATTACCCGCGCACCTATGTTGTCAGTTCAAAATTTACAATTATCAACATTTTGTATCAAAAGGACCTAAACATCACGCTATTTTGTGATTTTTCTTTAACCAACCGGAGTTATTTCGGGCTGCCGTTTAATCGTTCAAGCAGTCCCGCCGACGGATATCCGTCGGCAGGCAAGCCCGCTGTCTTTTGAAAATCCTTGATCGCGCTGCGGGTCCTCGAGCCGACAACCCCGTCACTGCCGCCGGCGTCAAAACCGTTGTCGGTCAACAACTGCTGAATCGCGCTCACATCTTCACGGGACAGAGGCCGGTCATTGGCCGGTTTTTGCGCGACCAGTTTGCCAAGGCCGATAAATTGATCAGCCAAATGGCCAACGGCAAGGGCGTAGAGAATCGAGCGGTTCCAGACCATGATCGTGCGATAATTGTTATAGACCAGGAACGCCGGTCCCCGGTAACCGGCGGGCAATACGATTGAGCCGTCGATATCAACGGCCGGCAAATTTTTGCCGTTGGCCCGACGAACCCCTAATATTTGCCACTCCGCAAGGGTCTTTTTGACCTTCAAACCCGATAACTCATAGGCGAACCCTTTGGGCAATTTGACTTCCCGCCCCCAGGTTCGATTACGGTCCCAGCCGGCACCGCGTAAATAGTTGGCGGCAGAGGCAAAAATATCAGGCAGGGTCTGCCATAGATCGCGTTTGCCATCGGCGTTGTGGTCGACCGCAAAGTCACGGTAGGTTGTCGGGATAAATTGATGGTTGCCCATGGCACCGGCCCATGACGCCTTGGTGGCCATATCGATATCGCCCTTATCTATCAGTTCCAGGACCGCCAGCAATTGTTCACGGAAAAATTTTGCCCGGCGTCGGTCATGGGCCAAGGTGACGAGTGCCGCAACCACAGGAAAGACCCCGGTATATTGGCCAAAATTACTTTCCAGCCCCCAAAAGGCCACCAAAAACCGAGGCGGCACCCCATAGGACTGATGAATGGTATCAAGCAGCTTTTTGTGTTTCACCAGCAGTTCTTTGCCTTTTTCGATGCGTTTGTCGTTTACCGCATTGCCCAGATAGGACCAAAAAGTCAGGGTAAACTCCGGCTGCCGGCGGTCCAACTCAAGCACCCGGGCAATCGGTTCTACATCGTCGAGTGCCCGGTTCAGAACGTCGGCGCTGATCCCTCTGCTTGCTGCTTCGCGTTTCAGTTCCATCAACCAGGGTCCGAACGGCGGCGGCGCGGCGACGTCTCTGGCAGCGAAGGCAGTGGTAACCATAATCCCTAGTAGAATCAGGGCCAAAAGGGGTGTTCGGACAAGGTGATGAGGCATTAAAGTTCTATTCCTAAATTTTAAGGTCCCGGAAAAAACGCTTGCGACCGGCCGGTTAATTTATAGACGACGAGCCCGACGATTTCATGGGTAAGTTGGCTGGTTCGTATTAATCCAGCAGAAAAGTTAAAAAAGAACTGCCAAACGAACTTTGGCGTCGTATTAAAATCAACGGGATAGGCCTGGATCAGCCAACCGGCCTGGCGAAAACTCCCCATCGCCCGTGGCATGTGGAAGGCGGAAGTCACCAAAAGCCAGGTTTCACCGGAAGTGGGTTGCGCCAATTTAAGGGTTATCTGGGCATTTTCGGCGGTATTTCTTGCCTGATCCTCATAGATAATTCGATCTGGATCCATGCCCATGTCGCGGACAAAGGGCCCGATGTAATGGGCCTCGCGCAAATCCGGATGGGCCGGGTCGCCGGCACCGCCACTGAAGATCACCCGTGCCCTGGGGTACTGTCGCGCCAGATTAACCATGGCCGTCAACCGTTCAACGGCACCGCCGAGGACCGGTTGACCGCGCGCTTTGCTCAGCCCGGGGTCAACGATACCGCCGGCGACAATGATCCCGTCGACCGTTGCCGGCAGCCCGGTTACCACAGGGAATCGATTTTCCAGGATCCACAACCCCCAATTGGCGGCAGGTACCGTGGCAAGGAACAGACCGGCCAGGGACAACAGCACCAAGAGCCGCCGCCCGGTCCGCACCGCGCCGATCAACAGCAGAAAGACGCCGATCGCCATGAGGATAAAAAACAGATTGGCCGGATCAAAAATCAGCCACAGATATTTTGACAGGGTGAAAAACATGCCCCGTGATACTCCGTCGCTCAATCCTTCGCAATCGCAGAAACCACCCTGGGTTCATCGGGCCCGTTGACCGAACCGCAGAGCCGCAGCTCGTGACCTTAAACAGACCGTTTAACAGGCTGAAAAAAGGCATCGGGACCGACAATTGCGTTTAATCGCCACCTCACCGTGACGTCAACGCCTCAAGCAAGGGATAGACCTGTTGTTCACAGGGTTTTCATGAGGCAATTGAAATCATGTAAATCAACCCGTCCAGGGCTTCATTTGGGCCGGCATGGTGGTCTACGAAATCGGTAGCGGCTGCAACATGTGGGGGTAGTCGCCGATTTCCTTAAGGACCTGCCAACGATCGACCAGACCGGCGCGAAAAAATTGATAAGCGACGGTTTTTTTGAGTTGGGCGGGCGCGATGTCGGCGCGCTCCGCGATCGTCTTCTCAAAGTCCAGCATCTCGTCAAGCAGCGGTCTGATTGCCTTCAGGTCCTTTTGGAACTGTTCCGGATTGGGCGTCTGGTAGGCGAAACGGACGCGGAACGGATAAAACAGCGTCCGCAATATAAATTGATCCTGCGCGCTGAACACCGAACCAACGGGGCGTTGGCTGGGTGCGGTTGCAAAAGCCGGCATGGCCGTGTTGACGTCATAATTGGGGCTGGACGGATCACCCCACCATTTCTTTCCCTGGGCGGTCATCTGATAAAGGCTTGCCGCTTCCTTGACACCCATCCAGGCGCACAGGGCGCGGATTGTTTCCTTGGGCCGGGTTTTCAAGTCTTCCAAGCGCACCCCCACCGACGCTTGCGCGCGGAACACGATCTGGTCGATCGCGAAGAGCATCGTAATGATCCGATAAACCATTCGTGGGTGGGCGTTTTCATCGAACGGCGTACGTATCCACGATTCACAGCTTTCGACGGGCTCACGGATCATCATCACCAGACGCGCTTCCGGCGCATAGCGCAGAAAGTTCAATTTGGCAAAATCGTCGGGGTTATGGATATGATAAAAGACCGTTTGTTTCCTGGTCTTCGTTCCAATAACCTTTTCATAGGCCGCGTGAACGACCATGAGAAAGGATTTGGGATCGATGTTATCCAGGCCTTTGATCAACCGATGGCACTCCGCACAGAACCTGTCCCTGCTCAGTGAAAGCGCTTCATTGCGGTTCTCACCAACACAGGTCATGCCCTCGCTTTTTCCCAAATAAGAAGGATTTTCCGCTCCCCCTCCCGGGTGTGATTCGGGCGAATTGGAATCAAACAAAACCGCAAATTCGTCGGCAAACCGTTCGGGCAATCGACGGAATCCTTCGGCGGAAAGTCGGTTCCACACGCCCGCATTGAAATAGCCACGCAGGTAAATACTGGGTAGCGTGGAGATCTCGGGATGGCCGTCTATCAGGCTGTGTAACAAACCTGTCCCGCTACGCCCGAAGTGCAGGAGGGCGATCAGCCTGTTTGGAAGTCGAGCTGGTTTCGCGGAGCCAAAATCGATATCATTTACGGCGATTGTCTCGTCAGTCCGGGACGGTAACGCCGCCAAAACCTTTTTGACGTTTTCATCAAGTTTGTGTGGCTGAAAACTATCCAGAAAGTATTCGAGAAATGCGAAGTCGACGGTTGCGCGAGCGGCATCGCTAATCCCGATTTCAGGATGGTTTTTTGCTCCATCGCCTGGCGCTTGCAGAAATTGGCGGGCTTTTGTGCAAGTTTTTAAATTATTCCACACCTCAACATAATCGGGCTTGATGGCGAGGGCCTTGTGGAAACTTGCAACGGCATCGTCCAACATCCCTTGATCGAGCAACACATTGCCAAGATTATTATGCGCCGCAGCAAAACCTGGCCGGAAGGTTATGACCTTGCGGTAACTTGCAACGGCATCTTCCAACATCCCTTGATCGCGAAGCGTGTTAGCAAGATTATAATGGGCGTCAGCAAAATCCGGCTTGATCGTTAGGGCCTTGCGGTAACTTGCGCCAGCATCTTCCAACATCCTTTGATCGAGCAGCACATTCCCAAGATTATAATGCGCGTCAGCATAATCTGATTTGATGGTTAAGGCCTTGCGGAAACTTGCGGCGGCACCTTGCAACTGTCCTTGACCTCGAAGCGCACTGCCAAGGTTATTGTGTGCTGCAGCAAAATCCGGCTTGATCCTTAAGGCCTTTTCAATCAATTCAACCGCAACATCATTGTTCCCGACCTGATGGGCAATGACCCCAAGAAGGTGCAACGCAACAGGCTGGTTCGGGTTTGCCTGCAGGATTTTTTGATAGATTTTTTCAGCTTCGGGCAACTGCCCCGCGTTATGATGCTGTATGGCAAGGTCAATGGCTTGCTGAAGGGTTAACGTTTGTTGGTTAGACACACTCATGATTACCGATGACCGAGGAGATATGTTTTATCGTCCCTACGGCATAGGTGTCCACAGTCATACATTAGATAATAACAACGGATAAGAAGTAACCATTCAAGTGAGTATACCACCGCAGTCTCAATGGTAGGATACCTGGCGGCAAAGTAAAAGTGGGAATGTCGGTTTTCAGGGACCAAGCGGATTTCAGATGTCGGCATGTTCATCTTCCTCTAATAGCCATGGCGTCTGACCTGTCTGGGGTACCGTACCGCCTTTTGTCACCGCATGGCTTTTCCAGCCGGTGCCGTGTACGGAAGGGGCAGTTCTTTTTGCCACTGCGCGGTGAATTGGTTTTCGTTCATGATGGCAAATCCCGGCGTAATCGGCGCATCAGCCACCGCCAATTTATTACACCATTTACTGACGGTGGCAGTACAAGGAGATGGCCGCACCAGACAAACACCAGACCGTTCCTGTTTTTGAAAAGGTGAAAGAACGCCCCGGACGCACCGCGATGTCAGTGCCGCTGGGTCTCTATTCTCAGGTCATGCCGCGAATGCAGGAAGGCGTTGCATTAAGGGTGGACAATGCCCTGCGCACTGCGCTAATTAGGCGCCTCAAGACTGACGAATGGGTCTCGTGTGACCAATTTGTGACCATTTGCAGGTTCCTGCCTCTGCGGCAATATAAAAAAACCTAGCAATATCAATAACGGAGGGTTGGCAGAGCGGTTGAATGCACCGGTCTTGAAAACCGGCATACCTTTACGGGTATCGAGAGTTCGAATCTCTCACCCTCCGCCAACATCGTTTCGCATAGCGAAGCAATGGAAACACCTTCCAAACTCTGTGAAGCGGCAGTCGTTTTTTCGAAACGACGAGAGCGTCTGGTGTTAGAACTTACCCCCTCCGTCTCCGCCATTGCCTCAAAAGGGCGCTGAATCGCCTTTAACATCTTGAAAGGCTAGGTTGTTTTCGGGGTTCGAAATCCTTCGGTTTTTGAAAAACAGGGTCGCTTGGCAAACGCCAGTTTCAGCACCATTCTTTTAGGTTCAAAAGAGCCATTTTCCCATATGGAACAAGGACTTGTCATGAACCGCAGGGCGAGTTCAGACACCTGCTGTTTTGACTTGCTCGGCTTGGCTTCTGTGTCCATCCGCTCCACGAGGATGAGCTTTTTCCGTTCCAGCTCGGATATGCGCTGTTCCTAACGTGCGACCACGGCGGAACTTGTGGCGGCCATGACGCGATCAAGCACCGTCATGATCTGGTATATTGATACCGCCTCATGGGCAGAATATGCGCGAGATTATCTCCCGCCGAACCCGCGAGAAAATGGCCCACGCCAAGCGCGACGGCAAACATGTTGGGCGGCCCTATAAGCTGAGCAAGCGGTGTGCCGTGCGGGCTCATGCGCAAATCCAAGACGGCGCTCAATCCCTCTCGTATCTTGCGGCCCAATATGCCGTGGCCCCCATCACGATTAAACGTGCCTTTATGCGTCACGGGCTTGAGGCATAAACCCTTCTTTTATGCATCATGATTTCATGGTATTATGAGCTATAAAAAGGAAGTTTATAACTCATGACACCTGCGGAAGACCATTGGAATTGGCAAAAACCTAGCTGGCCGGCGTTTATCTGGGATGCTGAAAAGCTGAAAGACGCTGAGGCGCAGTTTTTGCACCGCGCGGGACTGTTTCAGGGCGCGCTACGCCATATGGGCGAGGATGACAAGACGGCCCTGACCATTGAAGTGATCAGCAGCGAAGCTTACAAGACCTCTGAAATTGAGGGCGAAATTTTAGATCGCGATTCGCTGCAATCCTCTTTACGGCTGAATTTCGGTCTTGGCGGTGAGGAGCGGCGTGTCCCCCCCGCCGAAAAGGGAATCGCCGACATGATGACGGCGCTATACAGGGGATTTGATCGCCCGCTTAATGATCAGATTTTGTTCCATTGGAATCGTTTGCTGATCAGCGCGCGCCGCGATATTGCAGATGTCGGATACTATCGCACACACCCCGATCCGATGCAGGTTGTCTCCGGCGTTTACGGCGATATCAAGGTGCATTTCGAAGCACCGCCTTCCGCGCGTATGGCTCCGGAAATGGCTCGATTCATCGATTGGTTTAATCAGAGCGGACCGGGAAATGCCCATCCTTTGCCTCCGTTGACGCGTGCGGGGATCGCGCATTTATGGTTCGTCAGTATCCACCCGTTCGAGGACGGTAACGGGCGGATCGGACGCGGGGTTTCAGAACTGGCGCTCTCACAGGCGCTGGAACGGCCCACGCTCATTGCGCTGGCCCATGTCATTGAGACACGGCGCAAGGCGTATTATCGGGCACTGGAGGACAATAACAAATCGCTGGAAATTACCGATTGGCTCATAGGGTTCGCCGATACAGTCTTGGCCGCGCAAACCCGCTCGCAAGGCCTCATCGACTTTACGATTGAGAAAACAAAACTTCTTGATAAATTGCGTGACCGATTGAACGAACGGCAAATGAAGGCGCTGCTGCGGATGTTTAAGGAGGGACCGGAGGGCTTCACCGGTGGCCTCAGCGCCGAGAATTATATCCGCATCACGGGAACCTCGCGCGCCACCGCCACCCGCGATTTAAGCGAACTGGTCGAAATGGGTGCGCTGACCCGCAGCGGTAAACTGAAAGGCACGCGCTATTATCTGAACATTAAAACCGTCGGGTGATACCAAACCGGATTGCCTGAACCAACGGGAAGAGCGTCAGAAACGCTACGCGCAAGATGTGCGTGGTAATACCACGCCTCTTGTCTGCGGTCGCTGAGCGCCTTGGAGAAGCGCTCTTCGGATAGAGCGAGCAGATCGGCCGAGAGTTCATATCGTGGCGCGCCAGCGAAATCCGCACTTTCGAAAATCAGCTTATCTTCATGCTTTTGCCGATTGACGCGATTGATGATTTCCTGCGCATGTGAGGAGAATCGTCCTATGAACGTCTCCGGCGGTTCCGCAGAATTACCGTCACGAGCGCTTATCCGAAAGTGTTCGAACAGTAGCCTTTCTACGCTCAGCTCCTGAAAATCCTGAATGTGTGCGTTGTCGAGAAGCTCGAATGCTATTGCTAACACGCGAGGGTTTTGCAGCGTTTTTTTGACCGGCGCGCTGAGTCTCGACAGGTCTATCTGTTCTGCGGAGAGAATTTCATGGAGTTCCCCTAACAGAACTTCGCGCGCGTAAGTCCCAAGCGGCCTGTTTCCTGCTCGGTGTTCAAGATAAGCATGCTCTTCTGGACTCAAGCGAATGGGGAACGGCGCGGGCCGTTTTTTTTGCTTGGTTTTAGGTTGAGTTGCAGCAACGGCTCCAAATGTCGTTTTGATTGGGCCGCTCATAGTACCGGCCCGCCAAACTCAGCTCCCACTATGCCGGGGATATCGTCTTCAAGGGCCTATAGCTGATGTTCCCAATCAGCTAATTCGTCAAAAAGGGAGTTCGAAAAATCTCCCTCCGTCTCTGCCAACATTGCTTCGCATAGCGAAGCGATGGAAACACCTTCCAATCTCAGTGACGCGGCAGTCGTTTTTCCGAAACGACGAGAGCGTCTGGTGTTCGAACTTAATCCGTCCGTCTCCGCCATTGTTTTTGCGCTACCGGCCTTAAGGCCTGCTTGAGCGCTTGGTTTGCGCTACCGGCCTGTCGGCCTGCTTGAGCGCTTGGCTGCGCGTTCGAACCCCCTCATCCGCCACCAGCCAATATATCAAGCGCCACGCCGCCCGACAGCGCTTTTCAGTCACGACATTGGCCTCCTGCGTCGAAAATCAAACTCATAAATTATTCAAATTGGCACTGGCTTCTTGATAGGTAAGTGGCGACAGTTACCCGTGCGGCAGGATTTTAATTGCGGCCTGGCACTCCCCGCGAGCCAATTCTTGGCTGTCGCATGGCGGTGAGGTTCGTAGGATTCAATGGCATACACAGGAGACGACAGATATGTGGCAGTTTTGGGTGGATCGCGGCGGTACCTTTACCGATATTGTTGGCCGACGTTCCGATGGGCAGATCGTCACCCATAAACTGCTCAGCGAAAATCCTGAGCACTATCCGGACGCGGCGGTACAGGGCATTCGTGACATTCTTGGCCTGCAATCGGACCAACCGATCCCGCCGGCGACCATTGAAGCGGTAAAAATGGGCACGACTGTCGCGACCAACGCCCTACTCGAGCGTAAGGGCGATCGCACCCTGTTGCTGATCACCCAGGGATTTGGTGATGTGTTGCGTATTGGCTACCAAAACCGGCCGCAGTTGTTTGCCCTGAAAATCGATTTGCCGGAACTGCTCTATGAAAGCGTCGCGGAAGTCACGGAACGGCTTGATGCGGAGGGCGCGGTCGTACGTCCGCTGGATGAAGGCAAGGCTCGCAAGGCTTTGCGTGCTGCCAAAGCCGATGGTATCGACAGCGTCGCCATCGCTTTTATGCATGGGTACCTCAATCCTGACCACGAATCCCGGGTCGCGGCGATCGCCGCAGAAGAAGGTTTTGGCCAGATATCCGTGTCCCATCAAGTCTCGCCGCTGATGAAATTGGTGTCGCGCGGCGACACCACGGTGGTCGATGCCTATCTCTCGCCAATCCTCGGTCGTTATGTCAAGCAGGTCACCGGGGAAATCGGCACCAACAGCGGTACCCGTCTGATGTTCATGCAATCCAACGGCGGCCTCACCGATGCCGCACTTTTCCAGGGCAAAGACGCGATCCTGTCGGGCCCGGCCGGCGGCGTTGTCGGTATGGTGAAGACGGCCGGCCTTGCCGGTCACGACCGGTTAATCGGCTTCGACATGGGGGGCACCTCAACCGACGTCTGCCACTACGCCGGCCAGTACGAACGCTCCTTCGAAACCGAAGTTGCCGGCGTCCGCATGCGGGCACCGATGATGAACATCCATACGGTCGCCGCCGGTGGCGGATCAATCCTGACCTTCCGAGACGGGCGTTTTCAGGTCGGCCCCGACTCAGCTGGTGCCAATCCCGGCCCGGCCTGTTACCGCCGCGGCGGCCCGCAGACCGTCACCGACTGCAACGTCATGCTCGGCAAGCTGCAACCCCACCACTTCCCCCGGGTCTTCGGCCCGCATGCGGATCAGGCCCTGGATGTTGAAATCGTCCACACCCGGTTCCACGAATTGGCCCAACAAATCGCCGATGCGACGGGCGAAGCGCTCAAATCACCGGAGGAAACGGCCGAAGGTTTCTTGCGCATCGCCGTCGAAAATATGGCCAATGCCATCAAAAAAATATCGGTTCAGCGCGGATACGACGTGACGGAATATACCCTGCAATGTTTCGGTGGCGCCGGCGGGCAGCACGCTTGCATGGTCGCCGATGCCCTCGGCATGGAAACGGTTTTTGTCCACCCCTATGCGGGTGTCCTGTCGGCTTTCGGTATGGGTCTTGCCGAAATCCGTGCCCTGCGGGAACATCAATACGAACAGCCGCTGGCAAAGATCGACGGGGCGGCAGCCCTGCTTGATCAATTGGCGCGCACAGCCAAAAAGGAAGTCATCGAACAGGGCGTCGACGCAGACACGGTCAGAACCGAACGCCGAGTCCATTTGCGTTACAAGGGTTCGCACCAGTCGCTCGAGGTCGATTTCGGCACGGTGGAGCAACTTCGTGCGCGCTTTGACGCTGCCCATAAGGCGCGTTACGGGTTTTCATCCGGCGCGCGCGAATTGATCTTTGAGGCCCTCGCCGTTGAGGCCATTGGCGGTGCCTCCGACGTCATGGACCGGGAAAACCCGCTTGTCGAAACCCGCCCCGATCCCGTCGACCATGCCAAGATCACGGCCGACGGCATTCAACACACGGTACCGCTTTATGACCGCGAAACCTTGCTACCGGGCCAGTCCGTCAACGGCCCGGCGATTATCAAAGAACCCACCGGGACCAATGTTATCGAGGCCGGTTGGCAGGCCAGGATCAACGGTTTTGGTCACTTAATCCTGTCGCGCAGCCGCCCCATGGAGCGCGCCGAAGCCATCGGCACCAAGGCCGACCCGGTGATGCTGGAGGTATTTAATAACCTTTTTATGTCTATCGCCGAACAGATGGGGGCGACGTTGGCCAACACCGCCTATTCGGTGAATATTAAGGAGCGCTACGATTTCAGTTGCGCTTTGTTCGACCCAACGGGCGGGCTGGTCGCCAACGCGCCCCACGTCCCGGTTCACCTTGGCTCCATGTCGGAATCGATCCGCACGGTCATTCGCCTCAATCCCGACATGAAAAGTGGCGATGTGTTTGTCTCCAATGCGCCGTTCAACGGCGGCACCCACCTGCCTGACGTTACGGTAATCACGCCGGTCTTCGATGATACCGGCGGAAAGGTACTGTTTTATGTGGCGTCGCGCGGTCATCATGCCGATATCGGCGGCAAAACGCCGGGCTCCGCACCACCGGATTCCGTGCACATCGATGAAGAAGGTGTATTGATTGATAACTTCAAGATGGTTGACGGCGGGCAGTTTCTCGATGCTGAAACCCGGGCGCTGCTCGGTTCGGGCCCCTACCCCTGCCGCAATATCGACGAAAACATGGCTGATCTCGCCGCGCAAGTCGCGGCAAATGAGACCGGCGTTCGCGAAGTCGGAAAAATGATCGGCCACTTCGGTCTCTCTGTGGTCCACGCCTATATGGTCCATGTACAGGACAATGCCGAAGAATGTGTGCGCCGGGTGATCACAGCGCTCAAAGATTGCTCCTACGCCTACGAACTCGACAACGGTGAATTCATTCGCGTTGCGGTTCGCGTCGACGCCGAAGCGCGGACGGCAGCGATTGACTTCACGGGAACGGCGGATCGCAACCCGTTCAACTACAATGCGCCGCTGGCGGTCTGTCACGCGGTCGTTTTATATGTCTTCCGCACACTGGTCGGCGCTGAAATTCCGCTGAACGAGGGATGTTTCAAACCCTTGAAGATCATTGCGCCGGAAGGATCGATGATGCACGCCCAATACCCGTCGGCGGTGATCGCCGGCAATACGGAAGTCAGTCAACTGGCGTGCAACGCCCTGTTGGGTGCGCTGGGTGTCATGGCCGGCTCGCAGGCAACGATGAATAACTACGTTTGGGGTAACGAGCGGATCCAAAATTACGAAACGATTTGCGGCGGCACCGGTGCCGGTCCCGATTTCCATGGGTGTTCGGCGATCCAGACCCATATGACAAACACCCGCAGCACCGACCCCGAAGTTCTCGAATTCCGCTTTCCGGTGCGGCTCGAGGAAATTTCAATTCGCCGTGGCTCGGGCGGCAAAGGCCGACACAATGGCGGCGACGGCATCGTCCGGCGAATGCGGTTTTTGGAACAGATGACGGTCACCACCCTGGGCTCCCACCGACGTGTGCCGCCGTTCGGTGTGGCCGGAGGCGCGCCCGGGGAAGTCGGCAGTGAATGGATTGAACGCAGCAACGGCACGCGCGTTGAACACCAGGGAAATGATCAAAACGAGGTTTATCCGGGCGACGTCTTTGTGATGAAGACTCCCTCTGGTGGCGGATATGGTTAACGGGCGTTAACCATATCCGCCGCCTATTGGGGATGTTTAACCGCGGCGAGATCAAAGCACTGTGGCGATAAATCAATTTTATTGTATTTATCGGCCAAATGTGGACAGTGTAACAAAGATTATGAGGTATCTGGGAATATATGTCTCACATCGCACCCATTTGGACAGGGATAGATTTGACGGCCAAGACCGTCGCCACTGCGATCCGATCCCCACATAAACAATGCAATACGGGCAGATTGAGCGATTTTTTAGCAGATAAACATCAATTCGACACCGGCAATATTACAGTGCCCGCCTGTTCGCCAGAGATTACCATCGAGGGCTTCGCGGGGCCCGCAACCGATGCCTGACACGGACGTCCTTTCTGCGGAATTTAACGATTTGCCGCTTACTCAAATTCCCGATGATCTGCAGGGATTATTGGCTTATTGGCAACACCTCCGTGGTGATTATCTGGCACCACCGTGGGCGGCTTTTAACCTGATGGAAATTCCGCCGTATCATCTGCCGCAAACCATGGTAAAGGACGTGGAAAATAACCCGCGGGTATTCCGTTACCGCTTTTATGGCAGCAAAATCACGGAGCTTAACCAAGCAGATTTGACGGGTAAAACGACGGACCACATCGCGCTGCCCTGCCTGGCAGCAGCCGTGCGTGTTTCCCTGGAAGAATTTATCCAGGCAAAACGACCGATGTTCTACCGTGCCGTTTTTCGCAGCAAATTTAACCATGAGGCGGCGCAAAATTTATTGCGCCTTCCCCTTTCCAATGATGGCCACGAGATAACGGGTACGGTTTCAATTATCCTTAATCACCTGGACTCCGATAAATACCGTGATCTGGTCGATGGCGGCACGACTTTAAAAAAAACGCGCGCCTGACCTGAGGCCTGTCATCGACGGGTTGCCCGCAAACGGCTGCATTGGGGCTGGAAAGTAAAACCCGGGACGGATGTCTTCCCCCAAGAGGGGTCAGAGGTTATGGGGCGATAACCTCTGACCAGAATTACAACCGCCAGGGAAGGAGTTGTATTTCCAAGACAGCCACCATAACGCCCCTGTGTCATCCTATGAATACAGGTATGTGTCCAATTATTTTCAGACGCAACCCTTTGTAATTGCACGACGCAAACCGCAATTCGGCAAAAGGACGGGCGGTTCCTCGCTGACAGTTAATAGATGTCCCGCCCGGGTCGCGCCTTATAGGCAGGTACCGACCAACCGAAGTACAGGGCAAATCCGCGGACAACAAAACAACACAGAAACCCAACGGCCAAATTAACGGCTCGCCCTTGGTTGACCATTTCCAAGCCGACAAAAACCACGGCACCGGTAAGGGCTGCGGTTACATATATTTCCCGTTTCAACAACAACGAAACTTCGCCACCCAGAACATCGCGAATAATACCGCCGAAGGTTGCTGTAATCATTCCCATGAGAATGGCAACAATGGGGTGGGCACCGATATTCAAGGCATGTTCGGTGCCAAGCACACAAAACAGCGACAGACCGAGGGCGTCGAACCACAGCAGGGCGCGATATCGGGATCGAACCAGATGGGCCGTGAAAAAAGTGATACTGGTGGCGACAATACAAACCACCAGATAAGAGGGATCCTGCACCCATACCAGTGGTAAATGGCCGAGCAGGACATCTCGGACGGTGCCACCGCCGACACCGGTAGCCGTGCCCAAAAGAACAAATCCGAAGATATCCATTTGTTTACGGCTGGCGACAAGGGCACCGGTGATGGCAAAGACAATGACTGCCAGATGTTCGACAAGGGACGTGACGGCGCTCGGTTCCATGAAATCAATACCCATCCATTCATCCCTCTTCCTATACAAACACTTAAAACAATTGCCTCGCTTGCCCCGACAAACGTCTCCAAGAGCGTCACAGAGAGCGTCACAAAAAGCCATGGCAGAGTTCGGGTTTTGGTGATTGGTTCAACGCCAATCGGTTATCGCGCCCGTGGCATAGGCCCTTAGATCTATGCAAGCCAGCCAAAACGCTAAAAAAAATCCCGAAATTCAGACTAGACTTCCTATAATTCTCAGACAGGATGGTGCTATGCATATAGATGTCATTATCGATTCTGTTTGTCCGTGGTGCTATATAGGCAAGCGTCGCCTCGAGCACGCGCTGGCATTACGTCCGCATTTAAACCCGGAAATCAACTGGCATCCGTTTTTGTTAAATCCGGAAATGCCGTCCGGCGGGACGGACCGGACCATGCATCTAATTAAAAAATTCGGCAGCGAACAACGGGTTGGTCGGATTTATGGAGCGATCGCTGACGCCGGATTGTCCGTGGAAATTGATTTTGCCTTCGATATGATCAGCCGCACACCCAATTCCGTTGATTCGCACCGGCTCATTGCCCTGGCACAGGAGCACGGCGTTGTCGACCTAATGGTCGAAACCTTATTTTCTGCCTACTTTAAACACGGGGAAGACATCGGCGACCCGCGCATTCTTGTTCGCCTGGCCGAAAAATGCGGTATCGACAGCCAATTGACCGAGGCCCTCCTTCTCAGTGATGAGGGAATCAGTACCATATATGACGAAAACTCGCATACCCATCGTTTTGGTATCAACGGTGTGCCTGCCTATATATTTAACGATAACTGGGTCATATCCGGAGCCCAGGAACCTCAGGTCCTGGCCCGGATGATCGACGCGGCGGCCGTGTCCGACGGGGCCGCTTGATGTCGCGCTCTGCCCCGCCACAAACAGCTGACCAAAGAACCGTCAGTCAAATCACCTTGTCCTATTCAGCCGAGCAGGACCGCATGTTAATGCGGATCGGCACATCCGAACAATCCGAATATAAACTGTGGCTGACACGGCGCTTTGTTCGCGTTCTTTGGGGCGCTTTGACGAAAATTATGGAGCGAGACGCCGAATTTAAAAACGATCTGTTGCCGGAGGTTCGTGATGCGCTGTTGGCCATGGCCCACCAGGAGGCGGTTCAATCGTCTGATTTTGCCCAATCCCACGTCGACACCAACCGGGACTTAACTTCCAATACGGGCCCGTTACTTGTAACGGGCGGCGCGTTGACGCCGGTAAAGTCGGGCCATACACGGCTAAAACTGGATATGGAGAACGGCACGTCGATTAACGTCGCCCTCAATAAACAACTTATGCATGCCTTCTGCCACATGGCTATTTCGACGACTTTTAAGGCGGAATGGGACCTTGAACTGGCGGTCGGCGACCCTAGTCTGGTGAGTGCCGATGCAAGTAAAGTTCATTAAACCTTGCCCGCTGGCCGCCTTAATCCCAGCCAGGAGAGACCGAGGATATTTCAGGGAAGATACCGTGCTCGGACAAACGGGAGTACGCAAAGATGAATAGGGGCAGGACAAAGGACCACGGATCTGCCCTACGGAAGGCGATTTCCGTGCTGGAACTGATTACCGCACAAAGTCAGGCCGTTGGCCTGCCCGATTTAACGGCCAAACTTCAACTCCCCCGGCAAACTGTACACCGGATTTTACGGCAGCTCGAGGCACAGGGATTGATCATTAGGGACCCGAGCCGTGATCGATTTTTTGTCGGGCCAAAATTGTCACAATTGGCAATCAACGCGCTGTTTTCAGAAAACCATAACCTGCCGACACGGACCATTTTACGGGAACTGGTCGATGACATCCAAGAAAGTTGCAATATTGGTGTTCTTGATGGAATGGATTTTGTTTATCTCGATCGCATTGAAGCCAACAGGACCCTTCGGGTTCATTCGGAAGCGGGCAGCCATGTCCCCGCCTATTGCACATCAGGAGGTAAAATTTTATTGGCATTTCTGCCTTCGGCCCTTCGAAAAAAGCTCCTGCATTTAAAAACCCTTACGTCCTTTACGCCAACCACGCGGACCGAACCTCAGACCCTCGAGGCCGAATTAAATCTGTTTCGCGACACCGGGTTCTCAACCAACAACCAGGAACACACAAACGGTGTCGTCGGTGTGGCCCTGCCCATCCTCGATTCGTCCGGACGGGCAATTGCCGCCCTTGCATGCCATGCGCCCGTCGCCCGTATTTCCCTGGACCAACTCAAATCTCATATTCCAAGAATCCAGGCGTCGGCGCAGGCTCTGGGCCAATATTGGAGCTAGGGATCTGCCGGATAATAGGACACCCATTGATGGGCTGGCGCAGTAAAAAGTGTCGTGCGATGTCCGCCTCATCCTGCAAGGTGGGAAAGCTGGTAATTCCGGCCCGATCGTGTGATTTCCAGTCCTTGATCTAAACCGTTCCATGGAATTGTCGGATTAATATTATTGCCCAATTCGACACGCATTCGAGGTCGCCATAATTCACAGCCCTTAATATTCAGTTTATTCTGCTGAAATATACCTGTTCTATTCCTGCGTCTCTCGTCTTTGCGGTCTGATGTTTGCCTGGGGTCAGGACCCAATCAGCTTGCCGATTGCAGTTTTTGCAATGAGGGGTCGTCTGATGAAAGATTTAGCCATACTGGCATCACAATGCTCAGGGCATCATTTTAGAAACATCCGGAGGCGTTTGTTTGGGAATTATATCGAATGGCAGATGATCAACTCGGCTTAAAAAATCTCGATAACAGCTTGAAACAGATTAGGAACGGTCTGATGTTCCCGGTTCTGTTTGGTGTGGGATTGTTAATCGCGGTGATATGCGGATTGGTCATATATGCCGCGGACAGCCAGAATAAAATAGCCAAAGAAAAGTCAATTCATCTGACGGGGGCCATTGTTAAAATTCTTGAAAAAGAGCTGGGCCGGTTGAGCTACGATTATACCTATTGGGATGAAGCCGTTGAAAACCTGCTTGTCGATTTTAATCCGATGTGGGTACGTGATAATGTCGGTATTTATCTGGCAGAGACCTTTAACGTGCATTCGTCCTATGTACTGGACGAAAAAAACCAACTCGTCTACAGCATGATCAACGGCGAGGAAAAACCCGGTGATCCGTTCCTGATTTTTAAAAATGATATCTCTTTACTCATTGCGCAAACACGAAATAGGACCCCGAAAGTTGGTTTACCCGTCCCCGCCACGGGTTTTATATCCGACGGCACACAGATGTTTCTGGCCGCAGCCAGCTCGTTAACAACTTACACCTATACCGGTGATCAGGTGAATAACCGGCCGACAAAAGCCGTGCTTGTTATCCTCCAGCTGCTCTCGCCTGAAAAACTGAAAGAACTGGCTGAAGATTATTTGCTCAATAATCTTCGGCTTGATTTTGCGCCAAACCCATTGAATACAGGTGGCGCATCCGTCCTCTTGACGACCCTATCCGAGAAAGTGAAAGCCCGTTTAAGCTGGGACGCCGAACAGCCCGGAAGTGAAATGTTGGCGTGGCTATTACCGATTATTCTGGTTCTTTTTCTAGCCATTCTTGTCATATTCACAATTTTTTCGCGGCGCACACATGAGGTCACTCAGACCACATATTCGGAAATCAAAAACCGTCATGAAGCGGAAAAAAAGCTGGCGCAGGCGCAAAAGATGCAGGCGCTCGGAAATTTGGTGGGTGGAATATCCCATAATCTCAACAACCTGATGCAGCCCATCATGGCACTGAGCATGAGAATGGAAAAAGCCATGCCGGCGGGAAGTGTCGATCATAATAATGCGAAAACAATCGGCCATGCGAGCCTGCGGGCCGCCGAATTGGTGCGACAATTAATGGTGTTCAGTCGACAGGAAATCCTGGAGAAGGAATTTGTTGATATCCACTACCTTGTTGCGGAAACGCTTCAAATTCTAAAGCCGACAATTCCAGCAAACGCGCATTTAAAGGCGGAATTGGACGCAGACGCCGGTTTTGTTTTTGCTGATGCTTCGCAGGTTCAATCCGTTTTGATAAACTTGGTGTCAAACGCAGTTGATGCGCTTGATAATGTTGTTGGAGAAATTTCCGTTAAGTTATCCCAGCACCACCCAAATCATGAAATATCCCCCCATATTGTCAACGGACCGCTGGAAACGGTGGTGCTCATTCGTGTTTCAGATACCGGGCTTGGGATGGATGAAGAAACGCAGAGTCAGGTATTTGATCCTTTTTTTACGACAAAACCACAAGGGTCGGGCACTGGGCTTGGGCTCTCGACGGCCTACGGGATCATAAAAGACCATGGCGGAAACATTATTTGCACGAGCGAAAATGATGTGGGCTCGGTGTTTGAAGTTTGGCTTCCTTTGGCCGTCAAAGAGGCGGCCGAATAACTCAGGAAAAGCCATAATTATGCCTGTTTGGCGACGCGTAAAATTTTAAAAGGAAATTATAATGGCCCATATTTTGGTCATCGACGATGAAGAAATGATACGGTATACCGTACGAACGGCTCTCGAAATGGAATCTCATAACGTTAAAGAGGCGGAAAACGGTCTGCGGGCAATGGACATTCTGCTGGAGAATACCTTTGAACTCATCATTACGGATATTATTATGCCGGAAAAAGAAGGGATTCAAACGATCCTTGATATCAGAGGCCACCTGCCCGACATTCCGATAATAGTCATTACCGGCGGCGATCCCAAACGGCGCATGCTTTATTCAAAAACCGCGACCGTGCTGGGGGCTAATCGTATTTTGTTCAAACCCTTTTCAGACGAAAAACTCATTGGCCTGGTCAATGACTGCCTTATCGCTGCGTAATGAACGATATTTTGGGGCAGTCCTGCTGATCGGGAAGCGATAATTTATCAGCCTTCGCGTCTTCTGGTTATGTTTCAACCCCTACCCGAGATTTAGCAGCACGGCGCCAATGGCCATGGATACTGCGGCCTGGACCGGGTCAATCACCGGAATCCCTAAAAACTTAGCCAACGGTGCCCGATGCCCGGCCATACCGGCACAACCCAACACGATGGTTTCGGCGCCGTCTTTGTCCCGCAGATCGGTTCCCACTTCGCACAACCGCTCAAACGTCCGGGAACCGGTAGCGCTTTCATGGACCGACAGATTAACCGCCCGTTCGTTGGCAAGCCGTTCCGTGACTCCCATCTGACGCAGGTACCGGAGATGGCGTTTTATGGATAGGTCGGCGATGGCAATGACACCAAATCGATCGCCCTGCGACAGGGCGGTCAGGACACCACATTCCTGAATGCCAAATACGGGTTTATCCGTCGCCTCCCGACAAACGTGCAGCCCCGGGTCCGAATAACACGCAATGACAAAAGCGTCGGCATCCGTCCTTTTTTTGACCAGGTCCCGCAATGGCATGGCGACGAAATCGACATCGGCCTGGCTTTCAATACCAAATGGCCCCGCTTCCAGGGTTATACACTCGACAGATGGCGCGCCTGGTGTGGCAAACGGTTTTAAGGCATTGACCATGCCGTCCGTAACGGCTTGATTGGAGTTTGGGTTTATGGCGGCAATTAACATTGGCACTTTTCCTCACATTAAGTCGGCGCCGAAGGTGCGGCTTGGGTTCAAAGGGGCGTCATCGCCAAGCTCAACGCCGGGGTCGGCCGGTTGACGCTCGAGAAATGAGCCGGAACCACGCGCGACCTGCAGGGTTTCATTTTCGACAACAATCCGTCCCTGGCTGAGTACCGTTCGCGGCCATCCGGTAATTTCCATCCCTTCATAGGGGGTGTAATCCATATTGTCATGCAGCATGGACTGGGTAATGGTGCGTTTCCAGGTCGGGTCCCAAATCGCTATATCGGCGTCGCTGCCAACGGCGATGGTCCCTTTGCGCGGGTGAAGACCATATATTTTTGCGGCATTGGTTGCGGTCAGAGCAACAAACTGATTGAGCGACAGGCGGCCCTTGCCAACCCCTTCGGAAAACAACAAAGGCATGCGGGTTTCAATGCCCGGCACCCCATTAGCGATTTTTTTAAATGTCGGGTTGCGACCGGCATTAAACTTACCTGTCTCGTCGTACCGGTAGGGTGCGTGATCGGATGAAAACACCTGAAAGGTGCCGTTGGTCAGACCCAGCCAGATGGCTTCCTGACCGGCTTTGTCACGGGGCGGTGGCGAACAGCAGAACTTGGCCCCTTCCATTCCATCGCGATCCAGATCTTCGGCCGTCAAAAATAAATACTGCGGACAGGTTTCGCCATATATTGGCAGTCCCTGGTTGCGGGCATTTAAAATGGCGTTGGCGGCTTCTGGAGCGGAAACGTGGACAATCAGCAATTTAGCGTCGGCCAGCCGCGCCAGATCTATGGCCCGGCGCGAGGCTTCGCTTTCGGCAATCGGATTATGGCTGACCGCATGGTATTTGGGTTCCACATAGCCCCGTGTCAGCAGACGTTCGGACAGCCAATTGATGACATCATTGTTTTCCGCATGAACCATGGTCATGGCCCCATAACGGCGCGCCAAAGAAAGCACATCGAGCATCTGATGATCGTCGATTTTCAGCATCTCGTAAGTCATATATACCTTGAAGGACGAATACCCCTCCATGATAAGGGCTGGCAATTCCTGGCCCAATACGTTCTCGGTCGGGTCGGAAATAATCAGATGAAACGCGTAATCAATAACTGATTTTGGTCCGGCCCGCTCGTGTGCAATGTTCACCACGTCACGCAGGCTCTGGCCCCGGTGTTGGGCAGCGAAGGGAACAAAGGTTGTATTGCCACCAAAGGCCGCAGAAACACTGCCGGAATAAAAGTCGTCGGCGGTCATGATTTTGGTCGAGGATTCCTGCTCGATATGACAATGGGCATCGATACCGCCAGGCAAAACCAGCATTCCCGTGGCATCAATCGTGCGTTCCGCACCACCAAGATCAAGGCCGAGGGCGGCAATACGCCCGCCCTGAATAGCGACATCCGCTTCGAAAGTGTCGACGGCGGTGGCCACGGTACCACCTTTGATAATCGTCTCGTATTTAGGCATTAAATTCTCCTGGGCGAACGGGGTTTTCAGTCATCATAAGTTGCCAACCGGCGACCCGATGACACCTGAACATCGGCAACTCTCTGCTGCTCATGGTTCAGTTTGTTCCTTCATAACATCTTCATAGGCCGGAATGGTCATGGAAAAACGGTCGTGGGTACGAATATAGTGATCCGCATAGAGGCGCCCAATAGGCTTATAGGCTGCCCAGTCCAGATAAAGGGTATCGGGATTGATCAATCCGTCGCGGGCATGCAAGCCGACGATTTCTCCAATCGCCAGATCCCGGGTTTTGGCAAACTGCAGGACCGTCACCCGACGGCACTCCAGCGATACCGGTGCCTCGACGATATAATCCACGTCGATATGTTGGGACGGGGCTGTTGTAAACCCGGCCGGGCCAATTTCGCTCTCGCCCTTTGGAAACCCGGACCCACAGACAACCATTTTTTCGGCGATCACCTCATCCACCAGATTGACCACAAATTCCCCGGTTATTCGAATGTTGTGGGTTGTATCTTTGAGGCTGGAATCCGGTTTGGCCTGCAAACCCAGGACCACCAGCGGCGGGTCTTCAGAAAACACATTAAAGAAACTGAAAGGCGCTGCATTGGTGGTGCCGTCTTCATTGCGCGTGCTGACCAGGGCAATGGGGCGTGGCACAATGGTCGACGTAATCAGTTTATACCGGTCCTTGGGTTCAAGCTTTGTAAAGTCAAAAAACATGGTCAGAGAGCCGGCTCGACAACGCCGGTTTGCTCGACAATCAATCCATAATGTTCGGTGCGACGGTGACGGGCAAAATCGAAAATGGTTTTTTTGCCGAACGTGCAGTCATCCAGATCACAGGCGTGAACAATCAGTTCATCCTCTTCGGATTGCGCTTCAACGGCGATTTTGCCATTGGGATCGACGATCAAACTGCCGCCGATCAGCGGAAACCCGTCCTCGACACCGGCTTTGGCAATGCCGACGACCCAGGTTGAGTTCTGATAGGCTCCGGACTGCATGACCAGGCGGTTGTGAAATAATCGATCTGCCGGACCTTCATTTCGCCGTTGCGAATTAACGGACGGTGTGTTGTATCCCAGGCAAATCATTTCAACACCCTGCAACCCCATAACCCGATAGGTTTCCGGCCAGCGCCGGTCATTGCAAATGCACATGCCAAAAATCCCGCCCATGGTACGCGTTACCGGGAAACCCGTATCACCGGGCAGAAAATATCGTTTTTCCAGGTGCTGGAAATCGCGTTCCGTATCAAACTCCGAGTGGCCCGGCAGGTGGGTTTTACGATATCTGCCAACAATATTGGCTTCGCGATCGGTCATTATCGACGTATTAAAATGTTGCCCGTCGGGCGTCAGTTCTGCAAACCCGAAGGAAATGGCAATTTTCAGGGCCTTGGCCCGGTCAAACAGCGGTTGCGTTGCCGGACCCGGCATTTGCTGCTCGAACCAGGTGTCGACTTCGGCCTGGTCTTCCATGTACCAGCGCGGGAAAAATGTCGTCAGGGCCAATTCCGGGTAGACGACCAAAGTGCAATCTTGCTGACTGGCCTGTTCCAGCAAGGTGATCATGCGTTCGACGGCCTGTTCGCGGCTGTCTGACTTCTGAATGGCACCCATCTGGGCACCGCCGACAACAACTGTTCTCATTTGTGTTCTCCCGTTCCATGAACTCTCTCGGTTTATCGTTCCGCCGATTTTTGCTCAAACCGGCTGAGGCCCCCTGACGATGGGCGATGCGTGACAGGATAAGGACCGCAGCAATTCAAAAGCAATAACTATACCTATTAAAATAAAGGAGTTAATATAACAAAATCTAATATCAGGTTCATTCCTGTACGGCGATTTATTGGCCCTGGGCGACACGTTTTAACTCTTCAATAAAGGCCGCTGCAACCCGCGACAGGGGTTTCCCCTGGCGAACAACGGCGGCAGCGGTAACTTTGATTTCGGGAACAAAGGGTCTGGACACCAGTTCATTGGCCAGCATAAATCGCGATGTGAACGAATCGACCACCGAAGGCCCCATACCAGCGCTGGTCATTACACTCGCCGTATGACAATAACGGACTTCCAAATTCGTCACATAGGGAACGCCGGAAATGGCAAAAGCCGAACGAATTAACGCACCCAATCGGGTTTCATAATCGGGCCCAATCCCGACAAAATCGTGCTGTGCCAGATCCGCCGGCCCGACGTGACCGAGGGCTGCAAGGGGGTGATCCGGCAACATGACACAGGTCATTACACCTACAAACAGGGGAATAATATCAAACCCCGGATGGCTCTCCATACCCAACAGCAATCCAACATCCGCGGTACCGGTTTCGACGCAACGTAAGATCGCGTCAAATCCGCGAACATCATACCCGACCCGCACATCGCGTCGGTTGGTTAAAAACCGCTTAAGGGTTATCGGAATGATCGATTGGCTAAGGGGCGGGGTCGTGGCAATTCGCAGACGGCCTTTTTGCGCAGATCGAACGGCCCGAACATGGCCTTCGATACCCTTCATCATCATGTATATCGGTTCAACATCCTCATACAAAATGTGCGCTTCTTCGGACGGCACCAGTCCACGACGGGTCCGTTCAAACAACATAAATCCCAACTGTGCCTCCAACCCCTTGATGGCGTTACTGACTGCCGGTTGGGAAATCCCCAGTTCTTCGGCTGCGGCGACCGTCGTCATATTACGCATAACCGCGCCAAAGACTTCGAGCATGCGGAGGTTGAGATCATTTTTGCGATTTATTTGCATCCCGTGTCCTTATCGTCTGAAATCCATTTATAGGGCCGGTACCGTCAGCGCCCCCGGCACATTATCCCGACATCCGATCGCCGGGCAGCGGTTTCGGTTTTAAAAGATAAAAAGCCAAACATCCCATGACAACAACGATAGCAACGTGGGCGAAGGCAATTCCCCAGTTCATAACCGTTTCGCCGCCCAGCCGGTCCAGGAGCACGCCCAAAACCAGGGGCCCAACAAAACCGCCGCCGTAACCAAACATGCCATGGACCGCCAGTGTTGCCCCGCGACGCCCAGGTTCGGCGGTGCCCACGGCGCCGGCGGTCAGAGTGGCTGAGTCCGCATAAATCAAAATGTTGTAAATGACACACACCAGGGCCGCCACCCCATAACCCGCGCCAGCCGAAAAGCCAACGACAGCACCGGTTGCCGCAGCCGCCAACATGACCCCGATTACCCACCGTCGACGCCCCACCCGGATCGCAATTTCGTTACCAATGACACTGCTCGCCGTACCCGTCAATTCCATGAACATGGCAACCACAGTGGGAATTAGAAAATTTGGCTGCCCCTGGCCTTGCGCGGCCGTGAACACCAAAAAAGTCACTACCCAGGACCGCAGCGTGAACATTTCCCACGTGTGTGCGCAATATCCGATGGAATAGGCAACGGCGGATCTATTTTTCAGGGCTCGAATAAGGGGAGCAAACCCCTTTTGACCGTCGACCGGCACCGGAGTTCGTTTTGGAACCAGAAAGGCCATTACAAAAACCGCAACCAAACTGCCAAGAGCCGACAACTGAAAAGCCCCGCGCCAGCCAACAGTATCAGCGGCCCATCCGGCCAAAACGAAGGACAAGGCACCGCCAGCCCCAATACTTGCCGCGTGAAATGCCACGGCGCGCGATTGTGCCGGCCCTTCAACCAAATCTGCCAGGGCTTTTAAACCGACCATATAAGTGCCGCCCCAACCGATCCCGGCCAGGACCCGAAACAAAAATCCGGACCAGAATCCGTCAGCAATAAACGCCATGCCAAGATGCGAACCAATGGTTACTCCGACGGCGCACAGATAAATCCGCCTGGGATCGATGCGGTCAGTTAAGGGAACAATAAAAGGCACGGAAAGTGCGTACGCACCAAAAATAACCCCGTTTAAGATGCCGGCTTCCGAGTGGTTAAGGCCCCATTCCCCCATAATCCCCGGCAAAAGGGCAAAAAAAGTAAAGGCCCCGAGCTGCGCAAAGACCTGGGCGAAACAAACAGCGGCAATCAGGATTACAGAAGATCGCATTGGCACTCTCGTTTGTCGGGTGACAACTCCCGATATACGGGAAATCGTCACAATCTGGTTTTGGGAAACGGGTTTTACCGGCGCTTATCGACGGGCCTCCCCCGCAAGTTCAAACGCAGTTCGGGCGAACGGGGCGATAAAGCCTTTAACCCAGGATCCTGCTGGCGATTGATTTTCCCGCAGGGCCCGGTTCGGATCGGCAAAAACGACTGATCTGAGCAACGGTCCAAAGCGGCAACAATGAGGTCATCTTTTTTTCGACGTTATTATAAAGTGTCGTCGAAGACAACGGAACAGCCTCACCTAATTTCAACGGTATCCGCTTTTATTTAATCACTATATATGACGACCGTTGTGCCGGGCGGCTTATGGACCGGGTCGCGCCCTGGTGCCAAATCATGCAAACTGTTCAAACCGGAAAAACCGATATACAAGGGGCGACAGTCGGCCGCTTAAGGCAAATTCTCCCACTCTCAACCGAGGCCCACCAGATGAAGTATAATTTTGATCAGCTTATTGATCGCAACGGAACGGGCGCCGGCAAATGGGACTTTTACAGGGGCGGCAGCCACGCTGGGCCGATCAATCCAATCGATGCTCAATTGCAAAATGACGGTGCCGTTCCCCTGTGGGTTGCCGATATGGATTTTGCCAGTCCACAACCGGTTATTGATGCACTGGCAGCGCGTGTCCAACATGGGGTCTTCGGTTATACGCTCGCTACCGACGGATATTATGACTCGGTTACGGGCTGGTTTCAAAAACGCTTCGGCTGGGACGTTGCAAATGACTGGATCACGACAACCCCCGGCGTTGTTCCGGCCTTGCATTTTGCCGTTAAAACCTGGTGCCAACCGGGCGATAAAGTCCTGGTTCAACAGCCCGTTTATTATCCGTTTTTCAGGGCCATAACCAATGGTGGCTGTGAAATCCTGTCGAGCAGCTTGCTGGAAAACGCCGGTGTCTATCGGATGGATTTTGACGACCTCGAGAAAAAAGCCTCGGACCCGAAGGTCAAAATCTCGCTGTTATGCAGTCCCCACAATCCGGTCGGTCGGGTATGGACAGCCGAGGAACTCCGGCGATACGGAGACATATGCCAGCGCCATGGCGTGATCGTGATTGCCGATGAAATTCATGGTGATTTGATAATGCCCGGGAACACCTTCCAGCCCTATGCGCAGCTTGGAGAGCAATTTGCCAACCACTCCATTGTTTGCACGGCACCGTCCAAAACCTTTAACCTGGCTGGCATGCATCTTTCAAACCTGGTGATCGCTAACGGCGATCTAAAAAACGCCTTCGATACCTACCTGTTCGAGACGGGTATCGCTGGCGGGTTAAATCCCTTGGCCCTGGTGGCCACCGAAACCGCCTATCGCGAAGGCGAAGACTGGTTGGCCCAGTTGTTGGATTACATCCATGGAAATTATCGGGCCGTGGAAACCTTTTTTGCCGACAACCTGCCGCAGCTGCGCCTTACGGATTTGCAGGGAACCTATCTGGCGTGGATCGATTTCAGGGCCCTCGGGCTGGATCAGCCGTCGTTGGAAAAAATGACCCAACTGGATGCCAAGGTTCTGTTTGATGAAGGTCATATTTTTGGTCCGGAAGGATTTGGCTTTGAACGCATCAATCTGGCCTGCCCGCGGCCCCTCCTCGACCTGGCCCTTCATCGCTTAAAGGCTCAGATTGACGCCCTTTAATTGATGCCCTCTAGGAGAATGCCGATCAACGTGGCCGGGAACCGATTTAAATATTGACCGTCGGACGTCCCAACGACATTCCATCTTCCATGTTGAAATTGCCGCCACCCAATTGGGCACGGCGCAGACATTCCTGTTTGCCCCATTTGGTTTAAATGGTACGGTCCTCGTCGGTAGAGTTTTAAAGGACAAGTTGGCACCAAATGAACAAATTTCAAACCATCGACATTCACGCGCATTTTTATCCAGAAGCCTATTTGCGGCTTATTGAAACCCATGGTACGGAATTTGGAATCAGCTGTTCCTATGCCGATCCAAAAGGACCGGTCATAAGCGTGAACGGAACCAAAACGCCGGCGTTGGACGCCACTTATTTTGATATTGATGCTCGGGTCAGGTCGATGGACGACAAGGGCGTGGATATACATGTATTGTCGCTTACCCAACCCATGGTCTATTGGGCGTCGACCCAGTTGTCGACACAATTGTCTGTTGCCTACAATGACGCCTGCGCGACGGCTCATGAAGCTTATCCCACCCGGTTTTTGGGATTTGCCATGCTGCCGATGATGGATACCAAGGCCGCACTTAAGGAGCTTGAGCGTGCCGCCAAACTACCGGGGATGCGTGGGGTTTATATGGCAACACAAATTGCCGGCAACGAACTTTCCGACGAGCGGTTTTTTCCCATATATGAAGCCATTCAGGACCTGGGATTTCACATCTTTTTGCATCCCGTCGCTGTGGTTGACCCGGCTCGGTTAAAAAAGTTTTATTTGACAAACTTTATTGGCAATCCGACAGAATCTGCGATCGCCGCTTCGCACCTTATCTTTGGCGAAGTGCTGGACCGGTTTCCCGAACTGACCTTTGTCTTGCCCCATGGTGGCGGCACTTTCCCTTATCTGATTGGGCGCATTACCCATGGTTGGGGCGTACGTGACGAATGCAAACACCTGAAAAATGCACCGGAAACCTATTTGCGCCGGTTTTATTACGATACCATTACCCATTCCCACCCGGCCCTCGACTACCTGATTGGTCTGGTTGGTGCAGATCGTGTGGTTTTGGGCAGCGATTTTTGTTTCGACATGTCTTATCAACGCCCCGTCGACGTGGTCATGGAGCACACCGGTCTGAGTGATGCCGATCGGCAATTGATCTTGTGTGGGAACGCAAAAAAATTGCTGTCGCTGGAATAAAACGGGCCCTGCTGCGTGGCGCATTTTGTCGTCAGGCTACCGCCTTAAGGGCGTCCAACAAAATGCGTCCGGCTTGCCCGCCGCTACCCGAGATTTTTTTGTCACTCACCAGGGAAAGTGCGTCCGAACTGTTTACGATAAATTGTAGGGTATCGGCGTCCAAGGCGGCATCTCCCTGTAACAGAACGTTGGCATCGGTGGCAATCGTTGTAATCAAATGATAACCCATCACGCCGCCGCCGCCTTTAAGGGAATGGAATAGATTCTTAATCCGATCACGGCATTCATGATTTTCTGGTTTTTCCATAAACGCGGCAATTTCATTGCGCAAATGGCGACATTGTTTACTCAGTCCGATTTCGTACATTTCCAGTAATTCTGCAAATTTTTCAGCCCCCAATGCGGCCAGGATTTCCGGCGGATTGGTTTCCTCACCAATCGCCTTTTTTTGCTCAACAATATTTGCAACCCGTTCCAGGGTCCGCATAAAATCAGGGGCACCACAGATCATGTCGTGCCCATCCCTTTCATCGCGCTGGCTGTCCACATCACGTGACCCCGCTCTGGCCGGCGGCAGTGCCGTGACGTCCCCGCCTATCACGGTTTCGCCGGTATCGATGTCGTTGCCCAGAGCCGGGCCCAGGTACGATGCATTTTCGGCTATATTAACGTTTATTGTTTGACCAATATGATTTTCGACCGGCTTTCCGTTAACCTGAGCTAACCCGTCGTTGACGTACAGATACTGGAGATCACAACCTAAAGGGCAGAGATCGATGGGTCGATGATTGAATGCGAGATTACGGTCCATTGCCCCGGTCGCCTTTGTCATGATACCAACTTGACGAAAGATTAGACGAATTCATTTGTAACTGGGGTTTCCATTTGTAACCGACATGCAGGATTGATCCGTCGGGACAAAATACCACAAGTGAATTGTGGGTATCGGTGCCTTGGCGAGCGTCGCTTAGGGGCAGCATCATTGTGGTAAAGCGGTTTCGCCCATCCAAATACCGCCGAAACCGCCGTAAAAGAATATTCGACACTTTAGGGTTTGCTGACCATCCAGGTTTGTTCCGTCACCGAGTGCAAAATCGCCTCGACCAGCGCCTGTACTCTCAGACCTGCTTGAAAATTGAACGGTTCCGGCCTTAACCCGGCGATCGCTTCGGCAAAGCCGAATATTTCAATCGCTTTCAAATCGTTAAAACCCAACTGATGACCGGGCGCCACACAAAACCGCCCATAGGGTTCATGTTCAGGACCGGCAACAAGGGTTCGATACCCCCGCTGCCCAGGGCGATCCAAATTGGTATAATACTGCAGTTCGTTAAATCGTTCCTGGGAGAAAGCCAGGGAACCCTGGCTCCCATAAATTTCAAATTCGTGTTGCATCTTGCGACCGGTGGCCAGCCAGTTGGCTTCGATACTGCCCGATGCGCCATTGGCAAACCGCAAAAAAGCCCGACCAACATCGTCGACATCAATAGTGCGCGATGCCCCGTCCGGCCCGGGGCGTTCAGAAATATGGGTGGCGCAGTCCCCCAGCACGCGCTCGATCGGTCCCAGCAGAAATTCCGCTGTCGCCAGGGCGTGACTACCCAAATCGGCCAGGGCACCACCGCCTATGGGGTCATGCCGCCAGGTCCAGGGGTTTTTTTCGTCAGCCATATAGTCCTCCGCATGAATACCCCGATAACTGCGAATTTCACCTAACTCCCCCGCCGCGATCATGTCGCGCGCGAGCACCAACATGGGATTGGCCAGATAATTAAATCCAACTTGGGTAATCACCTGGGCGGCTTGCGCTGCGTTTGCCATTTCAGTCGCATCGCCGACCGTTGTCGCCAGTGGTTTTTCACAATAAACATGTTTACCAGCAGCGATTGCGGCGAGTGCCATATCTTTGTGAAAGGCGTTGGGTGCGGTAATATCTACAATATCGATCTGCGGATCGTTAATCAGGTCACGCCAATCGCCGACAGCCCGTTTGAACCCGAGCAAGCGGCGCGCCTTTTGCGCTAATTCGGGCGTTGCGTCAGCGATACAATCGAGCTCAATGGAAAACGGCATATCAAACACCCGCGACGCCGTAGCAAATCCAAATGTGTGTGTTTTTCCCATAAAACCGGACCCAATGAGACCCAGTCTGCGTGTATTATCTTCCTTCATAGAGGGTTCCTGATCATAATATTTTGCGCCTGCCTGTTCGGGCCACCTGGTAGTTTGCGGTCCCGGCGACGGTGTTACGGGGTACCGTTTTGCCCATCCAGCCTGTCGACATCAAATGGATGTATCAGGCCCTTGGAATTGGATTTATCCAATAGAAAAAACCGCCCATTAATGATATTGAGCGTTGAAAATATCTGCCACCCGATTAAACCTGCCAGCCGTATATTTTTTAATTGCGCAATGATTGTTGCATAATTATTATGTTGTCAATAAATATTGTATTATTTCGATGTCACATAAAAACTTGGGGGAGGTCCTAAAATGGCTACCGCAACGGTTAAGTTGACCATGGCACAAGCGCTGGTCCGCTATTTATGTAACCAGCACACGGTCATTGACGGTCAGCAGGTGCCCCTGTTTGCCGGTGTTTTTGGCATCTTTGGCCATGGCAATGTAACCTGCCTGGCCGAAGCCCTGGAAGCTGTTCAGGACCGGTTACCTACTTGGCGCGGACAGAACGAACAATCCATGGCGCTGGCTGCCATCGCCTATGGCAAAGCCAAATTGCGCCGACAGATCATGATCGCAACATCGTCGGTTGGCCCTGGCGCAACCAACATGATAACCGCCGCCGGTGTTGCGCATGCCAATCGCCTTCCCGTGTTGCTGTTAAGTGGCGATATATTTGCCAACCGGCGTCCCGATCCGGTCCTCCAGCAGGTCGAACATTTTGGCAATCCAACCATTTCCGTCAATGACGGATTTAAGGCGGTTTGCCGTTATTGGGACCGAATCACCCATCCAGAACAAATCATTTCGTCGCTGCCGCAGGCGATCGCGTCGATGCTTGATCCCGCCGATTGCGGCCCGGCCTTTATCGGCCTGTGCCAGGACACCCAGGAAATTGCCTTTGACTATCCGGTCCGATTTTTCGAGCCTCGGATACATACCATTCCGCGTCCACGCCCGGACCGCCGCCAGGTGCAGGAAGCGATCGATAAATTGCGGACTGCGGAGCGACCGCTGATCATTGCCGGCGGCGGCGTCCGGTATTCCCTGGCCGAAGAGCAACTGGCGGCGTTTGCCCAGGAGCGCGGTATTCCCTTGGCGGAAACCATCGCCGGTAAGGGCACCGTCATCCACTCCCATCCGGCCCATGTGGGCCCGATTGGCGTCATCGGTTCCAGTTCCGCCAATGCCATGGCGGCAGCGGCAGATGTCATTCTGGCCATCGGCACCCGCCTGCAAGATTTTACGACCGGGTCGTGGACCGGTTTTTCCGCTGATGCCCATTTCGTCTCCGTCAATGCCGCCCGTTGGGACGCAACCAAACATCGCGCCCTATCGGTTGTTGGTGATGCCCTGGAAACAATTACCGAACTGGACGCGGGCCTTGGCGACTGGAAGGCCGACGAAGCCTGGACAGCAAAGGGTGTCGACGCGATTGCCAAATGGAACCAGCTTTTGGATGAACACCAAAAACCCACCAACGCGACGGTTCCCACTTACGCGCAAATCGTTGGTATCGTCAATGACAAGGCCGGCGACAGGGATCTTATTATCACCGCTGCCGGTGGATTACCCGGTGAATTGACCAAGGGCTGGCGGGTTAAAACACCAAATACTTTTGACTGTGAATTTGGTTTTTCCTGTATGGGATATGAACTTGCTGGCGGCTGGGGTGCCGCCATGGCCGATCCAACCCGGACGCCCATCGTCATGGTCGGCGACGGCTCTTATATGATGATGAATTCCGACATTTATTCGTCGGTACTGAGCGGCCATAAAATGATTGTTATTGTTTGCGATAATGGCGGATTTGCGATTATTAATCGCTTGCAAAATTTTAAGGGCGGCGCGTCGTTTAATAACCTGATCAAGGATTGCCGTGTCAAGGATCCGTTTTCCGTAGATTACGCCAAACATGCGGAGGCCATGGGGGCCCTCGCCCGCCATGTGGAAAGTTTAGGCGATTTTGAAGCGGCAATGGATTGGGCTAAAACCACGGACCGAACGACGGTCATCACCATCACTTCCGACGGTTTTGCCTGGGTACCGGGGGATGCGGACTGGGATGTGGGTGTTCCCCAGGTGAGCGAACGCACTGCTGTCAATGCGGCCCGCAAGGACCATGATGTGATACGCGCAAAACAACGAATTGGAGTCTGACACATGAAAGCAAAACTGGGAATCGCCCCCATCGCCTGGTCAAATGATGACCTTCCGGAGCTCGGCGGCGAAACATCGCTTGAAACCTGTTTGAGCGAAGCAAAGGCTGCCGGTTTTCTGGGTGTGGAAACCGGTGGAAAATTTCCGACAACGGTTGCCGAATTGCGCGCCGCCCTTGATCAGTATGGCCTGCAACTGGCCTCCGGCTGGTTCTCTGGCACCATGCTCGACAACGATGTTACTTCAGAAATAAAAAGGGTGCACGACCAACTCGTTTTATTTAGGGCGCTGGGAGCGCCCTGCATCGTTTATGGGGAAACGGCGGGCACCATTCAAAATGTGCGGAGCGCCCCCCTCGGCTCACGCCGTACTCTCAGCGAAGATCAAATAAAAAGTTATGCCAAACGTCTGACGGAATTCGCCACCTACTGTTCCGACGAAGGCATGCCCCTGGCCTTTCATCACCACATGGGAACCGCCATTGAAACGGAGCGGGATCTGGATCTGTTGATGGCCCACACGGGCGAAGCCGTGCATTTGTTATTGGACGCCGGGCATATGGTTTTTGCCGGAGGTGATCCATTGGCAGTGATTGAAAAACATGGCTCACGGATCATTCATGTGCACGCCAAAGACATCCGCCCGGACGTCATGGCAGGGCTTGACCGTACCCATCAAAGTTTCCTCGACGCCGTGCTTGAAGGGGTATTTACGGTGCCTGGCGATGGGTTTATCGACTTCAAAACCATCGTCAAAAAGCTCGCCGAGACGGGATATGAGGGTTGGTTTGTGGTCGAAGCCGAACAGGACCCCATTAAAGCGCCGCCCGACGCCTATGCCAAAATTGGTTTTAAGGCGATGTACGACGCCCTGCGGGCAACGGGTTACCAGATTGAGGACAAATAAATGAATCGAATTGATGGCAAATTTGCAGTTGTCACTGGTGGCACACAGGGCCTGGGGGCGACCATCGCCCGCACGTTCGCTGACGCCGGTGCGGCCGGCATTGTCACCTGTGGCCGCAATGAAACCAAAGGACAGGCGGTCGCCGCTGCAATTCACGCGGACCTGGGGTGCCCCGTGCATTTTGTCGCCGCCGATCTTGGCAAAGTGGCCGATTGCCGGGCCGTGATCAAAGCCGCTGATCGCCATTTCGGCCGACTGGATATTCTTGTCAACGCGGCAGCGATTACTGACCGCGGTAATATCGTCGACACTTCGGAAGAGCTTTTCGACAGGATGTTTGCCGTCAACGTACGCGGCCCGTTCTTTTTAATGCAGGAGGCGACCAAAATGATGATCCGCGATGGGGTAGAGGGATCGATGGTTAACATTGGATCTGCCTCGGCGTTGACCGGGCAGCCGTTTATCGCCGCCTATTGTGCATCGAAGGGGGCTCTTGCAACCCTCACACGAAACACCGCCTTTGCCTTGCTGCGCAATCGAATTCGGGTCAATCAATTAAATATCGGCTGGATGGCGTCGGAAGGTGAAGACCGAATTCAACGGGAATACCATGGCGCTGCCGACGACTGGCTGGAAAAAGCCGCCGCCGAACAACCCTTCGGTCGCCTGGTGGCACCCGAAGAAGTGGCCCGGTCGGTAACTTTTATGGCGTCCGGCGATTCCGGAATGATGACCGGAGCCGTTGTTAATTTTGACCAATCCGTATGGGGCGGGTCGGAATCGGCATCGCCAACCCCTGAGCAACCGCTTTCCCTATAGGTGGGCATGGCGTCACGACCCGCACCGGGTAACCATTTAAATACTCGAATTAATGGGTCCTGACCCTAAGAATCGAAATTTAGATTTTGCAAAACCCGCTCGGCCGACGTGATAAACAAATGTTTGACGGGGTCTATGCTGGACGTTGCCGAAACGATGATGCCGATTTTATATTCGGTCAAAGGTTTAACCGACAACGGGACAAAGGTCAGATCGCCTCTTTCAATTTCCTCGAGGAAGCCAATTTTGGTGTAAATACCAATGACCTGGTTGGCAATAATTGCCTGTTTGGCGACGGTCAAAGCGTTGGTAAACATATGGGTGCGCAGGGATACGGCAACCGAGTCAATTTCCCGATCGAGAATTGAATTCCGCCCTCTGGCATCCAAAGTACGAACAAACGGATATCCTTCAATGTCGTCAACGCCAACCGAACGGCGTTCGGCAAGGGGATGATCGGGGCGCAAAATCACCCCGAACGGGGCCGGTTTTTCCGTCACAACACGCACGCCGGGATGCAGATCCTTGGTAAAATTAAAGCCGATTTCGGTTTCGTCCGAGGCAACGGATTCGGATATCATTTCCGGCTGCAAGGTCCTGATCGATAGGGAAATTCCCGGGTAGTTGCTGCTAAATTCTTCGAGGATACGCGGCAATACACTAAAGGTGATGGAATCCACCGTTTGAATGTTCAAATGCCCGGATCTCAGGTCCCTGATATCGTCTATGATCGTTTTGACCTGGTTAAAATCGTAAAGGGTTTTGCGACAATGCTCCAAAACGATTTTACCGGCTGACGTCAGTTCAACGCCCTCTGGCGTCCGGTCAAAAAGTTTAATACCAAGCCGATCCTCCGTATTGATGATATTGCGATTGACCGATGTCGACGAGACATTGAGAACCTTGGCCGCTTTTCGGATGGATTTTTGCCGGGCAACTTCGTCCAGATATTTCAGAAAAACCGAATGCATGGGCCCGCCAATTTCGGGTGGTGCTAAATTCGCATCACTGTTGAGCAAATTTGAACCTATGAGTCTCACATCACCCCGGTCTATTGTCAATGCAATGGCAGGAGGCAGAAGATAAAAACGCTATTTTAAACACCTCATTGTCTGAAAAGATCAACACTCGGAGGATCACAATGTCTAAATCTATTGAATATGGAATAAATCGCCGCCGCTTTCTCAAGGGAATGGGTGCCGTTGGCGGAGCCGCCATCACCGGTTCTTTGATCACCATTGATCCGGCCCGCGCCGCCGGCACCTTTGACGTAACCATGCAACTGGGCTGGCTGGCGTCGAACGGGATTTTGGGAGAAGTCGCCGCCGACAAACTCGGGTTTTACAAGGACGCCGGATTATCCCTGAATATTGTCGCTGGCGGACCAAACATCGATGGTGTCGCTTCCGTCGCTTCCGGTCGGGCAAATCTGGGGTCAATCTCATCGAGCCCTTCGTTGATGCTGGCACGCGCTGCCGGGATCCCTATCAAATGCATTGCCGCCGGTTACCAGCAGCATCCGTTCACCTATTTCTCGTTAACGGACAATCCCGTCCGCTCCCCGAAGGATCTGATCGGCAAAAAAGTCGCGACCCAGGGCACGGCACGTATCCTATTAAGAGCCCTGCTCGCCAAAAACGGCATTTCGGAAGACCAAGTTGAGGTCTCGGTGATGGGCGGTGATATGGGGGCGCTGATGACTGGACAGGTTGATGTGATGACCGGCTGGAACACAAATATAAATGCCCTCTCCATTCTCGGCGACAAACGGGTCGACATGAGCCTGTGGGATGCGGGCATTCAACTTTACGCCAATCCCTTTTATGTGACCGACGAGACCCTTGCCGAACATCGAAGCAAGGTTGAGGACATTATCCGGGTTTCCGCCAAGGGTTGGGGTTGGGTTCATGACAATCCGGAAAAGGCCGTTGAATATTTGGTTGAGCGTTACCCCAATCTTGATTTGAAATCGGAAATGAAGGCCGTTGGCCTGATCACTGCTTTTTCCTTTAACGCCAATACGGCTAAAAACGGCTGGGGAACCATGACCCGCGAAAATTGGCAAGCCCAGATTTCGGCCTATGACAACCTGGGCCAATTCGAAGGCGGTGCCCCTAAACTTGACGATTTGGTGGACTTTACAGTTCTTCAAAACACTGCCGCCGATCGTCCGAAGTACGGTTGAGGCTATGGACGCGGCACATAAAATTGATACAACGGCAACCGGAACGCTTCCGGTTGCCGCCTCGATCCGCAATGCGTCGGTAAAGTTTGGCGACTTTACGGCCATTGAAGACATTTCACTCGAAATTGAAGCCGGGTCCTTTTACACAATTTTGGGACCTTCCGGATGCGGAAAATCGACCTTGTTACGGTTGGTTTCCGACCTCGTCCCGGCCGCTTCAGGCGACGTGAACATTTTCGGTAATTCAACGAAAGAAGCGCGGTTGCACCGAGAGTTTTCATTCGTATTCCAGGACGCCGCCCTGTTGGCATGGCGAACGGCATTGCAAAATGTTGAATTGCCCCTGGAAGTTGGCCGCAAAGGTGGCGTCAAATTTCCAACCAGCGACTATACGCCCATGGAACTTCTGGACCTGGTCGGTCTGAAGGGTCGTGAACAGGCCATGCCACACGAACTTTCAGGCGGCATGCGGCAACGGGTTGCCATTGCCCGGGCATTGGTTTGCAAACCAAGATTGCTTTTAATGGACGAACCCTTCGGTGCGCTCGACGAGATGACGCGCGACCATCTCAATCTGCAACTGCTGCGGATTTGGCAAGATACCGGGGTGACAATTTTATTTGTCACCCATTCCATCCCCGAAGCCGTATTCCTCGGCCAGAACGTCCTGATGCTGCAGGCCCATCCCGGCCGCCTGAAAGAAAAGGTCGAAATTAATCTACCCTATCCGCGCGAAATAAAACTGCGCGACACTCAGGAATTTACCCGCCACACGGCCTATTTGCGTCAACTGCTGGAGACATGCTGATGCCAAATGCATCCGGTGCCGAGACCCCCGGCGTACACAAATCAGAAACCGCCTTGGCGCAACGGTTCCCCAACTGGGATGCGGTTGCCGTTCCTGTTGCAACCCTTATATTGTTATTAATCCTTTGGCAGGTTGGCGTCCGGGTTTTCAGCGTTCCCATATACATTGCGCCGGCACCTAGCGACGTGGCTGACGCCTTTGTGGCAAAGTGGCCGACCCTGATAAAAAACTTCTGGCCGACCCTTTATGAAAGTGTGTTTGGGTTTTTTGCCGGTAATTTAGCGGCCGTCTTGATCGCCGTCGCCTTTGTCCACAGCCGGACCGTTGAAAAGGCTTTTTTCCCGCTGGCCGTGTTCATCAATACCATCCCTATCTTGGCAATAGCGCCCATACTGGTTTTGATTTTTGGTGCCGGGCTGACGGCAAAAGTGGTCATTGCCGGTTTGATTTGTTTTTTCCCGACCCTGGTCAACATGGTCCGTGGGCTGCAGTCCGTCAGTACACAATCGCTGGAACTGGCGCGTATCCTGTCGGCGTCCAAGGCCGAAATATTCTGGAAAATCCGATTGCCGTCCTCACTTCCCTTCCTGTTCTCGGCCTTAAAGATCGCCGCGACAACCTGCGTCATCGGTGCCATCGTCGGCGAGTGGGTCGGGGCCGATGTGGGACTGGGTGCCTTGATCATTGATTCCACATTCAATTTCCGCGCGCCTTTGCTTTATGCCACCGTGTTCATGTCATCGGGCCTGTCGGTGTTCATGTTTGCCGCGGTCTCCATCGCCGAAAAACTGATTGTCCGATGGTAATTCCATTTGGGCCGAAAAACCGACAACGCCTGGCAAATCGACCGGCGCTTGCAGATAAGGAACCATTAAATGTCTGAAAATATAACTGAATTTGTGACCACCGAGGCACAGCAAATCCCCGTTGTCGCGCAGACCGATGTGGTTGTTGTGGGGGCCGGACCGGCAGGCTTGTCGGCAGCCGTATCGGCCGCCAGAAATGGCTGTTCCGTGACCCTTCTCGAGCGCTACCACCATTTGGGCGGCATGGCGTCTGGTGGTATGGTTCTTGTCCTCGATGATATGGTCAACCAGGGTTCGGAAATCGTTACAACGGGGATCGTCAGCGAATTTGTCGAGCGCCTGGAGCGTATCGATGGCGCCGTCTATCCGCCGCCGGAAGATTGCCAGCGCAACTGGGAAATGTGGAAAAAATGGTCGCGCTGGGGCTGCATCAATTTCCATGAAACGGGAATGCCGCAACCGATTTTACATGCTGTGGCTTTTGATCCCGACGCCTGGAAACGGGTTAGCCTTGATCTGGTACGCGACGCCGGCGTCAACCTTCGCCTCCACAGTTGGTTTTCAGAAGCGATTGTTGAGGACGGTAAAGTGACCGGGGTGATTTGCCAAACCAAACTTGGACGTCAGGCCATCAAGGCCGATATGGTTATCGATGCCACAGGCGATCTGGACCTAGCGGCATCGGCCGGCGCATCTTTTGTCCTCGGCCAGTATATTGTGACAACGGTCTTCCGTTTGTCAGACGTTGATACCGCCAAAGCCGAGGCTTTTGAGTACAGTCATCCCGATGAATATAAACTTCTTGATCGTCAGGCGCGGCGGGTCATTGGCGGTGCCTGGGGTATGTGGTGGTTAAAAACCCCCCTGCCCGGCGTCGTCTGGTGCAATTGTCCCCATATGACGGGTTACGATGGATTGTCGCCGGAGGGCATGGTTGCAGCAGAATATGAAGGCCGCGAACGAATGGCCAACCTGTTGGCCTTTGCCCGTAAAAACATCCCCGGGTTCGAAAACGCCAAAATGCTTGGGGCCGCCGAACAGATGGGTATTCGCCAGACCCGCCTGCTGCGGGGTGAATATGTTGTAACCAAGGATGACGTAAAAAGCCGACGGCATTTTGCCGACAGTGTTTGTCGCGGGCGGGATTATTACACGCCCTATCGGGCCCTGCTTCCGACCAGCCTGGACAATCTGATTGTCGCCGGTCGCCATTATTCCGTCGAAAGTGAAGCGCAAAAACTGTCACGGGAAATTCCACCCTGTATGTCTCAAGGTGAGGCCGCAGGCATCGCCGTTTCCCTGGCGTTGAGCAGCGGTTCGGCATTGCGCGATGTCGACGTTTCACAAATTCAAAAACAAATGCGTGCCCAAGGTGCGGATCCGGGTGACATTCCCTCTTCCAATGCACTGGTTGAAGAATCTCTGGCATCGTAAGGGTAGAATAATGACGCAGCAAAATAACATGCCGCTCGACGGCATCCGTATTCTCGATTTCACGCAAGTCATGCTTGGCCCCTGTGCGACGCAGGTGCTGGCCGACTTCGGTGCCGATGTCATCAAAGTGGAACGACCCGATACCGGTGATCTGTCGCGCAATTTTTTTGGCGAAGCTTCCGAAGAAGCCATGAATAACGCCGTCTTTTCCTCGCTCAACCGCAACAAAAGATCCATCGAAATTGACACAAAATCTGAGGTCGGTCGGCAAATGGTATTTGATCTGGTCAAGGTGTCGGACGTGGTTATTGATAATTTTCGCGCCGGGGTCATGGATCGCCTGGGGTTTGGCTACGCCGATCTGAGCAAAATAAATCCGCGTATCATCTGTGCGTCTGGCACCGGTTTTGGAGAAACCGGTCCCTACGCCCATAAGGGCGGTCAGGATGTTTTGGCCCAGGCGATGAGTGGCGTCATGGAAAAAACCTCGGATCCGTCCATACCCAAATCGATATATCCAACGACCCTTTGTGATTATACCGCCGGCATGCATCTGGTGCAGGGCGTAATGGCCGCCTTGCTGGCCCGGGCGAATTCCGGCGTCGGGCAAAAGGTTAGCGTTTCCCTGTATGATTCGATGATCGCCATGCAAATGCAGGAAGCCGCCCAGTGGAGCAAACATCGCACGGTATTAAACTGGGCAGCCATGCCCCTAACCGGGGTCTTTGAGACGACCGATGGTGCAGTGGTGGTCGTCGGCGCCTTTAAAGCCAATCCCCTGCAGGACATATGTATGGCATTGGCCATCGAGGACCTGTCAGGTCAGTACCCGGATTTGGCGTCGCAACGGCAGAACAAAAAGTTCCTGCAGACTTTGTTCCGGGATAATTTTGCAACCAATTCGACGCAACACTGGATCGGCAGATTAGAAGAAAGGGATCTGCTGTGCGCGCCGGTTCGCTCGCTCGGCGAAGCCCTGGCCGACCCGCAAACCGCGATCAACGATATGTTGGTCGATATCGAGCATCCCATTCTTGGCGAAATGACCCTGGTCGGGTCCCCCGTTCACCTAAGCGACGCGCCCCTAAACGTCCGGCACACGCCGCCTCGGCTCGGACAACATACGGACGAAATTGTCCGCGAATTTAACCTGGCCAGCCGACAAGCGGAAAGGACGGCGGTATGAGTGTTGTTTTTACCTTGGAAGCCGGTGTTGCCCGGGTCACCATTGATCGCCCCGATCGAATGAATGCCGTTGACGCGGCAACTGAGATTGAACTTGAACGAATTTGGCGCACCATCGAAGCCGACCAAAGTGTCCGTTGTGTGGTCCTGACCGGGGCTGGCGACCGCGCCTTTTGCACAGGTGCCGATTTAAAATCCGATACCGAAAAAACCGGTTTGGATTATTGGGCGTCGCTTAGCGAAAACGGCTTTGGCGGCATTGCCATGCGTCGCAGTTTAAACATTCCGGTAATCGCCCGAGTTAACGGACTGGCCTTGGGTGGCGGCATGGAAATGGTGCTGGGTTGCGATATTGTGATCGCCTGCGAAGATGCCAAGTTTGCCTTGCCCGAAGCAACCGTCGGGCGGCTGCCGCTGGCCGGCGGCATGGTCATGCTGCAACGCCTCATCCCGCAGAACATCGCCGCCGGACTGATGATGACCGGGCGCCGGATGTCGAGCCGGGAAGCGGCTGCTTATGGATTGGTAAACGCCGTTGTTGCGGCCGAGGATTTGGATCAGGAAGTTGACAGGTGGGTAAGCGATATTGTTTCCTGCGCACCTTTGAGTATCAAAGCCATTAAACAGACCATCCGGCAAACCGCCCATTTGTCGCCAATGGAAGCGAGTTCCCTAAAACATCCCGAATTGATCGCCGCACTGGAATCCGAAGACGGCAACGAAGGTGTGATGGCGTTTAGGGAAAAACGTCCACCCCAATGGAAAGGTCGCTAGTCATGTGTCACAGAAGTACAATTGGTATATGATCTCCATAGGTATATGACCCCACGACCAGGAGCTAAACCGTGGCCCTCATCATCACAAGTGAATGCATAGACATAAAGGACGGCCGATGCACCGAGGTCTGCCCGGTCGATTGCATTTATGAGGGGGGACGCATGTTTTACATTCACCCGGTCGAATGTGTTGAATGTGGTATCTGCGAAAGCATATGCCCGGTCGATGCCATTCGCTACGACGATGAAGTCGCCCCGGAGGAACAAATTTATGTTCAGGTGAACCGAGAATATTTTGAACAGAGTGTAGCCGGTTTGGGCACCCCTGGCGGTTGGGATTCGTCCAACACAACTAAGATCGATCACCCGGTTGTCGCCGCTCATACGAAAAAATAACCGCTTCACAAGGTCCGTCTTGGTCCAATCGAAGGCCATAAAACCGACCAGGGCAAACCGCGCAACGGCAATTAAAACCGTTGCTGACCTTTAGATCCAGAGGGCAAAATTGATGGCTGATACCAGCAAACAAAAAAAATGGGATGATCGGTTTATGGCCCTGTGCAACCATATTTCCCAGTGGACGGAAGATCGGGATTTTAAGGTTGGCGCAGTGATCATTGGCCCCGGCCGCGAGATCCGCTCGACCGGATATAACGGATTGCCCCGCGGCATCCGGGCTGACGTTGACACACGTTTTGATCGGGCAAGTGGTGAAAAATTTTTCTGGTTCGAACACGCTGAACGAAATGCCATCTATAATGCCGCCCGGTATGGCGTCGTGCTTACGGATTGTACAATTTATGTAAATCGATTTCCGTGCGCCGATTGTGCCCGGGCAATCATCCAAAGTGGGATCGGCAAAATCTGCTGCCCGGCCAAACCAACAAGCGATGGCGCCCTTGACCACAGCTTCGACGTCTCCCAGATCCTCATTCAGGAATCCGGCATTACCCTGGTTACTATTCAATAGGGCCCGAAGTTGCCGGTTCCAATCGTTCACAATAAAGTGGTTTTGCAATTGGCCTGTCCGCTTTAATCTTTATGGCAATTAATGGGATAACACGGTCAGGTTTATCAGGGAGCAAAAAAATGACCCATTCAGACACCGCTTTAACTCAGAATCAACTCGACAGTTTTTGGATGCCCTACACGGCGAACCGGCAATTCAAAAAAGACCCGAGGATCATCACTGCCGCCAAGGGTGCCTATTTAACCGACGACCAGGGGCGTCAGATTTTTGACGGACTGAGCGGCCTTTGGTGTTGTGGCCTTGGTCATGGCGTGCCGGAAATTTCCGAAGCAATTTCTCATCAGGTGCAACAGTTGGATTATGCACCGGCCTTCCAGTACGGCCACCCCAAGGCCTTTCAGTTGGCCGAGAAAGTCACCGAGTTCATGCCCGACGGATTAAACCGGGTATTTTTTACCAACTCGGGTTCGGAGGCGGCCGACACCTCCCTGAAAATTGCCCGTGCCTATTGGCGCAAAAAGGGACTGCCGACAAAAACCAAATTAATCGGTCGTATCAAGGGCTATCACGGGGTCAACTTCGGTGGTTTTTCCTTAGGCGGTATCGGCGCAAACCGGGCGTTGTTTGGCGATGGGGTCGCCGCCGATCATTTGCCGCACACGGTTATTCCCGGCAACGCGTTTACCCGCGGGCTGCCCGCGACCGGCGCCGAACGGGCGGACGATCTGTTGGAATTAATTGCCCTGCACGATGCCTCTAACATTGCCGCAGTGATCATTGAACCGCTGGCCGGATCGGCCGGCGTTTTGCCGCCGCCAGAAAATTATCTGCAACGCCTGCGCAAAATTTGCGATGACCACAATATTCTCCTGATCTTTGACGAGGTGATCTGCGGGTTTGGTCGAATGGGGGCAAACACTGGGGCTGCGGCCTTTGGCGTGGTTCCTGACCTGATGAACATCGCCAAACAACTGACCAACGGCGTTGTTCCCATGGGCGCTGTCGTCGCCCGCCAGGACATCTACGAAACCTTCATGGAAACCGGTGGGCCGGAATACATGATGGAGATCCCGCACGGATATACCTATTCGGGGCATCCGGTCGCCTGTGCCGCCGGGCTGGCGGCCCTTGGGGTTTTACAATCGAGTGGGTTGATTCAACGGGTCAAACAAATGTCCGGATATTTTGAAGATGCCGTGCATTCCCTCAAGGGCCGGAAATACATATCGGATATTCGTAACTTTGGATTTGCTGCCGGGTTTTCCGTCGAAGCGGCCCCGGGCGAACCGGCACTCAGGCCCTATCAGGTCGCCATGGACATGTGGAAAAAGGGATTTTACGTGCGTTATGGCGGCGACACGATCCAGTTAGGTCTGCCGTTCATTTCCAAAACCGACGAAATCGATTTACTGGTTGAGGCCCTGGGTGACAGTTTTAATGCCCTGGCGTAAATGAGGTCGCCAGCACGGGAACCATTGTCCGGTCGCACCGTCCTCGCCTTGTGTTGGTTTTAAGAGCGGCGCGCCGTCACGCTGATTATTATTTTATGGCTGGGGTGAGGCTGGTTTCTGCAGGGTTGGTTTATCGGTTTTTTGCAACCGCGCCGCCAGGGCCGTCATCAGGGCCTGGGCCAGGCACATGGGTGCTGCCAGGGTGCGTGAAAACGAATATTCGTGCTCCGGTACGGCAAATAGCACGGTTGCCGATTTGGCGAGGGGCGAAAGGGTACTGTCGGAGATGCCAATGATTGGCACGCCCCGGGCCGCAACATTTTCTGTAATATTGACAACTTCAGTTGCGTAAAACCGGAATGAAACGGCGAACAACACATCCTCCGGCTGGATCAGGTCCGCCATGTGCGTCGCTAGGCCACCACCAGGATCAAGTAAAACCGTCGGTTTGCCCAGCATCGTCAGCAGATAACGCAACAGATCAACAACCGGTGAAGATCTCAATTGGCCAACCAGGTAAATCGTATGCGCCCGCTCCAGATGATCAATCGCCGATTCCAAGAGGTCTTCGGTGACATTGACCAGCAGGTCTTCGAGCGCGGTAATGTCGCGGACCACCAAATCGGCCAGATAACCGTGAGCGCCGCGATGCCGGGTTGTTGCAAGATCGGACCTGAGGGCTTCAATGCGGGCCTCGAAACCGGGTGCCGCCAATGCAAATCGGGTTCGGAACACGATCTGCATTTCCTTGAACCCGCTATATCCCAGCAATTGCGCAAACCGCACAAAACTCGACGCATGCACGCCGCATTTTTTTGACAGGGAATTGACGGATTCGACAGCAATGCCATTGGGGTTTTGTGTGAGGAACAGCGCGATCTTTTTATGGCTTTTGCTCAACCGATCATAGGTGTCGTGAATAACCCGCGTCAGATCTTCATACTTGGCTGGTGGTGTTTTTTTGATCATCACTTACACGTATTATGAAAGGGAATATTTCAGGAAGGCATATTGCAATAAAATAAATATCGCAATATTTATTGCCAAAACCGCCGAAAAGCAAGTTGAAAGACGCATCCAGAAACATCCTTTCTGTCGCTTTTTGACTTCTCCAATTCCTCACCAAACTCATAATCCTTAACCGTAAATCATAAAATCCATATGTGCGGATGATATTATCTAGGTAACCTGTCCGTGGTGGCACCGTCCAGGCCGAGCAGCGTCGCCAGGGCTTTTTCAGGTTTGATGATCTCGGCAAGTGTTACCTTATCGAGTTCGGCCAAAAAGGCCGCCAGGGAACGGGCCAAGGCGGAACTTAATACACAGGCGGCGGTAATCTGGCACTGGTTGGTGAGCGGATCAAAGCATTCGGCTATATTCAGGTTGTCTTCTGTAAGGCGGACAACTTCGCCGACGGTCAATTCTTCCGGTGCCCGGCCCAGCGTCATCCCGCCACCGCGCCCCCGTACGGTATCAATCAGTCCGGCTTTGCCCAATTGATGAACAATTTTCATCAGGTGGTTGCGGGAAATATGATACCGATCGGCGATTTCAGGAATGGTGCAATTCCTGCCGTCATTAACGCCAAGATAAATCAAGGTTCGGAGCGCGTAGTCGGTATAACGCGTGAGCTGCATCGCCACCTCTTTTGGATTGTTACAAGATCAGTCTTTAAGATGTATTTAATATACTAATTAATTGCAAGGTAATTATAGATGTCTTTAATGGGCCCGTAACTTATCGCGGTTCAGAACAAAATGCCCGAACACCAAATCCGTGATTTTGCTTCTGGACACTACCGAAGCGCTGGCAAAGGGCAAAACCATAACCCTTAAAAGATCACCCAACGAGGTCGATCACAGGCCGACAATAAAGGGCCGGATTAAATCGGAATCAGTGGCCGCTTTGGATCGGAATGACCATTTTTCCGCAATGCCGCTTTCAAATGCCGATTGTTCATTGTGCGCGATAAGCGCTTGGCGTTGTTCATCACTGGGTTTTTCCCACAACGCAATATCCTCACTTGATGGTAACACGGTAGCGGAAAACCCAACACCTGAGATACAATCGTTTTTTCTGTGTCCCTATCCCCATTATATCACAGGGGTTTTTGGTGTTTAAAATATTCTTGCGGTATGGTCCCCCCGACACAGAAGCCGGGCTGTCGTGAACCGAGCCGGCAAGCAGTCTCGACCTACGGTTTTCCTATGTCAGAGATACGGTCTGTTACCTGTGTCTCCGGGTTGGACCCTATCAATTTTAGTTGCGGCGGCGGGATTAAAGCCTTCCTCAACTTCTCCGGTCCGGGTCTGCCTTCGCGCCGCGTAATATCCGTTAGGTTTGTCTTAGCGGAAGTGATTTCAGACCAATGAAAACAATCAGTTATTCCCCAAAGGAAACGCTCTTACATAGCTTCAAAAGGCTTTTGCTGAGTGCTAACGTTGTGCTTTTTGTACGCTAGCCAACAATCTGTGTGTCCCGTAATCTGTCGATGGTTACGAAATTATGTCATATAGAGGTAGACAGATGTCGCAATTGACGATTTCCCGCATTCAGATGTTTTTGATCCTGGTCTCTTTTTCGACGGTTTCTGGCGCACTGGAGGCCTATATATTCCCCAACTTGGCCGAGCCGTCTGTGAGGCAGGGGGTACTGCATAGCGGGATTATTTGGTGTATTGGTGGCACATTGGTCTGGTCCTTCGAATTGTTCTGGATTCCCAGTCAACATGGTATCGCAATCCGGCGGCTGCATTTCCTCGTCGCAATCATTGTAAAATCCCTGATTCTTGTGGTTATCGTTTTTTTATTAGCGGTCTTCAGCCGCGGCTTCCTGCACGACACATGGGACCTGGTTTTTTTAAGGGAACCCATCTTCTATCGCACGCTATCGATTGTTTTTTTGATGACCATCATTTTTCAAACTGTTCTACAGGTTGTCCGCATCATCGGCGGTCGGAATTTGATCAATTTTGTGCTCGGTAAATATCATCGTCCCGTCAGCCAGGACACGATCTTCATGTTCCTGGACATGAAGGGATCTACGGCTTTGGCCGAAAGGCTTGGCGACATCGGTGTGTATTCCATGATTACCAAATTCTTTTTCGATATTACCGAGCCAATTATCGAACATGGTGGTGAAATTCATCGATATGTTGGCGATCAAGTTGTCGTCACTTGGCCGTTGAAAAGCGGTGTAGAGAATTTACGGGCAGTCAAATGTAGTTTTGCGATTGCCCATTTCGTCAAAAGTCGCGCTGAAAAATATCAACAAGAATTTGGCGCTGTCCCCGGGTTTCGGATTGGACTGCATGGGGGCCCCGTTGTGATCGGCCAGTGCGGGGATCAGAAACAGGAAATTTCTTATTTCGGCGACACGGTCAACATGGCGGCTCGGATTGAACAACAATGCAAAACGTTTAACTGCCCGCTTCTAATCTCCGGCGAACTATTGAGTCAGGTCACGATGCCACCTGAATTTAAAGTCAACGCCAAAGGACCGGTGCGACTTCACGGACGAGAACAGGAGACTGAGTTGTTTACCGTCATCAACGCCGGAGTATGAACAATATAATCTCGCCTTACCTTCGCAATCGATTCGACAACGATCATCCCCAATATCGCCTCGACACTCTGGTTCAAATGTCAGGCTGCTTGCACAACAATACAAAGGGGTCAAAATTGAATGCCGATATCGCCGATTAGGGAGTCACTTTTGCATGCCGATCTACAAAAATGACATTAACAATTCCCCCAACGGCGTCGATCACGTCGGCCAAACCGAGCCTCGGCATAAGTGGCCGCTTTGGATCGGAACAAGTGGCCGCTTTCATCGGAATGCGCATATACTGGCCCTTGGAAGCCCCGAGCGCGGCGCATGGCTGGACGTGAATGCGGCAGCAATCAAAAACAAAAAAGCCGCTCCCGGTTTACTGGGAACGGCGGATCTTGCATCGCAAGTTAAGATGGTTGCGGGGGTAGGATTTGAACCTACGACCTTCAGGTTATGAGCCTGACGAGCTACCGGGCTGCTCCACCCCGCGTTAGGGAGTAATTCCTTTGGAATTACTCTATAGTGCCGTTAAGCATTCCGAAGGAATGCGCAGGCACGGTTATAAATCTCCACAATGATCAAAGATCATTGTCATGATAGAACCATAAGCATTCCGAAGGAATGCGAGAGGGAGTAATTCCGCAGGAATTATCTCCAGTCTGCCGTGGGTATTCCGAAGGAATGCCAGGCCGTTCGTTTGTCAGAAGTAATTCCGCTGGAATTGCTCCAATTCAGTGGCCCGGTTTAGCGTTTTGGGCCAGATACACCAAAACGCCCCGGACGGGACGTTTAAGTTTTTGTTATGACCTTCAAGGGAGGGCCATTTGATTGTGTTCAGGTTTTTGACTGTTTCCAATTTTTTAACTTTGCGACCAATTCTTTTTGAGAATTGCAGCGTCTTGTCTTTTGAAGATCTGGCAGCGACCTACTCTCCCACACCTTAAGATGCAGTACCATCGGCGCTAAGGGGTTTCACGTCCGAGTTCGGGATGGGATCGGGTGGTTCACCCTTGCCATAACCACCAGATCGTCAAAAGACAAAACGCAAACGCTTTTCATAGAAAAGCGTCTGGTAACGCGCGTTCTTAATAAGACTATCAACCGTCGAACGCTTTTCAAAGAAAAGCGTGCCACAGATCAACACTCCTATCGAACACGCGATCCAATCGATTATACAAGTTTCGTATCACAACAAGACGCGAATACGGGTGTATTTGCATAGTGTTGTGATTTACTGGCAGAAAAGCACTTTTCCTTAAAAGTGCGACAGCACCTAAGCGCATTCTAGTAGAATGTCGCGAGCGCATTCTAGTAGAATGTCGCGAGTGCGGAACGTCTATCAACTAAACGCTCCTGTCATTAAAATTTTCCAGCGGGCGTTAATTCCGAATATCAGGTATTCGTCTTAATTAAGCTGGTTTTCAGATTATGTATTTCACGATAAATGCTTTTGCATTTACGCTCACATACTTATCCATACGTATGGAAAAAATCTAAAGCCTATCGAGCAATTAGTACCGGTTAGCTACACGCATTGCTGCGCTTCCACACCCGGCCTATCAACGTGGTGGTCTTCCACGGCTCTCAAGGGAGAACTGGTCTCGAGGGAGGTTTCCCGCTTAGATGCTTTCAGCGGTTATCCCGTCCGTACTTAGCTACCCTGCTATGCTACTGGCGTAACAACAGGTCCACCAGAGGTACGTCCACCCCGGTCCTCTCGTACTAGGGGCAGATCCTCTCAATTCTCCAACGCCCACGGCAGATAGGGACCGAACTGTCTCACGACGTTCTGAACCCAGCTCGCGTACCGCTTTAATGGGCGAACAGCCCAACCCTTGGGACCCACTACAGCCCCAGGATGCGACGAGCCGACATCGAGGTGCCAAACCGGGCCGTCGATGTGGACTCTTGGGCCCGATAAGCCTGTTATCCCCGGCGTACCTTTTATCCGTTGAGCGACGGCACTTCCACTTGCTACCGCCGGATCACTAAGACCTGCTTTCGCACCTGCTCGACTTGTCAGTCTCACAGTCAAGCTCCCTTGTTGCCTTTACACTCTACGCACGATTTCCAGCCGTGCTGAGGGAACCTTTGTGCGCCTCCGTTACATTTTGGGAGGCGACCGCCCCAGTCAAACTACCCGCCTGGCAATGTCCGCTGCCCGGATTCACGGTGCAGCGTTAGAAACACAATACATCAAGGGTGGTATCTCAAGGTTGGCTCCACACCAGCCGCAGCCGGTGCTTCCAAGCCTCCCACCTATCCTGAGCGAGATGCACCGCATTCCAATACCAGGTTGTAGTAAAGGTGCACGGGGTCTTTCCGTCTAGCCGCGGGTACTCGGCATCTTCACCGAGACTGCAATTTCACCGAGCCCCTCGTTGAGACAGCGCCCAAGTCGTTACGCCATTCGTGCAGGTCGGAACTTACCCGACAAGGAATTTCGCTACCTTAGGACCGTTATAGTTACGGCCGCCGTTTACCGGGGCTTAGCTTCGCTGCTTCGGACCGAAGTCCTAACAACTCCACGTAACCTTCCGGCACCGGGCAGGCGTCAGCCCCTATACGTCGTCTTTCGACTTAGCAGAGACCTGTGTTTTTGGTAAACAGTCGCTTGGGCCAATTCACTGCGGCCCCCTCGGGCTCGGCGCGCAAGGCGCTCTACCCTACCGGGGCGCTCCTTATCCCGAAGTTACGGAGCAATTTTGCCGAGTTCCTTAACGAGGGTTATCTCGATCACCTTAGTATTCTCTACTTGCCCACCTGTGTCGGTTTTGGTACGGGCACGCGCGACCTCCCTAGAGGCTTTTCTCGGAGGCATGGCGTACAGGACTCGCCGGCTTAGAGCCAGCTGGCATCGCGCCTCAGGTTATGCGGCCCCGCATTTCACAGGGGCCGCCCCTACACGCTTACCCCAGGGCGACCATCGCCTGGGTTCCCTTAGCCTTCCTCGTCCCCCCATCGGTCAAACGGTTGCGACGTGGTACAGGAATATCAACCTGTTGGCCATCGACTACGCCTTTCGGCCTCGCCTTAGGTCCCGACTAACCCTGAGCAGACGAACTTTACTCAGGAATCCTTGGGCAATCGGCGGAGAGGATTCTCACCCCTCTTTCGTTACTCATGCCGGCATTCTCACTTCCCAGGCCTCCACAGCTGGCTTACGCCGCCGCTTCACTGGCCAGGGAACGCTCTCCTACCGCGTGATCCGAAGATCACACCCGCAGCTTCGGTGTCTAGCTTGAGCCCCGTTACATTTTCCGCGCCCGAGCACTTGACCAGTGAGCTGTTACGCACTCTTTCAAGGATGGCTGCCTCTAAGCCAACCTCCTGGTTGTCTATGCACTCGGACATCGTTTCCCACTTAGCTAGAACTTGGGGACCTTAGCTGGCGGTCTGGGCTGTTTCCCTTTTGACGCTGAAGTTTATCCCCCAGCAACTGACTCCCGGTGTAAACGTCATGGTCTTCGGAGTTTGCCTGAAGTCGGTAACCTGGTAAGGCCCCTAGTCCAAACAGTGCTCTACGGCCAAAACGCAATTCAACCGAGGCTATACCTAAATATATTTCGGAGAGAACCAGATATCACTTGGTTTGATTAGCCTTTCACTCCGACCCACAGGTCATCCGCCCAGTTTTCAACCTAGGTCGGTTCGGTCCTCCACGAGGTCTTACCCCCGCTTCAACCTGCCCATGGGTAGCTCACCAAGTTTCGGGTCTAGCGCCTACGACTATGTTCGCCCTATTTGGACTCGCTTTCGCTTCGGCTCCGCTCATCGCTTAACCTTGCCGCAGACGACTAACTCGCCGGCTCGTTATGCAAAAAGCACGCGGTCACATCCGAAGATGCTCCCACCGCTTGTAGGCACGTGGTTTCAGGTACTATTTCACTCCCCTTCAGGGGTACTTTTCACCTTTCCCTCACGGTACTAGTCCGCTATCGGTCACCTAGGAGTACTTAGCCTTGGAGGGTGGTCCCCCCAGATTCAGTCCACGTTTCACGGGTGTGGACTTACTCAGGAACATGCGACGGAAGAACATGCAGTTTCGTCTACGGGACGGTTGCCCTCTTTGGTGCGCGGTTCCACGCGCTTCGACTACCACACATCTTTGTAACTTCCGCCAGGCCGGTCACAGCCTGGAACGCACGCCCTACAACCCCAAGCACGCAACGCATGACCGCTTACACGTGCTTGGTTTGGGCTGATCCCTTTTCGCTCGCCACTACTCAGGGAGTCTCGGTTGATTTACTTTCCTCGGGGTACTGAGATGTTTCACTTCCCCCGCTTGTCTCCAGCCGGCCTATGTGTTCAGCCGGCGGCGACGCCGCATTACCAGCGCCAGGTTTCCCCATTCGGGCATCCACGGGTCAAAGGCTATTCAGCGCCTCACCGTGGCTTATCGCAGCCGTTCACGCCCTTCATCGACTCTAGGTGCCAAGGCATCCACCATGTGCCCTTACTATCTTGACGGTGATCGAACCCTCCGCTTCCGCGGCGGTTCGGTGATACCCGTCGCCGTCGCGCTTATCGATGCGACGGCGATGTGGCTAACTGTGCAGTTTTCAAAGGTCGCGGGAAGGCGCCCCGCGGGACTCGCGGGCCGGTCTCTCAAAACTCAACAGCATGCACCAGCTAAAGCGTCGCGATATGCGGCGCTCGCTGGGCCAGGTTCGGTCGACATACTAGGCCGCATGGTCGGTGACCATTGCATCTGGCCCACCGCGACGAAGGCGGTGAGCAGGCAATGGCGCCGTGCCGTACGGGCCCCATATGGGGCTCCCTAGAAAGGAGGTGATCCAGCCGCACCTTCCGGTACGGCTACCTTGTTACGACTTCACCCCAGTCACGAGCCCCACCTTCGACGGCTCCCTCCCTTGCGGGTTAGGCCACCGGCTTCGGGTGTTGCTCACTCCCGTGGTGTGACGGGCGGTGTGTACAAGGCCCGGGAACGTATTCACCGCGGCAATGCTGATCCGCGATTACTAGCAACTCCACCTTCATGTAGGCGAGTTTCAGCCTACAATCCGAACCGAGACGCGCTTTAAGGGATTCGCTCCACCTCGCGGTATCGCAGCCCTCTGTACGCGCCAATGTAGCACGTGTGTAGCCCTGAACATAAGGGGCATGAGGACTTGACGTCATCCCCACCTTCCTCCGGTTTGTCACCGGCAGTCTCGCATGAGTCCCCAACTAAATGCTGGCAACATGCGACGGGGGTTGCGCTCGTTGCGGGACTTAACCCAACATCTCACGACACGAGCTGACGACAGCCATGCACCACCTGTGACGGTGCCCCGAAGGGAAGCCGTGTTTCCACGGCGGTCACCGACATGTCAAGCCCAGGTAAGGTTCTTCGCGTTGCGTCGAATTAAACCACATGCTCCGCTGCTTGTGCGGGCCCCCGTCAATTCCTTTGAGTTTTAGCCTTGCGGCCGTACTCCCCAGGCGGGTCACTTAATGCGTTAGCTCCGGCACGGAGGGAGTCGACACCCCCCACACCTAGTGACCATCGTTTACGGCGTGGACTACCAGGGTATCTAATCCTGTTTGCTCCCCACGCTTTCGCGTCTCAGCGTCAATACCGTCCCAGTGAGCTGCCTTCGCCATTGGTGTTCCTCCTGATATCTGCGCATTTCACCGCTACACCAGGAATTCCACTCACCTCTTCCGGATTCGAGCCCGACAGTATCCACCGGCATTCCAGGGTTGAGCCCTGGACTTTCACAGCGGACTTATCGGGCCGCCTACACGCTCTTTACGCCCAATGATTCCGGACAACGCTTGCCCCCTACGTATTACCGCGGCTGCTGGCACGTAGTTAGCCGGGGCTTCTTGTGAAGGTACCGTCAGCCGCCACGGCTATTAACCGCGCGACCTTCGTCCCAACTGAAAGAGGTTTACAACCCGAAGGCCTTCTTCCCCCACGCGGCGTTGCTGCGTCACGCTTTCGCGCATTGCGCAAGATTCCCCACTGCTGCCTCCCGTAGGAGTCTGGGCCGTGTCTCAGTCCCAGTGTGGCTGATCGTCCTCTCAGACCAGCTACGCATCGTCGCCTTGGTAGGCCGTTACCCCACCAACAAGCTAATGCGCCGCGGGCCCATCCCAATGCGGAGGCCGAAGCTTCCTTTCGTCCGAAGACCACATCCGGTATTAGCCCGAGTTTCCTCGGGTTGTCCCGGTCATTGGGGCAGGTAACCCACGTGTTACTCACCCGTTCGCGGCTCTGCCCCGGGGCAAGCCCCGGTTCGTCGCTCCACTTGCATGTGTTAAGCACGCCGCCAGCGTTCGTCCTGAGCCAGGATCAAACTCTCCGTGAAGAACTGCTGAGGCCGGCGACCCCGAAGGGACCAGCCTCGTCACGTAGAGCTGTCATGACCATGTGCGGCACCGAGTACACCGTGGTGCCGCGATCTATGACGGGTTCATTCTCAGGCCCCTCGCGATCTCGTCACCGGCTCTCGCCGGTCACGGGGTCCGAGGGGTCGAACCTGGACGCACACTGGATCGCTAGGTGCGATCCAAGTGCGCATGCTGTTGAGTTTTCAAAGACCGTCACGCATACCCATGGAGGGGTCTCCTCCGTGGCCTGCGCTACAGCGAGCAACCGAAGCGCTCGCAGACAGGACGCACCAGTATAGCGCTCCGAGGGGGCCCGATAGAAGGGCTCCGGCCAGAGGCGCAGGGACCAGCGCAGCGGGGAGTATAGAGCAGTCGGGCGGACGGACCTACGGCGCCGAGCTCGAGAGCCGATTCGCCGACACCCACTCGCCTATCGCGGAGCCCGGATTCGCCGGAAGCCCCGCTTGCCGACCTGCAGAATGGCACCGTCGAGACGCTCGGCGGGCAGGTCGAGATCGTCCGTGGTGAGGGTCTGTCCGCCCAGCTTGACGGCACCCTGGCCAAGCAGCCTGCGTGCTTCCGAGCGCGATCGGCCGAAGCATGCCGCGATCAGGGCCGGCATGTGCACGGTCGCGTCGGCGTCGTCGAGCCACGCGTCCTCGACGTCATCGGGGATCTCGTGTTGCACGAAGACGCGCTCGAAGTGCTCGGCGGCGCTGTGCGCATCCTGCGCGGAGTGCAGGCGTTCGACGAGGCGCCGCGCCAGGGCATGCTTGGCGTCGCGCGGCGCGAGGTCCGGCGGCGGCGATTCGCCGAGCAGGAGCGCAAACCAGCCATCCATCGCGGCGTCCGGCAGGCTCAGGGTCTTCCCGTAGATCTCCTCGGGCGATTCGCCGACGCCGATGTGGTTGCCAAGCGACTTGGACATCTTGCGCTCGCCGTCCAGTCCGGTGAGGATCGGCATGGTCAACGCGACCTGCTCGTCGATGCCATAAGCCCGCTGAACGTCGCGGCCCAGCAGCAGGTTGAACTTCTGATCGGTGCCGCCGAGCTCGACGTCGGCGCGGACGGCGACCGAGTCGTAGGCCTGCATCAACGGATACAGCAGCTCGAGGATCGAGATCGGCTCGTGCGCTGCGTAGCGCGTGGAGAAGTCGTCGCGCTCGAGCAGCTGCGCGACGGTCGTCGTGCGGGCCAGAGCGAACAGGTCGACCATGGCCATGTCGAGCCATTCGGAGTTGTGGCGAAGCTCGATGCAATCGGGGTCCAGCACGGTGGCCGCCTGCTCGACGTAGCTGCGCGCGTTGGCGTCGACCTGCTCGCCTGAAAGCCTCGGGCGGATCGACGAGCGCCCGCTTGGGTCGCCGATGCGCGCGGTGTAGTCGCCGATGATCAGCACGACGACATGGCCGCGATCCTGGAACTCGCGCAGCTTGCGCAGCACGACGGTGTGACCGAGGTGGACGTCGGGCGCAGTCGGATCGAGCCCGAGCTTCACGCGCAGCGGGCGTCCCGTGGCGAGTTTGCGCTGCAGGCCCGAATCCGGCAGGCAGTCGACGGCGTCTCTGGCAAGGAAGGCGGCATCGCTGGCCTCAGAACCCGTCACCGGCCCAATGCTAGAGTCCGGGGTGCCCGTGGCGTACCGCCGCCTGTCGTCTCCACGGTGCTCCGGGGTGCGATCACACGGACGCTGACGGCCCTGTCTTCTGCATGTGATGCGCGACTTCGAACGCTCTGACACCCCGGCCCTGTCGGCTCCGCCGCTCGGGCGGCCCAAGCTCAAGCGCCTGCGCCTTGGGTTGATCCTGCTGGGCCTGTCGCTGCTCGCGCTCGTCTCGACGGCCTTCGGGATGATGATGGCCGTCGCCTCCGATCTGCCCGATCTGGAGAACCGCAAGGAGTTCGGCAAGTCCCAGAACTCCCTGCTCACCGACGTGCACGGCCGCTACCTCGCGACCCTCGCCCAGCAGGGCCGGATCATCATCCCCACGCGCGACATCTCGCGCGTGATGCAGCAGGCGATCATCGCGATCGAGGACAAGCGCTTCTACCAGAACGACGGCGTCGACCTGCGCGGCACCGGGCGCGCCCTGTGGGAGGACATCACCAGCGGCAGCGCCGCCCAGGGCGGATCGACGATCACCCAGCAGTTCGTCAAGAACGCCACTGAGGCGCAGAGCCGGCGCACGGTCTTCGAGAAGGTGCGGGAGGCCGCGCTCGCCTACCACCTCACGCGCAAGTGGTCCAAGAAGAAGATCCTCACCGAGTACCTCAACTCGATCTACTTCGGCAACGGCGCCTATGGCATCGAGGCCGCCGCCAGGACGTACTTCGGGCGCGACGTCGACCACGAGGGCTGCGGCAAGCCCGAGCGCCGCTGCGCCTCCGAGCTCAAGCCCGAGGAGGCCGCGCTGCTGGCCGGGATCGTCGCCTCGCCGACGGCGTTCGATCCGGTCGCTCACCCGAAGGCGGCACGGCGCAGGCGCAACATCGTTCTTCAGAACATGTTCGAGCAGGGCTACCTGACGCGTGACGAGTACGCGCTGGCCCGCGCCGAAGCGCCCCCGCCGCGCGACAGGATCAGTCCTCCACAGGTGCAGGCCGCGACGAAGTCCTCGGCGTACTTCACGACGTGGGTGGGCCAGCAGGTCGTCGAACGCTACGGTGCGCGCGAGGCGCTCGAGGGCGGGCTTCGCGTGCAGACCACGCTCGACCTCGGCTTGCAGAGCGCCGCCGATGCCGCGGTCAAGAACTGGCTCGGCGATCCGCCGCAGGGCCCGCAGGCCGCGCTCGTGGCGATCGACAACGACAGCGGGGAGATCCGCGCGATGGTCGGCGGCACCAACTACACGCAGGTGCCCTTCAACCTCGCCACCCAGGGCCATCGCCAGCCCGGTTCGGCGTTCAAGCCCTTCGTGCTGGCGACCGCGCTGCGCCGCGGGATCTCGCCGAGCTCGACCTGGGCATCGAAGAAGACGGTCTTCGACGTGCCGGGCAGCATCGAGAAGTTCACGGTCAACAACTACGACGACAACTACTCGGGCACCAGCACCCTCGCGCGTGCGACGACGTTCTCCGACAACTCCGTCTACGCGCAGGTGGGCATCAAGACCGGAACCAAGCGGATCGCCGGCACCGCCGAGCGCATGGGCATCCGCACCCCCGTGTCGACGAACTACGCGATCACGCTTGGCGGCCTGAAGAACGGCGTCACGCCGCTGGATCTCGCCCACGCCTACGAGACCTTCGCCACGGGCGGCCTGCGCGTCACCGGCTCCCTGGGATCGAGCCCGAAGGGCCCGGTCGGGATCCGCAAGATCGAGATGCGCGATTCGCGCAAGGTCAAAGCCCGCAACAAGCGGATCACCAAGCGGATCCTGCCGCAGGACGTGGCTGACACGACCACGAAGATCCTCGAGTCCGTCGTGAAGGTCGGCACCGGCAAGGCCGCCAGCCTCGGCGAGGTGCGCGCGTGGGGCAAGACCGGCACCACCGAGAACTACGGCGATGCGTGGTTCGTCGGAGCCACCGAGAAGCTCACGATCGCCGTCTGGGTCGGGTATCCCAAGGGCCTGAAGCCGATGCTGACCGAGTACCGCGGCAAGCCCGTGGCCGGTGGGACGTTCCCCGCTCAGATCTGGCAGGACTTCGCCCTCGCCGCGATTGAGGCCGATCAGCAGCGCCTGGAGCGCGAATGCGAGACCGAGAAGCAGAAGCTCAAGGAGAAGGCCGAGCCCGACGCGCCGCCGGCGCCCGCGCCCGCGGTCTGCGTGCGAGCCGGCGTGGCGCCCGATCCCACCAAGGTCGTGGCACCGCCGACCGACGCTCAGACGAGCACCAAGCCCTCGGAGGAGACGCGCGCGACGCCGCAGCCGGGCGACGACCGCAACGAGACCGCCCCGGCGACCGGCACCGGCGGCGCCGGCGACGCGCCTGACACGCCGGCCGCGCCGGCTCCACAGGCTGCGCCGCAAGGCGCGCCCGCGCCGCAGGATCCGGCCCCGGGTCAGGGTGGGACCCAGCCGTCGGGTGGGGTCGCGCCCACTCCCTGAGCGGTCGCGATCAGCCCCGGCGGCCACGGCCGCGAGACGTGGCGGCAGCCGGCCGCGCAGAAGCGCCACGGCAGATCGACGGCCTTCGTGATCCCGATCCGGGGTGCCGTGACCACCGAGACGGCGGGCAGGCCCGCAGGCGGAGGCCCGAGCCGGATCGGCCCGGACGCAAGCGACGTTCCGTCAAGCCAGAGCCCGATGCCCAGCGCCTGGGTGAGCTTGCCCGGTCCCGAGCACAGGTCGGTCGCAAGCCAGCGGCCACGCCGCGCTCGCATGGCCTGCAGCCCCGCGAGCGGCTCCAGCGCGCGAATCAACACGGCCGCACCAACGCCGGCCGGCTCGACGACGACGTTCAGCAGCGCGTGGATCCCGTACGAGCGGTAGACGTAGGCGATGCCCGGCGCCTCGAACAGCGGGCGCGTGCGCGCGGTCAGGCCGGCGTAGGCATGGCACGCCGGCTCGGACTCGTGGTAGGCCTCGGTCTCGACGATCACTCCGCCGGCGTCGCCGTGGGAGACGGTGCAGCCGACGAGCTCGCGCGCGGCCTCGACGACCGGCAGCTCGAGCGCTCGGCGGTGGCGGTCGGCGGCGGTGCTCACCCCGCGTGCAGCGCCAGCGCCGCGCGCGCCGCGACGAGCTGCTCGCGCACGCGGGCAAGCGCCGTCCCGCCGGCGCTGACCTTGGACTCAAGCCAGGACTGCTGCGCGAGCAGGTCGCGCACCTCGGCGGGAACCAGCTGCTCGGCGGCGGCGCGCAGCTCGTCGTCGGTCAGCTCGCCGAGCGTGCGCCCGGAGTCCACCGCGACGCGCACGAGCCCGGCCACGATGCCGTGGCACTCTCGAAACGGCACGCCGCGCTTGACCAGGTGGTCGGCGAGGTCGGTCGCGGCGATGAGATCGTCCGCAGCCGCGGCGGACATCCGCTCGCGATCAAAGCGCGCGCCGGCGATCATGCCCGCGGCCGCCGCGAGGCACAGGTCGAGCGTGTCGACGGCGTCGAAGAGGTGCTCCTTGTCCTCCTGCATGTCCTTGTTGTAGGTCAGCGCCAGGCCGTGCATGACGCCGTGAAGGGCCGACAGGTGGGCGACGACCCGCGGCGCCTTGGCGCGCAGCAGCTCAGCCGCGTCGGGGTTCTTCTTCTGGGGCATGATCGACGAGCCGCTCGTCCAGGCATCCGGCAGCGTGACGAAGCCGAACTCCTCGCTTGACCAGAGGACCAGCTCGGCGCCGAGGCGGCTGAGGTGCGTCGCGCAGGTCGCGGCCGCCGACAGGTAGTCCAGGACGAAATCGCGGTTGGAGACGGCGTCGATCGAGTTCTCGGCGACGCGCTCGAAGCCGAGCTCCGCGGCGACCATCTCGCGGTCGGTGTCGAAGTTCACCCCCGCCAGCGCGCCCGCACCCAGCGGGAGGGCCGCCGTCTGCGCCGCCGCGAACCGGAAGCGCTCGCGGTCGCGCAGCAGCATCCAGACGTAGGCGAGGAGATGGTGGGAGAGGTAGACGGGCTGCGCGCGCTGCAGGTGGGTGTACCCGGGCACCGTCCAGTCGAGGTGCGCCTCGGCCGCGTCGATGAGCACGCCGGCCAGCGCGTCGATCGCGCGGGCCGCGTGGCCGGCCGCGTCGCGCGTGAACATCGCCACGTCGGTGGCGACCTGGTCGTTGCGCGAGCGCGCCGTGTGCAGCTTGCCGCCTGCGCGGCCGCCGAGCTCGGTGACGCGGCGCTCGATCGCCATGTGGATGTCCTCGTCATCCTCAGCGAATCCAAACGTGCCGGCGGCGAGCTCGGCCTCGACGGCGTCGAGCGCCGCCAGCAGCGCATCGCGATCCTCGTCGCCGATGACCCGCTGAGCGGCCAGCATGCGCGCGTGCGCACGAGACTGCGCGATGTCGTGATGCCACAGCCGCCGGTCAAAGCCCAGCGATGTGTTGAGCAGCCGGAAGACCGGATCCTGGGGCTCGGAGAAGCGCGACATCGCGGGCGAGTCTATGCGGGGCACTACCCTCCCCGCCGTGTCCGAGCGCAGCTACCCCCAGCGCGACTACTCGCGCCCGCCGGAGGCGATCGAGATCGTGCTGGCGCGCCACGGCGCCTCGGAGGCCGTGGTCGATGGCGAGACGCTGGAGCTGCTGGAGGGCCAGGCCGATCCCGCGCTGGCGCCCGAGGGGCGGATGCAAGCCCACGCGCTCGCGATGCGACTGGCCGAGGAGCGCTTCGACGCGATCTTCATCACGCCGCTGCGCCGGACCGCGGAGACGGCCGCCCCGCTGGCTGCGATGACCGGTCTAGAGCCGCAGGTCGTGCCCGAGCTGCGCGAGGTCCACCTCGGCGAGCTCGACGGCGGCGCCTTCCGGATCGCCCTGCACAACGGCGACCCGCGCATCCCGGAGGTGTTCGCGACCGAGCGCTGGGACGTGATCGACGGCGCGGAGCGCATGGAGGACTTCGAGCGGCGCACACGATCCGGGATCGAGCGGATCGTCGCCGCGTCGCGACCGGGAGCGACGGTCGTCGCGGTGGTCCACGGCGGCGTCATCGGCGAGCTCTGCAGGCAGGCATGCGGCAGCAGGGCGTTCTCGTTCGTCCACGCCGACAACGCTTCGATCTCGCGCCTGATCGTCTTTCCCGACGGCCGCTGGTCGGTTCGCAGCTTCAACGAGGGCGGCCACCTGCTGTCAGTGACCAAGGACCTCGCGTAGCGCCAGCGCGACGCGCTCGATCTGGCCGTCGGTGAGCTCGGGGAAGAACGGCAGGGCCACCGAGCGGGCCGCGACGTCCTCACAGACGGGAAACTCGCCCTCGCGGTGGCCGAACGTCTCGCGGTAGTAGGACATGAGGTGGATCGCGGGCAGGTAGGGCTTGGACTGCACGCCGCGCTCGCGCAGGGCGCGGATCGTCGCGTCGCGATCGCTTGAGCGGGGCAGCTGCACGACGAAGACGAACCAGCCGCGACGGTCCCCGGCGGCGTCCTCGCAGGGCAGCGTCAGCCCCTCGATGCCCGCGAGGGCCTCGCGATAGGCCGCCGCGGCACGAGCGCGACCGGCGAGCATCGCGTCGAGCCGATCGAGCTGCGCGAGGCCGATCGCGCACGCGATGTCCGACAGGCGGTAGTTGAAGCCGAGGCGGTCGTGGTCCAGCCAGCCCATGTCCGGCGCGCGGCCCTGGTTGCGCTCGGAGTCGATGCGTGCCTTGACCGCCCGGTCGCCCGTCGTGACCATGCCGCCCTCGCCGGTCGTCAGCTGCTTGTTGGCGTAGAAGCCGAACGCCGCCGGGTGCCCGCGGCCGCCGACGGCGACGCCATCGGCGTGCACGGCGCCGAGCGCCTCGCAGGCGTCCTCGACGACCGGCAGGCCGAGCGCCTCGATGGCCGGCAGGTCCGCGGGGTAGCCGAAGATGTGGACGGGCAGGATCGCCGCCGTGCGCTCGGTGATCGCGGCGGCGGCGGCCCGCGGGTCGAGATTCAGCGTGCGCGCGTCGATGTCGGCGAAGACGGGCCGCGCACGCTCGTAGATCGGCGCGTTGGCGCTGGCCACGAAGGAGAACGGCGACGTGATCACCTCGTGGCCCTCCCGGACGCCGGCAGCGCGCAGCGCGAGATGCAGGCCGGCAGTGCCGCTGGACACCGCGCAGGCGTGAGCGACGCCGAGGCGCGCCGCGAACGCCGCCTCGAAGGCCGGCACGCGCGGACCCAGCGACAGCTGGCCGGAGCGCAGCACGCCGAGCACGGCCTCCTCCTCGGCCGCGCCCAGCACCGGCCGGGCGAGCGGGATCTCCTCCACGTTCCGCAGGTCCGCTAGGCCGTCGCGCGCCCGCGCAGGCGGTTGGGCTGCTCGGCGTACTCCAGCGAGTCCACGAGCGCCATCCACGACGCGCCGATGAGGTTCGTCGACACGCCGATCGAACCCCACTCGTCCTCGCCGTCGGTGGACTCGATGAGGACCCTGATCGTCGCGCCGGAGCCCTTCGTCTCGTCGAGGATGCGGACCTTGAAGTTCGTCAGCCAGATGTCCGACAGGTGCGGGTGCGTCTGCGTGATCGCCGCACGCAGCGCCGCGTCGAGCGCGTTGACCGGGCCGTTGCCCTCGGCGGTGCGCACGTAGCGCTCGCCGTCGACCCAGATCTTGATCGTCGCCTCGGTCTCGACCTTGCCGTCGGCGCGCTGCTCGACGATCACGCGCCAGGACTCCAGCCGAAACAGCGGCTCGTACTGCCCGGCTTCCTTGCGCAGCAACAGCTCGAAGGAGCCGTCGGCGGCCTCGAACTGGTAGCCGCCGTGCTCGAGCGCCTTCATCCGCTCCAGCACGCGCGAGGTCACCTCGTCGTCCAGCGCGAGGCCCGCGCTCTCGGCCTTGTCGGTCACGGTGCCCCGGCCCGACAGCTCGGAGACGAGCAGGTCGCGGCGGTTGCCGACCAGCGCGGGGTCGATGTGCTCGAAGGTCGTCGCATCCGCGCGAATGCCCGCGGCGTGCAGGCCCGCCTTGTGCGCGAAGGCGTGCTTGCCGACGTAGGGCTGGGCGGCGTCGGGCTGGCGGTTGAGCAGCTCGTCGGCGAAGTGCGCGGTCTCGGTCAGGCGCTGAAGCTGCTCGTCGGAGACGACGCGATGGCCGAGCTTGAGCTGGAGGTTGGCGATGATCGTGATGAGGTTGGTGTTGCCGGTGCGCTCGCCGATCCCGTTGATCGTGCCCTGCACCTGCGTCGCGCCGGCCTCGACGGCCATCATCGAGTTCGCGACGGCGCAGCCGCCGTCGTCGTGGCAGTGGATCCCGAGCGCCACGCCCGGCAGCGCCGACGCGACATCGGCGACCGCGGCCGCGACCTGGCTGGGCAGCGAGGGGCCGTTGGTGTCACACAGCGCCAGGCGCTGCGCGCCGGCATCGGCCGCTGCGCGCAGGCAGGCGATCGCGTAGTCGTGGTCGGCGAGCAGGCCGTCGAAGACGTGCTCGGCGTCGAAGATCACGCGCTTGCCCTGCGCGACGAGGAACGCCACGGACTCGGCGATCATCGCGAGGTTTTCTTGACGGGTCGCGCGCACGACCTTCTCGACGTGCAGCGTCCAGGTCTTGCCGACGATCGTGCAAACCGGCGCGAAGCAGTCCGCCAGCACCCGCAGGCCGGCGTCCTCGGAGGCCAGCACGCCGCGACGGCGGGTCATGCCGAAGGACGCGATCGTCGCGTGCTCCAGCGGCTCGTGCTCCAGCAGCGAGAACAGCTCGGCTTCCTTGGGGTTGGACGCGGGGAAGCCCGCCTCGATCAGGTCGATACCGAGGTCGTCGAGGCGATGCACGAGGCGGACCTTCTCCTCGGCGGTCAGCGACAGCCCGCCGCTGCCCATGCCGTCGCGCAGCGTCGCGTCGTAGAGCTCGACCCGGGTCATGCGACGTTCGCGGGCGCGCCGACGGGATCCAGCCACTCGCGGTAGCCGTCGCTGCGACCGTGCAGGGCGTCCTCGAACGTCGTCTGGATCGTGCGCGTCACCTCGCCGGGCTGGCCGCCGCCGATCGTGTGGTCGTCGACCTCGCGCACCGGGACGAGCTCGGCCGCGGTGCCCGTCATGAAGATCTCGTCGGCGAGATACAGCTCGGCGCGCGCGATGTTGCGCTCGATGACCTCATAGCCGTGATCGCGAGCGATCTGGATGACCGACTTGCGCGTGATGCCGTCGAGGATCGACGCCTCGGGCGGCGGGGTCACCAGCCGGCCCTCCCAGACCACGAAGATGTTCTCGCCGGAGCCCTCGCAGACGTTGCCGTGGTCGTCGAGCAGGATCGCCTCCTCGTAGCCGGCCTTCTGGGATTCGATCTTCGCCAGCACGCTGTTGAGGTACTGGCCGGACGCCTTCGCGGCCGGGATCAGCGAGCCGGGGCTGATGCGCCGCCAGCTGGAGACCTTCGTGCGGATGCCGTTCTTCTTGCCCTCCTCGCCGAGGTAGGCGCCCCACTCCCAGACGGCGATCGCGACGTCGACCGGCGCCTCCAGCGGGTTCAGGCCCATCTGGCCGTAGCCGCGGTACATCAGCGGCCGCACGTAGCACGAGCGCAGGTTGTTGCGGCCGATCAGCTCGTTGGTCGCCGCGCGCAGCGCCTCGACATCGAAGGGCGCGGGCATGTAGTACAGCTCGGCCGAGCGCTCCAGGCGGCGCAGGTGGTCGCGATGGCGGAAGATCGCCGGGCCGCAGGACTCGGTGTCATAGCAGCGGATGCCCTCGAAGACACCCGTCCCGTAGTGCAGCCCGTGGGTGAGCACATGGACCTTGGCGTCCTCCCATGCCACGAACTCACCATTCATCCAGATGAGGTCGGCTTGCTTCACGGCGGGCTCCTAGCGGTAGTCGAATGGGCCGTGTGCACAGCGGCCCGGCCTGCGATTCTAGGGCGGCGGGGTCCCGCGGGCCAGCGGTGGGTGCGCTATTCCCGGCCGAGCTCGTCGATCACGGCGCGCGTCGCCTGCGCCGTCGTCGCCTCGCCGCCGAGATCGCGCGTGCGCAGGCCGCCATCCAGGGCACGGTCGACGGCGGCCTCGACGGCCGCCGCGTCGGCGTCGCGCCCGAGCCCGTGGCGCAGCATCATCGCGGCCGAGAGGAACATCGCCAGCGGGTTGGCGGCGCCGCTGCCGGCGATGTCCGGCGCCGACCCGTGGACGGGCTCGAAGAGGCCGGGATCGCCGTGCTCGCCGAGGCTCGCGCTGGGGAGCATCCCGATCGAGCCCGTGATCATCGCGGCCTCGTCGGAGAGGATGTCGCCGAAGAGGTTCTCGGTGACGATGACGTCGAAGTCAGCGGGGCGCGCGATCAGCTGCATGGCCGCGTTGTCGACGAGCACGTCGGTCAGCTCGATGTCGTTGTAGCGCGCCCTGTGGACGATGTGCACGACCTCGCGCCACTGGCGCGAGGTCTCCAGGACGTTGGCCTTGTCGACGCTCGCGACCTTCTTTCGCCGCAGCCGGGCGGCGTCGAATGCGACGTGGGCGATGCGGTCGACCTCCTCGACGGAGTACTCGCAGAGATCGCTGGCGCTGCGCGCAGTGCGGGTCTTGGCGCCGAAGTAGATGCCGCCGGTGAGCTCGCGCACGACGAGCAGGTCAGTGCCCTCGATCCGCTCGCGTTTGAGCGGGCTGGCGTCATACAGCGCCGGCAGGGGACGGACGGGACGCAGGTTCGCGTACAGGCCCAGGCCCTTGCGCAGCCCGAGCAGGCCCTGCTCGGGACGGGGGGCCTCGGGATCGGTCGTGTCCCACTTCGGTCCGCCGACGGCGGCGAGCAGGACCGCATCGGCCTTCCTGCAGGCGGCGAGCGTCTCATCGGTCAACGCCGTCCCATGGATGTCGATCGCCGCCCCGCCGAAGGCGTGCTCGTCGAAGGTGAAGTCCTCGCTGATCGTGCGCAGCAGCTCAAGGGCCGGCGCCAGGATCTCCGGGCCGATCCCGTCGCCGGGCAGGGTGATGATCGTGGGCATGGCCGGGCAGGCTATGTCAGAGCAGCCTCAGACGAAGAAGCCGTCGACGTCGGGCGACCAGCCAGGCACGACGTCGCCGAGATCCAGCGTCTCGCCGGCGCGCAGGATCTGGATGTCGTCGCGGGCGAGGTAGACGGTCACCGTTCGCAGCCGCGGCTGCACGACCATGACCGCGCGCGTCCCGGCATCCAGCCAGTGCAGCGCCGTGGCCTCGACCGTCGCGTGGCGGTCGTTGGGCGAGACGACCTCGACCGCGAGATCCGGCGGACCGGGCCAGTACTGGCGTGGGATGCCTGTCTGCGCCACCCGGTCCGCGGCGACGAACGACACATCCGGCGCACGCACGGTGTCCGGCTCGGTTGCCAGCAGGAAGCCGACCTCGCTGGCGAACACGATCCCAAGCTCGGACCGCTCGACATGGCGCATCAGCAGACCGGCGATACGCGCCGCGACCGCACCATGCTCGACTCCGGGTGGCTCCATCTCATAGAGGATCCCGTCGACCAGCTCCTGCTGGTAGGGCTCGCGGCGGTATTCGAACAGTTCCTGCGCAGTCATGAGACGCAGCGGGGTCTCGGACGTCACAGGTCAGAATCTAGCGTGCCGTCAGGGGCGTCGGGCCACGATGTTCAGGCGCACGTAGTCGAGCACCGGACGTTCTCCCAGATGGGCCATGACGGCGTCGAGGAAGCGCTCGCGATCGGCGGCCTCCAGGCGATCGAGGTGCGGTCTGAGGACCACGGTCTGCAGGAAATCGCGCGGCTCGTCCGGTGTCAGCGGCCACGCTTGCAGCCAGCAGCAAACCTCGTCAAAGCCCGCGGCGCACAGGCGCTCCTCGGTCACGTCCGGACCGGCGAAGTTCCATGGCGCGGGCCAGCCCACGAAGCGCTCGGCAACGCCGAGGTCGGTCGCCGCATCCAGCGCGGCCACGTGCACCGCGGCGACGTTGCCCGCTCCCCCGCACTGCGCGCTGAGACGGCCGCCCGGACGAACTGCGCCGGCCAGCGACGCGAACAGCGCGTCATGGTCAAGAACCCAATGGAAGGTGGCGTTGGAGAAGACGCCGTCGACCTGCTCGCCCGGCTTCAGCCGCAGCATCGCGAGATCGGCCTGTCGAACATCCACCGGCTCATCCGCCAGCTCGACGCGCGCGCGAGCCACCATGTCCGGCGACGCGTCGACCGCGATGACGCGGCCTGCAGGCAACCTGTCGAGCAGCAGGCGCGTCACACGTCCCGACCCGCAGCCGGCGTCAAGCACCGTCTCGTCGCCGCGCAACCGCAGGCGGTCGAGGACCTCCGCCGACCAGGTCACCTGCGGACCCGACACGCGGTGATAGGTGTCGGCGTTCCAGTCGGTGGCCACGAGGCTCACAGGGCGGTCGTGACGGGCCCCGCACGTTCGCGGTCGCGCTCGTAGGCGGCGATCGCGTCGTCCTGGGCGAGCGTGAGCGCGATGTCGTCGAGGCCGTTGAGCAGCCGGTGCTTGGTCTCGGGATCGATCTCGAACGAGGCGCTTGTCCCGTCCCAGCGAATCTCCTGGGCCTTCAGGTCGACCTCGGCCCGCTCGGCGCCCATCAGCGCGCGCACATCCGCCTCGCCGATCTCGATTGGCAGCAGCCCGATCTTCGTGCAGTTGGACTTGAAGATGTCCGCGAATGACGGCGCGACGATCGCCTTGAAGCCGTAGTCCTCAAGCGCCCACGGCGCGTGCTCGCGGCTGGAGCCGCAGCCGAAATTCCGGCCCGTCACGAGGATCGGGTTGACCGGCAGCTCCCAGTCTGTGTCCTTGGCCCAGTCGTGGAAGAGAAACTCGCCGAAGCCCGAGCGCTCGACGCGCTTGAGGAACTGCTTGGGAATGATCTGGTCGGTGTCGACGTCGGCGCGATCCAGCACGGACACGCCTCCTTGGAAGGTGACGATCGGCTCCATTAGCTCCACTCCCTGATGTCGACGAAACGGCCCTCGATGGCTGCGGCGGCGGCCATCTGGGGTGAGACGAGGTGGGTGCGCCCGCCGCGTCCCTGGCGGCCCTCGAAGTTGCGGTTGGACGTCGAGGCGCAGCGCTCGCCCGGCTCCAGCGTGTCGGGGTTCATCCCCAGGCACATCGAGCAGCCGGCGCCGCGCCAGTCAAAGCCCGCCTCGCGGAAGACCTCGTGCAGGCCCTCGCGCTCGGCCTGCGCCTTGACCTGCGCCGAGCCCGGCACGACCATCGCGTGCACCGAGGAGGCGACCTTGCGGCCGCGGGCGACCTCGGCCGCGACGCGCAGGTCGCCGATGCGGCTGTTCGTGCAGGAGCCGATGAAGACGCGGTCCAGCGCGATCTCCTGGATCGGCGTGCCGGCGCGCAGGTCCATGTAGGTCAGCGCGCGCTCGTGGCCCTCGGTCGTCGGCTCGGGCACGGCGTCGGCGACGCCGGCGACCATGTCGGGCGCGGTGCCCCACGTGACCTGCGGGCTGATGGCGGCGGCGTCGACGGTCATCTCGCGGTCGAAGCTCGCGCCCTCGTCGGTCCTCAGGGCTCGCCAGGCGTCGGGGATGTCGATGCCGGCGCGCTCGGAGACCCACGCGAACGTCGTGTCGTCCGGCGCGACCATGCCGGCCCGCCCGCCGCCCTCGATCGTCATGTTGCAGACGGTCATGCGGCCCTCCATCGACAGCGCCGCGATCGCCGGTCCGGCGTACTCGACGACATGGCCCGTGGCGCCGTCGACGCCCATCTGGCCGATCGTCGCGAGGATCAGGTCCTTCGCCGTGACGCCGAAGCCCAGATCGCCCGTGTAGAGGATGCGCATCGAGCGCGGCTTGTTGGAAACCAGGCACTGCGTGGCGAGCACGTGCTCGACCTCGCTGGTGCCGATGCCGAACGCCAGCGCGCCGAACGCGCCGTGGGTGGCGGTGTGGCTGTCGCCGCAGACGATCGTCATGCCCGGCTGCGTGACGCCGAGCTCCGGCCCGATGACGTGGACGATGCCCTGCCTGTCAGAGCCCAGCGAGTAGATCGGCACGCCGAACTCCGCGCAGTTGCTTTCGAGCTTCTGCACCTGCACGCGACTGAGCTGGTCCTTGATGAGCGCGGCGGTCGGCGTGTCGTCGGTCGGCACGTTGTGGTCGGCCGTGGCGAGCGTGCGGTCGGGGCGGCGCACGGGCCTGCCTGCCAGCCGCAGCCCGTCGAAGGCCTGCGGGCTGGTCACCTCGTGGACGAGGTGCAGGTCGATCCACAACAGGCCCGGCGCGACCTCGTGGTCAGACCAGATCTTGTGAAACAGCGTCGTCGGTGCGGTCATGGCGTCAGCTCCTGCGTAGGCCGGCGGAGACGACGGCGAGCAGGACCGCGTCGTCGGAGCCGGGGTTCTCGAAGTGATGAGACAGGTCGGCGTCGAAGGTCACGCAGTCGCCGGCGGTGAGCTCGTAGCGTTCGCCGTCGATCTGCAGCACGACCCGGCCCTCCTGGACGAGCGCGGTCTCACGGCTTCCGGGCTCGTGCATCGGCGGGTCGCCGGGACCGCCCGTGGCGGCGTTCGGTGCGAGGACGTGGCGCGAGAGCTCGGCGCGCTGTCCTGGAAGCGGTGGCGTGAGGATCTCGGCTCGGTGGCCGGATGCGGGGTCGTTGGTGCCCGGCCGGCGCTCGGTGGCACGGACGATGGAGACGGTCGCGCCCTCGTCGAGGCGCAGCAGCTGCGACAGGCTCAGCTCGAGACCGCCCGCGATCCGCGCCGCGACCGCCAGCGTCGGGCTCGTCTCCCCGCGCTCGACCTGGCTGAGCATCGGCGCGCTGACACCACAGCGATCGGCGAGGTCGCGCAGGCTGAGCTCCATCGCGTCGCGCAGTGCTCGAATCCGCGGGCCGATCGGCGTCGGATGTTCGATCGTCGTCATTACGCTTGTACGCTATCGCATACGCCGCGGGGTGTTGCTCCGCATGGGTCAGACATCTACAGTCGCGCGATGCATCCATCCAGCGCGCTTGCGCTGCTGGGCGTCCTCGCACTCCTGCTCGCGGGCTGCGGCGGTGGCGACGGCGGCTCCGTCTCGGGCACCGGCTATGAGGTCACGCTGGCCGAGGGCTGGAAGGACGGCACTGACAAGGTCGAGGGCTCGGTCATCCGCTTCGATCTGCTGATCGGCAAGGCGGGCGGCACGTTCAACACGAACGTCAACATCCTGCGCGAGAGCGTCCCCGACGAGGTCGGCCTCGGCGATCTGCGCACGATCTATCGCGGACAGCTGGACGCCGTTGGCGCGACGAAGATCACCGCCGCGAAGGCGCTGAACGTCGATGACGACGACGGCTTCACGTACGAGTACGACCAGAAGAGCCCGCAAGGCGACGAGCTCCATGGCCGGCAGGTGGCTGTCATCCACAAGGGCCGCGCGCACACCATCACGCTGACCGCGCTGGCATCGCGCTTTGCGTCGGCCAACGACGAGTTCGACGAGATGCTGGGCTCCTGGCGCTGGAAGTGATCGACTCCCGCCGCGGGTAGCCGCGGGCGCTACGCTCCCGCGGCGTGAGCGAGCACTTCATGCCACCCGACGTGCTGGTTCTCGCGAGCGGCGGGACGCTCGGCGAGGCGTGGATGAGCGGCCTGCTGGCGGGGATCGAAGACGCGGCCGATCATGACTTTCGCAAGACCGAGGCGTTCATCGGCACGTCGGCCGGCTCGCTCGTCGCAGCGGCGCTGGCCGCCGGCCAGCGACCGCGTCGCCCGACGGGGCCGCCGGCGCGGCGGACCCTCGGGGCCGGCGATCCGGCGGCGTCGGGTGCCGACGTCGCCTCCGAGACCGCCTCGCAGCTGGCCGCGCCGTTCCTGGGCATCCCGCGCTCGGCGATCACGAGCATCGCGCGCGAGGCGGCGCGGCTCGCCGGGATCGCGGCCACGCCGCTGGCACCGATGGCGCTGGCGATCGGCTCGACGGGCAGCAGCGCCATGCGCGCCGCCCTGCTTGGACGCGCGCCCGGCTCGGACACGTCGCTGGACGAGATCCACGACGGCGTCAGCGAGACCGGCGCGCGCTTCGACGGGCGCCTGCGCGTCGTCGCCGTCGACCGCGAGAGCGGCCGGCGCGTCGTCTTCGGCGCTCCAGGGGCGCCCGAGGCAACCGTCGCCAAGGCGGTGCAGGCATCGTGCTCGGTCCCGTGGATCTTCGCGCCGGTGCGCATCGACGGGCGCGAGTACGTCGACGGCGGCGTCTGGAGCAACACGAACCTCGACATCGCTCCGGCGGCACGACAGACCGAGATCCTGTGCCTGAATCCGATCGCGAGCCTCGACATCGCGATCGCCTCGCCGTTCGGGCTGCTGCGGGCGATCGCCGGCAGCACGGCGGCGCTGGAGACGATGACCCTGCGCAGCCGCGGCGCGAAGGTGCGGATGATCGGCCCCAGCCAGGAGATCGCGCGCGTCATGGGACCCAACCTCATGGACGCGAGCCTGCGCGAGCGCGTGCTCACCGGCGGGTATGCGCAGGGGCGCGAGATCGGGGCCCGCGACGGGGGCAGCAAGGCGGCGGGATGACCGCGGACCTCGCGGTGATCGACGCGTGGACGCGGGTCGCCACAACGCAGCTCGAGAGCCGGGAGCGGCTCCGCGAGCGGATCGCCGGGCAGGTGCCCGCCCCGGCGGTCGAGCTGTGGCTCGTGCGCCACGGTGAGACGACGACCAACGCCGCCGGCCTGTTCACGGGCATCACCGATTCGCCGCTGACCGTCCGCGGGCGCCTTCAGGCCCAGGAGGCGGGACGGGCGATCGCCGGCCGCGCCTTCGACATCGCCTGTGCCTCAACCCTCCAGCGCAGCACCGAGACGCTCGAGCTCATGGCGCACGCGGGCGGCCTGGACGTGGCGTGCACGGTGCAGGACGCCCGCCTCGCCGAGCGCTCGTTCGGCGTGCTCGAGCGCACGCAGATCCGTCCGCGCGACCCGCGCCTGGCGGTCGACCTGCAGATCGCGCCGACCGGCGGCGAGAGCTACGTCGCGCTGGCCCGGCGCTGCCTGTCGTTCCTGCTGGATCTGCGCGCGCTCGCCGCGCGGCTGAGTCGCCCGCTCGACGTCCTGATCAGCACGCACACCGGTCCGATGCGCGTCATCACCGCGATCCTCGATCAGACGACCGACCCCGTCATCGTGCGCGAGCGCCTATTCGACAACGGCGCGGTCGTGGCAGCCTCGCTGCGCGAGCTGGCGTGGCCGGAGTTCGCCGGCGGCCTCCCAGGGGGCGATGGCGCCCCGAACGGGTAGCCCAGAGACATGTCAGCCAGCCGGTCCAAGGGCCTGTTCGTGGTTCGCTACGTCGTGCCGGGCGGGATCATCGCCGCCGGCGTCGTCGTGCTGATCGTCAATCGCTCGCTGACGGGCCTCGAGGGCTTCGCGATGGCGATCGGCGTGGCGGGATCGGTCCTGCTGCTCAACGTGCTCTACCGCGTGGGAGTCAGCGGCGACGCCGAACGCGACCGCGAGGCACAGGCGCGCGACTACTTCGACGAGCATGGCCGCTGGCCCGACGAGGATCCCGGGTAGCCGCCGCGCTGACCGTCGGTGCCGGGCGACGAACAGGCAGCGAGCACCCGTCAACGCGGCGATCGGGCCGTCACGCGGCGGGCTGCGTGGGCGCCGCGCTCGCCACGGCGTTCCATGCCTGCGGGACGCGACTCACGGCCGACAGGATCGCGTTGAAGTTCGCGGTCACCGTGTCGGTGCCCACCGCGATGCCCCACGCATCCTCGCCGTCTACGCGGGCCCCGATGCAGGAGATGGCCCGCGCACCGGTCCCGACGCTGAGCGTCTGCTGCGCGAAGTCGTTGATCTCCAGCTTCACGGCGAGCCACTGCTCCAGCGCGTCGACGAACGCCGAGATCGTGCCGTTGCCGACGCCGTCGATGGCGATGTCGCGGTCGCCGACGCGCAGCGTCGCCGCAATGCTCCAGGTCGATCGCGCGTCGTCGGAGGTGACCGTGTGGCCGACGACGTCCGCGCGGCGCTGGTCGGCGATCGCGTGCTCCAATCGCAGCACCTCCTGGGCGAGCGGCTCGCGTTCGAACAGGCCGTCGTCCGCCGCGAGGCCGCCGTGCTGCATGAAGACGTCCTTGACCGCTGCCATGAACGCGAACTGCAGCTCCGACGGTGTGTCCAGCTCACCGGCCGATGCCCCGGCCAGCGGCTCCCACGCGTTGGGAACGCGGCTGACGGCGGAGATGATCGCGTCGAAGTTCGCCTTGGCGGTGTCGGTGTCCTCGCCGACCCCCCACGTCGTGTCGTCGCCGATGCTCACCTTGACGTAGGTGATCGCCTTGGCGTCGGTGCCGTCGCTCAGCGTCTGCTGGGCGTAGTCGCGGACCTTGATCTTCGTTTCAAGCAGCGTCTCCAGCGCGCTGACGAACGCGGAGATCGTGCCGTTGCCCGACCCCTCGATCGCGATCGGCGCGCCGTCCTCGTACTGCAGGCGCGCGGCCACCGACGACAGGTGCTCGCGGTCGTTGACGATCGTCTGGTGGCTGAGCAGCGTGACGTCACGACGTTCGATGTACTCGCGGCGAAACAGCTTCATCAGCGCCTCGGCCGTCATCTCCTGGCCGCTCTCGTCCATCTGCGCCTGCACGGTGCGCGTGAACTCGATCTGCAGCAGCCGCGGCATCTCCAGGTCGTGCTCGGCGCGCATGAGGTACGCGACGCCGCCCTTGCCCGACTGCGAGTTGACGCGCACCGCCTCGTCGTAGTTGCGGCCGATATCGCGCGGATCGAAGGGCAGGTACGGGACGTCCCAGACCGCTTCCTCGCCGGTCGACATCGCCTCCATGCCCTTCTTGATCGCGTCCTGGTGAGACCCGGAGAAGGCCGTGTAGACGAGGTCGCCGACGTACGGATGGCGCTCGCCGACGGGCATCCGGTTGCAGTGCTCGGCCTCCTTGCGGACGTGGTTGATGCGCGAGAAGTCGAGCGTTGGATCGACGCCCTGGACCATCATGTTGAGCGCCAGCGTGACGATGTCGACGTTGCCGGTGCGCTCGCCGTTGCCAAACAGCGTGCCCTCGACGCGCTGCGCGCCGGCCATCAGGCCGAACTCCGTCGCGGCCACCGCCGTGCCGCGGTCGTTGTGGGGATGCAGGCTGACGATCACCGAGTCGCGCCGCGAGACGTTGCGACAGAACCATTCGATGATGTCGCCGTAGAGGTTGGGGGTCGACAGCTCGACCGTTGCCGGCAGGTTGAGGATCAGCCTGCGCTCGGGCGTCGGCTCGAAGACGTCCATCACCGCCTCGCAGACCTCCAGGGCGTACTCGGGCTCGGTCGCCGTGAAGCTCTCCGGGCTGTACTCGAAGCGGATGTCCTGGTCGGGACGCAGCTCGGCCTGTTCGCGGCAGTGCTTGGCTCCCTCGACCGCGATCTTCTTGACGCCCTCGCGATCCATCCGGAAGACGACGCGGCGCTGCGTCGTGGAGGTCGAGTTGTAGAGGTGCACGATGGCCTGCGGCAGACCTTCGAGGCTCTCGAACGATCGCTTGATGAGCTCCTCGCGTGCCTGCGTGAGGACCATGACCGTGACGTCGTCGGGGACGAGATCCTCGTCGACGAGCATGCGCATGAAGTCGAACTCGGCCTTGGAGGCCGACGGGAAGCCGACCTCGATCTCCTTGAGGCCGATGTCCTGCACGAGCAGCTTGAACATGCGGCGCTTGCGCTTGACGTCCATCGGGGGATCGAGCGCCTGGTTGCCGTCGCGCAGGTCCACGCTCGTCCAGATCGGGGCGTGGGTGATGCGGGTGTCCGGCCACGTGCGATCGGCGAGCTCGACGTTCGGATAGGGCCGGTACTTGTGAAACGGCATCGTCATGGTGGGTTCCTTCTCTGGTCTCCTGGCGCGCGTCGCGCGGTGCGGGCGAGTGCGACCGGCTGTCGCAACGCTCGTCCCTCTTCAGCGTTCTCCTGCGATGGGTTCGCGGCTACGGCGGCCGCCACGCATTATTCCCCCCGAGGGGGGAGCAGCAGCAGGCGAAGGGAGAGCAGGCTCGTCACGACGTGGCAATCGTAGCGCCCTCGGCGCGCAGTTCAAACGCCCGGCGCGCAGTGCTCGGGCCTATGCTGATCGCGACGACAGATGCCCATCGCCCGCGATACCGGCTTTCCCGGCAGCGACGCGCAGGACGACTTCCTGCGCGCGCGGCGCGGGCGCATGCTCGCGCGGCTGTCCTCGATGCTGCGCCTGCAGGCCGGCGACGTCGACGTCATGCTCTCCTTCGACGAGGTCGTCGAAGCGCTCGGCCGGGTCGCGGAGCGCGACCTCGGCGTGACGACGATCGAGATCGACTCGATCGTCGGGACCGTCGACCGCGCGAAGGAGTTCGATCGCGCGTTCCGCCCGACATCAGCGCGCGTGCGCGTGCGCTTCGAGCGGATCGCCGACGCGCAGCGGCGCGGAGCGTCGATGCCGCCGATCGACGTTTACCGCGTCGGCGACCTGCACTTCGTGCGCGACGGCCATCACCGCGTCGCGGTGGCGCGAGCGCAGGGGCGCGACACGATCGACGCGCACGTCGTCCAGGTGACAACCCGGCTGGCGGTGGATGCGTCGATCAGCTCCGACGCGCTTCCGCTCAAGAGCCATGAGCGCGTCTTCCGCGAGCGGGTGCCGCTGCCCTCCGCTGCAGCGGAGCGGATCGCGGTGACCGATCCGCTGGACTACGGCTCGCTGGCCGAAGGCGTCGAGGCGTGGGGCTTTCGCCTGACCCAGCACGAGGGCGAGCGGCTGGATCGCGAGCAGGTCGCCCTGCGCTGGTGGCGCGAGGAGTACGAGCCGGTTGTCGCGATCCTGCACGAGGCCGACCTCATCGGGCGCCGCGAGACCGAGACCGACGCCTACCTGCGCCTGTCAAGCGACCGCTACCGCCTGATGCGCACGCACGAGTGGACCGACGAGGCGATCGAGCGGGTGCGGCGGGGGCGCTAGCCGCGAGCCACTTCGATGGCAAGATCGATAACCCGACCCCACGGAGTCTTCGCGCCCCAGCTCTCGTCAAGCGCGCGCTTGCGCGCCGAGTACTCGGGCAGCTTCCCGATCACGTCGTCGGGACCGACCGCCACCGGCACTGTGGGTCGCGTCAAGAGCCAGGACAGGACGCAGAGCGCCACCTTCTGCGGCGACTCGTCGTGAGCTTGCGGATCGAACCCTGCGAGATCAGAAATATACCGCTGGTAGACATGTCCGTCCGGGACCATGACCATCCAGTCGTGCGCATCGAAGTCCGGCGTGGGGGTGCGAAGCGCCATCGCCATGCCGAGCTCCAGCGGCATGTTGAAGCGGCTGACGTTGTCGGGACCTTCGCCCTGGTACCGCGTGAGGTCGTGGATGCTGTAGCGGCACCAACTCAGGCCTTCGAGGATACGCTGGACGCGTGGCACGGCGACCGAGCCGGTGCTTCCGGCCATCCATGGAAAGAACCCGGCGTGCACCGTCGTGAAGATGATGGCGTCCAGCGAAGCACGAAACTGGTCGTCGAAGGGACAATTGACGAAGACGCTGAGTTCGGGCTCGGCAGCCCACGATGGTTGCGACGTCAATCGTCAGGCAGGGTCGCGGCCACCTTCTCAAGCGCGGTCAAGCGATCCGCCACATCCGTCCTCGCCGAATCGGATGTTCTCCATGCGAACGTGTCGTCCGGTGATCGCTCGAGCATGTCCGCGACTCGATCCCAGTCCTTCGGGTCATCCTGGATCCGCACCTGCAGGTGATCGCGCAAGATCGGCGGCGGCTCGGCATCGGGGAGTAGAACCGGAACGAGCGACAGCGCACGATCGGCATCCCAGGACATCCCCAACGCTTGGCTCCACTCGTTGCGAGCCCAGGTGCTGGGCTCCTTGCCAATCAACAGGACGACGGCGCTCGCCGAGCGCAGCCCCTCCTGGATGCGATCGACGACATTGTCACCCGGACCAATCTCGTCTCGTGCAAGCCACGCGTCAAATCCGCGTCTGCCCAGCGCACGCTTCAGGTTGTGGGCTGCCTCTTCGTCCTGGTGGCTGTAGGAAACGAAGACGCTGCGGCTCATACATCCAGCCTAGCCGCAGAAGCCTCCGAGCGCACCCGTGTTCATCCGTCGGGCTCGTCGGGCTCGTCCTCGCCGGCCGGCGGTGGGCGCTTCGGGTCATCCTTCGCGCGGTGAGCGAGGTTCGATCCGTCGGCGGGATCGAACACGTGCAGCTTCGCCGCGTCGAACCACAGCTTGGCCTTGTCGCCCTCCTTGATGTCGGACTCGGGGCTCAGCCGGGCCACCGCGCGCCCCGCCCCCGCGCCGGGCGTATCGGCGACGCCCGAGTCCTGCGCGAGCTCGGCGAGCTCGTCAGAGCTGACCGCATCGCCCTCGAAGGTGAAGTACGCGTAGATCTCCGAGCCCATCGACTCGAGCACCTCGATGGGGGCCGCGAAGCTCACGCCGTGGCTGTGTCCTTCGGGAGCCAGCGCGGCGTCCTCGAAGTCCTCCGGGCGAATGCCGACGATGACGTCGCCGTCCGCGTCGACGCCCTTCGGCGCGGGCACCGTCGCGAACGGCAGCTTCAGCTTGCCCTTGGCGATCGAGCCGGAGAAGAAGTTCATCGCCGGAGAGCCGATGAAGCCCGCGACGAAGATGTTCTGCGGGCTGTTGTACAGCACGCGCGGCGTGTCGACCTGCTGCAGCACGCCGCCGCGCATGACCGCGACGCGATCGCCGAGCGTCATCGCCTCGGTCTGGTCGTGGGTGACGTAGACGGTGGTCGTGGAGAGGTCGCGCTGCAGACGGGAGACTTCGGTGCGCATCTGCACGCGCAGCTTGGCGTCGAGGTTTGACAGCGGCTCGTCCATGAGAAAGGCGCTGGGGTCGCGCACGATCGCGCGGCCCATCGCCACGCGCTGGCGCTGGCCTCCGGAGAGGTTGGAGGGCTTGCGATCCAGGTGGACCTCGAGGTCGAGGATCTCCGCCGCCTCGGTCACCTTGCGGTCGATCTCGGCCTTGTCGACCTTGGCGAGCTTCAGCGCGAAGCCCATGTTCTCGCGCACCGTCATGTGCGGGTACAGCGCGTAGTTCTGAAAGACCATCGCGATGTCGCGGTCGCGCGGGGCGCGGTCGTTGACGACCTCGCCGCCGATCCGCAGCTCCCCCTCGGAGATGTCCTCCAGGCCGGCGATCATGCGCAGCGCGGTCGACTTGCCGCAGCCCGACGGGCCCACGAGGATCATGAACTCGCCGTCGGCGATCTCGAGGTTGAGGTGCTTGACGGCCTCGGTGCCGTCGGGGTAGCGCTTCGTGACGTCGTGCAGAGCGATGTCGGCCATGGGGTGGGCTCCTCTATCCCTTGACGGCGCCGGCGGTCAGGCCGGCGACGATGCGTCGCTGGAAGATCAGGACGAAGATGATGATCGGGATCGTCACGAGCACCGCGGCGGCGGCGATGTTGCCGGTCGGCGCGGTGAACTGCGAGTCACCCTGAAAGAACGCGAGCGCCGCGGGCACGGTGCGCGAGGCATCCGAGGACGTCAGCGTGATCGCGAAGATGAAGTCGTTCCAGGCGAAGATGAAGACGAGGATCGCGGCGGTGAACACGCCCGGCGCGGCCAGCGGCAGGATGACCTTGCTGAACGCCTGCCACGGCGTGGCGCCGTCCACCTGGGCGGCCTGTTCGAGCTCCCAGGGAATCTCTCGGAAGAACGCCACGAGGATGTAGATCGCCAGCGGTAGCGAGAAGGTCAGGTACGGGATGATCAGGCCCGGATAGGTGTCGTAGAGATGCAGCGCGCGCCACATGTCAAACAGCGGCCCGACGACCGAGATCTGCGGAAACATCGCGATCGCCAGCGCACCGGCGAGGATCGCCGACTTTCCCGGGAAGTCCAGCCGCGCGATCGCATAGGCGGTGAACGAGGCGAGCGTCACGGCGATCACCGTCGCGATCAGCGCGATCGACACCGAGTTGATCAGCGGGCGCAGCAGCGGGCTGTCGAAGCCGCCCTGAAACAGCGTCGAGTAGTTGTCCAGCGTGAACTCCTTGGGAAAGAAGCTCTTGTCGCTGACCGTCGCGGGCGTCTTCAGCGACAGCGAGAAGATCCACACGAGCGGCAGCACCGCGATGAAGACCACGACGATGATCCCGACCGTCCACTTCAGATAGTCCCGCGGAGCGCGATTCACGAGCGCTCCCCCTGGCTGGCGGGGTTGCTGGTCCCCAGGATGCGCACGAAGACGAACGCGATCAGCAGCACGAGCACGAAGATCAGCACGGAGACGGCCGATCCCAGGCCGAGGTTCAGCCGCGAGATGAGCTGGTTGTAGCCGAGGATCGACACCGACTCGGTGTCCTGTGCGCCGCGCGTCATGACGAAGATCGAGTCGAACACGCGGAAGGCGTCCAGCGTGCGAAACAGCAGCGCGACGAGCAGCGCCGGCTTGAGCAGCGGCAGCGTGATGCGCCAGAAGCGCTGCCACGCGGTCGCGCCGTCGACGCGCGCGGCCTCATACAGGCCCTCGTCGATCGTCGCCAATCCGGCGAGCAGCAGCAGCCCCATGAACGGCGTCGTCTTCCAGACCTCGGCCATGATGATCACCGACAGCGAGCTGTTGTGCCCGCCGAACCACGCCTTGTCGTCGGGCACGAACGGCAGGTTGTTGACGAAGCCGCTGGAGGGATCGAAGGCGAAGAACCAGGCGAACGCCGCGACGACCGTGACGACGCCGTAGGGGATCAGCACCGCCGTGCGCACGACGCCGCGGCCGAAGATCGCGCGGTGCATGACCAGGGCGAGGCCCATGCCGAGCACGAGCTCGATCGAGACCGAGACGACGGCGATCAGCGAGGTGTTGAACACGCCCTGCCACCACAGATCGGACGTCAGGACGGCCTTGTAGTTGGCGAGGCCCACGAAGCCCGACTCCTCGGGGAAGCGCAGGTCGACCTTCTGCACCGACAGCGCGACCGCGTAGAGGATCGGATAGACCGTCACGAGCAGCATCGCGACGACCGCCGGGGCGCAGAGCATCAGGCCGAGCTTGCGCTCCGCCTTGGTCTTGTCGCTCGCCGGCGCCTTCTTGGAGCGCTTGCCGATCGGGATCGCGGTCACAGCAGGCCCTTGCGGTCGATCGCCTTCTGCACGGCGTCGCGCAGCTTGTCGTACGCCGCGCCGAGGTTCTTCGGATCGATGGCCGTCGTCGGGTGCACCGCGCGCGAGATCGCCAGCGACAGGTCCTGGTAGGCGGGCGACTGCGACGGGCGCGGCGCGGCGTCCTTGATCGACTCGCGGACGATCTCCGCGAAACCGGGATAGGCGTCCTGGATCTCCGGCCGGTCGTAGATGTCGGCGCGCACCGGCGGAAGGCCGCCGAGCTTTGCGATCTCGAGCTGGTTGTCGGGCTTGACGAGGCACTCGGTCGCCGCGAACGCCTCCTGCTGATGCTTGGAGTACGCCGACACACCGATGTTGATGCCGCCGATGGGCGGCTTGCTTGGGATGCTCGGATCGACCTGCGGGTACTTCGCCGCGCGCATCTGCTCGAAGATCTTCGGCGCGTTGGCCTTCGCGGAGGGATAGACGAAGGAGTAGTTGATCATGAAGGCCGAGTTGCCGCTCTCGAAGCCCAGGCGGGCGGTGTCCTCGGTCGACGTCGTGATGTTCGACGCCGCGATCGGCGAGCGCGACAGGCGTCCCAGGATCCCGAGCGCGCGCTCGGTCGGCTCGCGCTGCAGATCGATCTCCTTGGGCGCGGCGAGGATCGACGTCCCGGCGGACTCGATGAGCTGGTTGACGAGCACGACGAGGCCCTCGTAGCGGTTTGCCTGCACCTGGATGCGGCCTTTCGACGGCCCGAGCTTCTCGGCCTCGTCGATCATCTCGTCCCACGTCTTCGGCGGGGTCGGGGTGCGGTCCTTGCGATACCACAGGAACTGCGTGTTGGACCAGATCGGGATCGTGTAGAGGCGGTCCTCGAAGCGCGCGGTCTGCAGCACGCTGTCGAAGACCTGGTCGCTGACGACGCGCGCGGTCTTCTCGGGCACCGGCGCAAGCCAGCCGGCATTGGCGAACTCGCCGGTCCAGACGACGTCCATCCCCAGCAGGTCCAGCGAGTCGTCCTCGGCGCCGAGGCGGCGAACGAGCTGCTCGCGCTGCTGGTCGGCCTGGGAGGGCAGGTACTCGAACTTGATCTCATATGCGCCGTTGGACTGCTCCGAGCAGCGCTTGGCGACCTTCTGCGGGCCGCCGCTGGGCTCGTTGAAGATGAACCACGTCAACGTGACGCGGGCGTTGGAGCTCGCGCCGCTGCCGCAGGCCGCGAGCACCAACGCCGTCGCGGCGAGGCTCAGCGCGATGACGATCCCCCTCAGCATGAGCGCCGGGTACCCGGGCAGGCTCGTGACGAACCGCACATCTCGTCCGAAACCTACTGAAGCGGCGGCCGAGACGTCAGATCCGTGCGAAAAACCCCTCGCCGGGCCCGAGTTCCAGCGGAGCGGGCGACCCGGACGCGCAGCGGCCGGCGTGTGTGAAGCGCATGATCGCGCCGGCCGCCGGGGCCGGCCGCGGGCGATCGTCGAGGTTCAGCGCGACAAGATGCTCATCCCCGCGGCGATAGGCGAGCACGCCGTCGGCCGTGTCGACGAACCGCAGTCCGCCACGGAGACCGCCGCGCAGGCCGATGAGGTCACGATACAACGCGAGCACGGAGTCCGCGTCGCGCTCCTGAGCGGCGACCGATCCACCGGCGACCTGCACCGCGGGCAGCCACGGATCGCCCGTCGTGAAGCCGCCGTGCGCCGCGTCGTCGTCCCAGCGCATCGGATGGCGGTGGCGGTCGCGGCCGGCGCGGTCGTGCGGGGGCTCACGACCGGGCCCGTCGGCCATCGCGAGCTCGTCGCCCTGGTAGACGAACACCGGCCCGGGCAGCGTGAGCGCCAGCAGCGCCGCCGCGCGTACGTTGGCAGCACCGACGCGGTCTGGCAGGCGCGGGAAGTCGTGGTTTGACAGCACCCACGCGGCGCGACCTTGCAGGCTCAGAGCCGAGGCGATCGCCGCGCGGACCGCTGCGGCCTCCCACGGCGCATGCAGCAACTCGAAGGCGAAGGCGACATCGACGTGCTCGAGGTAGGGCGCGAGCCGGTCCGCCGGCAGGTAGACCTCGCCGACGAGCAGCGCGTCCGCGCCCGCGCCCGCGCGCAGCACGGCCAGCGCCTCGCCGATGTCAGGCGCGTTGCGGCTGTGGCGCATGTCGAGCGTCGCGCATTCGCCCATCTCGGGCAGCGCGGGCGGAGCGCTTGCGGGTGGGTCGTCGCGCAGGTCGGGGTCTTTCATCAGGTGATCGATCGCATCCAGGCGGAAGCCGTCCACGCCGCGGTCGATCCAGAACTCGAGCACGTCGGCCATCGCGCTGCGGACGTCCTCCTCGCGCCAGTTCAGATCGGGCTGCTCGGGATAGAAGGAGTGCAGGTACCAGCGCCCGCTGCGCTCGTCGCGCGACCACGCGCGACCGCCGAAGGACGCACGCCAGTTGTTCTGCGGCCCGTCGCGGTCAGACCACACGTAGCGCTCGGGATGCTGGGTGAACCACGGGTGCTCGATCGAGGTGTGGCAGGGCACGACATCGAGCAGCACGCGCAGACCGCGCGCGTGGGCAGCCTCGATCAGGGCGTCGGCGTCGGCGAGCGTGCCGAAGCGCGGGTCGACCTCGGTGTAGCCGGCGACGTCATAGCCGCCGTCGGCCATCGGCGAGGCGTAGAACGGCGACAGCCAGATCGCGTCGGCGCCGAGCCGCGCGACGTGATCCAGCCGCTGCACGACGCCGCGCAGGTCGCCCTCGCCGTCGCCGTCTGCGTCCTGAAAGGAACGCGGGTAGATCTGGTAGACGACGGCGTCGCGCCACCACGGATCAAGGCTCATTGGTCGATCATCCCGTGTCGCACGCATCCAGCGCGGAAGGTGGCACGGTGCGCGACGTGCGACAGCATCGTCGCGTCAGCCGCAGCTGCGGTCCGCGTCGAACTGGTGTGTCACGATGCCGACGCCGGGCCTGTACAGGTAGATCGTGTTGCCGTCCACAGCCATCGCCCTCTCGAAGACATCGAGGGGGTCGCCCTCATCCAGCGAGGCAACCGTCACCGGCGATTCTTCGACGCGGCACCCGTCGGCGCCCTGCCGGTAGATCAGCCGCTCGTGGACGTCGGGGTCAAAGCGCGTCGTCAGGGCAAGGGTCCACAGCCTGCCGGCGGATCCCAGCGACACGCCCCTGACGAACTCGACGACCTCGCCCTCTGATATGGCGACGGTGGTGGACCGCAGGCGCGAACGGTTGATGGTCTGCGAGAACGCAACCTTCGCAATGTCGCCTCCGCTCGCACCAACCTGAGTACCTCGCAGATCCACCCAGTCCAAGAAGCCCCTGCGGGCGGCGACCGGCAGGCGCAGGCGCATGGCAGCACGGCCGCTCTTGCGCACGAACAGCCCGGATCGCCCGGTGTCGCGAACCTTCCGCTGACCGCGCTGCTTGTTGCAGTCAAGGCTGTAGGCGACACGGTTGCGCCAGCGCGCCGGCGCAGTTGACAACGCGCAGCGCCTCGGCGTGAGGCGCTTGAAGGACACGCGGCGACCGTCGAGGTCGTCGGAGAATGCCGTGCACTGCGAGCGACTCCGGCACCGTAGGTAGGTCAGCACGAGCGTGCCTCGACTGGTGATCCCGAGGTCGATCGACGGGTAGCTTCCCCTCGGCGCGCCCTTCACCCTCTTGACGGTCCCGCCTGCGTCGCGCTGCATCAACGTCTGGTTGGGAGCTTCGCCGTTGACCCAGACGATGTTGTCCTTCAGCGCCGTCATCGTGCTTGCCGGCCCTTGGTCGTGCACGATCTGTGCATCGCTTTCGGGCACCACGATGCGGTCGGCGGCGGTCGCGGCGGCGGTCGGCGCGGCGAGTGCGGCGAGCGTGATGAGTGATGTGACGATGCGTTTGTTCATGGTGAGCACTCTGCTGGGACTTCGCCGCGAGGTGAACGACCCCAGGTGTAGGGATGACACACCCACGTCGCTGCCGGGCTGCACCCGGGCTTGGGCGGTTTCTGCATGACCCACGTGCAAGACCCGCCCAAGCCGTCGTTCGCTGCCGGGCTGCCTCCGGACCTGGGCGGTTTCTGCATGACCCACGTGCAGAACCCGCCCGGACCGGTCTCCGCGTCGGCTCGTCCGCCATCGGCGAAGCCGGAATCGGGCACACCGTTCTCGCCGATGCGGGCCGTGGGCAACCGCGTCTTGCCGGCTCCAATGACAACAGCGGCCACGACGCTCGTGTCCGGCATGATCGCGAGCTCCGATGTGCCCCCTCGACGAACTCGCCGACGCCTTGAACCGGTCCGCAACTACCGTCGCTTTCAACGTGACACGGACCGTCTTCGCCGCGCTGCGCAGGTCTCCGCTCCCGGCTCGGTCAGCGTGAACGATTCATCGAACACGACGCGTCCTGCCTGCAGTCGCCTACGGCAAGCATCGTGATGACGACGGTCAAGGCGACCAGGCCCCAGATCCCGGCGCACCCACACGAGGAGACCGCCTACAAGCATGGCGGTCGTCGAGCGCTCCCGGCACCGCCCTTACACGAGCACGTTCGCTCGTCAGCTGAGCGCGACGGTCCGCCCGTCGAGGAAGTCCTCGCCCTTGGCGATCTCGTCGACGAGCGCCTGCGGCACGGGCGCATCGGTCGTCACGATCATCACCGCGGGGCGGTCCTCCTCGGCGTTGGCCGGCGTGTGGCCGACCGCGGCGGAGCCGATGTTCACGCCGCTGGCGCCGAACGACGTGCCGACATGGCCGATGATGCCCGGCACGTCGCGGTAGCGAAACAGCGTCAGGTGCTCCTCGAGCTGCAGGTTGAAGCGCTGGCCCCAGGCGGCGAGCAGGTGCGGGCGGTGCTTGGAGCCGATCGTCGTGCCGACGACCCCGCGCTGGCGGGTGCCGCCGCACCAGACCGCGACGCGCACGAGGTCGGTGAAGTCGCGCGCGGAGCTCGAGCGCGACTGCACGATCTCGATGCCGCGCTCGGCGGCGATCGACAGCGCGTTGACCTCGTTGATCGAGTCCTCGGTGCGGCCGGCGAGCGCGCCGAGGACGACCGCGATGCCGAGCGGACCGGTGTCGCGCTGACCGATGCGCCCGTGGCACTCGATCTCGATCTTGTCGACCGAGCCACAGGCAGCGAGCGCCGTCGCGAGCTTGCCGAGCTGACGGCACAGCGGCAGAAAGGGGCTCAGCAGCTCAAGATCCTCGGCGGAGATCGATGGGGCGTTGACCGCCGTCGTGACGCTGCCGCCCTGCAGGGCGGCGACGATCTGCTCAGCCGCCTGGTAGCCGGCACGGTCGGTCGCCTCGGCCGTCGAGGCCCCGAGGTGCGGTGTGACGATGACGTTGGGATAGCCGAACAGCTGATGGTCGGTCATCGGCTCGGAGCGAAAGACGTCCAGCGCCGCGCCGCCGACCTTGCCGCTGTCCAGCGCCGCCTTGAGGTCGTCGTCGTTGATCAGCGTCCCGCGAGCGACGTTGAGGATCCGCACCCCGTCGCGCATCTTCGCGTAGGCCGCAGCGTCGAGCATGCCGTCGGTCTCGGGCGTGGTGGGCATGTGCAGCGTGAGGAAGTCCGCGGCCGCGTAGACGTCGTCGGGGCTGTCTGCGCGCGTGACCTGCAGCGAGCGGTACAGCTCGGTCGCCACGAACGGGTCGTAGGCGATGACCTCCAGGTCAAACGCCTTTGCGCGATGGGCGACGAGCTGGCCGATGCGCCCGAAGCCGAGGATGCCCAGCGTCTTGCCCGACAGCTCGGTGCCGCTGAAGTTCTTGCGCTCCCAGCGGCCCGCCGACAGCGAAGCGTGTGCCTGCGGGATGTTGCGAGCCAGCGCCAGCAGCAGCGCCACGGTGTGCTCGGCGGCGGTGACGATGTTCGACCGCGGCGCGTTGACGACGAGGATGCCGCGCTTGGTGGCGGCCGCGACGTCGACGTTGTCGACGCCCACACCCGCGCGGGCGACGGCGCTCAGCCGGTCGGCGCGCGCGATCAACGCCGCATCGACCTTCGTCGCCGAGCGGATCACGATCGCGTCGTAGGCGGCGATGCGCTCCTCGAGCTGCTCGCGCGTCCAGTCAAAGCCGCAGTCGACCTCGAAGCCCGCGACCTCCAGGACGTCCAGGCCCGATTCCCCGATCGCCTCGGCGACGAGCACCTTCATCGCCGGCGGCGCGGTGGTCGCCATCAGGACACCCGCTCCACGACCCAGTCGACGCAGGCGCACAGCGCCCTGATGTCGTCGGGTTCGATCGCCGGGAACATCGCGACGCGCAGCTGGTTTCGCCCCAGCTTGCGGTAGGGCTCGACGTCGACGATCGCGTTGGCGCGCAGCGTCGCGGCGACCTGCGCGGCGTCGATCGCGTCGTCGATGTCGATCGTGCCGACGACGAGCGAGCGCTTGGCGGGATCGGCGACGAACGGCGTCGCGTATGAGGATGCCTCGGCCCAGCCGTAGAGGGCCGCAGACGACGCGGTCGTGCGACCGACGCACCAGTCCAGACCGCCATGGCCCAGCATCCAGTCGAGCTGATCGGTGAGCATCGCGAGCGTCGCGACGGCCGGTGTGTTGAGCGTCTGATCCTTGCGCGAGTTCTCGAGCGCCACGTGCAGCGAGAGGAACTCCGGGATCCAGCGATCGGACGCGGCGATCTGCTCGATGCGCTCGATCGCGGCCGGGCTCAGCAGCGCCAGCCACAGCCCGCCGTCGGAGCCGAAGCTCTTCTGCGGGGCGAAGTAGTACGCGTCTGCCTGCGCGGCATCCAGCGGCAGGCCCGCGGCACCCGACGTGGCGTCGATGAGGACGAGCGGGTCGTCGCCGCCCTGCGGGCGCACGACGGGGACCATCACGCCGGTCGAGGTCTCGTTGTGCGCCCAGGCGACGACGTCGGCGCCGGGCAGCGCGGCGGGGGCGGGCGCGTCGCCCGGGTCAGCCTGAAGCAGCAGCGGCTCGGCGAGAAACGGCGCGCCGTCGGTGACCGCGGAGAACTTGCGCGAGAACTCGCCGTAGACGAGGTGCAGCGCCCGCTCGTTGACGAGACCGAACGCGGCGGCGTCCCAGAACGCGGTGGTTCCGCCATTGCCGAGCGCGATCTCATAGCCGTCGGGCGTGGTGAAGAGCTCGCAGAGCCCGGCGCGGACGCGGCCGACGAGCGCCTTCACCGGCTTCTGGCGGTGTGAGGTGCCCATGACCGCGGCGTGCTCGCCGGCCAGCGCGGCGAGCTGCTGAGAGCGCACCTTCGATGGACCGCAGCCGAAGCGGCCGTCGGACGGCCGGATGGCCTGAGGTATGTCGAGCTGGGTGCTCGTCGTCATGGCAGAGGTCCTCGCAACGGGGCGTGATCAGGACTGATGCCCAGGCGTGCGGCAGGGCGCTGCTCCGTCGCTTCCCGGTGGTGATCCCCACCTCGAACGCCAGTCACGACGGCCGCATGAGTGTACCGGGCCGCCGGCGATCCAACTCCCTCGCGCTCAGCGCACCTTCAGCGGGATCGGACAACCATGATCGCGTAGCCGGAAGGCGGCCTTGCCGAGAAACGACGGATACGCGCCGTACTGACCACCATGTCGGGGCTTCCAATCGACGTCGTAGTAGCCCAGGCGATTGACCTTCACCCGCGCGAGCGTCCGGAAGTCCTGCGTCTTCGGCACAACCGTCGGGTCATCCCAGCTGACCGGACCGAACAGTCGCAGGACGATCGTCTGCCCGGCGAGCTGCGGGTCCGTCCGGCCGCGTATCCGCTGCGTACGCCCGGCGCGACGCGGGCCGTCGCGCAGCAGCCGCAGCGGCACGCCGGTCGGACCGACGATCCGCGGCTTGGGCAGCATGATCCTCTGCGAGATCCCTGTTCCCTCGGCCCTCAGGACGGGGCGGTAGTCGGTGAAGCTGAACGGCGGATGCTGCGACAGCGTCCACCGAGAGACGAGCGTCGAGCTGCTGTGCGCCGGGATGCTGAGCCGCTGGTCGGTGATCATCGGGCCAGATCCGATGGGCACGTTGCCGGGCAGGATGAGCCCGGCCCTGGCGGGGAGTGGCCCCGGATCACCGTGAACCGTTGCGAAGATGAGTCGTCCCGGGCCCTCGAGCTCGCTGCCGATGTGCCGTGCCGGCGTACCCGGACGCACATCGGCGCGCGTCGCCCACGTGGGCGGCTCTTCGGCGATCCTGAACTCCGCAGGCGCCGCGTCCGTCTGGATCCTGATGCGGTAGGTGACCTCGTCGGGGGAAGACGAACGGATCTGCGGCGGCGTCGTCTCGGCATCGAAGCGGACCTCGGCACCTGCCGCGGGGGCGAACAGCAGCGCCGCCGCCGTCACGCTCAGCCGGATGACCCTGCGCCACATCGAGAGAACCCTATGGCCCTCCCCCGCTTCGTGTCGAGCGTGAACTACTCGTGGAAGTCGGTGTCGATCCAGTCCATCATCGCGCGCAGCTCCTTGCCGGTCGCCTCGACCTGCGTCGCAGCCTGCTCGGCGCGCATGCGCTTGAAGTTCTCCTGGCCGGCACGGTTCTCGGCGATCCACTCGCGCGCGAAGTCGCCGTTCTGGATCTCCTTGAGGATCTGCTTCATGCTCGCCCGCGTGTCGTCGGTGATGACGCGCTTGCCGCGGCTGTAGTCGCCGTACTCGGCGGTGTTGGAGATCGAGTAGCGCATCCCCGCCAGGCCCTTCTCGTACATGAGGTCGACGATGAGCTTGAGCTCGTGCAGGCACTCGAAGTAGGCCATCTGCGGGTCATAGCCCGCCTCGACGAGCGTGTCGAAACCCGCCTGGACGAGCTCGGAGGCGCCGCCGCAGAGCACGGCCTGCTCGCCGAAGAGGTCGGTCTCGGTCTCCTCGCGGAAGGTCGTCTCGAAGACGCCGCCGCGGGTACAGCCGATGCCCTTGGCATAGGCCAGCGCGAGCGCCTGGGCGTTGCCGGTCGCGTCCTGCTCGATCGCGACGAGGCCCGGGACGCCCGAGCCCTCCAGGTACTGGCGGCGCACGAGGTGGCCGGGGCCCTTCGGCGCGACGAGCGCGACGTCGACGCCCGCCGGTGGCTGGACCTCGTCGTAGTGGATCGAGAAGCCGTGGCCGAAGAGCAGCAGGTTGCCCTCGGAGATGCCGTCGGCGACGGCGCCCTCGTAGACGTCGCGGTGCAACTCGTCGGGCACGAGCATCATCACGAGGTCGCCGCGGCTGGCCGCGTCGGCGACCGACAGCACCTCCAGCCCGTGCTCGGCGGCCTTGGCTGCCGAGTCAGAACCCTCGCGCAGGCCGACGACGACGTCCACGCCGGACTCCTTGAGGTTCAGCGCGTGAGCGTGGCCCTGAGAGCCGTAGCCGATGATCGCGACGGTCTTGCCGTCGAGCAGCGTGAGGTCAGCGTCGTCGTCGTAGAACATGGCGCAAGATCCTAGTCGCCGCATGCCGCCCGCCGCTGTCACAGATCCGTTGCGCCCGCGAAGGACGATCTGATGCAGCGCACCGACGAAGAGCTGATGGCGGCGGTCGCCACAGGCGACGCCGACGGGTTCTCGACCTTCTACCGGCGTCACCTGCCGGCCGTGACGGCGTACTTCGCGCGCCGAGTGAGAAACCGCGAGGCCGCGTTCGACCTCGCGGCTGAGACGTTCGCGGCCGTTGTCGTCTCGGCGGCGCGGTTTGATCCTGAGCGCGGGCCCGCGGTCGCGTGGCTGCTGGGCATCGCATCCCACAAGCTCACCGACAGCATCCGTCGCGAGCGCGTGGAGAGCGACGCGCGGCGGCGCCTGGCGCTGCAGCCGGTGTCGATCACCGACGCCGACCTCGAGCGCGTCGAGGAGGCCGCAGGCACGGATCCCGACCTCGGCGAGCTCGTCGCCGCGCTGCCACCCGACCACCGCGATGCCGTGACCGCCCATGTGGTCGACGAGCGCTCCTACCGCGAGATCGCCTCGGACCTGCAGTGCTCGGAGGCGGTCGTGCGCCAGCGCGTGCATCGCGGCCTGCGGCGCCTGCGCGAACACCTCAAGGAGATGACATGACCGGCTTCGACGATCTCGAGCGCCAGCTGCGAGGCAAGGTGGCGGAACTGGCCCCGCGCCGCCGCTGGCCGCTGATTCGCACGTTCGTCATCGCCGCGGCAGTGTTGACCTCCGCCGGCGCGGTCACCGCTGCGGCAACAGGCGTCATCGGCGGACCCGACGCCAACCGGCGGGCGTCGAACCTGCTCAACGATGTCGGTCGAGCGACGGAGGATGTCCCGGCATGCCGGCCGCGCAGCCCCGACCGCCGGCCTGCGCTGCTGTCGTCGCTGCCGGCCAGCGACCTCGCGCTGCGGGCCTTCCCGCAGTTGCGTCGCCCGCCGACAGGGCGCGAGCGCGAGTTTGCTCGCAGCAACGGTCGCATCGCGGGCATGAAGCGCGTGCTCTCCGGTGGCGCTCGCGAGCTGAAGGCGACCGATGGCAGCCGCTTCATGCTGACGATCACCGCCGGTCGGGGTAGCGGTATCGGCCGTTCCCCGGATTGCGTGCCCGTCCAGCTCGCGGAGCTGCAACGGCGTGCTCCAACTGCCGATCCACAGGCATTTGCGATCGCGCGACGGAGCCTGGAAGCGCAGGAACGCGCCCATCGCGAGAACCTCGGGCGCGAGGGGCTGGTGATCTCCCAGCTGCGTCCGGATGGGAGCTTGGCCGGCGCGGCCGGGACCTACACGGACGTGGCCGTGCGACTGGGCACCGCCAGCATCGAGCTGGCTCGCGTGGACGGCAACCCCCGGCTCGTGGTCAGCGGCCTCGTCCCGGCGACGGTCGACCACGTCATCATCCGCTCCCGCTCACATCCGGACCGGCCAAGATTCCGCCGGCCCGTTCCGCAGCAGGTGTTTCGCGTCATGCTGCCCGCGCGCTACGGGAACCGCATCTCCGTTCAGTGGCGTGCCGCCGACGGGCGAGCGCTGCGCACGATGAAGCTGCGGTGGTGATCTGCGTAGCCTGCCGGAGCTGAGCGCCTTCGAGCTCGCGCCGCGCGGACCGTTCTCGCTGCGGGCGGCGGCGGAGTTCGGCTTCGGCGGGTCGCTCGGCGCGCCGGACTGGGACGGTGCGATGCGCCTGGCCTTCGCCGTCGACGGCTTCGCGGGACACGCGGGCGTGCTGCTGCGCGCGGGATCCGACGGGACGATCGCGGGCGACGCGCAGGGTGGCTGCGACGTCGAGACGGTGCGCGAACAGGTCGCTCGCATCCTCTCGCTGGACCATGACGGCGAGGCGTGGTTGGCGGTGGGCGAGCGCGACCCGGTCATCGGGCGGCTGCAGCACGAGCACCCGGGCGTGCGGCCGGTCCTCTTTGCATCCCCCTACGAGGCGGCGGCGTGGTCGATCGTCTCCGCGCGCCGGCCGGCCAAGCAGGCCGCCGGGGTGCGGCGGCGGCTGTCGGAGGAACTCGGCGCGAGCTTTGACGTCGGCGGCGTGGCGATGGCGGCGTTCCCGCTGCCCCAGCGGCTGCTGGAGACGCAGGCCGGCCCCGGCCTGCCAGAGGAGAAGGTCGTGCGCCTGCACGGTGTGGCTCACGCCGCGCTGGAAGGTCGCCTGGATCCGGCTCGGCTGCGAGCGATGGAACCCGAGGCGGCGCTCGCCGATCTGCTCACGCTGCGGGGAATCGGCCCGTTCTACGCCGGGCTGATCCTCGTGCGGTCCACGGGCGTTGCCGATGTCCCGACCGCCGAGCCGCGGGTGATCGAGAGCGCCGCTCGGGCATACGGGCTCGACGAGCAGCCCGACGGCGACGCGTTCCTACAGCTGGCGGAGCGCTGGAAGCCGTTTCGGACGTGGGCGATGGTGCTGCTGCGGGTGGCGGCGGGCGACGCGGAGCGCCGCTGACCGAACGCGGCTACGCGCTCGCGGAGGCGACGTGCGTGCGGCCCGGCAGCTCCGCCGATCCGTCCGCTGCGAGGTACTCGGCCAGGCGCGCGTCGATCGCGTCGCGCAGGTCGTCGCGCCGCGCCGGCGCGAGCGCGCCGACGCCCTTCGCCAGCCCCGTGGAGAGATCGAGCTGCGTGTCCCACCAGTCGTCGAGGCTCGCGTAGCGCCACACGATGTCGACCTGTTCGACGACGATCTCGGTGAAGCCCGCCTGCTCGAGCAGCTCGCGGATCGTCGCGGGATCGCGGAAGGCGAACATGTTCGGCTCGTCGGGATCGGCCGGCTCGACGGCGCCCATCGACGCAAGCTCCTCCTGGGGCACCGAGGCCCACCGGTTGTCGTCCGGATCCGTCCAGGCCGACAGCGCGACCCGGCCGCCCGGACGCAGCACGCGCCGGGTCTCCGACAGCGCGGTCGCGGGGTCGGCGAGCAGCATGTAGCCCCAGCGGGCGATCACGCCATCGAGGCTCGCGGCCGGCAGGTCGATCCACTCCGCGTTCATCCTGCGAAACTCGGCGTTCTCGATGCCCAGCTCCGCCGCGCGGGCTTGGGCGAGGTCGACCATCGCCTGCACCCCGTCGGTGCTGATCAGCGTTCCGCCCGGGGCGATGAGCTCGGCCGCCAGCAGGCCGGTGTCGCCGGGTCCGGCCGCGAGCTCGAGGACGCGGTGGCCGGGCTGCGGTGAGATCGCATCGATGAGCCACCGCGACACTGGCTGCGCGGCCGCCTGGAAGACAGCTCGATGCTCGCCCCAGCCCTTGGCGGCGCACTCCCAGCGATCCAGGCTCTGCTCACGGAAGGCGGACGGGTCGTACCTCATGGCACGACCCGCCCGGGCATTCCTACTTCCTCACGAGCGAGAACTTGTGGATCGCGTCCTTGGAGGCGGCCGTGTTGCCGACCGCTCCCGAGTTGTCGCCGCCGAGCACGATGATCCGGAAGCGCGCGGGGCTGAAGCGCAGCTTCTTGGCGATGTCCAGCCTCCAGTTGCCCTTCGCATCGGTCTTGGCGAGCATCAGGATCGGGCGATCACAGCTGCGCTTCTTGATGCCGCGCTTGTCGTCCAGCCAGTAGCACTTCTTCTTGGTCGTGGCCGTCGTCTGGCTCGCCTTGGCCGACGTCGTCGACTTCGTCTTCTGCTTGCTCGACTTCTTCTTCTTCGTCGACTTCTTCTTCTTGCTCTTGATCGCGCTGGTGCGCTGAATCGTCACGATCACGCCCTTGATGCCCGCGGCATCGGTGGCGGTGCCCGAGATGCTGATCGGCGTGCGCTTGGTCGTCTTCTTCTTGGTGGTCTTGGTCTTGCCGTTCTTGAGCTTCTTCTTCGTCGTCTTGGTCTTCGTGGTGGTGATCTTGATGCGCTGGTTGTGCTTCGGGCTCTTGATCACGACCGCTGGCGCGACACCGTCGCCCTTCACCGGAGTTCCGGTGGGCGCATTGGCCGGCGGCGGGGCGGGATTGAACTCGTCGCCACCCTGGTCGGTCGTCGGCCCGGACCGATCCTCGCCGTCGATGTCCGTCGTCGACTCACCCGGCGTGAAGCCGCCCGCGTTGATCGCAGGCGATCCGGCCTTCAGGCGGTAGTTGCGCGTGCTGGGGTTCGCGAACACGGCGTCGGGATTGAAGCCGCCGTCGAGCGTCCGCGTATATGACACGCCGATCGAGTTGGCGGGGCTGACGAGCGCGATGCCCCCGTAGGCCGCCTTCGTCGTCCCGTTGAGGACGATCGAGTCGACGACGTTGGCGGTGATGTTGCCGACCGGGCTTCCGAGCACGCCGCTGGCTGCCTTCGTGGAATCCAGCACGATGCCCCTGGCGCCGGCGGCCGTGACATGACGCAGGGTCACGTCGACGTCGCCGGCGGTGGAGCCGATGACCAGGCCGTTGGTGCCGGTGTTGACGCTGAGACCCGCCAAGCCGCCCGTGATGATCGACGACTCGACCAGCAGCGCCTTCTTCGCCGGGGACACGTCGGGCGAGGTCACCCGGACCGCCGGCGTCGACTGCCCGGCCGAGGCGATGACGCTGCGCTCGATCTTGTTGGCGGTTCCGGCGGTGAACAGCGCGCCCTCCCCGCCGACGCTCAGCACCGCGGAGTCCGAGATCTGCAGTCCCGCTCCACCGCCCACCGCGACGCCCGGGTTCGAGCCGTTCTGCTGGCTGATGATCGCCTTCTGAAGCTTGGATACGCCCCCGGACGTGCCGCTGAACGTCAACGTGCCGTCGACGGCGAAGCTCGGGGAGCCGACGATCGTGACGCCACCCTCGTCGAACTCGGCGGACCGATAGATGGCGTTGGCGACGGTGACGACGTCGCCCGAGACCGCGATCGCCGCAGCCTGCGCGAGCGTGCTGCACGTGAAGTCAGCGCCGCAGGCCCCGTCGGCGGGGTTGACCGTGATGGATTTCGCCTGAGCGGCCGCCGGTAGTGCTGCGGCAGCGGCGATGGCGACGGCAGCGATGGTCAGCGAGCAACGGCGGCCCGTCCTCAGCATTCATTCCTCCAGATCTCGGCGCAAGAGCTTTCCTGACCCTGTCCTCGGCAAGTCTAGGGAGAACCTGAAGGCCTTGGGCACCTTGTAGCGGGCGATACGCGCTCGACAGTAGCCGTCAAGATCCTCAGATGATGCGCTGCGCTGCGGACGCAAGACGATCGTTGCAACGATCCGCTCACCCCATCGCTCGTCGGGCTCGCCATGGACCGCGACGTCGGCGACGGCTGGATGGGAGGCCAGCACCGCTTCGACCTCGGCCGGAGCGACGTTCTCCCCACCGGTCACGATCGTGTCCGCCGCGCGCCCGGTGACGCGCAGCGCGCCGTCGGCGTCGACGCTGCCGAGGTCGCCCGTGTGCAGCCAGCCGTCCGCGGCGCGAGCCCTCGGGGCCACGGTCGGTCCCGCCACGAGGATCTCGCCATCGGACGCGATCTTCACGCGCGTGCAGAACAGCGGCCCTGCGCCCGTCGCCACCTGCGAGCACGCCTCCGTCAGCCCGTAGGTCGTGACGACCGGCACGCCCGCGACCGCGGCGCGCTCCAGCAGGACCGCGGGAATCGGTCCGCCGCCGACGAGCGCGGCGCGCAGCGCCCCCGGGTGCGACAGGCCTGCGTCGAGCAGGCGCGCGAGCGTGGTCGGCACGACCGAGACGAGCGTGATGGCACCCGTCGCGATCTCGCGCGCGGCGACCGCGGCGTCGAAGCCGTCGTGCAGCACGGCGGTCGTCGCGGTGATCGTGCTGCGCAGCAGGATCGACAGCCCCCCGACGTGCGACAGCGGCAGCGTGCACAGCCAGCGCTCGTCCTCGTCTGAGCCCAGGGCGACCGCCGAGCCCAGCGCGCTCCACAACCAGTTGCCGTAGGTCAGCTCGACCGCAGTCGGATCGGCCGTCGTCCCGGAGGTGTGCACGACGATCGCCGTGGCATCGAGGTCATGCTCGGCGAGCAGCGGCGCATCCGGATCCCCCTCGCCGTCCAGCGGCTGCTCGACGATCGCGACACACCCAGCGCTCCGCGAGGCGCGCTCGGCGGCGATGAGGCGCAGGTCAAGCGGCACCGCGACGGCGCCCAGGCGCATGCAGCCGTGCAGCGCGAGCACGAACGGCGCGAGCGCGGGCAGTGCCAGCCCGACCCGCTCTCCTGGGCAGACGCCCAGCGCGCTCAGCCGCCGTGCGGCGACGGTCGCGCCCGCGTCGAGCTCGGCGTAGCTCAGCGTGGCGTCGGCGCTGCGCAGCGCGGTGGCATCGGGGCGCATGCGAGCCGCGCGTCCCAACCAGGATTCGACGAGCACTCCCTGAAAGTAGCCTGCATCCCATGGACGTCACCTGGACCGCCGCCGGCGACTACGCGGACATCCGCTACGAGCTCAGCGGCGATGGCATCGCAAAGATCACGATCGCCCGCCCCGAGGTGCGCAACGCCTTTCGCCCGCAGACGCTGATCGAGATCTCCGACGGGCTGGAGCGCGCGCGCGAAGACACGAGCGTCGGGGTGATCGTGCTGACCGGCGAGGGACCGCTGGCGTTCTGTTCGGGCGGCGATCAGCGCGTGCGCGGCGACACCGGCTATGAGACCGAGCCGGGGCGCCCGGGCGCGGTCGGGCGCTTTCACGTCACCGACCTGCACATCCAGATGCGCCGCCTGCCCAAGCCGGTCGTCGCGATGGTCGCCGGCTACGCGATCGGCGGCGGCCACGTCCTGCACCTCGTCTGCGACCTGACGATCGCCGCCGACAACGCCCGCTTCGGCCAGACGGGTCCGAAGGTCGGCTCCTTCGACGGCGGCTTCGGCGCCGGCCTGCTGGCGAACCTCGTCGGACCCAAGAAGGCCAAGGAGATGTGGTTTCTGTGCCGCCAGTACGACGCCCAGCAGGCCCTGGACATGGGCCTCGTCAACACCGTCGTGGCACTGGAGGACCTTGAGTCCGAGACCGTCTCGTGGTGCCGGGAGATGCTCGCGATGTCGCCGTTCTCGCTGCGGCTGATGAAGGCGAGCTTCAACGCGGCCGAGGACGGGCTGAGCGGCATCCAGCAGCTCGCCCACGACGCCAACCTCCTGTTCTACGCCAGCGAGGAGGCGCGCGAGGGCCGCGAGGCCTACAAGGCCAAGCGCGCGCCGGACTTCTCGCGCTTCCCCAAGCGGCCCTGATGGGACCCGGCTGACATGCGCATCTGGCTGATGGCGGCGCGGCTGCGCACGCTGCCGGCGGCGATCGCGCCGGTGCTCGTGGGCACGGCGCTCGCCTACACGCTGGAGGAGACCTTCCGCCCCGGCGCGTTCGTCGCGGCGATGCTCGGCTCGATCCTCATCCAGATCGGCACGAACCTCTCAAACGACTACTCCGACGCGCGGCGCGGCGCGGACTCCGACGACCGGCTGGGACCGGTGCGCGTGACGGCCGGCGGGCTCGTGCCGCCCAAGCAGGTGCTCAAGGCGACGTACATCACCTTCGGCCTGGCGGCGGTCTGCGGTGGCTACCTCGTCGCGGTCGCGGGAATCGAGCTGCTGTTCGTCGGGATCGCCTCGATCGCCGCCGGCGTCCTGTACACGGGCGGACCGCGGCCCTACGGCTATGAGGGGCTCGGCGAGGTCTTCGTCTTCCTGTTCTTCGGGATCGTCGCGGTCGCCGGCTCGACGTTCGCCCAGCTGCAGCGCTGGCCGGTCGAAGCATTCGTGCTGGCGGTCCCGGTCGGGCTGCTCGCGGCGGCGATCCTCGTCGTCAACAACGTGCGCGACATGGACTCCGACAAGCGCGCGGGCAAGCGCACGCTCGCGGTGCGGCTGGGACGCGAGCAGGGACGCTCGATGTATGGCGCGATGGTCTACGGCTCCTACCTCATCGCACCCCTGCCGTGGCTCTTCGGCGCGCCGCTGTCGGCGTGGCTGCTGTTGAGCTGGCTGACGCTGCCGCTGGCCGTGCGGGTCGTGCGCATGATGCGCCGGCACACCGACGGGCCGACGCTCAACGAGGCGCTCGCGCAGACGGGCATCCTGCAGCTCGCCTTCTGCCTGCTGCTCAGCGCCGGCATCCTCGCGAGCTGACGCAAGGCCTCGCAGGCGTGCGCGCGACGATCACCCGGCGATCGCTCACGCTGCGCACGCCGCTGGCGACCTCCTACGGACAGCCGCTGCGCTCGCGCGAGCTCTTCGAGCTCGTCATCGAGGGCGCCGACGGCGTACCCGGTCGAGGCGAAGCGGCGCCGCTTGAGGCCTACGACGGGGTCAGCTCGCAGCGCACGCTGGCGGCATTGGAGTCCTACAAGGAGGTGCTGGAAGGCAGCGACGAGCTGGAGGGAGGTGCGCTGCTGGATGCCTGCCGGGAGGCGAATGACCTCCCCCAGGCGCTGGCCGCCGTCGACCTCGCGTTGTGGGACCGTGCCGGTCGCCGCGCCGGCAAGCCCGTCGCCGAGCTGCTGTCCGACGACGTGCTCGCGCACGTGCCCGTCAACGCGACGATCGGCGCGGAGGATCGCGCGGGCGCCGCCGCGAGCGCCGCCGCGGCGCGCTCGGTGGGCTTTCGCTGCGTGAAGCTCAAGGTCGGCGTCGGCGACGACGCCGGCCGCGTCGCCGCGGTGCGCGCCGCGCTCGGGCCGGAGGTCGCGCTGCGCCTGGATGCCAACGGCGCCTGGACGGTCGACGAGGCCGTGCGGGCGATCGAGTCGCTGGCCGCGAGCGGGCTTGAGCTCGTGGAGGAGCCGGTGCATGGGCTGGCGGCGTGTCGGGAAGTGCGCGAGCGGGTCGCAGTGCGGATCGCGATCGACGAGACCGCGGCCGAGCCCGGAGCGCTGGCCTCGGGCGCCGCGGACGCCGTGTGCCTGAAGCTCGGGCGTTGCGGGGGCATCTCAGGACTGCTGGCGGCCGCGACCCTCGTGCGTACATCCGGCTCGGAGCCCTATGTCGCCTCGACGTTCGACGGCCCGCTCGGGATCGCGGCGGCCGTGCACGCCGCGGCGGCGCTGCGCATCACGACCGCCTGCGGCCTGGCGACGCTCGAGCATTTCGAGGACGCGGGCACGCATCCGCTCAGCGTGCGCGACGGGCAGATCGCGGTGCCGGCCGGGCCGGGGCTGATGTGACGTCGCTCTCGCTGCGGATCGCGTGGTCGGCGCTGCGGCGCACGCCGAAGCAGGTGCACTATGGCGATCACACGCACCAGGTCAGCGATGTCCATCTCCCCAGCGGTCGCGGGCCGCACCCGGTCGCCGTGGTGCTACACGGCGGCTACTGGCAAGCGCCGTACTCGAAGCTCCTCATGCGTCCGCTGTGCGTCGATCTGGCGGCGCGCGGCTACGCCGCGATCAACGTCGAATATCGCCGACTGGGCCGCGACGGGGGTGGCTGGCCACAGACCTTCGACGATGTCGCCGCCGCGATCGACCTGCTCGCCGATGGTGAGGTGCAAGGACTTGACCTCGATCGCATGACGCTGATCGGCCACTCCGCCGGCGGTCAGCTCGCGCTGTGGGCCGCGGGGCGGCCGGATCTGCCGGTCGGGGCTCCGGGAGCGATCCCCCGCGTGAACGCGGGGCGCGTGCTCGCGCTGGCCCCGGTCAGCGATCTCGTGCGCGCGGGCCGTGTCGCCGTCCACCTCATGGGCGGCACGCCCGACGAGGTGCCCGAGCGCTGGGCGCAGGCCGACCCGATCCGTCGGCTGCCGCTGGACCTGCCGGTGGCGCTCGTGCACGGCACCAAGGACCCCACGGTCGACGTGCAGCGCTCGCGTGCCTACGCCGCTGCCGCAGCGGCCGCCGGCTCGCCCGTGACGCTGATCGAGACCGAGGGCGACCACCGCGCGCTGATCGATCCGACGACGGCGTCGTGGGACGCCGCGGCGCGGTGGCTCGGGAAGGGATAGGCCCGAGCGAGGCATCCGGTCATGGACGACGTCACCGCGCTGTAGCGCGAGCCGTCGGCCGCTAACCAGCACGCCATCCCGATCTACCGTGAGATCGACTCTCGCCTCGGGGAAGCCAACGCCCTGCTCGGCCACGGATCAACCCTCGCCCGCACCGGCTCGGACGCGGCAGAGGCGGTCCTCCTGGGACGCGGCTCGGATCTACGAGCAGCTTGGCGACCAGCCGCCGGCGTGCCGCTCAGCGCGGCAGCTTGGACCGCAGCGCCAGCACCCGCCGCGCCTGCGCGCGCAGCGCCGAGCGGCTGACGTCGCCGCGGCGGGCGGCCTTCAGCAGGCCCTCGGCGGCGCGGGCGCTGTCGCGGTAGCTGGAGGAGAACAGCGGCAGGTCGACGCCCGCGCGGACCGCCAGCACCGCGCGCTTCGCGTTGGAGCCGAACGCGCGCACCGCCGGGGTGCCGAGATCGTCGGTGATCGTGACGCCGCGGAAGCGCAATCGCTCGCGCAGCTCGCCGGTCACCCAGCGCGAGGAGAACGCCGCCGGGCGCGCGTCGAGGGCCGGGTAGACGGCCGTCGAGATCATCACCGCGTCGACCTTGCGCTTGATCAACGCGGCGAACGGCTTCTCGTCGACGCGGCGCAGCGTCGCCAGCGAGGTGCCGATCCGCGCAGGCGCGTCGTCGGTGTTGACGCTCGCGGCGCCGAAGCCGGGGAAGTGCTTGGCGGTCGCGCGCACGCGGCCGTCGTGCAGGCCGCGCACGAACGAGCCGGCGAAGCTCGATACGCGCCCCGCCGAGCTGCCGTAGACCCGTCGCTCACCGAGCAGCGCGCTGCCCGAGCGCCCCACGTCGGCCACCGGCGCGAGGTTCATGTTCGCGCCCGCCGAGCGCAGCACGCGCGCCGCCGCGCGGCCGTCGGCCCGCGCCTGCCGGGAGCTGGCCACGTCGGACGCGGCACGCCGGGGGGCGCCGGGCAGGCGCCGAACCGGCCCGCCCTCCTGGTCGACCATCACCAGCAGCGGCGCACGCAGTCCGCGTGGCCGCTTGATCGCCTGCAGGCCCGAGACGACGCGGCGCACCTGCCCCACGGAGCGCACGTTACGCGCGAAGAGGATCACGCCCGCCGCCTCGCCGCGCGCGATGCGCCGGCGCAGCGCCGCCGGCGGCGCAAGACCGTCGTAGGCGAACACCATGTGCTGGCCGACGAGCTGGCGAACGGTCAGGGACGTGCCGCTCGCCCGCTGCGCCGCCGAACGCCGCTCGGAGGCCGACGCCGCCGCGCTGGATTGCGGTGCGACGTGCAGGGCCGCCGCGAAGAGGGCGACCAGCACGGCAATCAGCTGTCCCATCCGCTGACCCTAACGTGCTACACCATCCGCCTTGCGCACGACGACATCCATCAGCCTGCTCGTCGCCGCGCTCGCCGCAGCGCCGGCGCCGGCGATGGCAGCCGCCAAGCGCTGTCCGGCGCCGTCGCCCGCGCGCTGCCTGAGCGTCGTCGTGCCGCTGGATCGCAGCGGCGCGGTGCCCGGCTCGGTGCGCATCCGGGCGGCGCGACTGCGCTCCGGGCGCGCGACCCGGCCGCCGCTGATCGGCCTGACCGGCGGCCCCGGCCAGGCGGGAGTGACCTTCCTGGAGGACTACGAGTTCATCCTGCCCACGCCGGGCCGCGACCTCGTCCTCTTCGACCAGCGCGGCACCGGCGCCTCGGGGCTGCTGCGCTGCCCATCGCTGGAGGGCCGCATCGAACGCGGCGTCGAGCGATCGACCGCGGCCTGCGGGCGGCGGCTCGGCGCCCGGCGCTCGTTCTACACCAGCGCGGACTCCGCCGAGGACCTCGAGGCGCTGCGCATCCGCCTCGGCGCTCCAACGATCGCGCTGTACGCGGCGTCCTACGGCACGCGAGTGGCGGTCGAGTACGCCAGCCGCCACCCCGAACGAGTCGAGCGGATGATCCTCGACTCGCCGGTCGGGATCGACGCTCCCGACCCCTTCGCGCGCGAGACGCTGTCCGCCATCGGACCCGTCGTGCGCCGGGTGTGCCGCATCGGCTGCGGTCGAGCCGACGCGCACCCGATCGGCGATCTCAAGCGCCTTGTGGCGCGGCTGCGCCGATCGCCCATCCGCCGGCGCGTGCGCCGCGGCCGGCGCACCGTGACCGTGCGGGTGACGGCCGACGACGTGCTGGGCCTGCTCGTGTCGAGCGACCTCTTCACGGGGTTCATGCGCAGGATCCCGCCGGCTGTGCGCTCGGCGCTGGGCGGCAACCCCAAGCCGCTGGTCCGGCTCAAGCTTGGCCTCGACGGATCGGAGGACGGCGAGAGCCCCAGCGAGTTCTCCGCCGCGGTCTACGCCGCGACCACCTGCGAGGAGTCGCCGTTGGCCTGGGATCCGGCGGCGGACCCTGCGACGCGCAGGTTGCAGGCGCGGGACGCGCTCGCAGCGCTGCCGGCCAGATCCTTCGCGCCGTTCGATCCGCGCTCGGGACGGCGTTTCGGCCCGCTGTCGCTGTGCGGCAGCTGGCCGGCACGCGAGCGCCCCGTGCCGCCGCCCGCCCCGCTGCCCACGTCCGTACAGACGCTCGTGCTCTCCGGAGAGCTTGACCTGCGCACGCCCAACGCCAACGCTCGTCAGCTCGCCATCGCCCTCAAGGGCAGGCTCGTCACCGAGCGCGGCGTCGGCCACGCGGTGCTCGGCACGGACTTCAACGGGTGCGCGACCCCGGCGGTGACCGCCTTCCTCGCCGGGCGCGAGGTCCCCGCCTGCAAGCGTGGCGGCGCGTCGATCTCCGTCACGCGCTCGGGCCTGCGACGCGTGCCGATCGCCGGTGGCCTCTGAAGCGCCGGGATCATGCCCGTCGCACGTGCCCGGTCAGCAAGACGGTACACCGGGGCGGTCATTCCAGCAGCGGGCCGGCGTCATGTTCGGTGCACGCAAGCGGGCCGCCGATCGCCGCCAGCGAGGCGGCGTATCCCGGTCCGCCGTCGAGGTCGTAGAGAACAACCGCGGCCAGCGGTCGCCCCGGTGCCTGCCAGTCGACCAGCGCCGGCTCGCTCGACGGCGCTGTGACGGCGATCAGCTCCGGGGACACGCCGAGGCCGTCGCCGGTCGCCTTGAGGATCGCCTCCTTGCGCGTCCAGTAGCGACAGAACCCCCACCGCCGGTCGGCCTCGTCCAGCGTCATCAGTGAGCGCTGCTCGGAGGGCTGCAACACGGACTGCGCGAGCGAGGGCTCGTAGCCGTCCTTCACCCGTTCGACGTCGACGCCGATCGCGATCCCGCGGCTGATGGCGACGACAACGAGATCGCCGGAATGCGAGATCGAGAGCTCAAGCTGCGCGGCCGGACCGCACAGGCGGGGCTTGCGGTTGGCGACGCTCGGCACGTACCCGACCTCGCCGGCAGGGACCGCGACGTGGCGGCCCGCGACGATCCGCGCCAGCGCATGGGCGACGAGAAAGAGCGCGCGATCTCGATCGCGAAGCAACGTGCGATGGCGGCGGCGCTCGTCGGCGTCGAGCAGGTCGAGCAGGTGCGGGGCGGCCGCCGAGGCCGTCGCCCACCAGACCTGGCAGCCCCCGGCAGCCAGCGGCGGGATCGGGTGGCTGCGGGCTGTGCGACTCGCGGGCATGCGGGGCTCAGACGATCCGTCGGATGCACGTCAGCCTACGCGGAGGCGCAGCTCGATGGCGATGGCACACTCCGCCGCCCGGACCGCTAGTCTGTGCGCCGTTGATGTGCCGAGTCTCTCCGGGTCCGTCCCGGGAGAGCGGGGGAACCAGTTCGTTGGGGCGAATCGGCTTCGCTTTGAAGCCGTAGCGCGCAGCCAAGCGTGCGAGCCCGTCAGCTCACCTCGTAGGCGCGAACCCACACGAACTGATGATCGCCCGCGCTCTTCACCGACCGTTCGGCCACGCCCTCGGCGTGGCGGTTCTCATGCTGCTCGTGGCATCCGCCTCGGCGCAGGCGCACAGCGTGCGCAGCGCCCGCACGGGCGGTGCGAGCGTCGCGGTCCCCAAGGTCAAGTCGTTCAAGTGCGGCACCGGCGAGACCAAGCGCTGCCCGCGCGGGTCGATCCTGCGGCTGAGCGGCGAGTATCTCCGCGACACCAGCACCGTGATCTTCCTCGGCAGGCGCGGCAAGCGCGACGATCGTCGCGTGAAGCCGACGGCCGCCAGCCCGCACCGCGTGCTCGTCGAGGTTCCCAGCCGCGCACGCAGCGGCAGGCTTCGCGTCGTCTCCGACGACAGCTCCGCCACGAGCCCGCGGTTGCGGGTCCTCCCCAAGCCCACTCCGCCGCCCATCCCGACGACCGGCCCGCTGGCCGCCATCTTCCCCGTCCAGGGCGACCACGACTTCGGGACGGCGGTCAACGCCTTCGGCGGCGGACGCAACCACAAGGGCCAGGACATCCTCGCCGACTGTGGCACGCCCGTGGTCGCGGCCGTCGCGGGAACGGTCACGCTGGCCAAGTACCAGTCGCGGGCCGGCAACTACACCGTGATCCAGTCCAAGGATGACGCCAGCCAGGCCTACATGCACATGCGCGCACCCGCGATCGTCAAGAAGGGCGACCGCGTCGTTGCCGGCCAGCCGCTGGGCGTCGTCGGGCAGACCGGCCGCGCGAGCGCCTGCCACCTGCATTTCGAGCTGTGGACCGCGCCCGGCTGGTATACGGGGGGAGCGCCGGTCGACCCGTTGGAGCTCCTGAAGGCCCTCGACGCAAGCGCTGCCCAGCGCAAGTGACGACGAGCCATCGGCTCGGCTTCGATCGCGGCGGCGGCGCTGGCCGGCGCCTCGAGCCGCGCGACCGGCGACGAAAAAGCCGGTCGTTGCGGCAAACGGGCAGCGTCGCCCAGGCAGAACGTGGCGCATCGGGCTTCATCCGCCGCGCAGACCGTTACGCTCTGCGCAGTTGATGTGCCGAGTCTCTCTGGACCAGTTCCGGCGAGAGCGGGGGACCCAGTAGTTCGGGGCGAATCGGCCGCTGGTCTGAGCCGTAGCGCGCTGCAGAGCGCGCGAGCCCGTCAGCTCACCTCGTAGGCGCGAAACCCACGGGAGCTGACGATCTTCACTGTCCTTCATCGACCCCTAGGCGCCGCGCTGTGCGTGTCGATCCTGATCGCGCTCGCGGCATCGGCCCCCGCCAGCGCGCGCACCGGCGGTGCCAGCGTCGCGGTTCCGGCGGTCAAGTCCTTCAAGTGTGGTACGGGCGAGACCACTCGCTGCCCGCGCGGCTCGGTCCTGCGACTCAGCGGCGTGCATCTGGGCGCCACGAGCACCGTGATCTTCCTGGGCAAGCGTGGCAAGAGCGACGACCGTCGCGCGCGTCCTCAGACCGCGAGCCCGCATCGCGTCATCGTCGAGGTTCCGCAGCGGGCATACAGCGGCCGGCTGCGCGTGATCACCGACGACATGTCGGCAACCAGCCCCAGGCTGCGGGTCCTGCCCAAGCCGGTCCCGCCGCCCATCGCGGCGTCGGGTCCGCTGGGAGGCGCGTTTCCGATCCGAGGCGCCCACGATTACGGCACGGCGATCAACGCCTTCGGTGGCGGACGCGATCACCAGGGCCAGGACGTCCTCGCCGACTGCGCCACCCCGCTCGTCGCGGCGGTCGCGGGAACCGTCACGCTCACCAAGTTCCAGGCGCGGGCGGGCAACTACGTCGTCATCAAGGCTGACGACGGCACCAGTCAGGCGTACATGCACATGCTCAAGCCCGCGATCGTCAAGAAGGGCGATCGCGTCGCCTCCGGGCAGCCGTTGGGGGACGTCGGCCAGACCGGTCGCGCGAGCGCCTGCCACCTGCATTTCGAGCTGTGGACGGCACCCGGCTGGTATGAGGGAGGAGCGCCGGTGGACCCGCTGCCGATGCTGAAGGCCCTCGACGCGATGCCCACATGACGTCGCCTCGTCACAGGTCTTGGACCCGATTCGGCTCACACGCGTCTGAGAACGAACGCGACATCTGGAGCCGCGCCACTGTATCGTGCCCGCTTCGAAGTGCCGAGCCTCGCTGAACGACTATCAGTGAGGGCGGGGGAGCCTGTCGTCGTCCGGGGGGAAGCGAACTAGGGTCGGTCGGAGCACGCGCAGTCTGGCGTGGGATTCCAGCCGTGTCCTCGTAGGCCGGACAGACCGGGGAGCGCATCATCTACGGGGATCGCCATCGAAGTCTCAGCCGCGCCTGCGGTGCTGCCGTGCTGCTGACGCTGCTGGGCACTGCCTCGGCGCGCGCCGATTCCGCGCACAGCGCGCGCAGCGGCGGCGCGAGCGTCAAGTACCCCGCGGTCACGGGCTTGAAATGCACCACCGGCGAGAAGACCCGCTGTCCGCGCGGATCGCTGCTGCGGCTGAGCGGCGTGCATCTCGACAGCACGCGGACCGTCGTCTTCCTGGGCAAGCGCGGCAAGCGCGACGACCGCCGCGTGCGACCGAGGACCGCCAGCCCGCATCGCGTCCTGGTCAGGGTGCCGTCGCGTGCGCGCAGCGGCAGGGTGCGCGTCATCGCCTCGGCGATCTCGGCGACCAGCCCGCGACTGCGGATCCTGCCCAAGCCCACGCCACCGCCGCTCGTGCCCACGAGCGGGCCGCTCGCCGGCGTGTTCCCGATCCGGGGCGAGCACGACTACGGAACGGCGATCAACCGCTTCGGTGCGGGGCGCGGCCACCAGGGTCAGGATGTCCTCGCCGACTGCGCCACGCCGCTCGTCGCGGCCGTGGCGGGTACCGTGACCTCCACGCGCTACCACTCGGCGGCCGGCAACTACGTCGTCATCACGTCCGACGACGGTACGAGCCAGGTGTACATGCACATGCTCAAGCGGGCGACCGTGAAGCGAGGACGCCGCGTCGCCGCCGGCGATCCCCTCGGCGAGGTCGGGCAGACGGGCCGAGCAAGCGCATGTCACCTGCATTTCGAGCTGTGGACCGCGCCGGGGTGGCGAGCCGGCGGCGCACCCGTCGACCCGCTACGACTGCTGAAGGCCCTGGACTTCGCCAGCTGAGCACGGCGTGATCGCGGCGGCGACGCTGGCCGGAGCCTCGAGGGTCAGCGCGTGGCCCGCACCGGAGACGACGACCAGCGTCGCCCGTGGCAGCGCCTCCGCCAGCCGGCGTCCCAGCGCCACGAACTTCTGGTCCTCCTCGCCGGCCAGCACGGTGGCAGGCATCGAGAGCACGCCGAGCCGCTCCCAGAGCGGCGCCATGACGCCGGTTCCGATCCCTCGCAACGCCGCCGCGAGGTGCTCGGGCTGGTTGTGCAGCCTGTCGGCGCGCGCGGCGTCTGACACCTGCGGCGCCTGACCGGCGAACAGGGCCTGTGCACCCCAGTGCTCGGCGACCTGCTCGATCGTGTGGTCCTCCATCCATCCGGCGAGCTCTTCGTCGGCTGCGCGTCGCGCCGAGCGCTGTGAGGCATCCTCGATGCCGGCCGTCGTCGAGACGAGCACGAGCCGGCTGACGCGCTCGGGCGCCGCGAGCGCGACATGCAGCGCGATCCGCCCGCCCATCGAGTAGCCGGCGAGCGCGAAACGGCGCTCGGCGAGACCGAGGACGTCGTCCACGCACGCAGCCATGTCGATCGGTCGCAGCGCCCCCGCCGAGCCGTGGCCGCGAAGGTCGGGAGCCACCGGCCGGTAGGTTTCGCCCGCGAGGCGAGCCACCACCTCGTCCCAGCCGCGACCCGTCTGCGTGAAGCCATGCAGAAGGAGGAGCGGCTCGGGCACACCCGCCATGATGCCTGCCGGCCCCGACACCCACCTGCTGCTGCGCGCGTTCGTCGACGAGCTCGCTCGCTGCGGCGTGCGCGAGGCCTGCACGTCGCCCGGCTCGCGCAGCACCCCGATCGTGCTGGCGCTCGTGCGTGACGACCGCCTGCGCTGCTTCTCGCACATCGATGAGCGCTGCTCGGGATTCTTCGCCGTCGGCGCCGCGAAGGCGGCGTGCCGTCCGGTCGCGATCACGTGCACGTCCGGCACGGCCGCCGCGAACCTCGCACCGGCGGTGATCGAGGCGTGGCAGGCGCGCGTGCCGCTCGTCGTCCTGACCGCCGATCGCCCGCCGGAGTTGCGCGAGGTCGGCGCCGGGCAGACGATCGATCAGATCGGGCTGTACGGCTCCGCGGCGAAGTGGTTCTTCGAGGTCGGCACGCACGAGGCGACGCCCGAGCGCGTGCGCTGGATGCGGATGCTCGCCTGCCGGGCGGTCTGGACGGCGCTTGACGGTCGTCGGGGCCCGGTGCATCTGAACTTCGCGTTGCGCGAGCCGCTCGTGCCGCCGGTCGAGCTTGGCGAGGACCCGCTGCCGGGCCGCAGCGCGGGTCGCCCATGGCTGCTGCGCGGCGGGCCCGGCCCGGATGCCGCAGCGGCCGGCCGCGCGCTTGCGGTGCTGGCGCGCGACGCCCACCGCCCCGTGGTCGTCGCCGGGCGCGCCGAGCCCGGCCTCGACGCGATCGGCGCCGCCTGCCATTCGCTCGGCTGGCCGTTGCTGGCCGATCCGCTCAGCGGCGCACGGCGAGGCGGCGCCGCGGTCGCGCACTACGACCTCCTGCTGCGCGCTCCCACGTTCTCGGCGACCAACGCGCCGGACCTCGTGGTTCGCTGCGCGGACCTGCCGACGTCCAAGCCGCTGCGCGCGTGGCTGGAGAGCCTCGGCGACGACGTGCCCCAGCTCGCGTTCGATTCCCAGGCAGCCTGGCAGGATCCGTCGGCAAGCGTGCATGCCGTGCTGGGCTCAGACGCCGCGGCGACGCTCGTTGCCGCCGCCGTCCGTGCGCCGGCGACCGACCCGGCCTGGCTGTCGGCGTGGCGGGACGCCGACGCGCGCGCGGCGGGCGCGATCGACGATCTGCTCGCCGGCGAGCTGTCCGAGCCCCGCGTCGCGCGCGAGCTCGGAGCTCGGATGCCGGCCGAGGCGACGCTGTTCGTCGCCTCCTCGATGGCCGTGCGCGACGTGGAGTCCTTCACCGCGGTGCGCGACGACGCCCCGCGCGTGCTCTGCAACCGCGGCGCCAACGGCATCGACGGCACGGTGTCCAGCGCATTCGGCGCGGCGGCGGTGTCAAGCGGCCCGGTCGTCCTGCTGATCGGCGACGTGGCGCTTGCCCACGATGTCGGCGGGCTGCTTGCGGCGCGGCGCGGCGGCCTGTCGTTGACGATCGTGCTGCTCAACAACGACGGCGGCGGGATCTTCGAGTTCCTACCCGTGGCGTCCGAGCGCGACGCCTTCGAGGAGCACATCGCGACGCCGCACGGCCTGGACTTCGCCCATGCAGCGGCGCTGTACGGCTGCGAGCACGAGCACGTCGCAAGCGTCGAGGGGCTGCGCGACGGACTGGGCCGTGCCCTGGATTCCCCCGCGACGACGATCCTCGAGGTCCGCACCGCGCGAGCAGCGAACGTGGCGCTGCATCGCGAGCTCGCGGCCGCCGCGGTCGCCGCGATCTGATTCCCACCGCCGCCGCCGCAGGCGCTACCGTTGCGCCATGACCCCGTTGCGCCTGCGCCTGCTGCTCGTGGCGCTGCTCGGCGTGAGTGCCGTCGTGCTCGCCGCCACCGTCGCACCGGCGCGAACCACCCGCGCGACGCAGCAGAAGATCACCCGTAGATCACAGCACCGACGCGACGTTCGGCATCACGCTCGTGCGGATTCCGAGAAGCGGCGGCGGGCGGTTGCAGTTCGCCGTCGACACGCAGAGCAAGAAGGTCACGTTCATCGGGATCCCGTCGATCGGGTTCTGCGAGTAGGCGTCCCGGCCCTCAGCTCGCCAGCACCGGCAGCAGCGCGCCCAGCTTGACGTCGGTCTCGGCAAGCTCGGCGGCGGGATCGGAATCGCGCACCACCCCGACGCCGGCATAACAGCGCGCGATGCGCCCGCTGAGCAGCGCGCAGCGCAGCGCGACGCAGAACTCGCCGTCCTCGTTGGTGTCCGTCCAGCCGACCGGCCCGGCGTACCAGCCGCGGTCCATGCCCTCAAGCGCGGGGATCAGCGGCGCGGCGACGTCCAGCGGCTCGCCGCCGACCGCCGGCGTCGGGTGCAGCAGCCCCGCCAGGCGGATCGCGCCGACGGGCTTGCGCAGCTGCGCACGAATCGGCGTCGCGAGGTGCTGGATGTTCGCCATCTTCACGACGACGGGCTCCTCGGCGGCCGCGACCCACACGCTGTGCGGTCGAAGCGCGCGCTCGATGCGCCGCGCGACGATCTGCTGCTCGCCGCGATCCTTGTCCGAGCGCAACAGCTGCTCGCCGAGATGGTCGTCGACGGACGGGTCGGCGCTGCGGCGCGTGGAGCCCGCCAGCGCGAGCGTGCTCGCCCGCATCCCGTCGCGGCGGATCAGGAGCTCCGGGCTGGCGGCGGTGAAGACGTCCTCGCCGCGGCCCACGCAGAAGCAGAAGCACGACGCGAACCCGTCGCGCAGGACGCCGAAGACCGCCGCAGGGTCGTGCGGCGCCGGCGCGTGCACCTGCACCTCGCGCGCCAGGACGATCTTCTCGAGCTCGCCGGCGCCGATGCGCTCGACGGCGCGCGCGACGGCGTGCTCGTAGTGCTCGGGGGGCGTGCTCGCGGCGACCGTGCAGCGCTCCGCGGGATCGGGATCCAGCAGCGGCAGCGGCCTGCTCGCAAGCTCGCTCAGGCGCCGCTGGATCTGTGCGAGCAGGCCGTCGGCGGTGTCGTCGGCCTGCGCGAGCGCTGCCACGGTGAGCAGCACCTCGTCGCCGCGGCGCGCGAGCGACACCTCGGGCACGTGCAAGGACGCGGGCGCGAACGCCGACCAGTGCGGGCTCGCGCCGCCCTCCGCGGCGAACGCGAAGCCGCCGCAGGCGATCAGCCCGGCGCCGCGGGGCCCGTCGGGCGGGTCGCAGATCGCCTCGCGCGCGAGCGCCCTCCAGCGCTTGGCCAGGTCGTCGAAGCGATCGGGTCCGCGTGACTCCAGGGCGACGGCGCATCCCAGCGCGCCGATCGCCGAGCGCTCGCGGTCAGGCTGCTCGAAGCAGAACCACGGCTCGCCGGGACGGCGGCACAGCAGCGCGATCGCGGCGGGGTCGACGTCGCGCGCGACGGGGAACGTGAGCGCCGCGAGCACCCCGGTCGAGCGGCGCTTGCGCGACCGGCGAATGGCCTGCTCCAGACGACGGCGCAGGGCGGCGTGATCGGACGCGCCGAGACCCAGCGGGGAGGTCGTCTGCGCCGGCGCGACCTTCTCGGTCATCGAGACCCCATCGCGGAGGGGGGTGTGCCGTTCTCGGACACCGGGACGTTCATAGAACAGCACACCCCCCGTGATTACCCGCTATAGGGCGCCGATCACGTCTCGCCGCGGCCTCGCGAGATCGCGATCTCGCCGGTGCGCATCATCTCGATCAGGCCGAACGGCCTGACCATCCGCTCGAACGCCTCGACCTTGTCGGTCGTGCCGGTGATCTCGAGGATCACCGAGCGGCGCGTGACGTCGACGACCTTGCCGCGGAAGATCTCGCAGATCTGCATGACCTCCGCGCGCTGAGGCCCTTCGACGGCGACCTTGAACAGCGCGAGCTCGCGGGCAACCGTGTCGTTGGGCTCCAGGTCACGGATCTTCAGGACGTTGATGAGCTTGTGCAGCTGCTTGGTGACCTGGTCGACCGGATGCATCGCGCCGTCGAAGGTCAGCGTGATGCGCGAGAACTGCTCGTCCTCGGTCGGTCCGACCGTCAGCGTGTCGATGTTGAAGCCGCGCCGCGCGAACAGGCCGGCAACCCGCGTCAGGACACCGGCCTTGTTCTCGACGAGGATCGACAGGATGTGCTTGCGCCCGGAACGCAGGTTGGTCGTGGCCTCAAGATCTTCGAGGCTGAGACGGTCCTTCGTGGCTGGCTCGCCCATGGCGCTCACCCCACCATGTCCCGCGCCGGCATCCCGGGCGAGATCATCGGATAGGTGTTCTCCTCGCGCGTGACGCGGACGTCGACCATCACCGGGCCGGGAGTCTGAAGCGCGGCCTTCATGTCGTCGACGAGCGTGGACTTCTCGGTCAGCCGCAACCCCGTCGCGCCATAGGCCTCGGCGACCTTCACGAAGTCCGGGAAGGTTCCCATGTCGACGTGCGAGTAGCGGTTATCCCAGAACAGCTCCTGCCATTGGCGCACCATGCCCAGATAGCCGTTGTTCATGATGAAGATCTTCACCGGGATCTCGTTCTGGGCGCAGGTCGCGAGCTCCTGCAGGTTCATCTGGATCGAGCCGTCGCCGGAGATGCAGACGACGGTCTGATCGGGGCAGCCGACCTGCGCACCCATCGCCGCCGGCAGGCCGAAGCCCATCGTTCCGAGGCCACCGGAGTTGATCCAGCGGCGCGGCTGGTCGAAGTGGTAGTACTGCGCCGCCCACATCTGGTGCTGGCCGACATCCGAGCAGACGATCGCGTCGCCGCCGGTCGCCTCGTAGAGCGCCTGCACCATGTACTGCGGCTTGATCTCGCCGTCGGTCGAGTCGTCATAGCGCAGCGGGTGGTCCTTGCGCCATGCCTCGATCCGCGCCCACCACTCGTCCATCCGCGAGGAATCGACGCTGTCAAGCGCCCGGTACTCCTTGACGAGCTTGGCCAACACGCTCTTGGCGTCGCCCACGATCGGGATGTGCGCCGGGACGTTCTTGGAGATCTCCGCCGGATCGACGTCGATGTGGATGAACTTCGCGTGCGGAGCGAACTCCGACAGCTTGCCGGTGATGCGATCGTCAAAGCGCGCGCCGATGCAGCAGATGAGGTCGGCCTCGTCCATCGCGTAGTTGGCGGCGCGCGTGCCGTGCATGCCGAGCATGCCCAGCCACTGCGGGTGCGGAGCGGGAAACGCCCCGAGCCCCATCAGCGTGCACGTGACCGGGAAGCGGTCGGACGTCACGAAGTCCGTCAGCTCCTTGGCGGCGTTGGCGTTGACGACGCCGCCTCCCGCGTAGACGACCGGCCGGCGCGCCGAGGCCATCGCCTTGGCGGCCTGGCGAATCTGCTTGGCGTTGCCGTCGGTCGTGGGCTGGTAGCCGGGCAGATGGACGTCGCCGATCGGCTCGTAGTCGATGTCCGCACGGCTGAGGTCCTGCGGGATGTCCACGACGACGGGCCCCGGGCGCCCGGAGCGCGCGAGGTAGAACGCCTCATGAATCGCGCGCGGGATCTCCTGCGGCGAGCGGATCTGGAAGGAGTGCTTGACGACGGGCATCGTGATGCCGAGCGTGTCGGTCTCCTGGAAGCCGTCGGTGCCGATCAGATCGGTGCGCACCTGACCGGTGATGAAGACCGTCGGCACCGAGTCCATCATCGCGTCGACGATCGGTGTCACGACGTTCGTCGCACCCGGACCCGAGGTGGCGAACGCCACGCCGACCTTGCCGGTCGCCTTCGCGTAGCCCTCGGCGGCGTGGCCGCCGCCGGCCTCGTGGCGCACGAGGACATGACGAATGCCGCCGTCGACGAACGCGTCGTAGGTGGGCAGGTTCGCGCCTCCGGGAAGGCCGAATACGACGTCCACACCCTCCGCTTTCAAGCACTCCATGATGGCATCGACAGCACGCATCTCACGACCTCCTCTCAACAGCAGCGAGCCGGCCCGCGCGGCCAGCGTGAGCGGAGCAGTCTAGTGGCGGCCCGAGCAGGGCGGAAGGGCGTCAGGAGGCGACGGGAGTGGCGGCCTCGGATGCCAGCGCCCGCTCGGGAAACTCCAGCTCGGTCCCACAACGCACGCACAGTGCGTCGTGGAGCTTGCAGACACGCCCGCACGTCGGGCACTCGCGGCGCAGCTCGTCGCGCTCGGACCGGTAGCAGACGGCGGCGAGCAGTCCGATGACCGGAACCGCGCCGCTGATGAGAAACCACAAGAAGAACGAGCTGCCCTTGATCTTGCCCACGATCGCTCCGCCGAAGGCGAAGCCGAGCGCGATCGAGATGTAGGCGCCTCCGGCCATGTTCGGCCGGGCGCTAGAGGACGCGAATCGCCCAGATCACCGCGATGATGGCGGCGATCACGGCAAGGAAGGTCGCGAACGCCACCGCGATCCCGATGACGACCTTGAAGAGGATGAACGCGGCGACCAGCAGAACCAGTACCGCGAGCGCCCGCTTGCCGAGCGAGGAGCTTGAAGGAGTGGAAGTGGACATGTCTTCAAGGGTACCTCGTCAGCCAGCGGGCGACCTGCGGTTGTGGATGTGGTCAGTCGTAGCTTCTGCGCAGATGTGCGAAGCGGTCGATCGACGGATCGGCACGGCTGACAGGAGCCATGCGAGCCATCTTGTAGCGACGGACCCGAGGCACGGACGTGGTGGTGGTCGTGCGGGATGTGATCGGTACGAGAACTCGGCGAGCGATGTCGGAGGTTGCGTGCATGCCAAGCATGTTGGGGATTGGCGGCGCGCCGGCCATTGGCCGCGCGTCCGAGATTCAGACGGGGTCGGTGGACCGGCTGGCGTGCATCGCGACGGCGGCATGAAGCGCCGGAGCCATCGCCGGGCTGATGCGCCGGCACAGCCTCCAGGGCGCCCCGGAGAAGTTCAGGTTGGCGACCGTCGCGAAGCCTTGCTCGTCGGAGCGCAGCGCGAGCAGGAGGTGCGCGATGCGGTCGCCGGATGGCAGCTTGCTGGCCGCCTTCGCGCGGCCGTCCACGGTGATGCAGTAGCAGTAGATGCGGTCTCGGTGCAGCAGCAGCGCCCCGGCCTCGCCGACGAGCCACACACCCAGCCGGCCCGGCTCCAGGACGAGGCCGGTGGTCTTGTGCAGGTCGCGCGCGTCGTGGTCGAGCAGGTCGCCGAGCAGGCCGAGGGCGCGGCGCTCGGGCTCCTTGTCGGCGCGTGCGCGCGGGCGCACGACGTTCGCGCCGCGCTGGGCGTACAGCTCTGGGATGACCCACGCGTGCGCGATGCAGGCCAGCGCGACGGGCAGCGTCAGCGGATTGAGCAGCATGAGCCCGATCGCCGCTCCGACGAACGGCACGACGTGAGCGAGCGTCGTCAGCGTCCACTGGAGGCCGAGCCGCCGCAGTCGCGCGTCGTCCACGCGCGGGCGCCAGTGCACTCCGGCGGTCTCCGGCAGAACCTCGAATCCGGGTGCGAGCGCGTGCGGCTCCGCGGCCATGGTGCCGGCTTCGCTACCCGCCGGAGAGCGGCAGGCGCATGATCACAAGCGACGCGTCGACCGGCAGCTCGCGCACCTGCTCGGCGTGGCCGGGTCCGGTGCTGACCATCCCGAGGTAGCCGTTGTCGAGCTGCTCGCGGAACGCGGTGACGGCGTCCTGCACCGCCGCGGGGTCCTCTGCTGTCCACTCGGCAAGCGTCGAGTGGCCGGTGTGGTCCATGCGGATGAGCTTCGACATGCGCGTGCCTCGCTGGTCGCCGGTGCGGTTGCTGCCGATGGTACGCCTGTGCGACACCGGACGAGGCGCCTTGGCGCGGTCACGCGTCCCCACCCGGTCGTGATGTCGAGAAATGGGCGGCGCTATCCACCCACGATTCGACACTCGTGACGAGAGGTCGACCGGCGGATACGTCACACGACAGTCCAACACCCAGACGGAGACCAACGCGGGCTGATCTGCGATCTACGGCTGTCGCACACCGTCCAAGGCCCACGCCGTCCCGTGCCTGCGCGCGAACAACCTCTCGACAGGACAGGCATTTCAGTTCAACGCCAAGAGCGGCGAGATCGCGGGAACCATCGCAGTGGGCGACGGCGGCCCCACCAAGCGGCCGTTCACGACCAACGCGACGGGTATCGCGACGGGCCTCAACGCCGATCGCGTCGACAATCTCGACGCGGCGCAGATCCTCGCGCTGGCTCGAGTTCAACCGCGACGTCACGTCATGCGCGGTGACGGCTTCGCAGGGCGCCCGCAACAACGGCTTCGCGGGTAGCCGGATCATCAGTGCCAACAAGGCCGTGGCGCCCGCAGGCACCGAAGGACGGGTGAACCCTCCGGACCGAGCGATTCAGCGCCGGTGCCTTCATCGACGAGGACCAGCCATTCGAGGTGCAGGTCATCTGCTGAGGGCACGGGTCGCCCGCGAGCGTTCGTCCGTGTCGCGGGCGATCGTTTCGCGGGTCGGCCCGGCGGGGCGCGCCTCAGATTCCGAGCTTCTCCCGCACGATCCGCGTGACCTCTCCCCCGTCCGCGCGGCCCTTGGTCTCGCGCATGACGTGGCCGATGATTGCGCCGATCGCCTTCATGTTGCCGGCGCGGATCTTGTCGGCGGCGTCCGCGTTGGCGGCCAGCGCGGCGTCGACCACCGGCTCGAGCGCGTCGTCGCCGCCGCCCATCGCGCCGAGTCCCTCGGCCTCGACGATCGTGGCCGGATCGCCCCCGTCGGCGACGAGCCGGTCCAGCACGACCTTGGCGTTTGAGACCGTCACGGCCTTGTCGCCCACGAGCGCGACGAGCTTGGCCATCGCCTCGGGTGAGACCTTCGACCTCGCCGGATCGTCCTCGCCCACGCGCGCGACGAGCTCGTTGCAGACCCAGTTTGCGAGCGGCTGCGGGTCGACGCCGTCGTCGGAGCATGCGAGCGCGGCCTCGAAGTAATCGCCGAGCTCCGTGCGCCACGCGAGCTGGCGCGCATTGCCCGAGGCGATCCCGAGACCCTCCAGGCGAGCCTCGCGCGCGGCAGGCAGCTCGGGCATCGCGTTGTGGGCGGCTTGCAGCATCTCAGCGGTGATCGCGACGGGCACGAGGTCGGGCTCGGGGAAGTAGCGGTAGTCGTGCGCCTCTTCCTTGGAGCGCAGCGACGTGATCTGCTCGGTGCGTGGATCGAAGTGCAAGGTCTCCTGGGTGACCTGCTCGCCGGCGTGCAGCAGCCCCTCCTGGCGCGCGATCTCGGCGGTGATGCCGCGCTCGATGAAGCGAAAGGAGTTCATGTTCTTCAGCTCGGTCTTCGTGCCGAGCGCACTCGTGCCGACGGGCCGGATCGAGATGTTCGCGTCGCAGCGCAGCGAGCCCTCCTCCATGTTCACGTCGCTGACGCCGAGGCTGCGCAGCGTCGTGCGCAGCAGCGTCAGCCATTCGCGCGCCTGGGCGGCGGAGCGCACGTCGGGCTCGGTGACGATCTCCGCCAGCGGCGTGCCGCCGCGGTTGAAGTCCACGACGGAGGAGTCCGAGCCGTGGATGCGGCCGCTGGAGCCGGCGTGCACGAGCTTGGCCGCATCGTCCTCCAGGTGCACGCGATGGATGCGCACGTCGCCGAGACGCCCGCCGCGGCACAGGGGCTCGTCGTACTGACTGATCTGGTAGCCCTTGGGCAGGTCGGGATAGAAGTAGTTCTTGCGGTGAAAGATCGACCGCGGCGCCAGCTCGGAGCCGACCGCGAGGCCGATCATCAGCCCGAAGTGGATGGCGCGCTCGTTGGGCAGCGGCAGCGCGCCGGGAAGGCCGAGGCAGACCGGGCAGGTGCGCGTGTTGGGCTCCTCGCCGAAGGACAGCGCGCAGCCGCAGAACATCTTCGTCGCGGTCGCGAGCTGGACGTGGATCTCCAGGCCGATGACGGGCTCGTAGTCGGTCATGCCGCCAGCGCACCCATCGCCGGCGAGCCGTCGAAGCCGATCGCCTGTTCCAGCGCGAACGCCGCGTCGAGGATCGCGTTCTCGCTGAACGCCGGGCCGGCGAGCTGGAAGCCGACGGGCAGGTTCTCGCTGAGCCCGCAGGGCATCGAGATCGCGGGGATGCCGGCCAGCGACATCGGGACCGTGCAGTAGTCGTTGAGGTACATCGACAGCGGGTCGGCGGTCTTTGAGCCGAGCTCGAAGGCGACCGTCGGCGAGGTGGGCGTGACGACGAAGTCGAAGTTCTCGAAGACCGTGTGGAAGTCCTCGGCGATCTTCGTGCGCACGCGCTGCGCGCGGCCGTAGTACGCGTCGTAGTAGCCGCTTGAGAGCGAGTAGGTGCCGAGCATGATGCGCCGCTTGACCTCGGGGCCGAAGTTCTCACTGCGGGTGTTGGTGTACATCTCCACCAGCCCGTCGGCATGCTCCGAACGCGCTCCGTAGCGCACCCCGTCGTAGCGCGCGAGGTTCGACGAGGCCTCCGCGGGCGCCAGCACGTAGTACGCGCTGAGCGCGTGGGGCGCGTGCGGCAGCCGGCAGGTCTGCACGGTCGCGCCGAGCTCCTCGGCGAGCTTCAGCGTCTTGTTGAACGCTTCGAGCACGCCCGCGTCGATCGCGATGCCCTCACCCGAGAGCTCCTCCGGCACGCCGAGGCGGAGGCCATCCAACCGCTGCGCGGTCGGCATCTCGACTGATCCGGGAAACCCGACGGACGTCGAATCGCGGTCGTCGTGGCCGACCATGTGCTTGAACAGGAGCGCCGCGTCAGTGATGTCGCGGGTCAGCGGCCCGGCCTGGTCCAGCGACGAGGCGAACGCGATCATCCCGTAGCGGCTGACGGCGCCGTAGGTCGGCTTCAGTCCGACGATCCCGCACAGCGCGGCGGGCTGGCGGATCGATCCGCCCGTGTCGGTGCCCAGCGCCCACGGGGCGGATCCGGCCGCGACGGATGCGGCACTTCCCCCGCTGGAGCCGCCCGGCACACGCGTTCGATCCCACGGGTTCAGGACGGGTCCAAAGGCCGAGTTCTCGTTCGAGGACCCCATCGCGAACTCGTCCTGGTTGGTCTTGCCAAGCAGCGGCGAGCCGGCCTCGTGCAGCCGCGCGACGACCGAGGCGGTGTACGGCGGGCAGTAGCCCTCGAGGATCTTCGAGCCGGCCTGGCTGGGGACGCCCTCGGTGCAGAAGAGATCCTTGACCGCGACCGGGACGCCGCTGAGCGGTGTGCCCTGCGAGGGCGATTCGGGCGGACCGTCGGCAACCCACAGATAGGCATTGAGCTCGTCTGCGGCCGCGGCGTCGCGGTAGGCGTCAAACAGCTCCCCGGCGCTCAGGTCGCCGTTCTCGATGGCGGCGACCGCGGCAGCGGCCGTCATCGCCGTGGGATCGGTGGCGCTCATCCGGCCTGCGGACTCGGCACGCGAAAGCCGCCGTCGGCGACCGAGGGCGCGTTGCGCAGCGCGACATCGGCCGGCAGGGAAGGCTGCACCGCGTCGGGGCGCAGCGCGTTGGACACCTCGACGACATGCGTCGTCGCCGCAACGCCGTCGAGATCGAGCTCGCCGATCTTCTCGATGTGGTCGAGCACGGCCGACAGCTCGTCGCTCATCCGCCCGACCTCCTCGTCGGTGAGCTCAAGCCGAGCGAGCCGGGCGACGTGCAGTACTTGTTCACGGTCGATCATCGGCGCTGATTCTAGGCGGCGCTGTCCGCCGCGCCCGTCACGTCGTGAACGGACGACCCGATCCGGTCTCGCGCTGTCCCGGCCGATCTTCGCCCCTGCGCTTGGCCTGGTGCAACGGGCGACTTGATGCTGATCACGGCCGCGACCCGGCAACAGGGCGACTGGATTCTTCCTGCGGGCACCGCCGCTTGATCACGCAGACCACCTGTAAGACCGCCGGTTCGCGTGCGAGATGTGGCTGTCCATCGCGCGGTTCACCTGTGCACACCTGACGGTTGGACACCGCTTGATCGCCGAGTCGGCACATCACCTGGATGCACAACAAGCCGTGGTGCGGTCGGCTTGATCTGCGGTATCGCCCCCCGACCTCGTCACCACCGCCGCACGTCGCATCGAGCGACGTCGCGCGCAGTTTCGTGAGGAGCCAGAGTGACTCGCCGGCGCCGCCATCGCCGACGCGGCACGCGGTACTCAGGACCGACGCCGCGCCTTGAACGTCACCTTTGAGGAACAACGCAACCCGCTGCGTCCGACGATCGTCGTCGCCGCGCGGCCCTTCACGCGCGTGCCGCCGGCGCTGAAGCTGCCCGTCACGTGCTGGCGCTCGGTTCGCCGCTCGTTGAACCCGGGCGCCGGCGGCAGATTGCGATAGGTCCTTGAGTAGTTGAACGTGCCATCCCTGCGGATCGTCGGGCGCTGCTTCTTGTAGACGGCGTGCGTCGACTTGCGCCGCCCGTTGTTACAGCGAAACACCTCGTCGAACTCGATTTGCAGGCCCTTGCGGTCGCTCGTCACGCGTGCGCTGACGCGGCGATCCTGCGACGTCGTGCCGGTGTACTTCTTGCTGCCCGCGGGCCGGGCGGCAAACGCGGGAAGAGCTGCGAGCACTGCCGCGACGAACGCCAGAACACAGACTCGCTTCACACCGTGACCCTACCCCCGCCGGGCACGTCGCGCAAAACGTGCCCCCCGTGCCATCGCGTGCCAACGGGGTCATGACGCGAGGCGTCAGGTGTGCACCGGTACGGCTACTGGCGGTCCAGCGCGTGGGCCAGGTGCTTGTGGCCGAGCGTCTCAAAGCCGACCACGGTCACGATCGGCGCGAACATGAGGACCACGAGGCAGACGGCGATGCTCGCGCCCGCCACGGCAAGCCCCACGGCCAGCGCCAGGACGGCCGCCGTCAGCGCGAGCAGGAGCAGGTGGAACGGATCGGACTCGCGCATGAGCGTCGTGTACAGCGCGTAGAGCGCGAACAGGAAGATCGCGACCGGAATGGCGACGCTGAGCACGACGCCCGTCACGCCGATCTTCGCCTCGTCCTCCAGGTAGAAGGCGGCGACGTGCAGCCCGCCGCCCATCGCGGCCAGCCCGCCGAACACGGCGAGGTGCCCGTATCCCCAGCCGAACGATCGCTCGCGGTGGCGGTGGATGACGTCGGCCCACGGGATCGCGAAGTAGCTCCACCAGGCGGCGAACGTCAGGCCGACGCCCGCCAGGCCGACGACCGCCACCGTGACCGTCCATCCGTTCTCGCCGTGGACGACCGCGTTCATCGCCGCGACCGTGCCGATGATCCCCTCGCCGAGCGTGATGATCACGAGCAGCCCGTAGCGCTCGGCGATGTGGTGGGCGTGCCACGGCGTCCCGCCGAAGCGCCGCTCGGCGATGAGCGGACCAGAGACCTCGAGCGCGACGAGCGCCGCCGTACAGGCAAACGCCGCCTCCAGCCGCGGGTCGGCGAAGACCAGCGCCACCCAGCCCACCTGGGCCACCGCGAGCGTCCACACGTAGGTCATCGCCGCCCGGGCGCGCTCGGGGTCGTGGCGCGCGGCCCGGATCCACAGGAAGATCATCGACAGGCGCATGACGACGTAGCCGAGCACCACCACGCCGTTGTCGAGCCGGTCGCCTTCCTGGATCGACGCGAAGACCTGCTCGAGGCCCAGCGCGAGGATCACGACGCCGACCATCTGCACGATGACGGCCAGCCGGCAGACCCAGTCGTCGGTGTCGTATGCGGAGGCGAACCACGTGTAGTTGATCCACGCCCAGCTGACGGCGAACAGCGCGAACGCGAAGCCGACCATCCCCGTGCGAAGGTGGTCGTCGGCGACGGCGTGCGCGAGCTCGTCGGCGGCGAACCCGAAGGCGACGACGAAGGTCAGGTCGTAGAGCAGCTCAAGCGGCGTGGCCGAGCGGTGCTCCGCGTGGGGATCGCGGCCGCTCATTCGCCGGCGGCCGTGGCTCTGCGACGTCGCGCTCACGAGCAGCGATTATGCGCGACCCGCGGTCGCTGGGGCACGGCGAGCCGCAGCATCCTCGCGCGGGGCTACTCCTCCTGCAGCTCCGCTCCGCGCTGCATCGCCGACACCACGGCGGTCATGACGTCGACATCGACCCCCGCCGGGAACACCTTGCCCGCGCCCGGCGCGGACATCGCCAGCGTCGCGCCGGTGTCGAGGTGCTCGGCGATCTCCGGATAGCGCTGCGTGGAGACCATGAGCACCCGCGCCGCAGCGTCCGAGCGATTGGAGATGCGGTGCGCTCCATCGGGACCGCAGACGAAGGCCACCACGGCGCCGGCCTCCAGATCGCGAGACCCCTCCGGCGTGCGCAGCGTCGGCGCTCCCTCAAGAACCACGAGCATCTCCTCGTTCGCCTCGTGGCAGTGGTACGGGCTCACCGCCCCGCCCGGGTCCAGCTCATACAGCGTGGCCCCGAGCCGCTGCGCGCCGATCCGCGGGCCGAGCAGCATCGCGCGGGCGTGATACGGCGTGCCGGACTCGTCGAAGTCCCACTCGGGGTCATGGATGGATACGTCGGGCATGGCAGGCAAACCTCCGAATCGAACAGCGTCAGCGCGCCTGGACCGGCCGCACCTGATCCTCCAGGCCGCTGATGGGCTCAAGCGTCGTGCCGGTGCGCAGCTGCTCGGCAATCTCCAGGCGCCGCGACAGTCGCGACAGCAGCAGGTTGGTCACGATGAACAGTGCCCCGATGAACAGCAGCACATGCAGCAGCGGCGCCTGTACGCCGCCGAAGAAGTTGTTGCCGGTGAGGATCCGGCCCTGGCGCATCACCTCCTGGATGCCGATGATGCTCACGAGCGTCGTGTCCTTGTTCAGGGTGATCAGCTGGGAGATCGTCGCCGGCACCATCCGCCGCAGGCCTTGCGGGAGGATCACGAGACGCATGCGCTGGACGTAGGTCAATCCCAGCGCGGTCGCTGCCTCACCCTGGCCGCGGTCAAGTGACTGGATGCCCGCGCGCATGATCTCCGCCAGCACCGCCGAGTTGTAGAGCACGAGCGCGAGCAGCGCCGCGAACACGCGACCGCGCTGAAGCACGTCGGGCAGGAAGCCCGGCGCCGCGGTCTGGTAGGCGTCGCGCCAGGACTCGGGCATCGCGATCGCGAAGTACAGGATCACGAGGATCAGCGGCAGGTTGCGCCACAGGTCGATCCACAGGCCGGTCGCGAAGCGGACCGGCCCCCACGGAGAGATGCGCAGCAACGCAAGCCCCAGACCGAAGATCAGCGAGAAGACCATCGCGATCAGCGCGAGCTGAAGATTGACGAGAAAGCCCTCGAAGATGAACCGCGCGTTGCGGCCGGTGATCAGCCACTCCCAGTTGTCCGGACGAAAGAGGTAGGTCACGAGCCGTTACCTCGAGATCACGTAGCGTCGCTCGAGGAACCGGAACGCGATCGTCGCGGTCACGGTGATCAGCAGGTAGCCGACGGCGGCCCACAGGAACGCCTCCTCGGTCTTGAAGGTCTCGGCCTGCACGATGCGCGCGCTCTTGAGGATGTCGTTGAGCGCGATCAGCGACACGCCGATGATCGCCGAGTTCTTGATCATCGCGATCGTGATCGAGCCCAGCGGCGGGATCACGGTGCGAAACGCCTGCGGCAGGACGATCCGCCGCAGCGTCTGCGCATAGCTGAAGCCCAGCGACAGCGACGCTTCGATCTGGCCCTTGCTGACCGCGAAGACGCCCGAGCGCAGCACCTCGGCGACATAGGCCGCGGTGTACAGCCCGAGCGCCCCGATCCCCGCCGTCCACTGGCCGATCGGCACGCCCGCACGGCGCAGCCCCGCGTAGGCCATCGTCAGCAGCACCAGCAGCGGGATGTTGCGAAACGACTCGACGTAGATCCCGCCGAGCCGCCGCAGCCACACCGACGGCGCGATCCGCAGCGCCGCGACGACCGTGCCGACGACGATCGCGATGACGAAGGCCCCCATGACGAGCCGGAGGGTGACCCACAGGCCACCCCCGAACTCGTCGAGGTGCTCCGTCAGGACGTCAAACAGCGCGCTCACGTGCTGAGGTCGAGCGCCTCCTTGAGGGACATCTCGGGCGGATCGCGGTCCTCACCGGTGTACTGGCCGACCCACTTCTCATAGGACTTGGCCCAGCGGCCGTCGGACTTGAACGTCGCGAACACCTCGTTGACGAAGGCGAGGAACTCCGTGTCGCCCTCCTTGATCCCGGCGCCGTAGGGCTCGGTGGTGAGCTTGTCGCCGACGAGCTGCAGCGAGTCGTCCTGGATGATCTGGCCCGTGAGGATCACGTCGTCGGTCGCCTCGGCGTCGACGGACCCGTTCTGGATCAGCTCCAGGCAATCGGAGTAGCCGTCCACCGGGCGGACCGTGGCCTTCGGAGCCTGCTTCTTGAGCGTCGCCTCGTAGGTCGAGCCGAGCGCCGTGCAGACCTTCTTGCCGGCGAGATCGTCGATGCCCTTGATCGAGTCGTCGCTCTTCTTGGTCAGGATGCGGCCCTCGGCGACGAAGTACGGATCGGAGAAGTCGATCTCCTGGTCGCGCTCGGCGGTGATCGTCATCGTCGAGAGGATCACGTCGGTCGTGCCGTCCTTGAGGAACGGGATGCGGTTGTCCGACAGCGCCTCGACGAACTTCGCCTTGACACCGAGCTCGTCGGCGATCGCCTGGCCGAGGTCGACATCAAAGCCCTCGACCTTGCCGCTCGCCGGGTTCTTCTGGCCGAACGGCGGCACCTCGAACTTCACGCCGATCGTGATCGTGCCGGCGTCCTGGAGCTTCTTCATCGTCGTGCCGGCTTCGAACGTCCGCGCCGGAGCCGTCGTGCTCGACCCGCTGCTCTTGTCGTCGTCGTCGCCACACGCGGTCACCGCCACCATGCCCGTCGCGAGCACGAGCGCCGTCAGCCAGCGCCATCTCAGCTTCTGCATCTGTTGTCCTTCCTCTCAGTGATGGATGATCTTGTCCACGAACTCCCGCGCGCGGGGGCTCTTCGCAGCCTTGAAGAACTCGTCCGGCGGGCCCTGTTCGACGATCACGCCCTCGTCGATGAAGACGATGCGGTCGCACACCTCGCGCGCGAAGCCCATCTCGTGCGTCACGACGGCCATCGTCATCCCGCCGCGCGCGAGCTCGCGCATGACGTCGAGCACCTCGCGGATCATCTCGGGGTCAAGCGCCGAGGTCGGCTCGACGAAGAGCATGAGCTTGGGGTCCATCGCCAGCGCGCGCGCGATCGCCACGCGCTGCTGCTGGCCCCCGGACAGGTCGGCGGGCGAGGCGTCGGCCTTCTCGGGGATGCCGACGGTCTCAAGCAGCTCGCGCGCACGAGCGCGAGCGACGTCCGGTTCGATGCCCTTCACCTTCACCGGCGCGAGCACGATGTTGTCGAGCACGGACTTGTGGGGGAAGAGGTTGAACTGCTGAAAGACCATCCCGATGTCCGCGCGCATCAGCCGGATCGCCTTGGAGCCCGGATCGACGGGCGCCCCCTCGAACAGGACGCTGCCGGAGTTGACCTCCTCCAGCCCGTTGATGCAGCGCAGCATCGTCGACTTGCCCGAGCCCGACGGCCCCGCGATGACGATCGCCTCGCCGGTCGCGATGCTCAGGTCGATGTCACGCAGCACGACGTTGTCGCCAAAGGCCTTGTGCACGCCTCGCAGCTCGACGAGCGGCGCCCCTGTGGTGCGGTCTTCGATCGGGCCACCATATGTCGCACCTGGCACAAACGCAACCTGGCGCCCGCCACCCGCGGACACTGGGTAGGACCCGTTCATGACGACTTCCACGACCTCCCCCGGCGGCACGTTCGCGCTCGGCGCACGCACCACCGTCAATCGCCTGGGCTATGGCGCAATGCAGCTGACCGGCCGCGGGGTATGGGGCGACCCCGACGATCGCGCCGAGGCCGTCGCGGTCCTGCGCCGCGCCGTCGAGCTCGGCGTGACGTTCATCGACACCGCCGACGCCTACGGCCCGTTCGTCGCCGACAAGCTGATTCGCGAGGCGCTGCACCCCTACCCCGACGATCTCGTGATCGCGACGAAGGCCGGCCTGACGCGCTCGGGTCCGGGCGGCTGGCATCCCGTCGGGCGGCCCGAGTACCTGCGCCAGCAGGCCGAGCTGAGCCTGCGTCACCTCGGCCTGGAGCGCATCGAGCTCTTCCAGCTGCACCGCATCGATCCGAAGGTGCCGCTGGCCGAGCAGGTCGGCGAGCTCAAGCTGTTGCAGGACGAGGGCAAGATCGGCCACATCGGCCTGTCGGAGGTCAGCGTCGCGCAGCTGCTGGAGGCCCAGCAGACGGTCGCGATCGCCTCGGTGCAGAACCGCTTCAACCTCGCCGACCGCTCGGCCGAAGACCTGCTGGAGCACGCCGAGGCCAACGACATCGCGTTCATCCCGTGGTTTCCGCTGGCCACCGGCAAGCTGGCCGCCGAGGGCGGTCCGCTGGCCGCGCTGGCCGCCGAGCACGACGCGACGCCGTCCCAGCTCGCGCTGGCCTGGCTGCTGAGGCGCTCGCCGGTCCTGCTGCCGATTCCTGGCACGTCCACCGTCGCCCACCTGGAGGACAACATGGCCGCGGCGAGCATCGAGCTGACCGACGAGCAGTTCAGCGCGCTCAGCGACGCCGCCGTCGATTAGCCACGCCGCCGCCCCGTCCCGCCGGCGGAACGGTTGGCGTCAAACGCGGCCTTGACGTCGGCCGCGTCGAGGTCCAGCGTCGTGGCGATCGCCGCGGTGACCGCGTCATGACGCGCTTCGTGTGCGGCGCGATCATCGGCGCGAACCGTGGCCAGCGCGGTCTTCACCTGCGCCTCGCTGAGGTTCAGGCCGGAGGCGAGCGCGGCGACGAGCGTGGACTGGTCGGGCCTGGATCCGCGGGAAGGCCGGCTGCCTTCGGCCGGCGTGGCCGGACGATTGGCGTCCAGGATCTCCTGCACGGCGCTGGTCTGCACGCCGAGGGCCTTGGCCAGAGCTGCCGCTCGTCCCGCTCGCTCGTCGGCCTTGGATCCCTTGGTCGGACGCGCGTCGTCCATCGCGGCCTTCAGCTCGGCGCTCGTGACCCCGAGGGTCTTCGCGATCGCAGCAAGCTGCGTGGTCGAGATGGCGCGCTTGGCTGGACGGCTGCTCGACGTGTTCGAGGGGGTGTCGGTGGCCGACTGGGCCGACTGGGCGGCGCCGAGGCCTCCCGCGCCCAGCAGGGCGGCGGCCGAAACGGCGGCGATCACACGGTTGCGAGACATGGTTGCTGCTCCTGACGTCGATGTGAGGCGGGTCTTCACCGCCGGTCGAAGATCAAGATCGCCGCGCCGCCTGCGAGTTGGCCGTGTACAACCCGAGAGTTCGCTGAGCGTCAGGCAATCAGGTAGCGCGACCCCCAAGCCGCCAGGACCTCGGCGACGTAGGTGGCGTCGGCGCGCCGGGAGAGCAGATGGTCGGCGTCGTCAAGCGACACAAAGCTCTTGGGGTGGCGGGCGGCCTCGAAGATCCGGCGTGCGTTGTCCACCCCGACGATCGCGTCCACGGGGCTGTGGAAGACCATCAGCGCCCGCCGCAGCCCGGCGATCCTCGCTTCGGCGCCGCCCTCGCTGAGGTCCTCGAGGAACTCGCGCTTGATCCGAAACGCCCGTCCGGCGATCGACACGCTCGCCTCGCCGTCGCGCTCGATCGCCTCGACATCCCCGTCGAGCAGGTCGCGGATGTGCGCCGCGTCCGACGGCGCGCCGATCGTCGCCACCGCGGCGACATCGGCCAGATCGAGCGCGGCTCGCAGCACCGCGGCGCCGCCGAGGCTGTGGCCGACGAGCAGCCGCACCGGCTCGAACTCCCGCGCGACGAACCGGGCGGCGGCCACGAGATCGCCGACGTTGGAGGAGAACGTCGTGTTGGCGAAGTCGCCCTCGCTGGAACCCAGGCCGGTGAAGTCAAAGCGCAGCACGCCGATGCCCGCCTGCGCGAGCGCGCGGCTGATGACCGTGGCGGCGCGGATGTCCTTGCCGCACGTGAAGCAGTGCGCGAACAACGCGTAGGCATGGACCGCCCCCTCGGGGCGCTCCAGGCGCCCGCAGAGCGCGTCGCCGCCGGCGCCGGGGAAGGTCAACGGCTCTGATCGCAGCTGCATCGGTCGATCATGCACGAGATCGCGAAGCACTACGTCGGTGGTCATACTCGCGACGGCCTTGAGCCCTTCGACGCCATCCGACCTCGCGCCCATCGGCCGGCGCGAGCGCGTACGCGACGCGTGCGCGTACTGCGCCCGGCGTCAGAACCTGCGCCGCACGATCCGCATCGCGCTCATCGTCGGCGTCGTGCTGACGGTCATCAACCAGAGCGGCGTCATCGCGGGAGGCGACGCGACGACGCTGACGTGGGTGCGCTGCGGGCTGAACTTCGTCGTGCCGTTCGTCGTGTCCAACGCCGGTCTGCTCGGCGGCAGGCGATGACCGGCGCTCATGTCAGCGCGCGGCTGGCCGCCCGGGGTCGCGCTCGGGCGGCGGCGGCCGCGCAGCCCCGCGGACGGCCAGCACGCGCGCGGTCTGGCGCAGCGACGCAGCGGCCCCCGTGCGCTCGTCGGCGAGCGTCCGCCACGCGCCGGCGATCACGGCCAGGACGAGTAGGAGGCCGAGATAGGCGCCAGCGTCGACGCTGACGTCCGCGTTGGGTCCCGGCTCGTTGACCAGCACGCGGTAGGCGACGAACAGCAGCGTGATCGCGCCGGCGACGATCGTGATCACGGCCGCCGAGCAGGCCATCGCCGCCGTGCGCGAGGTCACCGTCAACACGACGATCGTCAGCGCGCACAGGATCAGGCCGACCAGCAGCACGCGGATGACGGGCATCGCCTCCCACGCCGAGCGCTCGCCGAACCACGCGAGAAACATGACGGCGAGCAGGCCGACCGCGCCGGCCCCCGCCAGCAGCTCCCCGCCGCGCACCCTGCGGACGTCCACCGCTACGTCCCGCGCGCCATCCGCGCCGCCTGCAGCGTATTGCGCAGCAGGAAGGCGATCGTCATCGGGCCGACGCCGCCCGGCACCGGCGTGATCGCCGCGGCGACCTCGCTGACGGCATCGAAGTCCACGTCGCCGCAGAGGCCGTCGTCGGTGCGGTTCATGCCCACGTCGATGACGACCGCGCCCGGTTTGACCCAGTCGGCCTTGACCATCTTCGCGCGCCCGACCGCGGCGATCAGCACGTCGGCGCGACGGCAGACCCCGGCGAGGTCTCGCGTACGCGAGTGGCACATCGTCACCGTCGCGTTGGCGCCCAGCAGCAGCTGCGCCATCGGCTTGCCGAAGAGGTTCGAGCGGCCGATCACGACGGCCTCGGCACCCTCGAGCTGCGCGCCGGCGGCCTCCAGCAGCGTCATCACGCCGGCCGGCGTGCAGGGACGCAATCCCTCGCGCCCAAGCGCGAGCAGCCCCGCGCTGACCGGCGTCAGGCCATCGACGTCCTTGCCGGGATCGATCATGCCGGTCAGCTCGACGCCATCGAGATGCTCAGGCAGCGGAAGCTGCAGCAGGATGCCGTTGACCTGCGGATCGGCGTTGAGTCGCTCGATCAGCGCGACGACGTCCTCGCGCGCAGTGTCGGCGGGCAGCGGGAAGTTCGAACCCTCCATGCCGACCTCCTTGCAGGCCTTCTGCTTGCCACCGACGTAGACGGCGGAGGCGGGGTCGTCTCCGACGAGGATCGTCGCGAGGCCGGGCCTGGCGCCATCGAACTCCTTCGTGAAGGCCTCTACGTCACGCGCGACGGCGATCCGCACGCGACCGGCGATCTGCTTGCCGTCGATGATCTCGGCTGCCATGTGATGCAACCCTCTCAGAGCTTCGTGACCGGCGCGTACTCGGCCATCAGCTTGCGCTCGCTGCCGTCGCCAGCGAACCGGATCACGACGATTCCACCGGCCTCGATCCCGGTGACGACGCCGGCGCCGAACGCGGCGTGCGACACGTCGTCGCCGAGGCGGAAGTCAACCATCGGCGCGGCCTCGCGCGAAGCTGCGGCACCCGACGCCCACGAGGCCGGCCGCTGAGCCGGGGCGCCTAAGCCGGGGCGGCGCGCGCGCTCGGCCGGCCGGTCGGTCAGCTCGTAGGGGATCTCGTCGAGAAAGCGCGAGCGCATGCCGTACTGCGTCGCGCCGAAGACGTTGCGCCGGCGCGCGCTCGTCAGGTAGAGGCTGCGCATCGCCCGCGTGATCGCGACGTAGCCCAGCCTGCGCTCCTCCTCCAGGCCGCCCTCGTCCAGCGCGCGCGAGTGCGGGAACACGCCTTCCTCCATGCCCGCGACGAAGACGATCGGGTACTCCAGGCCCTTGGCGTTGTGCAGGGTCATCAGCGTGACGAGACCCTCGTCGTCGGTCCGCGTGTCGGCGTCGGCGACGAGCGCGATCTGCTGCAGGAACACATCAAGCGTGTCCTGCTCGGGCTCGGCGGTCGCGTCGAACTCGCGCGCGACCTCGATCAGCTCGCCGAGGTTCTCCTCGCGTCCCTGCGCCTCGATCGTGCGCTCGGCCTTCAGCGCGTCGAGATAGCCGGTGTCGTCGAGCAGCGCCGTCACGAGGTCGCCGATCGGCACCTCCTGATCGGCGAGCTCGCGCAGTGAGGACATCGTCGCCATGAAGCGTTCGAAGGCACGCACCGCCGCCGTGCCCAGGCCGGGCACCGTCGCGGGGTCCGCCGCCGCCTCCCAGATCGAGACGCCCATCGTCTGCGCGTGGCTGACGACGCGCGCCAGCGACGTCTGCCCGATCCCCCGCCGGGGCGAGCTGACGATCCGCTGGAAGGAGACGACGTCCTGCGGGTTGCCCAGCACCGTCAGGTAGGCGATGGCGTCCTTGATCTCGGCGCGCTCGTAGAACTTCGTGCCCCCGATGACCTGGTAGCCGATATCGCGGCGAACCAGCGTGTCCTCGATCACTCGCGACTGCGCGTTCATCCGGTAGAAGATCGCGATCTCCGCACGGCTTGCGCCGCTGTCGACGAGCCGCTCGATCTCGCCGACGACATAGCGCGCCTCGGCATGCTCGTCGTCGAGCTCGCGGATGCGAATCGGCTCGCCGTCGCCCTGCTGCGTCCACAGCGTCTTGGGCTTCTGCTCGCGGTTGTTGGTGATGAGCGCGTTGGCGGCCGACAGGATCGTCTGCGTCGAGCGGTAGTTCTGCTCGAGCTTGATGACCCGCGCGTCGGGGAACGTGTCCTCGAAGTCCAGGATGTTGGAGATGTCCGCTCCGCGAAAGCCGTAGATCGACTGCGCGTCGTCGCCCACGACCGCGAGGTTGCGATGCTCGCCCGCCAGCAGCTGCAGCCAGCGGTACTGGGCGGCGTTGGTGTCCTGGTACTCGTCGACGAGCACGTGGCGAAAGGCTGCGCAGTAGCGGTCGCGTACCTCCTGGAACAGCGTCAGCACGTTGACGGCGTTGACGAGCAGGTCATCGAAGTCCATCGCGTTCATGCGGTGGATCTCGCGCTCGTAGAGCGCGAAGGCGCCGGCGACGGTCTGCTCGAAGTACGAGCCGACGAGCGTGCGGTAGGCCTCGGCGTCACGCAGCTTGTTCTTGGCGTCGGAGATCTGATGGTGGACGGCGCCCGGCGTGTAGCGCTTGGTGTCGACGCCCAGCTCGTCGAGGCAGCGCTTGACCAGCCGGCGCGCGTCTGACTGGTCGTAGATCGTGAACTGGCGCGTGTAGCCGAGCTTGTCGCCGTCGGCGCGCAGCATCCGCGCACAGGCGGCATGGAAGGTCATGACCCACATGGCACGAGTCCGAGCGCCGACGAGCAGCTCGACGCGCTCGCGCATCTCCTGCGCGGCCTTGTTGGTGAACGTGATCGCGAGGATCTCGCCCGCGCGCGCCTGGCCCGTGCGCTCCAGGAAGGCGATGCGGTGGGTGAGCACCCGCGTCTTGCCGGTGCCCGCGCCGGCGAGGATCAGCAGCGGGCCCTCGCCATGTTCGACGGCTTCGCGCTGCGGGGCGTTGAGACCGGCGAGGAGCTCGCCGGCGCGGTCGCTGGCTGCGGTGTCCGGCATCCGTCTTGAGGATAGGCCCGGGACCGGAGGGCACAGCCATTGCCGGCTCTCAGCAGTCGACGTGCCGCCGAACACGGCGTTACGGTTCGGCGCGCGGAAGCTCCAGCACAGCAGCTCGATGGTCTCCGAGCAGCACCTGTCGCACAGCAGCTCCAAGGGAGACGGGCGCACCGTCGCCACATCCTCGGCGGCCGCTACCGCGACATCGGGGTGGGCATGGTGCCCGGAGCCCCGGTCGCGGGCGTCGGCGGGAGCGCCGCCACGGTCACGGTCGTCTTCGGCCGTCGTCGAAGCAGCACACCGAGCGCTTGGCGCACGCGCCATCATTGGCGCGTGGCGCTGTGCGACGAGGTCCGGACGAGCTCCGCAGGACTCGCGCGCGGCGCGTCCTGGGTGCGCATCGACGTCGCAGCGCTGGAGCGGATCGAGCCTGGGCCCGCGCCCGAGCTCGATCCGCTACGTCACTACCTCGAGGGCAGCGAGGCGGACGTCGCGATGTACGTCCTCGCCCTCGATGCCGTGAACTTCGGCTCCGGATGGTTTCCGACCCTCCGCAAGCGGGCGGGCTGCTCGGGCTACTTCACCGTCGCGTGGTCGATCGCAGACCGCTTCCGCGCCGATGGCCCGTGGTCGGTGAGCGATCTGGCGGCGATGCGAGCCGACGAGCTTGCCGACACGCTCGGCCAGCGCCGCGATCATGAGCTCATCGCCCTCTACGCCCAGGCGCTCCGAGCGCTGGGCGACTTCATCGGTGAGCGCAGCCCGCTGGACCTCGTGCGTGAGGCCCGCGGATCAGCCGAAGGCCTGGCGACGCTGCTCGCGGCGGGCATGGCCATGTTCGATGACCGCGGCTTCTACAAGCGCGCGCAGATCGCGGCGGCCGACCTCGCGCTGGCCGGAGTCGCGCGCTGGCACGATCTGCATCGCCTGACGATCTTCGCCGACAACCTCGTGCCCCACGTCCTGCGCTGTGACGGCGTGCTGGTCTACCACGAGTCGCTGGCATCGCACATCGACGCGGGCAGGCTCCTGCGCAGCGGCCCCCAGGAGCGCGAGATCCGTGCCTGCGCCGTCCACGCCTGTGAACTCATCGCGCGGCGCGTGGGAGCCTCCCCGCACGAGCTCGACAACTGGCTCTGGAATCGCGGGCAGGCACCGCAGTACAAGGCGCTGCCCCGTCACCGCTACCGCACCGTCTACTACTGACGCGAGGTCAGCCGCCGGCGGGGCTGGGGCCGCGAACCTGGCGCAGCGCGTGCACCTCGCCCCCGGGCGGGCGCTCGCGACCCGACAGCTCCGCGACGTCGTGCTCGATGTCGCCGAGCCGTGCCGACAGACCCTTGATCGCGTCGGCGATCGGGTCGGGCAGGTGGATCCAGTCGGTGTCGGGGCCCTCAGGCCGGCGGCCGTCCACGCGGACGGCGTGCCCAGGGTTGCCGACGACGGTGGAGTTCGCCGCGACGTCGTGGATGACCACGGAGTTGGCGCCGATCTTCGCGCCGTGGCCGACGGTGATCGCGCCGAGCAGCTTGGCTCCGGCGCCGACGGTGACGTTGTCCTGCAGCGTCGGGTGCCGCTTGCCGGTCGCAAAGCCGGTGCCACCGAGCGTAACGCCCTGGTAGATCGTCACGTCGTCGCCGATCTCGGCTGTCTCCCCGATGACGACCCCGGAGCCGTGATCGATGAAGAAGCCCTGGCCGATCGTCGCCGCCGGATGGATCTCGATGCCGGTCAGCACCCGCGAGGCCATCGACAGCGAGCGCGGCACGATCGGGATGCCGGCGCTGTGCAGCTCGTGCGCGACGCGATGGGCCAGCAGGGCCTGCACGCCGGGCCACGAGGTCAGGATCTCGGCACTCGGGGCCCCGCGAGCGGCGGGATCGCGCGCATGCGCGGCCGCGACGTCGCGGCGCACCTCGCCCGCGACGCGCGCAAGCGTTCTCAGGCCGAGCATGCGCAGAGCGTAGCGCCGCGCGATGGCGGCTACGGCGCGAAAAACGGCGTGGACACGTAGCGCTCGCCGGAGTCGGGCAGCACCACGGCGATCCGCAGTCCACGGGACTCGGGCCGGCCGGCGACATGGATCGCGGCCCAGAGCGCGGCTCCGCACGAGATGCCGACCAGCGCTCCCTCCATGCGCGCTGCAGTGCGGGCCGTCGCCAGGGCGTCCTCGTCGTCGACGGCGATGACCTCGTCGATGATCTCGCGGTTGAGCACGGGCGGGACGAAGCCAGCGCCGATGCCCTGGATCTTGTGCGGCCCCGGCGACCGGCCTGACAGCACCGCTGAGCTCGCCGGCTCGACCGCCACCACGCGCAGCTTCGGGTTGCGCTGCTTGAGGAACTCCCCCGCTCCGGTGATCGTGCCGCCGGTCCCGACGCCGCACACCAGCATGTCGACGCGCTCGTCGAGCGCGTTCCAGATCTCGGGGCCCGTCGTGGTCCGGTGCGCCCCGGGGTTGGCGGGGTTGGCGAACTGATCGGGCAGGAAGACGTCGTCTGACGCCGCCATCGCGCGAGCGGCGTCGACGGCCTCGTTCATCCCACCGAGCGACTCGATGACGTTGACCCGCGCGCCGTACATCCGCAGCAGCGCCTCGCGCTCGCGGCTCATGCCCTGCGGCAATGTCAGGACGAGCTCATAGCCCTTGGCGGCGCAGACGAACGCCAGCGCGATCCCGGTGTTGCCCGACGTCGCCTCGACGATCGTCGTGCGACCGGGCTCGATCAGGCCGTCGGTCTCGGCGGCCTGGATCATCGCCACCCCGATGCGGTCCTTGACGCTGCCACCCGGATTGAACGACTCCAGCTTGCCGAAGATCCGCGTGCCCTTGGGAGCCATGCGGGCGAGCTCGATCATCGGCGTGCGGCCAACGTGATCGGCAATGTTGACCGGGATTGGCGGCATTGAGGGCACACGGTATCCGCCACCACAACGTGATGGCCGATCGCCAACCGGGTACAGACATCGGATGGCTGCGTCCAACAGCGTCGGCGGACTCGATGCCAGCTATCCGGCGGATCCCTCGCAGGTGGCAAGCATCCGCCGCGCTGTGAGCGATGTCGCGTCGCGCTGCGATGTCGGCATGGACACGCAGAACCGGATCGCGCTCGCGGTCAGCGAAGCCGCCACGAACGCCGTGCTGCACGCGTACCGCGTGTCCGGGACGCCGGGCGAGATTCGCGTCACGGCCACGCCCGTCCGCGGATCGTTCCTCGACATCGTCGTCGCCGATCGCGGCGTCGGGATGTCCGCGCGCCTGGACAGCCCGGGCATGGGCGTCGGCCTTGCGGTCATGGCGCACGAGGCCGATCGGCTCGAGGTCCGCGAGGGCGTCGACGGCGGGACGGAGGTCTTCCTGAGATTCGCGCTGGCCGCGCGGTCCTTCACGTCGTAGCGCTCACACCGCGAGGTCGACGTCCTCCCAGCGCACGTCCTGGAAGAGCCATTCGAGCGCATGGCGGCGTTCGAGCACGGCGCCCGGCGCGATCGTCATGTCCCATGCCTGGCCGTGATACTGGGCGTTGCGCGCGTGCCAGTGCAGGCAGTAGTAGAAGTCGAGCATCGCCGCGATCTCGCCCAGCGGGCGCAGCGCCACGTTCCTGCGACCGCGCGACGGATCCATGTCCGGCGCCAGGCGCTCGTAGAACGGGGCCTTCGGACACAGCTCGTCGGGCGCCATGTCGTCGACCAGGGCCAAGCTCCACATCAGCGCCCACAGCGCCTCTTCGCGCCATGAGATGTCGACCGCGGTTCGGTGACGCTGCTCGTCGTCCATCGCAACCTCGCGCTCGAGGTGCAGCAGGAACCGCAGCTCCGGGCCGTCGACGTACTCGAGCAGGCCGTTGTCCTCAAGCGCACGCCTGATGCGATCGGGCGGCGCGCCATGGAGCAGGGCGAGCGCGGCAGCGATCGCATGGCAGCGATCGGCGATGCTTTCGGCGCCGCGCACCCAGCGGAAGTCCTCGTCGCCGTGCAGCGGCAGAACGCCCGAGTCCGGCAGCTTCCAACCGGCCAGCCGCTGCACGGATCGCTCGCGCATCGCCACGTAGTCCATGTGCCACGGGACCGTAGCTCCTGGCGGCGATGGAGGCGGGGCGCGATGCTTCGCCGCGTCGGGAGTCCGTCGACCAGACGTGCCTGCCGAGCGCGTCCTCAGATGTGGTACATCGCGACGCCCGCATCGCGGGCCTCGCGCTCGACGATGTCGGCGATCGTCGTCGATGCCAGGACGGCGCGGGCTGCCCCGGCGGCCTCGGCGAAGACCCCCCGCGCGTCACGGCCGAACGGGCCGTCCAGCAGCTCGACGACTTCGAGCACCGTCACCTCGCCCGGAGCGCGGGCGAAGGCGTAGCCGCCCTTGACGCCGCGCTGGGAGCGCAGCACACCGGCTCGCCGCAGCGTCGCGAACAGCTGCTCGAGGAACTGCACGGGGATCTCGCGGCGGCGGGCGAGCTCGCCGATCGGGACCGGGCCGTCTCCCGAACGACCGAGCTCCGACAGGGCCTGCAGCGCGTACGGGGATTTCGTGGTGATCGAGATCATCGGCCTTAGCGGCTCCGGTGAGTCCTGGTGCGAGGACGTGCCGGCGAGACCACTACCGTCACTGTATGGGAGCCGTCAGCCGGTACGCACCTCCAGTCGCCGTGATGGTGCTGATCTTCGCGCTGTCCGCGACCCCGGATCTCAGCAGCGGCATCGACGGATGGGATCTCGTGCTGCGCAAGATCGCGCACGTCACGATCTACGCCACGTTGTGGCTCACGCTCGCGCGTGCCGGCGACTGGCGCAGGCCCCTGGCCGCCACCGTCGTCGCGCTGCTCTACGCCGCCAGCGACGAGCTGCACCAGAGCTTCGTCGGCGGTCGCCACGGCTCGCCGGCCGACGTGGCGATCGATGCGTTCGGGATCGGGCTCGCCGCGCTGGCGTGGTGGCTGATGGCTCGCCGCCGAGGGCGGCCGGGCCCTCCGTGGCCGATCGCCGCCTCCACCCCGCGCTGAGCCGCGCGGCCGGTCAGAGCCAGCCGCGCTCAGTGGCGATCAGGACGGCCTGGGCGCGATCGACGGCGCCGAGCTTGCCGTAGATGTTGTGCAGATGGGTGCGCACCGTCGATGTCGAGAGCGACAGCTCGACGGCGATCTGCTTGTAGACCTTGCCCTCGGCCAGTCGCTTGAGCACCTCGATCTCACGGCCCGAGAGCGGGCATGGATCGATCTGGCGCGGTCGGCCCGACGACGGGTAGGGCAGGTCGTACATGACCGACCGCAGCTCGGCCGGTCCGAGACCAACGGCGCGGGCGGTCTTCAGCAGCGCGTTCGGAGAGATCTGGTGGCCGTGGGCGTAGTGGGCGAGCATGTCCGCCAGCCGCACGAACGCGGCCTCGCCCTGCGCGTCGTCGGAGTGGTGGCGCTCGATCGCCGACGCGATGGCGCTGGGCAGCCCCCAGCGACGAGCCAGGACGCCACCGACCAGCGCATGGTCGACGCCGAGCTCGCGACGCTCGCGATGCAGACGCTCCTCGGGCGTACGGGCGTCCCCATGGACCTGCTGGGGGTAGCCGGGGTAGGCGTGCGCGAGCACGAGCTTGCCGATGTCGTGCAGCAGCGTGGTGACCATCAGCCGGTCGCGGTGCTCGTAGCCGGCCTCCTGCGCGAGGCGGTCGGCGGCACGCTGCGTAGCGACGGCGTGCAGCCGTGAGCGTTCGGGCTCGGAGTCCCACAGCGACGAGCGCTCGAAGAAGTCGAACGTGCGTGCGCTGCTGGCGAGCGCCTGCACCGATTCGGGGGACAGCACCTCGACGGCACTGACGACGGAGTCGACGCGACCATGCTTGGGGCCGTCGATCTGGTTGGCCAGCCGCATGACGCTGATGACGAGCGCGATGTCGGACTCGACCGTGGCAACGATGTCGGCCGGCGATACGCGCTCGGCGCCGGCGAGGCGCATCAGCCGGTTGCGCGACTCCGCAAGTGCCGGAAACGCCTCCAGGGCTTCGAAGGCGGCAGTCAGGCGGCGGCCGTGCCCCTCGTTGTGATGGCGCTGCACGGCGGCGCTGCCCGAAGCGGCGCGAGTCGCTGGTGCGGGGGAGATCATGGTGCGGTTATCGGCAGCCGTGGACGTTCGGTTGAGCCCGTTCCCCAGAATGTGTTAGGGAGCCAGCACCGCGTCGATGCGAGCCAGTGACTGCTCGCGCCCGAGCACGACGAGCGTCTCGAAGATCCCAGGCGACACGGCCCTGCCCGCGAGCGCGACGCGGACCGGCTGAAAGACCTGCTTGGGCTTGACCTCCCGAGCCGCCACGACGCCCTCGAGCGCCGGCTGCACGTTGGCCATCGTGAGCGGATCCAGCGGCTGCAGCGCCTCCCGCACCTCGCGCAGGATCGCGCGCCCGTCCTCGTCGAGCCACTTCTCGCGCGCCGCCGGGTCATCGGCGGGGCCGTCGAAGAGGAATCCGGCCAGCGGCCAGAAGTCCGCGAGCGTCTGCATCTTCTCGCGCGAGATCTCGACCGCCCCGCGCAGGCCGCCGCGGCCGGTGAACGCCTCGAGGCGTTCGGTGAGCTCGTCGACCGACAGCTCGCGCACGTAACGGCCGTTGAGCCAGCGCAGCTTCTGATGGTCGAAGCGCGCCGGATTGCGCGAGACGCGCTCGATCGCGAACTGCGTCACGAGCTGGTCGATGGAGAGGATCGTCTCGTCATCCTCCGAGCCCCAGCCCAGCAGCGCCAGGTAGTTCAGGAGCGCCTCGGGCAGGTAGCCGTCGTCGCGGAACTCCTGGACCGACGAGGCACCCTGGCGCTTTGAGAGCTTCTTGCCGTCCTGGCCGTGCAGCAGCGGCAGGTGGGCGTAGATCGGGGGCTGCGCGCCGAGCGCCTTGAGCACGAGCAGCTGCTTGGGGGTGTTGGAGAGGTGGTCCTCGCCGCGCACGACGTGCGTGATCTGCGCGTCGAGGTCGTCGACGGCGACGGCGAAGTTGTAGAGGACGCTGGAGTCGGCGCGCGCGATGACCGGATCGTCGAGGTGCACGTGGGCGAAGGTCGTGTCGCCGCGGATGAGGTCGTGGACGACGGTCGAGCCGTCGTCGGGAACGCGCAGGCGCACCGCGCCCTCGGCCTCGGCCTGGCCTCTGAACCCGCGCTCGGCGCCGTGCTGCGCCTTGTAGGCGTCGACCTCGGGCTTGGCGGCCGTGCTGCGGTAGGCGTGCCCCTCCTCGAGCAGCCGGGCGAGCACCTCCTGGTGGCGCTCGGTCCGTGAGAGCTGGCTGATCGGCCCCTCGTCGTAGTCCAGGCCCAGCCAGCGCAGGGCATCGAGGATCTGCTCGACGTTCTCGGGAGTCGAGCGATCGCGGTCGGTATCTTCGATGCGCAGGACGAGCGTCCCGCCGTCATGCCGGGCCAGCAGCCAGTTGTACAGCGCCGTGCGCGCGCCACCGACGTGCAGCGCCCCGGTCGGGGATGGAGCGAAGCGGACCCTCATGCGCCCTGACACTACGAGATGCTGATCGGCTCGCACGTCTCTCCGGCGGGCGGCGTCGCCAAGGCCGTCAAGCGCGGTGAGGATCGCGGCGCGCAGGCGATCCAGATCTTCAACCAGAACCCGCGTGCCTGGAAGCCGCGGGTGTACTCGTCTGAGGAGATCGCCGCGTTCGCCGACGCGATGGCCGGCTCGGACGTCGACGCGCTGCTGATCCACGCCGTCTACCTGCTCAACTGCGCCTCGGAGGATCCGGAGATCCGGGCGAAGTCCCTGGCGTCGCTGACGAGCTCGCTGCGCGCGGGCGACGCGCTGGGGGCGCACGCCGTCGTCCTGCACCCGGGATCGGCGCTGGCGGGCGCGGTGGCGCCCGCGATCTCGCGAGCGGGCGAGGTCATCGCCGAGGCGCTGGCGGAGTCCGACGGCTGCCCGCTGCACCTGGAGAACACGGCCGGGACGGGCGGCACCCTGGGCAGGTCCTTCGCCGAACTTTCCGCATTGATCGACGCCGCCGGCGCGCACGAGCGGCTCGGCCTGTGCCTGGACTCCTGCCACCTGTTGGCGTCGGGCTATGACGTGCGCACGGTGCCATGCCTGGACGCGGTCCTCGACGAATGCGACGCGCGCGTCGGCCTGGCGCGTCTCGGCTCCCTGCACCTCAACGACTCGACGACCGGCCTGGGATCAAACCGCGACCGCCACGCCAATGTCGGCGAGGGCGAGATCGGGTGCGACGGCTGCGCCGTGTTCCTGTCGGAACCGCGCTTCGAGGGGCTGCCCTGCGTCCTGGAGACGCCGGGGCCGAAACACAGCGGCCCGACCGTCGAGGAGATCGCGCTAGCGCGCACGCTGCGCCAGCAGGGGCTGACAGCACGGAAATCCGCCGGTGCCGGCTAGGTCAGCGTCAGTCAGCAGGCGCCGTGTCAGCCGGCAACGAGCGCTGCCGGACCCAGCACATGCTCAAGTTCGGCCCGCAGCGTCGGCGTGGGCGCGACCTTGTAGCCGGGGCCGAGCTTGAGCGTGCGCGGGTCGCCCGCGCTCATCTGCACCTCGAGCACGACCTCCGACTCGCCCGGAAAGTTGGCCAGCAGGTGCTTGATGTCATCGATGACCGATGCGGGCAGGCAAGCCGCGTCCAGGCGCACGTGCAGGGGCAGTGGCCCGACCAGGCGGGTGGCCGCCGCGGCCTTGGCGCGCTCCACCTCCTCGTCGGTCGGGACGAACGGCTCGGCGGACTGCACGACGAGGCACGTCTTGTCGGCGTCCTTGTGGTCGACGCGCCCTCGAACGACGACGACCGAGTCGACGCCCAGCGCGCCCTCGTACTCCGCCAGCGCCTTGCCGAACACGAGGATCTCGACGGAGCCCTCGAGGTCGTCAAGCGTCGCGAACATCATGTGCTCGCCGTTGCGCGTGCGGATCTTCTTGGCAGCCGTGATGATCCCTCCGGCGGAGACCCAGTCCTTGTCCTTGCGCGCGGCGAGATCGGCCAGCGGGCAGTCGACCGCTTCGCGCAGCGCCTCGCGGACCTGCTTGAGCGGGTGCGCGGAGATGAACAGGCCGATCGACTCCTTCTCGATCGCCAGCAGCTCGGGCTGGTCGAACTCCTCGGGCGGGATCGGCGGGTGCTGCGTGGCGAACGCCGCAGCGGCGCCGTTGGCATCGGACTCGCCGCCGAAGTCCAGCGAGTCGAAGATCGAGCCCTGCCCGATCTCGAGATCCTGCTGGGCCTTCTGGCCCGCACCCTGCGCCTGCTCGAGCACGCTCAGCATGCCCATGCGCGAGTCGCCGGTGGAGCCGAAGGCGCCGCACTTGATCAGCGCCTCGATCGCCTTCTTGTTCACCGTGCGCGCGTCGACCCGGGTACAGAAGTCCCACAGCGTTTCGAACGGCCCACCCTCCTGGCGCGCGGTCTTGATCGCTTCGACGGCAGCGTAGCCGACGCCCTTGACGGCATCTAGTCCAAAGCGGATGTTGCCGTCTGAGACGACGAAGTCGTGGTCTGAGAGGTTGACGTCGGGCGGCAGGATCTCGATGCCCATCTGCTCGGCCTGCGTGGCGAAGAACGGGACCTTGTCCTTTGTCGACATGACGCTCGAGATCAGCGCCGCCATGTACTCCGCGGGGTAGTTGGCCTTTAACCATGCAGTGCGATATGCAATGAGTGCATAACATGCGGCGTGAGACTTGTTAAACGAGTAGTCAGCGGCCTTGACGTTCGTTGCCCACAGGTGCTCGATCACCTGGTCGTGAGTTCCCGACGCGCGGCAGCCCTCGCGGAACTCAGGCTCGAGCTTGGCCATCGCCTCGCGGTTCTTCTTGCCGATCGCCTTGCGCAGGTCGTCGGCCTTGGCACCCGAGAAGCCCGCGAGCGTCTTGGCGATCTGCATCGACTGCTCCTGGTAGAGGATCACGCCCTTCGTCGACTCGGTGATCGCCCGCAGCCGCTCGTCGGGGAACTCCACCGACTCGGGGTTGCGCTTGCCGCGCGCGTAGATCGGGATCGAGTCCATCGCGCCCGGCCGGTACAGCGCGTTGAGCGCGACGAGGTCGTCGAACTCCGACGGGCGCACGTTGCGCAGCGCCTTCTGCATGCCCTCGGACTCGAACTGAAAGACGCCGATCGAGTCGCCGCTTGCGAGCATCTCGTAGGTGCGCTCGTCGTCGAGCGGCAGCCCCGCCATGTCCGGCCGTGTGCCGGTCGAGCGCTCGATGATGTCCAGCGCGTCCTCGATGACATCGAGGTTGCGCAGGCCGAGGAAGTCCATCTTCAGCAGGCCGAGCTGCTCGACGGGCTTCATCGAGAACTGCGTGACGATCTTGAAGATCTTGTTGCCGTCCGCGTCGACCTGGTTTGAGTCGGCGAGCTGCAGCGGCACGATGTCCGTCAGTGGCCCCTCGGCGATGACGACCGCGGCCGCGTGGATCGAGGAGTTGCGCACGATCCCCTCCAAGCCCTGGGCGACATCGACGATCTGCTTGGCGACCGGGTCGGAGTCGTAGGCCAGGCGCAGGGCCTCGCCCGGCTTCAGGCAATCCTCGAAGGACGGCGAGCGCCCCATGATCGGGTCGGGGATGAGCTTGGCGAGCTTGTCCCCGGTGCCGTAGTCGTGCTCGAGCACGCGCGCCGCGTCGCGCGTCGCCGCGCGCGGGAACATCTTGCCGAAGGTCACGATCTGCGCGACCGACTCGCGGCCGTACTTCTCGACGACGTAGCGCATGACCTGCTCGCGCCCGCGCACGGAGAAGTCGATGTCGATGTCGGGCATCGACACGCGCTCGGGGTTCAGGAAGCGCTCGAAGAGCAGGTCGTAGCGCAGTGGGTCCACGTCGGTGATCTGCAGGCAGTACGCGACGATCGACCCGGCGGCCGACCCGCGGCCCGGGCCGACGGCGATGCCGTGCTCCTTGGCGTAGCGGATGAAGTCCCAGACGATCAGGAAATAGGCGTCGAAGCCCATGCGGTTGATGACGCCGAGCTCCATCTCCACGCGCTCGAGCGCCTCTGCCGGCGCGGGATCGCCGTAACGCAGCGCCAGGCCCTCGTGCACGCGCGCCAGCAGGTAGTCCTGCTCGCTGCTGGCGTCCGGCGTCGGGTAGTGCGGAATCAGCTGCTGGCCGAGCTCGATCTGCACGTCGCAGCGCTCGGCGATCTCGACCGTCGACGCCAGCGCCTCGGGCCACTGCGAGAAGGACTGCGCCATCTCCTCGCTGGACTTCAGGAAGAACTCGTTGGTGTCGAAGGTCATCTTCGGCGACTGCAGGGTGGACTTCGTCTGCACGCACAGCAGCGCCGTGTGGTGGTGGTAGTCCTCCTTGCGCAGGTAGTGCACGTCGGCGGTCCCGACGATCGGCCGGCCGAGCTCGTGCGCGATCCGCACGATCTTCTCGTTGGCCTTGTCCTGCGGCGCGAGGCCGTTGCGCTGGACCTCCAGGTAGACGTCCTCGGCGCCGAAGACCTCGATCAGGTCGTCGACGTGCGCACGCGCCTCGTCGTCGCGGTCGTCGACGAGGCGCTGGCAGAAGCGCGACGCCAGGCAGCCGGTCAGGGCGATGATCCCGTCGCTGTAGCGGTCCAGCAGCCCCAGATCGACCGTCGGCTTGCCGCGGTTGAGCCCCTTCAAGAAGCCGGCACTGCAGAGCTTGACGAGGTTGCGGTAGCCGTCGTTGGTCGCGGCCAGCAGCGTGAGGTGGTTGTGCTCGTGACGGCCGCGCGCGGTGTGGTCGTCGGCGAAGTAGATCTCACAGCCCATGATCGGCTTGACGCCGTGCTTGCGGGCCGCCTGATAGTGCTCGACGGCGCCGTTCATGACGCCGTGATCGGTTAGGCCTAGGGCGGGCTGGCCGAAGTCCGCGGCGCGCTTGGCGAGCGCCTCCACCTTGCAGGCGCCGTCCAGCAGCGAGTACTCCGAATGGACGTGCAGATGCGCGCAGGAGGGGGCGGTCACGGCGCCGGACGATACGCGGCGCGGCGGCGGAATCCGGCCCGGCCCGGCGTCCTTCCCGCACGTTGCGGGTGCCGCTCGCCCAGCCTGCGCGATCGGCGTTTGTGACTGTTGCTAGTCGCGGTCCGAGGAGCGCGCCGCGATCACGGCAGCGGCACCGACGACGCCCACGACGAGTGCGCCGGTGGCGACCCTCCGCGACGGGACGAGGGAACCGATGCGACGGCGCGCGTACCAGCGCGCACCCTGCCAAACGACGAATCCGAGCATCTTGTAAGCCATGCGCGCAAGGATACCCGGGCGCTGAGGCTCTCAAGCGTGACTTGGCGAGCGCCCGGGTAGGTCTCTCGTGATGTTCGCGCTGGCGCAACCGCTTCTGGCGCAATCGTCCGGCGGCGCCCCAGACGAGGTCTCGATCTCGGACTCGGGCATCGGCGCCGTGACCACCGAGGAATGGATCGTCGCCGCGGCCCTCGTCCTCGCCGCCGTCATCCTCGCCATCGTCGTGCGCAAGATCCTGCGACGGACGTTCGCGCGTACAGCAGTCGAACCGCTGGTCGCCGCGCTGCTGGCCCGCTTTGGCAGCTACCTCGTGGTCGTGATCGGCTTCTTCTACGCGATGTCGACCGTCGACGTCCGCGTCGGACCGCTGCTGGGTGCCCTGGGCATCGGCGGCATCGCGCTGGCATTCGCGCTGCAGGAGATCCTCTCCAACGTCGTGTCCGGGATCCTGCTTCAGGTGCGCCGGCCGTTCGTCGCGGGCGATCAGATCGTCAGCGGCGATCATGAGGGCGTCGTCGAACGAGTCGACCTGCGCGTCGTGCAGCTGCACACCTTCGACGGGGAGCGCATCTACATCCCCAACTCCCAGGTCCTGCAGAACCCGATCATCAACTGGACCGCGACGCCCACGCGCCGCACCACGCTGGAGATCGGCATCGCCTACTCCGATGACCTCGCGGGTGCGCAGCGGGCGATCCTGGACGCGGTCGGGACCGTCGAGGAAGTCGAGCAGGATCCCGCCCCGCAGGCCTTGGTCTACGAGTTCGGCGAGAGCTCGATCAACTTCGCGGTGCGCTACTGGCACGGCGCGCAGATCCTCAGCATGTGGCGCGCCCGCGATGCCGTGGCGCAGGCCGTCAAGCGCAAGCTCGACGACGAGGGCTACACGATCCCCTTCCCGCAGCGCACGATGTGGTTCGGGCCGGGCGAGACGGAGCTTGCGGTGCGCGACGTCACGCCCGCCTCCAAACGAGACGGCACGAGCCGATGACGTCCTGCGATCAGTCTGTGAGTCCACCGAACGCGTCGAGCATTCCTGCCCTACGCTGTCCGAGCACGCTCCGCGCGCACCCGTCGTCTCGGTGGCCGAACCGGCTGGACCGCGCGGCGCTGTCCCGTCAGGGGCGCATTGCGCTGACCGCCTGCGCGGTGATCGTCGCCGCGCAAGAACCGGGTGAGACCAGACGGAGTTCTATCCGCCGGAAGCCTGATTGCGCTCGCGCAGCTGATGGGCCATGCGCGACTGCAGCGACCACAGCTCGATGAATCCGGGCGATGCCTGCTGGCTGAACAGGCCGCCGGACTCGGCGAAGGACGCCAGCGACTGGTCGTAGACGGCGTTGGGCGAGCTGCGCGTCACGACCCGCGCCGAGCCCTTGAAGAGCTTGACGCCGATCGTGCCGGTGACCTGCTCGTTGACGCGCTGCATGAATGCGTCGAGGTCCCCACGCAGCGGCTCCCACCACAGCCCCGCGTAGACGAGGTAGGCCCACTGCCGCTCAAGGCCGGGCTTGAACTGGTTCTGGTGGATCGTCCCGACGAGCTTCTCGAGCTCCTGATGGGCGAGCAGCACGATCGCGGCGGCGGGCACCTCGTAGATGTCGCGCACCTTCAGGCCGACGATCCGGTCCTCGATGTGGTCGACGATCCCAACCCCGTGGCGACAGCCGACGTCCGAGATGCGCTCGAGCAGGTCCACGAGCCCCAGCGACTCGCCGTCCAGTGACACCGGCACGCCGCGCTCGAAGCCGACGTGCACGACCTGCGGCTCATCCGGCGCCCGCTCGGGCGGCGTGACGAGCTGGAAGACGTCGTCGTCGGGCGCGTGGTCAAGGTCCTCGATCCAGCGCCCCTCCGACGAGCGCCCCCAGAGGTTGTCGTCGATCGAATATGGCTGGATCTCCGTGCCCGTCTTCAGGGGAATGCCGTGCTTGCGGGCGTACTCCATCTCCTCCTCGCGCCCCATCTGCCAGCCGCGCACCGGCGCGATGACCTTCAGCTCGGGGGCCAGCGTGGCGATCGTGGCCTCGATGCGGACCTGGTCGTTGCCCTTGCCGGTGCAGCCGTGGGCGATCGTGTCGCAGCCCGTGCGGCGAGCCACGTCGACGGCGAGCTTGGCGATCAGCGGCCGTCCCAGCGCGGTGAACAGCGGGTAGCCGCCGCCGTAGAGCGCGTTGGCCTTGATCGCCGGCAGGACAAAGTCATGCGCGAACTCCTCGCGAGCGTCGATCGTGTGGCATTCGACGGCGCCGATCTGGCGTGCCTTGGCCTCGACGGCCGCGTAGTCCTCGCCCGGCTGGCCGAGGTTGACCGTCAGCGTGACGACGTCGGCCTCGTACTCGTCGGCGATCCACTTGAGCATGACGCTCGTGTCCAGGCCGCCGGAGTACAGCAGCAGCACACGCCGGACCTCGCTGGGCTCGGCCAGATAGGAGGCGGTGCGGGTGTGTGGTGTCTGTTCGGTCGTCTCGGCCATGGCGCGGAAGCCTACGAGCCCGAGGCACCGAGCGCGCAGAGCGAGCAACCCGGAAACCGATCTGGACGTTTTGCCGTGTTTCGGCTAGCTTCTAGGCAGGGGCGCCGTATGTTGCGCAACAGCATGGATGACGGTTCATCAAACGGCAGGGGGCATGACCTATGACGATCGGTGCAGTTCGCGTCCAGCGCGGCGCCAAGGCGGCCTTGCTGGCGCTCGCATTTCTTCTGCTTGCGACCGTCTCGGTTGCCAGGGCGGACACGATCTACCCGGACAACGTCATCACCGGCTCGCACTTCTCAAACGGCCTGTCGCATTCCGGCGGCTCGGGCTGGACGGCGCTCAGCAACTCCTGCACGCTGTTGATCGGGCTGATCCACACCAATGATCCGCTGACGTGCAACGCCGACACGACGCACGCGGCGGGCATCGGCACGCCGCCCGGCTCCTTGCAGCAGGGCTATCAACCGCCGGCGAACGGGCTGGCTCCGCTGCTGTTCAACGCGACGACGGTCGCCGTCTCGTCGAGGTTCACGATCGCCACCGGCGGTCCCACGACATTCCAGTTCGATCGCCGCGCCGACGTGCAGGCGCTGCTGGACTTCGGCAGCCGCGCGACCTACACCTTCACGCTCGTCGACGAGACGGCAGCCACACGAACCGAGCTCTTCCGCGAACGGCTCACCGACTCCGACAACGTCTTCCGGGGACAGCTGAACGACCAGATGGCGCCGGTGATCTCCGGTCACACCTACCGCATCGAGCTGAGCACGGTCTTCGACACCGCGATCCTCACCGCCGCGCTGGGGAAGACGATCGCCAACTTCGACAACATCCGTCTGCGCGTGGCAGACGGGACCCCGACGTTCGGCGCACCGGGAGCCGTGACCGATCCGGCCGACCTGATCACCCCGACGTCGGCACGGCTCAACGGGCGCGTCAATGCCCGCGGGCTGCCGACGACCTTCGTCTACCGCTACGGAACGCAGGCGACCGGCGCGCTGAGCAGCACCATCGGTCCGTACAACGGGGGGCAGCTGACGACGTTCGTCAGCCGGCCGCGCACGATCGACGGCTTGACCGCCTGCACCACGTACTACTTCGAGATCGAGGCCACCAACCCGTCGGGCACGACGACCGGCTCACGGCTCTCGTTCTCGACGGCGTGCAAGCCAGAGGTCAAGACGCTCGTCGCCTCCGGTGTCGGGCCGAACTCGGCGACGTTCAACAGCCGCATCAATCCACGCAGCCTGGAGACCACGTACTACTACGAGTACGGCCTCGCCGCGGGAGACTTCACGCTGCGGGTTCCGGCTCCGGCAGACGAGCTGTCTATCCCCCCAGGCGATCGTGACGTCGCTCCCAACAGCTACCCGGCGGGCGGGCTGACCAAGGAGACCGAATACAAGGTCCGCATCGTCGCCACGAACGCCGTTGGGACGTCGACCGGCGAGCCGGTGACCTTCACGACCCCCGGCACCGGCGAGACCGGGCCCGTAGGGCCGGCCGGCCCGACGGGACCGGCAGGACCGACAGGTCCCACCGGGCCGACAGGTCCCACCGGGCCTACGGGTCTGACCGGGCCGACAGGCGCCACCGGCCCGGGAGGTCCAGGTGGTCCGATCGGCCCGCAGGGGATCCCCGGCGCCAACGGTCCGGCGGGACCCACGGGAGCGCCCCCTACGACCGGCTCCTCGGTGCTCAACCTGATCTCGGGCGACAGGCGAGCGATCCTGCGCATCGACGCGCAGACGATCACCGTCCCGCGCAGGGGCCGCAACCGCGGCCGCGTTCGCGTCCGCGTGTACTGCCGCAGCAGGGCGGTCCGCACCTGCTCGGGCAACGTCAAGATCCGCTCGATCGCCAAGATCAACCCGGCGAGCCTCGGCAAGCGCAAGCGCAAGGCTCGACGCGTGACGTTTGAGACCGCGCCGGTCCAGCTCGACGAGCGCAAGGTCGGGTTCGTCATCCTCAAGCTCAACGCGCAGCGGATGTCGGTCCTGGAGCGCATCCGCCGCAACACCAAGAGCGGCAGGCTGCGCGTGTCGGTGATCGCCGCGGTGATCGATGCCGACAACAACCGCCAGAACGTGCGCCGCAACGCGCGGTTCGGGTTCGGCCGTTGACGTGAGCAGCGGCACGCCGGCCGCAAGGGCGCTGTCTAGGCGAGCAGTGCCCGCAGCCGTGCCAGCGCCTCGTCGGCGTCGGCGTCGGTGAGCGTCAGCGCAGGCAGCAGGCGAAAGGTGCCGGGCCCCGTCGCGTTGAGCAGCAGGTGCCGCTCGATCAGCGCGCGCCGGACGAGCTCCGGCGCTCCTTGCTGCTCGAGCTCGCAGGCGAGCATGAGGCCGCGGCCACGCACCTCGCCGACACCGGGCAGCGTGGCGAGCTCGTCCATCAGCCGCTCCCCCAGCTCGCGCACCCGCCGCAGCAACAGCGGGTCCTCGACGACATCGAGGACGGCGTGCGCGGCGGCGCATGCGACCGGACCGCCGGCGAACGTCGAGCCGTGATCGCCGGGCTCCAGGACGTCGGCGAAGCGCGGCCCGCAGATCAGCGCCCCGATCGGCAGGCCCCCGCCGAGCGCCTTGGCGGTGGTGAGCATGTCCGGCACGACGCCGGCATCCTCGTAGGCCCACAGGGTCCCGGTGCGCCCGAGGCCACACTGCACCTCGTCGAAGATCAGCGCGGCGCCGTGCTCGTCGCATGCGGCGCGTGCCGCCTGCAACAGCTCGTCGTCGAGCACCCACACGCCGCTTTCGCCCTGGATCGGTTCGAGGATCAGCGCCGCGGTGCGCTCGTCGACGGCGGCCGTCACGGCGTCGGCGGTCGGCGGCACGGCACGGAAGCCGGGCACGAGCGGGGCGAACGGCGCCTGCTTGGCCTCCTGCGGAGTCGCCGACAGCGAGCCATACGTGCGACCGTGAAAGCCGCGATGCAGGGAGATGACGTCGCCGCCCTGCCGTGCCTTGCGCGCGACCTTCAGCGCCGCCTCGTTGGCCTCGGTGCCGGAGTTCGCGAAGTGGACCTTCCCGCCGAGCGACCCCTGCGCCAGGCGCTGAGCCAGGCGCATGCCCGGCTCGGTGTAGAAGAGGTTGCCGACGTGGATGAGCTGTGCCGCCTGCTCGGTGATCGCCGCCACGACCGCCGGGTGGCCGTGCCCGAGCGAGCTGACGGCCAGGCCGCCCTGGAAGTCGAGGTACTCCGTGCCGTCGTCATCCCACAGCCGCGCTCCGTCACCGCGGACGAACTGCACGGGCATGCGCGCATAGGCCGGCACGACGTACTGATGCTCGAGCTCCTGCAGCTCACTGAGGCTCATGCGGCGGGCGTGATCATCGTGCCGCCCGATCCGGCGCGCGTGAAGAGCTCGAGCAACAGCGAGTGCGGGACGCGACCGTCGACGATGTGCGCCGCGCGGACGCCGCCGTGGATCGAGTCCAGGCAGGCCTTGAGCTTCGGGCGCATGCCGCCGTCGATCGTCGGCAGCGCGTCCTGCACCTCGTTGGCGCGCGCCGAGGTGATGACCGATTGCGGATCGGCCGGGTCGCGCAGCCAGCCCGAGACGTCGGTGAGGAACATGACCTTGTAGGCATTCAGCTCGCGGGCGATCGCCCCCGCCGCCTCGTCGGCGTTGATGTTGTAGGAGTTGCCGTCGCCGTCGGCGCCGACGGACGCGATCACCGGGATGTAGTCCAGCGCGATGTGCTCCAGGACGCCGACGTCGACCTTCTCGATGTGCCCGACGAAGCCGATGTCCTCGCCGCCGGGCGCGGCCTGGCGCGCGACGCTGAACAGCGCCCCGTCGTCGCCGCACAGCCCCACCGCGGTCTGTCCGTGGCGGTTCAGGCGCAGGACGATGTCCTTGTTGACCTTGCCGACGAGGACCATCTTGGCGACCTCGACCGTCGCGGAGTCCGAGACGCGCAGGCCCGAGACGAACTCGACGGGCATGTCCAGACGCTGCATGTACGTCGTGATGTCGGGCCCGCCGCCGTGGACGACGACGGGGTTCATCCCGACGTACTTCAGCAGCACGACGTCGCGGGCGAACTCCTCGACGAGCTGGGGATCGGTCATCGCCGCGCCCCCGTACTTGATGACCACCGTGCGGCCGTGGAACTCCCGGATGTAGGGCAGCGCCTCGAGAAGGGTGCCGACGTCTCTCATGTGGCGAGACCTCTCATGTCGTGTACTCGGCATTGATCGTCACGTACTCGTGGCCGAGATCGGAGAAGAAGACCTCGGCCTCCGCGAGGTGGGCAGGATCGGACATCGGCAGTCCGACCTCGTACTCGATCTCGACACCCGCCGCGGCGGCGTCGAGTGCGACCGCGTCGTGGGCCACGGCCGCGCCATCGCGGCACAGCCAGATGCCCTCGATCGCGATGTCCAGCGCCAGCGGATCCGCTCCTCGCAGCGCCGCGCCGACGGCCTGGGCGATCCTCCCCCAGTTGGGGTCGGCGCCGTGCAGCGCGGTCTTCACGAGCGGGGAGTTGGCGACCGCGCGCGCGCAGCGCTCGGCGACGTGCTGATCGCCGCCGCGCACGACGACGCGGCCGATGCGCTTGGCGCCCTCGCCGTCGCGCACGATCATCAGCGCGAGCTGGCGCAGCAGCGCATCCAGCGCCTCGCCGAAACGCAGCTCGTCCTCGGACTCGGGCGCCACGCGCACGCCGCTGGCACCGGAGCACATGAGGATCGCGGTGTCGTTGGTCGACAGCTGGCCGTCGACGGAGATGCGGTCGAAGGAGCGCTTGACGCAGACGCCGAGCAACAGGTCGGCGGTCTTGGGCTCAAGCGCCGCGTCGGTCTGCACGAAGCACAGCATCGTCGCGAACGCCGGCTCGATCATGCCGGCTCCCTTGGCCTGCGCGCTGATCCGCACCGTTCCCGACGGCAGCCGCACGTTCAGCGAGGCGCGCTTGGGGAAGGCGTCGGTGGTCATGATCGAGTCGGTGAAGTCCAGGTCGCCACCGCGGTGCAGCGCGCTCGCGGCCTGCGCGATGCCGGCCGACACGCGCGTGGCGTCGAGTTGCACGCCGATCACGCCCGTCGACGCCACCGCGACGCGGTCGGCATCGACGCCCGCCGCCTCGGCGGCCGCCGCCTGCATGCCGAGCGCGACCTGCATGCCGGGCTCCCCGGTCGCCGCATTGGCGTTGCCCGAGTTGGCGACGACGACGCGCAGCCCATCCACGCGGGCGTGGTCGCGAGTCACGAGCACCGGCGCCGCCAGCACGCCCGAGCGCGTGAAGCGCGCCGCGCTCACGCATGCCGCGGCGTCGCAGACGAGCAGCCCGACGTCGGCGACGCCCGGCTGCTTGATCGCGGCGGCCGCCGCGCCCGCGCGGAAGCCGCGCGGCAGCCCGGCCTCGGCGTCGCTGACGTGATCGGGTTCGGGCACCCAGCGCGAGGCGAAGAAGCTCATGGCTCGATCCCCAGCGTCTCGGGCAGACCGAACATGAGGTTGAGGTTCTGCACGGCCTGCGACGCGGCCCCCTTCCAGAGGTTGTCGATCGCCGCGAAGACGAAGACCTTGCCGGTGCGCTCGTCGGCTCGCGCGTGGATCCGGCAGACGTTGGTGTCGCGCACGTCGCGCACGCCGGGCGGCACCGCGGAGATCTCCACGAAGGGCTTGCCGTCGGCCCAGTCGGCGTAGGCCTCGTCGACGCGCTCCTGGCTCCACGGCTCGCTCGTCGTCACGTAGCAGGAGACGAGCTCGCCCTGGTCCAGCGGCATGAGGTGGGCGGTGAACGTCGTCGCGATCGGCGCGCCCAGCGCGGCGAGCTCCTGGTCGATCTCGGGCATGTGGCGGTGCGCGCCGACGCCGTAGGGCGTGACGTTCTCGGCCATCGAGACGAAATGCGTCTTCGCGCTGGGCGTGCGTCCCGCCCCCGACACGCCGGACTTCGCGTCGACGACGACGTCCCTGATGGTCTCGCTGCGGGCGAGCGGCGCAAGCGCCAGGAGCGTGGCGGTCGGATAGCAGCCGGGGTTGGCGACGATGTCGGCGGCCGCGACCTGCTCGCCGTAGACCTCGGGCAGCCCGTAGACCGCGTCGCCGAAGAGCTCGGGCGCGCCGTGCTCGCCGTACCAGTGCTCATAGGTGGGCCGATCGCGCAGGCGGAAGTCGGCGCTGAGGTCGACGACGCGCACGCCGCGCTCGCGCAGCGCGGCGACGACCGGGGCGGCGGCGCCGTGCGGGTAGGCGACGATCGCGGCATCGGCGTCGCCGTGGCGGTCGACGTCGAGCTCCTGCAGGGCGGCGTCGACGCGGTGCTGCGGATAGACGTCGCCGAGCAGCTTGCCGATGTCGCTGCGACTCGTGACCGCCGACAGCTCGAAGGCCGGGTGGCGGTCGACGAGGCGCGCCGCGATCGCGCCGGCGAAGCCCGAAGCACCCGCGACGAGCACGCGTGGGTCAGCCACGCAGCTCACCCCCGACGTCCTTGGCCAGCCGCGCGACGATCTTCTCGCGCAGGGGCGCGACGTCGGCGTCGGTGAGGGTGCGGTCCTTCGCACGGAACGTCAGCGCGATCGCCAGGGACGTGCGGCCCTCGGCGATCTGCTCGCCGCGGTAGACGTCGAAGACCTCTGCGCGCGCGAGCAGCCTGCCGCCCGCCGCACGGACGCAGTCCAGCACCGTCGCGGCCGGCACGCCCGCATCGACGACGATCGCGACGTCCTCGCGCAGCTCGGGAAACGACGTCAGGTCCTCATAGCGAGCGATCGTCTCGACACCCGCGATGACGGCATCGAGGTTGATCTCGAATGCGGCGACGTCCGCGAGATCCCACGCCGCCGCGACGAGCGGATGAACGTCCCCGACCCAGCCGACGACGCTCTCCCCCATGCGCAGCTCGGCGCTGCGCGCGGGATGCAGGAACGGCTGCGGCGCCGACGCGAACGCGGCGGGCGCGTGCAGCGCGCCCAGCAGCCCCTCGAGGTAGCCCTTCGCCGCGAAGACGTCGCCGGGGACGAGCGCGCCGAGCGCCCGGTGCTCGTGGGGCAGCTGCTCGCCGGTCGCGCGGTAGACCGCGCCGGACTCGAAGATGTGAGGCACGCCCTGCCCGCGCGCGGCGTTGTGGGCGGCGGCGTCCAGCAGCGATCCGAGCAGCGTCGTGCGCAGCACGGACTGGTCGGCGCTCATCGGGTTCTGGATGACGACGTGCGCGCGCCGCGGGTCGCCGGCGGGCAGGCGCAGGCGCTCGTCGCGGTCGGGCGAGGTGAAGCTCCAGCCGACGATCTCCAGCAGGCCGCGACCGGCCAGCGCGTCCTCCGCGCGCCGGCGCAGGCGCTGTGGCGCGGTGAGCACGCCGACGGCACCGCGGCGGCCGGGCAGCGTGGCGGGAAGCTGGTCGTTGACGCCATGCAGGCGCGCGACCTCCTCGATCAGGTCGGCCTCGCGGGAGACGTCGTTGCGCCGCCAGTGGGGCACGGTCACGTCGAGTCCGCCCGGGCCGTGCGAGCCGCCGGGCGCGCGGGCATCGTCGCGCTCGACGACGTCGAAGCCGAGGCGCTGGAGGTGCTGGGCGCTCTCCGAGCGCAGGATGTCGACGCCGAGCAGGCCGCTCACGCGGGCGTCGCGAAGGCGGATGACCTGCGCGTCGGGCCCGGGTCCTCCCACGTCGATCGTCCCCGGGACGAGCGTCGCGCCCGTGAGCTGCAGCATGAGCTTCGTGGCGACGATCTGGGCTTCGAGCGCCTGCTCGGGCGACAGCCCCTTCTCGAAACGCCCGCTGGCCTCGCTGCGCAGGCCGAGCTTCAGCGACGTCTCGTGGATGTTCGGGCCGTCCCAGCTCGCGGCTTCCATCAGCACGCGCGTCGTGTCCGCCTGCACCTCCGATCGCGTGCCGCCCATGACCCCGGCGATCGACGTCGGCCCATCGGCGTCGGCGATCAGGCAGACGTCGGGGTCGAGCACGCGCTCCTGGCCGTCGAGCGTGACCACCCGCTCACCGTCGCCCGCCCGGCGCACGACGAGCGCCGCCCCCGCGATTCGATCGAGGTCGAAGGCGTGCAGCGGCTGCCCGGTCTCGAGCATCGCGTAGTTCGTGATGTCGACGACGTTGTTGATCGGGCGCTGGCCGGCCGCCATCAGCCGTGCCTTCAGCCACCAGGGCGACGGGCCGATCGTGACGTCCTCGAATGCGCGGGCGGTGAAGCGCGGGCACAGGTCGGTCGCCTCGACGGTCACCTCGACGCCGACATTGCCGTCAAACGTGCCCGGGTCGTTCTCCCACGGAGCCGGCCTCAGCACCGAGCCGGTCGCCGCCCCGATCTCGCGCGCGACGCCGTAGACGCCGAGGCAGTCGGGCCGGTTGGGCGTGATCTCCAGCTCGAGCACGTCCGTGGCGATCGGCAGCACGCTCGACAGCGGCTGCCCGGCCCGCAGGCCGCCGGCGTCGAGCACGATCGTCTCGTCGTGGTCGGAGCTGATCGCCAGCTCGTCCTCGGCGAGGATCATCCCGTCGGAGGACACGCCGCGCAGCTTGGCCTTCTTCAGTCTCGTGCCATCGGGCATGACGGCTCCGGGGCGCGCGACGGCGACCGTCTGACCGGCGGCCACGTTGGGCGCCCCGCAGACGATCTGGGTCCGTTCGTCCTCGGAGATCTGGACGCTGCAGACCGTCAGGCGATCGGCGTCGGGGTGCTGGGATGCCTCGACGACGATCCCGACGACGAACGCGTCGAGGTTGTCCACGCCGTGGTGGTGGATGCGGTCGACCTCGGTGCCGGTCATCGCCAGCCGCTCGCCGAGCGCTCGAGCATCCAGGCCGGCGTCGCAGTACTCGGCGAGCCAGTCGATGCCGGCCCTCATGCGAACTGCTCCAGGAAGCGCACGTCGTTGTCATAGAACAGCCGCAGGTCGGGGACGGCGTGCTTGAGCATCGCGATCCGCTCGATGCCCAGGCCGAAGGCGAAGCCCTGCACGCGCTCTGGGTCATAGCCGTGCTCGGCGACGTGCGCGAAGACGTTGGGGTCGACCATCCCGGAGCCGAGGATCTCCAGCCACTGCGTGCCCTTGCAGACCGGGCAGCGCGAGCCGTCGCGCAGCGTGCCGTGCTTGCAGTTGAAGCACGAGACGTCGACCTCGACCGACGGCTCGGTGAACGGGAAGAAGTGCGGGCGCAGCCGCACCTCGCGGTCGGGGCCGAAGATCGCGCGGGCGAAGGCCAGCAGCGTCCCCTTGAGGTCTGAGAGCGTGATGTCCTCGTCGACGGCCAGGCCCTCGATCTGGTGAAACTGCGGCGTGTGCGTCGCGTCGGAGTCGCGGCGGTAGACGCGGCCGGGAACGATGACGTACAGCGGCGGCGGCTCGGCCTGCATCGCGCGAATCTGCATCGGCGACGTGTGCGTTCGCAGCAGGACCTCGTCGCTGACGTAGAAGGTGTCCATCAGCCCGCGCGCCGGATGGGTCGGGGCGTGGTTGAGGGCGTCGAAGTTGTAGTAGACGGTCTCGACCTCGGGGCCCTCGGCGATCTTGAATCCCAGGCCGAGGAAGACGTCCTCGATCTCGCGGCGCGTGGAGGTCAACAGGTGCAGGCCGCCGACCTGCTGCGCCGGCGATCCCGGCAGCGTCACGTCGACCGCGTCGTCGCGCAGGCGATCCTCGAGCTCGTCGCCGGCGAGCTGCTCGCCACGCTGCGCGATCTGGGCTTCGAGCGCCTGGCGCGCCTGGTTGGCGGCCTTGCCGGTCGGCCCGCGCTGCTCGGGCGGCAGCTGGGCGATCCCGCGAAGGACGTTTGGCAGCTCGGCCTTGCGCCCGAGGTAGCGCACGCGCAGCTCCTCGAGCTCGCCCGTCGTCGTCGCGGCCACGATGGCGGCCCGCGCCTCGTCGCGCAGCTCTGCGATGCGTTGGATCATGCGCCGGCCATCCTCGAGCTCGGTTTCTCGGTGCCCGCCCGGCCACCTGCCGGGGGGTGTGTCGAATGCGTCGCGCCTGGCGCGACTGATTCGACACACCCACCAGCCCGTGCGCCGCGGGTGAGCTCGTAGAGGGCAACGGTTGCGGCCATGGCGGCATTAAGGGATTCGGATGCGATCGGGATGCGGGCGCTGCGGTCGCACGCGTCGATGACGTCCGCCGGCAGGCCGTCGCGCTCGGCGCCGATGACGATCGTCGTCTCGGCCGCCGCCGGTCGGGCCAGCGCTTCGCCGCCGGCGGCCACGAGGGCGACACGCTCGCCGGGCAGGTCGTCCATGCTCTCAGCGCGGGCCACCGCCACCTCGAAGATCGCGCCCATCGAGGCGCGCACGGCCTTCGGCCCGAAGGGGTCGGCCGTGCCCGGGCCGACGACGACCGACGACGCGCCGAACGCCAGCGCCGAACGCAGGATCGTGCCGACGTTGCCGGGGTCGCCGACCCCGTGCAGGTAGACGCACAGCGGGCCGGCCGGAGCACCCCAGCGCGACGCATAGACACCGATCGTGCGGCTGCCCGATCCCAGTCCGCTGACGCCATCGAGCAGCGACTGCTCGACCTGCTCGCCGTCCAGGCCGCTGCCGGCGGCGGCGAGCAGGTGCACGGGCGCCCAGCCCGCGCGAGCCGCTGCCGCGACGAGATCCTCGCCCTCGGCGACGAAGCGCCCGCGATCGTCGCGCTCGCGGCGGCGCGCGAGCTTGCGGATCTCCTTGAGCTTGTCGTTGTGGGCGCTGGTGATGATCATGAAATGAAAAAGGGCGCCGTCCAAGAAGGAAGCGGCGCCCGGTGAGGTGGATCTGTCGGCTTGGTGCGGTTAGGCAGCCGACGCCTCGCGGGCGGCGTCGACGAATCGGGAGAACGTCTCGGGGTCGCGCACGGCGATGTCGGCGAGGACCTTGCGATCCAGCTCGATGCCGGCGACCGAGAGGCCGTGGATGAAGGTGGCGTACGTCATGCCGTTCTGGCGAGCGGCGGCGTTGATGCGGGTGATCCACAGCCGCCGGAAATCGCGCTTGCGGTTGCGCCGGTCGCGGTACGCGTACGCGTCCGCCTTCATCAGCGCTTCCTTGGCCCGCTTGTAGTTCGAGTTCGCCTCGCCGCGGAAGCCCTTGGTCCGCTCGAGTGTCGCGCGCCGCTTCTTGCGGGCGTGAACCGATCGCTTGACGCGGGTCACTTGGTCTTGGCTCCCAGCAGCTTCTTGACGCGCGGCGCGTCGTGCTCGTTGAGGATCATCGGCCGGCTCATCGCCATCTTCTTCTTCGGCGACTTCTTCTCCAGGATGTGGCTGGAGAACGGGTGGCGGGCCTTGACCTTGCCGTTGGCCGTGATCTTGAAGCGCTTCTTGGCGCCGGAATGAGTCTTCATCTTGGGCATAGCGAGGGCGTCAGTATGGCAGACGGCGCCGCAGGCCCGGGGCGGGGACCGGTCAGGCGGCGCGTGGCCGGGTCAGGCCGAGGACGCGGGCCCGTCGCCCGCGTCGCTGCCGGCCGTGTCGTCGGAGAGCGCGGCGGCGGCATTGGCGACGGCGTCGCCGGTCTTGTCGGCGTCGTCGGCGCCGGTGTCGGTGGCGACGCCATCGAGCTCGCCGTTGAGCACCGCCTTGGAGGGGCCGAGCATCATCGTCATGTTGCGCCCGTCCTGCAACGGCCGCTGTTCGATGACGGCGAGCTCGTTGAGCTCTTCGGCGAGACGGTCGAGGATCATCACGCCGCGCTCGGGGTGCGTGACCTCGCGGCCGCGGAACATGATCGTGATCTTGACCTTGTCCTTGTGGCGCAGGAAGCGCTCGACGTGGCCCTTCTTGGTGTTGTAATCGTTCTCCGCGATCTTCGGGCGGAACTTGATCTCGCGGATCGTGATCTGCTGCTGGTGCTTGCGCGCCTGCTTGACCTTCTGGGCCTGCTCGTACTTGTACTTGGAGTAGTCGAGCACGCGGCAGACGGGCGGGCGCGCCTCAGGGGCCACCTCGACGAGATCGAGGTCGCGATCCTGCGCGTAGCGCAAGGCGTCGTCGGTCTTCATGACGCCGACCTGATCGCCGTGGTCGTCGATGAGCCGGACCTCGGGCACACGGATGCGCTCGTTGGTGCGAGTCGTGTCCCGCTCGGGCGGACGCCGGTCGAACCTGCGAGGAACCGGCACTAGCTGATGGGTGCGCGCGTCAAGCGGTGAGCGAGCGCTGCGTGAAGTTCTGGTATTGAGTCAACGTGCCGCAGTATACGCAGGCTCACGCGCCGCGCAGTGCGGTGCGGTGCGACAGGCGCTCGACGAACTCCTCGGCGGGCATGCTGCCGGTGTCCCCGCGACGATGCTCGCGCACCGACACCGTGCCGGTCTCGGCCTCGCGATCGCCGATCACGAGCATGAACGGCAGCTTGCGCAGCTCGGCGTCGCGGATCTTGCGCCCGATCGACTCGGTGCGATCATCAAGCTCGGAGCGCAGTCCGGCGGCGTCCAGCGCGGCGATCACCTGCTGGCCGGCGGGAGCATGACGGTCGGCGATCGGCAGGACCGCGACCTGCACCGGCGCCAGCCACAGCGGCAGCTCGCCGGCGGTGTCCTCGATGAGGATCCCGATGAAGCGCTCGTAGCTGCCGAACAGCGCGCGGTGCAGCATCACGACGCGGTGCTCGGCATTGTCGGCGCCCGTGTAGGTGAGGTCGAAGCGCTCGGGAAAGTTGAAATCCAGCTGGACGGTGCCCAGCTGCCACGAGCGATCCAGCGAGTCGGTGAAGTGCAGGTCGATCTTCGGCCCGTAGAAGGCGCCGTCGCCCTCGTTGATGACGTAGGAGAGCTCGCGGTCGTCCAGCGCCTGCTTGAGGATGCCCTCGGACTCGTCCCACACGCTGTCCTCGCCGATGCGGTTCTCCGGGCGGGTCGACAGCTCGATGTCCGGCACGATCCCGAAGTGCGCGTAGGTCTCAAAGGCCATGTTCAGGCAGCCCTTGACCTCGTCGAGCGTCTGCTCGGGCGCGCAGAAGATGTGGGCGTCGTCCTGGACGAAGTGGCGCACGCGCAGCAGGCCGTGCAGCGTGCCCGACAGCTCGTTGCGGTGCAGCAGCCCAGGTTCTGAGAAGCGGGCGGGCAGGTCGCGGTAGGACCACTTCTGCATCTTGAACAGCTGGCAGTGGCCCGGGCAGTTCATCGGCTTGAGCGCCAGCGGCTGGCCCTCGGCCTCGGTGACGAACATGTGGTCGCGGTACTTGAACCAGTGGCCTGAGGTCTTCCACAGCTCGGCATCGAAGAGCTGCGGGGTCTTGACCTCCGTGTAGCCGTGGGCCGTTCCCATCTCCCGCGACAGGGCGACGAGGCTGTTGAAGATCGTCGTCCCCTTCGGCAGCCAGAACGCCGCGCCCGCGGCGGTGTCGTTGAACGCGAACAGCCCGAGCTGCGGGCCGAGCTTGCGATGGTCGCGAGCGCGGGCGAGCTCCAGGCGCTTCATGCGCATCTTCAGGTCGTCCTTGGAGAAGAACGCGGTGCCGTAGATGCGCGTGAGCTGCTGGCGCGCCGAGTCCCCGCGCCAGTACGCGCCGGCGACCGACTGCAGCTTGAAGGCCTTGATGCGCTTGGTGCCCGGCGCGTGCGGGCCGCGGCAGAGATCGGTGAACGGGCCGTTGGTGTAGAGGCTGACCGTCTGCACCTGCTGGTCTGCGACGAGGTCCTCGATCAGCTCGACCTTGTAGTCCTGACCCTCCTCGCGGAAGCGCTCCAGCGCCTCGGCGACCGTCACCTCCTCGCGCACGAAGGACTCGTCGGCATTGATGTGCTCGCCCATCTTCTGCTCGATGCGCGCGAAGTCGGCGTCCGAAACCGTGACGCCCTCCGGGAAGTCGAAGTCGTAGTAGAAGCCGTGCTCGATCGGCGGGCCGATCGAGATCTTCACGCCCGGATAGAGCTCCATGACGGCCGCAGCGAGCACGTGCGCGGCGTCGTGGCGGATGATGTCCAGCGCGCCGTCGCTCTTGGGCGTGATGATCTCCAGCGTTTCGCCCTCAAGCAGCGGTCTTGCGAGGTCGCGGATCTCGCCCTTCTGGCGCACCGCGAGCGCGACGCGCGCCAGGCCCGGCCCGATCGCCGCGGCCGCGTCGGCGCCGGTCGCGCCGTCGGCGAGCTCAAGCTGATTTCCGTCGGGCAGGGTGACGTTCACGCGGCCATTGTCACATCACGGGCAGGATGTTCGTATTGCTGGCGTGATCGCAATCGACGTGCGCACCGACGAGCGACTGTTGGCGGACACGGCTTGGAGCCCTGAGGCCTTCGGCGCGTTCTATCGCCGCCACGTCCGCGCGGTGCTCGCCTACACGCTGTCGCGCACGGGCCGGCCGGAGCTCGCCGCCGACCTCACGGCCGAGGTCTTCGCGTCCGCGCTCGAGCAGCACGATCGGTACGACGCCGGGCGCGGGCCGGCACGGGCGTGGCTGCTGACGATGGCCTCCTCCAAGCTCGTCGACGCGGCGCGCCGCGGCCAGGTCGAGGACCGCGCGCGCCGACGATTGCGCATCCCGCCGCGCGCGCTGACCGACAGCGACCTCGAGCGCGTCGAGGAGCTGGCCGACCTCGGGCGCGGAACGGGCCTCAGCGGGCTCGTCGCCGACCTGCCGCCCGACCAGCGCGAGGCCGTGCTCGCGCGGATCGTGGACGAGCGCTCCTACACGGACATCGCCGAGCAGCTGCGAACGTCGCCGGGCGTCGTCAGACAGCGCGTCTCGCGCGGCCTGCGCGCGCTGCGCCGACAGACGGAGGGAACGAGATGACGGACTTCATCGACGGACTCGAACACGACCTCGTCGACGCCGCGGCGCGCCAGTCGGAGGCTCGACGGACCGCCGCGGCGGTCCGGCGGCGGCGCTTCTCCGGTCGCGGCCTCGCGGTGGCGGTCGCCGCGCTCGTCGTCGGCGGCTCGGCGACCGCGGCCGTCGTGAGCACGACCGGTCAGCCCTCCAAGCCACTCGCCGGACCCGTGACGGCCAGCGCATCGAACGCTCGTGGGTACGCGATCTCACTGGGGCCCGATCTGCGCGCCGGCCAGATGGGATGGTGTGCCGCGATCCGCTTGACGAACGCCGGCGCAGCGACCGGCGGCAGCGCGGGTTGCCGAACCCCTCCAGCGGCTGGCGGCAACCTCATCGCCACATCTGGCGTGGACCTCGCCGGTCGCAATACGAACGTGGTCGAGTTCGCTGTGGTGACGTCCAGGGTTCGAATGGTTCGCTTCGCCGATCGCCGGGTTGTCGCAACACGGGCGGACCCAACCCTGCCATATGGATGGCGCATCGCGGTCCGGATTGCGCGAGGCCGTGGCCGCGCGCCGGTTGGGAAGCCCGCCGGCCTGCCACCAGCGCCGGTCCCGTTTGACGAACGTGGACGAATGTTGCCTGCCACGACTCCCGCCGACGTCGGCCAGCGGGGGGCAAGATCACGGTTGGTCACGCGGACCGACCCAGCTCGCCGCTGCATCATCGGGCGGGCCAGGGGCCATGTGGCCGGGTACGCACGGGTCGCGGTGGGCTCCCCGCGACCGGCCAAGCGGATCGAGGGACGTGCGTTCTTCAGCTGCGCGTACACCGTCTTCCACACGCCAGACCAGCGGTCTCCCCTGACCGCGGCGATCCTGCTGGACGCGCTGGACCAGGAGCGTCGCGCCGCCGAGCTGCCGCCTTCGCCGAACCTCAGCGGGAGGCGCCTGGGGCCGGGCTGGCTCGTTGTCCAGGGCGGCACGGCGGGGCAGCGCAGGACGCTGCTGAAGACGCTGCGCCCGCGACTGTAGACGCGCCCACTTCCGGGCCATCGAGCCAGCAGCGGCCGACCCGTTCGGGCCCGAAGCGAACAGGGGTTCGTCTGAGGTTGCTACGGTGTGAGTTCAACCGCGGGCGACCAAGAGCGTCGAAGGACGCCGCCGCCCGCCGCAACCGACCGGCCGTCACGCGCCGCGCGCCCTTTCGCGCGTCGCCTCCGGGCCGATGGAAGGACCCAACCACTCATGCGTACCAGAATCCTGGGCGCCGTCTGCGCCACGAGCGCTGCCGCGGTGCCCCTCACGGTCTTCGCCGCATCCGTCTCCGCACAGGAGCCACCAGCAACGCTCACCCCCGCAAGCGCACCCGCCGCGGCACAGCCGCCGATGACCCTGCACGATGGTGCCGTCGCGCTGGCATCCAACCACTACCTCGCCTCCTCTCGCCGCTACCACCGGCTGCTGGGCGACCCGCTGAAGCTCTCCGAGCGCCGCGAGCTCTACGCGGACATGCGCGACCTCACGCCGTTTCGCATCCGCGTCGAGACCCGTGAGGTGCGCGCAGACATCCGCCGCCTCAAGGGCAAGCTGAAGAAGCGCGAGCGAGCGCGCCAGCGCAAGCGCACCGGAGGCGCGCCCAACGTGCCGATCCCAGGGCAGCTCAGCTCCATCGCAGCATGCGAGTCCGGCGGCAACCCGCGAGCGATCTCCTCCGGCGGGACCTACCGCGGCAAGTACCAGTTCTCCACCTCGACCTGGCGTTCGGTCGGAGGCAGCGGCGATCCCGCGGCCGCCTCGGAGACCGAGCAGGATCGCCGCGCGGCGATCCTCTACCGGACCGGCGGCCCAGGCCACTGGCCCGTCTGCAGCCGCTGACGCTGCCGGCACGCGACGGCCCGGCCCAGCGCCGGGCCGTCGCGGCCACGGATAGCCTGCAGCGGATGGATGCCGTCAAGCTGCGCGCCCAGTTCCCCGTCCTGGAGCAGATCGCCTACCTCAACGCGGGAACGTGCGGACCGCTGCCCGGCCCCGCCGTCGGCGTGGCCACCAAGGTGCTCGAGGAGTGCGCCCGGTCGGGCCGCGCCGGCATGTACTTCGACCAGATGCGCGCACTGTCAACCCAGCGGCGCGCGGCCTACGCGGCGCTCCTGAACGCCGACGCCCGCGACATCGCGCTGACCGGCTCCACGAGCGAGGGCATCGTCCGCGTCCTGGCGGGCATGGATCTCTCCCCCGGCGACGAGATCCTCACCTCACAGGAGGAGCACCCCGGCCTGCTCGGCCCGCTCGGCGCCGTCCGCGCCCAGCGAGGAGTCGACGTGCGGACCGTCGCGCTCGCCGACATCGCCGATGCCGTCTCCCCGGCCACCCGGCTGGTGGCCTGCTCGCACGTCAGCTGGGTCAGCGGCGCCCTGGCGCCGGACCTCGGGGGCCTCGACGTGCCCGTCCTGCTCGACGGCGCCCAGGGCGCCGGCGCCGTGCCGGTCGACGTCGTGGCGCTCGGCTGTGACTTCTACGCCGCATCCGGTCAGAAGTGGCTGTGCGGCCCGGTCGGGACCGGGCTGCTGTGGCTGTCGCCGGAATGGACCGAGCGCCTGACCGTGACGGGCCCGACCTACCTGAACCTCGATGATCCCGGCGCAGGCCTGGACGCCGGGCTGGCGGCCGGCGCGGCACGCCACGACTCGACGGCGCAGAGCCTCGAATCGGCCGTCACCGCCGCGACGGCGTTCGTCCTGCTGGCCTCGACGGGCTGGGACGACCTGCACGAGCGTTCCGCGACCCTCGCCGAGGCGCTCGCGCAGATGCTGGTCGACGGCGGCCGGCAGGTCGCGCCGCGTGACCGGACGACGCTCGTCTCGTGGAGCGACGACGACCCGCCGGCCACGATGCAGCGGCTGGCGGCCGCGGGGATCGTCGTGCGCGAGCTGCCGGGAACCGGACTGCTGCGGGCTTCCGTCGGCGCATGGAACGACGAGTCCGATCTCCAGCGACTCGTGCGCGCCCTCTAGCCGTTGCCGCCCGCGTCCGCGCATCCGCGCGTCGAACGTCTGCGTCAGACCGCGGGTCGTCGTGCGCGCAGCTGCGTCATTCCTCCGCGGAATTGGCGATCATGCGAGCCGCGGTTCTCTCGCTGCCCGTTTGCTGCCCGCTTTGCGACGGGATCCGCACACCGATGATGCGCATCGCCTGCCGCCAATCCCATTCGACGTGCCTGCGCTGGAGCGCGCTCGTGCTCGTGCTCGCGTCAATGCTCGCGCTGCCCAGCGCGTCGAGCGCGGCACCGAAGAGCAGCAACGACCTCAAGGCCCACTTCGACCCCGAGGAGGGCAACACCCCGCTGGATCTCTTCGGCGTGCGCTTCGGACAGACGGCGAGCACCGACCTGACGCTGCTCATCCGCACCTACGCGCCGTTCAAGGCGTCGGCGATCAGCCCGAAGCTGCACCGCACGCTCTGCGTGCTGCTGCGCAGCGACGAGCAACCGCTACCCGCGGGACGCCTGTGCATCTATCCGCGAGCGACGGCGAGGAGCGGGCTCGGGCTGCGCTACACGGTGCTGGATCCGCAGACCGGCGCCCAGCGCGGGATCCGCGATCTCGACCCCAAGGTGCAGCGTCCGAACTCGTCGACCGTCCGCGTGAGCTTCCCGCCGCCGCTGCTGCGGCTGAAGCCGGGCCTCTATCACTGGGTGGCGCGCAGCCAGCACAACGACGAGCTGGGCTGCCTGCCGCCGGCTGGCTGTCAGGACCTGCTGCCCAACGCCGGCGAGAACGACCTGACGATCGGGTTGTCGGTGGACCCGCTGGTCAAGGAGCGTTGCTTCGGGGCCGCGTCGCGCAACGTGCGCTTCCGCTGTCGCAACAGCAGGCTGGATCGCAGGGTCGTGCCCACGCCCGACGAGGCCCTGATCACCCCGAACGTTCCATGCACGCCGCTGACGGCTGAGGGGCTGGTCATCCCATGCGAGTTCGGCGTGCCCGGTCCGGACTCCCGCAAGACCGTCGCGCTGATCGGCGACAGCCACGCCGCCGCGTGGCGCGCGGCGCTGGAATCCGTCACGCAGGAGTTCAGGTGGCAGGGCCTGTCGATCACGCGGTCGGGCTGCCCGTTCACCACGGCAACCCCGCGCCTGGATCCCGCGCTGCGGCGCGAGCAGTGCCTGCGCTGGAACAGGCAGGTGCTCAGGTACCTCAAGACGCACCCGCAGATCAGCACGGTGTTCGTCGTGGCGCACGTCGACGCCGGCGTGGTCGTCAAGAAGGGACGCAGCGAGTTCGCCGCCAAGATGCGCGGGTTCCGAGCCGCGTGGAAGGCGCTCCCGACGTCCGTCAAGCGCGTGATCGTCATCCGCGACAACCCGAAGGTCGGCCCGGACACGCTGTCGTGCGTGCGGCGCGCGATGCGCCAGAAGAAGCGGCGCCCGGGGCTCGCCTGCTCACGCTCGCGCACGAGCGCGCTCAAGCGCGACGCCGCCGTCGTCGCCGCGCAGAAGCTGCATTCCGCGCGCATCAGGACGGTCGACATGACGTCGTTCTTCTGCAGCCGCCGGCGCTGCTATCCCGTCGTCGGCGGTGCGCTCGTCCACAAGGACGTCACGCACCTGACCGACATCTTCGCCTCGACGCTGGGTCCGTACGTGGTGCGCAAGCTGCGAGCCCTGAACGGGCGCGCGTAGCTCGCAGCTTCAGCGGTCCGGAGGTCGGCTCAGAGGTTCTGCTGGTAGCTGTGGATGATGCGCGACTTGCCGCGGCGGCACGTCACCGTCGAGGCGATCTGCGTGGAGATCGAGTTGCGCCTCTCACTGCACTTGAACCTGCTCAGGCGCGTGGTGCACCGACCGGACTTGTTGGTGCGGCTGCTCTTGCTGGACCTGGTGCGGCACTTGTAGAAGCGAACGACGAACTTCCTGGAGTAGCTGCAGCTGATCCTCGTGGCGCGAATCTCGTTGAAGTAGCCGTCGCCCGGATACTTCGGCGCCTTGCAGGATCGCGTCACGCGCTTGGTGGACTTCTTCGCCGACTTCTTCGTCGATGACGTCTTGGCGTCCGCGCCGACCGCGACGACACCGACCGCGGCCGCCATCGAGATGCAGGCCAAGATCGCCAGTGGCCAGAGGCGGATGATGCGGTGGGTGGACGACATGCGGTTCTCCTTCGAGGGTCTGGGTCGATCTTCCAGGCGCTGGTGCGGCCGAGATGATGGCAGCGGACCACGACGAGCACGCCAGCCCTCCCCCGGTTTGGGGCGTCTTGCTTGGTGCAACCCCTGAGAATGCCAGACGAAGCGGTGGTCAGGCCAACGTTCTTTGCGGCCACGGTCCTCGGAGGATTCTCGCCGTCTCAGCCACCCTCCAGCCAGTCCGTCCAGCCACCCGCGAGCACGAAGCTCGCGAGCGCCTCGTAGCCGCCGACCGCGGGGTGCGTGCCGTCGCCGGCCTTCGCCTCCGCGCACCAGACCGCACAGGCGCCCAGTGCATCGGCGACCGGCACGAACGGCGCGCCGCGACCGTCGCAGACCTGCCCCATCTGCGCGGTCAACGCGACAATCCGCGCGTCATGCGCATGCTCGCCGACCGGGGCGGGGCCGACGACGAAGGCGCGCAATCCGAGCGCCGCCGCGTCATCCAGGAGATCCTCGAGGGTCTGCAGCGTGAGCTTCGTCGACACTCGCGGCGCGCCGTCCTCGACGGTGGCGTCGTTGGCGCCGAACGAGAAGACGACAGCACGGTCCGCCTCACGCACCATGCGCGGGCCGGCCTCGCCACGCCAGCGCGACGCGACCTGCACGGATGTCTCGCCCTGGACGCCGAGCACGTACGGGGTGAACGCCAGCCCTGCCTCGGCGGACGCCTGCGCGACGCGTCCCACCCAGCCTCGCCCCTGCGGATCGCCGACGCCGGCCACGAAGGAGTCGCCGAAGAACAGGACCTGGCGCTCGCGGCTCATCTACATCCGCAGCACGGGCCGGCGCAGCTCGCCCAGCGGGGCGTTCGCGCACGCCGTCAGCGCCCGGCCGAGGACGTCGCGCGTCGATCGGGGGTCGATGATCCCGTCGTCCCACAGCCGCGCGGTCGCATAGTACGGATGGCCCTGGCGCTCGTACTGCGCGCCGATCCTCGCCCGCAGGGCCTGGATCTCGTCGGGGTCGCGGTCCGAGGCGACGGCGGACAGGACGGTCGCCGCCTGCTCGCCACCCATCACCGAGATCCGCGCGTTGGGCCACGTCCACAAGAAGCGCGGGTCGTAGGCGCGGCCGGCCATGGCGTAATTGCCCGCGCCGTGGGAGCCCCCGACGATCACCGTGAGCTTGGGTACTCGCGCGCACGCAACGCCCGCAACCATCTTCGCGCCGTCGCGGGCGATCCCGCCCGCCTCCGCCTCGCGCCCGACCATGAAGCCCGCAACGTTCTGTAAAAACACCAGCGGTACGCCACGCTGGTCGCAGAGCTCCACGAAGTGAGCCGCCTTGCGCGCGCTGTCCGCGAACAGGACGCCCTGGTTGGCGACGATCCCGACCGGATGGCCGTGGATGTGGGCGAATCCGCAGACGACCGTCGTCGCGTACAGCGCCTTGAACTCCTGCCAGCGCGAGCCGTCGACGATGCGCGCGACGATCTCCCGCGGGTCATAGCCCGTCCGCGAGCCCCAGGGCAGCACGCCGAGCAGGCCGTCGGGATCGACCGCCGGGTCCTGCGGGGCGACGCGCTCCCACGGGGCCGGGCAGCGAGGGCCGAGGGTGTCCACGATCGAGCGCACGATCCCCAGCGCGTGATCGTCGTCGTCGGCGAGGTGGTCGACCACACCCGAGCGGCGGGCGTGCAGCTCGCCGCCGCCGAGCTCCTCGGCCGTGATCCGCTCGCCGGTCGCCGCCTGCACGAGCGGCGGACCGGCAAGGAAGATCGTGCCCTGGTCGCGGACGATGACCGTCTCGTCGCTCATCGCGGGGACGTACGCGCCGCCCGCCGTGCAGGAGCCCATGACCGCCGCGATCTGCGCCACGCCGGCCGCGGACATCGTCGCCTGGTTGAAGAAGATCCGGCCGAAGTGCTCGCGGTCGGGGAAGATCTCGTCCTGCATCGGCAGGTACGCGCCGCCCGAATCGACGAGGTAGACGCACGGCAGCCGGTTGTGCAGCGCGATCTCCTGCGCGCGCAGATGCTTCTTGACGGTCATCGGGAAGTAGGCGCCGCCCTTGACGGTCGCGTCGTTGGCGATCACGACGACCTCGCGTCCGGCGACGCGGCCGATGCCGGTGACGATCCCCGCGCCGGGCGCCGCGACGTCGTAGAGATCGTGCGCCGCCAGCGGCGACAGCTCGTCGAAGGGCGTCTGCGGATCAAGCAGTCGCCTGATGCGCTCGCGCGGCAGCAGCTTTCCGCGCCGCTCGTGACGCTCGGCGGCGAGCGGGCCGCCGCCGGCGCGGGCCTGCGCCAGCCGTTGGCTCAGATCCTCGATCAGGGCGCGGTGCGCGGCCTCGTTGGCCTGGAAGGTCTTGCCGGCGGGGCGCGCCCTGGTGTCGAGCACGATGCTCACCGGTCGGCCTCCGGGCGCCAGTCGATCGGACCCGCGACGAGTGTGTGCGATCCCAGCGGGCGGTCCAGCACCCGCCGGATCTCACGTGCGGCGTCCAGCAGTCCGTCGAGGTCGACGCCCGTCGCGATCTGCATCTCGTGCAGCATGCAGACGACATCCTCGGTGGCGATGTTGCCGGTCGAGCCGGGTGGCACGGGGCATCCGCCGAGCTCTCCGACGCTGGACTCAAACGACGCGCAGCCGGCCTGCAGCGCCGCGAGCACGTTCGCCAAGCCCTGGCCGCGGGTGTTGTGGAAGTGCGCCGTCAACTGGACGTCGTCTCCGAGTCGCGCGGCGGCGTCCTGGAAGTGCTCGCCGACCTGCAGCGGGTTGGCCATGCCGGTCGTGTCGCCGAAGGCGATCTCCTGCGCGCCGGCATCGACGAGCCGCGCCGCGATGTCGAGCACGCGCTCGCGCGGTACGACGCCCTCGTAGGGACAGCCGAAGCTCGTCGAGATGACCGCTTCGACGCGCAGGCCCGCGGCGCGCGCGCGGCCGATCACCCGGCTCAGGCTGTCCAGCGACGCGGAGATCGAGCGGTTGACGTTCGCCATGTTGTGCGTCTCGGACGCCGACAGGAAGACGCCGATCTCGTCGTAGTGCTCGCACAGCTGCAGCGCATGGTCCATGCCACGCGAGTTGGGCACGAGCACGCTGCGCGAGACACCGTCGGGAACATCGATCGCGGCCAGCACCTCACCCGCGTCGGCAAGCTGCGGGATGACGTCGCGCCGGACGAAGCTCGTGATCTCGATGCGCCGCAGACCGCTGCGCGCCAGCCCGTCGATCAACGCGATCTTGTCGGCCGTCGCGACCGTCTCGGGCTCGTTCTGCAGCCCGTCGCGCGGCCCGACCTCCCGGATGCTGACGGTCCCCGGAAGCGTCATGCGCCCAGGCCGCGCGCGATCACCATCTGCTGGATCTCGTCGGTGCCCTCGCCGATCGTGAGGATCTTCGCGTCGCGGTACATGCGACAGACCGGGTACTCCTCGATGTAGCCGTAGCCGCCGTGGATCTGGACCGCCTCCTCCGCGCAGCGCACTGCGAGGCGGCCGGTCTTGAGCTTGGCCTGCGCGGCGGCGAGGCCGAACGGGCGCCCCGCGTCCTTCAGCAGCGCCGCGCGATAGACGAGCAGCCGAGACGCCTCGATCTCCGTGGACATGTCGGCGAGCTTGCCGGAGATCGCCTGGAACTTCGAGATCGCCTGCCCGAACGCGTGGCGCTGCTTGGCGTAGGCCAGCGCCTGATCAAGCGCGCCCTGCGCGAGGCCGAGGCCCATCGCCGCGACGCCGATGCGCCCGATCTCCAGCACCTGCAGGAACTGCTTGAGCCCGCGCCCGGGCGTACCGAGCAGGTTGGCCTCGGGCACGCGGCAGCCGGTGAACGTCAGCGGCCGCGTGTCAGACGCGTGCCACCCCATCTTGCGGTACGGCTCGCCCTGCTCGTAGCCGGGCGTGCCGTTGGCCACCAGCAGGTTGGAGATCTCCCCCTCGGCGGTCAGCGCGGTGATCGTCACGAGACCCGAGATGTCGGTGCCGGCGTTGGTGATGAACTGCTTGGCGCCGTCGATGACCCAGTCGCCCGCATCGAGCCTCGCGCGCGTGGTGATGTGCCCGGCGTCCGAGCCCGCCTCGGCCTCGGTCAGGCCGAACGCGCCGAGGATCTCGCCGCTGCACAGCCGCGGCATCCATTCGCCGCGCTGGTCCTCGGTGCCGAAGAGGTAGACGGGCTGCGTACCCAGCGACGTGTGCGCGCACAGCGTGATCGCCACCGAGGAGTCCACGCGCGTGAGCTCCTCGACGGTCAGCGCATAGGCCAGCGTGTCCCCGCCGCCACCGCCGTACTCCTCGGGGAACGGGATCCCCATGAGGTTCAGCGCACCGAGCTTGGCGATGATCTCGTACGGGATCTCGTGCAGGCGATCGAGCTCCTCGGCCACCGGCGCGACCTCGCCCTCGGCGAAGTCGCGCACCGTGCTGCGCAGCAGCTCGTGGTCGTCGGAGAGCTCGAAGTTCATGCGTGCCAAGTATGAACGGCCGTCTCCGGCGCTATCCTCGCGCCGTGGCGAAGAAGCAGGCCGATCCGATTCGCAAGCTGCTCGCGGGCATCACGCCGTCGCTGTTCATGGGCAACCCCGAGGGCACCGTCGTGATCATGGAGTCCAAGGTCGTCGAGGCCGGCGGCGATCCCGACGACGTGCTGGACTGGGTTCGCGAACACGGCGGCTACCCCGACAAGTCCTTTGCGACGAGCACCCGCCGCGGGCGCGGTCCGACGCTCAAGCCGCGCGAGGCGCCGAAGCCGTATTACGTCGTGCCGCAGGACGCGCTGGAGTAGGGGTTTCGCACGGGACTGGCCCGGCAGCTCAGGGCCGCCCGAGTGGAGGTCCGTTGAGGATCCTGTCCACGGACTGCCCCAGGCTCTCGATGACCTTCTCCAGCACCACGACGACCTCGTCGACCACGTCGCCCAGCTCCGCGACCAGCGCTCCCGTGCGCTCCCTGACCGTCGGAGGAGCGGGCGGCCCTTGGGGCTCGGGCCGGTCGACCGGCGTGGCCGCGACCGGCGGTGCGACGACGGGCGACGGCGGTCGCACGGCGGGCGGCGATTGGGGCTGCGGATTGGGGGCCGGCTGTGGCGACTGGCGCCGCGGAGCGGGTGCCGGACGGGCGCGTGGGACAGCGCCCGGCGGTGACGCGGCCGGTGCCGCCGCGATGGTCGGGGGGGCGACGATCGCGACATCCGACTCGCCCGCGGAGCTCGCCCCGGCGCGCTCGGCGGTGGAGATCTGCGGTCCGGTCACGAGCTGGGCGAGGCTGCCGAGACCGCCAAGACCGCCGCTGCCTGCCGCGACCACCGCGAGCGCGACGACCATCGCGGCCGGCACGAGCGCAGCTGCCGTGCCGGCTTTCAGCAGCTGGCGCAGCCACGATGCGACGAAGTCCATCCCGGCGATGATAGTTGCGCGTCCGCGCATGTCCATGGGGTCTGACCCCAGGTCAACGTGAGCGCGCGGCGACGTCCGATCGCTCGCACGCTGCGCGTCGCGCTGCTCGGGTTGACGGTCATCCTGGCGACGATCGGCGCGGTCGGCATCGCGGCGCTCTATGACGCCCGGCAGAGCTACGAGGACGATCTGTCTGCGGCATCGTCGCTGGAGGTCGCGGCCGCCAACCTCCTGTCGGCAGCGGTTGCCCTGCAGGCGAACCTCGCCCGGCCGAGGTCGCGCGAGGCGGCCACCTTCGTCGCCAACGCCGCGCGCGAGGTCGACCGCAAGGCCGAGAGCGTGCGGCTTCTCGCGCGAGATGACGACGCAAGCCAGACGCAGGCCGATCGGATCGCCGCGGCCCAGCGTGCCGCCCGCGCGCTTGCCCAGAGCCCGACTCGCCCGGCGCCGCGAGCGGCCGCCGCGCTCGCGCTGCCCGCGGTCCGCGATGCGACGATGCTGATCGCCGCTCGCCAGGATGCCCGGCGCGAGGACGCGCGCGCGCTGACGACGCGCCGGTCACGCACTGCGCTCGCGGCGATCGGCGTCGGCGCCGGCCTGGCGCTGGTCGGCGTCCTGGCCTTCTTGACGCTGCTGATCGGAGCGATGCGCCGACCACTGGACGATCTCGTGGGGGCGACCCGTCGGATGGCCGCCGGGGAGCGCGCCGTGCGCGTCGAGGCCGACGGTCCGCGCGAGCTCGCGGCGCTCGGAGAGTCCTTCAACGTCATGAGCGCCGACCTCGAGGCGGCCGCCGTGCGCGTGGAGTCCCAGCGACAACGGCTGGCGACGACGGTCGAGAGCCTCGGCGACGGCCTTGTCATCTGCGACGCCGGCGATCGGGTGACGACGATGAATCCTCGTGCGCGCGACCTGGTAGCGCAGCTGAGCCCCGGCGCGAGCGCGCATGGACCCGGCAGCCCGCTGCCCGCGCGCGACGAGGCGCTGCGCGGCGAGGTGACGATCGAGCACGACGGGGTCACGATCGCCGTGACCGCCGCCCGCCTGGGGGGCCCCGAGGGCGGCGTCGTCTGGACGCTGCGCGACATCACCGAGCGCGCGCGCCTGGAGCAGGCCAAGACCGACTTCGTCGCGACCGCGTCGCACGAGCTGCGCAGCCCGCTGACGTCGATCAAGGGGTTCATCGAGCTGCTGCAGTCGACCGAAGCCGAGAACCTCACGCCGCGCCAACTGGACTTCATCGCCATCGCGCTGCAGTCGACCGACCGGCTCGTCGACCTCGTCAACGACCTGCTCGACGTCGCGCGGATCGAGTCAGGCGAGTTTGAGATCCAGCCGCGCAGCTGCGACCTGCGCGACACCGTCGAGGAGGTCGCGGCGCTGATGCGCCCGCGCATCAACGACAAGCATCAGCGCCTGGACGTCGAAATCGCCGAGCCGCGGCCGCCCGCCCTGGCGGACCCCGGTCGTGTGCGCCAGATGATCACCAACCTGCTGACCAATGCCCATCTGTACACGCCCGAGCACGGGACGATCGCGCTGCGGCTGGACGGCGACGCACAAGCGACGCGGATCGTCGTCGGCGACGACGGCCCGGGCATGGCCTCCGACGACACGCGCCGGATCTTCGACCGCTTCTACCGCGGCACGACCAGCGAGCGCCGCAACCCGGGCACCGGCCTCGGCCTGCCGATCGTCAAGTCGCTCGTCGACCTGCACGGCGGGTCGATCGACGTCCGCAGCGAGCTGGGCCGCGGGACGACGTTCACGATCGCCCTGCCCGTCGCGCCCGACGCCGCCGGCGACGGCGTCAACGGCGCGACGCCCCCGCCACTGGCGTCGCGCCGCGTGCTGATCGTCGACGACGAGCCGCCGCTGGCCGCGCTGATCGCCGAGCAGCTCGAGCCGCTGGGGGTGCAGAGCGTGCAGGTCCACTCCGGAACCGACGCGCTCGCACGGCTGCGGGGCGAGCGCTTCGACGCCATGACGCTCGATGTGCTGATGCCCGGGATGAGCGGCTTCGAGGTGCTCGAGGCGGTGCGCGCGGATCCGAGCCTGCGCGATCTGCCGGTGATCTTCGTGTCGGTCTCCTCGGCGCTGTCGCAGCTGGATGGCGAGTGGGCGGTGTCCAAGCCGATCGATCGCCTGCGGCTCAGCGACGTGCTCCAATCCGCGATCACGGCCAAGCGCTCGCGCGTGCTCGTCGTCGCCCCCGACGCCGTACGCATCGACCTCGCGCCGTCGCTCGCGGGGCTCGGCATCGAGCATCGCTGGGAGACGAGCGCGCAGGGAGCCACGCAGGCCAGCGCGTCCGAGCTCTTCGAGGTCGCCCTCATCCACGCGAGCATGAGCGACGCGCTCGCGCTCATCGAAGGCTTGGCGTTGCGCGGGCGCCGCCGAGGACGCTCGGTGATCCTGTTCTCGACAGGCGACGCGGGCGGGCGGGGCAGCGGCGTCGGCATGCCGGTCTTCCCGCTGCCACAGGCGATCGCCGCGCTGCGCACGGCGCTTGGCACGGCGGGCGCGGCTGGGTCATGATGACCAGGTGCCTGTCGAGGAGGAGCTTCGCGAACGGATCGGGGCGCTGGAGGCCCAGCTCGCGCAACGCGTCGACGACGCCGGGGAGCAGGATCGCCAGCTACATCGCTATGCGGCCGACCTGCGCGAGACCTTTCTTCAGGAACGGCGGCGATCTCAGGAGCTGCACCGCTCCTACATGCTCACGGTTCGCGCGCTCGCCAGCGCGGTCGAGGCGCGTGACGCCTACACCGGACGTCATGCCGAGCGCGTCGCGGCCTACGGCCTCGCGCTCGGAGAGGTCTTCGAGCTGGCCCTCGCCGACGATCCGCAGATCGAGTTCGGCTTCCTGCTGCACGACGTGGGCAAGGTCGCCGTGCCCGACGCGATCCTCTTCAAGCCCGGCCCGCTGACGACGACCGAGCGGCTGGTGATGCAGCAGCACCCCGTGACGGGCTTTGAGATCGTTCGCGACATCGACTTCCTCGGCGCGGCGCGCGACGTCATCCGCTCCCACCACGAGCGCTGGGATGGCGGCGGCTACCCGGACGGCACGGCCGGCGAGGAGATCCCGGTTTCCGCGCGCGTGTTCGCGGTCGCCGACACGCTCGACGCCCTGACGACCCAGCGGCCCTACCGCCAGCCGTCGACGATCGCGCATGCGCGGGAGATCATCGAGGACGGCGGCGGCTCGCACTTCGACCCCGACGTCATCGCGGCGTTTCGCGAGCTTCCCGACAGCCGGATCGAGCAGATCAGGGAGGCGATCGGGTGAATTCCCGGGCGGTGCTGATCGTTGACGACGACCCCTTCATCCGCAAGCTCATCCTGACGACGCTCGAGGGGGTCTCGGAGTTCGAGCTGCACGAGGCCCGCGACGGTGAGGAGGCGGTCCAGGCCGCACGCGCACAGTCGCCGAAGCTCGTCTTCCTGGACATCGACATGCCGCGCATGGACGGCATCGAGGCGTGCCGTCAGATGCGCGCGGACGCGACGATGACCGGCGCGAAGATCGTCATGCTGACCGCCACCGCCGAGGACTCGGCGCGGGTGCGTGCCGAACAGGCCGGGGCGGACTACTTCCTGACCAAGCCGTTCAGTCCGCTGGAGCTGCTGCGGCTCGTGGCGGAGCTGTAGGCGCGGGCGTCAGCTTCCGACCGGCCGGCGCATGTCGGGGTCGGGGGTCTGCATCGTCGCATCGACGCGCAGCGCTCGTGTGCGCAGCAGCTCGGGCAACACCTGCTCGACGATCTCCGACGCGCGCTGTGTCGCGTGCCAGGCGTTGTCGGCGGGCAGCTCGATCCAGGACAGCGTCAGCTCGCAGTGATCGGTCTGCATGGCCAGGTCGGCGGCCGGCAGCTCGGCGATCGGCCGGTCGGCCGACTCGGCCTCCGAATGGATCCAGTCGTCGAAGGCGCCCTTGGCGCGCATGCACCAGCGCATCTCGCCGGGAACGGTGAGGTTGACCGCGAAGATGATCGGTGGTGGGCTCGCCATTGGTTCCGGAGGCTACCCAGCCCGAAGGACGTGGCATGCCACGGCACGGTACGGTGCGCGGCGATGACCCTCGACGAGGCGCTGCTCTTGCTCAACGACCGCCTCGGACATGAGGTGACGGCCTGGGTCGAGGTCTCACACGACATGCCGCTGCTGATCACGAGCGGGCACCTGGAGAACTGGCATCTGGACGTCGCCGACGACGAGCCGACGGCCGGCGCGTCGCACTTCGATCTCTACGGCCACTACTCGGTCGGCGACACGCGCTTCGATCTCAGCGACGCGCCGGTCGAGTCCGTCGCCGAGCGCGAGCACGGCCTGACCTTCCGGCTGGAGGGCGGCGCGCGCCTCGTGGTCACGTGGACGCCGATCCCACCGCCGGCGGATCCCGTGTAGTCAGGAGTGCACGGCGGCGAGGAACGCATCGACGTTGTCGGCGAGCTGCGTGCTCGGGTCGTCGTCGAAGGTCCTCAGGCGACTGCGCAGCGGCCGCAGCGACATCGTCGCGGTGTGGACGAAGCGCGCCATCCCGGCGGAGAAGCTGCGCTCAACCATGAACAGCTCCTGCGGGCCCACGGCCTCGGGCAACGGCGCCATCTCGTGCTCGCGCACGATCGTCGCGCCGGCCGTGTCGCCCTCGGGTAGCAGGGCCTGGGCATCGGCGGCCAGCTCGGCGAGCTCGGTGCGCAGCGCGCGCATGCGCTCGGTCTGCGCGTTGGCCACGGCACGCGCGTCGCGCGTCGCGTCGTCGTCGGCGTCCGGGCTGCGCCCGAGCGACTCAGCGGCGGCCGTGAGCCAATCGAGGTGATGCTGCATGTGCGAGTCGAGCGCGAACAGCGCGGTCAGCGCGCCGCTGCACTCCGAGAGCATGACGGCGGCCTGGTTGGTGGGAATCGCGAATCGCAGGGACGGCATGGCCGGGACGGTATCGAGCGCGACACGGTCGAGCACGCCCGGATTGGCGCGCGCCGCCGTCCACCGCGCCTCATACGCTGCGGCGCATGGATCTCGAACTCTGGACCGACGGCGCCTGCTCGGGCAACCCGGGCCCCGGTGGCTGGGCGGCGATCCTCGTCGCCCGTGATGACGACGGATCGATCGCCAAGCAGGTCGAGCTGTCCGGCGGCGATCCCGCGACGACGAACAACCGCATGGAGCTGCAGGCGGTCATCGAGGGCCTGCGCGCCCTGAAAGGCCCGTCCGAGGTGACGATCCACATCGACTCGACCTACGTCATGGACGCGATCGTCAAGCGCTGGATCGTCGGCTGGCAGAAGCGCGGCTGGAAGACGGCCGGCAAGACGCCGGTCAAGAACCGAGAGCTGTGGGAGGCCTTGCTGGTGGCGCTCGAGCCCCACACGGTCACGTGGAAGAAGGTCAAGGGCCACGCGGGCTCGGCGCTCAACGAGCGCGCCGACGAGCTGGCCGTGGCGGCCTGTCAGACGGCACGCCGGTAGCTCGGCGAACTGCCGCCGGCTACGTCATCAGGCAGGTCAAGCCTTCCGCCTCAGCTGCAACGTTGAGCTCGCGATCGAGGCAGACGAACCCGGGATGGCCAGTCGCCTCGGCGGCCCGCAGCCCGCTCGCGAGTTGCACCGCGTCATAGCCACGCAGCCCGCGACGGTATGCGAGATCGGTCGCGCTCGCCAGCAGCGTCCGGTCGACATCGAGGATCGCGGAGGTCGACCAGATCAGCTCGAAGCGCTGCCATACCTCACGCTCGCTGCGGACGGTCAGCCGTCCGCCACGCCGGGCTCGTGCGATCCCGGCTCTCGCCTCAACCTCGGCGATCGCAGATGCCGCGACCGTCTCGTGCTCGACGAGGATCGCGCGGATCTTCGGAGCCGTCGTCTCGCCAAGCACCAGCGACAGCAACGCGCTGGTGTCGAGGAACGCCGTCAGCGCCGGTCCTCGACGACCTGCTGGGAGATCGGGGCGCCGTGGCCCGTCACCAGCACCGACGTCTCGTCGGGAAGACTCGTCGCTGCGCCCGGCCAGCTCATCAGGCCCTGCTCGACGAGCCTTCGCACGCGAGGTGGCGCAGCGACCGGACCCATGCGCGCCACGGGGTTGCCACGGCGCGTGATCACGACCGTCTCACCCGCCTCGACAGCATCGACGATGGCGCTCGCGTCGCGCTTGAGCTCCTTGATCCCAACCTCGCGCATGTGATCACCTTAGCGACGCAAGTGATCACCCACAATGGGTCCGACGACCGTGAACGCCGCGCCGTAGTCGGGTGAACTGCGAAACTCGGAGCATGATCGGGCGGCCAACCGCTCCAATAGATCGAACTGCTCCGATGAACGACCGCCACGACATCGTGCAGGTAGAGGTCATCGCCGACCACGGCCTGCGCGTCGTCTTCGATCACGGCGCTGTACGCGACGTAAGCCTCGAAGGCCGGCTCGACGGCCCGGTGTTCGAGCCACTCCGCGATCCCGAGAGATTCGCCCGCGTCGAGGTTGACCGCGAGGCTGGCACCGTCACCTGGCCGACCAGCGCCGACCTGGACCCGATCGTGATCTACGTTGGCCTCCCGCAGCTGAACGCTCTGGTCGTGCGCGAAGCAGCCGCCTGATCGCCGGGCTCAACCATGGGCACAACACCGCGTCGGTCGCTCGGGGGAGAGATGGGCGCTGCTGCTAGGCGAGCGCGACGCCCTTGCTCTGGTTGCACGGGACGCAGAGGAGTTGGAGATTTTCGACGGTGTCTGCGCCGCCGAGCGAGTGCGGGATGACGTGGTCGTACTGGATGTCGAAGTTGTCGCCGCACTCAACACAACGTCCTCCATCCCTCTCGAAGACCGCCTGGCGCACCTCGACCGGAATCGATCGTCGCTTCCGCCCTGTTGGCTCCTCGGCCGCCTTGACGGCAAGGCGAGCGCGGTCGATCTGGCGTTCCTTCCGAAGACGCTTCGAGACGATGAGTGCCTCGACGTCCGCGGGATCGAGCCCCGTCTCGTTCGTCACGTAGACGACCTTCTCGTGGAGCCAGTAGTCCTTTCCATCTCCCGCCGTCACCCACCAGCCAGAGCTGCTCTTCTTCTCGACGCCTTCAAGATGGAACGGGCCACTGGACTGCCGGGGGCCCGATGGCAGCTTGGCCCGCGTGGGTCGCTTTGGCGGGCCGAAGTCGAAGCGAAAGGCACCGTACTTGCGGCCCTCTCCGAGGCTCCTCAGCATTTGCGACCTCCGATGCGCAGCACAAGGCTGTATCGGTCGCCACCGGAACGACCTTGAATGATGATCTGTGCTGTAGCTCCCTGATGCGCCGCTCGGCGATCAACCAGTGTCGACGCCGACGCGCCACGGTCGAGGCACGGTCCGAGACCATCGTGTGCACGCCCCGGAAAGACGAAAACCCCATCGTCTGCCGGGGCTTTCGGAGTGGGCGATACTGGGCTCGAACCAGTGACCTCCGCCTTGTCGAGGCGGCGCTCTCCCAGCTGAGCTAATCGCCCTGGGAGACGAGCAGAATAGCAACGCGCGCCGGCCTCGTGGCCGTCGCGGGGCTTCGGCAGCTACGCTCGCGATCTGATGTCGACCCCCTCGCAGACACGTTGATGCGCATCACCCTCGCTCAGGTTTCGTGCAAGCTCGGCGACGTCGACGCGAACTTCGACAGCGCGGCGGACATCATGGCCCAGGGCGGGCGTGAGAGCAGCGATCTCGTGGTCTTCCCCGAGCTGTTTCTGACGGGCTACGCGCTCGGAAAGGTCGACAGCGACGTCTCGTTGTCGGCCGACGATCCGCGCCTGATGGCTCTCAGCGCGATCGCGCCCGAGACGGATGCGCTGGTGGGCTTCTATGAGGACGGCCTGGGCGTACACAACTACAACTCGGCCGCCTACTACGACGCCGAGGCCCGCGTCCACACGCATCGCAAGCTCTACCTGCCGACCTACGACATCTTCGAGGAGCGCAAGCACTTCTCGCCCGGTCAGACGATGCGCGCGTTCGACACCCGGCAGGGGCGCGTCGCGACGCTGATCTGCAACGACGCTTGGCAGCCGCACCTCGTCTTCCTCGCCGTCCAGGACGGCGCCCGGGTGCTGCTCGTCCCGACGAACTCCTCGCAGAGCCGCTTCCCCGACAAGTACGACTCGCGCACGTACTGGCGCGACATCACCGTCTTCTACGCGCGGATGTACCAGTGCTACGTCGTGTTCGTCAATCGCGTCGGCGACGAGGGCGAGAACCTGCGCTTCTGGGGCGGCTCGCACATCGTTGACCCGTGGGGCAAGATCGTCTGCCAGCTCGACGAGGACAAGGAGACGGTGGTCACGACCGAGATCGATCTCGCGACCGTCCGCAAGCGTCGCCGCGAGGTGCCGCTCGTACGCGAGGCGCGCCTCGGCCTGCTCGCCAGGGAAGCGAACCGCCTGGCCGAGGCGGGCGGCGACGCCTGAGCCGCGCGGCGGCCTGCTCGCTACCCTAGGCCCGCCCCCGGCGCCGTGGCGGAGTGGCTACGCAGCGGCCTGCAAAGCCGTTTACTCCGGTTCGAATCCGGACGGCGCCTCTGGAATCTCGATGGCGCGCATCACCCTGCATCTCGGCGACATCACGACGGACTCCGACGCCGACGCGATCGTCAACGCCGCGAACACGAGCCTGCTGGGTGGCGGCGGAGTCGACGGGGCGATCCATCGCGCTGCCGGACCGGGGCTGCTGGTGCAGTGCCGCGAGCTCGGCGGCTGTGAGCCCGGCGACGCGAAGATCACCGGCGCGGGCCGCCTGCCGATGCGCCACGTCATCCACGCCGTCGGCCCGATCTGGCGCGGCGGCGGGGAGCATGAGCCCGAGCTGCTGGCCTCCTGCTACCACCGAGCCATCCAGCTCGCCGAACAGCACGACTGCGCGAGCGTCGCGCTGCCTGCGATCTCGGCGGGCGTCTACGGCTACCCGCTCGCGCAGGCCGCGACCGTCGCGATCAGCGCCACGAACGCTGCCCTCGAACAGCATCCCGGCGTCGAGGAGGCGCGCTTCTGGCTGTTCGCCCGGCCGGCCTTCGACGCCTTCGAGCGCGCGCTCGGTGACTGAGCGAACCGCCGCCATCGTGCTCGCGGGGGGCGCGTCGGCACGAATGGGCACGTCGAAGGCATGGATGGATTGGCATGGGTCGACGCTGCTGCGCCGTGCCGTTGGCATCGTCGGCCGCGTCGTCGACGGGCCGGTCGTCGTGGTCCGCGCCGCAGCACAACAGCTGCCCGTGCTGCCGGCCGGCATCGAGGTCACCGTGGACGAGCGCCCGGCGCGCGGCCCGCTGGAGGGCATCGCCGCGGGCCTGCGTGCCGTCGGAGCGCGCGCCGACGTCGCCTTCGTCTGCGGCGTCGACGCACCGCTGCTGCATCCCGCCGTCGTCGCCCGCGTGCTCGCCGCCGTCGGACCCGACGACGAGGTCGCGCTTCCCTATGCCGGCGGCTTCGCGCAGCCGCTCGCCGCCGCCTACAGGACGACGATCGCACCCCGACTCGAGGAGGTGCTGCGCGGCGACCGGCTGGGCACCAGCGCGCTGCTGCACCGATGTCGCGTGCACGAACTCGACGAGGCGGCGCTGCTCGCCGATCGCACCGTCGCCGCGCACGACCCTCAGCTGGACTCGCTGCGCAGCCTCAACGACCCGCAGACCTACGAGGCCGCTCGCGCGCGCCCGGCACCCCGGGTGACCGTCGTCGGCACAGGGATCGTGCGCGCCGCGACGCTCGGGGCGGTGGGCATGGGACCCGCAACGATCGGCGACCGTGTCGTCGAGGACCCCGAGGAGCCGCTCGTCGCGGGGGACGTCGTGCGCTTCGCCGGATCCTGAGGTCAGATCGCACGAAAGGGACGCAGATCGCGCAGAGCCCGCGACGCCAGCGCAACGATCCTGCGCAGACCGAGCCGCGGCGGCCAAGGCGGCGACATCCTCGTCGCCATGCGTGCACAACTGCCGGATCGAGGTCGCCCGCTGAGCGAGGCGGCGCTTATGCATCACTGTGATGCAGTACTGACGGATCTGAAACGGCAGGGCATCGATCCGTCAGTTGTGCACGCCGACCGGCTCATCGCGGCGCTCGCCGCACGGCAGGAGGGCGTCGTCGCACGCTCGCAGCTGGCGGCGCTCGGCATCGCGCGGCACCGTCCAGCGCCGCAACGAGCGCGGGCTGCTGCACCGCTGCCACCGCGGCGTCTACCTCTGGGGCGCCTCGAGACCCACCGCAGAGCGAACGGCCGCGCTGGCCTCCATCTACGCATGCGGCGAGGGCAGCCTTCTCGGAGGGATCGCGGCAGGCTCGGTGTGGTCGATCGTCAGGCAGCGCCGTGAGCCGACCGACGTCACCGTCATCGGCCGGCGGGTACGACACCACGCCATCCGCACACACGAGGTCGCCCACCTGGACGCACGCGACGTGCGCAACCTCGGTCCGCTGCCGATCGCCAGCCCAGCCCGCACGCTCGTCGAGCTCGCGGCGCTGCTCGGGACCCGCGAGCTCGCCGCCGCGGTGGAGCGCGCGCAGGTCAACCGGCTCGTGACCAAGCCCGAGATCGCCGCCGCGCTGGATCGCGCCACGGGCCTGCGCGGCACGCGAACGCTGAGGTCGCTCGTGGACGAGCCGTCCTTCACGCGCTCGCGCGCAGAGCGGATCGTCGTCGCCCTGATCTGCGCGGCGGAGCTGCCGCGGCCGGTCTTCAACGCGACCGTCGAAGGGTTGGAGGTCGACGCCCTGTGGCGACGCGAGCGCGTCGTGCTGGAGTTCGACAGCTACACGTTCCATGCCACGCGGGCCGCGTTCGAGCGCGACCGGCGCCGTGACGCAACGCTCGCGCGCGCCGACTACCTGGTGCTGCGCACGACGTGGACGGAGTTGACGCGACGGTCACCGGCGCTCGTGGCGCGTGTCGCCGAGGCGCTCGCGGGTCGTCGACACGATGGCGCCCCGACCCCTCGCTGAGCTGCACACATGACCACCACTTGATCGTGTACGTTTGCGCCCGTTCGCACGGGGCCGGGCGCGCCCGCCCGATCCACGGTCAGCGCGCCGCCGGACCACGTGTCCCAGGGTGCCGTAGAGAACGAGGTCCGCCGTATGAGCGCAGAGACGACGATCGCCAGCGACGCCGTGCATGTCGGCGGCCCCTACTGGGAGGAGCTGTCGGTCGGCGATCGCTACGACGACTTCCCGGCGATGACGCTCACCGAGGGCCACGCGGCGCTGCACCAGTCGATCGTCGGCGACCGCCTGCGCCTGGCGCTCGACGCATCCCTGTCCGAGCGTGTCGCCGGTCGCCGTCTCGCTCATCCGAACCTCGTGTGCGACGTGTCGATCGGCCAGTCGACGCTGCCCACCCAGCGCGTCATCGGCAACCTCTTCTACCGCCGGCTGATGCTGCGCCGCCTGCCGGCGATCGGCGACACGCTGCGCACGATCACCGAGATCGTCGCCTTGAAGCGCAACACGATCAAGGAGGGCCGCAAGCCGACGGGCCTGGCCGTCCTGCACATCGTCACGACCGACCAGGAGGACCGCGCGATCCTCGACTACTGGCGCTGCGCGATGCTGCCGATCGGCGACGTCGAGGCCTCCAAGCCACACGCCGACGACCTCGACCAGTTCCCCGCCGACCTGCCCGACGACGCGCTGCACGCGACCCTGGACGGCCTCGACCTCGCCGCGTACCGTGCCGCCGTCCCCGGCTCGCATTTCGCCGACCTGCGAACACCCGCGACGTGGATCGTCGACGGCGGCGACAGCGTCACCGCCGCGACCGAGCTCGCGCGCCTGTCGCTGAACATCGCCAAGGCGCACACCGACCCCGGCTCACACCACTCCGGCAAGCGGTTGGTCTACGGCGGCCACACGATCGGCGTCGCCGCCGCGCAGCTGACCAAGGCGCTGCCCAACCTCGTGACGATCATCGGCTGGCATCACTGCAACCACCTCGGGCCGGTGTTCGAGGGCGACGTGCTGCGCAGCACGGTTCGTCTGGACGGGACCGAGCCGCTGCCCGATGGCGGCGGCCTCGTGACGCTGGGCATCGAGGTGTCCGCACAGCGCGCCGACGGCGCGCAGGACGCGGTTCTGGACTGGCGACTCGTGGGAGCGATGGCATGAGCAAGGGGATCCTGGACGGCGTGCGCGTGATCGAGGGCTCGGCGTTCGTCGCCGCGCCGACGGCGGGCATGACGCTCGCGCAGCTCGGCGCCGACGTCATCCGCTTCGACGCCCCCGGCGGCGGCCTGGACCACAAGCGCTGGCCGCTTGACAGCGCGGGCAACAGCCTCTTCTGGTCGGGCCTGAACAAGGGCAAGCGCTCGTTCGCCGTCGACCTGCGCTCCGACGAGGGCCGGGAGACCCTGGCGCGGCTCATCACGGCGCCCGGAGACGGCAACGGCATCTTCCTGACGAACTTCCCGGCGCGCGGATGGATGAGCTACGAGGCGCTGTCCGAGCGCCGGCCGGATCTCATCATGGTGCTCATGACCGGCAACCACGACGGCTCGTCGGAGGTCGACTACACGGTGAACCCGTCGGTCGGCTTCCCCGACGCGATGGGCCCACGCGACTCCGCCGTGCCGACGAACAGCCTGATGCCGGCGTGGGACACGGCGATGGGCGGCCTCGCAGTCGTCGGCCTGCTCGCCGCGCTGCGCCACCGCGACCGCACCGGCGAGGGCCAGCTCGTGAAGATCGCCCTGTCGGACGTCGCCCTGGCGACCGTCGGCAACCTCGGCCGCATCGCCGAGGTCCAGCTCGAGGGCCGTGAGCAGCCACGCGACGGCAACTACCTCTACGGCGCCTTCGGCGGCGACTTCCCGACCTCCGACGGGCGCCGCGTGATGGTCGTCGCCCTGACGAGCCGGCAGTGGAAGGCGCTGAAGGAGGCGACCGGCACCGAGGAGCTGTTCGAGACCGTCGCGGCAGCCACGGGGCACGACTTCCGCGGCGAGGCCGGCCGCTACGAAGGCCGCGACCTCATCCGCGAGCTGCTGACGCCGTGGTTCGGCCAGCGCACGCTGCAGGAGATTCGGACGACGTTCGAGGGCACCGGCGTCTCGTGGGGTCCCTACCAGACGTTCAAGCAGCTCGTGCAGGAGGACACGCGCTGCTCGACGGAGAACCCGATGTTCACCGAGGTCGAGCACCCGGTCGGCACCTACCTCACGCCGGCCAGCCCGCTGGAGTTCTCCATCAACGGGCGCATGCCCGCCGTGCGCTCGCCCGAGCTCGGCGAGCACACCGACGAGATCCTCGCCGAGCTCGACGGCTCGGACTGACCGCCAGAGCGCGCGTCAGCGCTCGATCTGCAGCGGCGCGATCCGCTCGCCCGGCAGGATCAGCGCGCGCATCGTCAGCTCCGCCAGCAGCATGCCCGCGGCGAGCTCGACCGCGACCAGCGTCAGCAGCACCACGAGCTGCGTCGCCGCCGCCTCCGCGGGCGACGCGCCGCCGAGGATCAGTCCCACGAACGTCCCCGGCAGCGTCACGAGCCCGACGCTACGCGTCTGATCGATCACGGGGATCAGGGCAGTCGTCACCGACTTCCGGACCGACGGCTGTAGCGCGGCGCGGGCGGCGTCGCCGAGACACAGGCGCGCCTCGATCTCACCCGCCTCGTCGACGAGCGCTTCGAGCAGCCGCCGGCCGGTCAGCGTCGTCGCCGCGAGCGCACCGCCGATGAGGATGCCCGCGGTCGGCACGCCGGAGCGCGCCGTGAAATCGAACGCTCCCACGAGCAGCAGCGCCCCCGTCGCCCCGAGCGCCGGGATCGCGATCGAGATCAACGCTCGAAGCCGCGCCCGCGGCAGCCCCTTGACGCGACCCCCGGCGGTCACGCCGGCCGTCGCGAGCATCACGGCGACGAAGGCGAACGACAGGACCGGATAGCTGAAGACGAGCGCGATCAGCGCGCCGACGACGGCGAGCTGGGTGCCCGCCCGCAGCGCGGCCACGCCGATCTCGCGGGCGAGGCCCAGCCGCAGGCGCAGCGACAGGAACACCGCGAGCACGGTGAATCCCGCCCCGGCGACGACCTTCGCGACCATCGAGCTCATTGCAGGTGCTCGCGGCGGTCGACCCAGGCATCGGCAAAGTGCCGGTCGTGGGTTGCCACGCAGATCCCCAGACCGCGATCGCACAGCGAACGCAGCGTCTCGCCGATCCGCTTCGCGGCCCCCTCGTCGAGCGCCGCCGTCGGCTCGTCGAGCAGCAGCAGCTCGGGGCCGCGCGTGAGCGCCCGTGCGAGCGCGACGCGAGCACGCTCACCGCCGGATAGCTCGTCCGCCTCGCGCTCGGCGAACGCCTCGTCGAGGCTGGCGGCGTGCAGGGCGTCAGTCAGCGCGTCGTCGGTCAGATCGTCCAGGCCGTGACGCAGGTTGTCGGCAACCGATCCGGGCAGCATCGCGGGCGTCTGGGCGACGAATCCGACGCGGCGGCGCAGCACGCGGGCGTCGAAGGAGCGGATGTCCTCCCCGTCGAGGGTGATCGAGCCGGCGTCCGCCTCGATGAGCCGGACGAGCGCGCGAAGCAGCGTGCTCTTCCCCGCGCCCGAGGGCGCCAGCAGCCCCGTGACCTGCGCTCTGGGAATGCGCAGGTCGACGCCGCCCAGCACGCGGCGCTCGCCGAGCGTGACCCCGACGTCGCGCGCCCGCATCCCCTCTGCTTCATCGCGGCCGGCCATCGACCCCGAGCCTACGCGGGCCCGCGGGCGACCGGCGTGCGCATCCGGTTGCGCAGCCTCCTCGGACGCCTCGCGGCTATAGTTCGCAACCCCCCGCGGATGTAGCTCAGTTGGCTAGAGCGTCTGCTTGCCATGCAGAAGGTCGAGGGTTCGAGTCCCTTCATCCGCTTGCGACGAAAAGCCGAAAAGCAGCGGGGCAACACGGCACACGTGGGTCGGTTTCGTCCGAAGCACATCGATTCGCCACGCCTCTCCCAGGACGGTCAAGCGTCGTCCCGGTCCGCGCCGCCTCCGCTACCGGCCACGTCGCCGTCGTCGGGCCGCGGCTCGTGGTCCTCCCAGCCGCACGCATTGCACAGCGTGACATAGGGCCTCACGTCGCCGAGTTCGGGGCGATAGTCGCTCGTCAGGCGATATGAACCGCATACCGGGCAACGATCGGGCGCGCCACGCTCGAACCGGACGAGCGCCATCGAGAAGACGTCGAGGACATGCGACGTAGCGTTGACCGCGACTTCCCCGTCAAAGCGTCGGGCGCTGCGGTTGTGCGTGACCCAATTCACGAGCT
>JAJCYD010000042.1 GCA_029263125.1 Solirubrobacteraceae bacterium | reverse complement strand
CTGTTATCGTGCGTATCAATCCTCATTATCAATGGCATCCTCGTCCTTCTGAACCACCGCCACGCCTAGCTGATCCGCTAAAAGCTGAGCTTGTTCAGGGGGTAAGACTGAATGGAGCGCTGCCATCACCTGGTCCGCCGTCCCGTCGCTGATTTCAATTCGGTCAACAAAGGTGCCAGTCGCCTTCCCCAACAGCTCCTTAGCCCTTATCCGCGCCCCGTCCGTCTCGCAGTCTCTAGCCTCTCTCATGAGCATAGCCACTACGTGTTCACTCGTAAGCCCCTTAGCTGCTGCCGCGTCTCCAGCGAGCTCCTCGAGCCATTTAGAGGCCTTCTGTTCCATTTCTACATTATTAGTCAAGCGCCAAGCCTCCTGTCCGGGGTAACCTGTGCCGTATCCTGCTTGCCTTACTGCCTCTGTTGGCAGCGTCCCCGTGTAGAACAGCAGCCAGAACTTTGCCTGTCGTGCATTCAGGCCGTGTTCCCTTGCGAGCCTTACTGCTTTAGGGCTGAGCTGCATACCGTTCCTCTAATTCGTCAGCCAGTGACAGGAGTTTGCCTGCAAATGCTCTCGCCGTGACATGATTCATCTCAACCACGTCCACAATTGGTCTCATCCTGATTCGCAGGCCATCTAGTTCAGGCGGTGCCGCGAACTGGTGATGCATCAACTGTTTGGTGTCGTCACGCTGCATCGCCTCACGTCCACTTCATATCTGGCTCCATGGACTCCTCACCTTACTCGAATACCTACTCGCCTTCAAGTGCGCATCCAAGGCCTCTGTCTGCAAGCTTGCGATGTAAACCGCGTCAAATCCCGCTGTGTTCACGGTATCATGATGAGTCAGGACAGTATCAAGTTCCGCCGTCGATAGAGCCCCCAATGGACTGTCTTGGTAGTTGGCCATCAAGGGATGAAACGCTGATCCAGGATTGCCGTAGTCCAACCAGCTCTGCTTGGCAGCCACGATCTTTACCATGTAGTCCGCCGTACTATCCGGACCCCACAACACACGGTACATCGGCATGAAAACCCCAGTAATCCAGCCCTTCTTATACCAATGCCTCGAATTCCGGCCCTTCCAAATGCTCGTTGGCCACTGGCCCGGCCCGACATCCATCAAGAGGCTGTCATACGGCCGGATCGGCATGTTGGCGTCTCTTGCCCTGACCGCTACGCTTATCCCCTGAATGACCCTATCAACCTCAACCGCCTGGAAGTCCAACCACCTGATCTTGTTCTCACTGAAGGCCGCTGGATCGTGCTGTCTGGCCCGGTCGTGCTCTAGATCCACCGTGGCAATCGTACTTGAGTCCATGTTTCCAGATGACAGCATTGCCCACTTGCTAGCATCGAACGTCCAAGTGCTTGCGAACGTTGCATATTCAGCCGCACTCGTGGGTAAGTACTCGTTTACCCCGAAACTATCATGTCTGGTGTAATCTAGCGTGATCCCGTCAATATACGGCAAGTACCGATCGATGAACTCATTGAACACCAGAAGAAACTGATCGACGAATCCCGTCTTGTATGCTGAGTAGAACTTAGAACCTGCTGTAGCGTAGACCCCTATCCCGTCGTCCCGCTTCCTGAATACTTGAAATACAGGATGAAACTCCATCCCTGCATTACGAATAGCATTTGACATCGCAATGATAGGATCGGTGGTCTTGTAGTCCGCCTCCAGAGCCCCGTCTCTACTCTCCGTGACCCCGCTATCCCACGTCGGAGCACCACGATAGACCGTTGGACTGATAGCACTCCAATTCGAAGTCCCAAAGGTCCCGATCGTGTCCCTCAGCTTGTGTAGAACTCCATCGGTCCTCGCTCCTGTCGTGCCGGAGCTGAACAATCCAGGGTTCTCGTACCACAGCAACCGCTCTCCAGTGGCATAACCTGTCGTCTGAAGTGACCACAGCTCCCTATGCTTGGCCCTCAGCTCGTCGTCCTTGGCCTTCAGAGTGGTCTCTGCGTGAGCTAGAAGATCGGTGATGTCCTTCTGAAGCTGCTTTCTGGTCGGAGGTAAATTATCAACCGCCGCCGCCTTGTCTCGATAGGTCTTCTTATCAAGCATCAGCGAACCATCATCCTGCCAACATTTACGTAATACCCGCCCCGCTGTCTCCCACCGTCTTCCTCTCCTGTACTTGGCGTCTTTGCAATGAAACCGGCATACCGTTCCCTCATTACACCCATCAAACCCAACCTGGTAATAGGCTCACCAACTATCGGAGCCGGCGTTTTCGCTACAAAACCAGCGTATGGCTCTACGCCTACGCCAATCTGGCCCAGGCGCGTCAAGAGATCACAAACCCAACACCATTAGCCGGAGCCTCGGTCAAGGCCGTCACGGTCAGAGTCTTTGTAGCACCAGTGTAATCAGTGATATCAGTGCTTTGCCCCGCTAGGGCGCCTGTCGTGAAGGTCACGATCCTGCCGTTGAAATGGTCATCCGTAGCCTCGCTGGAACTGCAAATAAACGCCGTAGTGCTCGCTCCAGCGTCATTCACCGTCAAGGGAACCAAACCAGTCGCGCCTTCCTCCAGATTGTCCGCTGCCGTGGTGTCTCCCGAAATGGCAACCATGTCACTCGACATACGCCCGCTCACCAGAGCAGCCGGGATTCTCGTTTGGATGTTGTCCGTATCTACCTCAATCGCGGCAATACCAGCAGACTCATCATCAGGCACTACCGTTACCGCACCGCTAGCGTTGTCGTTGTAATCCCAATTTCCCCGCCTAGCGAGCGTACCAGCAGTGCAATTAGCATTGATCGTGATGGCACCCTGCCCCTCAATGCTAGCCGTATCCCCCGTGGCCATGTTCTCTATCTCAATGCCACCGGAATAGTCCCGCACGCTCAAGCCAGATGCCCCAACAGCCGCGCCAAAATCAAAGTTCGGACTGCCCGTACCCGCCACCCTAGAACGACAATCGTTCAAGAACCAACCTGCGGTCCCGTTGTTCGTCAAAGTCACTTCATTGAAGAAACACCGCCGCATCGTGATCCCAGGACCCGTGACCGCATTGATGATGCAGTCTTCCCAGATCGCATTCGTGTCCGTAAACGTTCCGCTAAGAGTAGCGCCAACGATCTTAGCCCCGACAATGGACTGGCCACCGAGGGCAATCGTATACACAGCTCCAATGAACTCATAGCTATCGAAAGTAGTCGCCAGAGTGTAACTACTACCCGGCAGAGTATGGAACACCTTGATATTCAACATATCCGCGATCGTCTTAGCATCCGCGATCGAATCAACCGGGTTGTCCGCCGTGCCGTTCACATACAGCTCAGTACCCGCTACACCGCCTACCGTGTCAATCCACACGGACCCGTTCTGATAACCCAACGCGCTTGTGGCCGTATGCACAATGGCCCCGACAATCTCATACTCACTCGTATTGTCACAAGCAGCCGGGAACGCAGGCGTGATCGTGCAATCCTTCCCCGTTCCCGCATAGCTCGATACAATCGCGTCAAATCCTACATTCGTGCCCGCAACAATAACAATACGCTTATGACGATACACGTTGTCGGTTGAATTCTCGCTGGCAGCCAAACGCACGTTGGTCGTCGTTTGCCCAGTCGCCTGGCAAGTATCAGAGGAAATCACGATGCTAGCCGTGCCCTCTCGCAACTGCTTGCCAGTCGAATTGTTCACGTTGTGAGCACCGGTCGTATTAACCTCATCCCAGACCAGATCAACCAAGGTCCCTGGTGTCGTCCAGAAGTCAGAAATGCCCGTGTCCACCTCGTCGTTCACATCCAATAACAGATTGCCCGTCGTGAAGACCTGGACCGTCGCCGGGACAGCACCAGTCCCAATGAACGTAAAACCCAGCAAATCACCGTTCGTCTCGGCCTGAGCAGGCGCATAAGTGTGGTAGCCGTTACCCTCATGAGTGCAAACACCAGAACCAACTGAACCGATCGCCTGCGTGCCAGCGTCAACAGTCACATAAGCCGTCACCGCGCCCGTAAAGACTGACCCATCGGATGCAGTGACCATCTGGCCGCCGATAGTCTGGCTTGCCGTGTTCTTCCTCATGCGGTCACCTGAATCACAGCGTTACTTCCCTTAGCCCATGCAGCCTGGAAACCACCCACTACAGCGGGAGCCTTGACCTGAGTGGGCCTAGGCGTCCAATAAATATCCCACGGGTCAGTATAGGCCTGCCACACGTCCGCATCGCTGAATTCCCGCATGTAGATACGGGAATCATACAAATGGCCCTGCCAATCAGCGACCGCGAGGCCGCTCAACCCGCCCAGATCTATGACCTGCCCATCCAAGGAAGAATAGGTGTGCGCTCCAGGAGACGAGAGAACCTGTCCGTTGATAAACCCGTAGGTGCTTCCATCCGAGCGCCTGGTGACGGCGACGTGGTACAAAACACCCGTATCCGCGATCGTGACGTCAAGCAAGGAACCGAGCGTTAGCTCGCTGGACCCGTTGTAAACCCTGAGCTGGTTATTCGCGCCGCCCGATACAGTAGAAAAGTAAACCTCCAACTGCCGGCCGCCAAGCCCAAGCATTCTAGGGCTAGTTACATCGGTAACCAATGAACACCAGCAACAGAACGTCCAGCTGCTTACATTCCAGCCAGTAAACGCAGCGGTTCGGATAGATGTGTTATCAGAATGATTGACCGCCACCTTTAAACCACCGCCAGGAGGATCGGCCGGGCCTTGCTCCCAAACCGGCACGCTAGACGTCCAAACTGCGTCTTGGCGCTGGACTACTTCGCTTACGGTCTTTCCGCCCTTATCATGGAAAGGCCACCAAAGAGCCAAACCTTCCGCTTGCAGACTGCCCCAGTTTACCCTCGGCGCGAACCCAGAACCAAGAATATCCGCACGAGACTTCATTACTGAATCTCAGGAACCAGCGGGAACATGCTCAAATACATCTCGACCGCATCGCCCTCGCCAGCCTCCCCGGAATTGTTGAAGACAACCGGAGAGACATATCGCCTTTGAGGCGTGACGATGCCGATCTGAGCCATTTGGATGCTTGGAGCGGCCCCATCGTCAGCGCAAACCAGATTGAATGGACCGGAAAGCTGCTTCACCGAATCAGAAATGTTCGAATTGTATCCCGTGTAAGCCGCATCAGCCCCCGAAAGATTGCCAGGGTTGAAATCACCCGCCGTGGACGAAATTGACCACCCAAGGTATACGCTCACCAAAGTTCCCGCCGTTGGGACCACATCAAACTCGAATTGAAGCTCCAAGACATACTGCTGACCCCAGGTGGCGCCAAGATCTTGCTTTGCACCCTGCCTAGCAGCAGCATTCGCCAAGCTCGTCAGATCAAGCTGTGCCGTCCTGGTCGGATCACCTGTGCCTGTTGGCGCATAGTCAGTGGCATCAGCCCAGACAACGATGGTCTGAGTTGGAGAGGCCTTGAGTGGAACTTCATTTGCCATCAGGGATAAATCACATCGCGCCAAGTATTGACGTTTGTCTGAATCGCCGAATCCGCGGCGCCGGTTATCACCCCGACCGTCAATCCAGCATTATCCGAGATGATGAACTTGAAAGCCCCGCCGACACTCGCATCACCATCTTCAAGGACATCCTTAGCCCATTGCAGCCGGGTCGCCGTGGGAGTTACTTCCTCGAACACAGCCTGAGCAGAAATCATCACCGCCACAGCGACCTTGTTCCTGAAGTCAGAGTTATTCCGAAGATCGAACAGCTCGGCGTAAGTTGCCATCACAACTCCCCTGCAAGGCCTGAATTCTAGATTTTTGGGTAGCATCCGCCATCAGGGTGAAGCTTGTTCGAGGTCGCTCCTCTCGAATGAAGCCCGGACCCTTTGGCCGAATGAATCAATCCATACACGAACCGGACCCGATTTGTCAATGTCTACAACGGCTAAGAAACCCATGAACGGCCCCGCCTGCACCCTAACCTGCTCACCACGCTTGAAGCGCATCTCCTCGACCTTCGGGTCCACGTCCACAAAGCCCTCGGGATCGCCCCTGAGAGCCAACTCCAGGATCACGCTGTCAGGAACCGTCAAAGGACCATCCGGCCCCTGTAGCACCTGATTTACGCCCCTGGTGCGGTTGATTTCATGGAACGGAGCCTTGGCGAAGAGATATCTGGGGAACAGCGGCATGATCACCGGCCGCACCTTCCTCGCGTGGCACACCGTGGTCCGGTAGACCAGGCACAGCGTTTCGAAGTCCTTCAACTGGTCCCGGACCGATAGGTCACAGCCTGGATTGGTGTAGACCGCGAGCCAGTTCATTCCTTTGCTGCCTGGATAATGGCGCGGTGGACAGCGCGAGTCCTAATTTCCCCATGGCCGGTGAATTTTGCATTCACTCTGCGCGCCGCTTCCATCATTGCCTCATTCGGCGTCATGAGGCAGTCGAAAAATGCGTCCAAAACCTGTCCTCTATCCGCCTGGCCGGCTTCATAAGCAGCCCAGATCGGATGCGTTGCCATTATTCCGCGCCGGCTCACTCTCCCATCTCCCTCACTGTGGCTCATCAATCGAAAAACTATCAACGACACCCATGGTTTTCAGCCGGTAGCATTCCATGAGATGCAAATCTTGCCCCCTGGTGAGGGTGGTCGCGTGCTTGAAATCCCCGTCAACATTCCACCCCAAGATTAGCACTTCCTTAAACTCTCGCTTCGCAGCGGCCATGAGCAAGTCACTCGCGCTTAGATTCGACGATACTGGAAAATTCGTCACGTCACTCATCGGTCATCTCCCTCATGGCCTGCGCTAGCTGTGTCTCGTGGCGCTTGGGCTCCTTGGCCTTCATGGCGAGGTAGACCTGATACGCAACGGTTTTCCTGCCGTCTGGATTAAGCTCTCTGGTCTCCCAAATGTCAGCAAACACGGCGGCGCCAGCTTCGATCATCTCTTGCGTTACCTCAACCATGGATTGACCACTCCATCAGTTCCCGGTTGGCGAGTAGCTTGGAGACATGCTCGCCGCAAATGCCGAATTCAAAAAAGTAGACATCTCCTCCCGCGCGTCTCGTGGAAACGAACCATGCTTTCGCCGGGTGATTGCCCCAAGCTTTACGCACCCTCACCTCCCCGTCCGAAGCCTGAAATCTGATCATCCGACCTCTCCCACGATAGTCACGAATTTCCGGTCAAGCTCAGCTATGCGAGCCTCAAGAATGGTGGTGTACTTGAAAAACCGCTTGATATCCTTGTCCCTGTCATCGAGAGCCTGGAGGAGCGTTTCAGCGTCCTTGAGATAGACCCATGGCGCCGGCTTTGTCTTCTGCTCGGCAACGCGCTCTCTGATCGCCTCTATCTCGGTCTGAACTACGAAGGATTCCTTCGGGGTTGCCTCGGTCTGGTTAGTCATGGAAGACCCCCCATGATGCTGGGGTTCCGTCGTCTTCGCGCGCTGCCAACTCACGCTCCAGCTCCTCTACCCTGCCTGCCGCGCTTTTGAGGTTGCGCTCTAGATAGCCGATCGTGATCTTCTGATCATCTACCCTGGCTATGAGCCAAAACCCATCTTCTCGCGTTGGCCGGGAAAAGCTGCTGCCGACCAGACTAGCCGTAATCTCCTGGAGCCTGTCAGTCTCGGGCCTATCGCTCATCTCCGGCCTCCTTGGTGATGGCACTAATGCCAGCCTTCCAACCCGCGCAAAAAGCTGCCTGGCAGTCCGCTTCGTCAAAGGGCGTGCCGTTGGGAAAGAGGACGCGGAAAATGGCAACGCGCCCCAGGTCGTACATCGCCTCTGTCGGTTCCTTCGGCACCACCGCATATCCAGCGGTGTCCACTGCTGGAAAAAGCAGAACATCAACCCAGCCGTAATAAATCTGCCGCCACTGCTCATCAAAATCTGCCCAAGAACATCGAAGATTCTCTGACGTGTGGATTTCATACAAGCACTGCGCCAGCCGCTCTCTCATCTCGCTCATTGCTCATTCCTCGATCGGATGGCAGAGGCTCCGCAGTCGAACGATGTCCCATGCGGGTCACGATGGAAGCCGGATTCGTACAGATCCCAATTGTTCCGGCACCCCTCGCACACGTCCGCCATGCAGCGCTGGCGTTCTTGAATTACCCCAACGCACTTTCCGGCCTCGAATGCATCGTTTTCCGCTTCGTCCATATCGTCTGCCGTCATCTCGATCATGAGCTTGTCCTTGAGCGGATGGCTGCGGCAATTTTGCCAGCAATAAATCGCGCTGCCGAACTGCCACCGTGCGGCATCTCGTTTGCAATCTGGAAACACGCAGCCCGCTCTTCCGCTCTTGCGGCCTCCCAGATGGTCTCGCCTATTTGCCGGTCGGCTTCTTTGTCCATTTCTCCGAGATCATCGTATGGCGCCAACCACGATGCTTTGGGACTGGGGTGCGTCTTGGCCCACTTCACCCAGGCTACTCGAACCATGCGTCCGAGCCTGTCCCGCTCTTCTGCGGTCATCTGCGGTTCCTTGGTCACATACGGATCGACAGGAGGACCAGTTACATCCCATTCGCCGCCAGTCATTCGCTCCGCTCCTCTGTATTCATTGAGGTTTCTGGTGGGGCGGGAAGAGGCATCCAATGAGACAGTGGCTCAGGATCGCAATAATAATAACCGGAATCGTCCGCTGATTCGATTGCCACAGCGCCCTCACAAGCCAACACCCAACCCGTCTCCGGTACATAGCTGCTTTCACGCCACATATAGGTCCCCACGTGGATCAGCAGCTTTGACCACCCGAGAACCACAGTCCCATCCTTCGGCGCTGTGTCGATCGGCTGCCATGTCATGGTTCTACTCCTAAGCTCTCAGAAGGACGCTAGGGTGCCAAGGAAGGCGCCGGCAAAAGCACATAGCCCGAGAACGACGTGCGCGACTGGAAGCGATACTGTCGTGTTCACTGCCCTCTCTCCTATTCGGCTGGGTCAATGGCATTCAGGACAGCCTGGCCCTCTGTGACCCCACCAGGGTTCGGACACTCTTCCTTGACCGCGCTTGGCGGAAGGCCTGGCTTGCCACATTTCGTGCAAGTCCCGATGAAATCATGACCCTTAGGGCTCGTCCTTTCTAGCGCGTGGTAGTCTGTCATCTTCCGTCTCCTATGAACCCTAGGGTGGATGCTGCGAAGGGTCACATTAACTGCCAGTTGCAGGAACTGAGTTCCACCTTGGACCCCACCGGCATCCCGTTGATCACAGCATCCGCCTTAGGGTTCCCGATCAAAGAACCGGACTTCGTAACCGTCTGTCACGGATACCTCGAAACGTTTACGCTGATACTTGTGAACCATAGCCCGGTAGGCCGCATCGTTACTCTTCGCCGCGTCTTCCGCCGTATCGATATTGTCCAGGAGACCGTGCAGGAACAACGCAACCGCGCGCCAATCCGTCACTTTGTCCTCTGCCGGTAACTCCGCTGATCCTGGGCCAGCATTATTCGCCATTGGTGGTCTTGTGGGCATCGTCTCTCCTTCCCATCATGATCAGCTTTGTGAGGCACCGCTCAGCCTGCAACGGGGCTGCATGGCTTCTCCGCGCATTGCGGAACCCAGGGGGCCAATCCCAGGCTCATACACCATGCAAGACATCAGAAACGGCTTAGGACTCATCTGTTTCCAGGCCATCGCACCGTTTCCTACACCAACCGCATTTCTGCCACCTCACAAAGCTGACCCATGTAGCTAGACTTAATGGAAACGCCGCGACAGCTGCTGCCGATCCTCGGTGCCGGGCTCGAACCGACAATTCCCTCCGCCAGGAGAAGCTTTACCGTTAAGCTATCCGTGGTGGCATCACGACGCTCCATTAAATCCAACTGTGCTCTTGTGAGGCGATGGACCCTGGCGAGGTGAGCCGCTGAGGACCAGGGTAACCGGGGGTGGTGTTTAACCATCGCCTCGCAGCAACACAGTCAATTGGCTACCCTAACCTTTGCCAGGCCAATGAAACCGCCCATACCATCGTAATATTTCTCCACAAGTCCTGCCTCCAAAAGCTCGGCGAGGGACCTCTCGTCAATCTGGCCCGCATACGTTCCAGGTGTAGAGCGGATGAAATCCAGTTCGTTCAGTGCATCGTCAGTCATATCCAGTCTATCCCATGCAATCTCAATGACTTGAACAGCAAATCGGCCAATCGTGGGGCGCCTTCAGTCTCATACCGCCGCAGGGTCCTCTCGCCTATCCCGAGATGCTCGGCAAGCTGGGCCTGAGTCATCCCGAGAGAGGCGCGTAGGGTGGTGATTTCGTTCATCAGTAGCCAAGCCAGTTGAGAACCTCAGAGCCCTTGTATTCGGGCTTGTCTCCACAGTCCTCCAAAAACTCACTGAATTCGCAATCATGGTTTGCTATCTCTCTGCGCGCCTCTTCCCGAGTTACTTCAGCTTCCATCGCGTCTTCGTATTCCATGTCCCGTCTCCTCTGTTGATACAGTAGATATAGGCCATGTTGGCCGGAGTGTCAAGGGTTATTTCTCTTGCTCAGCAGCTTTTGCCTGTTGCCATTTCGCGTGAGCTCGCACCAGATCTGGGCCAGTCGCAGTCCTATCCAATTCGCCGCGCTCCTCATTGCATTTCTTGCACGCGAGAACGTGAGGATCTTTCCTGGTCGCTCGCTTGTGCCGTCGCTCGTCGAGGAATCCGTACCGGTGGTCGAGGGTGGCCATATAACGACGTTCGTCCGCCAAGCACTTCTTAGGCGGGATCACCCGGCATCCGCACCAGTAGCAGAACGGCCTCTTCCTAAATAGCTCCTGCCTCGTTCTCCGTTCCTTAACGGTCAGTCCCATCTCTCACTCTCCTTTCACCTCACGTGCCCAAGCCTTGATAAATGCAACTTCCTGCCAATCCTGGTCATTCTCCGAATCAGTGGCCTCCCACTCGAAAATAGACGCCTGCAAGATTGACCACCCGTCTCGGTCGAAATCGTACGTCACCCGGATATCATCCGCCGCCCGCACGTCCATCAAACCGACCTGAATCGTCTTTAGAGGGGAGTTCCTCGGATACCAAAGATCAACCATGGCAACGTGGCCCGACGCCCGAAGATCCATCATTTCAAGGGTGGTGGTTTCATTTGTCTTCACGCTCACTCTCCTTTCACTGGCTCTATGGCTTCAAGGGGCCTAGGGGTGCTGTCTCGGCGCGTCCGTAACTCTGCGACTTCACCCATAATGACAGCCGGGTGATAACCAGTTTCCAGCTTGTGTGGTCCGCAGTGAACGCGACCGATCGATCTCGTTTCAGCGCGAAAGCTGCAGAACGGACACCGCATCAAGCGAACGATCTCTTCATCCATCTCTCTTCCTTTCCTCACACCTCTAGCCACTGGGGTTTCAGGCGGTGCCTCCTTCAGAGCCGCCAGCAATGTAGACCTTCTTGTCCGAAAGCATGGCACCAAGGAACATGCTGAGCATTTCCCATTTCGCAGCACCATCTCCAGATCTATCTGCTTCAATAAACCTCGCCCGCGTTGCCTCTGGCGCAAGCTGGCCACCACAGCACGAGAAGTCCGGGCAGCATTGACCGTTTGTGTAGTCGTGGAGCGGCACACCATAGCGCCATGCCATCGCCTGTTGCTCAACTGTCATCCCACCGGCCCACGATGGAGCCGGCTCATAACAATCTAGCGCAGGGGCTTCAATCGTATCATTCGGGTTCTCCATCATTCTCTCCTCTTTCTACAGGGCACCTTCCGAATCTGACTTTGCATCCGTATTGCTCGGCAAGGATTCTAGGACCGCTCGCGCTTGTGCCAACGCAAGCTCTACCTCTGCAATAGGGTTGTGTTCATGGGCGCGACGTTCTTTCGGTGAATGCGGAAACCGAGGCCTACTGTTCCAATGGTCGCCCCACGCCTCTTTGATACGGGCGTAGTAGAGCAATTCGGCCATGTCCCACCGTTCTTCCCTTGAATGCATCTTTCTTCCTCCATCAATCCCGTTTCTCCATAGGTCAACCCTTTCCGGCTCCCGGCGATGGGAGGGGCAGTCCTGCCCTGGCCTGATGGCCCCGTACTCAGTCTCCTCGCCCGCGTGGGCATGGGGAGGGTGACTAAATGCTCCCCATATGGCTTAGCAGATTTTTTAGGCCCTGCTACCGGTCCCTACTTGGGAGTTTGAAAGACTTTGGATGTACTTAACGCGGTGAACTGGATAGAACCGAATGATGGGATTCCCATCATTATCAAGCCACTCCACCGTCACGCCAAATGTGTCGTACGAAACAAGCTTAACCTTGCTTGGGCCAATTTCGCCCTCAAGATCCAACCAGATTTCCTGACCGACCAACTCCAACATCATCTCAAACCTCTACCGGCCCGTTACCTCGACCCCAGTGGGGCATCGCCGTACAGCCCGCAGGGTGCCGGGTGGGCAGTGCCTGCGATTCGTTTTGGCCGTTTTTGCTCGTGCTATTCATGATAAAAATCTTCACGCCAGCCCATTTGCGCAGCACGCACCTCTCCACAACGAGCGCAGACGATTTTTGCCTCCACGCGGTCGTCGAAGTATTGCCTTGCTGAGAAAGTGGACAGCTTGTAGAAGCGCGCGCAGCCAGGACAACGCGGGTCAAAGACGGCACCGCTCTCGGTGACCACCAATCTTCCTTCCCAATCGCCTAGATCTGCTTGCATCATGACCTCCTCACACGAGCCATCGGTTTTCGGCTCAGAACCGTCACCGCGCACCAAGGATCGGCTTGGAAGGAGAGTCGCTGAGGTCTTCCAAACACAGCTCCGGTTCAAGCGATGCAACGCCGTTCCCTTTAGCTGCCGGGGGTCGAACCCGTCCCTCACACCTTGCATAGCGCTGCGACGCTCCATTCAAACCGACCCGATGGGCCGATGCTTGAGCCAAAGAGCCTTCAGTGTGGGTGCCGGCGCGCAGCCGGGGAGTGCATACGCTACTTGGTGGTTCCGTGAGCAGCGTCCCGCATCAAAACGGGGCATTACTGACAGCCTGCCAAGGTGTGTCCCACGCACGTATAACGACACCCACGCTGAAAGCTCCTTAGCTTGCGGCAAGAACTTGATTATCCGGGGTGTGTGAGCTATCTTGCTCTTGAACAATGACGGTGTCTTGCCAGACCGTACCGTCATTCGCGGCCTCGGGCGTAACAGACTTCCGCTCGGGGCCGCAACTCTCATAGGCTACTCTTCTTTGCTGGCGGCTTCAAGCAATTCCTCGCAAGCCTTTGGGTCGAATCTGATTCTGATCTCAATCAGCGGAGGGCCATTGGTGAAAGCAGCATCTTGCCAAGCCTCATTTTCCGGCGAATCAACATCCATTGCTTGGCGCGTGCCCTTCCCATCCGCATATACATACTCAACTACCACACCATGGCCACCGAGATGATCTAGTTCGGCTTTCAGCTTCGGTGAGATTTCTTGTTCTGCCATCGCTCTATCTCCTTATGTCTCTGGGGTGTCAGGAAAGACGGCTCCGGTTTTGCTCGTCCCACTCTCCCTGGGGCATATCCAGAGGCCAGGTATCGGGGTCACGGGCATTCTCGTCTTTCCAGTTCTGGACAAAATTTGCCAGATCATCGAGCTCGATTTGATACCATTCGTCAATAGTCATCCCTCGACCACTCTCAGTTTAGGCCTATTCGCCTCCAAATGATCTTTGTACTCCCTCACCGTGTGCTTGGGCTGGCCGGGCATCCTGGGGTTGGCAGTACACCACTTCCGAAAGGCTCGGTTGAAATCTAGAATGTCTCTGCGGGTCTTCTCGTCTTCATCCATGTTGGCTTTCCTTTGTTCCTCTTCCTCCTGAGCCTCCAGGACCATCTCCCACTGACCTGCTCGGAGCCATCTGCATTCGTTCCACCGGTATGGATCTGACCCATGGGTATCGGCGTAGATCTTGGCCCCCTCGATGATCTCCGGCCACATAGATGGTGTGATCTTGCTTTGGTCCGTGAGGCGCTTCTTGCCGGTCCACAGCATGAAGGCGTCGGCCCGATCCCAGCTTGGGCTGCGGTGCGGATAGATCTCCGAGAACTCAATGAAGGGCTCACCGTACTTGGCTATCATGCGCTCACGTCTGGTCATAGCATCGCCTTTGCGCGGGCGTAGATGACGCGGTACTCTTCGACTCGGTCCATTCTGGGGCCAACGTTCTTGAGGACGTGCTTGATTGTTGTATGGCAACGGTTGAATGCTCTCGCTAGCCTAGCTTGGGAACACTCTGTGATGTCCCGAACGAGGCAGATCGCGACCCAACGCGCCAACATGACATCACCAGTTCTCGATTCCCCCTTGATCGCCCTCACCGAAACCCCAGACACAGCAGACACCGCCTCCATGACTTCCTGTATCGTATGTCGTTCTAGGCCCGGCTTGAATGTCCGTCGCGCCCAGTCCTTCCCGTCTAGAATGCCTGGCATGGCCACGTGGAATTCATCCTGGATATCCTCGAAGCCAGGGACGTGCTCTACTCTGTGGAGGTTCATCTCATCTCTCCGCTATGATCATTTGCTTGGATGCGTGGGGCATCACTTCCCAGGTCAGCTTTGCTTCCTCAAAGATTTGCTCGTTAGTCGCGGGCTTGCAGTCAAGGCACAGCCCCATGGGGGTGTAATGCCTCCGAGTGCCGCCGTGGTCCACGTAGCACCGTATCGGGCCCAGGATGAATTTGGCATCGGATAGGGTCATCTGAACAACGGCGTGTCGGTGCCGGAGATATGGTCAAGTCGGGCGTTGATGTCTTTCACGTACCCGTCCTCTCGTTCTATCAGGATTGCGTTGAAACTCTCTCTGATACACGCCGCGCCCATGGTGCCACTCCCGGCGAAGGGGTCAAGCACTGTCCCACCTGGGGGCGTGCAGAGCCTGACGAGCCACCTCATGAGGGCGATCGGCTTCACTGTCGGATGCTTGGACTCCAGCCTGTCGTCAGGGCCAGCCTTGCCGCTGTAGTGAAATCTCAGATCATCGTCGCTGTAGGGGAAGGACGGGAAGAAACGGGCGGCCGTGCCGGTGTCGGTGTGACCGCGTTCGCCATCGCTGTATGGCTTGATTCGGTTGTGTTCTGCCCCCTGTCCTGGGTCGTGGCGACCAGACAGGCCACGCATAGATGCCTTGCTTTCTGACGAGCCAAACCGCGCGAATGCCTCCAGGACTTCCGGGGAGCCGTCGTGTAGGAGGTTGGGGGGCCATCTTCCTGCGGTGTCCTGCTCTCCCGGTCGCATCCTATCAGCAGAAATCGGGCTGTACTTAACTCCATCACCAATCTGTCTAGACCCAAACGACAGCTTATCATCAGTTTCCACACGACACGCCCCGATATTCAGCGCCCCGGTGCCATGCTTCAGGACGTTGGCGGCGATCGACTTTTCCGAAACCGGCTTGCGAGCCAGGATGATCGGTTCATGGGCGGGCTTTAGGGCTGTGCCAAAGCCTTCGAAGGTCTGTTTCCCTTCTATGCGTGAAAACTCCGGGATGCGATGATTTTTCGGAAACCCCGTTCCGAACATGAACATGAGCTGATCCCGGATCTCGAAGCCCGCGTCCTCGATCGCGCAAGCCAGCCGGTGATAGGTGCGCGTGCCACCAAATGCGACCAGGTACGCCCCCGGCTTCATGACGCGCAGAATCTCGCACCAGAATTCAGGATCGAAAGCCGTCTCTCCGGTGTCCCATTTCTGGCCCATGAAGCCGCTTCGCAGGCGATCGTATTGCTTGGCGTTGACTGGTGATTTCTGGCCTTTGTCATATCGTTTCGTGATGCTCTCCAGCGCATAAGGCGGGTCACTCACCACGCTATCGATGCTGTCAGGCTCAAGCGTGGGGACAACCTCGCGGCTATCGCCCTGGATTACCTGGACGGTCATCGCTCCAGCGCCCGCCAGGCCAACGCATAGGCATGCTCTGAGTGCGGGAACGAGTGATGAGGCTCTATCGTCCAGCCATCATCCTCTAGCTTGTGTGAGCGTTCTATGGAGACCGAGAGCAGGATTTCGATGGCTGGCAGGTCTTCGGTCATACCTCGGCCACCTGCACAACAGCGCCCTTCACATTGGACCATTCAAGGGTGAGCTTCTGCACCAAGGAGTCATCGTCGATCACCTGATGTTCACAGAGTAAATCCAGAATGGCCTTCGCGTGATTGTCCAGATCTCGTCTGCGGTTGTCTTTCCTCTCCAGGGCAATGCTGATCTGCACCTTGCCCGGTACTTTGCCGCCCTGGCTCTTTAGTTCCCAGCCGGCAGCATTGGCCCAGACACGGTAGCGTTTGGACTTCAGCGTCTTGCCGTGGACGTTGCGCCAGATGGCATTCACGGAAGGCGGGAAGGGGAGCTGGATTGTGATCATCTCTCATTCCTCCACGTATCAACGGTAATGCTTTAAGAACGATCCGTCCTTCAGGGTGTGCCTGAGATATGCCTCGTGTCTTGCGAGCCAAGGGTTAATCGTGACCAGAAAATCATTAGCTGTGGACGTATCAGGCG
>JAJCYD010000041.1 GCA_029263125.1 Solirubrobacteraceae bacterium | reverse complement strand
TGAGATATGCCTCGTGTCTTGCGAGCCAAGGGTTAATCGTGACCAGAAAATCATTAGCTGTGGACGTATCAGGCGCCACGCTTATGGCCCAATAAATCAGCTTCTCCATAAGCATCTCTCTAAAGAACTTCATCATCACTCACCTCCACGTATTGCTTGGCAAACTCAACCACCTTGGGGTCCGGGCTGGCCAGTGCGAGTTGGATGCATATCGGCTCGGGGTCTACGTTCCGTGCCCACCACCATCCCTCTTCATTTGCACCGGAGTGGCCGTTGATGGTCTGGGCTTCATGGTGTATGCGGCACATCGGGACGGTCCATATGTCGTCTACCCTCTCGCCCTTGCCACGGGGTCGGTCGTGCTTGGCACCTAGGTAGTTGATGTGGCAGGCGTCGTAGTTAGGCTCGTCTATTCTGTGTATTTCGCCGCGCTCGCACGCCACACACAAATGACTCTTCACCCAATACCGGTGCTTCTTGCTCCGCAGCATCTTACCGCGTTTCTGGTGGGGTGGGCCGGAGAGGACTTGGGTCATTGGCCGCGCCCCCGTAGCTTGGCAGCCCGACGCTCTCGTTTCTGTTGAGCCCTGACCAACGCAGCCAAGTCGCCCGCAACAGTCTCATGCTTTCCTGACGTCCGCAGTTGCCCCCATGCCGCCTCAATTTCTTCCAATGTAGTGCCGCGCTTGCCAGAAGCTCGCAGGAGATCAATAGTCACTGATTCGACTTCGACCGGAATGCCTCTTAGGCGAGGGCGCAGACGCTTATCATCTTGCCGCCCTTCTCCCCACACTACAGAAGTCCAGCTCCAATCTTTTGTTTCATCGCCGGTCAGGGACCAGTTCTTAGCGTTGCCATCTCGCTCGTGCTTGAGAACACCCTGTGCTTCGCCACGATTTAGCCCACGCCGCAGACTGTCGGATAGACGGCAATCGTAGCAAAGATAATAAGGTGCCGCCTTATTGCCGCAGCGGGGGCAAAGGCCCTGATTGACGCGATCCTGCTGCTTGCTCACAGCTTCCGCTCCCGCCGCTTGACCTCTTTCTCCACACACAGTCGGATGAACGCGCTAACCGACCCATCCCAGACCGCCCACACCCTGACCAGCAAATCGCTTGGCCATTTAGAGTTAACCTGGGTGTCATATTCAATTGGTGTTTTAGGCATGCCCCATATTAGGTGACACGGTTTTCTTTGTCAAGGTGACATTTTTAGCTTGCAATGGATTATATCCGGTGTTACCTTTTGTGCAGACATGAGGAGAGAGACATGGCGGGTATATTGGCGGTAGCGGTCGCGGCTCTGGTAGTCTGCATGGTAATTTTTGAGGGATACGCCCTCTCGATACTATGGGGGTGGTTCGTCGTTCCAACATTTGGCGCTCCAGAGCTGTCAATCCCTGTAGCAATCGGCATCGCGATTCCGATCGGCATGATGACGAAAAACATCACCCCAACACAAGACGGCAAAGCAGGAGAGCAATTCGCCCAAGCCATCCTCAGGCCATTGTTCGCGCTTGGCTGCGGCTGGATAGTTCTGCAATTCGTTTGATTAGCAACACAGGAGAGAGACGAGATGAAGAAATTTGCAATCGCCGCAGTGGTCCTGAGTTCAGTCTTGCTGGCCGGCTGCCCTGACGACGCAAGCGTTGCCTCGCGCAACCTATCTCAGGCTGCCGACATGTTCGAGATCAGCAGACGTGTCGTTTTCTTGAACGGCATCACAGGCGACTATCTACTTTCCCTTGAAGGTCGGTGCTCTATCAAAGACCAGGGCAACCAGCTTGAAGTGACATGCAAGACTGGGCCGAGCGCCTACAAGAAGCATTTTCTCGGGCTCTCCGACAATGTGTCGTACTTTGCCGAACAGGTCGAGAGCGCCGACGTGAGTGTCTACCACTACCGTGTCATCTTCAAGCCGCAGACCATTATCCCGGACGTGGACTTTCGCGGCGATGCCGGCGAGTTGATCGACTCTGGCAACTGAATAACCACAGCAGCGGCGGCTCATCACTGGGCCGTCGCGAGGAGGACAGCATGGCTAGATTGAACGAAAAAACCGACTTCGATGATCCAGCGGCCTGTGCGTTGAGAGCACTATCGGCACTGCATGAGGCTGAGCGTATTTTCCCGTTTGCAGGCCCTGCTTACACTCACGCATTGGGTCAAGCCCGCCGTGCAATTGGCGAGTGGTCTGTCGGCATGGTCGCAGATATGGAACGCGATGTTGGCACAGAGACGGGGCCTGCGACATGACCCCCGCACTCAACACCCCACTCCGCGAGCTAGCCGAGGTAACGGAGATGCACCGGACAGAGCTTGCCGAGAAACACTCCCGCTATCTGGTCCTGGAGAACAAGAACTTCTGGGATGAGCACGACAAAGCCATGATGCGCGTACTTGAGGCTCGCATGGCGCACCTGAGGCGGATGATCAAGATTGGAGAGGGGGCAGAGTGATGGGCAAGCGCCAATATCCACAAATGAACCGCGTCGTGATCCAGGAGAACGGCCCCAAGGATGTGGAGTGTGCAGCCTGTGTAAAGCCCGCAGTCGGGTGGGCAGTGATCGAATGGTCATACATGCGCGGCGACGATGAATCAGAGCCCGTCTGCCAGAATCACGCCGGCATGGCAAAAGGCAATTTCAAACAGTTCATGGCACACATGTCCACGAAGCGCGCAGCAGCGAGAGAGGTAGAGTGATGGATGCCACAGGCGTTGATTTGCCCGGTCAGATGGTTGCGAAAACAGCCGTGGACGCCGCAGACGCGGCTCTAGCTGCACTGAGGGAGGGAGGAACCTGATGCACACCGAGAAAGAAGCCAAAGAAAAGTGGTGCCCGTTCGCGAGGGCGCCGAATGGCGAAAGCGGAATGCCCATCAACCGCCAAGGCGACTACCCGGAGCATGTCTGCTGCGTCGCGAGTTCCTGTATGGCATGGCGGTGGTCTTACGAAGAGCAAGACGTTGGCGGGTCGCTTGAGCGAATCCCCTATTATAAATCCACACCCATCAAGGACTCGCCCGGCCATTTTGAAAACGCGCCCGTTGGTCACTGCGGCCTATCGGGAGGAACACCATGAAGCCTTGGAAACTGATCTTGCATGGCAACGAGAAGTATCCGTTCCCGCTGTCAATCCACACCACGGATGATGCAGAGTGGATTGCTCGTGACGGAACGGTCAGCAGCCTTGACCACGCCAAGCTCATAGTAGCCGCCTGCAATGCCTTCCAGACAGCCGCAGAGCGCCTTGGATGCGATCCTATTGCCCTCGCGGAAAGGCTGGGGGATGGGGGGCTAGCTGAGGCCGTAGATATCTTCCAAACATTTGTCGATCGCGTAGAGGTTGGCGAGGTGCGTAGCAAGAAAACTTACAGCGCAATGAAGAACTGGCTGCGCCGTTTGGGGGAGGACTCGTGATGCCTGACTGGACCTTACTGGATCGAATCGCTTTACTGGCAGTGGGTGTGTTCCTGCTTTGGCCCGTGCTGTCTACTATGGGGGTGTTGTGATGACAAACGAGCGAGTGATGGAATGGCTTGAGAGACAGCCGGGCTTTTGGAGGGGGCGCGCTCAGATGTCCAAGCT
>JAJCYD010000040.1 GCA_029263125.1 Solirubrobacteraceae bacterium | reverse complement strand
ACGGCGGACCAGGTGATGGCAGCGCTCCATTCAGTCTTACCCCCTGAACAAGCTCAGCTTTTAGCGGATCAGCTAGGCGTGGCGGTGGTTCAGAAGGACGAGGATGCCATTGATAATGAGGATTGATACGCACGATAACAGTTATTATCAAGCGTATGGAGAACATCTGGTGCTGGTGGCTAAGTCATTGATATGATTAGACCCCCGACCACCCCCTCGACTTCGCGGGCTGGAGTGCTCCCCTCCCCATCATCCGCCAAATCCAAGCCCCTTTTCCAATCGGGGTTGAGCGCCTACTCCGGCCTGTTGATTCCCCCCGTCTCCGCAGGTCCGCGCTCCCCCGGTGCCTCTTGTAATCGGGCTCGGTATGCGCAATATGTGCATCATGTCCCCGGGCCAGCATACACAATCACGTAATTTCGAGGCAGAATTGTCTGAAATGGGCCTTTCGAAGGCGAGATTTGGCCGGATGGTTGGTGTGAAGGCAGGGACTGTTTCGAGGTGGGGCGTTGATCCTCCAGCGTGGGTGTGGGAGCATCTACGGGTTTTGGGATTGGTTCATCGGCTTCACGGTTCAGTTTTTGGAGGCAAGTGATGGTGGTTTTCGAGCCAAGACGCATGACGCTCACGGAGCTTTGGCCCGCGTTGGTCCTGTCTGAGTTTCTCCGCCCTGGGCAATCGGGCGTGACGTGGCTTGACCCGAGCACGTGGTTCATGACGGTTGGAGAGAGGTGATGAAAGATCCCCTTCTTTTCTGGAGTAGCCCATCGGAGATCCGGGCGTTGCTGCGTGCCTTGGCGGTTCTTCTCCCTCTCGGTGCGTGCGTGCCCTACTCGGGCCAGGCCTACCAGGGTGCGCTTGATGCCAAGTACCGCTCAAAGCCGGTTGTCCACTGTGTCGAGACCCGCATCACTCCGGAGGTGACGAAGACCCGCTGCGGTGATGTTACCTACAGAACAAGGAGCTACTACTGATGTCCGTTCTTCAGACTGATTCACGGGGCTACCAGGTCCAGGCCATGCCCCTGGGGACATCCGATGATGTTGCCGTGGGGGCTGGTTCCACCCCGAGCGTTGCTTTTGGCCGGAATACCCGGATTATCCGAGTTTGCGCGGACACTGATTGTCGGATTTCCCCTCCCGGGACGGCTCCGGTGGCCACTTCTACGTCCACCAGACTTCCCGCGGGGGCGATTGATCACATCCCCGTTAGAGGGGGTCAGAAGATCGCGGTGATCCGGGAATCATCCGACGGAACGCTGAACATCACGGAGGGCGGACAATGATTGGTTCCCATGGGGCTGCTGGACAAGCAGTAGACGCTATTCTAGCGATCATCTCGGATCCCGAGGGCACCAAGAAACGCCTGAAAGAGATCCGGGCGGCCGAAAAGAAGGCCTCCGATGCCGAGGAGGCGGCCCGAGCTCAGACTCAAATGGCCGTGAAGGCCGGAGGAGAAGCGGAAAAGAAGGTTCTGAAGGCCGAAACTGCCTCGGGGGTTCTTTCAGAGGCGCGCGCTTCCCTGCATGACGAGCGTCAGGCCTTCGCCGCGGAAAAGTCCGCCTGGGCCATTGACAAGCAAGCTTCCGTCGATCAGCTCGCCGGCAAGGACGCTGGCCTGAGGGAACGTGAAAGCGCCCTGAAGGCCCAGGAAACCGATATGGAGAAGCGTATGAGCGCGATTGGCGCGAGGGAAAGCCGTGCGGAATCCCTGACCGCTTCGGCGAATGAAATCATCGAAGCCGCTGGCCTTCTGGGGAAAAAGAAGCTCGCATGATCCTCTTTGGAACACCTTGTTATGGGGGAATGGTCACCGAACCGTACCTCCGATCCTTCCTCTCCATGGCCTCGACCCTGGAAGCCGCTGGTCTGAAGTACGATCTCATGACGATCGCGAACGAATCGCACGTCATTCGAGCTCGAAACACCATCGCCTCGGAATTCATGCGCGGGAATTGGCAATATCTCATGTTCCTCGACGCGGATATCGAGTGGGGCGTGGATGCCTTCGGGAAACTCTGGCAGGCACGAAATCAAGTGAACGTCGGCGCCTACCGGATGAAGAAAAAAGAGGTCGCCTACTCGGTTTGGTCGAATGGAGAGCTGAAAACCACCCTCGGGACCGATCTAGAGGACGTGGACTACGCCGGCACCGGCTTCATGCTGATCGAAAGAAGCGTCTTCGAGCGCTTGGAGGCCCCTTGGTACGAAGAGCAGGGCAAATGCTGGAGATTCTTCCATTCCGACGTGATCGATGATGGAAACGGACCCTTCTACTGCTCGGAAGACTACTGGTTCACTCGGGAGGCGCGGAAAACAGAGTCGCGAGTGACCCTCGACCCGACCGTGAAGCTGAAACACTGGGGCACTTGTGCCTATTGAGTCGATCGCCACCGGCCCCCTTCCAAAACCGGTCACCCATGAGAATATCCTTGTCGTCGGTTCTGGAAGATGTGTTTGGGAAGATCTCTACGGGTATCCGGATGACGGCTGGATACTCACGGTGAACGATATGGTGGCCTACTACCCCGGACCCGTTAGACATGCTTTTTCCAACGATCACAAACAGCTACCACATTGGTTCAACGGAAGACGCCGGGCCTACACGCAGAAATGGGGCAAGAATATCCAGATCCACACCCTCATGAAATCCTCCGCTCCGGGAATGACCATGTGGCCCTTTCCCGGAAACGGGACTTCAGGTCTGAACGCGGCCTACGTCGCGCTAGCGCTCACGACGGGAAAAGTTACCCTTGCTGGAATCCCCATAGATGATGAAGGGCACTTCTACGATCCGCCGTGGATCAAAAGCAACTTCACGAACGAGGCGACAGATAGGGTTTGGGAGCACGCCCGGGATAATGTCTTTGACGGAAGGGTCAGGAGCCTGTCAGGAAGATCCAGGGACATCCTCGGATGAAGGCCTGTTACGACCTCTGGGTCTCGCCGGCCACTTACGACTTCGGCACTTTCCTAGCGACAATCGAGATCGAAAGAATTCGAAGGGGTGACGAGGAAATCGAACTGGTCTTCGCCCCCGGCGCGGAAAATGGCTTCAGAAAGGCGAAATTGCCCCCTTTTGGCGCCGAAAGAGAGGAGATGTTCCAAAACGTCGTCCTGCCGATGACCAAATTGCTGCCAAGCATCAAATCGGTGGAGCGGAGAACGGAACGGACCTGTCTGGACGGCTATTTCGGCTTCGAAAGAAAGATGATGGGCCTTCCACGGCATATGAAGGTTCTGAAGGACCCAAACGGGAGATGCCTGAAGATTGCCGGCGAAAAAGAAGATCTCGTTACCTTTACACTACGTGAGTGTGAATATTACCCGGAGAGAAACAACAATCTGGAGATCTGGCTCGAAGCTGCCGGGAAACTGGACTGTGAAGTGGTTTTTGTTCGCGATACCGCGAAAGCTGACGAGAAACTGCCCTTTCCGACCGACCCCGAGGCGAGTCGGGACCTGCTGAAAAGAGCGGAGCTGTACGGAAGGGCGAAAGTGAACTGCTTCACACCCAACGGGCCGGCCATAATTGCTCAGCTAGGAAACCTCCCCATGATAACCTTCTGGAAAACCGGAGATAATCATGGAGCGACGAGCAAGGAATATCTCCACGGCTGCGGCATGACCGATCAATGGCCCGGGCCGGCTCATCAGAGATTCGTCTGGGAAGAGGGTGATATCGTCCACGAGGTCAGCAACTACCTATGACCCCACAAGAAGCCCTCATTCAAGCCGCGAAGCTGATCGGTCAGCGGAAGTTCTACAATCACAAACCGTACGGCCACCCTGACACTTTGCCTGGTGGCAAGCTCTATGAAGCAAAGAGAGCGTCCGGCGAGTGGGAGGAGTGGTCGGGCAACCCGTGGCAATTGAACTTCCACAACGCAGGCAAGGATAACCACGAGCGTTTGCAGATGGCCGCGAACGGCGTGGGAAAGACCCTCTCCGGAGGCTTCGAAGCTGTCGCCCACGCAACAGGGGAATATCCGGATTGGTGGGGCGGGCACCGGTTCATGAAGGCAAATCTGGGGTGGGTTGGATCCATCTCGAATCAGACCCAAAGGGAGTACACCCAGCCGGTTCTCTTGGGGCCAGATCTGGCGGAAGGTCTCGGGACCGGATTCATCCCGAAAAACAAGATCGTGGGCAGGGTTTCCCCGAGGCAAGCCGGCATCTCTGGGGTGGCGGATGAGGTGAAGATCAAGCACAAGTCGGGCGGGATATCGAAAATCGTCTTCAAGACTTACGAGCAGGGCTGGAGAATGTGGCAGGGCGCGGCCCCTGATTGGGTTTGGATGGATGAGCAACCCGATGACAACGCTCAGAACGAAAAAGGCATCTTCGCGGAGGCTCAGACCCGTGTCTTGCGGACCAAAGGCCTCATCTTCATGACGCTCACCCCTCTCTTGGGGGAGACCGAGACGATCCTTCACTTTACGCAGCCCAAAGCGGAAGGGATCTTCTGGATCAATGCCGACTGGGACGACGCGCCACATCTGGATAAAGCCAGAAAGGCCGCGCTCCTTGCCTCGTATCCTCACCATCAAAGGGACGCACGGACCAAGGGCATCCCGATGTTGGGGGAGGGTGGTGTATTCCCGATATCGGAAGATCAGATCGTCTGCGACCCATTCGAGATACCCGCCCATTGGCCGCAGATCGCCGGGGTCGATTTTGGCTTTGGCCACCCCTTCGGTTGGGCAAGGCTGGCGTGGGACCGACAGAACGACACCGTCTATGTGACTGATTGCTTTGGCGTGGCGCGCGAGATTCCAGACCTCCACGTGGCTTCGATCAAGCGCAGATGCCCCGCATGGGTGCCGCATTCATGGCCGCACGATGGCCTGAACACTCAAGGATCCAGCGGAAAGCACATGATTTCCTCTTATAAGGGTCAGGGACTCAGATTTCTTGGAAAGCAGGCTCACTACAAGCCACCCCCGGGCGAGGAGCCGAAAATGGGACCCCAGGATCAGTGGATTGTGATTCAAGCCCTGATCGATCGGATGGAAACCGGTCGTTTCAAGGTTTTCAAGACCTGCCAGCCCTGGCTAAGGGAATATCGGTCCTATCACACCCGGGTCGGAACGGATGGAAAGATCAGCATCGTGGCGCTCAAGGACGATGTTCTAAAAGCGTCATTCTACGCTTACATGATGCTCAGATACGCGGCGGCACCCCCGGCGATCAGAATGCACCAAGCCCAGCAATCAGCACTTTCGGTGGCGGTATGAAAACAAAGATCAAGATCTCGGTTGAGCTGTTGGAAATGTGGCTTTTTCCTCGCCAAGAGGCATACATTTTGTCAGGCGAGATAGACCTTAACAGATGTCTTGTTCTGGAAATTGAGGGGCCTCAGGTCCCGGACTCAGAAGAGTCAACGCTGGTCGTGCACACGAAGTCGGAATACGTGGAGATTCAGCCGAGATGAACAGACGCAAATGGACCGACATTATCCAGAGCTCGAACTACCGGGAGCTGGAGCGCATCGACCGGCCCAAGGGAGTCCTGCTATTCGCCGAAGGGGAGCGGAACGGTAGAAAGTCCATCCTCTGGGCATTCGGTCGGAGCGAGGATTCACTGGAGATCGCAAGGCCGATGGAATTTCACGATTGGTACGAGGACAACGGCATCACAAGGCCCGTTTCACGTGAAACCCGCATGATCAATGCCAGGGAAGACGCTGGCGGATGGTATATCGAGCGCTTCCACCATGCCTGAAGACATCAAAGCAATCGATCAAGAGAAGGTCACTGACGCTCCTAAGTTCGGCAAGGATGAGTGGGACCATATCGCCAAATTCATCAAGGAAGAGCTGCAACGCAGGAAGACCGACCCGAACCGGAAGCACCTTGAAAAGGTCTGGAAAGAAGTCGATCGTCAGTTGAGGATGGAACCCGATATCAGGTTCAAGATGATCTCTGGCACCAACAGGCGCGACCCAACGAAGGGTTGGATGCCCGAAATGGAGCTACCGCTTCAATCCCAGACCCTGGAGACCCTGACCGCCGATGCGCGCAGGATGCTGAAGCCGGACTCGGGTCCGTTCTTTTCCGCGCACGCCGCGGTTACCGATGAGTGGCTGAGGGTTGTCGAGAGAGAGGATCCGCTCAGGATAGCCGGCGATGAGGGGGGCGTGGAATCCACATTCGGACAGGCCTCCGCTGATCGTCTTGTGGAGAGCTGGCTGGGCCATTTCCATGGTCAATATGACTTCTGGGCGACCTGGGATATCCTCAACGGAGAGGCTTTCAAGTACGGGACCTTTGCCGGCCGGGCGAAGAACGTCACCAAGAAAATCATGATCGAGACCTCCAGAGGGGTCATTTCGAGCAAACAAAGGTTCCCGGTGTTGCTCCCGAGGTCCATGAAGGAAACCTACCTGGACGACAGACCCTATAGCGTCATGAACGAGGGGGTGGCGATCGGCCCGGCCCAGATCTGGTGCGTGAACCAGCGTCTGGAAGATATCGTCATGGCGGCGAAGGACGGGAAAACCGAGCCTGACGATGAGGACGGTGGATGGATGCCTGACGCCCTTATGGGAGTTGAGGCGGACAAAAAGAGCAAGACCGTTCAGATTATCGAATACGAGGGCGACCTGATCGCGCCGAAAAAGGATTCCGGCTCCTATTTCCTGCCTAACGCAATCGCGACGGTCCTGGTAGATAAGGCCGGGCCAAGAGTGATCCGGTTCCGCTGGAGAAAGACGCCGTTCTCCTCCTATCTTACTCAGCCCTACCACATCGAGGACATGAAGACCCCCTACGGTGTCGGACCGTTGATGATGGGCATGCCGGTGGCCAAGGCTGCCGCTGAATCCCTCAACCGCTTCATGCAGGCTGCCATTCTCAACACCGAACCGCCCCTTCAGTATGACTCGGATGATGCAAGCTTCGCCGCGGCCGGTGGACCGATTGTCGCCCCGAGGGAGAAGTGGCCCACAATGGCGAACGTCAAGGCCGTTGAGATTGGCGATGTGACTGCCTTGCAGAGTGCTTACTTGGCCTTGATCTCTCAGTACTATGATGTAACCGGGGTCAACCAGCCAAGGCTAGGTCAAACAACCAAGTCACACACCACTGCATTCGCAAAAGACGCTGAACTGCAAAGGGGTGTTGCGAGAACGGTTGACTATGGTAATACTGTCATTGACAGCCCGATGACTAAGTGGCTGGACATGGAATACCACATGTCTAAGGCGGTGAAGGGCGAGCAACTTATCTTGATGGACGGGGTGTTCATGGAGATCAAGGCAAGCCAAATGCCGGAATTCGCGACATTCCAGGCTTTCGGAGCCGGTGGCCCAGCGGAGAAGCGGGAGAAGCAAGCAACCAAGCTCGCGGCTTTGGCTCAGGCGGCTCAGATCGATCAGGTGAAGCTCGGGACTGGTGGCAAGCCGATGGATTACGAAGCCATGCAGAGAGAAATCTTAAGAGAGGGCGGTTGGACCGATGTCGAGCAATTCTTCCCTGCCGAATCACCTGGTGGAGTACCTGCAAACGCTTCGCCAACAGGAACAGTTCAGCCAAATATTATTACTGGCCCCGGCGCCCAGAGTTCGGCCCTGGGATAAAGTGAAGCGACCGGATAGCGACGAATGGATCTATGATTCCGGTCTACGTGAGGGCGCCTTGCGCGTTCTTCACTTCCTTGGCGGCGAGCAAGTCGCCCAAGCGAAACGAGAGGAAAGCGAATGACTGACGAAACCGTGGTGGAAACCGAAGTTCAGGGCAATCCTGAGGCCGAGGCGGAAAGCTCACCGGTTGACACTCTTGAGTCCGCGCTCGCGGAATTCGACAAAGCCCAAACTCAAGAGGAAGAAAAAGCTTCAACGCCCGAGCTCGGGGTTGATGAGATCAGGCAGACCGTTGGCGAAGTGCAGCAGTTCATGCAGGATCAACGCCAAAAAACACTAAATTCTGACTTGAACGCGCTGGCCAAGGAAATCGTCGGAGATACTGGCGAGGACATTGGTTTTGCACGTGGGTACATGGAGTACCGAGCACAGACGGCCCCGGATATGACCCGGGCCTTTCTTGGCCGGCACTCTAATCCCGAGGCTTTCGCGAAAGTGAAGGCCGGGCTCAAGAACGATTTCGCCAAATCTCGTCAATCCAAGGTCGATGACAAGGCAACGGACGATGTTGCCGCTGTCAATTCGGCGGTTCGGGCCGGTTCAACCACGGCTCAGCCGGACGCCAAAAGCTCCTGGGATATGAACGACCAGGAATGGTCTCAGTACAAAAAAGACCACGGCGTTATCTATTAGGATGAAAGATGGCTAACGAACTTACCGGTACGGCGGTAGTAACCCTACCGGTCAACGTTGCGTTCACGAGGCAGTTTCTCGAACGCACCAAGTACCACATGCACTACTTCATGGGGGCGAAGCCTGCCTCCTTGAGCCAGCACATGGGCACGAACACCGCTTTCTGGCGGCGTCACGAGCACATGACCCCGACCACCACGCCGTTGACGGAGCTGACCGATTCGACGCTCCCGACCCGGACGCCCAGCAAGCCGACGGTCACCAACGTCACCAAGGCGGTTGCCAAATACGGCGATCACATCTGGCTGACCGAGGAGGCTGATCTTCAGAACTTCAACGGTCAGACCGCTGAGCTTCTGGACGTTCTCGCGGTGCAAGCCGGCCGTTCAATCAACATGGTCCAACGAAACGAGATGGAAGACAACGCGACCATCGTTTATGAGGGCAATGCGGCTTCCGCCGGCCTCGTGAATGCTGCCGCTCAGTTGACCGACATCGAGAAAATCATCGTTGACCTGAACGTCAATGGCGCGGAGCCGTTCCAGCCCATGACCATGGGTACCGACGCTGTCGGGACTCAGCCGGTCCTCCCTGCTTACTGGGGGATTTGTCACGGCCACATGGGTTACGACGTTTCCAAGATGTCGGGCTTCAAGTCGGTCGAGACCTACGCCCGCCAGGCCGGAATGATCGCGCCGGGCGAGTTTGGCCTGATCCAAAGGACTGGCTTTGCCGTTCGGTTCATTCAGTCTCTGGACAGTTCGATCGATGCCGACGCGGGCGCGGCGATTGCCTCGCTGGATCTGCGGTCTACGTCAAGTAACGTGGATGTCTACAATCTGGTGATCTACGGCAAGAACGCCGTGGGTGCGCTGGCATTCGGCGACAAACCGCTGCCGACCGGTATCCAGATGGCCGGCTCCGATCAGGCGGCAATCGAGATCATCCAACATGCTCGCGGGTCTGCGGGCGCGGCGGACGCTCTCAACGAACTCGCAACCTTGGGCTGGAAAGCCTGGGCGGCGGCGAAGATCCTCAACGGTGATTGGATCCGAACCTACCGTGCCGGCGCGACCAACCTCGACAACTAAACCTAGCGGGGAGCCTTCGGGCTCCCCCATTAGGAGGGCACATGGAAGTCGTTCAATATCCGCAAAATCAGCCGGATTCCTTGGCGAGGAAGACCCGAGGATCTGGTATTAGAGCGCTCCGCAGAACCGAGCTCTGGAAAGTCCTGAGGCATTGCGGGGTGAAGTTCGATGAACGCAAGGACAATTGGGACAAGCTGATCGAACGCGCGGAGGATGCGGACATCACGGTCGATATGGCAGCCGAAGCTCTCCGGCCCAAGCCCGCCCCGGTCCAGCAGTTGGGTGAGAAGGCTCACGCGTCGATCGATATCGAAACGGCTCCGCGCGGGACTCTAAGGGGGCTTTGCAAGGAAGCCGGCTGGACGACGCCGAACACCGTGACGATCGACGCATGCAGGGAATATCTCCGTGGCCTACACGCTTCTTAACGCAGTCAACGCCTCCCTAAAGCGCGTCAACATCATTGGCGGTGACATCAATGAGCTGACATCCTTTACGGACCCTGGCCGGCAGAATCACATCGACGTGATGTTGCAGGTCTGGAATGCGGTTGTGCATGAGCTGTTCCGCTTGACGAACGAAGCCCTGCCGAGCGAGGTCGGTACGGCGAATCTGACGCTTGCGGGCCAAAGAGAGTACACGATCGCCGCGGCGGGGGACATTGTGGCGTCGGATTTCGAACTGATCCGGTGGCCCTTGATAGATGAGACCAACGGGCAGTGGATCACTGAATATACGGGCGGGTGGGACGCCATGAGGATCGATCAACTCCAACCCGGAGAGTGGACGGGGCTCCCGAATTTCGCCGTGATCTCCCCGGAAAACGGCAGTCTGAGGCTTGACCGCACTCCCACGGGGGATGATATCGGCAAGGTCTACGTCATGAAATATGACAAACGGTTCAACCTGACCTTGATCACGGATACCTTCCCGTTTTCGGATTCGGTCGTGGACGGCCTCACCGATACCGCGTCGGAGGTTTGGAACTTTATCAAGAAGGGCACCATCTCGGATGGCTTGCGGAAAGCTTCTTTCGCCAGGGCCGCGTATTACCTGCGCAAAAGACAGCCGACATCTAAATGGTAAAAACAGTCCCTGAGCAAGAATTCGATGTCATTCTGAAGTTCGGGGGAGGGCAGGACTCCTCCGCCTCGGAAGAGGTGATCGACGCCAGGGAAGCGTCGGAGGCACTGAACTACATCCTCGACCTGAGGAACGCGGAGCTTAGAAACCGGCCGGCGATCGACCTTGTTTGGTCCGCGCCGAATGGATCCCAGATCAACGGCTTTGGACAGCTTCTGAAGGCAGATGGAACAGTCACCACACTGGTTCAAGCGGGAACCGTGGTCTACTCCACCGACTTCACAAGCCAGACCCAGGTCGGAACCGTCACCGCAGGAACGAAACTCCGTGGCCATCTCTGGCACAATTTCACGCTGGATGATGTTCTGATTCTAACCGATATCGCCTTGGTCAATCCTGTTCTGGAATGGAACGGGACCACCCTCTCGACCATGACCCACAACCTAACGGGGGACCTGATTGCCAAGTACGCCTTTACGCAGAGAGAGAGGCTTTGGCTAGGTCATATCAAATCCAATGGGGTATTGACGCCTCACGCTGTCCTAGCGAGCAAGGTTTCTGATTACAACAACCTATCCACTGGCACGAAGCCCAGCAGCGCCCTAGGGGACGATGACCCCTTCTGGCTGCTGACACCCGACTTGAAACCGATCAACGGTCTTCTGGAGGCCTTCGGTCTGGTGGTTCTGTCCTCTCAGCGGGGAAACATCTTCAAGATCTCCGGCGCGTCCGCGAAGGACTTTGCCATTCTTCCCTTGTATCCGAGGTCCGGGGCTGTCGGAGATGAATCCCTGACCTATGTCGGGAACGATATTGCCTACGGAAGACAAGGCGCTATCGAGCTTCTGAGCCGAACGGATAAATTCGCTGACGTAGAGTTGGATGATGTCTCGCTGAAGATCGCCGATCAGGTTCTCACGGTCGATAGCTGGTGCTCGGTTTTCAATTCCAGACTGAAGCGCTCCTATTGGTTCGGGGACAATTCGGATGCGTGGGTGCTGTTCAAATCAGTCCTGGACGCTGGCGAGGTATCCCCGTGGGTCAAGTTCGAATCAACGCTGTTCCCGCCTACCGCTACAATGGAACTTTTGGACCCGAGGGCTTCCAACCTGAACGAGGCGATTTTCTTCGGGGATACTTCCGGGAACGTCTATCGGATGGAGGGGTCCGGTGCCGGGGGAGACGGTGGATCGGCTGATATAACCACTCGGTTCAAATCCAAGCTCTTCACGGTTCCGCTGGATTTAGAGGCTTACAATGTCACCGGCTGGCTGAAGTACCACAAGGGCGACGCCAGGGACATCAAGATCAGCTTGTTGTGGGCTGGACAGAGCGTGGTTACCGAGACTTTCACCGAATCATTGGAGGCAGACGGAAGTGGCTGGTTCTTTGGAGGAGACTTCTATTGGGGCGGCGATATCTACTGGGGAACCAGCAGTTTCGACCGACTCATTAAAAGGCCCATCACCATCCCCGGGCAATCGAGCGAATTCCAAGTCGAGGTCGAAAGCACCGGCAAAACGGATTTCAGGATCAACGAAATCGGCCTCAGGTTCACGGCCTCGAATTAGCCTGAAGCGGCTTCTCTCCCGGGGGAAGACGGAGATTTCCGAAGTTCCGATGGAAGATGATCGGCCGGTTTTCGACACGGAAACACGTAGACATCTGTTCGCCGCTTACCAGATGGGCGGGACAACGCCTATCCTGGATTTGCTTCCCGATAGGATGAACCCGACCGAATTCGAAACAATGATGACCGATCACCTATCGATCTTTGACAAGATCTGGGCGGTCAACGGCGAAAGACCTCTGGGCATCATTGTGACGCGGGGCGCGGAAATTCATGCGCTGTGGTATGGTTGGGCAACACCCAGGCAACGGCTAGAGGGTTCTGCTAGGTGGCTTGACGAGTACAGAAAGAAAAACTGGGGCATTGTCGTGATACCAAGTGAGCAGATGGATTTCTTCAACCGTCTCAAGGACTACGGGCTCTTGGTCAGGGTCGGGACTTTCGCTCATCATCCCGAGGGCAGAAAGGCCGTTTACGAGGTGAATCATGTCAATCGGTAGCGCATTCAGCGCCGCTGCCCCTCTGATCGGGGGCGCGGCTTCAAAGATCGGTTCTTCCGGCAGAGAGAGCGCCGCCAGAGGCACAGCTTCGCAATCTCTTGTCTTGAATCAGAACAGCCCGTTTGGGTCGAGTGCTTTCAACCCATCCAATCAGAGCCTGTCCTTTGGCCTGACCCCCGGGGCTAATCGGGCCTTGGGGAGCACCCCATCGCTGCTGAACCCGAACGTGAATATCCCGAGGGTCAACAGCGCGGCAATCAATTCCTCCACGGATGAGATCAGAAAGAACGTCTCCGGGACATCCGAAAGGGTGAGGGATAGCCTTGCCGACACCGGCCGGGAAGTGGGCGCAATCTCCAATCTCTCCCGCTCCGATCTGAACACGTCGCTCGCACAGTCCAGCGCTCTATTTGGAAAGCTTCAGCAAGGCGAAGTCCTCACGCGAGATCAACTTTCCGGTCTTCTCGCGAGGATCCGGCCTGGCTTTGGTGAGCTGACGGCGTCCGTCGAGGCGACGATCGAAAGCGAGCGGGAGAGGACTCAATCCAATCTGAGGGACAATCTTTCTCGCCGGAGGGTGCTTGGATCTTCCTTCGCGGAAGGGACCATCTCCAGTTCCAACCTGGAATTCGCCGAGAAAAAGAGACAGGCCCGGGCCGAGAGCTTCCTGGCTGAGTTGGATCTTTCCAGACAGGTTCTCCAGCAGCAGTTTACGAATCAGTTCGAAACCGTGAACCTCGGCTTGCAGAGGATCAACGATGAAGTCTCCGCGAGGCTCCAGCAGTTCCAAACCGAGGTTGGCGCCAGACTCCAGTTGGGTCAGTTGGAAACGAGCTCGCTCCTGGGCCTTGGACAGTTGAGCCTCGATAGCGAGCGCACCAGGATTCAGGCCGAACTCGAGAAGACCGGTCTAGATCAGCAGGCCGCGATTGCCGAATCTCAACAGCAGGTGGACAGAACCCTTGCGAACCTCGGCATTTCGGAAGAGCAGTTCGACCGGTTCCTGGAGATCGGGAGACTGACGAACGACATCTCTCAGGGGCTCCAGTCGTCCTTTGCAACGAACGATAGGCTTCAACAGGAACTCCTGGCAGAGGGCGCAAGAGGCCGCGGCGGTGCCTTCTCGGATGCCGCTGGCAGTATCGGTGATGCCGTGGGCGGTTTTGATTTTGGCTCCATCTTCGGTGGCGGATCTGATCTTGCCGGAGGGTCCGGATCCGATGTCTTCAATCTCGACACTTCCGCCGTATCTGGCACAACGTTTTTCTAGGATGACCCATGGTTGATACGTTTGGTATCGCGGCCGGTGCGGGGCTACAGGCAAAGCAAGCCCGGCAAGACAGGGCCTTGCAGAGCCGCAGGGTCGGTCTCGATGAGCGCCGTCTTGGAATCGAGGAGGAGAACGCCGATCGCCAGCGCAAGCAAAAGCTCCGCGAGGAAGTCCAGAAAGAGGTGGATAACTTCACCAAGATGGCTCAGGACCTGAAGCGGATTGGAACTCCCGAAGCTCAGGAACAAATTGCCCAGATCAAACAGATGATGGAGCAAACCCTCATGGCGGCTGAGTTCGCTGGCGTGGCGGATCCTCAACTAGCCTTGAGACGGTTTGATTCCCAGGTTGCCGGAACGCCTACCCTTGAACAGGAAGCGGTGATCAAGGGCAAAACTCAAGTCGCAGGGGCTACCGCGCAAAGAGATGCCCTGCAAGACGCTGGCGTTGCTCCAGCCGACGCGGCTCAGACGGCATTCAAGATACAGCAAGCCCCCTTGACCATAGATGCCGAAGTCGAAAAGGCGCGGAAGATTGCGTTTGCACAGGCGCAGGCTAGGCAAAGTGTCCAGCCGGCTGCTGGCTTCAGTTCCGACCTTGGTAAGCTGATCGAAGATCAGGCTTTGGCGTCTAGGATGTTCGGCGCGGATAGCCCGCAAGCCGAGGCTTTCTCCGAGGCCGTGAAAGCGGAACAGGTCGGCGAGGAACCAAAGCTCACGGACATCCGCGGTGTTCGGCAGGAATATACGAAACTGAGCGGCCCGTTTATCACGGTCAGGGACGCATTCAATACGGTTAAGGCATCTGCCGCGGATCCATCTGCGGCGGGTGATCTTTCTTTGGTGTTCGCCTTTATGAAGATGCTCGACCCTGGGTCAACCGTTAGAGAGGGTGAATTCGCCACTGCTCAGAAAGCTGCCGGTGTGCCAGAAAGAATCAGAACCATATACAACCAAATTTTAGACGGTGACGGGCTGGGTCCGGATCAGAGGCCTGATTTCGTTGATCGCGCAAACAGGCTGTTTGCCGCCCGGCAGGAAACACAACAGCAGTTGGAGGCAAGCTTTACCGAACTGTCTACAAGTCTCGGGCTCGACCCCGCGGAGGTGGTTATTCCTTTCGGGTCTGACGAACAGGTTCCGGCCGCGAGACAGCCAGCCAACTCAGCTCAGATCGGCGGTAAGCCAATCAGCGAGATGACCGAAGCGGAGGCTAACCAGATCCCGATTGATGGCCTGACGGCGGAACAGAAACAAGCTTTGCTCGACAGGTTTGACGAATTGGAAAACGCCAATGCCAAGTAAGGAAGAGCTACAAAAATCAGTTGCCATGGATCGGCTTTTGGCTGGCCTGAAGGCAATCGATGATGCCGGGAGATCTGTTGCCAGTGGCGCGACTTTTGGGCTTGCGGATGAATTCGCCGGTGCCATGGATACTCTGTTCGGAACCGGTAAGGGCGTGTCGTTCAAGGACAACCTCGCCTCTCAAAGGAAACGAGACGACGAGATCAACCCAGCCGTGAAGATTGCGGGCGAAGTCGTCGGCGCTATCGCCACAGCCCCACTGACAGCACCTAAGCTTTTGGCCGGTGCCGGGAAGGTCATTCAGGGCACGGGTAAGCTTGCCGCTACTGGTCGCGCGGCTTTGGTTGGCGCGGCGGAAGGGGCTGCTGCTGGAGCTGGGAACGCCGAGGGTGGCATTGAGGATAGACTGGTAGGAGCTGCCACGGGCGCGGCGGTGGGTGGTGTTGCCGGGCCTGTAGCGGAGGGGGCAACTCGTGCGGTTACATCCGGCGTTAGGCGGCTCGGCGTGACCCCAAAGAACCGTGCTGCGGATCTTGTCAACCGTAGGATCCAGCAAGACGGTTTGACGCTCCAAGAGGCGGCGGCGAGAATCGAGAAGTTTGGAGAGGGCACCGTTCTAGCAGACGTGGCGGGAGAGAACGTGCGCGGCATAACGGCTGCTGCCGCTTCAGTGCCAGGACCTGGAAAGCAGAAGATCGCCAAAAGACTGAGCGCGAGGATCACCGGGCAGGCAGCCAGGATGCGTCAACACGTGGCGGAATCCATTGCAAGCGATGACTTCGTATCCACGGTTGACGACATCACCAGACGTAGAAAGGAAGCGGCTGATCCCTTGTATGGGGCTGCGTTTGACGCTGGAGACATTGGCGACGATTCCCTAAGGGAATTCATCGATAAAGCCGGACCGGTCAAGGCTGCAATCAGAGAGGCGAAAAAGCTACCTCAGTTTGCTGATATGGCGGATACGGATATCGGTGTTTTGGATCAGGCCTACAAGGTGGTTGGTGATGCTGCAAATGAGGCAACCCGTTTGGGCAGGGGCAACCGGGCCTTCAACGCTCACGAGGTCCGTGCCCGGCTGCGCAAGGAGATCACCGATAGGGTTCCGATCTATGGTGACGCTCTCGAATCCTTCGCGGGCGATAGCGCCATGTTGGACGCCGTCAAGCTTGGAAGGCAGTTTATCAAGACCGACGCCGACGAGCTACCCAGGATCATGGCGCTTCTGTCTCCTGCCGAACAAGATATGTTCCGGGTTGGCGCCGCCCGGCAATTAAGACAGATTATCGACACAACCCCGGACAGTGCTAATTTGGTCCGCAGGATGTTCGGAACACCTGATATCAGGAACAAACTGAAGACGCTTTTCCCGAACGATACGGAGTTCCGAAAGTTCAGTTTGATGATGGGCGTCCAAGCCCGTCAGGCCGCGACACGGAACGCAACCATCTCCGGTTCTCGTACCACGCCCCTGGCGCAGGAGGTTTCCGATCTTGGGTCGATCCCCAAGCTTGCGTCAGAGATCACGAGTGATTTCGTGATGGGCGGGCCGGGCGGTGCTGCCGTCTCCACGATCGCGAGAGGGGCAAGAGCACTGAACACGCCAAGCGCGGCCGTCGCCAGCGAGGTGGCGGATCTCACGACAAACCCGGGCGGCGCGGCTAATTTGCTCAATCTTAATGCTCTCAACGAGAGGGCCGCAGGTGGCGCCGCCAGGTCAAGCCGTGCCCGAGCTGTTGGCGCGGCGGGAGCCAGAACATCAGGAGCCGAGGTTCAGTAAATGGGTAACTACACAAGCGTTCCTGTCTCAAGCTACAACGACAGCCCCCCCACGGACGATGGAGCCACCACAGAGGCCAATAGAGGGAAGTGGGCAACCGTCCTAGGTAAGTTGACCAACCCTTTGAAAACGGCCGTGGAGGGCATCAACACGTCCCTCCTGACGCTGCTGAACAACAACACCATGGGGTATGCGGACGATACCGGTGCGGCAGACGCCTATGTGATTTCTGTGGCAGCCGATGTTATCGCTTACGCCGATGGCCAGACGTTCAAGGTTGTGATCTCAGCGACCAATACAGGGGCGTCAACGCTCAACGTAAATTCCCTAGGTGCGAAGGCAATCCAGACTATTTCCAGCGGAGCGCTCGCGGCTCTTGCCGGGGGTGAGCTTCCGGTCGGTCATATTGCACTGGTGGTCTATGATAGCTCGCTGGGGCTCTTTGTCCTGACGAACCCGATTCCGTTGCCGGCTGCGGCGACCGGTCTTTTGCAACGGGTTGCCTCCACCACGGTTTCAATGACAACCCACACCACTGTCTTGCCTGTCGATGACACTATCCCACAGCAATCAACCGATGGCTCGTCCGTGCTCACGGCATCCATCACGCCAAGCTCCGCGACGAACCGTCTTTTGATAACCTTCAGTTGTCCGATTTACGGTTCGAGCGCGGCGAATGCGATTGGGTTTGCTCTATATCAGGACTCCACGGAAGCGGCTTTGGCTGCCACAGCGTCTAGCGAATCTCAGGTAAACGAACAGCGGCGGACCACGTTTGTTCACGAGATGGCGGCGGGAACCACGATTGCCACAACGTTCAAGGTCTTCGTCGGACCTGGCACCGCGGCGACCGTCACGATCAATGGCGTGAACGCCGGGCGGCTGTTTGGTGGAGTTGCTACAACCACTTTGACTATCTTGGAAATGACAGCGTAGGAATTTGATATGGTAGGATCAGCGGACGGCCCAGGTTCTGGTTCGGCGGGCTCCGGCTCTTCTGGAAACGATCCCGGGCCAAGTGGGCAAGGCGGGCCTTCCGGGACTGGTGGAGGCAGGGGTGGAGGCAGGGGCTCGAAGTCCGGCAAATCCCGCAGCTCGCGAACCGGCAAGCCCACTGGATTTACCAGTCGAGCTCAAAAGGGCTTCATAAGCGAACGAAACATCGGTATCCCGGGAATCGTTCCCGATGTTGTGGCTAGACCTGGGATGACGAAAGCCCAGATAGCCAAAGCCGAAAAGTCCATGAAGACCAGGAACCAGGTTTTCGGGCTCTTTACGAGTGTCATGACATCGCAGATTCCAGGTATGGGGCTGATCAACCAGGGCATGAAGGCACTCAACGGCAAGCGCGCGGAGAAGGG
>JAJCYD010000039.1 GCA_029263125.1 Solirubrobacteraceae bacterium | reverse complement strand
AGTTGCTGATCCCCTGCGAGATCAGCCGCGCGAACAGCTCCTGCTTCTCAGCCTGGACCCCGCCCTTCCGCACACGTCGTTGCCGGCGCATCGCACCCCTCGAATCGCAGTGGTGTTGCAACGCTCGCTGGAATCCGCCCCCCGTCCGTCGTTCCTAACCAGCCTGCTTGCAGCAGGAACGCAGCGCAGACGGCCACGTGCCGTGCTCGATCATCTCGGCGATCTCGGTGCGCCGTGCGTCCGGCAAGCGCGGCGACGACAGGCGTGCCCACGCGGAGTTATCGAGCACAAGCACGTCGGTCACGTCTCGACGAGGCCAAGTCGCTTGAGGCGATCGGCTGCCTCGGGGTCTTGGTCGAGGGATCCCTCGCGAACGCGGTCGGCCAAGCGGTGTCGCGCGGCTTGCGTCGCGTCGGAGCTCACACGCGCCCGCTCCAGTCGAGCTCGCGCTCCCTCTTCGACGAGGCGCCCGAGATCAGGTCGCACCATGTTGCACCACGGCCGCGAGCGTCCTACTGGGCCGGAACTTCCTGCGCGCGCACCTCGAAACCCGTGAGCGTAAGCGGGCCGAACGAGGTGATCAGGGCGACGTCGACGGCGTCGCGACCCCGGCCGACCACCACGCGGCCGGTGCGCGGGATGTTGTTGCGCGCGTCGAAGGTGTGCCACCGACCGCCGATGTAGGCCTCAAACCAGGCGGCGAAGTCCATCGGCTCCAGCAGCGGCGGGCAGTCGATCTCGGGGATGTAGCCGAAGACGTAGCGCGCCGGGATGTTCAGCGCGCGGCAGAAGGTGATCGCGAGATGGGCGAAGTCGCGGCAGACACCCTGGCCGGCGCGGTAGGCATCGGCCGCGGTCGTCCAGGGATTCGACGCGCCCGACTCCCACTCCAGGTGCCCGTGGACGAAATCGACGATCGCCTGCACGCGCTCCCATCCCGGTTGCAGGCCGCCGAAGCGCTGCCATGCCTCGTGGCCGAGCTCGTCGGGCAGGCAGAAGCGGCTGGGCATGACGAAGGCGATCGTCTCGTCGGGCAGCTCGGCGACCGGCGTCTCCTCAGCCGCGTGATCGATGACGTCCGCGGGCTCGGAGAGCAGCAGGCGCGCCTCGTAGACGATGCGGCTGGTGCCCGGCGCGATCTCGAAGCGCTCGCAGCGGTTGCCGTAGAGATCCACGTAGCCGTGGTGTCCGCAGTCGGTCTCCCAGGTCTCGCTGTCCATCCGCACGCCGGGGCTCGGATCCGGGGCGACCTGCACGATCGCGGGGATCGGGAACGTCGTCTCAAGGTCGAACGTGCAGCCCACCGCCAGCGACAGCGCGTCATCGACGTTGGATGCGGAGGTGATCTCGGCGACCGTGTCAGCCTAGCTCACGCATTCGTAGCGCTATGCCGGCAGCACGACCCAGCCGCTACGCGGCGTAGCGCTGCTCGCGACGCGCCCGCGCCTTGGCGGCCTCGACCTCGCGGTTCTTCTTCGGGGCGTTGGTGACGAGCTCGCCGAGCAGGATCGTCGAGGCCTCCTCGACGGCCGCGACGGCGCGCTCGAACGCCTGCGCGTTGGCGGCCGACGGCTTCGTGAACCCGCTGATCTTGCGGACGTACTGCACCGCGGCGCCGTGGACCTCCTCGGCGCTGGCGGACGGTTCGAAGTTGTAGAGCTGGCGAATGTTTCGGCACATGCCGCACAGCCTAACCCGGCCGACCTGCCACGATCGCCCATCCCGATGCGGCTCTTCTCGCCCGAGCACATGGCTGCGATCGCGGCAACGGGGCTCGCCGCGCTCGTGCTGGCCGCGGCGCCGCGGCGGCTGAGCAGGCCCACCACCCTGCAGATCGCGCGAGCCCTGGCGATCCTGATCCTGGCGGGCTTCGTCATCGAGCAGATCACCTACGTCGCGCGCGGCGAGTGGAGCGCGCGCCGCAACCTCCCGCTGCAGCTCTCAGACGCCGTGACGCTCGTCTCGATCGCGGCGCTGTGGCGCCCGCGCGCCGGCCTGCTGACCGAGCTCGTCTTCTTCTGGGCGTTCAGCGCGTCGCTGCAGGGATTGCTCACCCCCGACCTGCCCGACACGTTCCCCGACGTCCTGTACTTCACGTACTTCGCCACGCACGGCGGCGTCATCGTCGCGGCCTGTCTGCTCGTGCTCGGCCTGCGGTTGCTGCCGCGTCGATGGGCGGTGTGGCGCGTCTACGGCCTGACGGCCGCCTTCGCGGCACTGGCCGCCATCGGCTCCGTGGCGACCGGCGGCAACTACATGTTCCTGCGAAATATGCCCTCGACGGGCTCGATCCTCGATCCGCTGGGTCCGTGGCCGGTGTACATCCTCGGTGCGGCGGTCATCGGCCTCGCGATGCTGCTGGTGCTCGAAGGGATCGCGCGCGCCCTGGCGCGCCGCGAGGAGGGTGCTCCACGCTCGGCCGACGGGCGGACGGGCACCTGCGGCGGGCGGTCGGCGCCCGTCCGCGCCGTGCGGCGGATCCTCGCCGGGGTGCTGGCTGCGATGCTCGCGTTCGTTGCATTGCTGGGAATCGAGGCACTGATCGCCGTACAGACCGTTCCGGACGACGGATACCGCGCGCCCTCTCAGGCGCCGCGGACGTTCGGCGACCCCGACGCCAGGCGTTCGCTGCGCTACGTCGTGCTGGGTGACAGCACGGCGGCCGGCCGTGGCGCCCCATACGAGAGTGGCATCGCCGTGCTGACCGCCCGCGGTCTGGCCGCCGACCGGCAGGTCACGCTCACGAATCTCGCCGTCTCCGGCGCGCGCATGGGCGACGTGCGCAGCGATCAGCTGCCGGCCGCGCTGGACATCGCGCCCGATGTGGTGTTCGTGTCCGCGGGGGCCAACGACGTCACGGGCCTGACCCGGCTCGGATCGGTCCGCGACGATCTCGAGCAGATCGTGCAGCGGTTGCGCGACGCGCGCCGCGAGGTCGCGATCGTCGTCACCGGATCGCCCGACATGGGTGCGCCGCCGCGCATCCCGCAGCCGTTGCGGGCCATCGCCGGCTGGCGCGGCCGGCACCTCACCGATGTCGTGCGCGAGGTGGTGCGCGAACGCGATCTCGTGCTGGCGCCGATCGCCGAGCTCACCGGCCGGCGCTTTCGCGCCGACCGGTCGCTCTTCGCGGCCGACGGCTTTCACCCGTCGGCCGCCGGCTACGCGATCTGGGTGCCCGTCATCCAGGCAGCACTCGACCGAGCCCTGACGCGTCGCGACACGCCGCCCGAGGCGTGACGTGCAGCCGGCGGGTGCACGCCGGCGCTGCCTCCCCAACCTGGTATCCGCACCGCTGGCGCGTCGACACTCACGGCTGCTCCGGCTCGCCTGGACACTGCGCTGTCATCGGCCGGAATCCGGAGAACGATCGTGTGGCTTCGGCACGTGCCCCGACGACCATCTACGGTGACGCTCCCGGCCGGGCCGGTGCCGGGGGCGTCCCGGTGTCCTGCGCCGACTCAAGGCGCCGATGCAAGCGCTCGCGCAGCTCGTCGGGCTGAAGGTCACTCTGCAGACGACGGTTGCGGGCGACGGCGACACCGGTCGCGGCGACACCGGCAACGCCCGCAAGACCGAGAAGCTTCCAGCCCGGGCGGGCGATGCGTCGCTTTGACGGCTTCATGCCGGGTACGCGCATCGGCGCGTAGGTTACGGGCAATGTCTGTCAGCGGGCTTGCTCTACACGACGCGGTCGCCGCGGCCTCCACGGGCGACGTCTGGCTGTTTCGCGGCCGCTCGCTTGCCGACCGCGCCATCCAGACGCTGACCAACAGCCCCGTCAACCACGTCGGGATGGTCGTCGCGATCGACGACCTGCCACCGCTGCTGTGGCACGCCGAGCTCGGGCGCTCCCTGCCGGACGTCTGGACCGGCGAGCACCAACGCGGGGTGCAGCTGCATCGTCTGGGCGAGGCCGTCACGACGTGGAACGAGCGCTACGACCAGCGCGCGTGGGTCCGCCAGCTGGAGGGGACGATCGAGCGCGATCACGAGGACCGCCTGATGGAGATCATCCAGCGCCTCGACGGCCGCGCATTCCCGACCGGCCTGGGACTCGTGCGCGGATGGGTCACCGGCAGGTTTCGCCGCAGCACGTCGCTGCAGGAGGTCTACTGCGCCGAGCTCGTCGCCACCACCTACCAGCACATGGGGCTGCTGCCCAGCACGCGGCCGGCGAGCTGGTATGACCCGGGTCGCTTCTGGAGCGGCGATCGGCTCGACCTTGTCGCGCCGTTCGCGCTCGGCGGCGAGATCGCGGTGACCTGAGGCTCAGTCGCCGTCGCCGTCGCCGTCGCCGTCGCCGTCGCCGGGAACGGGCTCGGCGACTTCGCCGAGCGGCACGGCGAAGATGATGTGCTGGCGGTGGACGGCGATGAAGTCCATGTGCACGGGAACCTCGTCGCGGTCGAGCAGCTGCACGGTGGCATCGGTCAACGCCAGGAAGTCGCGCTCGGGAGCGTTCAGCAGATCCGACAGCCGGCTGCGATAGCCGTCGCTTGCGAGCGTGGCGACTCCGACGATCCGATGGCGCGTGGTGTCGATCGAGATCTGTTCGTACCGATGCACTCGTTGCTCTTCGGCACCGCGGGTCGCGAACATGAGTCACATGGACGACCCATTACGCTTCCGCGCGGACGATCGGTTCCAATCCCGTGCGCATCGGCCAACCGCCAACCATCTACGTGCGCCGCCGTGCGACCGCCGCCGGCGTTCTCGCGGTCGTGCTCGTCGCGACCCTCCTCGCGGCGCGATCCTGCGGCGACGACACCCCCGCCGGCGCGGATGAGGTCGCGACGACGACCACGCCCAGCGTCCCAAGCCTGCCGCGTGGTGGCCGGCGGATCTTCCCCGAGCACCGCGTCGTCGCGTTCTACGGCGCCCCGCAGAGCCCGCGCCTCGGGGCGCTGGGCATCGGCACTCCGGCGAGCGCCGCGGCGCGCCTGCGCCGGGCCGCCGAACCCTATGAGCGCAAGACGCGACCGGTGCTCCCGGCCTTCGAGTTGATCTCGTCGATCGCCACCGCGGCCGCGGGGCGCGACGGCATGCACCGCATGCAGCAGTCGGCCGCGACGATCGATCGCTACCTGGCGGCCGCGCGCAAGGCCAAGGCGCTGCTCGTGCTCGACATCCAGCCTGGACGCGCCGACTTCCTCAGCGAGACCCAGCGGCTCCAGCGGTGGCTGCTTGAGCCCGACGTCGGCCTCGCGCTGGATCCCGAATGGCACGTCGGCGACCAGGAGATCCCGGGCAAGACGATCGGCTCGGTGACCGCCGAGCAGATCAACGAGGTGGCGGCCTACGTGTCCGACCTCGTCGTCAAGCACGACCTGCCCGAGAAGCTCTTCGTGATCCATCAGTTCACCGACGACATGATCAAGGACCGCGAGCAGCTGCAGTCGCAGTCTGGCCTGGCCATGACATTGAACGTCGACGGCTTCGGCGATCGCGCCAACAAGATCTCCAAGTACGACGCCTTCACCAAGGACATGCCGCGCTTCCACGACGGTTTCAAGCTCTTCTACGAGGAGGACACGAACCTCATGTCGCCGGGCGCGGTGCTGGATCTCGGGCCGCCGCCGGACCTCGTCGTCTACGAGTAGACGGCCCGTTTCAGGGTCCGTTCGTCCAGATCGCGAGGGCAGCGATGCCATCGTGCGTCCCCTGGCGTTTGATCATGAGGCGCCTGGGCACCACAATGGCCCAAGATGGTGCTCGTGTTCAACGCCCTCCTGTTCGTCGCCGTGCTGCTCGTGGTCTGCACGTTTCTGTGGGTTGCCGTGTCGCGACGGTCCTCATCAAAGCGCGACGATGGCGACGAGGACGGCGGCGGCGGTGGCGGAGGCTGGCCCCGGCACCCCATTCCGCCCGCGCCGCCCGAGCCGACGGGCTGCTCGCCGATCGACTGGGCGGACTTCGACCAGGCGCGCGAGAGCTGGGGCGCGACGCCCGAGCATCCCTCGCCACGCGAGCCCGCGGGAGCCTGACCCGGGGCTCATGCCCGCTCGGCGCGGGCCTTCAGCTCGACCGGACGGGCGTCGATCAGGACTGCGCGCATCTTCTCCTCCAGCGCGCCCTTGAGGAAGCGGCCGATCAGCGCTCCCGGATCGGCCTGCAGCAGGTAGGTGGCACGCGTGCGCCCCTCGCCGAGATCCTCCAGCTGCCATGAGCCGGTCATCGACTTCAGGTCGCCCTGCTCCTGGGTCCAGCTCAGGCGTGTCGGCGGCTCGTATCGAAAGCTGATGCGGGCCTTGAACACCTTGACCTTCGCGTCGGTGACCGTCTCGCAGCGGGTCGCACGGTCCTCGCCGTCGCGGTCCAGGGCGCGCATGCTGTCGATGCCCTTCTGCCACCCGGGAGCGGCCTCGACGTCCTGCACGATCGCCCATACGGTGTCGATCGGGGCGTCGATCTCGGTGCTCGCCGTGCCGCTCATGTCCGCCATGGCGCGGGACCGTACCTAGCGCGACATGGCGATGAGGCGCCGGACGCCCTCGTCGATGACCTCCGGACGCTTGCAGAACGTGAAGCGCACGAGCCCCCCTGCGGCCTCGGCGTCGTCGTAGAACGCGCTCGTGGGGATCGCCACGACGCCGGCCCGCTCGGCCAGCTCGCGACAGAACTCGCGCGCGTCGCTGGCCCCGAGCGCGGACGCGTCGGCGTTGACGAAGTAGCCGCCCGCGGGGACGCTGAGCTGAAAGCCCGCCTCGCGGAGCCCGTCGCAGAGGCGGTCCCGGCCGGCGCGCAGCGACTCGCGCAGCGGCGCGGTGTGACGCTCGACGTCGCGCAGCGCGCCCGCGATCGCGTGCTGAAAGGGCGTGCCGCCCGCGAACGACAGGAACTGCTTCGCCGAGCGCACGGCGGACACGAGCTCCACGGGCCCGCTGCACCAGCCGATCTTCCAGCCGGTGAAGGAGAAGGTCTTGCCGGCGCTCGAGATCGTCAGCGTGCGGTCGGACATGCCCGGGAGCGTCGCCAGCGGGATGTGCTCGCCGTCGAAGACCAGGTGCTCGTAGACCTCGTCGGTCACGACGATCAGATCGTGCTGCACGCAGGTCCGCGCGATCGACTCGAGCTCGGCGCGCGTCAGCACGCGACCGGTGGGGTTGTGCGGCGAGTTGAGCAGCAGCATCCGTGCACCGGGCGCCGCGGCCGCGATCGCGTCGACGTCGACAGCGAAGTCCGGCGCGTGCAGCGTCACCAGCCTGCGCCGGGCGCCGGCCATCGCGATCGTGGCCGCGTAGGAGTCATAGAAGGGCTCGAGCACGACGACCTCGTCGCCGGGCTCCAGCAGGCCGAGCATCGCCGCGGCGATCGCCTCGGTCGCGCCGAAGGTCACCTGCACGCCGTCGTCGGGATCGACGTCCAGGTCGTAGTGGCGGTGCTGATGCTCGGCGATCGCCGTTCGGAGCTCGGGCACGCCCGGCAGCGGGGCATACTGGTTGGCGCCGGCGCCCATCGCCGCCGTCACGGCGTCGATGATCTCTCGTGGACCGTCGGTGTCGGGGAAGCCCTGGCCGAGGTTCACCGCGTCGGTGCGCTGCGCCAGCGCCGACATCTCGGTGAAGATCGTCGTGCCGAACGGCGCCAGCCGGCTTGCGATCACGACGGCGAGGGCTCGCCGTCGTGGTAGTCGACGCCGCTCGAGCGCCGGACCACGAGGTCGTCCTCGTCGCGGCCGGTCCAGACGCCGATCTTGTCGCTGTCGGGGTAGACCGTGGCTGTCGGGAGGACGACCGTCGACCACATGAGCACGCGCGCGGTCGCGGCGGAGTCGTTGCGCACCTGGTGGGCGCCGCCGGGGCCACGAGGGAAGCACAGCAGGTCAAGCGGCGCCAGCTCGTCGGTGCCGTCGAGATGGCGAACGGACGGGCGCCCGGAGAGCACGAGCAGCCACTCCTCCTCGCCGTACTCGTAGTGGTACGGGCACAGCGCCTCGCCCGGCGGAAGCTCGTACAGCGACGCGCCGGTCTGCTCGGCGCCCAGCAGCGACCCGAAGCGTGCCATTCCCGAGCGCATGCCCGGCGGGTCGGTCTCGTCGTAGGCGATCGGCGGATCGGCGAGGTTCACGCGTCGCATCGCGCCATGATGACGTGTGTACTACGGCTCGCGGAAGCGCACGCTGATGCGCGTGTCCTCGTCGCTCGCGGAGAAGGCCAGCAGCTGCGCCCCCTCCTCAGCGAGCGCGAGGCGATCGCGGCGGGTGATGGCAGCCAGCGGCGAGACCACCAGCGTGTCGGCCTGTCGTCCGTGGATGATCCGCCACGTGCCGGCCACGAAGCCGTCGACGAGGAACGTCTTGTGGGCCGTGACGCAGCGACGGTGCTCGGGGCTGACGATGCGCGAGCGGTCGGCATGCGACAGGACGACGTTGTCGCATTCGGGCAGGAAGCGCGGTGGCGCCGGCACCGACGGATCCGGCAGCGGACCGTCGGGCACGTCGAGCAGCTCGCGGCCCTGCTCGTCTGTGAAGCTGCGCAGCCTGGGGCGCAGGCGCTCGATCGCCGATCCGAGGCCGCGCAGGCCCGACCACGTGCGCATGTCGTCGATGCTCGCCGGACCGAACGCCGCCAGATAGCGCATCAGCAGCTCGTCGGGCGCTGCGCCAGGTTCGAGTGCCAGGCCGAGCCAGCGCTCGGCGGTCGTCTGCACGGCACGGCCGTTTCGCCCCCACAGACCGCGCGGCGGGACGTGCACGAGCGGGGTCAGGGCCGCAAGCGCGTTGCCCAGGACGCTGGGCTCCTGGTCGGGCCACTCGTCGGCCAGCACGCGACCGATGTCGCCGAGCGTGTGCGGCTGCGCCTCGACGAGCGATCGTCCGAGCGCCACGAGTCGATCGAGATCGACGTCGGCCAGGTGGCGGCCGAACTGCGCCCGCATGCGCCGCTCCATGACCGGCTGCACGATCGGACGCGTTCGCACGCAGTCGCGAGCGGTGACGAGGTGCAGCGTCCAGCGCATCAGCGCGATGCGCACGACCACCCGCCGGTCGATGCGCCCGGCGAGGTCGTCGGGGTGAAAGCCCGCGAGCCGTGACCACAGGCCGAAGTACGGTCCGATCGGGTTCTGCGCCTGCAGACCGACGAGATGCTCGAGCGCTTCGGCAACGCCCACCGGCTGGCGGCGCAGCAGCATCTGGCGCTCCAGCAACGCGCGATTGAGGGTGCGCGCGCACAGCACCGCTCCGGGCTCGACGGCATGGCCGGTCGAGACATCGGCGCTGTGTGCGGGGGCGTCGGTACGCGGGACGTCAGCCATCGCTTACGTCAGCCTAGCCTCATCGCGCGTCCGCGCCAGCGCACGCGCGAGCGCTCGTGTGCCCAGACCGCCCGACTGGCCGCGAAAGGCCACTGCTCATGCTCACCTCCTGCTTGGGGTCTGACCTGCGCATACCCTCGTCGCGGGAGCGACCAACGTGCAATCGCGCACCGGGATGCGCCGAAGGGCGTGGCGCGCGAGGCCATCGCGGGTAGACCGTGGAGACGACGCTTCCAACACCAAGGAGACACGACATGGGCGACGGTTCCGCAGACGAGTACAAGGGTCGCGTGAAGGAAGCAGCCGGCGATCTGACCGGTGACCAGGAGCTCAAGGACGAGGGCAAGGTCGACCGTGCGACCGGCAAGGTCAAGGACGCCGTCGGAGGCGCCGCCGACAAGCTCAAGCACGCGCTGCGCAAGGACTGACGAGCGGGCGGGGGCCTACGGCGTGGCGAGCAGCTCCAGCAGCGAATCCGCGTGCTTGGTCACGAAGGACGGCCCGATCCCCTTGATCGCGAGCAGCTCGTCGCTCGTGCGGGGCTTGCGGCGAATGACCTCGCGCAGCGTCGCGTCGGTGGCGACCGTGTAGGCGGGCTTGCCCCCAGCACGGTCGCGCCGCCACGCCCTGAGCGCGGCGAGCTCCTCGTCTGAGACGGGCGGGCCGTCCTCGATCAGTGCCCCCTGGCCGGCACCTGCCCCACCGCGCCCGCGCGTGGGCGCCACCCTGATCTCGGGCAGCCAGTCGACGGGGTCGTGGACGTCGCAGCAGCGCCCGGAGGGCGCGGCCGGCGTGTTGTCGCCGAAGTGGTCGAGCAGCTGCCGGCGGCGGCAGCGCTCGGCGCCGCTCGCGTAGCGCTCGATCGAGCGATAGGACTCCCAGCGGCGGTTGGTCGCCTCGCGGCAGAGCTGTCGCGCTCGGCCATGGTCGAGGTCGCCGGCCGCGAGCGCCACGCGGACGCGCCCGCCGGCGCCCGGCGCCAGGGTCAGCGCGCCCGCCCGCTCGGCGACCGCCAGCGCGATGCGGTCACGATCATCGTCGGGGCTGAGCTCGATCTCCCCGTCGCCGCCGGCGCGAGCGCGCAGCCGCCCGACGATCGCGCCGACCTGCTCGACGGTCACCTCCGCCTCGCGGATGAAGCGCACGAGCCGACCGAGATCTGAGCGCGACGCCAGCAGGACGGCGCGTGCCGCCTGCCCGTCGCGGCCGGCGCGGCCGGCCTCCTGGTAGTAGGCCTCCAAGCTCGACGGCAGCGCCCAGTGCCACACCGAGCGCACATCGGCTTTGTCGACGCCCATGCCGAAGGCGTTGGTCGCGACGACGACATCGGCCTCGCCGCGCATGAACGCATCCTGGCGCTGGGCACGCACCGCGGCGTTCATGCCGGCGTGGTAGGCGACGGCGCCCAGCCCCTCCGACGAGAGCTGGGCGGCCACCTCCTCGGTGCTCTTGCGCGTGCCGCAGTAGACGACGGCCGGCCGGTTCTCGGTCATGCCGACGCCGGCGGCGAGCGTCGCGCGCTTGCGAGCCACCGACCCCTCGCCGTCGAAGGCGAGCACATCGAAGGACAGGTTGGGGCGATCGAAGCCCGAGCGCACCCGCGCGGGCTCGCGCAGGCCCAGCCGGGCGACGATCTCCTCGGCGACCTTCGGCGTCGCAGTCGCCGTGCAGGCCATCACCGGCGGATGGCCGAGCTCGGCGATGACCGAGGCCAGGCGCAGGTAGTCGGGGCGGAAGTCATGGCCCCACTCGCTGACGCAGTGCGCCTCGTCGACGACGAACAGCGCCAGCGCGCGGTGACCCAACGCCGCACGAAACGCCGAGGAGGCAAAGCGCTCGGGCGCGGCGAAGCAGACGGCCGCGCGTCCGTCGCGCACGGCGTTCAGCGCGTCGCGGTTGCCGGCGCCGTCGCCGCCGGAGGCGAGCATCACCGCTGGGTGCCCGAGATCGGTCAGGCGCGCGCATTGGTCGCGCATGAGGGCGATCAGCGGCGAGACGACGACGGTCAGGTCCTGACCGGCGAGCGCCGGGAGCTGGTAGCAGAGGCTCTTGCCGCCGCCGGTCGGCATCACCACGAGCGAGTCGCGGCCGTCCAGCGCGGCCTGCACCGCCTCGCGCTGGCCGGGGCGAAACGTCGACAGGCCGAGCAGACCGAGCAGCGCCTCGGGCGTGACGCTCTCAAGCGGCGCGCGGGTTCGCGCCGGTGGCTGGGTCGAGAACAGCGTCGGTGCGGCCGGGCTCGGGTCGCGATCGGCGCCGGGCGGGCGTGGCGGCGGGGGCGCGGTCGCGGCGGGCGGGGGCGAGGGGGGCGCCTCGCCCTGAGCCTCGGCGTCGACGGTCGCCTCCATCGAGGCGAGGTAGGCGAGGTAGGCGTTGTCTTCTGCCTCGCCGGCCGGCTCGGCAGCGGCTTGGATGCGGGCGGCCGCGAGCCTGGCGACCGGCGCCAGCGCCTCGCGCTCGTCGGCTGAGAGCTGCGGCCAGCGCGCGCGCAGGTCAGCCAGCGCGATCGCCGAGGCCGGCGAGCCGGGATCGCAGAAGACGGCCGCAAGGGTGCTGAGCGCGCGCTGCATCGTCAGGAACCTAACGCCCGTTGCGGCGCGAGCTCCCCTTGGTAGCGTCCGCCGGATGATCAGCAAACTGGACTTCGTAGCCGTTCCGTCGCAGGACTCAGAGCGCGCCCGCGCCTTCTACGTCGACACGCTCGGATTGCGCCCGGACGACATGGCGCGCTTTGAGTTCTGGGTCGGCGACACGTGCTTTGGCATCTGGGAGCCCGAGAAGCTCGGGATGTCGTTTGAACCATCCAAGAACGCCCACGCGGCGCTGCATGTCGACGACGTCGCCGCGGCGCGCGCCGAGCTGGAGGCCAAGGGCGTCGAGTTCTCGATGGACACGCTCGACACGGGGGTCTGTCACATGGCGCTGTTCACCGATCCTGACGGCAACGACCTCATGCTCCACAGCCGCTACGCGCCGCACGCCTGAAAACTCGGCGCGACCGACCTGAACCGTCCCGGGGCCGGGCGGGGTCAAACGTCAGCATGACCCCGCGCCACGTGGTTCTCGCCGTGCTCACCGTCGCACTGGTGGCGGCCGGATGCGGCGCGGGCGACGAGCGGGCTCCGGGCACGGCCGGCGCTGACGGTGACGCGCAGCTCAGCGTCAGTCGCGAGGGATGGAAGACGGACTTCGAGCGCCACAGCGTGCCGCTCGGCGAGTTCTCCTCCGGCGGGCCTCCGCGCGACGGCATCCCGCCGATCGACCGGCCGAGGTTCGTGTCGCCGGCCGAGGCCTCCACGTGGCTCAAGAAGCGCGAGCCGGTCCTCGTCGTCGAGCGCGGCGGAAAGGCGCGCGCCTACCCCCACCAGATCCTGATCTGGCATGAGATCGTCAACGACGAGCTCGCGGGCACGCCGATCGCCGTGACCTACTGCCCACTGTGCAACTCGGCCGTCGTCTTCGATCGTCGCGTCGACGCGGCGACGCTGCGCTTCGGCACGACCGGCAACCTGCGCCGCTCCGACCTCGTGATGTGGGATGACGCGACCGAGTCGTGGTGGCAGCAGCTCACCGGCGAGGCCGTCGTCGGCGAGCTGACGGGCAAGCAGCTGCGCACGCTCCCAGCCGAGACGCTGAGCTTTGAGCAGTTCCGTGAGCGCCACCCGACCGGCGAGGTGCTCTCGCGCGACACGGGCAACGAGCGCGACTACGGACGCAACCCCTACGAGGGCTATGACGATCCCGATTCCAAGCCGTTCCTGCTGGAGGGTGAGGCCGATCCTCGGCTGCCGCCGAAGGAGCGCGTCGTGTCGATCATCCGCGGCAAGCGGGCCACGGTCGTCGCGTTCTCTCGGCTGCGCAGCGATCCCGTGGCAGAGGTCTCCATCGGCGACGAGATGTTGATCGTCCTGTTCGCGCCGGGCGTGCGGTCCGCGCTCGACGCGGGCGAGATCCAGCGATCGCGCGACGTCGGCACTGCGGGCGTCTTCTCACGCGAGCTTGGCGATCGCAAGGTAACGCTCGTCGCGGCTGGCGACGGGCGCTTCCGCGACCGCGCGTCGGGGTCGGTGTTCGACGTCACCGGGCGGGCGGTCGCCGGTCCGCTGAAGGGTCAGCGCCTGCGCGCGGCGGTCCACGACCTCAGCTTCTGGTTCGCGGTGGCGGCCTTCCGGCCCGACGCGCGGATCGTGGCCGGTTGACGCGGGCGATCAGCAGGCGCGCATCCTGCCCAGCCGCGATACGAGCTCGTCCAGCGAGGCGGCGACAAACCCGCCGGAGAGCACGACGAACGCCTCGACCTGAAGGTTGACGCTCATCCCCGGCTCGCCGCTGGAGCGCAGGTCGCTGCGGATCGCGACACATGGGATGCCCAGCGCCGTCGCGTAGCCGACCTCTGACGCGGTGCCGGCGTCGACCTCCTGGCCATCGAGGTGGGCGATCACGAGCTGCGCGCCGCGGATCGCGTCGGCGTTGCGCGCCCCGACCTCGAGGCCGAACTCGCGTTGCAGGCCGGCCTTGCGGGCATCCTCGAACTCGCGCGCCAGCGAGAGCTGCCACGGATCGACAGGCTCGACGTGCTCGCGCAGCGCCGGCAGGTAGCGATCGGCGTAGTAGGAGCGTCCGGCCTCGGAGAAGCCGAGTGGGCTTGCGATGTACGCGCGCGGTCGTGCGCCGCCGGCGAACAGCTCGGCGAGTTGCTCGGATGCCATGTGCGCATCGTTACTGATCCGGGCGCTGGCGGCAGTCGCACAGGGATTAGGGCGGCCGGTGGCGCTGCCACGATCTACGACGACCAGGGATGCTCGCTCTTTACCGACGAACCGGCGCCGATCTGCCCTTCGCTGACCCTCGCGGATACCACGGGGTCGCCATGGAGGGCTACTTCTGGCGCCTGACCCACGTCGCGTCCGGCGTCGTGCTGATCGTGCTGGCGGGCGTCAACCGCGACCGTACCGGTGCCACGTGGGGCACCGTCGGGATCGGCGGGCACCCCGGCGGCTTCACGCGCTCGGTGGCTGTCGCGCACGCGTCGGGGGAGCGCCACGGCATCGGCGTGTGGGCGGGTGAGAACGGCGACACGAGCCTGCACGCCGACGCCCGCAGCCTCCATGTCGACCTCGGCGTCGACGCGCGCGTCGACGTGACCTTCTCCGACGCCGTGCACTGGCCGCGCGGCGCGTTCGGCGGCATCGGTCCCGCGCAGGCGATCCCCGCGCTCAGCCAGTACTGGCATCCGCACCTGCTCGGCGGACGCGTCAGCGGCACGGCATGCATCGAGGGCCGCGAGATCGACCTCGACGGCGCCACGGTCTACGGCGAGAAGAACTGGGGGCGCGGCGGCTTCCCGCCGGCCTGGTGGTGGGGCCAGGCGCACGGCTTCGCGCGCGAGGACGTGTGCGTCGCGTTCGCCGGCGGCCGCGCGGGCATCGGCCGCGCGCAGGTCCTGTCGACGTCGCTCGTCGTCCGCGTCGGCGGCGAGGTCGTCCGCGCCGTGCGCCCGCTGCATCCGATGCACGTCGAGGTCGGGCAGCGCGGGTGGCACTTCCGTGCCCGCACCGCCCGCCACACGATCGAGCTCGAAGGCCGAGCCAACGGCACGCCGCCCCACGCTCTGCCGATCCCGATCGCCGCCGAGCGGCGCAACCTCGAAGGCGCCGCCGCGCAATACCTCGCATCGGAGGTGCGCCTGCACGTCCGGCGCGGCCGCCGCACGGTGTTCAGCGGCGAGAGCGCGCTCGCCGGCCTGGAGCGCGGCAGCTCCTGATCTGATCGGAGGGTGTGCGCGCTACGGTGAGGCGATGAAGCGCAAACTCATCATCGGCGCGTCGGTCACCGCGGTGCTCGTGGCCGCGGCGGGCCTGCACCGCATCATCAAGCCCGTCCCGAGCTGAGCTCGCGTCAGGCGACGAGCACGGGCGTGCCGATGTCGACCCGCTTGAAGAGGTCGATGACGTCGTCGACGTCCATCCGCACGCAGCCGTGAGAGGCGGCGGTGCCAAGTGAGCCCGAGCTCTTGGTGCCGTGAAAGCCGACCGAGCCGGCGAAGCCGATCCAGCGCGCGACGAGCGGGTTGTTCGGCGCGCCGCCCGGGATCGTCTGTCCGCCGAGCGAACCCGCCCACGAGGAGGTGGGCACGTTCCACGCGGGGTTGACCTGCTTGGTCTGCACCGCGAAGTGGCCAGTCGGGCTCGGATACTCCGCGGAGCCGACGGCGACCGTGTAGGTCTTGACGAGGTCGCCGCGCTTGAACAGGCGCACGCGGCGCTGATCGCGCGAGACGGTCACGGCGGACGACTGCTTGTCGAAGAGCTCGTCCTCGGTGACCTTCGACTTGACCTCGACGGTGCGCGCTCGGATCGTGCGGTCCTCGGTGTTGCTGGTCAGGCGGCGAGTGAGGCGCGCCACGAGCGCGTCGCGTGCGGCCAGCCGGCGGCCGGGCTTGGCCTCCTTCACCGTGACGCTGGTCAGCGTGAGGCTCAGCGACGCGTCGACGGGCGCGCGCCGCTCCTTGCGCTGGATGCGGCCGACGAACGCGTTGACGGCCGAGCGGTCGACGGCGATGGGAACCTTCTCGTCGGTCGGCTTCGCCTCGCCGCTGATCTCGCGCCAGCCGCGCGTGATGAAGGAGCCCTCGCGTCCGCTGCCGTACGCCCGCTCGACGGCGCCCTCGACGTCCGCGCGGACCCCGGCATCCTTGGCCTTCAGCGTGTACTCGTGGTCAGCAAGCTCGATGGTGACCGGGCGCGTGATGAGTGATCCCAAGCGCTTGCCGACGCGCTGGAGCGCCGCCTGCTTGGACATGCCGCCGACGTCGATGCCCGCGATCTTCGCGCGTGCGGGCAGCTTGTCGTCAGTGCTGGCGTCCGCCCACGCGAGCGTGCCGAAGCAGACTCCTGCGAGAGCCACGAAGACGGCGCTGACGATGATGGCGATGCGTGTCACGAGAGTGGTGGGCAGCATCCAGAAGACCCCGCCCTTGGGAAGCGTAGCCGCGCATCGCCGCCAACTCGCCGCATGGCGGCCAACTTGCATCCTTCAAGGCGCGTCGGCGCTCCCTCGGCGTTCTGCGTGCTCGACGGTGAGCGCCAGCGGCTCGGCTCCGATGAGGCGCTCGAACGGCCCGACGACGAGCCACAGCGCGCGCAGGCGGGCGGTCGCGATGCGGTCGGTCGGCTGCACGCGCGCCTCGCTGAACAGCACGCTGCGGCCGTCGCCGGTCACCTGCACCCAGTGGGCGAACAGGACGCGGACGCTGCGCGCCTCGTCGAAGTCCGCAAACGCCTGCGCGCCGTCGAGCCGCGGATAGTCGCGCGCCAGCGTCCAGATGCGCCCGCACATACCGGAGATCGACCAGCGCTCGCCCTCCTGCAGGACCGTGAACGGATCGTGCGACAGCAGCCCGGCGAAGCTCTGCCCGGCGGGCACGCCGGGGATGCGCCAGCGCACGAGGCGCCCGATCGTCCGCGTCTGGTCCAGGCTCACGTCGCGCGCCGCGCGCCACAGCGCGTCCGGGTCGGCCGTCGACTCGCGCCGGTGGCGCGAGCGGATCTCGGGCCTCGGCAGCCACGCGTCGAGGTCGTCGCCACAGATCGTCACACGCAGATCTTGACGGACGCGCGCCCCGTATCCTGCGCCGCCCGTGATGGTTGACGCACAGCCGGTCAAGGAGCTCATGCGCCGCGCGCTTGCCGAGGACGTCGGCGACGGCGACGTCACGAGCCTCGCGACCGTCCCCGCGGGGACCCGCGCGATGGCCACGATCATCCAGAAGGCCGATGGCGTGGTCTACGGGCTGCAGGTGGCACAGGACGCGTTCACAGCGCTGGACGGGGACGTCGAACTGGAGGTCCTCGGCCCCGAGGGCGCGTGGCGCGTGGCGCCCGCGCCCGTTATGCGCGCGACCGGCGATGCCCGTGCCCTGCTCGCGGCAGAGCGCACGGCGCTGAACCTCCTGCAGCGCCTGTCGGGCGTCGCGACGCTGACGGCGCGCTGCGTGCGCGCGATCGACGGCACGGGCGCCAGGATCCTCGACACGCGCAAGACGACGCCCGGCCTGCGGGCGCTGGAGAAGGCGGCGGTGCGGGCCGGGGGCGGCGTCAACCACCGCGCCGGCCTCTATGACATGGTGCTCATCAAGGAGAACCACGCCACGCTGGCGGGCGGCGTGGGCGCCGCCGTCGCGGCGGCGCGCGCGGCGTATCCCGACCTGCCGCTGGAGGTCGAGTGCCGCACGCCTGCCGAGGTCGACGAGGCACTTCAGGCGGGCGCGCCGCGGCTGCTGCTGGACAACATGACGCCCGACGAGCTGCGCGCCGTCGCCGCGCACGTCGCCGGACGCGCCGAGCTCGAGGCCAGCGGCGGCATCGTCCTGCACACCCTGCGGGCGTACGCGGAGACGGGCGTAGACTTCATCTCGATCGGGGCGCTGACGCATTCGGCCCCCGCCCTGGACCTGTCCCTGATCCTGGAGGCGATGCCATGAAGCTTCCAATGGCCCCGTCCGCACCGCCGCCCGCACCGCTGGAGCTCTACGACGTCCCTGCCCTGCAGGCCGAGGTGCGCGAGCTGGCGCGCGAGCGCGACGCGGTCATCCTCGCCCACAACTACCAGCTGCCCGAGATCCAGGACGTCGCGGACTACGTCGGCGACTCGCTCGGGCTCTCACAGCAGGCCGCCCGTGCGCGGGCATCGACGATCGCCTTCTGCGGCGTGCACTTCATGGCCGAGACCGCCTCGATCCTGTGCCCGGACAAGACCGTCCTGATCGCCGATCTCGACGCCGGCTGCTCGCTGGCCGACGCCATCACGCCCGAGCAGCTGCGCGCCTGGCAGGCCGAGCACCCGGGCGCGATCACCGTGATGTACGTCAACACGACGGCCGCCGTCAAGGCGCTGACCGACTACTGCGTGACCTCGTCCAACGCGGTCTCGGTGGTCGAGCACATCCTGCGCGAGCATGGGCCCAAGACGGAGATCCTGTTCGGCCCGGACATGTTCCTCGGCGCCTACGTCGAGCGGCGGACCGGCCGCTCGCTGCACGTCTGGGACGGCGAATGTCACGTCCACGCGGGCATCCGCCCGCGCGACATCGAGCAGGTGCGCGCGGCGCATCCCGGCGCGGACTTCCTCATCCATCCCGAGTGCGGCTGCTCGACGTCGGTCATGGAGTACGCGGCCTCCGGCGACATCGCCGGCGACGATGTCCACATGCTCTCGACGGGGGGGATGCTGAAGTACGCCGGCCAGGCCAAGCCCGGCGCCACGGCGATCGTCGCGACGGAGGTCGGCATGCTGCACCCACTGCGCGAGGCGGCACCCGACACGCGGTTCGTCGCGGCCAACGAGCGCGCCGCCTGCACCTACATGAAGATGATCACGCTGCCCAAGCTGCGCGACAGCCTGCGCGACGCCACGTACGAGGTGAAGGTGCCCGCCGACGTGGCCGAGCGCGCTCGCGTGCCGATCGAGCGCATGGTCGCGATCTCGTGAGGTCCGGTGCGCTGTGCGCTGTGCTGGCGGCGGCCGCGGTCGTCGTCGCGGGATGCGGAAGTGCTGACAAGATCGAGTCCAAGGCGGACTTCATCGCCGCCGGCGACAAGATCTGCGTCAAGCGCGACGAGCGCAGCCTTGACCTCGCGGGGACCAGGGCCAACGGCAATGCCGCCGACCTGACGGCCGAACTGGCCGACATCTACGCCACGACGATCTCCGCGTTTGCCCGGCTCGAGCTGCCCAAGGGCAAGGACCGGGCGGCCGCGGCAACGTTCGTCAAGTCCGTCGCGACGATGCAAGGCCCGGTGCGCCGGATGAAGGACGCCTCCGCCGCGCTGGCCGCCGCACGCACCGACGCGGCGATCAAGGAGCGTGCGCAGGAGCTTGAGATGAACGTCAACACCGTCACGGCGATCGGCGACGCCGTCGACCAGAAGGCCCGGAAGTACGGCTTCAAGAGCTGCGGGCAGCAGGAGCGCTCCAACCCCGTGGCGTAGGCCGCGGTCGCCCCGACCCTCACCAGGCGGGGCGCAGGCCGGGACTGCTGGCCGGATCCTCGCCGGCGAGCACCGCTCGCAGCGCCGCGCGTGTCGTGGCGATCGGCGCGCAACCGGCGCGCTCGGCCCATTCTGCGGCGATCGCGTCCATGGTCTGAATCCCCAGCTCGATGCAGCCGCGCCCACGGTCGGTGAGGCACACGAGCTTGACGCGCCGGTCCTGGACGTTGGCGACACGAGTGACGTAGCCGCGTCCCTGCAGGTAATCGACCATCTGGCCCGCGGCCTGCTTGGTGATGCCCAGGTGCTCGGCCAGTGCTGACGCGGTGGCGCCGTCGGGGCTCAGGCGTGAGAAGGCGAAGCCGTGAGCCGCCGCGGGCGACTCGATCGTCCTCGAGGCGGGCGCGTCACGCCGCATAACTGCGATCTCGAACACGCGCTGCGTGGTCGCCAGCCCCGCCGCGCCCAACGTCACGACCGCCCAGCGCGGCACGGCGCCCCTGCCCTGGGCGAGCTGAGCTCGCTCACACGGTCGCGCCGGGCGTCGTCCGCTGGACCGCCAAAACGGCCGTGTCGTCGGCCTGCTCGCCGACCTCGAAGGCGCTCAGCGCGCGGTCGATCCGCTTGACGGCATCGCGGGCATCGCCGACGTCCGCGACGGTGCTCGCCAGGCGCTCCTCGCCGAAGCGCCCGTCGGCGCCGACGGTGTCAAAGACCCCGTCGGTGTAGAGCACGAGCACGTCGCCGGCGTCGATGGCGACCGTCGTCCGGCTCCAGTCGTCGACCTCGTAGGCCCCGAGCATCGGCGAGAACTCGCCGACCTGCCGGGCGTCTCCGCTGCGCACGAGCAGCGGTAGCGGGTGCCCGGCGCACACGATCTCCGCGGTGGCGTCGCCGCCCTGCTCGCGCAGCAGCACGGCGACCACCGAGCACAGGGCCATCTCCTCGCGCGCGTGCAGCTCCGCGTTCAGCGTCCCGACCGCATCGAGCGGGTCGTCGAGCAGCATCGCCGCCGTGCGCAGCGTGTACCGGGCCAGGCCGGTGAGGGCGGCGGCCTCGGCGCCCTGGCCGGCGACGTCGCCGATCAGCGCCAGCCAGCCGCCGCGCACCTCGAACGCGTCGTAGAAGTCGCCCCCGACCCAGTTCTGCTCGCCGGCCGGACGGTAGAGCGTCGCGATGCTCCAGCCGGGCAGCTGCGGCAGGCGCCCGGGCAGCAGACCCGTCTGCAGCGTTCGCGCGATGTGCGAGCGCTCGGTGTACAGGCGAGCGTTCTCCAGCGCCGCGCCCGCCCTGCGCGCGATCTCACGAGCAAGATCGACGTCGCCGGGCTCAAAGCGCCGGTCGGACTCGGCGCTGAGCAGGCTGACCGCGCCGAGCGTCCTGCCGCCGGCGCTCATCGGGACGATGAGCGCGGCGCGCATGCCGACCGCGCGCAGCAGCTCGAGATGCTCCTCGTCGTGCGCGGCGGCGACGAGCATCTCGTCGGTGACCTCGTTGACGACCTGCGGAAGCCCGTCGCGTAGCACCTGCGCGACACCCGACGGAGCATCGACCTGCGACGGGTAGCGCTCGCCGATGCGCTGGGCGAACTCGACCTTGTCGGGGTCGGCGTGCGCGACCGCGACCGTGCGGATGACGCCGTGATCGTCGGGCAGCGCGACGGCGCACCAGTCTGCGAGCTGTGGGACCGCGAGCTCGGCGACCTGCTGCAGCGTGCGCTCGTAGTCCATCGACGCGGCGAGCAACTCGCCCGTGCGGGCCAGCACGCGCTGGGTCATCTCGGCGCGCTTGACGTCGGTGAGATCTTCGATGACGTTGACGATGAGCTTGAGGTTGCCGTCGCGGTCGTGAACGCCGGAGGCCTTCGTCAGACGCCAGCTCTCGACGCCCGTCTGCTTGTGGACGACCCTCATCAACAGGGATCCCGGTTCGTTGCCGGTGAGCACGCGGCGCCCGGGAAGCTCGTCGATGCGCAGCGCCGTTCCGTCCTCGTGGGTCGCCTCGAACGCGTCGAAGAGCTGCTCGACGGGGGTCGCGATCATCTCCTGCGGAGAGTGGAACCCCATCATGCGCGCCGCGGCGTCGTTGGCGTAGATCAGCCCGCCGTCCGCCTGCTGCACGGTCACCGCCTCGGCGAGCGTCGACAGCGCGGCCGTCAGCTGTGCCTCCATCGTCTCCAGCTCGCTGAACAGGCCGGCGTTGTCGAGCGCCAGTGCGGCGCGCTCGGCCACTGCCGCCGCAAAGTCCAGTTCGTCGCTGCCGAAATGACGTCCGGATTGGGAGGTGGCGACCAGCGTGAGTGACCCCAGCCGGCGTCCGCGCGATCGCAGTGGCAGGACCAGGACCGAGATCGCCTCGAGCGCTCGCAGGCGCTGCAGGTCCTGCTCGTCGGTCGCCATGCGCTGGAAGATCGTGTCGTCCATCGCGCTCAGCAGCAGGGGCTCCTCGGGATCCCCGACGGCGTCAAGCGTCGACGGCGGGCGGGCCGCCAGTGCGCTGGCGGTCCTGTCGCCGGCGCGGCCGGCGGCCCGCACCGCGAGGCGCGTGAGCTCCCCGCTGCTGAGCGCGTCGACGATGCAGATGTCGGCGATCGCCGGCACGAGGAGGTCGTTGAGCCACTGCACCGTGTCGTCGAGCGTTCGCGTGCCGTCGGAGACCTCGGCGATCGCCGACAGGACCGCCAGGCGCTCGCGCTCGCGCTCGACGTGTGTGCGTGCGCGCGCGACGAGGCCGGTGAGCGCGGTGACCGCCGCGATGGTGAGGACGCGGTAGAGGTAGACGGTGGTCCCCAGATCGTGGCGCCACAGCGCGCTCAGGACGACGAGCAGGAAGGCCACACAACCGACGACCAGCACGTCGCGCGGCGAGCCCAGCAGCACCGTGAGCAGCGGCGCCAGGACGACGAGCGCGATCACGACGTTGGACGGCATCAACCACGCGTCGATCGTGGCGAGGGCACCGACGAGCAGCAGTCCGGGGACGAGCCCGAGCCGCGGGTTGCCCCCGGCTGGCAGCCGGCGCCCGCCCGGCGTCGACGGCGTCACGTCACCGATGATACGAATTGCCCCACGCCGCGGGCTTAGGACTCAGTCGAAGTCGTCGGCGCTGTGGGGCCCGACGCACGCCACGGCCAACGTGTCGGCGATGTCGCCGGCCACCGCTCGCACCTCGTCGAGCGTGACGGCGTCCAGTGCCGCGATCGCACCGTCGGGATCGATCGCCTCGCCGAAGACGATCGTCTGCGACGCCGCGTAGCGGGCCACGGCGTTGGTGTTCTCGAAGGCCAGGACGCGCCGGCCGGCGGCGTAGGCCCGGGCCCGGTCGACCTCGGCCGGCGTCGGGCCGTCGTCGCGCAGCTCGGCGACGATCTCGCGCATGCGGCGGTAGGCCTCGACGCACTTCGTCGAGTCCAGGCCCGCGCCGAGCTGCAGCAGCGGCACGTCTGCATGCGCGTGCGAGGCGCCGTACACCGAGTAGGCCAGACCGCGCTGCTCGCGGATCTCGTCGAACAGGCGCGAGCTCATCGACCCACCCAGGAGGGTCGCGTAGATCGCCATCGCCGCACGCTGCGCGGGGTCGAGCACGTCGACCTTCGGCCGGTAGGACATCCGCAGGTGCGACTGGTTGGTGTCGCGCTGCTCGATCATGATCTCGGGCGCAAACGCCGGCGCTGGCTCGAACGCGCCGGGCGCATCGAGCGACGGAAAGCGCTCGAACAGCTCGCCGACCGCGCCGTTGGCGGGGACGTGCTCGAGGTTGCCGACGATGAACGCCCCGCCGCGCGCGCCCGACCAGCGACGGTTGCGAAACGCGACGATCGCGTCGCGCGTGAAGGTCCGCAGATGCTCCTCGGGACCGAGCACCGGACGTCCCAGGGGATGGTCGCCGAAGGCGGCGACGTCGATCAGGTTCCCGGCGACCGACGACGGCTCGTCCTTGTAGCGCTGGATCTCCTGGATGACGACGCCGCGCTCGCGGTCGAGCTCGTCGGCATCCAGGTGCGGGCGCCCGGCGAAGTCCGTCAGCAGGTCGATCGCGTCCATCGCCGCCTCGGCGCGCACGGTGATGTGGAAGGCGACGAGATCGTGGGAGGTGTAGGCGTTCAGCGAGCCCCCGAGGCGCTCGGCCGTGTTGTTGACATCGCGGTAGTGCGGGTACTTCTCGCCGCCCTTGAAGACCAGGTGCTCAAGGAAGTGCGCCATGCCGTTCTCCTCGGGGCGCTCGCTGCGCGCGCCCGCGTCGAAGGCGACGAGGATCGTGACCGCGCGCGTGCCGTCGAGGCCGATGCGGTGCAGAGGCAGGCCGTTGGCGAGCGTGGAGGAGGCGATCGTGGTCATGCTCAGACGGTAGCGAGCGGCGCGGTTGCGCCATCGCCGGGTCGACCTTGCGCTTGCGAGGACGTTTGACGAACGTCGAGAGCAGAACGCCACTGATGTCGACGGGTGGTCCGTGTCGATGACATGTCTGCGCCGGCTGGTTCCGTGCGGCCGTTAGCGGGGGGTACACCGCGACCTGCCGAGCTTGATGATCGTGGCTGTGGGGTGGGGTCGCATCTCGAGCTGCGTGCGCGATGAGGCGTCGAGCGGCAGATGACGGTAGGACGTGAAGCGAACGACGGTCCCGGTGAAGGGGGCTCCAGGGACGAGGTTCGCCAGCGGACGCAGCGTCATTGCGACGGGCTTGCCGGTCTTCGGGCTGACGAGGTAGACGAATCGCTGCCCAGCCTCGGTGGCCACGAGGCGTGAGACGCGGCGGCCGTCGAAGGTGGTCGTGCCTCGTAGCGCGACGCGGTCGCGCTGGATGAGGGTCTTGAACGTGGCGATCGGATCGGCGACGGTGGAGCGCGGCGACGCGGTCGAGGGCCGGCAGTTCGCCTGGATCGTGAGGGTGTTTGCGCCCGACTCGTAGGAGCGGATGTCGCGCGGGGTGCGGACGACCTCGAGAAAGCGCACTTCGCGTCCGCTGCGCGGCCCGATGCTCGTGCCGACCGATCGCTCGTGGGTTGCGCTGTAGAAGGTCTCCGTTCGGGCGTGCTGGTAGAGACGCCCGCCGTCGAGGAAGCGGGTGTCGTAGCTCAGCTCGATGATCCCGTCCTTGGGGTTCAGCCGGGCGTAGGCCGCTTGCGTGAGCGGGGGCGTTGACGCGCCGCCGCCAAGGAACGCGATCAGCGCGATGGCGCTGGCTGCGAGCGCCCCGGTGGCCGGAAGGGCCAGCAGCGTCCACCGGCGAGCGCGACGTTCGGGCGACGTTCCCTCCGGTGCGCGCTCGAGGGCCGCGGCGGCGACGAGCTGGCGCTCGAGGTCGTGGATCGGGTCGTCGGTGATCATGCGTGCTTCTCCCAGCGTCGTTTGAGGTTGCGTAGCCCTCGCGAGACGTGCTGTCGGGCGACCTGCGGCGAACAGCGCAACTGCTCGGCGATCTGTTCGTAGGACTGGTCCTCCAGGACGCGAGCGCGAACGGCGTCGGCTTGAGCGGCCGACAGCGCCTCGTCGAGATCGACGGCGGCGAGCTGGCTGGCGGCGTCCGCGGTGGCCTCGACGCGCTCGAAACCGAGCTCGGTGACGATCAGCGGCTCGAGCGCCAGGCGCCGCCGGGCGTCGTCGGCGACGTGGCCGCGGCGGTATGAGTCGGTGAGCAGGTTGCGGGCGATGGTGTAGAGCCACGCGCCGGCCGGCTGGGCCATCGCTCGGAAGCTGTCGGCGTGCTCCAAGGCGCGCGCGAACGTCTCGGCTGTCAGGTCAAGCGCGAGCTGCGAGTCGCCGGTCCGGCGCCTGAAGAACGCGAGCATTGCTCCGACATGCCGGCGGTAGAAGGCGCCGAACGCCTGCGGTTCGCGGGCGGTGCGTTCGAGCAGCTCTTGATCGGATCGATGCTCGAACTCGTCCATGGTGAATCCAACGAACGACGAGCCCGACTGTGACAGGGCTCGGTGTTCGGCGGCTGCGCTCCAGCGAGGTCGGATTGCCCGTGCGGGCCGCACCACCCCAGGTTCGCATCCATCCGTGGGTGCGGTGGGGACGGCGCAGGCCCACAGCGGGGACCGAACCCGAAGGACTGATCGTCATGGTCAAGACCAAGCGTCGACTCTCGCGGAGTTGTGTGCTGCGTCACACAGCGCCCGAGGGTGCAGGACTACGGTGTGTCTCAACCCGCCGCACTCCAGGAGGCCCACAGTGCACGACGATGACGACCTTGGCCTGTCGGGTGATCCCGAGTCCGTGATCGAGAGCATCGGACGCGAGAAGGCGGGACTCGGCGAGAGCGTGCACCACGGCCCGGGCGCGATCGAGACCGTGCGCGAGTCGACCTATCGAGGCCACCACATCGTCGTGCGCACCTCCTATGAGATCAGCATCGACGGCCAACCCGTCGAGGGGCATCTCGGCGTGAGCAACGACGGCCAGGTGCACTACCACGCGATCCCGAACCTCGGGTTCGCCTCGGCCGTCGAGCTCGTCGAGAAGCTCATCGACGCCTTTCCCGACGACTTCGAGGATGTCGGGGACGGAGAGCCTCCGGGCGATGGCGACGATTCCGGCGATCCTCACGCGGGACACGGCTGATGGGAGTCCGGCGCAACATCCTCACCTCGTCGCAGGCGCGCACGCAGTACGTCGAGGGCGCGCGGACCCTGAAGGCCGAGTTCCTGGGCCCCACGACCAGCGACCTGGCCATCGGCGGACCCGCTCGCCAGGTCAGCACCTGGGATCTCTTCGTGGTCTGGCATCACATCGCGATGAATCGCTTCACGCCGCCGTCGCAATCAGACCGCAACGCCGCGCACCGCGGCCCGGTCTTCCTGCCATGGCATCGCTTCATGATGCTGCTGCTCGAGCTGCAGTTCCAGCGCGTGCTCGGCGACCGCGACTTCGGGCTGCCCTACTGGGACTGGGCCGCCGACGGCGAACGCGCCCCGGGCCAGCAGCCGGGTTCGGCGCTGTGGGGCCCGGATGCGATGGGCGGCCAGGGCAGCCCGGTCACGACCGGTCCGTTCGCGTTTGACGCCGCCCGTCCCGACAGCTGGCGCGTGCTCATCGACGTGGACGTCCAGAACCGCCTGCGCAGCGTCGATCGCGGGTTGCGCCGGTCGTTCGCCACGAGCGCTTCGGCGCTGCCGCGCCGCTCCGATGTGCAGCGCGCGACGGGGCAGACCGCCTACGACGAGTCGCCGTGGTCGACGACCTCCGGCGGCTTTCGAAACCTCCTCGAGGGCTGGCAGCCCGTCGCCGGCGCCCCGCACCTGCATAACCGCGTCCACGTCTGGATCGGCGGCGACATGCTGCCCTCCTCATCGCCCAACGACCCCGCGTTCTATCTCAACCACTGCAACGTCGACCGCATCTGGGCGGCCAAGCAGGCGTCCGCGGCGAGCCCGCCGTACGTGCCCACCGCCGGCGCCTCCGCCGCGCTGCTCGGGCATCGCATCGACGACCAGATGTACGCGCTGCTGTCGAGCTCGCTGACCCCGCGCCAGATGCTCGACGTCAGCCGGTGGTACACCTACGACTCACTCGCCGTGTAGCCCACGTGCCGGTCACCGGCGCGGTCGATCAGGACGCATGGATGATCTGCCGCGTGCCGCGGTCGCCCTGCGGGACCATGCAAGACCGCGTGCGCCTGCCACCTCCTCGCGGGCGGCCCGCTACCGTGCTTGAGCATGTCCGCTTCGGAGCGACAGACCCACCCGCGCCATCTTCCGGCCGCGCGCCGGCGCGCGCAGGGGCAGCCGATCCAACCGCCGGCGCGCTCGGCTGACCTGCCGCCCGACGCGCGCAACATCATCGAGTTCCGCAACGTCTGCATGCATTACCCGGCGGGCGACATCGGCCTGGACGGCGCGACGTTCAACGTCCGCGGCGGCGAGTTCGTCTTCATGGTCGGGTCGACCGGCTCGGGCAAGTCGACGATCATGAACCTGCTGATCAAGGAGCGCGAGCCATCATCGGGCACGATCCGCGTGGCCGGTCGCCCGCTGGAGACGATGGATCGCTCGAAGGTCCCGTACTACCGGCGCAACATCGGGGTCGTCTTCCAGGACTTCAAGCTGCTCCCCAACAAGACCGTCGGCGAGAACGTCGCCTTCGCCCTCGAGGTGATCGGCAAGCCCCGTCACGTCGTCAAGAAGCAGGTTCCGGCGATCCTCGAGCTGGTTGGTCTCACCCAGAAGCTCGAGAACTTCCCGCACGAGCTCTCCGGTGGTGAACAGCAACGTGTGTCCATCG
>JAJCYD010000038.1 GCA_029263125.1 Solirubrobacteraceae bacterium | reverse complement strand
GCTTCGAAGAGCCAGAGCACCCGCTGCGCGCAATCCGCGGCCCAACCCCCAACGATCCGGCGGTCGGACTCGCTCAACGTCTGCGGAGATCCCACGAGCCGATCCTTCCACGTAGGCATCACGACGCGTCCGGTTGACGTTCGGCTGTGGGACGCGCGGAGCCGCCCGCTGCGCGTTCGGTGAGCGGAGTCCCGCGCCAACTTTTAGCGCACCCGCAGCTACGGGCGCCGCTCTCTGACCCAGCCCGGATCTAAGAACGGCTCGACCGAGCGTGGAAGATCCCATGCCGCATCCACCCAGTCGTAGACGTCCCCGCGACCCGCTTCGACGAAGCCCTGCTCGCCGAGCCGGCACTAGACCGTTTGCGTCGGAATTTCGGCAAGACAACGGTCCTCACGCAGGGGGCGAACGCAGTCCAACGTAACGACTTCCGATCCTGATTCGTCGCTCGCTTCGCGGACATGAAAGCGCGCGCTCATGCCGTTCATCACCACGCCCCGCAAAGTCATGCGATCGTCGCGCTCGCTCATGAGGTCGTTCTCGAGCGCGAGGAGGACCCCCTATGCGCGCCGTAGGAAACTCGATGAGCAAGGCGTTGTCGTCGGTACGGCAGCCGACGCCAGTCACAAGCGCGACGGCTCGAGAACGGGCAGTAGTTCGACTCACCGCACGATCATGAATGAGCCGCACCGCCTGCGCTCCTGGCGGCTATTCGTGTCCGGATCCACGTTGCGCAGGCGAGCGCCCGGCGACGGCTCGCCGAAGGAGGTGTACGCCACCCCGGCCGGACGGAGGCCGCTACCTCGTCGACGCGGATGAGGTACCGGTAGCTGATCCCCTTGGGACACCGACGCGGGACCGATCGGGCAACCCGTCCAGGTTGACGTTCCGCTTGCGGAAGGGCGACTGCCCGAAGAGCGCGGCTTGGTGGATCGCGGCATGCTCGGACCCTGTCGGAAGTAGCCTCATTGTCTCAGTGAGAACGTTGGCGCCCTCGGTGATTTCCTGCCAGGCGACGAGGGTGCCAGGCCCAGGTCGGTCAGCAGGAGGGTAGGCTCGCGGGCGGCGGGCCTAGCAGCGGGTCGAGCAGGCGGTGCACGGCCTCCGGGGATCCGGGGTCGACGGTGCGCTCGCCCAGCTGGGCGTCGCGGCCCGCGACAAGCACGAAGCTGCCCGAGCTCTCGCGCACGCGGGCAGCCGGAATGCGCAGCACGGCTCCGGCGTTCTCGATCTTGCCGAGCCTGACGGTCTCCTGCGTCGATGACGTGCCTGGCACTGGGATGCAGGTGGTCCGCCTGCCGGCGATCTCCGCTGCGACGATCCACGTCCCGGCGTCGCCCGGTGCGACCGGGACGACAAGCACACGGCCGCGAATGCCGACCTCGTTGAGCTCGCGCGTCAGCTGTTGCGGGTCGGCGGAGGCGTCCGCGATGCGCAGCTCCAGCGACGTGGAGTCGCGGGTGATCGCCAGCGCGTCCGAAGACGCGCCGGTGCCGGCGAGTATCACCACGAGCGGGACCGCGGCCAGGACGGCGGTCGCGGCGACCACAGCGGCACCGGGTGTGCGGGGTCGCGGCTCGGGAAGCTCCGCGAGCTGGCGGCGAAAGACTGCGATGACGTCGAGTCCGGGGGGTGACTGGTTCATGGTGTGCTCCGGTCTGTGGGGACTGCGGCTCGCAGCGTCGACAGCGCTCGGCTGACGCGCACGCGGGCGGCCTGGGGCGTGATGTTCAGACGATTGGCGATATCGGCGTAGGACAACTCGTCGATGACGCGCAGCGCGACCGCGTCGCGCTGCGCCGTGGGGAGTCGGCTCATCGCCGCGCCAACGTCGTGACCGAGTTGCGCGAGACCCGCGAGCTCCTGCAGCCGCTCGACGTCTTCCGCACTGAGGGCTGGCGGCTCGGTGGCCAATCGTCGCAGCGCACGCTGCTCGATTGCACCACGCCGGTGATACTGCGCGAGTTGGCGGTAAGCAATCCCGTACAGCCACGATTCGGCCTGCAGCGGCGTTGACCCGCGAAAGCGGCGCCGGGCAGCGAACGCCTGGGCGAACGTCTCAGCCCACAGATCGCGGGCGGTGTGAGGGTCACCCGTCCGGCGCACAAAGAATCCGAGCAGGGCTTCGGCGGACAAGTCATACAGGGACTCGAACTCGCTGCGGGACATTCCGTGCCTGGTCATCTGCCGGGGAAGTTGCACGAGCAACGCGAAGCGTTACCAGGCTTGGCGCGAAACCACCCTGGCCCGGCTAATCACCGCTGGAGATCACAGGACGACGCCGCTCTGCCGCAATCCGCCCCGCTTGCGGTTGGTTCTGCAGGACGGCGGGCAGTGGCGCGCGGTGATCGCGCCGCCGTGCGAAACTCGACCGGGTGCTGCGCCCTTCGCCCGGGTCGACGTCTTCACGACGACGCCATACAGCGGCGGCCCGTGACATGCGTGTCCGGTCGGGTCGGGCTGTAGCCGTGATGCGGCGCGGAAGGCTCGTGTTCGCGGCGATTGGGCTGGCATTCGCGCTGCAGGCGTGCGGCGCGGCGGACGACGCCGGCGACGACGCTTCTGCCGGGACGCCGGAGCGGGTCGTGAGAGCGTGGGCCACGACGCGGAGCGTGCGGCTGCGCTGCGAGCGGGCGGTCACCGCGCGATACGTGCGAGCCACGTACGGCAGCCGGCAGGGCTGCCGGCGCCGCGAGGCGCCCTCGCCACATTCGCGGCCGCTGGCGCCGCGGGTGCGTCAGAGCGTGGTTGTCCGCGGCGCGACGGCGAGCGCGAACGTTGAACTCGCGGGCGGAACTCTCGCAGGCGCACGAGGAACGATCAGGCTCGCGCGTCAAGGCGGCACGTGGCGCATCGACGACGTCGGCACTGACTTCATGCGCGCTGTCTACTCCCGCAACACGTTGCACCAGCTTCAGCTGACGGCCAACGAGCCGGGGCTCCGCGTCGGTGCGGCCCGGCGCTGCGTGGACGCGAAGATCGGCGCGCACAACGATCGGCTCGTCCGCGCCGCGTGGCGAGGCAGCGAGGCCGCTGGGCGGACCGTGATCGACCAGACGCTGCTGGGATGCCTGAACGCACCCGGGACGGGTTCCGGCGGCGTGTCGTACCTACGTGGCCGGCTCATCGAGGGCGTGGTCGACGGCGAGTTTGAGTTGACCGCCGCCGAGCAAGCCTGCGCCGATCGCGTCCTCCGAGTCAGAGTGAGCGATCGTGAGGTCCTCGAGCACGTGCAGCGCGACAGATCCTCCCCGCCACCGGCGACCGTCCGCATCGCGCGCCTGATCGCGGGCTGCAAGCGCTGACGCCGGTGCCCGACGGCATAGGTCCCGGCAGAGGTTCGTGTTAGGGGAGTAGCTCGAACGCGTCGCTGTGGCGCGGCTTGATGACGCCGAAGTGGCGGCGATCGAGGGTGATGATGATGAGGGCGCCGATGCGCTCCGCGAGGGCCACCACCGAGGCGTCGGTTCCGCCGAGTGGGAAGTTGGCGTACTGCTCGACGAGCTCGGCGATGCGTTGGAAGTCTTCGCGGGCGGGACCTTCGACGTCGAGGGTCCCCACGCCGGTCAGGAAGGCGGCTTCGGCTGCGGCGCCGAGCCGCCGGCCGACGAAGTACGTCGCCTCAGCCACGACGAGCGCAGGTACGACGAGGCGCAGGTCGCCGCGTGAGAGGACGCGCCGGCACGTTTCGTGGTGGTCGTCGTCGGCGTCTGCGGCCGCGTAGAGGGGTCCGGCGTCAACGACCGCCAGCATCTGGCGCCCATTCCTGCAGGAGGAGCTCTTCCATCTCGCGGGCGGTGTCAGAGCGGCCGCTGTGACCGAGCGCTGCGAAGGGAAGCTCGCGCCGATCGTCGGGGCCGCCGAACCCGAGGTATGCGCTCAGCGCGTCGCGTGCGATCGCGGAGGCCGGCATCGAGCGACGGCGAGCTTCGCGATCAAGTGCCGCGGCCAGCTCGTCAGGCAGGGAGATAGTGGTGCGCCGCATACGCGCATACTAGTACCGCTCTGCCGTCCCGCCCACGGATCCGCTTGCGGCACACGCCGGCGCATCGGGTGAGCGCGCCGTTGGGGTGTCAGTCCGAGTCATCGCGGACGCGCCGGTAGCGCTCGTAGATCACGCGCGAGCCGAACGTCCTGGTCTCGATCAGGTCGAGCGGGATGTCTTCAGTGACCGGCGGTAGGAACGGCGTGCCGCCACCGATGACGACCGGAACATGCGCAGCTCGTCGACAAGGCCGAGCTCGACAGCCGCCGCGGCCAGGCCGGCGCCGCCGATCGAGACATCCTTGTCAGTCGCGTCGAGCGCCGCAGCGGCCTCCTCGGCCAGTGACGCCTCGGCGAGCCGGGCGTTGCCCCGGACGCTGTCGAGCGTACGGCTGAAGACGACCTTCGGGATCGCGCACCAGACGTCGGCGAACGCAGCCCCGAGCTCGTTGTCGCGCATCGACGGATCCGTCTCCCACGGCAGCATCGTCTCGTAGAGCCTGCGGCCGCACAGATGGCTGCCAAGCTCGCGTATCTGTGTGATGTGGAAACGAAACTGCTCCTCGTTGGGGGTCGTCCACCCGAACGCGCCCTCGCGGTCAGCGATGAAGCCGTCCACCGAGACGCTCATCGAGTAGATCAGCATGGCTTCAGACCGTCGGGCGAGCGCGACCCACGATGATCGGTGACGAGTCCACCCTTGGGCTCGCCAGTGCTCTCCCTTCCTTCGTGGTGTGTTTCGCCATCAGTGACCGATCCGCGAGACGAGAACTCATCGTCGTGGGCGCTCCGAGCGATCGTACGGCCGTTGCCGGCGCCGCACCGACATCTCGGAAGCGGAACGGCAACCGGGACCTTGCCGGGCCGGGCGACGATCAACGTCGGTACGTTGGAAGGCGCGGCGTAACGCCGAGCGACGCCCTTGGATTCATGGGACACATGATCACCGCGGCGCCGCCGGGGCGTCCGTTCGTCCAGGGGTGAGCAGGAACACCGTGCTGCCCTGCCGGTCGTGGCCTTCCTCGCCGTCGGTTTCGCGGTATCTGTCGACGTGCTGCTGACCGAACAACCGGACACACATCAGCCGATCTTCTGCGCCAGCTCGACGATGATCTGAGCCGGGCCGCGCACGTAGCAGAGCCAGTAGCTGTTCTCGTAGTTCACCAGCTCGCCGACCAGCTCGCCGCCATTCGCTCGCAGGCCGGCGAGGGATGCCTCGATGTCGTCGACGACGAAGAGGATGTGGCGGATGCCTGGGGCGTTGGCCGGCGCCGGCCCGTCGTCGCCCTCGTATGAGGGCGAGCGGTACGTGGCCAGTTCGACCTTGGCGTTGCCATCCGGGGTCCGCAGCATCACGATATCCGCCCGCACGCCCTCCAGGCCGTTTATGCGGTCCACCAAGCCGCCCTCGACGGACGCCTCGCCCTCCACTTCGAGCCCGAGTGCGGCGAAGAACGCGGTCGCCGCCGCGAGGTCGTCGACGACGATGCCGATGTGCTCCAGGCGCAGGACGGTCATGTCCGGCCTCCGGCCAGCTCTTGCGGCGTGTACTCGTCGTGGGGCAGATACTTCGGCATCGTGGTCTCCTCGTGTCGTTGGCCGCGCCGCTCGCGGCCCTTCATCTGATGAGCGGAGCCGGTCAGCGCTTCTCGACATGGCAGCCTCATTCAACTCCAGATCATCGCGCAGGGGGAACGCCTATCGAGAGGGCAACGACCCTGCCTTCGTCGGCGTCATGTCGAACGCGTCTACCGGCACAACGACGCTGTGTGGCGCCTCGTCCTCTACCAGCAGGCCCCGATTCCGCCCGCCGAATGCCGGTTTCAGCGACTCAACGCGGCTTCGTCGAACCGGGTTGTGCAGGCCGCGCGCAGGGAGTTCCCGACTGTCGGGGGGCGGCGCGTGCGGCTCGGTGGCCGTTTCGGCCGCGATGAGGTGTCACGCGGCGGCGTGCAGCGTCGTCGGCGTCGAGTCGTTTCTCACGCCCTGGCACATCAACGGCCGTGGAAGACGACCTCGACGCTCGTGCCGTCGGGGTCGGCCACAAACGCGGCGTAGTGTGGCCGGCTGGTATCGCGGGCGCTCGCCGGTCGCACCAAGATCGGAGCAGCCCGCGGCCATCGCCGCCGCGTGGCATCGACGGTCGCGCGATCAGGGGACGGGAACGCGAGATGCAGGTGGCGCGTGGGCGGCCGCCCGTCGGCGACGAAACGAGCACGAGCCGCCGTCGGGGCCGCGGACCTGGATGAGGTCTGGGTGCTCGGCAAAGGTCCGCGGTGGCCGCAGGTCGGCGTGCTGGACGATGGCCTCGTAGAACACGCGGGTGGCCGCGAGCGCCTACCCAGAGATGGTCGATGACGCCGTGCGCGGACCGCTGCGCCACGTCGCCGTGGTGGACCGCCTCGACGGGCTGTTGCCGTCGGGATCGCGCAGGAACGCGGCGTAGTAGCCCGGCCGATACTGCGGCCGCTCGCCGGGTGCGCCGTCGTCGGGGTGGCCGGCGGCCGTGCCCGCCGCCCAGAAGGCGTCGGCTGCGACGCGGATCGTGACGTGGTCAAACGCGCTCACGCGCGTGAAGCCTCGTGACGGCGCGGCGCTACCTGGCGGCATTGGACGTCCAGCAGTCCGACCGGCTGCTGGGGCCGGAGAACTGAGCTATTCGTCGTCGGCAGCGCCTGCCGAGACGTAACGATTGCCGTTGTGGCACACGATGGAGAGCGAGATGCTCTCGTCACCGTGGTCGGTAGCTTTGCAGCGATAGCCGACAACGATCGTTTGGCGGTCGTCAGCGTTGCAATAGCCGGGAAAGCAATCGTCGGCCTCGGTCTGATGCTGCTGAACGTACTTGGCCAGGGCTTTGAAGACCGTGATGGCCGCGGCGCATTCAGCCGGTCCTGAGACCGAGATGCCGTACAGGTCATAGCCGGTCTCGCTGTTGTAGACGGTCGCGCCGCAGCCTCGCCACGAGCGACCGCCGTCTCGGTAATCGCCGCCTGAGGGGTCGCGGCGGACGGTGATCTCAGACGTCGGCTCCCGTGGCGCAGGGGGAGCGGCGGCGCTGGTTGCTGGCGTTAAGGGTGCGACGGGCGCCTCCGTCTCGGGCTCGGCCGTCGCGCTCCGCCGCTCATCACCACAGCCGATGACAGCCAGCAAGAATGCGGCGACGAGCGCACCTGAGATCCGGTTCATCAACCAACAACGTGCCCCCTGGACCAGAAGTTGCGCATGCCCTACGGCGGCTTGCGCCGATCGGGTCTAGGACCGGCTGCTGGACGTTGTAGGTGCGCGCGTCGCGCTGGCTCCCGGAACCGCCCACCTTCCGCTGCGTGGCGAGAGCGCGTAAGCAAGCAGCTGTCTGGTGCTTCCGTGCGGGACCGGCGTGTTAGCTCGCCGCCTCGCGCATCCACTCGGTCGCGCAGTTCGGCGACGCGATCGACACCGCGTTCGCGAGATGGAATCGCTCGCATCTGACGCTGTTCGTGCTCCTCGAGAGACGAGCAGGAGCTTCAAGGCCCGATCGCATGGGAAGACCCCGGCGAGAACTCGACGTTGGCCGGCGATATGAAGCTCAGCCGCCTCGCCGCCGGAGACCAGTTCACCTACACCTTCGACATGGGCGATGGCTGGACGCACCTGTGCACCGTCGCCGCCGAGCGCATCGACCTCCTACGGACCGTCGGGGTCGCCCGAGCGTCAGATGGCGTCCGTGCCGGCCGCCGGGGGTACCGCACGGGGTTCGGTCGACGCAGCCGCGGCGGGACCGGCGAGCACGTCGTCGCGGGAGTAGTGCCCGACCACATCGAAGAGGCGCTTGGCGTGCAGCCCCAGTCGAAGGTCGCAGTCATGGACCAGCATGCCCTCCTCGCCGTACAACGGTCCCGCGACGACCCGGCCGCCCGTCGGCTCGACGATGACCGCCCCGCCGTTGCCGAAGACGTCGCGCTCGGGCAGCGCGAGCGGAAAGTCGTCTCCGAACGCACTGCGCGGGATGTACTGCGCAACCGAGATGACGAACGCGCCGGACTCGATCGCGATCGCGCGCATGTGGGCGATCCAGCCGTCGGAGTCGTCCGCGGTCGGCGCGACCCAGATCTGCGGGCCCTGCCGGTAGATGGCGTAGCGCGCCATCGGCATCCGGTTCTCCCAGCAGATCAGCCCGCCGATCCGCCCGCAGTCAGTCTCGACGGCGCGCAGGTCGTCGCCGCGACCAATCCCGTGAAAGAGCCGTTCGTGCTGCGTCGGCATCAGCTTTCGATGCTTGTGCAGCAGGCCGTCCGGACCGAGCCAGAGCATCGCGTTGTAGAGCGTCCCCGGCCGTTCGGACTCGCGCTCGTTGACACCGATCACCGCGTGGATGCGCAGCGACCGGCAGGCGGCGATGAGCTCGTCGACGAGCGGCCCGGGAGCATCGACGGAGCTGTGCCACATGCGCTCCCACAGCTCGTCGCTTCCGCCGAACGTCGCCGCCTGGTGCGCCCACGAGTTGGAGGGATAGAGCGACACGAACGTCTCCGGCAGGACTGCCAGCTCGGCCCCCGCCTCCGCGGCCTGGCCCAGCAGTCCGATGGCCTTTTCGACCGTTGCCTCGGCGTCGAGGATGACGGGGGTCGCCTGGAGCGCGGCAACACGGACGGTGCGCAGGACGGTTCTCACGCGGCGGGCCCGATGGGCTGGTTCATGCGAAACAGGTTCGCTGGAGCATACTGCCGCGTCGCCGGGCGAGCTGATCGTCGCAGGCGTCGCAGCTGTCGCGCTCGCGATCGTGGTCATCGCCGGCCGTGAAGTTGACGTAGCCGCCCCGCCCGGAGCGCGGATGGATCGCGGCCCAGTGCAGTGATCAGCAGCCCCGCCGCGGTCGGCGGCGGGGCTGGCACGACGGGCAGGCGTGTTCAGCCTGCTGCGACGCCCGTGCCCTCGTAGGCCCGCAGCTCCATCGCCTGCGGGCCGTCCGAGCCGTTGCCGACGGTGAACGTGATGCGCAGCCCGGATGAGACGTGGACGTCCGTGCTGGCAACACCCTCAGGGGTGAGCGGGACGCTGATGCCGGCAGACTGGAACTCGTAATCGGGGTGGACGACGCCGCGTCCCGTGCTCTCGTTGAAGAATCCCACGGTGCCGATCAGCCTGCTCATGCCGTTCTCCTCACAGTCGTTGACAGTCGCGAACGCGAGGGTCGCGAACGGACGCGGAGCCTATCCGGACCGGCGAGCGTCCTTGCGCCGTCTAGATGCGCGATTCCTTGCAGCCGCTGGACGACGAGTCCTGCGAGTGCCGTACGAGCGACGACTCGCTGGACTGGCTGGCGCTGCGCATCGGCATGCTCGGATGCGAGTTCGAGGTACACACGAGCCGCCAAGCTCGTGGCGTGCCTGGGTGAGATCGCGCGAGGTTTCGCGCGAGCCGGCGGGGGGTGAGTCGAATAGCACTCGGCCGGCGAGTCATATTCGACACACCCCCGCCGGGTGCTCCGCGCCGCCGGCTACTCGCGGGCCATCACAGCCCTGCGAGCGCCTCGGCCATCTCGCCGAGCGTTGCTGCGCGGAGCGTCGGCTCAGGCGCCGTCGAGAGCAGGTGGCGCTCGCGCAGCGCCACCCAGCCGCCAAGCCAGCCCGCGCGCATCGCCCCTTGGACATCCCAGGCATGGGCGGCAACGAGGCAGATCCGCTCCGGGGACGCGTCCAAACGCGCCGCGGCATTGGCGTAGACGCGCGGGTCCGGCTTGTAGGCGCCCACCTCATCGGCGCCGACGACCGCCGCGACATGGGCGCCGAGTCCCGCCGCGTCCACGGCACGCCGCGCCCCGCCCGTCGGGCTGTTGGTGACGACCGCGATGGCGTAACCGGCGTCGGCGAGCATCTCAAGCGCGGCTGCGGCATCGGCGAACGCGGGCAGCGTTGCCGCCCGCCGCATGGCGCCGTCCAGCAGATCCTCGTCCTCTCCCGCGACGCGCAGCGCGCGCTGGACGGCGGCGCGCAGGTAGTCCGCGAACGGGCGGTGCTCGCCGGCGATCGTGTCCGCCATCGCCTGCAGGACCGCGTCGTCCAGCGCGCCGACCGCGAGCTCGCCGAGGTCGGCGCGGTCGAACATGCCGGCGAGATCAAGCAGCGTCCCGTTGAGATCGAACGCGATCCAGGTCGGACGGCGCATGCTCACGCCGGTCCCGAGCCGCCGCCGCCGAAGCGCACGGCGAATCGTGCGCCGCCCCGCTGCGATGCGCCGACGTCCACCGCGGCGCCGTGCGTCCGCGCCTGCTGGCTGACGAGTGCCAATCCCAGCCCGGACCCCGGCGTGTTGGAGCCGTTCACGCGCGCGAACGGCTCGAAGATCCGTTCGCGGTCCTCCGCGGCGACGCCCGGCCCGTCGTCGTCGACCACGAGGGCCGGACCGCCGTCGGGATCGACTATGACCGTCACGCTGCCGTCTGGACGCCCGTGGAGCGCGGCGTTCTGCAGGAGGTTGTCGACGAGCATCCGCAGGCCGGGCTCCCAGCCGCGCACCCACACCGCCTCGTCGGGCAGCGAGGACCCCCAGGTCACGGCCGGATGGCGCGACGACGCCTGATCGACCGATGCGGCGACGAGCTCGCAGAGGTCCACGTCGCTGACCGCCCCGGCAGATGCGTCGCCGCGTGCCATCGCCTGCAGGCCGTCGAGCAGGTCGACGAGCCGGTGATGCTCGGCGAGCGCGTCGCTGACGAGCGATGCGCGCTGCTGCTCGGAGATTTCCGGGTGGCGGCGCAGCGTGGACAGCGTCGCCTGAACGCTGGTCAGCGGCGTGCGCAGCTCGTGCCCGGCGTCAGCGGTGAAGCGCCGCGTCGCGGCCAGCGCTCGCTCGCGGTCCTCGGCGGATCGACCGAGCCGCGCGAGCATGTCGTTGTAGCTCGCCGCCAGCGAGCGCAGCTCGGCCGGGCCGTCGTCGCCACGCACGCGCTGATCGAGATCCGCGGTCCCGGCGACGCGCGCCGTTGCCGCGCGCAGGCGGCGCAGTGGCCGTAGGAGCAGCGTCGCCGCGAACCAGGCGCCCAGGCCACCGATCAGCAGGGCTGCGGCACCGAAGGCCGCAAGCCGGCGATCGAGCTCGACAAGCCGATCCTCCAGCGGCCCCAGCGGGCTCGTGACCTCAAAGCGCGCGAGGTCGCCGAGGTCGGGCACCGGCACGCTCGTGATGTACGAGCGGTAGCGCCTGCCGCGCACCGTGAACGTCCGCAGGCCGTCGCGGGAGGGAATGAAGGCCGACGGCGCCGGCCGTCCGGAGGGACGGATGACCGCCTTGCCGACGATCAGGCGCAGCGACGTCCCGCTGGCACCGAGGACGTTGTCCAGCCGGCGGTCGGGCGGGGGCACCTCCTGCTGCAGCGCCTCCAGCGACGTGTCGCGCGACAGCTCGGCGGTGCGCATCAGGCGGTCGTCGAGCGCCTCGCGCTCGGAGCGATCGACGTACCGCGAGACCATCACGCCGGCGCCGGCGAGCACGACCGCGAGCACGACGGTGATCCCGAGCGTCAGGCGACCGCGAAGGCTGCGCATGTGGCGTCAGGTTCGCAGGATGAAGCCGACGCCGCGAACGGTGTGCAGGACGCGCTCCTCGTCGGCGGCCTCCAGCTTGCGGCGCAGGTAGCCGACGAAGACGTCGACGATGTTCGTGCCGGGATCGAACGTGTAGCCCCACACCTCCTCGTGCAGGCGGCTGCGCTCGATCACCTCGCCGGGATGGCGCAGGAACAGGTGCAGCAGATCGAACTCGCGGCGCGTCAGCTCGAGGTCGCGTTCACCGCGATGCGCGGTGTGCGAGCGCGGGTCGACCCGGATGTCGCCGACCGTGACCGCCACCTCGCAGTCGGCCGGACGGCGGCGCATCAGCGCGTGCAGGCGCGCCGTCACCTCCTCGATCGCGAACGGCTTGACGATGTAGTCGTCGGCGCCGGCCTGCAGCCCGCGCACCCGATCCTCGACTTCGTCTCGCGCCGACAGCACGCACACGGGCACGTCGTCGCCGCGGGCGCGCAGCGTCGCCAGCACGTCGAGGCCGTCGAGGTCGGGCATCGCGAGGTCCAGGAGGATCACCGACGGGCGCATCGACTCGCTCGCTGCGAGCGCCGCGCGCCCGCCGGACGCCTTGACGACGCGAAACCCCTCGAGCTCCAGGCCCGCCCCGACCGCACGCCGGATCGCGTCGTCGTCATCGACGAGCAACACGACCGGGCCCCGGCGCTCGCGCGCATGGACCTCAGGCACGCGGCTTCTTGCCGCCGCTCCGGCCATTGCGCTTCTTGGCGCCGCCCTTCTTGTCCGAGCTCTTGCGCGGCTTCGGCCTGCTGACGCGCTCGCAGTCGCGCGCGACGCGGTCGACGAGATCGGCCGTCACGCGATCGCGGCCCCGGCCGCAGCTGATGCGGTCGCGGGCCCCGTCGCGCGCGTCGATCGTGTCGTTGCCGTCGCCCCCGGCGACGACGTCCCCGCCCCCGTGGCGCGCGTCGATGCGGTCGCGGCCGGCACCGCCGAGCATCGTGTCGGCGCCCGGCCCGCCGACGATGCGGTCGTTGCCGGCATCGCCCGCCAGCGTGTCGTTGCCGGCGCCCCCATAGATGCGGTCGCGGCCCCGGCCACCGTAGATCGAGTCCCTACCGGCACCGCCACGGATGACGTCGTTGCCCGAGCGCCCCTCGATGACGTCGTTTCCGCCGCGACCGTTGATCCGATCGCCCCGCTGGCTGCCGGTGATGCGGTCGGGCCCGCGCGTGCCCTGCTGAGCTGCCACGGCGCTTGACACCCCGCAGAGAGCGACGAGCAGCACGATCGCAGGCAGTCGGGGGCGCATGCCCCCACGATGACGCACTGCCCGCACGATCGCAGCCTGCGGGCCGCTGTCTCATGGAGTTCTCACGCTCGCAGCGACCGGGTGCCACCGTCACGTAAGTGCGCGTTCACGTGGCGCTGCGATCCTGCGATCGGTGCGACCCGGCGAGCATGACGAGCAACCGCCCGGCCGGCCGCTGGGCCGGCGCGCCTTCCTGGGCGTCGCCGGACTCGGGCTGACGTCGTTGGCCTGGGGCGGCGCGACCTCGGACCTGTTCGCCCAGAGCACGCGACTGCTGCCCGAGCCGGTGCGCGCGCTCGTCCCGTTCGGCAAGGGCTGGCGGATCTACGCCGTCGACCCGCCGCACCCGACGTTCGACCCAGCCACATGGCGGCTGCGCATCGAGGGCCTCGTCGAGCGCCCGCAGACGCTGACCTACGCGCAGCTGCTGGCGCTGCCGCGGGTCAGGCAGACGTCGGACTTCGTCTGCGTGACCGGCTGGTCGGTCGACGACGTGCGCTGGACCGGCGTGCGCTTCGATGACCTGCTCGCCGCGGCGCGCCCGCTGCCGATCGCGCGCGCGCTGCGCTTCGAGTCCGCCGAGGAGCCCTACATCGACTCGCTGACCCTCCGCCAGCTCTCCGAGCCCGACGCGATGCTCGCCTACGGCATGGACGACGAGCCGTTGGAGCGCAAGCACGGCGCGCCGGCGCGGGTCGTGATGCCGAAGATGTACGGCTACAAGGGCGTCAAGTGGCTGCGGAAGATCGTCGTCACCGATCGCGTCGAGGACGGCTACTGGCAGCAGCGCGGCTATGACCGCGACGCCTGGATCGATGACTCCAACGGCCGTTGACGCCTCGATCCAGCGCGTCGCGCGCTTCGGCGCCACCGAGCGCCGCCTGCACACGATCCACGCCAGCGCGTTCGTCGTCATGTTCCTCACGGGGCTCGTCCTGTATGTGCCCACGCTCGCCCAGGTCTTCTCCAACAGGCCGGTCGTCAAGGGCATCCACCTCGTCGCCGCCGCGGCCTGGCTGACGGCGCTCGCCCTCGTCGCCGTCCTCGGCGACCGTCGCGCGCTGCGGCGCACCCGCCGCGAGATCGAGCGCTTCGACGCCGACGACCTGCGCTGGCTGCGACGCCGCACGCCCTCCCCCCAGGGGCGCTTGAATGCCGGCCAGAAGGTTCACGCGATCCTCCAGGCTGCCCTGGCGCTGCTGTTCACGGTGTCGGGCACGCTGCTGTGGCTGAGCGAGCGCAACACCGATCTGCGCCTTCCCGGCACGATCGCGCTGCACGACTGGTCGATGATCCTCGCCGGAGTGCTCGTCGCCGGCCACGTCTGGATCGCGCTGAGCCCCGACAAGCTGCCGGCGCTGCGGGGCATCCTGCGCGGGACGGTCCCAGCCGGCTGGGCGGCCTCGCACCATCCGAAGTGGCAGGCGCCGCCCGCCGGATCCGCGCAGCGCGCCCCGCGGGCGGGACCCGTGCGCCTGGTTGCCGCGGCTGTCGTGGTCGCGAGCGGCCTCCTGGTCACGGCGGCGTTCACGGGACTCGCGTTCACGTAGCGTCCTGCACCTCGTGGAGGCGGTGGGTGTCGACGTCGTAGACGAAGCCGCGCACGTGCTCGCGGTGGGGCACGAACGGCGAGCGCCGCACGCGCAGGAGCGATTGGCGCACGTCGGCCTCGACGTCGGTGAAGGACTCGATCGCAAACGCCGGCGCGAGGCCCGTCGCCTCCTGCAGCTCCGCGCGGAAGCCGTCGTCGGTGAGCGACTGCATGCCGCAGTCGGTGTGGTGGATGAGCATCACCTCGCGCGTTCCCAGCCGCCGCTGGGAGACCGCGAGCGAGCGGATCATGTCGTCGGTGATGACGCCGCCGGCGTTTCTGAGGATGTGCGCCTCGCCCTCGCGAAGGCCGAGCACGGCAAAGACGTCCAGGCGCGAGTCCATGCAGGTGACGATCACGAGCTGGCGGCGCGGGCGAACGTCGAGATGCTGCTGGGACATTCCGGCCGCGAAGGCCTCGTTGTTGGCGATCAGCTCGTCGATGATGTGCATGACGCGCAAGCCTATGTCGTGTGAGGACAGTCCTCCCCCACGTTCCCTGTACTTAAGTCTTTACTTCTTGTATGCTCCCGCTCGTAAGCAACAGAAGGAGCATCGACATGACCGTCGAGCCACTCACGAAGGACAAGCAGATCACCATCGACGTGCCGGAGGACCGCGTGGCCGAGTTCTACGCGTTCTACGGCCGCTTCCTCGCCGGCTCGCCCGGCCGGCGCCATCGCGGGCCCGGCCCACGCAGACGGCGATGCGGCTCACACCACGGGCACGCATCCCACCACCACGACGACGACGTCGCGCCGTCCCCGGAGGCCGGCGGCCCAGAGGTCGCCGGCGGCTGATGGCCGACAAGCAGATCACGGTCGCCGTCCCGGAGGAGCGCGTCGCGGAGTTCTACGTCTGGTTCGGCACCTTCCTCAGCGCCCAGCCCGGCAGTCCCCCGCCCGGCGCACCTCGCCGCAGAGGTCCGGGGCCGCGCGCGTGGATGCACGAGACCAGCGGCTGGTCGGCGACCGACGCCGATCAGGCGGCCTGGCTGTACGGCAAGCTCGCGCCACCCGCCCGGGAGCTCTTCGACCTGCTGATCGACGCCCCGGGACAGCGCTTCGCCGGCAACGACATCGCATCTCGCCTGCGCATGGACAAGGGCGCCCACGGCGTCGCGGGCATCCTCGCCTGGCCCGGGCGCTACTGCCGCAAGCTCGGCCGCGAGCTGCCGATCTCGACTGCGGCCCGCGACGACGGCGGCACCGACTACTACCTGGAGCCCGACATCGCCACGCTGTTCGCCACAGCTCGCGCAGCGCGCACCTGACCGCGCCCTCAGCGCGGCGCGCGCAGCCCGAACGGCGGGCGTGTGCTGCGAGCGCGCTGGGCTTGCACGACGCGCCGCCGGCGCAGGGTCGCGGGCAGACGGCGCGCCGCGTCGGCGTACGCGCGCAGCAGGTGGCGCTCGCGCAGCAGGACGTGCCCGATCGCCAGCAGCTCGTAGAACGCGATCCGGTGCAGGTCGCCGCGGACGTCGGCCCAGCTGTCGTTCTTGGCGATCATCAGCAGCCTGTTGCGAAACTGCAGGCGGCGGTGGGCTTCGGGCAGCGCCGAGCGCGTCGTCGGCGAGTAGAAGCGCATGTGCCACGCGAGCGCTCGCGGCTCGTACAGGCAACGCCAGCCGAGCAGCCGCGCGCGCCAGGCGACGTCGACGTCGGACGCCCACAGCTCGAGGTCCTCGTCGAAGACCTCCCCGCCGACGGCGCAGGCCTCGAGCACCTCGCGCCGGTACAGCACGCACGCGCCGTCGCCGCCGAAGACCTCGGCGCCCGAGGCGTAGCTCGTGGCCGGCTCGCCGTGGCCGACCAGCGCGTTCTTGCGGCGGCGGTCGACGACCATGCCGGCGGCGTCGAGGACGTCGAGGCGGTCGGCGGCCGTCATCCCCGTCGCGCGGATGAGCCGCGGCGCGACCGACCCGACGCCACGGACCGCAAGGCGCGGGCGCGCCCACCCCAGGAACCCCTCGTCAAGCACGCAGTCGGCGTTGAGCAGCAGGACCGCGTCGCCCTCGGTGCCGACGATTGCGGCGTTGATCGCGGCGGCATACGAGCGGCGCTCGCGCAGCTCCAGTACGCGCGCGCCGAGCGACAGCGCCAGCGAATGGGTCCCGTCCGTGCAGGCGTTGTCGATGACGACGACCTCCGCGCCGGGCTGCGCGAGCGCCGCCGGCAGGGACTGCTCCAGCAGCGGCGCCTCGTCGACGGAGAGGATCAGCACGGTGGTCGCCGCCTGGTCGCTCATCCCAGCATCTCCTCGTAGACGGCGACCGTCAGGGCGGCGCTGCTGGCCCACGACAGCCGGGCGGCGCGCTGCACGCCACGCCGGGCCAGGTCGTCGTGGCGGGCGCGGTCGTCGACGACGCGGCGGATCGCGGCCGCCATGTCGTTGACGTCAAGCGGGTCGAAGTAGTCGCAGGCGTCGCCGCCGGTCTCCGGCAGGGCGGTCGCGCGCGCGGCGAGCACGGGCACGCCGCGAGCCATCGCCTCGACGAGCACGAGCCCGAAGCCCTCGTACAGTGACGGGTGAACGAGCGCGTCGGCGCCGCGCATGAGCGCGTCCATCTGCTCATCGGGCAGGTAGCCGGTCAGCTCCACGGGCTCGCCGCCGGCGGCTTCGCGCACCTTCTCGCCCTCCCCGCCGTCGACGCCCGCCAGGACGAGCCGGTGCTCCAGGCCCTCGTCGCGCAGCTTGCGAAACGCCTGCAGCAGGCGCGGAAGGTTCTTCTTGGGGCGCAGGTCGCCGACGGCCAGCAGGTACGGGCCCTGCGGCGTGGGCGCGTCGCCGATCGGCAGCGACGGCGCGTTGGGAATGATCCGCACGCGCGCCTCGTCGACGTCATAGCGGCGCACGACGTCGGCGGCGGTGTAGCCCGAGACGCAGATCACGCGTTGCGCCGAGCGCGCGGCGCGCGGGGTGAACGTGCGGTACTTCCAGCCCGTGCGCGCCGAGAAGTCCTCCGGGAAGACCTCGAAGGCGAGGTCGTGGATCGTGACGACGCCCAGGCAGGGACGCGCGAGCGGCAAGAAGCAGTTGGGCGCGTGGATGAGGTCGATGGCGGACCTGCGCAGGCGCACCGGCAGGACGACCTGCTCGAAGAGCACCTCGGGCCCGCGACCGCCCTGTGACAGGACGCGGAAGTCCAGGTCGGGATGCGCCGTGGGCAGCGCGCCGATCAGCTCCTTCGTGTAGCGCCCCCACCCGCGCAGCTGAGGCGCGAACGCGTCGCGGGCGTCGATGGCGACGGTCGGCACGAGGCGAAACGATGCCAGGAGTGGCCGGGCCGAACCCGCACGGGCACGCTCAGCGCTGATCGAGCCGCGGGATCAGCGCCGCCTTGACGTGCTCTGCGTAGCGATGCATGCGCTCGCGATCGTGCAGCTCCCAGTCGGGGTCCGCGGCGATGATGCGCCAGAATCCGACGTAGGCGGTGTAGATCAGGACGGCGCGATCCTGCGCCTCGGCGGCGTCGACGCCGAGCTGCGTCAGCGCGTGCTCGAAGTAGGCCAGGCGCCGCCGGTAGACGCGGTCCATGAAGGGCTTGACGCGCGGATCGTCGACCGTCGCACACAGCGCCGCGAAGGCCCGCCCCCAGCGCGGGCGCTCGAAGTTCAACTCCAGCAGGCGCGCCAGGCGCCGGGCCGGATCGAGGATCTGCTCGACGTCGCGGATCGTCTGGTCGGTGTCCAGCGCCTCCCAGCGCGCGAGCACCGCGGCGATCAGGTCGTCGCGCGTGTCGAAGTGCGCGTAGAAGCTGCCCTTGGTGACGCCGATCCTCGTCGCCAGGGGCTCGACCGCGATCGCGCTCAGCCCATGCTGAGCGAGGACGTCGATCGCCGCCTCCTCCCAGTCGCCGGCCGTCAGCCGAACTCGCGGAGCGGGCTGCGCGGGGTTGCGGTCGGCCGGCTGCACGATGCTTCAGACGGTAACGGCCTGGGGCGCGCGTGGTTCGCGTCTCTGTGACATACGCATGCGTATGCGTATGGTACGGTGCTTCCCCTGCCAAGCGCCGGCGCCGTCGGTCGCCGTCGCCGAACGATCCCTCGACCGGCGAGAGGTGCCGCGTGCCTGAATACAGCAGCGATCAGATCACCGTGACCTACGACCCCGAGGTCTGCGTCCACGCCGGCAACTGCGTGACCCAGCTCCCCGCCGTCTTCGACCTGAAGAAGGATCCGTGGATCGATCCGTCGGGCGCGACCGTGGACGAGGTCGAGGCGACCGTGAACGCCTGCCCGTCGGGCGCGCTCAAGTCGCACCGCGCGAGCTGATCGCGGGCCGCGCGGGGGGCCGCGCCATCGGCGAGCCCCGCCACGCGGCCTGCGCCCTTACCGCGGCGAACCCGGCTTGACGCCCACGAGCAGGGCGATCTCCAGCCACTTCCAATAGCAGTCGACGTCGTCGAAGCCGAGCTCGCGCAGCCACCGAAGCTGCGACTCGACGTCGAGCAGCCGGTCGGAGGGATCCTCGTGCTCCAGCGGCTCGTCGATCGCAGCGAAGAACTTCAGGTGCAGGCGATGGGTCGCAGAGGCGACGTGCTCGAAGTTCGCGAACAGGCCACCGGGTTGCAGCAGCTCGAAGACCTCGCCATACAGCGAGCGCTTGCGTTCGTGCTCGAGATGGTGGATGGCCAGCGACGAGACGACGACGTCGAAGCGCCCGAGCTCGGGCAGCGGATCGACGAGGTCGTGCCTGACGAGCTCGATGCGCTTGTCGTCGGCGAAGCGCGCGCGTGCCGCCGCGAGCATGACCTGCGAGAAGTCGACGCCAACGCCCCGCATCGAGGGACGGGTGGCTTGCAGCAGGGCGAGCAGGCGGCCATCGCCGGTCCCGAGGTCGAGGATCCGGCGAGCGTCGTGCGGCACCTGCTCGAGCAGCACGCCCTCTCCCTCGGCACGGTGGGGAACGTCGCCGGCGATCGCCAGGTACCGGTTGGCATGCTCCGCAGTCGTCCATTCCTCGCCTGCCATCAGTCAGCGCTCAAACGGACCGAGTGCCGACGAGCCATCACCCATCGCCACCAGAGCACCAGCGCGACGACGAGTGTGGTGAGCGCCGTCAGCAACCACAACAGGAGGATGAATGCCAGGATCAGTATCGCGCGACGATCGCGGTCGATGTCCTGTCCTATGGTGGCAGAGCCACCACTAACCAGGACAGTGACGGCCGCCGGACCATCGCATCATGCGCCCGCCGTCATCCGAGCACACGCGTCGGCTACGTGGTCCACTAGGTTCCCGCGACATGAGCCGCGGCAGCCTCAATCTCTTCCGGGCCGATGACTCCCGGTCGGCGCTTCATCGCGCGCGCCGGATCGGCCTGCAGGCCGGCAGCCTGGCCACGCTTCCCCGCCCGGTCGCGGCGTTCTGGTGGCGCGCGCTGCGTCGCGCCCAGGCCGAACGGGACACGTGGAGCATCGACGTCGCGTGCCGTCCCGCCGAGCTGCGCGTGCTGCTCGACGCGCTCGCGCCGGCGCGCCGCGTCGCGGAGATCGGCACCGCCGCCGCCTGGACGACGTCATGCATCGCGCTCGCTCGGCCCGATCGCGAGGTGCACAGCTGGGACGTCGAGCGCCACCCCGAGCGCGCGCGCTACCTCGCGCTGCTGTCGCCGGCCGACCGCGCTCGAGTGCACCTCTACGACCGCCCCGGCGGCCGTGGTCCGGAGGATCCGCCGCCGGTCGACGCGGTCTTCATCGACTCCTCCCACGAGCTCGAGGAGACCGTCGCGACCTTCAGGACGTGGGAGCCCGCGCTCGCGCCGGGCGCCATCGTCGGCTTTCACGACTACGACGACGACGCCTACCCCGGCGTCACCGAGGCGGTGCGCGAGCTCGGCCTCACCGGCGAGGCCCGCGGGCACCTGTTCGTGTGGCGCAAGCCGGCGTGAGCGGCGAGGCCCACGATCGCGCACGGCTACGATGCGCGAGCTGTGCAAGCGGTCAGCGACGACACCACGCCGGCCCCGCGACAGTCGCGGATCTTCGAGCTGCCGATCGAGCTCGGCCAGCCGCACGAGCTGCTGGAGCGCATCATCGGCTGGGTCGGCTCCGGAGAGCCGACCAAGCGCGTCATGTACGTCAACGCGCACGTGCTCAACCAGTCGCGCGAGGACCCGTCGCTGCGAAGCGCGCTCGAGGAGGCCGACCTCGTCTACTGCGACGGCTACGGCGTGCGCCTCGCGGCCAAGGCGCTGAGCACCGAGATCCCCCACCGCATGACCGGCGCCGACTGGATCTGGGACCTCGCCGCGCTGTGCGAGCAGCGCGGTCCGTCCGTCTACCTGCTCGGCTGCGAGCCGGGCGTCGCGCGCCAAGCCGGCCTGCGCCTGCGCCGCTCGCACCCGGGCCTGCGCGTCGTCGGCACCCACCACGGCTACTTTCAGATCGGCTCGGGGCACGACGAGCGCGTCATCGAGGACATCAACCGCCGCAAGCCTGACATCCTGCTCGTCGGGATGGGCACGCCCAAGCAGGAGATCTGGGCCCAGCGCACGGTCGACCGCGTGGACTGCTCGGTGCTGTGGAGCGTGGGCGCCCTGTTCGACTTCGTCTCGGGACGCGTGCCGCGCGCTCCCGCCCCCTTGGCCGACAATGGACTGGAATGGATCTTCAGACTCGCGATCGAACCGCAGCGGATGTGGAGGCGCTACCTGGTGGGCAACCCGGTGTTTCTGAGCCGAGTGGCGGCGCAGGCGCGCCAGCGCCACCAGCGCTGAACGCGCGTCGCGACCGCCGGCTGGCGTGGCTGGGCCTCGCCGGAGCGGCCCTGATCGCCTTCGGCCTGTCGCGTTACGCCGGCGTCCAGGGGCGCGGGGGGCTTGGTGGCGCGCTGCACGTCGCCCTGGCGACCGTCGTCCTGTACGCGATCGTCGGATTCGGCCCGACGCGGCTGGCGCTGCCGGACGGGTTGCGCCGCCACGAGCTGCTGTGGGTGCTGCCCGTCGGCGCTATCGGCTCGGCGCTGGAGCTCGCACTGCTCGCCTACGCGCGGGTCCCGTTCGACATCGCGCTGGCGATCGTGGTCGCGGCGAGCATCGGGCTCGGCGTGTGGGCGTGGCGGCGCGATCCGGGCCTGCCAGCGCGCTCGGCGCCGCCCGGCGCCGCCACGTGGCGCATGCTCGCGGTGCCGCTCGTGCTCGCCGTCCTGATCGGCGCGATCGCGCTGCTGCCGATGTTCCGCGGCGGCTTCGTGACGGTCATCGGCAACGGCTCAGACGCCCATCTGGCGGTCGGCACGGCGCAGTTCCTCCAGCACAACCGCCCTGGCGGCGTGGATCCCGGCGAGGCCGTCGACCGCGTGCCGCTCGTGTGGCGATCCAAGCCGCCGATCTACCTGTCCTTCGGGGCCGTCGCCCGCGTCGCCGGCATGGAGCCCTATGCCGTGATCGCGACGCTGTCGGCCGCGCTGGTGGCGCTCGCCGCGCTCGGCTTCTGGCTGCTGGCACGCGAGCTGCTTGGCGCGGGACCGTGGGGCGCGGCCGCGGCGATGGGACTGGTCGGCCTGAACCGCATCGAGCTGTTCACCGCCATCCATCCGTACTTCAACCAGACGTGGGGCTACGTCACGACGCCGTTCGCGATCGTGCTCGCCTGGCATGTCGTGCGCCGCCGAACGCTCGGCGGCGTGATGCTGTTCGCCGCGTTCATCGGCGTTCTCGCGTTCGCCTATCCACTCGCGCTGCCGGTGCCGTTGCTGTCGGCGATCGTCTTCGCGGGATTCGAGCGCCGCCGCCGCGGGCTGTCGCTGCTGCGCATCCCGCGACTGCGCAGCAAGCGCCAGCTGCTGTGGATCGTGCCGCTGTTCTTGCTGCTGATCGTCCCGCTGCGCGGCGTGCTCGAGAAGACCGCCGCGTCGGGGCGGGTGCTCGCGCCCGGCTACTCGCTGGCCAACTGGGGCGGCGACCTCAACCACTTCTTCCCCGAGCGCTTCTTCCTGGGCGTCGACGACGCCGGTGGCGCGGCGATCGCCGTGCCGCTGATCGCCCTCGGGCTCATGCTCGCGCTGCGGCGCGCCTCGCGCGAGGTGCGCTGGGGCCTGGGCGCGGTCGTCATCTTCGGCGTCCTGTGCGCGCTGTACTTCCGCCCGCGCGAGTTCGGGTGGTACTTCCACTTCAAGGCGCTGGCGTTCGTCGGGCCGCTCGTGGTGACGATGGCGGCGGTGGGGCTGTCGAAGCTGCGATGGCGATGGGCCGGCGTCGTCGCGCTGGTCGTGCTCATCGGCATCACCCGAAACGGGGCGGCGCACGAGATCGGCTCGACGTTCGACCAGCTTCCCAAGAGCCTGCTCGAGCTCAAGGAGCTCGACAAGCGGCTGCCACCCAGCGCCTCGATCCGCCTCGACATGCCGCCCGAGGGGGCGATGTTGTGGGCGGGCAACATGCTCTCCGGCCAGCCGCTGTGCTCCCAGCGGCCGCTGCTCAACACGAGCTACCCGCACGTCCCGATCTCGCGCGCGGCCGACTACGTGCTCGTCGACGACGACTGGCGCAAGCCGTTTGATGCCATCGGCCCGCCCGTGGAGAAGCTCGACCGCTACGAGCTCTACAGGCTCAAGCCCAACCTGCCCGGGGGCGACCGTTGCTCGCGCAAGATGACGCTGACGATCAAGAAGCTCTACGCGGGCGGAACGAACGTCGAGCCGTGACGATGTGCTCGGCCGACACGGACCCCGCGCGCTTGGACGACCTGCGCTGGGTCGACCCCACGGCTTCATGGCCTCTTATGCGAGTGCGCTGAACTATGAGCGTGAAGGTCTTGGTCGTCGATGACGAGCCCAACGTGCGATCGGCGCTACAGCGCGCCCTCGGCCTCGAGCGCTACGAGGTGTCGCTCGCCGAGGACGGCCAGCAGGCGCTCGACCAGCTCGCCGACGGCGTGGTCGACGCGATCATCCTCGACGTCTCGATGCCGAAGGTCGACGGGCTGGAGGTCTGCCGGCGCCTGCGCGCCGCGGGCGATCGCACCCCGGTGCTGCTGCTGACCGCGCGCGATGCGATCGACGACCGCGTCGACGGGCTCGATGCCGGCGCCGACGACTACCTCGTCAAGCCGTTCGCGCTGCGCGAGCTCAACGCGCGGCTGCGCGCCCTGCTGCGGCGCATCGAGCCGGGCGGGCCGACGCTCGCCTTCGGCGACCTCGTGCTCGACACCTCCGCGCACGAGGTCCATCGCGGCGAGCGGCTGATCGAGCTGTCACGCACGGAGTTCTCGCTGTTGCAGCTGTTCCTCGAGCACCCGCGCCAGGTGCTCTCACGCTCGACATTGTTCGAGCGCGTCTGGGGCTATGACTTCGGCGCGACGTCCAACGCGCTGGGGGTCTACATCGGCTACCTGCGCCGCAAGACCGAGGCCGGCGGCGAGCGGCGCCTGCTGCACACCGTGCGCGGCATCGGCTACGTCCTGCGCGAGCCATGATGGCGCTGCGCCACCGCCTCACGATCCTCGCCGCGGCGACGGTCGGGGTGACGGTCGTGCTGATCTCGGTCGTGGCGTACGTCGTGCTGCGCGGCGAGCTGCGCGGACAGGTCGACGACTCGCTCGCCGCCCAGTACCAGCAGGCGCGCGAGAACCGCCTCCTGCTGCGCCCGATGGGACGCGGGGAGCGCTTCCCGCCCCCGCCCGCGCGCGACGGCGGGCCCAGCGGCCCCGTGCAGGTGTTCGACCTCGACGGCGACGTGGTGGTCGAGGCCCAGGGCGATCTGGTCATCCCGATCGACGATGCCGACAGGGCCGTCGCGGCGGGCAGCCGCCCGCCATTGCTGCGCGACGTCAGCAGCGACGGCGTGCAGCTGCGCGTCCTGACGGTGCCGCTCGCACGCGGGCACGGCGCTGTGCAGTTCGTGCGCAGCTACGGCAACGTCAACGCGACGTTGTCGCGGCTACGGCTCGTGCTCGCGCTGCTGTGCGCGGGCGGCACGCTGCTGGCGGCGCTCTTCGGTCGACTGTTCGGCCGGCAGGTCATCCATCCCGTCAGCGAGCTGACGGCGGCCGCCGAGCACATCACGCAGACCCAGGATCTCGGCCGCCGCATCGAGGTCCCCGGCGACGACGAGGTCGGCCGGATGGCCGCGCGCTTCAACACGATGCTCGACACGCTGGAGAGCTCGCGCCGCGCGCTGGACGCCTCCGTCCACGCCCAGCGCCAGCTGGTCGCCGATGCCTCGCACGAGCTGCGCACGCCGGTGACGTCGCTGCGCACGAACATCGAGGTCCTGCTGATCGGCGGCGACCTGCCCGAGGACGACCGCCGGCGGCTGCTGGAGGACGTGCGCGCCGAGACCGAGGAGCTCGGCGCCCTGATCACCGACGTCATCGAGCTCGCGCGTGGTGACGAGCCGCTCTCCGGCGTCGAGGAGGTCCAGCTCGACGCGCTCGTCGGCGAGGCGATCGCTCGCGCCCAGCGCCGGCGCCCCGGCGTGGTGTTTGATGCCGAGCTTGACCGCACCGTCGTGGAGGGGCTTCCCGAGCGCCTCGGGCGCGCGGTCGACAACCTGCTCGACAACGCCGCGAAGTACGGCGGCGACGACAGCGTCGTCGAGGTCTCGCTGCACGGCGGCGAGCTCAGCGTGCGCGACCACGGACCGGGGATCGACGAAGCCGACCGTCCCCACGTCTTCGATCGCTTCTATCGCGGGCAGACCGCGCGCGGGCGCCCCGGCTCCGGCCTGGGCCTGGCGATCGTGCGCCAGGTCGCCGAGACCCACGGCGGCAGCATCGCCGTCCACGAAGGTGCCGGCGGCGGGGCGCGCTTCGTGTTGGCGCTGCCGGTCCTCGCGCCGGGCGCCGCCGCTTCGGCCTCGGGATAAGTCAGGACGGGACGTGGGCGCCCGGCAGCCCGTTGGCCTCCACGCTCACCGGCATCGTCACGTCGGCATCGACAGCGACCGTAAAGCGCTCGCCGTCTGAGATCAGCGACAGCGGCTCGCCGTCCAGCAGCCGGTAGGTCGTCGAGGACTGCGACATCTCGATCTCCAGGCGGCTGCCGCGCACGATCAGGCGAAAGCGCATCATCTGCCAGTCGCCTGGCAGCCGCGGGGCGAAGCGCAGGTCGTGGCCCTCGATGTCGCGCAGGCCGGCGAAGCCGTTGACGAGCGCCATCCAGACGCCGCCGCAGGACGCGACGTGGATGCCATCGCCGACGTTGCCGGCGAGGTTCGCGAGGTCGATCGCGGCGCTGATGAGGAAGTAGTCGTAGGCGTTCTGCGCGTCGCCGACCTCCGACGCCATGACGCTCTGCACGCACGAGGACAGCGACGAGTCGGCCGTCGTCAGCGGGTCGTAGTACTCGAAGACGCGGCGCTTCTCGTCGGCGGTGAAGCGATCGCCGGCCAGGAACGTCGCCAGCACGACGTCGGTCTGCTTGATGACCTGGTGGCGGTAGATGTTCAGCGGGTGATAGTGCAGCAGCAGCGGGTACTTCTCGACCGGCGTGCCATCGAAGTCCCACGGCTTGCGGTTGAGGAAGTGCTCGTCCTGCAGCAGCACGCCGGCGCGCTCGTCGTAGGGGACGAACATCCGCTCGGCCGCGCGGCACCACTCGGCGGGCTCCTCGGGTCCGATCTTCAGCCGTGCGACGAGCTGGTCGTGCGCCTCGGGGTCGCTGTCGTGCAGCAGCGCCAGGCACTCCGCCGCCGCTGACAGGTTCTCGCGCGCCATGAGGTTGGTGTAGGCGTTGTTGTCGACCACCGCCGAGTACTCGTCGGGCCCGGTCACGCCCTGGATGCAGAACTGCCCGTCGCGACGCTCGGAGAAGAACCCGAGGTCCGCCCAGAAGCGCGCGGTCTCGACGAGGATCTCGGTGCCCTCGCGGGCGAGGAACTCCTCGTCGCCGGTGACGCGCACGAACTGGCGCACGGCGTAGGAGATCGCCGCGTTGATGTGGTATTGCGCGGTGCCCGCGGCGTAGTAGGCCGAGGCCTCCTCCCCGGAGATCGTGCGCCACGGAAACAGCGCCCCGCGATGGCCGAGCTGCTCGGCGCGCCGGCGCGCCGCGTCAAGCATCTCGTAGCGAAAGCGCAGCAGCCGCCGAGCGACGTGCGGCTGGGTGTAGGTCAGGCACGGCAGGACGTAGATCTCGGTGTCCCAGAAGTACTGGCCCTCGTAGCCGCGGCCGGTGAGCCCCTTCGCGGCGATGCCGTGACCCTCGACGCGCGCCGAGGCCTGACGCACCTGGAAGAGATTGAAGCGCACCGCCTGCTGGATGTCACCCGGGCCGTCGATCGCGATGTCGCTGTGCTCCCAGAACGCGTCGAGGCGCTCGCGCTGGATCTGCCTGATGCGCGCGAAGCCGTCGCCATGGGCGCGATCGAGCGTGCGGTTCACGCGCCGGCAGAGATCGCCCACCGTGGCATGGTCGGCGTGGTGGTATCCGAGCAGCTTCGTCACCCGAGCCGGGACGCCCGGCTCGGCATCCAGGAAGAACACGACGCGGCCCTCGTCGTCCTCGACGCTTGAGTCGACGCTGTGGCGAAGCTCGGTCTCGATCGTGTGGTCGATGCCGCAGGCCAGGCCCATGCCGCTGGAACGCGTGCGCAGCTCGAGCACGACGCGGCTGCCCTCGCAGGACTGCTTGACGGGCTCCAGCACGGAGTCGGTCATGCGCACGCCGACGCGCGGATCGTCGCCGCCCTTGGGACGCGGCAGGTGGGTGACGAGCTCGGATGCCACGGCGAGCTCAGCCATGCCGGAGAGGAGCGTGACCTCGTAGGAGATTGCGGCGAGGTGGCGCCAGTGCAGCGACACCAGCCGTTCGGACTTCAGCGACACGACCGCGCCGCGCGCGGTGCGAAACGTGACCTCGCGCTGCAGCGTGCCGGCGCGCATGTCCAGCACCCGCTCGTAGGAGAGCAGACTGGACTCCGACAGCGCGAGCGGCTCCTCGTCGACGTACAGGCGGATCACCGATCCGTCCGGAGCGCTGACGATCGTCTGGCCGGTGGTCGCGAAGCCGAACGCCGCCTCGCCGTAGGGGATCGGCCACGTCTCGTGAAAGCCGTTGACGAAGCACGCCGGGTCATGCGAGGGCACGCCCTCGTCGTGCGTGCCGCGCATCCCCATGTAGCCGTTGGCGACCGCGAACATCGTCTCGGATTCGCCGAGGCCCTCGCGCGAGAAGCGGCGTGAGACCAGCCGCCACGGATCGACCGGCATGGCCGCCTTCGACGGGCCGTGCTCACTGCGCCGCGTGCGCATCCTCGTCAACGCGGCCAAGCGCGCTTCTCTCACCGTCATTCCTGCACCCCCCCGGGCGTACGACGTGGTCCGTGCGTCGCGGCGCCCCCCGTCGGCGCCGAGGCGCGCATGTTACGCGCCGAGATGGCTGGCGTGCACACGGAGTGCGACGATCGATCGGTCGTCCGCGACGTCTCGGGGTCCGGACCGGCGGGCACGGCGGTCAGGCGGCCGAGTCTCCGGGGCCGACGAGGTGCAGCGCAGGCCTCCCGCGGCCTGGCGGCCGCCCGCGGCGCCTGTCGCGCCGGCGCAGCACCACGACGGTCGCGAGCGGGCCGTCCTCATCGGGTTGTGCGCCCAGGAACGTGTCCCGGGAGGTCGATTCCAGGCGGCGGGGCAGCTCAATGACGCGGGGCGTGGTCATGGCGTGTGGGGGTCGGTGGTCTGCATGTGGTCAGGAGTGGGGGTTGGCGCCTACTGATTCGTGCGACTGGTCACAGTCGCCGGATCACTCATGCATCGATCCCGCGCCGCGATACGGCTGCGAACCCTGGGATCCGGAGCGCTGCGCCTCCGCCGGGCGCACGTGTGTACGAGTGCCCGCTCCATGGGCCGTGGTGCACTAGATGTGACGCATACACATGGGCGACGTTCACCCCGCGAGCGACAGCACCGCCGTGCGCAGGGCTCGCGCCGTCGGCTCGGGCGCATAGGCCGCCACCCGCGTGGCGGCGCGGTCGCGCAGCGTGGAGCGCAGCTCGCCGTCGGTCGTCACGAGCGCGAGCAGCTCGGCGACGACGCTCTCGTCGTCGGTATCGGCGAGCAGCAGCGCCGCGTCGCCGGCGACCTCCGGAATCCCGCCGACCGCCCGAGCGATGACGGGGACGCCGAAGTGGAAGGCCTCCAGCAGCGGGATGCAGAAGCCCTCGTGCTCAGACAGGCACAGGAACGCGTCGGCGGCGCGCCAGCGCTGCGCGAGCTGCTCGCGCGTCAGGCCCGACTCGATCGTGATCGCGCCCGGCGACAGCTCGTCGGCGAGCGCGCGCATCGCCGTGTCGTAGGCGAGGTTGACGGGCGAGCCGACGAGCACGAGCCGCGCGTCGGGCGCGTGGCGGCGGCGGTAGAGCTCGAACGCGCGCATGACGGCGTCCTGGCGCTTGTGCGGGGCAAGCCGGCCGACGAACAGGATCGTCGGCGGGGATCCGGACCGATCGGCCCCGGCGCCGTCGGAGCGCGCGACGCCGAGCTCACTGGGGTCGAAGAGGATCGGGATGACGGTGTCCGAGCCCATCTCGCGTGCGTTGTAGCGCGAGACGCCGGCGACGACGTCGCACGCGGCGGCGAACTCCGGCAGCTGCTTGCGACCGAGCGCGCAGACGACGGCGGCCTGCGGATCGTGGTCCCAGAACCAGCGCGCCGGGGTGATGTTGTGCGAGATCAGGAGCTTGCGGTTGGGCAGACCGAGCATGGCGCGCAGCTTCGGCGCGTAGGCGGAGTAGTGGATCAACAGCACGTCGCCGGGCTTGGCGTCCAGCGCGCGCAGCGGGGAGATCTTCGAGCCGACGCGGGGGTCGATCTCGGCCGCGACGTCGCGCCCGCCCCACCCCCAGCCGGCGAACAGCGCCCGGAACGCGAGCGCCTGCGTCGTGACGGCGTCGTAGGGGCCGGCGCCGCTGAGGATCTGATGGACGTTCACGTGTCGGTCGGCCCCCTGGCGGCCGCGTGCTCCTCGAGGTCCTTCACGCGATCCTCGAGCTCGGCCACGCGCAGCAGCACGTTGAGGTTGAAGCGCGTCTGCTGGGACTGCAGCTCGCGCAGGTACTGGCGCATGACGTGGACGAGCTGGCGCTTGGCCCACGTGATCGGGGCGCCGAGCTTGCGCGTGGAGCGCATGAGATCGGGGTCGGGCTCGATCGTCGCCCACTCCATGAGCTGCTCGATCGACACGCGCTCGGTCGGCTCGATCGCCATCCCGGCGGGCAGTGCGTCGTCGCGCTCGGCGGCGGCGGCGCGCGCGGCTGCCAGCGCTTCCTCGGGCGTCATACCCGCTCGCCTGGAGGCTCGCTGGGCATCGGCGGCGACGCCGCCTCCTCCTCGGGAGTGCCCATCAACCGGTGGTAGAAGTGCATGCCCTCGCCGACCGGACCGTCGAAGATCTTGCGGCCCCCGTCGAGCACGACGACGCGTTGGCAGGTGCGCTCGATCAGCGCCGCGTCATGGGAGACGAGCACGAGCGTCGCGCCGGCGGCGATCTGCTCGGCGATCCGCGCCTCGCACTTGCGCTGGAAGGCCTCGTCGCCGACGGCCAGCACCTCGTCGATCAGCAGCACGTCGGCGTCCAGGTGCGCGGCGATCGCAAAGCCCAGGCGCAGGAACATCCCCGACGAGTAGGTCGCGACGGGCGCGTCGATGAAGTCGCCGAGCTCGGAGAACTCGACGATCGCCTCGATCCGCGCCTCGATCTGCTCCTTGACGAGTCCGTGCAGGGCACCGTTGAGAAAGATGTTCTCGCGGCCGGAGAAGTCGCGCCCGAAGCCCGCGCCGAGCTCGAGCTGCGCCACGATCTGCCCGCCGCAGGCCACGCGCCCGGAGTTCAGCGGAACGATCCCGGAGAGCACGCGCAGCGTCGAGGACTTGCCGGCGCCGTTGCGCCCGACCATCCCGACGGTCTCGCCGGGCTCGATGCGCAGCGAGACGTCCTTCAGCGCCTCGACGGGCGGCGGGCCGCCCGCCCGCCGTCGGCCGATCAGCAGCTCCTTCAGCGAGCGCCCGCGGTCGGCGCGCACGCTGAACGCGCGCGAGGCGTGCTCGAGCACGATCTCCCCCGGCGCCACGCTGTCGTCGAAGCGCCCGCTCACACGACCACCGCCAGCTCGCCCTGCATGCGCCGAAAGAGCGCGATGCCGCCCAGCAGCGCGATCGTCGCCGCCACGAGGATGTAGGCGAGATCGGCTGCCTGCGGCACGGCGCCGCCATAGACGACGTCGCGCACCGACCCGATGAACGGCGCCACCGGGTTGACCCATTCCAGGACGAAGCGCGCGGTCTCACGCTGCGTGATCGACTCGGGCTCAAAGAAGATCGGCGACATGAAGAACCACGGCAGCAGCGCCGCGGACAGGATCGGCGCGACGTCGCGGAAGTAGGCGTGCAGGACGCTGACCGCGAGCGCCAGCCCGAGCACGAAGGCGAACAGGCAGGCGAGCACGAGCGGTAGCACCAGCAGCGCGGGATCCAGCGAACCGCGGATCGCGATCGTCACGGGCGCAAGCAGCGCGAGCAGCACGACGAACGTCACGAGCTGCACCGTGACGACCGAGGCCGGGATCGCCTCGCGCGGAAAGCGCGCCTTGCGCACGAGCGCCCCGTGCTCCAGCAGCGACGGAGCGGAGCTCAGCAGCGACTGGCTGAAGAAGATCCACACGACGAGGCCGATCAGCAGGAACAGCGGGTACTGCTCGGGCTGGTCGGGCCCGGCGACCTTGAAGATGATCCCGAACATCAGGTAGTAGGCGCCCATCAGGACGAGCGGGTTCACGAGGTACCACAGCACCCCCAGCGCCGAGCCCTTGTACTTCTGGCGCAGCTCGCGTCGGACCATCTGCTCGAACAGGTAGCGATAGGCCATCGCGGCGATTATGGCGTCAGGCCGCCGACGGGCCGCTGGCGCGTGCGTGGCGCGTCGCCCGGCATCAGCCGCAGCGACACCTGGACCGCGGGGCCGATCAGCAGCGCGAACGCGACGGTGCCGATGCCCGCCCGGCCTCCGAGCGCGGCGCCGGCGGCGACGGCCGTGACCTCGATGATCGTGCGCGCCGTGCGACCCGACAGCCCGCTGCGCCGCTGGATGCCCAGCCACATCCCGTCGCGGGGGCCGGGGCCCAGGCGCGCGCCGAGATACAGCGCGGAGCCGATGCCGACCAGGCCGATCCCGCCGAGCACGAAGCCGTAGCGCACGGCAAGCGACGACGGGTCCGCCAGCTTGGCGAGCACGAGGTCGATCGCCAGGCCGACGACGACGGCGTTGGCGATCGTCCCCACGCCGGGACGGACGCCGAGCGGGATCCACGCCAGCAGCACGAGCCCGCTGATGAGGATCGTCGCCGTGCCGACGCTGAAGCCGCCAACGCCCCCGAAGCCGGCGGCGAGGACGCTCCACGGCGTGTTCCCCAGGTGCGAGGCGATGAGCATCGCTTCGCCCGCGCCGAAGAGCACGAGCCCGGCGAGCAAGCGCGCAAACCGGCGCGGGCCGGCTCGCCACAGCGAGGGCTCGACGCCGGAGCGAGCCTCCTCGCGCGCGCTGATCGCGCCGTCGACCGCGCCAGGCCGCGCGACCCGCATCGAGCCTGACACCGATCAGCCGCCCAGCGCCGCCTGGACCGCCCCGAACGCGGGCTTGGGGCGCAGGTCGCCGTCGAGCAGCGTGGCGGCGCCCTGGCCCGGCTGCGTCTCCGGGATCCACGAGCGACCATCGGTGAAGCCCCAGAACGTCAGCGACGCGCACCTGACCGCCTCGCAGGCCCGCACGATCCTCGTGTAGACGCCGGCCTGCGCTCGCAGGTCCGCCTCGCTGGCCGGCAGCTTCAGCGCGACGTCCGCCTCGGTGATCGCGACGTCCAGCCCGAGCGCCTTGAAGCGCTGCATGTTCGCGACGAAGTCGCCGGGCAGCCCGTCGAGGTTGGAATGCGCCTGAAAGCCGACGCCGTCGATCGGCGCGCCGCGCGCCTTCAGGCCGCGGACGACCTCGTACAGGCGGTTGGACTTCGGGCCGATCCCCTCGGCGCCGATCTCGTTGATGTAGAGCTTGGCGTCGGCGTCGGCGGTGCGGGCGGTGCGAAACGCGTCCTCGATGTAGCCCTCGCCGAGGCGCCGCAGGAAGACCGACCGGCGCAGCCCGCCGCGGTCGGTGATCGGCTCGTTGACGACGTCCCAGACGCCGACCTGCTCGGAGAAGTGCTCGACGACGGCGCGGATGTGCTCGCGCGTGGCCTGGCGCAGCTCGCCGGCGCCGAGGTCGTTCAGCCAGCCGGGAAGCTGGGCATGCCAGACGAGCGTGTGCCCGCGGATCTTCTGCCCGGCGTCGCGAGCGCGCTTGACGATGTCGTCGGCGGGACCGAACTCGAGGTCCCCGCGATCGGGCTCCACGAGCGCCCACTTCATCTCGTTCTCCGGGGTCACCGTCGAGAACTGCGCCGCGACGATCTGGCGGTAGGCACGGTTCGTCGCGAGCACGTCACCACGCACCGCCGTGCCCAGCTCGATCCCGCGCGACTTGGCCGCCGCGCGCAGCGGCTCGCCGGGCAGCGGCTTGGCGTCGCCGCCACCGCGCGCGTAGAACGCGGCGACGCCCACCACCAGGACGAACATCGCCACGACGGCGATGCGACGCATCGTCACGCCGTCAGAAGGCGCCGTGGCGCGTGAAGACCGCGGGAATCGTCTTCACGAGGATGCTGAGGTCCAGGAAGACCGACCAGCGCTCGAGGTAGAGGAAGTCCAGGCGCACGAGGTCGTCGAAGTCCAGCTCCGATCGGCCGGAGACCTGCCACAGGCCGGTGATGCCGGGCGTGACGAGGTAGCGCTTCTTGTGCCACTCCTCCAGCTTCTGAAAGTCGCGCTCGGGCAGCGGACGCGGGCCGACGAGCGACATCTGGCCGCGCAGCACATTGAACAGCTGCGGCAGCTCGTCCAGCGAGTAGCGCCGCAGGAAGCGCCCGACCGGCGTCATGCGCGGGTCGTCGCGCATCTTGAACAGCGCGCCGCTGGCCTCGTTGAGCGATTCGAGGTCCGCCTGGCGCTGATCGGCGTCGCGGTACATGGTGCGGAACTTCAAGCACGCGAAGGGCTTGCCGCCGATGCCGGGGCGCATCGAACGGTAGACCGTCGGTCCTCGCGAGCTCAGGCGCACGGCAAGCGCGCAGGACGCCAGCACCGGGCTCAGCAGCACGAGCAGCAGCGACGAGACGAGGATGTCGAAGGAGCGCTTGAGCGCGTAGTCGAAGCCCTCGAAGACCGGCGGCTTGAGCTCGAACAGCGGCACAGCCTCGCCGGGCACGAACTCGGCCCGATGTACGAGCAGCTCCATCGTCGAGGGCGCGATCCGCACGCGCACGCCCTGGTTGTGGCAGACGTCCACCAGCTCGACCGCTTCGGGCTGAGGGAAGTCGGGGTCGGCGATGATGACCTCGTCGATGCGATGACGCGTGATCACCGACGCCAGATCGTCCAAGGTGCCCAGCGAGACGAGGCCGTTGTTGGGCCGGGGCGTCAGCGAGATGAAGCCGACGACCTTGACCGTCGGCGTCGCCGCGTCGCGCAGCGCGTGGCCGACCGCCTCGATGTGCTGCCCGCTGCCCACGAGCACCGACCGGCGCTGGTAGCCCGCCAGGCGCAGCAGCAGGCCGGTGACCTTCTCGTAGCCCAGGCGGAAGAGCGAGACGTAGAAGACCGCGAAGAACAGCGTGCCATAGAAGATGTAGTAGGAGCTGAACGTCTCCCTGCTGGCGACCGCGAAGACGAACGCCACGAGCGTGACCTGAAACAGCGACGACGCGATCCGCGTCATGCCGGGGCGTTCGCCGCGCGAGGAGTACAGGCCCGAGCGCGCGAACAGCAGCACCGTCACGAGGAAGGCGAAGTTGAACAGCTCCTCGGTCTGGGCGGCGACGTTGCTGGCCTGCCAGTCGCCCGTCGTCAGGCCGGCCTTCAGCCACAGCGCGGTCAGGATCGCCAGGTAGACACCGAGGAAGTCCGCCGTCAGCAGCGCGATCAGGCGGCCGGTCCTGCGCACGGTGTCGAGCTTGAGAACGAAGGCAAGCGCGGGCGGGCGCTTGCGGCGCACGTCGCGATCTGACAGCGAGAAGCCAGGCGCCGGTTCGTTGCTCGGCTCCTGCTCGGTGTCCTGCGATGGCTCCTGCTGCGTCGTCGCCATTCCCTTGCTCCTAACGCGAAACGATGGCAGATGTTCCGCCGTCCGGCTGGCCGGATCGCGGTGCGACCGGCGTCTGGACGCTTGCGTCTAGCGCGCTCGCGCGTCCACGCTCACGTCCCGCTCGCGCCCACCAGGGCGTCGGTCCCGGAGGCCTCGATCGTGCGGATCAGACCCTCGCGAAGCTCGGTCTCCGGTTCCCAGCCCAGCAGGTCGCGCGCCAGGCCGATGTCCGGCTGGCGCACCTGCGGATCGTCGGTGGGCAGCGCCTCGAAGACGATCTCCGAGCCGGAGTCGGTGACGTCGATGATCGTCTCGGCCAGCGACAGCAGCGTGAACTCGTTGGGGTTGCCGATGTTGATCGGCCCAGCGTGGCCGGACTCCGCGAGCGCGATCATGCCGCGGATCAGATCGTCGACGTAGCAGAAGGAGCGCGTCTGGCTGCCGTCCCCGAAGACGGTGATCGGCCGGTGCAGCAGCGCCTGGCGCATGAACGTCGGAATCGCGCGGCCGTCATGCGGTCGCATTCTCGAGCCAAACGTATTAAATATCCGCATGATCGTCGTGTCCACGCCCTGCTGGCGGTGGTAGGCCATCGTCAGCGCCTCGGCGTAGCGCTTGGCCTCGTCGTAGACGCCGCGCGGGCCGATCGGGTTGACGTGGCCCCAGTAGGTCTCGGGCTGCGGATGGACCTGCGGATCGCCGTAGACCTCGCTCGTCGAGGCGATGAGAAAGCGCGCGCGGTGCTTCTTGGCGAGGCCGAGCGTGTGGTGCGTCCCGTGCGAGCCGACCTTCAGCGTGTGCAGCGGCAGGCGCAGGTAGTCGATCGGCGAAGCCGGCGAGGCCAGGTGGTAGACGAAGTCGATGTCCTCGTCGATGAAGTAGGGCGAGACGATGTCGATCATCTCGAAGCGGAACTCCGGGGTGCGGATGTGCTCGATGTTCTTCAGCGAGCCCGTCTCCAGGTTGTCCACGCACACGACGCGGTGCCCACGGCGCAGGAGCTCGTCGCACAGGTGCGAGCCGAGGAAGCCGGCGCCACCGGTGACTAGGCAGGTGGCCATCGATCATTGAGGCTACCGCGGGTGGGGGACTATCGCGAGCGTGCCGCCTTGAGTTGCTTCTTGGTCGTGGCGGGCGAGATCACCACGATGCCGCTCTTGCGGCGCTTGGCGAGGCCGCGCGTGACCAGCCGCTTGGTCACGACCGGGCAGCGCTTGCAGCGCGGGTTGCTCTTGCAGCACCCCTTCTTCGGCTTGACCTCCCGCTTCATTAGGCGAGCCTAACGCCATCTGGCCGATCGTCAAGGTAAAGTTGCGCCATGCCCGCTCCAGCCTTCGTCGACCTCCTCAACGAGCAGGTCGGCCACGAGTTCGCAGCCTCGCAGCAGTACCTCGCGATCGCCGCGTACTACGACGACGACACCCTCCCGCGGCTTGCGGCGTTCTTCTACCAGCAGGCCCTGGAAGAGCGCAACCACGCGCTGATGATGGTCCAGTACCTGCTCGATGCGGACGCGCCCGCCCCGATCCCCGGAGTCGCAGCGCCGCTGAACGACTTCGAGGACGTCGTCGCGCCCGTCGCGCTCGCGCTGGACCAGGAACGGCGCGTCACCGACCAGATCAACAACCTCGCGGCGCTCGCCCGCCATGAGGGCGACTACACCAGCGAGCAGTTCGTGCAGTGGTTCATCAAGGAGCAGGTCGAGGAGGTCGCCTCGATGTCGGACCTGCTGCGCGTCGTGGAGCGCGCGCGTGACAATGCGCTGCTCGCCGAGGAGTACCTCGCCCGCGAGGGGATCGGTGCCGGCGGCGATGAAGCCGACCCGACGGCCCCGCCCGCCGCCGGCGGGACGCTGTAATTCCGCTGCTCGGCCGCGCGCTCAGCGCGACGGGGCAGCTGCGCGCGCGCATCGGCAAGGCCCAGCCGCCACGCGAGGAGCTCATTGCCCGTCACGTCGCGGGACGCTCGTTCGTCGACGTCGGCTGCATGTGGACGATCCACGGCGCGCTGTGCTTCGCCGCCGAGGACGCGGGAGCGTCGTCGATCACCGGGGTCGACGTGATGGAGCCCTCCGAGCAGTTCACCGCCGAGATCGAGCGCCGCGGCTCGAAGGTGCGGTTCGTCAACGGCGACGTGCATGAGCCCGCGACCGTCGCCGAGATCGGCATGCACGACGTCGTCTGGTGCTCGGGCGTGCTCTACCACGCGCCCCATCCCCTGCTCACGCTCCAGCGCCTGCGCGAGCTGACCGGCCAGACGCTGCTGCTGGCCACCGAGACCGTCGCCGAGACACCGGGCCGGCGCGGCACGTGCGTCATCGCCCCCGGCCGCGACGAGCACCCCAACGCCGAGCCAGCAACCGCCGCGGACCAGGGCTTCGGTCCGTGGTACTGGGGGATCGCCCCGTCGGCGCTGCGCACGATGCTCACGCTCTCGGGCTTCGACGTCGTCGAGGAGTTCCGGACGCCGTTTCACGTGACGGTCGTCGCCCGGTAGTACCGCGACCGACGAGGAGACTTGTGAAGCCGGTCACAGATGCGCGTGACGACTGCGAGGACGCGCTCTAGGATGCAGCGCATGGAGGGCTCGGCCACCGCCTCGACGGACGATCTGGAGCGCCGGCTCGAGCAGCACCGCGTCGAGCTGACCGCCCACTGCTACCGGATGCTCGGCTCGGTGTTCGAGGCCGAGGACGCCGTGCAGGACACGATGGTCCGCGCATGGCGCAGCATCGACCGCTTCGAGGGCCGCTCGGCCCTGCGCTCGTGGCTGTACCGGATCGCGACGAACGTGTGCTTCGACATGCTCGACGGGCGCAAGCGGCGTGCGCGGCCGATGGACCTCGGCCCCGCGCGCGACCCCGAGAGCGTGCTGGACGCGGGCCTGCCGGAGGTCACCTGGATCGAGCCGATCCCCGACAGCGTGGCCGTCCCCTCCGACGGCGATCCCGCGGACGTGGCGATGGCGCGCGAGACGATCCGCCTGGCGTTCGTCGCGGCGCTGCAGCACCTGCCGCCGCGCCAGCGCGCGGTCCTGATCCTGTGCGAGGTGCTGCGCTGGAAGGCGGCCGAGGTCGCCGAGCTGCTGGAGACCAGCGTCGCGTCGGTCAACAGCGCCCTGCAGCGCGCGCGAGCGACGCTGTCGGCCAGCGACGTCGACGCCGCGAGCGCGACGCCGTCGGTCGACGAGGCCGACGAGGCACTGCTCGCGCGCTACGTCGCCGCCTTCGAGCAGTACGACATGGAGGCGCTGACCTCGCTGATCCACGAGGACGCGACGCAGTCGATGCCCCCGTTTGAGCTGTGGCTGCGCGGCCGCGAGGACATCCTCGCGTGGTGGGTCGGCCAGGGCGCCGGCTGTCGCGGCTCGCGCGTCATCCCGACCACGGCCGCAAACGGGTCACCCGCCTTCGGCCAGTACAAGCCCGCCGACGACGGCGAAGGCTACGTGCCGTGGGCGCTGCAGGTGCTCGAGATCGAAGACGGCCGTGTCGTGGAGTTCACGTTCTTCCTGGATACCCAGACGCTGTTCCCGCTGTTCGGGCTGCCGCTGGAGTTTCAGGAGTAGCGCACTCCGCCAGCACGTCGGCAAGTCCCATGAAGGCGCACAGCTCGACCAGCTCGGGCGAGGCGCTTCGCAGCCACACCCGGCATCCGTGACGGTGCGCGGCAAGTTGCAGGCGGGCAAGCGCCTCGACGGTCACGGCGTCGGTCTGGACGCCTCGCACGTCGGCGAGCACGACGTCCGGGCGAGCGTCGCGCAGCAGGGCGCAGATGCGTCGGTAGAGCCCGAGCAGATCGGCGCGCCCGATCGGTCCGGTGATCGTGAACGCGAGCGTCTGCGGCGCTGAGGCAGCCATCGAGATTCAGACCCTCCGCGCGGCGAGAAGTCATCGGCTCACATGCCGCCGATGAGTCTGCGCGAGCGCGGCGGTCATACGCCCAGACCACCCCGCACCGAGAGAGGATCCGCCCGCCATGACCGCCCTCGACAGTCGCACCCGCTGGCTCGCCCTGATCGTCCTGTGCCTCGGCGATCTCATGATCGTGCTCGACACGACGATCGTGAACGTCGCGCTGCCGTCGATCCGTGAGGATCTCGGCTTCAGCGAGACATCGCTGGCGTGGGTCGTCAACGCCTACCTGCTGACCTTCGGCGGCTTCCTGCTGCTGGGAGGCCGGCTCGGCGATCTCTTCGGGCATCGCAAGCTGTTCATCATCGGCCTGGCGCTGTTCACCTCGGCGTCGCTGGCCTGCGGGCTCGCCCAGTCGCAGGACGTCCTGATCGCCGCGCGGGCGGTGCAGGGGCTCGGCGGCGCGATCGTCGCGGTCGTCGCGCTGTCGCTGATCATGATGCTCTTCACCGAGCCCGCCGAACGGGCCACGGCGATGGGCGTGATCGGCTTCGTCGCCGCCGGTGGGGGCAGCATCGGCGTGCTGCTCGGCGGCGTCCTCACCGACGTGCTGGACTGGCACTGGATCTTCCTCGTCAACATCCCTGTCGGGGCGATCGTGCTGGGGCTGTGCCTGCGCCTGGTGCCAGGCGGGCGCGGCGCGGCCTCCGATTCGCGGCTGGACGTCGCCGGCGCCGTGACGGTGACCGCGGCGCTGATGCTCGCCGTCTACGCGATCGTCAACGGCAACGACCGCGGCTGGACGTCCGCCGAGACGCTCGGGCTGCTCGCCGTGGCGGTCGCGCTGCTCGCGACGTTCGTCGCGATCGAGGCGCGCTCGCGCTCGCCGCTGATGCCGCTCGGCCTCTTCCGGCTGCGCAACGTCGCGACGGCGAACGTCGTCGGCGTGCTGTGGGCGGCGGCGATGTTCGCCTGGTTCTTCCTGTCGGCGTTGTACCTGCAACTCGTGCTCGGCTACTCGCCACTGGAGGTCGGCCTGGCGTTCCTGCCCGGCAACGTCGTGATGGCGATCTTCTCGATGGGCCTGTCGGCCAAGCTCGTCATGCGCTTCGGCTTCAAGCTGCCGCTGGCCGGCGGGCTCGCGCTGGCGAGCGCCGGGCTGTTGCTGTTCGCCCGTGCGCCCGTCGGCGGGGACTTCGTCGTCGACGTGCTGCCGGCGATGCTGCTGATGGGCACCGGCGCGGGCATCGCGTTCAACCCGATGCTGCTGGCCGCGATGAGCGACGTGCAGCAGCGCGACGCGGGCCTGGCCTCGGGCCTGGTCAACACCGCGTTCATGATGGGCGGCGCGCTCGGCCTGGCCGTTCTGGCGAGCCTCGCGGCGTCGCGCAGCGCCAGCCTGGCCGATGCCGGCGAGGCGCCGCTGATCGCCCTGACGGGCGGCTACCACCTCGCGTTCGTGGTCGGCGCGCTGTTCGCAGCGGCGGCGGCAACGGTGGCCGCGACGATGCTGCGCAGCCCGGCGTCACCCGCGCCCGTGCTGGTCTGCGAGGAGGAGCGAGAAGCCGTGCTGGCCTAGACCGCAGACCATCCTGATGCGAACATGTGTTCGTGTCCGGTGAGGCCACGATCCTGCACGCCGACCTCGACGCGTTCTTCGCCTCGGTCGAACAGCGCGACGACCCCCGGCTGCGCTCGCGTCCGGTGATCGTCGGCTGCGGCGTCGTGATGGCCGCCAGCTACGAGGCGCGGGCCTTCGGCGTGCGCTCGGCGATGGGCGGCGCGCAGGCGCGGCGGCTGTGTCCCCACGCGGTCGTCGTGTCGCCGCGCCTGGACGCCTACGTTGACGCAAGCAAGGCCGTCGTTGCGATCTTCGACGACACGTCGCCGGTCGTCGAGCGCGTGTCGATCGACGAGGCGTTCCTCGACGTCCGCGGACTGGACGAGATCTCCGGCAGCCCGATCGAGATCGCGACACGGCTGCGCGCCAGGGTTCGCGCGGAGGTCGGCCTCGCGCTCACGATCGGCATCGCCACCACGAAGCTGGTCGCGAAGGTCGCCAGCGCCGCGGCGAAGCCCGACGGGCTGCTGCTCGTCGCGCCCGGCGAGGAGATCGCGTTCCTGCATCCGCTGGCGGTGGGGCGGCTGTGGGGCGTCGGGGCAGTGACCGCCGCCAAGCTGCAGGAGCACGGAATCGTGTCGGTCGGCGACGTCGCGCGGGCGGGTGAGGCGGCGCTCGTGGCGCTGCTCGGACCGGCCTCGGGTCGCCAGCTCTACGGCGCCGCGCACAACCGCGACGCTCGTCGCGTGCGCCGGCGCCGCGGGCGGCGCACGATCGGCTCGCAGCGCGCGCTCGGGCGCGGCGCACGCACGCCGCAGGAGATCGACGCGGTGCTCGTCGCGCTTGTCGACCGCGTCACTCGCAGGCTGCGATCAGCCGGACAGGAGGGACGGACCGTCGTGCTGCGGCTGCGCTTCGACGACTTCGCCCGCGCCAGCCGGTCGCGCACGATGGCCCACGCCACCGCGGCGACGGCGCCGGTGCTGTTCACCGCCCGCCTGCTGCTCGCGGCCGCGTGGCCGCTCGTGCAGCGCCGCGGCCTGACGCTCGTCGGCATCACGATCTGCAGCCTGGAGCGCGAGAGCGCGCAGCTCGTCCTGCCGATCGACGGTGACGCCGGCGCGCTGGACCGCGCGCTCGACGAGGTCCGCGAGCGCTTCGGGACGGCGGCCATCACCCGCGCCGCGCTGCTGGACGCCGGCGAGGAGCTGTCGGCCTGGCTGATGCCAGGTGACACCTAGGATGACACTGCCATGGGCCGCGTCCTACCAGCCGCCGCTGCGACACGCGCGGTCCGTCTGATCGCGGTTGCGGTGCTCGCGATCGTCCTCACCGCCTGCGAAGAGCGCCGCCCCGGCTCCGACGAGTCGCAGGTCAGCCGTGGTGTCCGGGCCATCGAGGGCATCCCGCAGGACGGCGCAGTCCTCGGACGCCCCGAGGCACGATGGTCGCTGACGGTGATCGCGGCGGCCACGAGCTTCGAGCTCGACCAACTGATCACGCTGCTGCCGGCGGTCGCCGACGACTATGTGCGGCCCGGTCGGCTGAAGCTGCGCCTGGTCATGCCGGCCAGTGGCGGTTACGACGTCGACGGCGACGAGCGCGCGGCGGCCGGCGCGTTGCTGGCCGCCGGTTCGCAGGACCATCTCTGGGACGCGGTCGTGCGCTTCGTTCCCACGTACCATGGCTCACTCCAGGACGCCAAGCTCAGCGGCCTGCTGCAGCGGTCGGGCGTGCGCCAGGTTCGGAGGGCGTTGCAACGGCGATCCGGCGCGGGGATCGAGCGGATGATCGCCGACGCCGACGCGGAGGCCGTCGCCGCGGGCGGCAAGGGCGGCGTGCTCTACCTGCTGGCACACGGCGAAGCCAAGCCCAAGGACGTCAGCGTGGACGTCGCGCTGGGCAGGCTCTCGGAGGCGCTGGCAACCGAGATCGGTTGACCGGCGCCGATCGCGTCAGGCGTCCTCGCGTGCGCGACGCAGCGCGGAGCCTGGGGACAGCCCGTGTTTCAGCCAGCGCCGGTAGTGGCGGCGCAGGCGCGTGACATACGTGAGCCGTCGCCACGCTCCGTGCCCAAGGTTCCCCATTCGGGCACTTCATACCACGCCGCACTGACGCTTGCCGGCAGGATCTGGAGGAGGGCCCGTGTGCGACCCTGTCTGCCGATGCGCGGCAGACCACGTCCGGATGCCCGGCAACCGGCGGCGCGCCTGCTGGCCCGGCTGTCGCAGCGTCATGCCTCGCTGATCTTCGATGCAGGCCCGGCGCTCGGCGTCGCCGTACTCGTCGTATCCCTGAGCTTTCATTCGGGCGGCTACTTCCCGGGCGCGCCCGCGGCGGGCGCGGTCATCCTCGCGCTGCTGCTGATCGCACGGGTGGCGCTGGTCGCACGACCGTTCACCGGGCTCAGCGCAGCGTACGTGCTCGGCACGAGCGCGCTCGGCCTGCTCGCGCTGTGGACGCTGATCTCCGGGGCGTGGTCCGGAGCGCCCGGCCGTGCGATCCTGGAGTACGACCGGGTGCTCCTGTACATGCTGGCGTTCGTCGTGTTCGGGTCCATGGGCCGCTCCCGCGACCGCCTGCGGTGGATGATCCGCGGGCTTGCCGCCGCCGCGTTCGTCGTCTGTCTGTGTGCGTTGATCACGCGCCTGTTCCCCGACGTCTGGCCGGTCTCGCAGGCGATCGTGCCGGGTCGACTGAGCTATCCACTCGGATACTGGAACGCGCTCGGGCTCCTGGCGGCGATCGGGCTGGTTCTCAGCTTCGCGCTGACCTCCGACGAACGCGAACCGCGGATCGGACGCGTCCTCGCCGCCGGGGCGCTGCCAGTGTTCGCGGCCACGCAGATTCTGACGTTCTCGCGCGGCTCGCTGTTGGCCGGCGTCCTCGGACTGCTCGTGTTGATCATGGTCGGGCGGCCGCGGATGCTGGCCGGCGCCGCGCTGGCCACCGGTCCCGCCGTCCTGCTCGCCTCGTTCACCGCCTACCGCGCGGACCTCATCGCCAGCGACACCCCGGCCACGGCAGCAGCCGCCGCGGAGGGCCATGGGGTCGCCCTCGTGCTCGGGGTCTGCGTGGTGATCGCCGTCGCCGCGCGGTGCGTGGCGTTCACCGACCGGCGGTGGCAGGGCTGGCGCGCGCCGCCCGTCCTGCGCGACCGGATGACGATCGCCGCGGGGCTCGGCGCCGTCGTGCTCGTCGCGCTGGCGCTGGGAGCCGCCGGCAAGATCGAGAGCCAGGTGGACGGCTTCGTCAACGGCGATGCCGTCAACAGCGCCCAGCTGAGCTCGCGCCTGAGCCAGTCCGGCGACAACGGGCGCCTGGCGCAGTGGCGGGTGGCGATCGGCGAGTTCGAGGCCTCGCCACTGCTGGGACAGGGAGCGGGAACCCATGGCCTGGCGTGGGCCCGCAACGCCACCAGCAACGACCTGCAGGTGCAGGACGCCCATTCGCTGTACATCGAGGTGCTCGGCGAACTCGGCGTGATCGGATTCGTGTTGGCCGTCGGGGCGGTCCTGATCGTGCTCGGCGGCTTCCTCGCGCGCGCCCGCGGCTCGGATCGCATGACGGGGGCCGCGCTGCTGGGTGCCGGCATCGCGTGGGCGCTGTCGGCCGGCGTCGACTGGGCATGGGAGGTGCCCGCGATCACGTGCTGGTTCTTCGCCGTCGGCGGGCTGGCCGTCTCGCGCCGCCATCGTGCTCCCAACGAAGCGAGTTGGGAGGAGCCGCTCGGGGTGCCGATGGCGCTGCGGGTGGGCGTCGGGGTCATGTGCGTGGTATTGGTCGTCGTGCCGGTGCGCGTCTATCTGTCGGAGGGTCCGCTGCGAGCCGCGGTCCAGGCGCTCGCGCGGGGCGACTGCCAGCGGGCGTCGACGCAGGCGGCAGACTCGATCGACGCCCTCGACGTGCGCCCGGAGCCCTTCGTACTGGCGGGCTATTGCGACATCCAAGCGGGCCGCGGCGACCTCGCCGTGCGAGCGCTGAGCGGCGCGCTGCGACGCGATCCCAACAACTGGGAGATGCACTACGGGCTTGCGGTGGCCCGGGCGTCAGCCGGACTGGATCCGCGGCCCGAGGGTCGGATCGCCAAGCGGCTGAGGCCGCGCGATCCTCGTCCGGTCGAGCTGCTTCGACGCTTCGATACCGATGACCCGGCGCTGTGGCGCACGCGGGCACGAGAGGTCCGGCCACCAGCGTAGGTCGCCTCACCCCACTGGCGACGCTGCGACGATCTGATCGCCGGCGAGAATCGCCGCCGGCGTCTCGTTGACCATCGACATCGCCCGGCCGGGCGCGAGTTCACGCGCCGCGCGCAGCGCCTGCATAAGCCCCGGCGGACGCCACGCCCCGCCGGAGTGCGCGTCGGAGGCGATGACGTGCGCGAGGCCATGCTCGACCAGCCACTGGGCGAGCCTCGCGCTCTTGGACCTGCGGCGGTCGCGCAGCAGCGACGTCGCCGTGATCTGGAGCAACACGCCGCGATCGACGAGCGCCAGAATCCGCTTGGGCCGGCGCTGCAGGCTCTGGCTCATCTCCGGATGGGCAAGCAGGACGCGAAAGCCGCGCGCTGCGACCTCGTCGATGCGCTGCTCGAAGTCGTCGCCGAGCCGGCCATACGGAGTCTCGACAAGCAGGTCTGTGCCGCGCCCGCCGAACGACGCCATCTCGAGCTGCTCGTCGTCGGCGTCCATGGCCCATGTCAGATCGACCTCGCCACCAGGGACGATCCGCAGGTTCCATTCCGGCGGCACCCGATCCTGAAGGTCCGCGCACGCGGCGGCGATGTGCTCGACACACACCGCCGGGAAATCCGCCCGCAGGTGGGGTGTCGCGACGATCAGCCGCGTGCGGCTCGCCGCGGCCACGCGCAGAAGCGCGAGCGACCCGTCGACGTCCGCGGGGCCGTCATCGATCCCGGGCAGGACGTGGGCGTGCAGGTCGATCAAGGTGTCGACAGTACCCCACGTGAGCAACGGCTCGCACGACCAGATTCAGGTCCACGGACGGCGCTATCCTGCCGTCGGTGGATGGCCTCGCAGTCACGGCGCAGGGGGTGCAGGACGGTGACCCTGACACGCTCGCACGCCTCTATCTGAGGCACAGCTCCTCCGTGCTCGCCTACTGCGAATGCGTGGCCGCACCCGGCGAGGCGCGCGATGCGGTCGCGGAGGCCTTCTGCGAGTTTCGCGAACGGGTCTGGGCCGAGGACGACCCCGACATGGATCTCGCCGCGACGCTGCTGACTGTCACGCGCCAGTCCGCCGCCGCGCGAGCGTCACGCGCCCGCGCGGGCAGCGCTCAGTGTCCGGACGATCACGCGCTCGTCGGCTGGATGGCACGCAGGGCGCATGACCCAGCGGCGCGCGAGCCGATCGACGATCACGCTGCCGGATGCTCGTCCTGCGGCGATGCGCTCGTGCGCCTGCAGGCCGCCGAGCGTGGCTACGAGCGACCGCCGAACGCGCCGCTTCCGCCGGGGTTCGCTCGCCTGATCGTCTCCGCGCTGCTGGCTGCCGCGCCGGTCAACGCACTCGAAGGCGACGACGTGGCGGTCCGCGATGCACTGCTGCAGCGCCTCGGAGTGGCTGGACTGGCATGTGATGGGAACGTGGGCGCGTGGGCGCCGCCGGTCGCTGCGCCGTCGCGCTCCGCAGCGCAGCCGGCCACACAGCCACCGCCATCCGGACCGCGACGGCGCGGGCCAGGCCGGGTCGCCGCGAGCGCCGCCGGCCGGGCGTCCCGCTTCCGCATCAACCGAGCACGCTCGCCGCGCTCGGGCCGGCGAGGGCTATCGGGCGGGAGCGCCGCCGCTCGCCTGTCCAGCCTGCGCTCGAGCATCGCCGGGCTCCTCCCGGTCGGCCGCTATGGCGATCCGCGCCGCATGCGCCACCGGGACTCCAGTCGCAGGCCGGCGATCGTGGCGATCGCGGCCGTGACGGTGCTGACCGCGGGCACCTCGCTGGTCCTCGTGCTGAGCACGGCCGTGTCCTCCCCGGAGCCGTCGCCGGCCGCCGCAGACCGTCTGGCGAAGACGACGCGGTCGACCCCGTCCAAGGGGACGCTGAAGGAGGCGGCCGACAAGCGGTCCACCAGGTCCGATGCATCGCGGTCACAGCCGGCCGCGAGGACGAGCTCGAAGAAGAGCTCGAAGAAGAGCTCGGCCTCCGAGACCACCGGGGTTCGCCAGGCGCCCAGCCGCGAGGCGACCGCCGGGCCCCGTCCCGCGCAGGCTCCGCCGACGTCCACTACCCCTCCGCCCGCCACGACGAAGCCGCAGAGCACCACACCCGACCCGCAGCCACCCTCCCCTGGTGCGCCGGCGACCCCGCTCCCCGTCACCGCCCCGCCCCCCGTCACCGCCCCGCCACCGCAGGCTGACCACCAACCGCCGGGCGGAGAGCTCACGCTCGACGGCGAGACATGAGCCCGCAAAGGATCGCCACCGCGATCGACCCGGTCCCGTTCGTGACCCTCGATCGCCAGCACGAGCGCCTGATGCCCGAGCTGCGCGAGGCCTTCGAGCGTGTCGTCGGGTCCAGCGGGTTCATCCTCGGAGCGGAAGTCGAGGCATTCGAGGCCGACTTCGCGGCCTATTGCGGGGTGGCCCACTGCGTCGGCGTCGCTTCCGGCACCGCCGCCATCGCGATCGCCCTCGGCGCGGCGGGCGTCGGCCCCGGCGACGAGGTCATCGTGCCGGCACACACGTTCATCGCCTCGGCGCTCGGAGTGATCCACGCGGGCGCGACGCCCGTCTTCGCCGATGTCGACGCGCAGTCGGGGCTGTTGCACGGCGGCTCGGCTGCCGAGGTCCTCACCGCGCGTACCGCAGCGATTCTTGCGGTGCATCTCTACGGCCAGGTCTGCGAGATGCGAGAGATCCGCGATCTCGCGGCCAGGCACGGGCTGTTCGTGCTCGAGGACGCGGCGCAGGCGCACGGCGCGTCTGACGGCGATCGTCGTGCCGGAGCGCTCGGGGACGGCGCCGCCTTCTCCTTCTACCCGAGCAAGAACCTCGGCGCCCTGGGTGACGGCGGCGCGATCTGCACCGACGACGACGCCCTCGCCGCACGAGCGCGCGAGCTGCGCCACCTCGGCCAGCGACGCAAGGGCGAACACGTGTCGATCGGCGCCAACGAGCGCCTGGATGGGCTGCAGGCCGCGTTCCTGCGCGCAAAGCTGCCTCACCTGGACACCTACAACCAGGCCCGCCGCGCGCACGCCGCGACCTATGACCGCCTGATCGAGCCGCTCACCTCGCTGCGCGTCCTCCCCGTGCGGCCGGGGTCACGATGCGTCTATCACCTCTATCCGGTGCGCTGTGGGAATCGCGACGCGCTCGCGACGCGGTTGGACAGCGAAGGCATCGCCACCGGCATTCACTATTCACCTGCAATGCATCGCCATCCGGCGTTCGAGACGCTCGGGAAGGCGTCGCATCCGGTGTCGTTGGCCAACGCCGACGCATGGGCAGCCGAGGTCCTGTCCCTCCCGATGGCCGCAGAGCTCACCGTCGACGAGATCGAGCGCGTGGTGGCCCATCTCTCCCCGGCGTAGGCACCGCGGCCGGGATCCTCGGTCGTTGCGCTCGCTTTCACCAGACGCTAACGTCAACGATGTCCGAGCGTGCCGGCACGACGAGTTGGCAGGGGCCGCCAGATGTCGGAGACCGACAACGCCAGGGGGCATGAACCGATGAGTAGCGCACGAATGCGCGTCGCGATCGTGGGGTTGGGCTATTGGGGCCCCAACCTCCTGAGGGTCCTGTCTGAACGAGAGGACGTCGATGTCGCATGGCTGTGCGACCTCGATCAGGGCGCCCTGGACCGCATCAGCCGCAGGCACCCCGCCGCGCGCACCACCACCGACGTCTCAGAGCTCTACGCCGACGACGACGTCGATGCGATCATCCTCGCCACACCCGTCTTCACGCACTTCGATCTCGCGCGCCGCAGCCTGGAGGCGGGCAAGCACACGCTCGTCGAGAAACCGCTCGCGCCCTCCACCGAACAGGCCGAGGACCTCATCCACCTCGCCCACGAGGCGGATCGCACGCTGATGTGCGGACATACCTTCCTCTACAGCCCTCCCGTGCGAGCGGTCGGCAGGATGGTGCGCGACGACGTGCTCGGCGAGCTGTACTTCATCTCCTCCAGCCGCGTGAACCTCGGGCTGCACCAGCGCGACGTCAGCGTGATCTGGGACCTCGGCCCACATGACTTCTCGATCCTGCTCTCATGGCTGGGCGAGATGCCCACGAGCGTGCGCGCCTCCGGACGAGCTGCCGTCGTACCCGGCATCTACGATGTGGCCTTCGTGACGATGGAATTTGCATCAGGCGTGTTGGCGAACGTCGAACTCAGCTGGCTTGCGCCCAGCAAGCTGCGCAGAACGGTCCTCGTCGGCAGCAAGCGGATGGTCGTCTACGAGGACGGCAATCCAGAGGCCGTCCGCATCTTCGACCACGGCGTCGTCTACGAGGACCCCGCGACCTTCGGTCAGTACCACCTGTCCTACCGCACGGGCGACATCACGTCGCCCAAGCTCTCAACCGAGGAGCCGCTGGCCGCGGAGATCGAGGCGTTCCTGGATCGCTGCCGCGGCAGGCGCGAGGACGACGGCGAACTCGCGCTCGCCCGCGATGTCGTGCAGCTGCTCGAGGCCGCAGATCGTTCGCTGAACACCGGCGGAGCCGACGTGCCGATCGGCGCGCACCTTGGGAGCGCGCGATGAGCGACACCCAGAGCGCCACTCGCGAACGCTCCCGAGCCGCCATGACCGAGCGCGTCCGGCGCTCGCTCGCCGGCCTGGATCGCGTCGAACTCCTGGCTCCCGACATCAGCGCGCCCGTCGTCGCCGATCGCCATGTGTCTCGCGACTACTACATGCGCCGCCTGCTGGTCGCGGCCGACGTCATGGCGCTGCTCCTCGGCCTGGTGGTCACCGCGATCGCCACGGGACCGTTCCACCTGGCCAGCCACGGCCTGTGGGCGCTGCTGACGATCCCCGTCTGGCTGCTGCTGATGAACGTGTACGGCCTCTACAGCAACGACGCGCGCCGTATCAGCCACAGCGGCGCCGACGAGTTGCCCGGGCTGTTTCACACGATCCTCATCGGGACGAGTGCGATGTGGGCCTACTACCAGCTGGCCCCGACCACGAAGGTCGAGTTCTGGACGATGCTCACCTTCGCGACCGCGGCCGGCGTGTGCCTCGTCACGCTGCGAGCGTCGGTCCGCAGCGCGGTCAACCGCCTGTTCTGCCCCGAGCGGGTGCTGTTCGTCGGAAGCGGCCGCAGCACGGCGCCGCTGGCGATGCGCATGCGTGACCGCCCGTCGCTGGGCTTGGAACCGGTCGGCATCGTCACCGACGCGGCGAGCGCCGCCGCACCGGCCGGCCTGGAGTCGCTCGGGGAGCTCGAGGACACCGACATCGCCTCCCTGATCGCCACGCACCGAATCGACCGGGTGATCGTCGAGGCGGCCGGGTTCGCCGACGAGGTGGTGCTTGTCCTGCTCAAGCGCTGCAAGCAGCTGTCGGTCAAGGTCAGCCTCCTGCCGGCCGCGTTCGGGGTGCTCGGCACGAGCGTGGCCGTCGACCACGTCGGCGGCATTACGCTGCTGGGCGTCAACCCACCCGTCCTGCCACGCTCTGCCCGTGCGATGAAACGCGGTATGGACGTCGTCGGAGCGCTGATCCTCATGACGCTGTTCGCACCGGTGTTCGTCGCCGTCGCGCTGGCGATCAGGATCGACTCCAAGGGACCGACACTCTTTCGACAGCGACGGGTGGGCAAGAGCGGCGCGGAGTTCCAGATCTTCAAGTTCCGCACGATGGTCGTCGATGCCGAGGCACAGCGCGGCGAGCTGCAGAAGCTCAGCCGCGACCCGAATTGGCTGCTGCTGGAGAACGATCCCCGCGCGACGCGCGTCGGGCGCTTCCTGCGCAGCACGAGCCTCGACGAGATCCCGCAGCTGCTCAACGTCCTGACCGGCGACATGAGCCTCGTCGGCCCACGACCGCTGGTCCCCGAAGAGGACGGCCAGGTGGGCGAGTGGGCACGCACGCGCTTGGACCTGACGCCGGGCATGACGGGCCTATGGCAAGTGCTGGGCCGAACGACGATCCCCTTCGACGAGATGGTCAAGCTCGACTACCTCTACGTCACCAACTGGTCGCTGTGGGGAGACGTCAAGCTCGTGCTGCACACCTTCCCGGTCGTGCTTGCTCGTCGTGGTGCGAATTGAGCACTGGCGCCCCGTCGCCCGCGCCGCGTCCCGACCGGTGATGCGGTCGTGAAGCAGGTCACTCAGCGGATGCGCGACGGGCAGGTGGAGGTGCTCGACGTGCCGGTGCCGAGCGTATCGCCCGAAGGCGTGCTGGTCGACGTTCGCGCAAGCGTGCTGAGCGCGGGAACCGAGCGCACCAAGGTCCAGGCCGGCCGCAAGAACCTCGTGCAGAAGGCACGCTCACGCCCCGACCAGGTCGCCGTCGTGCTCGAGAAGGCCAAGCGCGACGGGATCAAGGCCACCGTGGCCGCGGTGCGCTCTCGCCTGGACGAGCCCTCGGTCCTGGGGTACTCATCGGCGGGCGTCGTCCTGTCGGTCGGCCCGCTCGTGCGCGACCTCGCCCCCGGCGATCGCGTCGCGTGCGGCGGCGGGAGCGCCGTCCACGCCGAGCTCGAGCACGTGCCAGGCAACCTCTGCGTACGGCTGCCAGCGGCGGTGAGCTTCGAGCATGGCGCCTTCGCGACCGTCGGCGCGATCGCCATGCACGGCGTCCGCCAGGCCGACGTGCGCCTCGGCGAACGCGTAGCGGTCATCGGTCTGGGGCTGGTGGGTCAGATCGCCGGGATGCTCCTGCGTGCCGCGGGCTGCACCGTCGTCGGCGTCGACCTCGATGTCGGCCTGCTGGAACGCGCCCGTGCCGCAGGAGCGCTCGACGTCGCAATGACGCGCGAACGGCTGGACATCTCCAGCCCGGCACCCGACGTCGGCGACTGCGACGCCGTGATCATCGCCGCCGCCACGCCATCCGACGATCCGGTACGCCTTGCCGCGGCTCTGTGCCGCGACCGCGGCCGCGTCGTCGTGGTCGGCGACGTCGGCCTCAGCGTTCCGCGCGCGCCCTACTACGACAAGGAGATCGACCTGCGGCTGTCTCGCTCCTATGGGCCCGGTCGCTATGACCACGTCTACGAGGAACGCGGGATCGACTATCCGATCGGCTACGTGCGCTGGACCGAACGGCGCAACATGCAGGCGTTCGTCGAGCTCGTCGGCACGGGGCGCCTGGACGTCGGCGCACTGATCACCGAGCGCGTGCCCGTCAGCGACGTGTCCGACGCCTACGATCGCCTCGCGTCCTCGGCAACCTCGCCACTGGGCATCGTGATCGAGTACCCGGCCACCGGCGCGATCCTGCCCGCCGCACCCGTGACCCTCGGCGCACGGACTCCAGACGCCCGCTTCGGGCTGATCGGTGCCGGGAGCTTCGCGTCACGGATCCTGCTGCCGGGCCTCGCCGCGGCCGGGTTGCAGCTCGTCTGTGTTGCGAGCGCCGGCGGGCTGTCCGCGACGAGCGTCGCCGAGCGCTTTAGCGGCGTGCGGGCGGCAAGCGTCGAGAGCGTCATCGACGATCCCGCCACGTCGGTGATCGTCATCGCGACGCGGCACTCCAGCCACGCCGATCTGGGCATTCGCGCACTCGGGGCCGGCAAGGCCGTGTACGTCGAGAAGCCGCCGTGCCTGACGTGGGACGAGCTCGCCGATCTGCGACACGCGCGCGACGCGTCAAAGCAGACGCTGTTCGTGGGCTTCAACCGCCGTCACGCGCCGCTCGTCGACGAGCTGCGTGCCCACACGACCGGCGACGGCCACGCTGCGGAGATCCTGATCCGGGTCAACGCCGGCAGGTTGACAGCGGACCACTGGCTCAACGACCCCGACGAGGGCGGCGGACGGCTGCTGGGCGAAGGTTGTCACTTCATCGACCTTGCCTCGTGGATCGTGGGCGCCGCACCCGAGCGGGTTTCCTGCGTGATCCGTCCGCGCAAGGGCGAGACGATCCAGAGCGCCCAGCGGTTCTCCGTCACGTTGGAGTTCGCCGACGGCTCGATGGCGACGATCCTGTACACCGACGGTGGGGCCAGCGGGCTGCCCAAGGAGCTCGTGGAGGTCCATGCGGGCGGACGCTCGGCGATCCTCGACGACTTCCGCACCCTGGAGCTGCGCACCGGCTCCAAGCGCCGGCGACTCGGCTCGCGCGTCCAGGACAAGGGCCATCGACGCCAGTTCGTCCGGTTGCACCAGGCATTGACGGGCGATCCGACGGCAGCAGACGCGCTCGATCCTCTAGTGTCGATGGCGGCAGCTCTCGCCGCCTTGGACGCGGCGTGCGAGGGCAGCGGCCAGCCCGTTCAGAGCAGGTACTTCGGGCTTGCGCGCGACATCCCGAACCATCGCGACACCCTCACCGAGCCAGGAGATCGCCGATCGTGAGCCTCAACAATCCCGACGTCGCGGTTGCCAGCCGCTCCGCCCGCACCCTGCGTCGAGGCGTGCCGCTGATCCTGCTCGTGACGGTGCTCCTCGCCGGCACCGCGGTGTTTCTCTCCTCCCGTCAGCAACCGCTCTACCAGGCCACGGCGGACGTCTTCATCGACACCAAGAACGTCGGCTCGTCGCTGGCCGACGTGTCGCAGACGGGAGTGCAGCCCGCGCGGGTCCTGGAGACCCAGGCGCTCGTCGCTCGGGTCCCCGCGATCGTCAAGCCGACGCTGAAGAAGTCCGGCGCGCCGGATCTGAGCACATTCCTGGCGCGCTCATCGGTCGTGGCGAGCCGCAGCGCGGACGTGCTGACCTTCTCGGTCACCGACCCCGGCCGCGAGGCGGCGTCGACGCTCACCAACACCTACGCCAAGCGCTACGTGGCCTACCGGCGCAAGCTGGACACCGGCGCCCTGCGCAAGGCGCGGCTGGAGGTCGAGGAGCAGCTGCGCGGCCTTCGCAATCGCGGCCGCACGGACTCCAACGTCTACGCGGATCTGACGTCGCGCAATCAGACCCTGCGCGAGCGCGAGCTGCTGCTCGACTCGATTGCGCTGCTCGGACGCCCGGCGCGGTCTGCCTCACAGGTGCAACCTCATCCGACGCGCAACGGCATTTTCGGCGGCGTGCTCGGGCTCGTCCTCGGCATCGGCCTCGTGCTGATGCGCGACGCGCTGAATACGAAGGTCCGCTCGGCCGAGGATGTCGAGCGGGTCCTCGGACTGCCCCTGCTCGGACGACTCTATGAGCCCGCCAAGAACCTGCGCAATCGCCATGCCCTGACGATGATCGTCACGCCCGACGCACCCGAGACCGAGGCCTTCCAGTTGATGGCGACGAACATCGAGTTCGCCAACCTCGACTGCGGCGCGAGCTCGTTCATGGTCACCAGCGCCAATCCGGCAGAGGGCAAGTCCACGACGATCGCCAACCTCGCCGTGACCTTCGCGCGCTCGGGCAAGCGCGTAGTGCTGGTGGACCTCGACCTGCGCCGCCCGGTGGTCCACCGCTTCTTCGGACTCAGCGGCAAGGCCGGGATCACCGAGGTGGCACTCGGGCGCGCGTGGCTGGAAGAGGCGCTCGTGCCGATCTCGATCTCCGAGCCCACCCCTGGCCAGAGCCATCACGACGAGGCCGCCGGGACGCTCGAGGTGCTACCGGCCGGCCCGCTGCCGCCCAACCCGTCGGAGTTCGTGCGTTCACAGGCCCTCAGCGACGTGCTGGCCCGCCTCGAGGACCGTGCCGACCTCGTGTTGATCGACGCTCCGGCGATGCTGGCGGTCAGCGATGCCATCAACCTCACACAGAAGGTCGACGCGCTGATCATCCTGACGAAGATCTCGAGCATCCGGCGCCCGGCGCTGGAAGAGCTGCGCCGCCTGATCGAGACAGCCCCGGTGACCAAGCTCGGCTTCGCGGTGACCGGCGCCGAGGCCGACGAGGCGTTCATGGGCAGCTACGGCTACGGGTACGGGTACGCGCCGGACTCGCGCAAGGCCAAGTCGCCGTCCTGACCGTGCTCACCGAGCGACCGGATGTCCTGTTGCACGCCCTCGCTCAGCTGCCCGACGACGTGCAGATGGCGGACCCTGCCCCCAACGGGGATGCCCGCGCGCTGAGGATGCTCGCCACCGCATATGGCATCGAGTCCCGTCTGCGAACGGCACCGGTCTCGGGCCGCGCCGTGCCACCGTCGCCGGCCTCGCGTCGCGCACCGCCGTCGATGGCTGAGCTCGTGCGGTCGCTCGACGACGGCGAGCAGCCCGCCAGCGTGCGGCGCGGCGACGACGGGATCTTCGCCGGCGAGCGCATCGTCATCGTGACCAACCTCCCGACCCACTACCGCGTGCCCCTGCTCAACCAGCTCAGCATCCGCCTTCAGAACGCGGGCGCGACGCTGCGCGTGATCTTCACCGGCATCTGGCCCACGTCGCGGGCGTTCATGGCGCCCGAGCCGATCGTGTTCGATCACGAGTTCCTGCGCAGTGTTCGCCTGCCGGTCGGTGCGACCGATGCCCCGCTGACGCTCGAACGGCAGATCAGGCGCGCCACGCCCACGCTGGTCCTCGTGGCGGGATTCTCCCCCGCCGTGGCCGTGCGCGCGGCGCTGGCGGCCCGCGTCTCAAACGCCGCCTACGGAGTGTGGAGCGGAGCCATCCAACAGGCGCCCGCCGATGTCTCGAGCCTACGCCGCCGTCAGCGCCGGCTGCTGCTGCGCTACGCCGACTTTGCGATCTCCTACGGCCATCTCAGCGGGGAGTACCTGCGCGAGCTTGCGCCGCGGTTGCCGCTCGTCTACGGCCGCAACACCGCTCTGATCCCTGCCCTCCAGACCGCTGCCACGAGCTCACGGGAGGTGGTGGAGGTGCTCGCCGTCGCTCAAGCGATCCCCCGTAAGGCACTGGACGTCGTCGTCGAGGCCTGCTCGCGCCTGCGCGACGCGCCATGCCGCCTGACGGTGATCGGCGACGGCAGCGAGCTCGCTGCGCTCAAGGCGCGAGCCGGGAACGCCAGCAACGTCCGCTTCCTGGGCGCGGTCGCATCCGATCGCACGCTGCGGGCGTACGCCGATGCCGACATCTTCCTGTTTCCGACGCGTTCGGACGTCTTCGGTCTCGTGCTCGTCGAGGCGATGGGCGCCGGCTTGGCGACCGTGGTCTCCAGCGCCGCTGGGGCGGTCGCCGACCTCGCGCTCAGCGGGGAGAACTGCATCGTCGTGGATGGGCACGACCCGATCGACTGGGCGGCGGCGATCCGCGATCTCGTCGAGGATCCGACGCGTCGCGGCGCGATCGGGCACGCGGCGCGCCAGACGATCGCGCGGCGCTGGACCCTCCAGCACGCGGTCGACGCGATGACCGCCGGACTGCGCCTGGGCGTCCTGTCGCGCGCGCGCAGGAAGCCGGCGCGATGACCACGCCCGCGACCGGCCCGTGGTCCTTCGGCTCACGATTGGGCCCGCTTCGCGGCCGCGGCCGGAGGCAGGGCCCGAACGCGGGCGAAGCGTCCGTCGCAGATCCAGAGCTCGGCAGCCGGATCGCGCTGGCACGCCGCCGCGCCGGCCTCACCGCCAAGGAGCTCGGTCGCCGCATCGGGCTGTCGCTGTGGCACGTGCAACGCCTGGAACGCGACGCCGTCGACGCCACACCCCACCTGCTGGCGATCGCGGACGCGACCGGACGCCCCGTGAGCTGGTTTCAGGAGACCGTCCAGCGCACCCCGATCGCGGCAAGCGCGCCGTCGCCGTCCAGCGCCGCCGAGCCCGAGCGGACTGCTCCCGGCGCGAGGTTCCCGACCGTGCTCGTGCTTGGCTCGCTGACGCTGCTGCTCGTGATCCGGGCGTTCACCGAGCTGCTGTCGGTCCTGCCGCGAGCGGCGAACTTCGTCGACATCCCGATCTTCGTGCTACTCGGCGTCGCGGCGGCGTTCTCGTCACCTGCGACCAAGCAGGTACGCGCGCCCGCGCCCGCGCTCGTGATCGCCTTCCTGTTCCTGGCAGTCTTCGCGCTGGCGGCCATGACGAACCTCACGCGGGTCGAGCCGGCGCCCGCCCTGATGTTCCTCTACGGCTTCATCGGGCCCGTCGTCGTCTTCTACGCGGTACACCGGCTGTGGATCCCGGGCTCGGCCGTGCGACTGTCGCGGTTGCTGGTCGTGATCACCGTGCTGCAGCTCGTCCTCGCCTTCGGGGTCCAGCTGCCGGAGTACCTGGCGACGAAGAACCCCGACGTCATCGCCGGCACCTTCGGCGAGAACGCCTATCAGCTCGTGTTCTTCCTGCTGGTCAGCGTCGGCCTGCTGGCCGGCATCTTCACGTTCGAGCGGCGGCGTCTGGTCTCAAAGCTCGTGCCGTTCCTGCTGCTTGCGGTCATGGTCGTGATCTTCCTGGCGCAGTACCGCTCACTGCTGATCACGACGTTCCTGACGACCCTGCTGCTGGGCGCCGTGTTGAGCTTCGCCCGCGGGCGAGGTGCGCTGATCGGGATCCTCGCGGTGGGAGGGCTGCTGTGCACGCTGGTGTACGTCGCCCAGAACGTTCCCGAGCTGAAGTTCGGCACCGCGATCGAGCAATCGCGCGGCGACCCGACGAGTTTCGTCAAGCAGCGCCTCGGCCCCGCTCAGGTCGTGGGGCAGCTGTACACCGAGGACGCGCGCTTCATCCTGACGGGAACCGGGCCGGGCACGTACTCCAGCCGCGGCTGGCAGACCTTCGCGCGCGCCGCCATTTCCTCGTCGGGCTCAAATGTCGCCGGCGACTACGTCAAGGCGCTGACCAACGGTCGCCTGTACACGACCGACGTCTCAGACAAGTACGTCGTCCCGCAGCTGCTGGACGCGGAGGTCGTCGACGGCTCGCGGGCCTTGAGCTCACCGTTCTCAAGCTATCTGTCGCTCCTTGCGGAGGTCGGCGTGCTGGGGTTCGCGCTGATCGTCGGGCTCTACGTGTGGGCGTTCCTGTTCACCCTGCGCATGACGATGACGTCGGTGCGGACGGCGAGCGACGGCGATCCGTTGCCGGCGCTGCTCTGCGCGAGCACCGTCAGCATGTTCGTCCTGCTGCAGATGGCGGTGTTGGAGAACTGGTTCGAGGTGACGCGACTGACGTTCCTGGCGTGGATCGTCTTCGCCGTCGTGACAAAGGAGTTCAACGCGCGAAGGGTGACCGCATGAAGCCGCGGCTGGTGGTCATCGGCGGACTCCCGCCGCCCCTGCACGGTGTGACGATCTCGACCTCGCTCGTCCTCGCCAATCCGGATCTCGCCGAGGCGTTCGTCGTGCGCCACGTCGACCTCAGCGACGGTCGCGACGCGCAGAACATCGGCCGGCTGGACGTGCAGAACGTGTGGATCGGTCTGCGCAGCCTGCTGGACCTCGCACGCCAGCTGCGAGGTCCGCGGGGCGTCGTGTACCTGCCCCTGTCTCAGGGCCTGCTCGCCGTGCTGCGCGACTCACTGTACGTCCGGCTTGCCGCGGCGCGTGGATGGAAGGTCGCGGCGCACCTGCGAGGCTCGGAGTTCCGCGGCTTCTATGACGCACAGTCGCGCGTTGCGCGCTGGTGGATCCGTGGCACGCTGCGCCGCGTCAGCTCGATGGCTGTCATGGGCTCGCGCCTGCACTGGATCTTCGCGGGGCTGATCGCCGAAGAGCGGATCACCGTCGTCGTCAACGGCACGCCCGACCTGCGGCTGGACACCGGCGAGCGTCACGGGGAGACAGGCCTCTACCTGAGCAACCTGCGTCGCCGCAAGGGCGTCGTCGAGGCGCTGGAGGCCGCGATCATGGTGCTGCGCGAGCGGCCCACGGCGCGCTTCATCTTCGCCGGCAGCCCCGAGAGCCCGCAGCTGGATCGTCAGATGCGCGACATGGCAGCCGACTTCGGCGACCGCATCGAGTTCCGCGGGCCGGTGAGCGGGCAGAGCAAGAGCGACGTCTTGGCGCAGGCGGGATACCTGCTGTTTCCTCCCGCCGAGCCGGAGGGCCATCCGCGCGTGGTGCTCGAGGCGCTCGCGGCAGGGCTGCCGGTCGTCACGACTGACCGTGGGGCGATCGCCGAGACGGTGATCGACGGCGCCTCGGGCTTCGTCCTCGACGATCCCGTGCCATCCCAGCTGGCCGAGCGCATCCTCACGCTGCTCGGCGAGCCCGGGCTGCGCGATCGCATGAGCCGCGCCGCGCGCCGGCGCTACGAATCGCAGTACACCCAGGAGCACACCGACCGCCAGCTCGCGCGCTGGTTGAGCGATCTCGCCGCCCAGTAGGGTGGCCGACCTGCGATGTGCGGCCTAGGCGTCACGTTCGACACGCGTGGCGACGGCCGCGCCATGCCGTGGGCGCTGCCGACGATGCGCCACCGCGGACCCGACGGTGAGGCGGTCGCGACATCCGCCGGGCTCGTGCTGGAGCACTGCCGGCTGGCGATCATCGACCCCGACAACCCGCAGGCCAGCCAGCCCTTCACCGACCCCAGCGGTCGCTACACCCTCGTCTACAACGGCGAGGTCTTCAACTTCCGCCGGCTGCGCGCCGAGCTGGCCGGCCGGGGAGTGCGTTTTGAGACCGAGTCCGACACCGAGGTCGTGCTGCACGCATACCTGACATTCGGCGAGTCGGCATTCGCACGCCTACGAGGGATGTTCGCGCTGGTCCTCGCCGACCATCAGACCGGCGAGCTCGTTGCGGTGCGCGACCAGCTCGGCGTCAAGCCCCTGTACTGGGCGCTGCGCGACGGTGTGTTCGTCGCCGCGAGCGAGATGCGCTCGATGCTCGCCCACCCCGCGCTGTCGCGCGACCTCGATCACCACGCGGTCATCGAGTACCTGTCCTTCGGGCACACCAACGACGACCGGACGCTGATCGCAGGGGTGCGCCAGCTCGAGCCTGGACACCTGCTGCGTGTCGGCGCCGGCGGCGTGCAGGTCGCCGAGTACTGGGACGTGCTCGACGGCGGTCCCGCGCCGGAAGGGCCGCCCGAGACCGAGCTGCGCCGGCTGCTCGACGAGGCGGTCGGGGCGTCGCTCGTGGCGGACGTGCCGATATCGATGATGCTGTCGGGCGGGCTTGACTCCGGCGTGATCGCGGCGCTCGCCGCCCGTCACACCGACCCGTCCAAGCTGACGGCGTACTCGGTCTCCTTCGGCCTTGAGACCGACGAATCGCACGCGGCAGGGCGCCTGGCGGGGGACCTCGGCATTCGCCATCGCGACCTTCGACTGACGCAGGAGTCACTTCAGGCGGACCTGGACCAGTGGCTGTCGGCGATGGACCTGCCGTCGAGCAATCCGACCTGGATCGCGGTCTCGGCGATCGCCGGCGCCGTTCACGAGGACGGCGGCAAGGTCCTGCTTTCCGGCGACGGCGCCGACGAGCTGTTCGGCGGCTACAACCGCTGGATGACCTACCTACGCTTTCACGAGCGCTACTGGCGGCGCGTGCCCCGGCCGCTGCGGCGCGCCGCCGGGTTGGCGACGCGCCGGGCCGCGGGCGGACTGGCGGGCGACATCGCGCGCCGGGCCAGCGAGAACGGCGAGCTGTTCGTCGGCAGCAGGCCATTTCACGACGACGACCTTGCCCGCTCGTTGGGACCGGCCGGGCAGCGGGCGCTCGCGGGCTGCTCACCGGCGGCGCCGCTGGCCACGCTGCGCCGGCGCTACGACAAGCGTGCCCGCGACGGCGACTTCCTCGGCTGGATGTCCTATGTCGCGGTCAAGCGACACCTGCTCGGCGACTACCTCACACGGCTGGACCGGATGGGCATGAACCACTCCGTCGAAGGTCGCGTGCCGCTGCTGGATCCCGAGCTGGCGCGGTGGGCGTTTCGGCTGCCTCAGAGCGTCAAGGTTCCCGGCTACGCGCCCAAGGCGCTGTTTCGCCAGGCCGTCAAGCCGCTGCTTCCCGCCTACATCACCCAGCGGCCCAAGCAGGGCTTCTGCCCGCCGGTCGCCGACTGGGCCGCGCCGCTGCTCGCCCACCGCCTGACGGCCAGCTCGCAACTCGTCGCCGAGGGCCTGCTGTCCAAGACGGCGATCGAGCCGCTGCGCGCCGGGCGCTCAGACAACGCGTCGTTCTCCCTGTGGACGATCGGCACGCTCGCAGCGTGGTGTGAGATCAACATCTAAAACGATGCCGTCGGCCGCCGAGCAGAAGCCGCCGCTGCGCATCGGCGTGATGGTCAACGGCTTCTCGCTGGCAAGCTGGGAAGCCCTGATCCTGCGCCAGATCGAGGCGTCGGCATTCAGCGAGCTGGCGCTGTTCGTCGTCAACGACGAGACGCCCCCGCCACGGTCGCGGCGCGACCGCCTGCGGGGCAATCGCTCGCTGATCGCCTACAAGCTCTACAAGCGAGTGGACCAGCGCGTCTTCGGCGCGGGTGGCACCGATGCCTCCGCAGCGGTCGACGTGGACGCGGAGTTCGCCGCCGTCCCACGGCTGTCGACGGTGCCGCTCGCGCCGCGGCGCTTCGAGCACCGCTTCGACGCCGAGACGATCGCCGCGATCCGGGCCGCCGACCTCGACGTCCTCCTGCGATTCGGCTTCAACATCATCCGCGGCGAGATCCTCGACGCCGCGCGCTACGGCGTGTGGTCCTTTCACCACGGTGACAACCGCCACTACCGCGGCACACCGCCGTTCTTCTGGGAGATGTACGAGGGCAACCCGGTGTCCGGGACGATCCTGCAACGCCTGACCGACGAGCTCGACGGCGGCGGCGTGCTGTACCGGTCGTGGTCCTCGACGCATCCCGTGTCGCTGCACCGCGGGCGAGACCGCGCCTTCTGGAAGAGCGCGCACTTCGTCATCCGCCGTCTGCGCGAGCTGCACGAGCATGGGTGGGAGCGTCTGGAGGCGCTGCCGGAGTACCGCGAGACGTGCGCCTACGACAAGCCGATCTATCGCAGCCCCACCAACCGCCAGATGCTGCGCTTCCTGATCCGCATCGGGCGCGGCATCGCGGCGCGCAGGCTGCGCCGGCTGATCGCCCGCGAGCAGTGGTTCTTGGCCTACCGCCGACGCCGCGACGGCTCACCGCTGGACGGCGGGTTCCTCGAAGGCTTCGAGGAGATCACTCCACCCGCCGATCGCTACTACGCCGACCCCTTCGTGCTCGGCGACCACCTGCTCTTCGAGGAGTTTCGCCATGCCGACGGCAAGGGGGTGATCTCGTGCCTGCCCCTGCCGGTGACCGCGGCCCCCGAGCCTGCGCGAGTGGTGCTGCAGCGCGATCACCATCTGTCCTATCCGTTCGCGTTCGCCTGGCGCGGCCAGGCCTACATGGTCCCCGAGACCTCGGCCGCGCAGACGATCGAGCTCTTCCGTGCCGAGCGGCTGCCCGACCGGTGGGTGCGAGAGCGCGTCCTGATGACGGGCGTCGACGCGTGCGATACGACGATCTTCGACGACGGGGAGCTGCTGTGGATGTTCACCGCGATCGCGATGCCGGGGGCCGCGCCGACCGACGAGCTGTTCGTCTTCTGGGCGACGGCACCGGACGCCGCGTGGACGGCTCATCCGATGAACCCCGTCGTGTCCGACGTGCGGCGCGCACGACCGGCCGGGCGAATCTTCCGCAACGGCGCCGATGTGCTGCGCCCTGCGCAAGACTGCGCGGGGCGCTACGGCAGCGCGATCGTCCTGCACCGCATCGACGTCCTGACGACGACCGACTACCGTGAGACGGTGCTCGGGCGGATGGACCCCGACCGCAGGAACGGCGTGATCGCGACGCACACCTACGACGCCGGCGAGCGCTATGAGGTCATCGACGGCCTGCGCGCGCGGCGACGGCTGCGCCCGTTCTCCAGGGCACGGTCGTAGATCCGGCGATAGCCGGCCACGGTGCTCGCGATGTCATAGCGCTCCCGCGCCCACTCCGCGCGGAGTGCCCGCGCCGGCGCGCCCAGCGCCGGAGAGCCGCACAGCGCCACGAGCGCGTCGGCCAGCTCCTGCACGCCATCGACGATGACGCCGTCCGGCGGCAGCACCTCCACGGCGCCGCCGCCGTCGGCGAAGACGATCGGCAGCGCTCCTCGTCCACAGCCCTCGACGATCGACAGGCCGAAGGACTCGATCCCGGTCTGGACGATGACATCCATGCCGTCGACGAGCTCGTCGAGTTCGATCCTCGGACCGACGAACTCGACGGCGTCGCAGATCTGAAGCTCGGCGGTCAGGCGACGCAGCTCGCCCTCGTAGGGTCCGCCGCCGACCATCACCAGCCGCATGTCGGCGCGCGGGCGGGCGAGCGCGACCGCGCGCAGCAGGCGATCCAGCCGCTTGGTCGGCGCCCAGCGCCCGACAAAGCCGACGACGAGGCCCGCCTGTTCGCGTGCCGGCTGCTCGGCCGCCGGCCCGAACGCCACGCCGTTGAGGACGATGTCGACCTGCTCGCCGGCGATGCCGTAGTAGGCCTCAAGCCGGCGCGCCGTGTCGCGCGAGTTGGCGACGACGGCGACCGACGACCGGCGCAGGTAGAGCTTCTGCAGCCGGCGCTTGAGTACGCCGAAGCGGCGCCCGATGCCGAAGCTGCCGTGCTCGGTGTAGACCGCCGGCCGCCCGCTGAGCACCGCGGCGATCCCAAGCGGAACGTTGAAGGCGTGGATGTGCAGGACGTCGAAGCCGCGCAGCGCCCTGGCGACCCGCAGCAGCATGCCCGGCCCAAGCCCATATCCCGAGCCCACACGGAGGTCGAGCACATCGATGCCGTCCCGTGAGAGCGCGTCGGCGAACACCCCGACGGGCCGCGCGAAGGCCACGACCACGTGCAGGCCCGCCGCGACCTGGCAGCGAGCCATCTGATGGACGAGACGCTCGATGCCGCCGATCCGCCCGTCCCAGATCACGTGGACGACCGACATGGGCGCCGCGCTCACGCGAACGGCCCGCCCAGGCCGATCTGCGAGTAGCCCTGGCCGCGCGTGCCCAGGAAGCGCGCGTAGTCGCTGATCACCCTGCGGCGGGTCCGGTGAAGCTCGGTGGCGCCCTCGCGCGTCTGCGTCAGCAGCGCGAGCACGTGCGGTGGCATCGGCAGGCGCACGCTCGACGTCCTCCAGCGCAGCGCCCCGAGTCGCCGGACGCGTCCGATCAGCGCGGCGCCGGGTGCAGGCCTCACCGTCGCCGCGAGCGCCTCGTGGATCTGTGGCTCGCCGCACGCGACCAGCCGCACCGGACTGACCGATCCCCGCAGGGCGACGTCGGCGCCGTCCGCCAGGGAAATGGCGTCGATCAGGCGGCGGTCCAGAGCGAGCAGTGCGTCCAGCACCGCCGCCGGCGCATCGGCCATCAGCCGCGCCGCCGTCGCCCCGGATCCCGGCCGCGGGCCGGCGAACCATGCCTGCCGCGTGTCTCGGACGGCGTCGACGAACGCGAACGCGCGCGGCGCCGCCTCCGCGTCCAGGCCGGCGAGCCGAAGTGAGAAGCGCATCGCGTGGAACTCACACAGCGTCGAGCGCACCTTGACGCGCCCGGTGCGCGCATGCTGTACGAGCTTGATCGCCAGCAACGCGAGGCCCTCGGCAGCCAGATGCAGGTCGCAGCGATCGGGATCGGACGGCTGCTCGATGGCCGGGCCGTCGCCCGCGACGAGCTCGAGCCCCGCGAGATGCGTGAACCAGCGATGGGCCGTGAACGTGTCGGCGTCAACGAGAAACGGACCGTGCATGGCGATGTAGCGCGCGTCCGCCGACAGCCGCGGCCAGATCGACGGCACCCGATCGGCAGCGCGGACCACCGCGATGCGGTCGAGGTCCGAGATTCCCGGATGGCGCACCGAGCCGAGGCGGTACAGAGCCACAAACCCCGGAAGCTCGCACAGCAATGCCTCGATCTCCTCGGAGGCGGCCCGGTAGGCCGTGTGCTCCCGTGGCTCGGGCAGGCTGACGTAGCGCACCCCGCGCGTCAGCGTGCTCATCTCGCCGTGGCGTCGCGCATCACGCCGAGGACACGATGCAGGTCCGCCAGCACCGCGGGTGTGAGCAGCTCTGCGATCTCGCCGGCCAGCGCCACCGGCGCGCGACGCCAGACGGCCATGGCGACCCAGGGATTGGGGCAGATCCGCAGCAGCGCGCGCAGGGTGCCGTAGCGGCGCCGCGGCCAGCGCTCGCGCACCTCCAGCAGCGTGTCGTAGGGCCGCCAGGCCTCGCCGATCCGCTCGCGGGCGAGATCGAACGAGCGCCATTTCGCGACGGCCTGCCCGCACGACTGCAGGAACAACGCAGGCACGAGCTCGAACATCGACAGCAGGCGGTGCACCAGCCATGGGTGCGCCGGCCACGCTCGCAAGCGCGTGAGCTGGTCGATCATCGCGTCAAGCTGCGCACGCGCGTCGCGCGTCAGCCACGAGCCGAAGGCCGCGTCGCAGCCGCGACCCAGCAGCGTCGCGGCCTGCTCGAGCGCCTGGGGCGGCAGGCTCAAGGCGGCCGCGCCGTCGCGCAGCAGCGAGGGCGTGGCGACCTCGAACGCGTGGTGCTGCATCGGCTGGTGCTCGAGCACGATCCGCTGGGCGCGCAGCACCCGCCCGCGTAGCGTCGCGAGCACCGCGGGATCGCCGGCCGCCGCATCGCTGACAACGAGGATCGCGTCGACATCGCTGTAGGGCGTGGTGGCGCCGCGCACCTGGCTGCCGTACAGGATCAGATCGACGACCGCGGGCACGTCGAGCAGGTCCCGCAGCCCCGCCGCCAGACGCCGCGACTCGGGGGGCGGCCGCCAGCTTCGCGCGCCGAGCCTGCTGGGCTCGACCGCCGCCTGCGTGGGCTCGAATGCCGCGTATGCACGAGCGAGGACCTCAGCGTTCGGGTGACCGCCCTGGCCGCGACGCAGGATGCGGGAGTGCGTCCCGCAGAGGTATCCCGACAATGACTGAGACAACGTTCGCGCAGCGGACGTGGCGGGACGAGGCGGGGTATCGGTGGGCAATGCAGTCAGATCGGACGCGCTGTCGCCGGTTGACCCGGGGGCGACGAAGACCCTACTTCTCGGACGTGACGACGATCGTCCGGCTGACGATCGCCGATGTGTTCTTGGATCGATCGCGCGCCCTGACCGAGAACACGTGTCGCCCGCGCTGCAGCGTGCCGAGCTGCACGGTGTTGACGACCGACCAGGGCGACCACGCTCCGTCATCGCCGGGCCCGGTCAGGCGGTGGGAGTAGACGACCGCCCGTGGCTGGACCGCGCTGAGCGTGTCGTTGTCGTCGGCGGCGCTGAAGCGCACCGTCAGCGGCCGGCCGGGCACCGGCCCGCGCGGAGCCCTGTCGATCGTCACGTTGGGCGCCGTCTCGTCGGGCACCCGCACGGGGCGGGCGCGCTTGACCGCGGCCCGCAGCCGCTCGGCGCCGACGCCCGCAACGCTGACGTAGACCGGACGGCGCCCGTACACGATCCCGCGTCGGGATCTGGGAATCCTGTTGCCCATGCTGTCGACCACGACGAGCCGGCGCGAGGCGATGCCGGGCAGCTTCATCGCACGGCGCTTGCCATCGCCGGCGTAGACGGCCAGCAGCCCGCTGTCGCCGCGCCTGAACGTAAACGCCCGCGTCGCCTTGTCGCCAACCGAGACCCTGCCCAGGCCGGTGGCGTGGTCGAAGAGCTTGGCGAGCACGGCGAAGGCGATGCCCTTGGGCCTGATGCTGTCGTCGTACTCGAGCATCGTCGGGTGCGAGTCGACGTACGTCGGGGAGAGGATCACGCGCATGTCGTAGTAGAAGAACTTGCTCAGGCCATCTCCGACGCTCTCGATGAAGTTGCGCGTCAGCCGCTCGACCGCCAGCTGCGAGGCATCGGTGAACTGCGCAGCGGACTTGTACGGCTGCAGCTGGTGTCCCCAGCTTGCGACCGGTGCGTTGTCGGTGTGAAAGTAGCCGCGGTCCCAGGTCCCGGTCTCGGTGTTCCACGTCGGCTTGTCGTAGGCCTGCACGACCTGGCGGCGGTAGCTGGCCGACTGACCAGCGCCGCCCTGCTCAACGGCTTCGCCCGTGGGATACATATGGATGCTCAGAACGTCCACGAAGTCCCGCCACGGCCAGTCCGGGAACTGCTTCTCGAGCTCGTCGACGACGAGCTTGACCTCGGCCGGGCTCGCCGCGCCCGCCATCCCGACGACCATCGCCTTGGGATCGGAGCGGCGCACGGCCTCGGCGCCGCGCTTGAGCATCTTGGCGTAGAAGTCCGCCTTGAAGACGCGCAGCGGCTCGTTCCACAGCTCCCAGCCGCTGACGTCGCCGCGATAGTGCCGGGCCGACTGCGCGACGAACTCCTCCCACTTGTCGAGGTCGGGAAGGCCGTTACGATCAGCCCACTTCGGCCAGTAGTTGTTGGTCCCGATGACCCCGAGCGTCCGCACGCCCTGGCGTTTGGCCCGGGCGACGGGCTCGTCGAACCAGACGAACTCGTCGTCGGCAGGCTCCACGTCGGCCCAGCGGAAGAACCCCGCGGGGCTGAGCGCGCGATCCCATTTGATGCCGAGCTTGCGCATCGCCGCGTTGGTGAAGCCGAGGAAGTTGGAGTGCGTGCCAATCGTGGACGTGCTGTCGGCGCCTGCCCGCTGCGGTCGCGGCACGACGCCGTAGAGCACCTCCTCCTCGCTCCCGTCGAGCCCGTCGGCCCACAGCACGATCCGAAACGGTCCGCGCCGGCCCGTCGCGACGTCGAGCGTCCGGCCCGCGGTCGAGTGCGCGGCGACCCGCACTGCCCGCTTGCCCGACGTCACGCGTCGGTTGCGCTCGTCGAAGACCTCGTAGCGGACGACCGCGTCTCGGCCGGCGGCCGTCTCGTTGGACACTCGCAGCCTCATTCGCTGGGGCTCGTCCTCGTAGAAGACGTTGCTCGGCTGGCTGGAGGTCAGACCGACCTGCAGCGCGGCGCGCGGCGCGTAGGGCGCCGGACCGCCCTCGTTCAACGACACGCCGTCGATCCACAGGTGCTTGCCGCGCTGGGTCTTGGCGACCACGGCCACGCTGTACTCGGCCTTCGGATAGGCGAGCAGGTCGCCGGTCACGTCGATCCGCGTCCACGCCTCGCCGACCTCGACTGCCTTGGCGATCTTCGGCTGCGCAGGCTGACCGTCGGGCAGGGCGCCATCGGTGGACGGATCGTAGGAGTTGACGAGGCTGACCGTGGCGGCGGCGGTGTTGCCCGCATCCGTCCTCGCCCACAGCGACAGCGTGTGGCGCTTGTTCGGCGCGACGGCGTACGCGGAGGACTCCAGGCCGATGACCGCCTTGTTGTAGATGCTGGGCTCAAGCGGCATCCGCAGGCTCGCCGACCCGTCGTGAGCGGTCTTCGGATCCCATGTCGAGACAACGCTGAACGCCCGTCCGTTGGTGTACCCCCAGCCGTGACCAACGCCCGTCTCGAAGCTGCCGTTGCGTATCAGGTTGCCGGGCCGAGGCGAGCTGCCGTCGCGCTGCGTCGGGTAGGTCAGGTCCACGACCTGGTCGTCGGCGCGCAGCGTCTCGCCGGCGTCCGTCGTCAGGTAGATGCCCATGAGCAGCAGGCGCGCCGGGCCCGGCGGCGTGTCCGGCTGCCTGGCGAGGGTGATCGTCAACTCCCCGGATTCATCCACCCGCATCGGCTCGGACCGCGTCCAGTAGCCGTTGTCATCACGATCGTCGGTCGTCAGCTTTGCCTCGCCTCCGCCGGCTGAGAGCGTGACCGCCATGTGGTGGTCATAGTCGATCGCCTTGACCGATGCCTGGTAGTTCGCTGCTTTCAGCGGCTCGTCGAGCTTCACGGTCGCGGTCAACCGGTCGATGCCGGGCTTCATGGCTCCGATGAACCCGCCCGCGGGGGCGTCACCGCCGGAGTACGGCGTCCAAGCGCGACCCGCGTTGGCGTTGTTGTCATCCTCAAAGTTCAGTGCGGTGAGTGACGTGCCGATGAACGCTCTGCGCTCGTGGTCGTCGCCCCGACGGTCGGGCTCGCCGGAATTGCTGAGCAGGGCGTAGATCCCGCCGACGAGCAGCACAGCCCCCAGCAGCATGATCGCGCGGCCGAGCGCCGCTCTCACGTGTCCAGCCGCCCTGGTTGCGGCGCTCGAGCCGCCGATTTCAGAACGATCGCGAGGTCGCTATCGCCGGCGGAGACCTGGCCGAGCGTCATGCCCCTCAGCACGGCTTTCAAGAGCGTCCAGCGCCGGTCGACCACGCCGTAGCGCTGCCTCAGGCTGGCCTGGATTTCGGACTCATAGGCAACGACGAGCTCGACCGTGAAGCCTCGCGTGGCCGCCCAGGATCGTAGCGACGGACCTCGCAACGACCAGCGCAGGTACGTCGGGAACGGGCCTTCGGCGCCGCCTGCGCGCGGGCTCTTACGCACCTCGCGGAAGAACCAGACATGGAAGCGGTGCGGGGTGAACTTCGTCACCAGCCCCTTCACCGACGCCACATTCGGGATGCCGATCACCAGGACACCTCCGGGCTTGACCGCCCGTGCCAGGTTGTCCAGCGCCGCGATCGGGTCAGCCAGATGTTCCAGAAGGTCCCAGGTCACGATCAGATCGAACGTGTCGGAGATCGGGTGTGTCTGGACATCGCCGACGATCCCCTCGTCGATCACCGTGTTGTTCGCGATCTGCTGGGCGGAGATGTCGATCCCCACGACCCGTGACGCGCCCGTGTGGTCAAAGCGCGTCCGCCGGCCGCATCCCGCCTCGAGGACGTTGACCGGCCCACGCTCGGCGCGAAAGTCCTCCAGGTAGCGATGCAGTTCGGAAAGGCTCAAGCCGTTGGCAGGTTGCTCGATTCGCCGTGCCGCGGGCAGCCAGCACGAAATACTGTAGCCAAGGTGACCATCATCGGCGATCGAACCGGCGCGACGATCAGGTACTTCGACGAGCTCGCGCCGGCCTACGCACGCGACCTGCACGTGAGCGCGGATTTCACGGAGCGATTCGCGTTGTTCGAGCTACGGATGCGCGATGTGCTGCGGCGCACCACGAGTGCTGCGCCACGGAGCCTGGACATCGGCTGCGGACCCGGGACGCTGACGATCGTCGCGGCCACTCTCGGCTTCGCGTCGACGGGCATCGACGGCAGCCGGCGCATGCTCGAGCTCGCCGCGAGCGCCGGCGCCGGCGCCGGTCTGCGCCTCGACCTGCGTCATGCCGCGGTGCCGCTCCCCGAGCCGCTTGTGGCCGAGCTGCAGGGCAGCATCGACCTGCTGGTGGTCTCCAGCGTGATCGAATACGTCGAGGACGACACGGAGTTCGCCGCACAGTGCCGCCGGCTGCTGGCTCCCGGCGGCACGGCGCTCGTCTCCTTCGCCAACCGGCGATCGCTCTATCGCAGGCTGGGGCGCCTCCTTCGCGCTGCGGGCATCCGGCGGCCGAAGCATGACGTGTGGCGCCGCGAACACGCCGTGGAGACCGCTCGAGAGCGCTTCGCCGCGGCTGGAATGCAAACGCGAGCGCTCACGTACTTCGGCCTGCCGCCAGCCGCCTACCGGCTGCTGCGCACACCGCGACGCCCTCCCTGGCTTGCCAGCCTCTACCTGCTCGAGCTGCAGGCCGCAGGCGGGTACGACGACGTGCGCAGCACGGCGACGAGCTGACCGGCCGGCAGCGCAGCGCCCTGCGGCCGACGTGGTCGTGTCCGATCAGCGCGCGCGCTCGGTCATCGGCCCGCGCCGCGCGGGCAGCGTCGCGGCGAACGACAGCACCCGGCGCGCGCGATGGTCGATCGTCGTCGCCTCCGCGGTCTCGCGCCCCGCGCGCTGCAGGCGGTCAGCGAGTGCGTCGTCTCCGAGCACCCGCACGTAGGCGGCTCGCAAGGCGTCGGGGTCGTCGGGCGCGGCGAGCGCGGCGTTGACGCCGTCCTGGAGCATGTCCGCGTAGCTTGCGTGATCGGCCGCGACGATCGGCCGGCCGCTGGCCAGGTACATGGGGAACTTGCCCGGATCGATCCACTGGAGCGTCGTGTGCGCGCTGTCGTAGTAGGAGACGAGCAGATCGGCCGCGGCGTAGATCTCGGCGAGCTGCTCGGGCGGGACGTGGCGGATCGCGATCAGTCGGCAGCCCGCGGGCACCAGCGACGCGAGCCATTGCTCGCTGTCTGCGGTCACGCCGACGACGACGAACGTCAGGTCAAGGCCTGCGCCGGCCCGCAGGATCCACCGAAGCTCGTTGGTGCTCGGCGTGACCTTGCCCGAGTAGCACACGACGCGCTCGCCGGGAGTGACCGCGTAGCTGCTCCGCACCCGTGCAGCGTCGATCGCCCCCCACGAGGCGAGGTCGGGATCAAAGCCGCCACGAATGCTGACCACCCGTCCTCGCAGCCGAGGGAAGTGCTCCTGGATGGCCTGTGCGAGCAGCGGCGAGGACGCGACGCAGCCATCGGTCACGCGCATCGCCACGCGTCCCAGCGCGTCCTCGGGCAGGTACGTGAGATCGAGGATGTGCGTGCCCGCCAGGCGCCGTGCGACGACCAGCGCCAGGGGGTCCTTGTGGTGGTACATGACCGTGCGGCCTCGACGGCGCCCCGCGAACAGCGGCGGGATCGCGAGGCTCACACGCAGGAGCTTCGCCGGCAGATCCTCCGACAGTGGCGGACCGAGATGGCGGATCGTGACACCGCTGGGCATGCGGAAGTACGCGGCCGCCTCGCTGAAGGCGATCCCGTCGAGCACCCGCCAGCGTGGAGCGAGGATCTCCACACAAGCCCCGGTGCGCGCGTACGCGCGGGCCTGGGCTGCGATCGAAACCGGATCCGAGCGGGCCTTCGTCAGCGGCCGGTTGGGCAACATCCGCACCAGCGAGAACGGCGAGCCCGCGCCCGGCGCAGACGCCTCTGACCCGGCCACTACGACGCGTCTCGCGATGGGACGGTCATGACGATCCGCACGACGTCCCTGGGCAGCCCACGCTTGGTTGCTTGCCCCGGAAACCGCGCCTCGATCTCGAAGCCGACCGCCTGCATCGCGCGCAGGCTGGGGGCGTTGTCTGCCAGCAGGTCTCCCCAGATCCGCTGGATTCCGAAGGTCCGCATCGCGTAGTCCATCGCCAGGCTTGTCGCCTCGCGGCCGAGGCCCCCGGCGCGATCACCCGCCGCCGCGAGAAAGATCCCCTGGTAGCGGGCGATCCCGGTCTCGGGATCGATGTCCTGGATGTAGAGGTTGCCCACGTGAGCGCCACCGTCCCGCAGGCAGATGGCGAAGTTCAGCTCGCCCGCGCCGTGGGCGGCAATGCGGTCCTGCAGCCAGGCGCGGGTCTCGCGCGGCGTCGGCCCGTACATCTCGCCGAGCAGCGTCTCGTAGAGCGCGCCATCGTTGTGCCAGGCATTGACCCGCTCGGCATCCTCCGCAGCCAGTGGTCGCAGCAACACCAGGTCGCCCTCGAGCACGGTCACGCGAACTCCCGTGCGCGGTAGGCGGGGAAGTACGACGTCTCGGGGTCGGCCGGCACGAGGCTCGCGTAGCGCCCGGCGTCGATGGTGCGCCCACACAGATGCACGGGCATCGGTGAAGCATCGCTCCAGCCGCGCTTGAAGCGGTCCAGTCCGCTGGGCTCGCCGCCCCCTCCCGCGCCCGCACCGATATCGACGACTTCGACCTCCCCCGCGAGCTCCTCAAGCGCCGTCCAGTAGAGGGCGTACGCGACGCCGAGCTCATAGCCGCGCTCGCTGGCCGCCTGCAGGTGGCTGTAGCCCTTGTCGCCATCCAGATACCACAGGTGTGCCCCGACGATCGACCGGCCCTCGCGCGCGACGAACATCGCGATTCCCGGCACGGCGAGCTGGGCGGCGAAGGACGCCCGGGAGAAGCGCCGCATGCCGGTCAGGGCGTGGCGCTGGGCAAGCGTCGTGTACAGGGCATCCCAGTGGTCCAGGTACTGGGCCGGGTCGGCGACGCGTTCAACGGCTGTGCTGCGCAATGCCCGGCGCGCCTCGTAGCGATGGTGCTTGCTCGCGCCGCGAGACCACGTCGACCCGAGCTCGACGACGACATGGACCTTGAAGGCGACGACGTGATCGAACGCGCGCCGCAGGTCGGTCTCGCTGACCGCGGCGAACGGCTCGGTGACGAGCGTGACCGACACGAGGTCCTCCAGTTCACGCAGATCGTCCTCCAAGCGCGACCAGTCACCGCACGCGAAGAGCGGGTAGGGACCCATCGCGTCGCGCAGCCCCTGCGCTCCTGCGATCGGCCGCTCCAACAGCCAGCCGTCGGCACCCGGCAGGTGCCGCGGGGAGCCCCACTCAGAGAGCGCCCGCACGTACTGCGAACTCGCGTAGCCGGTCATCGCACCGCGCGGATCAGCTCGGCCACGCGCCGCATGTCGGACTCGTCGTAACGCTGGTCGCAGGGCACAGTCATGACGCTCGCCGCGAGCCGCCGCTCGGCGACGAATCGTTGCGGGACGGCGTCGGGGACGGGCCAGTGTACCGGCGGAAAGACCTGCTCCTCAAAGAGCGCCGACCGCAGCCGGTCGCGCTCGTCGTGGCAGATCGGGAACCCCAGCGGGACGACCCCGTCGGCCAGCGGACCCATCAGCCCGAGGTCGCCGATCAGCTGGTGCAGGCAGGCGTAGTTACGCCGCCGCGCCGCGGCGATCGCCGGGGCGTCGATGCCCTCGCTGAGCACGAGCCGCGTCAGCTCGCTCATCGCATGCGGTGCCACGGGTACGGCAGCCTCAGCGCGCCCGTAGGCCTCAAACCACGACCGGTCCGGGGCCCCATGCTCAAACGCGCGCCGTCCCACGCAGGCGTTCAGCGCCTCAAGCCACCACGCGCCCGGCGGCCCTCCAGCGTCGGCGTCCACGCTCGGCGACGGGGGACCGAGCAGGCCGCCGTCGGGAACGCCCAGGAACTTGCGCGGGCTGGCGATCCACCAGTCGGCCGCCGCGCCAACGCCGCTGGTCAGCAGCGCATGGCAGGCGTCCTCGATCACGATCGCGCCCGCGCCACGCAGCTGACCGACGAGGCCCGCTGGCGCGGGCCAACCGAAGTAGTCGACGACGAGGACCGCGTCGCCCGGGAGCACGTCCGCGACGTCGAGCTCGGTCAGCGAGGCACCGACGCCGTAGAAGCGCAGCGCGCTCGGCACGACGACGTCGACGACGGACTCGCACACGAAGGCCGGCAGCCACACGCGTCGTGGCGCCAGCGTCGCCAGCACCGCGGCGAGCGCGGCACGGCCACTGCACAGCATCAGCGGCCCGCCGGCCAGCAGGTCAGGAGGCGAGGGCGTCGACGCGCGAGCCTCGAGGGCGAAGACCCCGCCAATCACGCGAACGTCCCGCTGCTCGGGCACTGACCGATCCTACGCCGTTGCCATGCATCACTACGCTGCTGCCATGTCCAGGAGCTCCTCGGGCCGGGCGCCGGCAGTTGCACCTCTGCCGTTCTCCCAACCGATCTACGTGACGCGCCCACTGCTGCCGTCGCTGGAGGACTTCGGCACGCGGCTGGCGCCGATCTGGGGCGCAGCATGGCTGACGAACTTCGGCCAGCAACACCGCACGCTCGAGCAGCGCCTGGCCCGTCACCTCGACGTGCCGCACGTCGCGTTGTACGCCAACGGCACGATGGCGCTCATCAGCGCGCTGCGCGTGCTCGGCCTGCGCGGCAGCGTCATCACGACCCCGTTCACGTTCCCGGCGACCGTTCATGCCCTGTCGATGTGCGGCCTGGAGCCGGTGTTCTGCGACATCGATCCCGTGACCCTGACGATCGATCCCGCACAGCTGCAGCAGCTCGTCGGGCCGCAGACGACCGGCGTGCTCGGCGTGCACGTCTTCGGCCAGCCGTGCGACGTCGACGCGATCGGCCGCCTCGCGGCAGCCCGTGACCTGAAGGTCATCTACGACGCGGCGCACGCGTTCGACACGCGCATCGACGGCCGCTCGCTCGCCACCAGCGGCGACTGCACGATGCTGAGCTTCCACGCGACGAAGCTGTTCAACACCGCCGAGGGCGGCGCGCTCACGTTCACCGATCCGGCGCTCGAGCGCGAGCTGTACCTGGACCGCAACTTCGGGATCCTCAGCGAGGACGAGGTCGTCACAAGCGGCGTCAACGGGAAGCTCAGCGAGCTGCATGCGGCACTCGGCCTGGCGAACCTCGACGCGCTGGATGACGAACGGCGCGCTCGCGAGCGCGTCCGCGAGCGGTACCTCCACGGCCTGTCTGACCTCGACGGGCTGCGCATCGTCGTTCCCGGCAAGCCCGTGACCGACAGCCTGCAGTACATGCCCGTGCTGATCGACGCCGAGGCGTTCGGCGCCACTCGCGACGCGGTCTACGACGGACTGCGAGCGATGAACGTCTTCGCGCGCAAGTACTTCCGTCCGCTGTGCAGCGACTACCCGCACTACCGCCACCTGCCCTCGGCCGACGCGCAGGCGCTGCCCGTTGCCCACATGATCGCGGAACAGATCCTGTGCCTGCCCTTTCACGGCGGGCTCACCGACGGCGAGGTCGACACGATCTGCCAGATGGTGTGCTGGCTGGGCGGCGCAGGGGCCGCCTGACCATCGAGCCTCGTCGGGTGCGCGGCAGATATGCACGGTGGCGCCTCACGCAGGCCGGCGGTCTGGCCCGCGACTCGTTCTTCGTCGCGCTCTACCAGGGAGCCACGACGGTCGCCGACCTGCTGCAGCTCATCGTCATCACCCGCGTCCTGGGCCTGGAGGAGTACGGCCGGTTGGCGCTGGCGATGGCGACCGTGCTGATCATCGGCCAGCTCTTCGATCTGCGGGTCGGCGTGGCGGCGACCGTCGTCGGAGCTCGCCGGATCGAGGAGGACCGCAAGCGTTGCGCTGGGGTGTTCCAGTTCAGCTACCTCGTCGACGGCGCGACGGGGATCGTGGCGTTCGTGATCATCGCGGCGCTCTCGCCGTGGCTCGGTCCCGAGCTCGTCGGCAAGGACGGGATGCTCCTGATGGTGCTGTTCGCGATCACGCTGCTCGTGTCGACCGTCGACGAGTCCTCGTTCTCGATCCTGCGCCTGTTCGACCGCTTCCCGCTCATCGCCGCCGCCAACACGACGGTCGAGCTGACCCGCGTAGCCGCCGTGGTCGGCGCGGTCATCGTCTTTCAGTCCCTGACGGCAGCCGTGCTGGCGATGGTGGTCGGCCGCACGTTCGGCGGGTGCCTGAACGCCTGGCTGGCGTCGCGAACGTTCCGGCAGGCGACCGGCAGCTCGCTCGTGCGTCCCGCCCTGGACCAGGCCGCGGGCGTACGCCGTGAGATGTGGCGGATGATGCTGCACACGAACGTCGTGTCCTACGCGCGGACCGCCCAGACGCAGCTGCCGACCGTGCTGATCGGCGCATTCGCCGGCCCGCTGCAAGTCGGGGCATACAAGATCGGCATGGCCGCGGCGCTGTTGATCGCGAAGGTCGGCGACCCGGCGTACACCGCGATCCTCCCCCGCCTCTCGCGATTGTGGTCGGAGGGGGCATACGACGCGCTGCGCAAGCTGCTGCGGTCGGTCGCCCTTGTCGCGCTGCCTGCGTTGATCGCCTGCGCGCTGCTGCTCATCGTCGCGCGCGAGCCCGCGCTGGCGCTGCTGGGTGGCGACGAGGCGGTGCGCACGTCACAGACCGTGCTGATCGTCGGCGCGCTCGCCCACGCCATCAACAGCGGCCTGTTCTGGAACGGCGGGCTGTTGTTCGCCGCCGGCAGGTCGGCCTTCGTGTCCAAGCTGTCGGTGTTCGCGACGGTCCTGCAGGTCGCGCTGCTGGTGCCCCTGGTGGCGCTGTGGGACGCCGAGGGCGCGGCGCTCGCGTTGCTGATCACGTTCGTGACCATCAACGCCATCGCGACGCGCAGCGCGCTGGCGATGCTGCGCCGCACGCCCGCGGATCACTGAGGATCGGTCCGCGCCGGCAACGTTCTTGGGATACGAGCCGGCCGCCGCCCCTCGAGGACGGGCGGCGACGCGCCGCGCAGGCCTACTCCGAGCCGGCCGCAGTCCGCCGCTGCGTCTCCGCCAGCGTCACGAGCGCGCGCAGCATCGGCGTCTGCGCCCAGCGCACGTGAGCGATGCGGTTGGTGCCCCATCGCTCGCGCTGAAAGACGAACGCGCCATCGGCGCGCCGCATGCGCCGGCGGGCGAAGTCCCAGGTCCTCTGCGCCTGTTCGGCGCGCTCCGGCCACCGGGCGGCCGCCAGCGAGAAGGTCCTGATCGCCTGCGAGACGCACTGGATGTCAATCGGATGCGTGCGATGCGGCTGGTAGCGCGGCGTGCCGTCGGGATCGAACAACGCATCGCGGGCGAAGTCCAGCCCGTCGGCGATCGCGCGCTCGTCGACGTCCAGACCCGCGCTCGCGCACGTCATGAGGCACTCCAGGACGTAGCCTGTGTGGAAGTTGTCGACCCACGACAGCCCGGGCTCTTCGCCGTAGGGCCACGAGCCGTCGTGGCGCTGACGCGCGACCGCGTACTGCACGCCCTCCCGAGCGGCCTCGGCGAGATCGCCGTCCCCGGTGTGAGCCGCCACGCGCGCGAGCACCGCGCAGGCGAGCAGGTTGGCGTTGTGGATCGCCGTGTCGCTGCCGGGCAGGTAGCCGAAGTACGCGCCGGGCGGACTGCTGGTCTGCGGGATCTCTTCGACGAAGAAGCGCGCCACGCTCGTCGCCGAACGCAGCATGGCCTCGTCGCCGGTGCACTCGAAGGCGTCGACGAGCGCGAGGCCCGCGAAGGCGGTCGCGATCGTGTTGGGGCTGCTGGACGGATAGAAGAAGACGCGCGTCTGCACGTCGAAGTGATAGCCCCAGCACAGCTGCTCCCGGCCCTCCGATCGCATGGCCATCAGCAGCTCGACGGCACGCTTCAGCCGCGCCTCCCACGCCGCCGAGAGCTCCGCGCCGCCCAGCGCGTAGGCCGTCACGACGTCGGCCATCGCCGCAGCGTTGCGTCGCGGCGGGATGCCCAGCAACGGCCGCAGGTTGACCGGCGAGCGCTTGACGGACTGCGTGAGCAGCCTGCGACCCAGCACGCTGCGTTTCAGCGGGCCGACCAGGCGCGTTGCGTTCAGCGCGTCGTAGGGATCCGAGCCCTCCCAGCCGCGCGCCTCCCCCCAGTCGGCGAGGATCCTCGCACTGGCGATGGCCGACTGTGGGAGCGCCGTCACCGCGTCAGCGTCGCATCGACGAACGTCTGCAGGATCGCCTCACCGCGACGAGCGAGGGCCTGCAGGCCGGACTGCCGGCACTCCAGGCGCACAACGGGCGCCATCGCATTCACGTCGTGCAGCCGGGTCAGCAGTCCGCGCTGGATCAGCGCGTCATCGACCGCCGCGGGTCGCCCCGCAAACAGCGAGTAGACGGGGACGCCGAGCAGCGCCGCCTCGCGCGTCATCGTCCCGCCCGCGCCGAGCACGAGGTCCGCGCCCGCCATCAGCGAGCGCGAGTCGACCGGCTGGTCGGCCACGACGCAACGCTCGAGGCCCAGCTGCGCCAGCGCATCGCGCTGCTCGGCGTGGCGCGGCAGGACGACGCACACGACGTCGGGTTGCGCGCAGACCCGGCGCAGCGCGGCTTCGAAGAGTGGGTTGCCGGAGCGGTGGTACGTGGCACGACTCGGCGGGGTGCGAGCGACGACGAGCGCGGTGTCCGCATCGCGCTCGACGCCCAGGCGCCGCTCGACGTCGGGGTCGGGCTCGAAGTCGGCCAGGTACAGCTCCTCCTTGTGGCCGGCGTAGTGGCGCACCTTGCCGGGACGGGCTCCCTGCCTGCGCACCAGGCTGACCGGCAGCGCCTGTGGCAGCAGGATCCTCGATGCCAGCCGGAACGCGAGGTGGTTGACGGGCTGGTGTTCGAAATCCATCGCGGTGACGACGCGCACGCGCAAGGAGCTCGCAGCCACGATCTGCGCGTAGCTGTTGTGTGACAGCGCGACGTCGGGCCGCGCATCAGCGCACCAGCGGCGCAGCTCGGCGATCCGGCGCGCGAGGCTGGCCGCCTTCGCGCGGCGGCCACGGGGGCTCTCGCCGCCGAAGATCGTCGCTGCGGGCCAGCGTTGGAGCGTCAGCGACACCGTCTGAGCGTTGTCGCGTGCGGTGATCAGGACATCGTGGCCCAGATTCTCCAGACAGCGCGCCACGGGCGCGAACATCAGCGGGTGCGGCGAATTGGCCATGTCGATCCAGACCCTCATAGTGTGGCCCCGGCCCGCACGCCGTGGCAGCCTAGTGGGTCGTCCAGGAATGTTGTGCCTGAACGCCGGGATGCCGGTGGCACCGCCGGCTTCGCCGCCGGCGGTGCCCGCAAGGACGCAGGACCGAAGGTCAGGTGGTCGTCTGGTGCTGCGCACCTCGACCTTGGCGACATCGCGAGGGATCGATGGGGAGTCCGCTGAGCGCCCATAGGCTGGGTGCCGCGGAGCACCCGGCGAATTCCTGGCGCGGAGTCGCCAAGACGCCGTTCGGTGCGGTAGGGTGCAGCATCCAGCACGTTGAATGGGGGATGTCTGTCCGAGCGTATGCCTGTTCGCAGAGCAGCGCCGGTAAGCGCTCGCAGATGAAGAAAGGCTGTTGCTGTATGAGGTTTCGAGCCGTGATCGTCGTATCGGCCATCTTCGGCGTCGCCGTTGCTGGGAGCGATGTCGCATTCGCCGCGACGGCGATCTCAGACCGGACCAGCGTTTCCGCGGCTCAGTACGGCGGACCCGGCATTCCCCCCGGCGGCGGGGACGGACCTGGAACTCCTCCCGGCGGCGGAACTGCGACACCGACTACACCTCCGGGCGGATCAGGCGTGACATCGCCAACCTCCCAGCCCGTGGCGGCACCCCCCGTGGCGACGCTGACGCCACCGACCACCGGCGAGCCCGAGCTCCCGGGCAGCACCCCCGAGCTTCCGTCCGGCACCGGCGAGCCCTCCGAGAACCCGGATGTCGTCGTTCCGATCCAGGCCACGGGTCAGCCAAGTCTTCCCTTCACCGGCTATGCAGCGATCCCGCTGACGATTGGCGGCCTTCTGCTGATGGCGGGTGGCCTGGTGTTGCGCCGGATACCGCGTCGCAGCGCCCGCTGACGCCGCCGCTCGGACTCGCTCAGAGCTCCGCTCCACCAACGGCAGGTCGTCCGGCTCCAGCGCGAGCGTGGGCTGCTCGATTGTTGTGACGCTTCGCAGTTGTGCACGACCACATGTCGGTCAACGCGTAGGTCGGCGCACCACCAAACACACGCAACGAGCGGTCCAGGCCATCACGACCGACGCCACCGCGCGGTCGCGAAGCGTCAGCGCCACGCGGTACCGGGAGATTCCATGGCCGCCGTCACGAGTCGCAGCCGTCGACGGCGCTCACATGGTCACGGTCGGACCGACCGACAGCCTGTTCGCGCTCCACGCGAGGGGCAGCGCACCTGCCTCAGACGGCTGCATTTCAGTCGGCTCATGCCCGCTATCCTGGGATCGGTGCGCGGGCTCGAGACGATCGACTCGGCGAGCATCCGGGACGGCGATCCAGACGCACTCGCAGCACTTTGTAGGACGCGGGGCGCAGCGGTACTCGCATATTGTGAGTACGCCACCGCGCCTGGTCTGGCTAGGCGCGCAACGAGGGATGCTTTCTGCGAGTTTCGCGAGAGGGTCTGGGCCGAGGACGACCCAGATCTCGACCTGGAGGCGACGTTGCTCAGCGCAACTCGCCGTTCCGCGGCAGCTCAGACATCGCGCCCAGCAGCGAAGGAAGAGCCGTGCTCGGACGGGCACCTTCTCGTCGACTGGATAGAGCAGACGCTCGCCAGTGCCGACCTTGAGCGTGTCACCCACCACGTCGCGTCCTGTTCTGAGTGCCGCTACACGCTGCGGCGTCACCACGCCGCCGAACGGGCCTACGAACGGCCGCCCGACGCACCGCTGCCCGCGAACGTCGCTCGGCTGATCGCGTCGGCGCTGCTGGAAGCCGCACCGGTGACCGCGCTTGCGGGCGATATCGCCGCTGTTCACAGCGCGCTCATGGCGAACCTCGAGAGGGGCGGACTGCCCGCGCGACAGCCAGAAACCGTTCCCGCCAATGACACAACCGATCCGGTGCGCAGCCCAGCAGAACTACAGCGCCCGCAGGCGACCTCTACGCCGCACGACCACCGTGCGACCGCCGAGCCCACAGGACGGCGCGAGATGCATCCACCACGACCGCCGAGCCGGCGCCTTCCGACGGCCGGTGGCGTCGTGGCCGGCCTCGCCGCGAGGCTCGGGCATGTCGGCCAGCGCATGACGGCTCGTCGATACGGGGATCCTCGGGGCAGGCGCCGCGGCCTTGTCGGCCACGTGAGCCCGGCGATACTGGCTCTGGCGCTGATTGGAGTACTCCTCGCCGGCGCAGTGCTCGGCACGTTGCTGGGCGTTTCCCCGCCCTCCGCAGACTCTGCGCCATCCGCAGCCAGTGTGCCAAGGTCCGCAGCCACCAACGGCACGCTCCAGGACGCCGCCGACCGATTGTCGTCACAGAAACGGAAGCGAGGATCGGCCCGCACCGGCACGACGCCCGAGCCGGAGCCGGCGCGATCTGACTCCGAGCAGGCGCGGCGCAAGGCGCGACGGCAACCTGCCTCCGCCGAGCGGGAGCGCGAGCAGCTCGCCGCTCAGCGCCGCCCCGTGGCTCCACCCGTGGCAACACCACCCAAGAAGGTGACGTCACCATCCACGACGACGACACCCTCCACGACAACGACGACGACAACGCCCTCAACGACAACGACACCCTCGACGACAACGACAACGCCCTCAACGACAACGCCCTCAACGACGACGCCCTCGACGACAACGCCATCGGTCACGTCCACATCACCGTCAACGACAACGTCGCCCTCTCAGCCGCCGGCCCCCACGACGCGTCCGGTGCCGGTTGGCGACTAGTACACGTGCCGGGCCGGAGAGCCGACCGTGGACTGCGGAACGCGAGCTTGGGAGGCGCAGCGTCTTGGCCGCGGCAATCGGGCTCGTGACGCCTATACTGGCCGCGCTTGCGAGTCTTGGTTACAGGCGGGGCAGGGTTCATCGGGTCACACCTCGTCTCGGCGCTGCTGCGGCGTGGCGACGAGGTTCGGGTGCTCGACAACTACTCCACCGGCTTCCGCGGCAACCTCGCGGGCCTCGATGGCGAGTACGAGATGCTGGAGGGCGACTTGCGCTCCTACGAGCGGGTACACGCCGCCGTACGCGGGTGCGACGTCGTGCTGCACCAGGGCGCGCTGCCATCCGTTCCCCGCTCAGTGCAGGATCCGCTGACCTCCAGCGAGACCAACATCGGCGGCACGCTCAATGTGCTGCTCACCGCCCGCGACGAAGGCGTGCGTCGCGTCGTCGTCGCGTCGTCATCCTCGATCTACGGTGACACGCCCGGCCTGCCGCGGGTGGAAACGATGGCGGCCAGCCCGCTCGCACCCTATGCGGTGGCCAAGCTCGCCGCCGAGCAGTATGCGCTGAGCTTCGACCGTGTCTACGGCCTGGAGACCGTGGCACTGCGATATTTCAACGTCTTCGGCCCGCGACAGGATCCTAAATCGCAGTACAGCGCCGTCATCCCCAAGTTCATCGTCGCGCTGCAGCAGGGCCAGGCACCGGAGATCTTCGGAGACGGCGAGCAGTCGCGCGACTTCACGTTCATCGATGACGTCGTGCAGGCAAACCTCTTGGCCTTGGACGCTCCCGAGGCGCGCGGCCGCGCCTTCAACGTCGCCTGTGGGCGCCAACGCTCCCTCAACGACCTCGTCCGCATCCTCAACCGCGTGCTGGAGACCGATGTCAAGGCGATCCATTGCGCCCCCCGCCCCGGCGACGTCAAGCATTCACTCGCCGACATCTCGCGCGCTCGCAAGTACCTCGGCTATGAGCCCGCTGTCGACTTCGAAGTCGGTCTACGGCGGACAGCGGAAGCCTACCGAGGAGCCATCGCCGTTACCCGCTGAAGCGGGTCGAATCGTCTGCTCGATCTGCGCCTTGCGCGGCCCTGCGTGGCGCAACACCCCTGGGGGGATTGCCCGGCCTACCGATCCCCGTCCTCTGGCCGCGCGTCCGGCATCAGCTCAGGCTCCGTGGCAATCACTCCGTCCGCCTGCGCATCCAGCGTTGCGCGGATCTCGGAGGCCGTCTGCTCCACCTGACCGTGCACCTGGGCGAACGTCTCGCGAGCCTGCGTGCTCACGGCCGCCGAGACGCGGACTGTGTGCGTGAGGTTCGTCAGCTTGGAGCGCTGTGCCTCCAGCAGCGAGCGGGCGGTGCGCTCGGCCGACGCGAGCGCCTGGACACGCGCGGCGGTCTCGCGGCGCTCTGCGTGGAGGAGTCGCTCGAGCTGGTCGCGCTCGTCGCGCGCTCGCTGCGTGGCCTCGAGCTCGGCGGCGAGCTCGCGCTCGAGCACCGCGATCCGCTCCGCGGCAGCATCCCTGGCACGGTCATGGCGGTCGCGCACGTGACGCTCGGCCTCGACTGCCGCTCGCACGAACAGCGACTGCGCGGCCTCGTCGGCAGGCTGCGCGGGCTCAGCGGGCGGCGTTGCCGGCTCTTCGGCACTGCCGTCCGTCACAGGCGTGGCGCCCTGTGAACGAGCTGTCGGCGGCTCCGGCGCATCTGCGGGCGGCTGGAGTGCGCTCCCCTCGGCAGCGGGCCCCCCTGCCTCGGGCACTGCCGGCGGGCCATCGGCGTCCGGCGCGGCCGGGAGCTCTGGTTCTGTCAACTCGAGCGTGACCATCATGTCTGCCGTGAGATCGTGCAGGTTCGGACGCACCTGCACGCCAACCTCGGCCAGACGTGACTCGATAGCCTCGCCCACGCCGGAATCGGCCGCCTGATGCTGAAACTCCTTGAGGAGGCGGCCGACGTTCAGCTTGAGCGGGCGTCCGCGCAGCTCGAGCGTGCGCCGCAGCCGATGTTCCGGGCCACGTGCCGGCCCTGGTCTCACGTTTGAGCCGCCTTCCAGGCAAGCGCGGCGCAACGAATGGGATCGAGGTCGGCGTAGCGGAGGAGCTCAGAGATCATGTGGTTCGTGACAGCCAGGTCACATCGGCGCGGGAAGGCAAGCCTAATGGCGCTCCGGGAAGACACGCCTAGTTGGGAACGTCCACGCACGCACCGCGCTCCCAGGCGACGAACAGATCGAACACCGAATCGTCGAATGCGACGGCCGACGACGTTCCCTGCGATTCGTCCTCGACAAGGCCATAGCGGTGTGCCAATGAGTCGACGTGTTGCCGCACATCCCCGTGAGACATCATCACGCCCGCGAGCTCACCCGCGGCAGTGGTGAAGTCGAGATAGGCGCTCGCCGAACGGGCGATCGGGAGCGGGCGCCACGACGCGGCCGGCTCCAGCTCGTCGGCCGCGAGCACGCGGCAGCCGGGCAGCGACCGGCGCAGTCCTCCCGGATCCTGGAGTTCGGGTACGAGCAACAGCAGACCACGTGCCTCTCTTCCCAGCAGCTCTGGTAGCAGCCGGGCCGACGATGCGTCGGCGACAATCGCTTGACATCCCGAACGCTCGAACCTGGACCGCGTCTCCCCGACCGACAGCGTGCGGTCGAGCCGCACGCATCCGTGCCCGCGCATGAGAATCCCCAGCAGCCCCGCGAACGCGGTGGCGCTGTGACGAGCAAAGACCGCCGTCATCGGCGAGTCGTCGGCGGGGCGCTCGCGGAGCAGCGTCGCGGCGATGCGCTCGGCACGATCGCGCAGATCGGCATAGCTGAGCGTGGCACCCTCCATCCGCAGCGCAGGCTGGGCTGCAAACCGCTGCGCCGAGTCCAAGAATCCAGACACGATCGTGCGCTCGCCGGGCGTCGCGGGGTCCGGTTCTGGGTCCGGTTCTGGGTCCGGTTCTGGTTCTGGGTCTGGTTCTGGTTCTGGGTCTGGTTCTGGGTCTGGTTCTGGCTCCGCGGCGTCGCCGGATATCGGCGGATCGGACACCTCATCGAATCGGACATCGGCGCCGGGTTGCGAGGGCGCCGGAGGCGATTCCGCAGCGTCGGCGGGCGGCGATCCATCCGGCGGCTCGGGCGCGCCGGGGATCTTCGTGTGAGCTGTGAGCCGGCCGATCCCCGATGCAAGATCGCTGGCGATACCCCTCATTCTCCGCTCGGCTCGGGTCAGCTGGAGCTCATGTGAGCGCGCGGTGCGCCGCTCGGCCTCGCGCTCGGCCACAGCCACCTGGTCGGCCTCGTCGCGAGCCGCCATCCGCGCTTCGAGGCTGCGCCTCGCGGCTTCGATGCCATCACGGTCGGTCGAGACGGTCTCAAGCGCGCTCTCCAGAACCTCGGTGTGCTCCTGTGCCTCCAGCAGGTCCCGCTCGAGCTCCGCGACACGCAGCTCGGCACTATCGCGGTCACCTTCGCTTTCGAGCCGCTCGGCATCCGTCGCGGCGAAACGAGCTCTCAGGTCATCGAGCTCGCGCGCCGCCCATTCGCACTCGCTGCGGGCCTGCTCGAGTGCCGGCTCGAGCTCGGCGATGCGCACCCGCGCGACCTCGCCCCGCTCCTCGAGCTCCTGCTCGAGCGCGCCCTGGGATTCCGTCAGATTCGCGACCTGGCGCTCGAGCTCGGCGCGCTGTGCGCGCTCGCCGTCGAGCTCCGCCTGCAGCGCGGCGACCTTGCGCGCCGCGCGCGGCTTCAGATCGCCCCGTGCCTGCTCGATCTCCGATCGCAGACCTTCCATCTGATGTGCCGCCTGCGCCTGCTCCTCGACCAGCTGCCGCTCGAGCGTCTCCAGCTGCCGTGAGTGCTCCTCGCGCGTTCGGCCGGTCTCCTCCTCCTGGCTCTGCAGCAGCAGCGCCAGGGAGTCGATCCGGTACTGCGCGGCGCTCAGCTGCTCATCGTGCTCTCGCTGGAGCTCGCTCATCTCCAGCGTCATGCGCCGCTCGACTTCTTCGCGTTCGGCCTGCGCGCGTGCCCGAACGGCCTCGGTGCCGGTCAGCATGCCCTCAAGCTCGGCGACGCGACCCTCCAAGGCCGTGTGCGCCTCCCGGATCCGATCGGCGGACTCCATCTTGTGGCGCAGTCGCTGCTCGAGCTCGTGACGTGCGGACTCCGCCTGTGCCAGTTGCTCTCTCAGGGAGACGGTCGCCGCATCGTCTTCAGCCGGCTGTGCGACCTGGCTGTCGGCAAACTCGGTCGCTGGTTCGGGAGGCTGCGTTTCGGTGTCATGACCCTCAGGGGCGCGCTCCACGACTTCCCGCTCAGGCTCGGGGCCCTCATGCTGTCGACCATCGGACGGGGCGTCCTCGCGAGGGGTTAGCGCAACGTCACCAGGGGGTTGCGGCGTGTCGTCTGCTAGGTCCTCCGGAACGCTCGCTCCGGGCTCAGACGACCGCGAACGGCGATCCCGCGACCCTGCCTTACGACGCACGATCGCTCACAAGCCCCCCGCCGCCATCGTCGACTGCCGGCGCGGAACGCCTCCTGCCCACGGTTGCCCGGACTCGGTCACAGGCTCCAGCCATAACAAGATTGAGCATACGATACGGGTCAGGATCACGCAGACCCTCTGCTCAAAGAGGTAGCGTTGGCCTGCGCGACGTATGCGATCGATACCCGCAACCGATTGTCTTGAGTTTTTCACGACCCCAGCTGAAGCTCCAGCGCTTCGAGCGCGTTGACGCGAGTTCCAGCAGCGCGCTGCTGCGAATCACGGGCCGGTGGCGCGGGGAGTCGCGTGAGCGGCTGAAGCCTCCCGTGTTGCTGGTACGGGAGGACCAGCACACCCACCGCATCCGCCAGCTGATCGGACCCGGCGACAGAGCGCCCGATACGTCGCCGGATGCCCCGGCCTGGCGTGGGGCATTTCCGATCGCGATCGAACTGCTCGAGCATCCCAACCTCACCTTCGCGCTCGAGACCGGGCGGGGCATCATCGTCCTGCCCACACCCGACATGACGCCTGCCCGCTTCTCGACCGAGCCGGTCTCACCGCTGGAGACCGACTCCGCCGCCGAGCGTCGATCCTCCGAGCCCGCCAGCGAGAACGACGAGGCGATGCGAGAGCTCCAACTGCGCTTGATGACCGCGAGCACACCGGGCCGCCATGCGGCGGCCGCACGCGACCGCACCGTGATCGACGCGCTCGCCGAGATCAGCCGGCTCGATGCGCTGCTGGCGCGCGAGCGCGAGGAAGAGCAGCAGCGCATGGACTGGTACGAGGACCGGCGAGAGGCTGCCGCTGCTCGGATCCTGGCGCTCGAAACGGCCAGCGGGGACCTCCTGCGCCGACACCGCGAGCAGCAGATCGAAACCGACCGCAACGTCCTGCTGGTCGGCCAGCTGGAGCGCGAGCTCGCCGCCTCCGCCGCCCGTTTGAAGGAGGTCGAGCAGGACGCGAGCATGGCCACAACCCGGGTCAATGAGCTCGACGCCGAGCTCGGTGATGCCCGCGAGCTCGTCGAGCGGATCGAGCACGAACGCGCTGAACTGAGCGTCAGGCATGAGGCTGCGACGGCGGAGATCGCCGAACTGCGGGCAGCGGCGGACCGCACCGAGGCGGAGGTGACGGCGCAGTTTGCCGCCGTTGAGGAGGAGCGGGGCGAAGCCATTGCAGCCGCGGCGGCCGACCGTGACGAAGAGGTCGCCCGCGTCGAGCAGGAACGCGACGAGACGGTCATCGCCATCGAGCAGGAACGCGACGAGACCGTCGCCGCCATCCAGCAGGAACGCGACGAGACCGTCGCCGCCATCCAGCAGGAACGCGACGAAACCGTCGCCGCGACAACCGCCCAGCGCGACAAGGCGATCGCCGCCGCCCATCGCGAGCGCGACGAAGCGATCGCCCGCATCGAGCAGGAACGCCACGAGACGGTCGCCGCGATCCAGCAGGAACGCGACGAAACCGTCGCCGCGACAACCGCCCAGCGCGACAAGGCGATCGCCGCCGCCCAGCGCGAGCGCGACGAAGCGATCGCCCGCGTCGAGCAGGAACGCGATGAGGCCATAGAGCACATCACCGCCCGGCGCAACGACGTGGCCGCGCGCCTGAAGCTCGTCGAGAGAGAGCGAAACGAGGAGGTCGCTCGTGTCGCAACGCTGCAGGCACAGAGTCGCGACCTGACGCGCGAGCGCGACGCGCTGATCGACACCGGCGACGATCTGCGCAGGCAGCTGGCCCAGCGAGCCCAACGCTACACGGAGCTCGAAGGCCGGGTCGCTGAGGCCGAAGGACATACCGCCACGGTGCGACACGCCGCCGAGCAGGCGCGCAAGCAGGCGTCCGCCTCCGCCGCACTGGCCGCCGAGCGCGCCGGCAAGCGCATCGAGGCGTTGGAACGAGCCGCAGAGGAGGCCGCCGAGCAGGACCGAGCGCAGGACGCGTACGTCAAGGGCCTGGAGCTGGGTCTCGCCGCCACGCTCGCCGAGCGCGCTCGCGAGCAGGCTGTCGCCGGGCAGCGCGCCGAGCAGCTCTCGGCACGCGACGGCGAGCTCGAGGAGCTGCGGGCGGCCAACGAGCAGCTCGCTCAACGGGTCGCTGCCTCAGACGATGCGCTCGCGCGGGCGCAAGCGGCCGAGACGCAGACGCGCGCGGCGCTCGAACAATCGAGAGCCGAGCGCGATGACGCGGTCGCGCAGGCCAACCAGCGCGCCGAGCAGTTGGAAGCCGCCGAGCGCGTTGCGGCCGATGTCGCCTCCGGGCTCGAACAACAGTCCGAGGAGTGGCGTGGGGAACGCGAGCTGCTGGAGCGTGTGCAAGCGCAGCTCTCCGAGCGCGGTGAGCAGCAGGCCGCGCAGGTCGTCGACCTCAGGAAGCGACTCGCGGCCGCCGCGGAGGCACAGGCCGGGCTCGAGGAGCGCGTGCAACTGGCCAGCGCGGGCGGCGACGCCGCCCGATCACAGCTCCAGGAGGATCTCGCGGTCGCGCGCGAGGAGCAACGTCTGCTGGCAGGTGAGCTCGAGGCTGCACGCACGGCCCGCGACGAGGCGCGCGCGGAGATCGATCCGTTGCTGGTCGAACGCGAGAGTGCCCTCTCGGAGCTTCGGGCCATCTGCGCCGAGCGCGAGCACGAGCGCGCCGAGCTGCTCGAGCTGCTCGCGGCGCGAGCAGCTGATGCCGCTCGCCTGGACGACGTCGCCGCCGAGCGCGATGAAGCTCGCGCTCAGTCCACGCGGTTGCGCGACGAGCTTCAGCGCCGCATGCTCGAGCTTGAGCGCGACCGGGACGAGGCCCGAAGCCGTGCATCGGACATCGAAGTCGATCACGAACGGGAGCTTGGGGCACGTGCTGAGCTCGAGGCGCGCGTACAGGCGATCACCGATGAGCGCAACGAGCTGGCCCGGCGCGCCGATCTGGCCCATACCGAGGCCGAGACAGCCAGGCATGGGGTGCTCACGGCTAGCGACACGGTCGCCCGCCTGCAACGGCGTATCGACGAGCTCGAAGCGATCGATCTGCGGACGGCAGAGCGCGAGGGAGAGGAGCGCGGAGCGCGATCCGTCGAGCAGCCCGCGCTGGCGCTGGACGCCGACGGCCCGCCTCCGCCGGCGCACTGATCAGCTCGCGCCGCGGCGGCGGCGGCGGTGATCTCCGCGCCCCTGTCAGCCGTCGACGAGCCGAGCCCCGGCTACCATCCCGTCGGTGGCGGTGCGTGTCATCTCGATCGTGGGCACCCGCCCCAACTTCGTCAAGATGGCGCCGGTCGCCGCCGAGTTGCAGGATCGCGCCGGGTTTGAGCATCTGCTCGTGCACACCGGCCAGCACTACGACGAGCAGATGTCACAGATCTTCCTCGATGAGCTCGGTGTCGACGAACCGCAGCACATGCTGCGCGTAGGTTCGGGAACGCACGCCACGCAGACGGCTCGGGTGATGGAGCGTCTCGAGCCGATCCTCATCGACTGGCGACCGGACATCGTCCTCGTGCCCGGTGATGTGAACTCGACCCTTGCGGCCGCGCTGACGGCCAGCAAGCTCGGCGTCGCGGTCGGCCACGTCGAGGCCGGGCTGCGGTCCTTCGACCGCTCGATGCCCGAGGAGATCAACCGCGTGCTCACCGACCAGATCTCCGACCTGCTGTTCACCCACTCCCCGGAGGCGCGGGGGCACCTCCTTCGCGAAGGCTGCGACGCGGTCGCTATCCACGAAGTCGGAAATACGATGATCGATACGCTCGTGGCAATGCGCAAGCTGCTGGATCCCGATGCCGCCGCCGCCACGCACGGCGTCAGGCGCAGCGAGTACCTCGTCGTGACGCTTCACCGTCCCGCGCTCGTCGACGGACCACTGCTGGCCGACGCGGTCGCCGCGCTCACGGAGGTCAGCCGCAGCATGCCGGTCGTGTTCCCCGTGCATCCGCGCACGCGTGCCGCCATCAGACGCCTCGGCCATCAGCCGGGAGGGGAGCGACTGCGGCTGGTCGAACCGCTTGGGTACATCGAGTTCCTGGGTCTGGTCAGCGGTGCGTCCGGCGTGCTCACCGACTCCGGTGGCATTCAGGAGGAGACGACGGCGCTCGGAGTTCCGTGCTTGACGCTGCGCGCGAACACGGAGCGCCCGGTCACCATCGAGCAGGGCACCAACCTGCTGCTGGGCCTGGATCCCAAGCGCATCGCAGAGGTGCCGGAGCTCATCGCCCACGTGCGCGAGCGTCGTTGGGCGCTTCCCACAGGTTGGGATGGCTGCGCGGCGCGACGACTCGCAGATGTGCTCGAATCGACCCCCGTCGCCCCCGCCACCTGCACTGCTGCCGGATGAGCGTCGGTGTCGTTGGACTTGGCTACGTCGGTCTGCCACTCGTAGTCGCGTTCGCTGAAGCGGGACGAAACGTGGTCGCGGTCGACATCGATGAGCGCAAGATCGAGTCGCTGCGCGCCGGGACCTCCTACATCGAGGACATCCCATCTGAGCGGCTAACCGCTGTCCAGCCGCGGATCACTGCCAGTGTCAGCTACGACGACCTCAAGGACTGCGACGCGATCATCATCTGCGTGCCCACGCCGCTGACTGCGAACCGGGAGCCCGATCTGCGGCCATTGATCAGCGCTGGCAGCAGCGTTTCGAAGGGGTTGCAGGAGGGTCAGCTCGTCGTGCTCGAATCCACAAGCTATCCCGGCACCACGCGTGAGCGCCTCGTGCCGATTCTCGAGCAGTCCGGCATGCGTGCGGGCATCGACTTCAGCGTCGCCTACTCGCCGGAGCGCGTCGACCCCGGCAGGACCGACTTCACCTTGCGTACCACGCCGAAGGTGCTGGGCGGGCTCACGCAGGCATGCGGTGACCGAGCCGAGGCGCTGTACGGCGAGGTCTGCGACCAGCTCGCGCGCGTGTCCACGCCGGAGGCCGCCGAGCTGACCAAGCTGCTCGAGAACATCTTCCGCTCGGTGAACATCGCGCTGGTCAACGAGCTGGCGCTGCTGACCGACCGCATGGGTATCGACATCTGGGAGGTCGTCGACGCCGCCGCTACGAAGCCCTACGGTTTCATGCGCTTCGAGCCCGGGCCCGGCATGGGCGGCCATTGCCTACCGGTCGACCCGTTCTACCTCTCCTGGCGAGCGCGCGAGTTCGACATGGCGACGGAGTTCATCGAACTCGCCGGCAAGATCAATCAACAGATGCCCTACCACTGCGTGCGCCGTCTCGAGCGCGCGCTCAATAGCGCCGGTCTGGCAGTGAACGGCTCAAGAGTGGCGCTGTTCGGGGTCAGCTACAAGCCCAACGTGGGAGACATCCGCGAGTCACCCGCACTGAAGATCATCACCCTGCTTCAGGCGCTCGGGGCCCACGTCGCCTACCACGACCGGTTCGTGGACGCGCTTCCCGACTTCGGACTCGTCCACCAGCCGCTCGATACCGTGCTCGCAGAAGCAGACATCGCGGTCATCGTCACGGCCCACGGCGATGTCGATCACGCAGACGTGGTCGCCCGGTCGCCGCGAACGCTCGACCTGCGCGGCGTCACTCGCGGGATGCAGGCGCAGGGCGCCGAGCTGCTCTGACCGCGTGGTCAAGCGCGGCGCATGCTCCCGGGCGCGAATAGGCGTTCGCGCATCCGGAGATGTACCGCTCGCGGCCCGCAGCAGGGCACCATGCGCGCCCACGCTACCGGGCGCAGGGCACTCAGGGCCGCAATGCGCGGGGGTCAGCCCGCGATCGTCTGGGGCCGCGTGCCGAGCTGCGCGTCAAGGGTGCGCTTCGAGCCGCCGCGGCGGATGCCGAGCTTGACGGTGTCGCCGGGACTGGCGCGCAGCACGGCGCTCGACACGTCGTTGGGATCCTGCACGTCGTCGCCGCCGATCGAGTCGATCACGTCGCCGGAACGCAGCCCGGCGTCGTCGGCAGGGCCGCCGGGCTGGACGCCGGCGACGAGCGCGCCGGTGTCGGTTGTCGAGTTGATCGTCGTCACGCCGAGGTAGGCGCGCTTGATCTCGGTGCCGCTCTTGAGCTGGTCGAGCACGGACTTCGCCGTGTCGATCGGGATCGCGAAGCCGACGCCGCTGTTGGACTGCGTCGACGTCGCGATCTGCGCGTTGATGCCGATCACCTGGCCGTTGGCGTCCAGCAGCGGGCCGCCCGAGTTGCCGGGGTTGATCGCGGCGTCGGTCTGTACGACGTTGTCGATGTCGAACTTGTTGGGCGCCTTGATCGAGCGCCCGAGGGCCGAGATGACGCCGGTCGTCAGCGTCCCGTCGAGGCCGAACGGGCTGCCGATCGCGACTGCCGGCTGGCCGACCTTGAGGTTCTTCGACGAGCCCAGCGACAGCGGCGCGAGGTCGTGCGCCGACGGGTCGATCTTCAGCATCGCGAGGTCCGTCGACGGGTCGACGCCCGTGACCCGCGCACTGATCGGCTTGCCCTCGCCGAACTGCACGCGCACGGTCTGCGCGCCATCGACGACGTGGTCGTTGGTGAGGATGTGGCCCTCGCGGTCGAGCACGAAGCCCGATCCGGTGCCGGCGCCCTGCGTGCTGCGCACCTGGATCGACACGACGCCCGGGCTCACCCGCTCGTAGAGGGCGGAGACGTCGGTGGCGCTGCGCGCCGGCTCGGGCGCGGGGGCGGTCTTCGTGTCGACGACGGGAGCAGTTTCGGAGGCCGCCGACGTCGTCGTGTCGGAGGAGAACGCCCCGCCGATCGCCAGGCCCACCATCGGCAGGGCGATGACCAGTGCGCCGAGCAGCGCGGCGAGGAAGTTCGAGCGGCGGGAGTTTGAGGACATGACAGCAGTTCTACTCACGGGCATTCAAGCGGCCCTGACGCGCACGTAAGAAAACGGCGAGAGCCGGTCAACCCTGGCACCAATAGGCTTGTGGGCATGGCCCAAGACGAGCGCTTGACCGTCGCCCCGATCGTCGGTCCCGACGATCCCCGCCGCTTCACGGACTCCGGAATCGAGGTGCAGACCCGCTACGCCGCGGGCGACCTGCCCGACGAGCCCGAGCTCGGAGATCCCGGAGCGTTTCCCTACGTGCGCGGCGTGCATCCGCAGATGTACCGCTCGCGGCCGTGGACGATGCGCCAGTACGCCGGCTACGCGTCGGCCAGGGAGACCAACGAGCGCTACAAGTACCTGCTCGAGCACGGCTCCACCGGCCTGTCGATGGCCTTCGATCTGCCCACGCAGCTCGGCCTGGACTCCGACGACCAGCGCTGCCTCGGCGAGGTCGGCCGAACCGGCGTCGCGATCGACACGATCGACGACATGCGGATGTGCTTCGACGGGATCCCGCTGGACACCGTCTCGACGTCGATGACGATCAACGCGCCCGCAGCGGTGCTGCTGAGCCTGTACGCGCTCGTCGGAGAGGAGCAGGGCGTGGCGACCGACCAGCTGCGCGGCACGACGCAGAACGACATCCTCAAGGAGTACATCGCGCGCGGGAACTTCATCTACCCGCCCGAGGGCTCGATGCGCCTGACGACCGACCTCTTCGCCTACTGCAAGGCGCACGTGCCGCGCTGGAACACGATCTCGATCTCCGGCTATCACTTCCGCGAGAAAGGCTGCTCGGCCGTCCAGGAGGTCGCCTTCACGCTGTGCGACGCGATCGCCTACGTGCAGGCGGCGATCGACGCGGGCCTGGAGGTCGACGAGTTCGCGCCGCGCCTTGCGTTCTTCTTCAACGGCCACAACAACGTCTTTCAGGAGGTCGCGAAGTTCCGCGCGGCGCGGCGGATGTGGGCGCACATCATGCGTGACCGCTTCGGAGCCACCGACGAGCGCTCGATGAAGCTGCGCTTCCACACGCAGACCGGCGGCGTGACGCTGACCGCCCAGCAGCCCCAGAACAACGTCGTGCGGGTAGCGCTGCAGGGCTTCGCCGCCGTCTGCGGCGGGACGCAGTCGCTGCACACCAACGGCTGGGACGAGGCGCTCGCGCTGCCATCCGAGCGCGCCGCGAAGATCGCGCTGCGCACCCAGCAGGTCATCGCCCACGAGTCCGGCGCGACGGACACCGTCGACCCCTTCGCCGGCTCCTACTACGTCGAAGCGCTGACCAACGAGATCGAGTCGCGCGCCTACGAGCTGATCGCCAAGGTCGACGAGCTCGGCGGCTCGGTCAACGCGATCGAGTTCATCACCAACGAGATCGACGAGTCCGCCTGGGGCTACCAGGAGCGCTACCGACTCAAGCAGGACATCGTCGTCGGCGTCAACAAGTACGACGAGGACGCGATCGAGGTCGAGGACATCCTGCGCGTGGACCCCGAGTCCGAGCGCGAGCAGCTGACGCGCCTGGCCGCCTTCAAGGCCGACCGCGACCACGAGCTCGTCGCCCGCCGACTCGACGAGCTGCGCACGGCCGCGCGAGGCACCGACAACCTCGTCGACACCATCAAGATCGCGCTCAAGGACCGCTGCTCGATGGGCGAGGTCTGCGGAGCCATGCGCGACGTCTTCGGCCGCTACCAGCCGCGCAGCTGACCGCGCGAACCGTCACACGTCAGCGGCGGATCACGCGCTCGCAGTCGCTGACGCGATCGTCCTTGTCGACGTAGACGGTGTCGAAGCCCGGGCCGCAGGCGATCGCCGTCGAGCCCTTCGCGTAGGCGTGGACGGTGTCGTTGCCCGGGCCGCCGTTGACGCGGTTGGGCCCCTTGCCGCGCAGGCGGATCGTGTCGTCGCCGTTTCCGCCGTAGATCGCGTTGCGGCCCGAGCCACCCTGCAGGAAGTCGTCGCCGTCCTCGCCGCGGATCGTGTTGCGTCCCGGGCTGCCGTAGATCGTGTCGGCGCCCGCGCCACCGTACAGGCGATCGAGCGCCGTGCTGCGGTCGCTGTGCAGCTGGTTGCCCCAGATCACGTCGTCGCCGCCGCGCCCGTAGATGCGGTCGGGGCCGGTGGCTCCGAGCAGCGTGTCGTCGCGGCTGGTTCCGCGCTTCGTCGCGCCCTTGCGCGGCGCCAGCCACGTGATGCCGCGGCTGGGATCCGCCACCGGCTTGGGGGCGTAGAGCACCGTCTCGCAGCCCCGCACGCGACCACCTCGCCGCATCTGGGAGTCCGACACGCCGCCGCGACGTCCGCGAGGGTCCAGGACGACGGTGTCGTTGCCGGGCCCGCAGTCGACGAGCTCCTGGCGGCCGCCGTCGTTGGCGAAGATCGTGTCGTCTCCGGAGCCGCCGAAGAGGCGATCGGGGCCGGAGTCGGCGAAGAGCATGTCGGGGCCCGAACCGCCGAGGATCGTGTCCGTGCCCGATCCGCCATGCAGGATGTCGGCGCCCGCGCCACCGACGAGGCGGTCCTGCGCGGGGCCGCCATAGAGGAGATCGTCGCCGGTCGACCCGTAGAGGCGGTCGTGACCGAAGCCGCCGTTTAGGACGTCGTCGCCGCTGCCGCCGAGCAGCGTGTCGTCGCCTGAGGCGCCGTCGAGCCAGTCGTGCCCGGATTCTCCGACGAGGCGGTCGGGGCCGGTCTGGCCGAAGAGCTGGTCGGGGCCCGCACGGCCGGCGAGCCGGTCACCGCCGCCGTGCCCCATCAGGAGGTCGGCGCCCTTGCGTCCGCGAATCGTGTCGGGGCCTGCGCCACCTGAGCGGCGGCGCAGCCGCCCGAGTGCGACCGGCGCCGCGGGAGGCGTCGCGAGCGCTGCGTCGTGGCCAGGCGCGACACTGGGCGGAAGCGACGGGCCGGGGAGCGCCGCCGGCGGCGGCGGCGGAGCGGGGGCGGGCGGCGGAGCCGGCGGCGGGGCGGGGGCCGGCGGCGGCGTCTCCGTGCAGAAGATCAGCAGCGTGCACGTCCTGACGGCGGAGGCGGCGACCGGCGCGACCAGCAGCGCAGCGGCCGCGACGACGATCGAGAGAGCGAGCGAGCGGATGGACACGCCCAACCATCGTCAGTCCCGCGCAGCGGCTTGAGCGCGCCGGCTCCGGCGTCCACGGACGTCGTGGCACCTCGCCGCGGTCAGCGCGAGCAGGCGATGTGATGCGTGATCTCGGGCGCGTCGCCGCTGAACGCATCTGCGTGGAGCTTGGCTCGCACGGCCTCCTCTGCGGCAGCCTTGCTCTCGCCGAAGGACGACGTGGACACGCTCCAGCCCTCCAGGTCGGGACTGTCGGCCGTCCAGCCGACGGTGTTGCTGTTGCAGTGAAGAACGCGGATCGTCAGCATCGCAGTGCCCGCATGCCAGCGTAGCCCGGCCGGCACGCGGAATCGCGCCAACACCGCGTCGTCACGCTGCTCGTCGTCGTGGCGATCGTCGTGATGGTCACCAAGCCGGGCGTCTGATTGCAGCACCATGTAACCGCGGATCGGGCAGGAGTCCGCAGCGGGTACGCGAACCTCTCGCCATGACGCAGACCACCGCCTCGCGCCGCCTCGTGAAGTCCCCGCCCGAGCTGTGGGCGGAGCTCAGCAGCGAGGATGTGCTCAACCGCCATCTCGCCGGATTCGGCGAGATTCGGATCACCGAGATCGAGCCAGAGACCACCGTAGCCTGGGAGGGCGACCGCATCAGCGGCACGGTGGAGCTGGCGCCGACCGGCTGGGGCACGAAGGTTGTGCTGACCGCAACGCCGGCCGCACAGCTCGCCGCCGATCCCGCGCCGCCCGACGAGCCGGCGGCCGATGTGCCCCCGCCGTCGCCGGCCGGCGACGCGCGGCCCGTGGCCGCGATCGAGCTGCCAACCGCCACCGGAGACGCTCCCACGGCGGCTTCGGATCGGCGGCCGCGGCGCGGCTTCCTCGCACGCCTGTTGGGCCGGAGCAGGCCGACGGCACCCGTGGCGGCGATTCCGGGGCCGCCCGCTCCGACGCCCGACCCGACGCCACCGGCGCCGGCGCCCAGCCCGGGTCCCGTCCCGCCCGCTCCGGACCCCGAACCGCCGACTCCGACCCCAAGGCCACCGTCTCCGCCGTCGATCCAGGCGCCCGACGCCGAGCATGCCATGGACATCCTCAGCGGCGTGCTCGACGAGCTCGGAGCCGCGCACCACCGGCCGTTCTCGCGCGACTGACCCGGATTCACCACCGCAGACGCCCCCCGGATCGTTGGGATTCCTCGGGCCCCGGCACCGTGGCGCGGAGGCCCAGCACTACCATCGTGCGCGATGTCGAGACGCTCCAAGGGGCCTGAGACGGCCGAGCAGAAGCTCGCCCAGTTGTCGAAGCTCCGCGCCGCGGCCGGCCGCGTCACCGGCGAGACCGAACGCAAGCAGCACGACCGCGGCCGCTACACCGCTCGCGAGCGCGTCGAGAAGCTGCTCGATCCGCACAGCTTCCAGGAGCTCGACACGTTCGCGCGCCACCGCACGACGGACTTTCAGATGCAGAAGAAGCGTCCCTGGGGCGACGCCGTGGTCACCGGGCACGGCACGATCGACGGACGCCGCGTCTGCGTCTTCTCGCAGGACTTCACGATCTTCGGCGGCTCGCTCGGTGAGGTGATGGCCGAGAAGATCTGCAAGGTCATGGATCTCGCGGCGAAGATCGGCTGCCCGGTGATCGGCATCAACGACTCGGGCGGCGCGCGGATCCAGGAGGGCGTCGTCTCGCTCGGCGCCTACGGCGAGGTCTTCCTACGAAACGTCAACTGCTCCGGCGTGATCCCGCAGATCAGCCTCGTCATGGGCCCGTGCGCAGGCGGCGCGGTCTACTCACCCGCGATCACGGACTTCATCTCGATGGTCAAGGAGACCTCGCACATGTTCATCACCGGGCCGGACGTCATCCGGACGGTGACCGGCGAGGACGTCGAGTTCGAAGAGCTTGGCGGCGCGATGACGCACAACACGACCTCCGGGGTCGCACACTTCGCCTGTGAGGACGAGGATCAGTGCCTGCAGGACACGCGCTACCTGCTGAGCTTCCTGCCGTCCAACAACCTCGAGACCGCGCCGCGGGTGGTCGCGACCGACGACCCGCAGCGGATGGACCTCGAGCTCGACCGCGTCGTTCCCGCGCATCCCAACAAGGCCTACGACATGCGCGATGTCGTGCGTCCGGTCATCGATGACGGCGAGTTCTACGAGGTCCACGAGCACTACGCCGAGAACATCGTCTGCGGGTTCGCCCGTCTCGACGGCTTCGCCGTCGGCATCGTCGGCAACCAGCCCGCGAGCATGGCCGGCGTCCTGGACATCGACGCGAGCGTCAAGGCCGCGCGCTTCGTGCGCACGTGCGACGCCTTCAACGTGCCGCTGCTGACGTTCGTCGACGTGCCCGGCTTCCTGCCCGGCACCACCCAGGAGTGGGGCGGCATCATCCGCCACGGCGCCAAGCTGCTCTACGCGTTCACGGAGGCCACCGTGCCGAAGATCACCGTCATCACACGCAAGGCCTACGGCGGCGCGTACGACGTCATGTCCTCAAAGCACCTCGGCGCCGACGTCAACTACGCGTGGCCGACCGCCGAGGTCGCCGTGATGGGGCCCGAGGGGGCGGTCGGCATCATCTACAAGCGCGACATCGGAAGCTCTCCCACGCCCCAGCAGCGGCGCGAGAAGCTCGAGGACGACTACCGCGCGCAGTTTGCCAACCCCTACTCCGCGGCCGAACGAGGCTACGTCGACGACGTCATCGTCCCGCACGAGACCCGTCCGAAGGTCATCGCCGCATTGCTCGCGCTGCAGACCAAGCGCGCGCCGGCGCCCAAGCGCAAGCACGGCAACATCCCCCTCTAAGTGGTCCATCCTGCACTGATGGGTCGCCTGATCCGGCGGATTCCGCCCGTGCTCGCGCTCGTGTGCGCCGTCGGAGCAGCGCTGCGCTTCTTCACGCTCGACGTGCAGAGCCTGTGGTACGACGAGGCGATCACCGCCCAGTTGCTGGCGATGGATCTCGGTGGGCTGCTGCGTGCGATCCCCGACAGCGAGTCCACGCCGCCGCTGTACTACCTGCTTGCGTGGTTCTGGACGCACGTCTTCGGCACCGGCGAGATCGGCATGCGCTCGCTGTCGGCCCTGCTGGGGACGGCGACGATCGCCGTCGTGTGGGCGTTGGGACGGCGCCTGGGCGGCAAGCGAGCGGCCGTCATCGCCGCAGCGTTGGCCGCGGCCAACCCGATGCTGGTGTGGTTCAGCCAGGAGGCGCGTGCCTATGCGCTTCTCGCACTGCTGGCGGCGCTGGCGGCGCTGTTGTGGCTGAGGGTGCTGGCGCAGCCCAAGCCGCGCTACGCGGCGGCCTGGAGCCTGGTCGCCGTGCTGGCGCTGGCGACGCACTACTACGCGGTCTTCCTCGTCGGGCCGATGGCGCTCTGGCTCGCGGTACGCCTGCCCACCGTGCGCCTCCGCACCACCGCGCTCGCGCCGGTGATCCTCGGGCTCGCCGCGCTGGCGCCGCTGGCACTCGCTCAGCGCGCCAACGACGGCGCGGCATTCATCGGCGACAGCTCGCTGCTGACGCGAACGGCCCAGCTTCCCAAGCAGCTGCTCGTCGGCTACGACGCACCCGGCGAGGTCGTGCTGTCGGTGCTGCTCACGCTCGCGCTGGTGGTGGCGATCGGGGGGGTGGTGCTCATCGTGCGCGCCCACGGCTCGTCGGACGTCGGGCCGCTCGCGGCGATCACCGCCGCCGCGATCGTGCTGCCGGTTCTCGCGGCGATCGCGGGCGAGGACCATCTCATCACGCGCAACCTGCTCGCCGTGGCTCCGCTCGGGGCGGCGCTCGCGGGCGCTGGACTCGGGGCGGTCGCGCGCTCGCGCGCGCGGCGCCTGCCGTGGCTTGGCCGATCTGCGATCGCGGCCGGATGCGTGCTCGGACTCGTCGCGGTGATCGGCGTCAACTCCGACCCCGACAACCAGCGCGATGACTGGCGCGGCGCGGTGGCCGCCCTCGGACATGCCGACGGCGAACGCCTGCTTGCCGCAACCCCATCCTCGGGCCTGGCGCCCCTGCGCTACTACCTGCCTGGTGTCAGACCGCTCGTCGCTGACGCCATCCTGACGTCCGAGATCGACTTCGTCGCCCTGTCGGAGCATCGGGTGGGCAGGCGCGGCACCCCTCCGCGCCCGGATCCTGCGCCGATGCCGGCCCCCGGCTTCGTCCTGGTCGACCGTACCGAGGCGCAGTCGTTCACCGTGCTGCGGCTGCGGGCCCCGGCTCCGCTGCCGGTGGCCAGCGGCTCGGTGGCGCTCGGACTGGACGGCAAGCCCGCGGCGCTGCTCGTCGCAACGCGCTGAGCGGTCCAATCGTGACGCCCCCGTCACCTTTTGGATAGGCTTGCTCTCATGCCTCGCGCGGCCCCAAAGCACGACTACGACTGGGTCGTTGTGGGGTCGGGCTTCGGCGGCAGCGTCTCGGCCCTGCGGCTGACCGAGAAGGGCTATCGCGTCGGCGTCTTCGAGTCCGGCCGGCGCTTCGAAGACCATGAGTTTGCCCGCTCGACCTGGGACCTGCGCCGCTACTTCTTCGCCCCTCGCATGGGCCTGCGGGGGATCTTCCGGCTGTCGCTGTTCAAGCACGTGTCGGTCGTCAGCGGCGCCGGCGTCGGGGGCGGCAGCCTCGGCTACGCCAACACGCTCTACCGCGCACGATCGCGCTTCTACGAGGACGCGCAGTGGTCGGGCCTGGAGGAGGACTGGGAGGCGGCGCTCGCGCCGCACTACGACGAGGCCGAGCGCATGCTCGGCGTCGCGACCGTCACCACCGACGACCCGGCCGACGACCTCCTGCGCTCCTTCGGCGAGCACATCGGCGCGCAGGAGAGCTACGCCAAGACGCGGGTGGGCGTGTACTTCGGCGAGCCGGGCGTGCGGGTCGACGACCCGTACTTCGGCGGCGAAGGCCCCCCGCGCACGGGCTGCATCGGCTGCGGGCGCTGCATGGTCGGCTGCCCGACGGGCGCGAAGAACACGTTGCCCAAGAACTACCTGTGGCTCGCCGAGCGCGCGGGCGCGCAGATCGTCCCCGATCGGACCGTCGTCGACGTGCGCCCGCTCGGAGCGACGGACGGAGCCGATGGCTACGAGGTCGTCACCGAGCGCACGGGCGCCTGGCTGAGAAAGGAGCGCCGCACCCATACCGCGGGCGCCGTCGTGCTCTCCGGCGGTCCACTGGGCACGAACAAGCTGCTGCAACGCTGCCGCCACAACGGTTCGCTGCCGAAGGTCTCCGGTCGGCTGGGCGAGCTCGTGCGCACCAACAGCGAGGCGATCCTGGCGGTCACCGCCAAGGACGACAGCGTCGACTTCACCAAGCGCGTGGCGATCAGCGGCTCGATCTACCCCGACGAGAACACGCACATCGAGACGGTCAGCTACGGCCACGCGGGCGACGGCATGAGCCTGCTGCACACGCTGCTCGTCGGCGACGGCACGCGCGTCACGCGCCCGCTGAAGCTGCTGGCGGCATCGCTGCGCCACCCGCTGCGATGCGCCCGACTGCTGGACCCGCGCGCGTGGTCGCGGCGCACGATCATCCTGCTGGTCATGCAGACGCTGGACAACGCGATCGCGCTGCGCCCGCGACCGGGCCGCTTCGGGGCGATGCGCCTGCAGACCGAGCAGAACGCCGACAAGCCCAACCCGACGTTCATCCCGATCGCCAACGAGGCGGCGGACTGGATCGCCAAGGAGATCGACGGCATCCCGCAGAGCTCGATCCTCGAGGCGCTCGCGTCGATCCCGACGACCGCCCACATTCTCGGCGGCGTGGTCATCGGCCGCTCTCCCGAGGAGGGCGTCGTCGACGCGCGACATCACGTCTTCGGCTACGAGAACCTGCTCGTCTGCGACGGGTCGGTCGTGCCGGCGAACGTCGGCGTCAACCCGAGCCTGACGATCACCGCGCTGGCCGAGCGAGCGATGAGCTTCGTGCCCGGCGCGGGCACGGCCCCGGGCACGACGGACGGCGTCGCGTCGGATCCCGTGTTCGCCGCCTGACGGAGCCCGGCCGGACGGCCGATACGCTGCCCGCAGTGGCCACCGAACCCGCCAAGCCGCCGCTCGTCGACCGGCTGCGCGCCCAGCGTGATCGCCACCGGCAGCGTGCCAAGGCGGTGCGGGCGCTATACGTCGTCGGGGGGTTCACGCTGCTGCTCGCCGGCGCCATCATGCTCATCACGCCCGGGCCGGCGTTCGTCGTCATTCCGATCGGCCTGGCGATCCTGTCGCTGGAGTTCATGTGGGCCGAGCGACTGCTCGGCAAGGCGCTGCAACAGGCCGAGGTGGCCAGGCGCAAGGCCGCGCAGACGACGCGCGCCGAACGCCTGCTGACGCTGACCGCCGGCCTGCTCGCGTGCGCGGCCATCGCCGCCTGGGCAGTATTCGGCGACATCCCGCTGCTGCCGGTCTGAAGGGCGACCGAGCGTGGCGTCCTGACCGCGGCATGCTCGATGGGCGCCGCGCGGGTCAGAGATGCAGCGTGCCCGCCGTGACGAGCCCGGCGCGCGCCGCTCGCAGCGCCACAGCCGAAACGGCCAGGTCCTGGATCGCCAGGCCCGTCGAGTCGAACATCGTGATGGCATCGGCGCTGGAGCGACCCGGCGCGTCGCCTGCGAGCACCGCGCCCAGCGCGGTGACCCGGTCGCGCGTGACCAGGCCGGCCTCGACGGCGCCCGCGAGCTCGCCGCCATGTGCGGCCTGCTCCCACTGGTCGCAGTAGAGCTCGCACGCGAGCACGGCCTCGAGGCTGGCCTCGGCCTTGCCCGAGCCGTCGGCGCCGAGCATGTTGAGGTGCTGGCCCGCGTGCAGGTCGTCGACGTCGACGACGATCTGCGCGCCGGGGGTCACGCAGCAGACGATGTCGCAGGCGAGCGCCTCCGAGCGGCCCCCGACGCTCCATCCCAACTCGGCCGCCAGCGCCTCGGCGACCTCGGTGCGCGGGTCGCAACAGATGCCCGGACCGTAGCCGACCGCCGCCATGCAGCGCGCGGCCGAAGCGCCGTTGGGGCCGCAGCCGACGAGACCGACGCCGCTCGCACCCTCGCGTGCGAGCGCGCGGGTAGCTACCGCTGCGACGGCGCCGGTGCGCAGGGTGGTGATCGCGGAGGCGTCGAGCAGCGCCAGCGGCACACCCGTCGTCGCATCCGACAGGCAGACGACGCCGGTGACGGTCGGCAGCCCCCGCGCAGGGTTGCCCGGAAACGACGTGACCCACTTCAGCAGCGCGAAGCCGTCGCCGAGGGCCGGCATCGCGCGAAAGTCGCCGTGCGGCGAACTGTCGAGGTAGACCTTCGCCGGCATCGTCCACTCGTCACGATGGTGATGCAGGAACCCGGCGCGAGTGGCCGCGATCGCAGCGACCGGCGACACCGCTTCCAGCACTGCTTCGTGATCGAGGATGCAAAGATCGGGCACGCGTAGACGCTCCTACTCGCAGATTGGCACGCCTGATCAACCACTCGGCGCGCGCGAATATTATGAAAGCGGACCCGTATTAGGCTATATAGTGCGCGTTCGCCCCGCACGCCACCACGGAGCCCTGAACGCCATGGAGCCCAGCACGACCGCCGGTCGCCCCGGAACGCTCGAGAACCCCGAGGTTCGCGAGGACGTCCCCGGCTACATCATCCCGATCATCCAGCGCGAGTTCGACGACTTCGACACGGAGTCCCAGCGCTTCCTGCGCGGCGACGTCGAAGAGACCGAGTTCATCAAGTTCCGCCTCAAGCAGGGCGTCTACGGCCAGCGCCAGGCGGCCGTGCAGATGATCCGCGTGAAGCTGCCCTTCGGCGGCATCACCCCCGAGCAGCTCGATGCCTTCGCCGACGTCATCGAGAAGTACGTGCCGCTGAACAAGGGGCACATCACCACGCGACAGAACATCCAGCTGCATCACGTCCCGCTGCCCGACGCGGCCGCGGCGATCCGCGAGCTGTCGGACGCCGGCCTGTCCTCGCGCGAGGGCTGCGGCAACACCGTGCGCAACGTGACCGGCGACCCGTGGGCCGGCGTCGCGCACGACGAGCTCTTCGATCTGACCCCCTACGCCGGCGCCTACGTGCGCTACTTCGTCCGCCACCCGACGACGCAGATGATGCCGCGCAAGATCAAGACCGCCTTTGACGGCGCGCCCACCGCCGACCGCTCGCTGACCGGCATCCACGACATCGCCTTCCTCGCCCGCGAACGCGACGGCGTGCGCGGCGTCGAGGTGCGCGTCGGCGGCGGCACGTCGATCATGCCGCGCATCGCCCCGACGTTGTATGAGTTCGTCGGCCTCGACGACGGCGAGTACCTCAAGGTGGCCGAAGCCTGCTTTCGCATCTTCGACCGCACGGACTTCCTGCGCGTCAACCGCGCCCGCGCGCGCATCAAGGTGCTCGTCGACAAGGTCGGCATGGACGCCTTCCGCGAGATGGTCGACGAGGAGCTCGCCGGCGACTGGGTCGCCGAGCGCGACTTCGACGTCGCCGGCCTGCGCTTCGACATCGACGAGGAGGCGGGCGCGCCCGCAGCGCCCGCCACCGCCGCGTCGCCCAACGGCGACCTGTCGGCGTTCGAGCGCTACTGCACCGACAACGTGGCGGCCCAGCGCCAGCACGGCTTCAGCACCGTCCACGTCAAGGTCACCCGCGGCGACCTGACGCCCGAGCAGCTGCGCGGAGTCGGGGACATCATGCGCCGCTACTGCGGCGGCTTCATGCGCACGACAGTCCATCAGAACTTCCTGCTGCGCTGGGTGCGCAACGAGACCGTCTACGAGGTCTACAACGCGCTCGACGAGCTCGGCCTCGCCGACGCCGGTCCCGACACGATCACCGACGTCGTCTCCTGCCCGGGAACCGACTCCTGCAAGCTGGGCATCACGTCCTCGATGGGCCTCAACGCCGCGCTGCAGCAGCGCCTGGAGCAGATGGCGATCACCGATCCGCTGACGCGCGCGATCCACATCAAGATGAGCGGCTGTCCGAATGGCTGCAGCCAGCATCACATCGCGAACATCGGCTTCTACGGCGCGTCGATCAAGGTCGGCAAGCACACGATCCCCGCCTACGTCGCCCACATCGCCGGCAACTTCGACGGCGGTGAGATCGTCTACGGCACGCGCCTGAAGGTGCGCCTGCCCTCCAAGCGCATCCCCGATGCGGTGGAGCGCTGGCTGCGCTGGTATGAGGACGAGCGCAAGCACGGCGAGGCGTTCAACGACTTCGCCGGCCGCGTCGGGGCCAAGGCCTTCGAGGACAAGGTGCGCGAGCTGTCGCTGCCCGTCGAGTTCAACGCCGAGACGATGAACACGTTCATCGACTGGAACCGCGACGTGCCGTTCGCCGTCGTCCGTGGCGAGGGCGAGTGCGCGGTCTGAGCTCCGAACTCGGTGGGTCGCTGAGCGAGACCCTGCGCGAGGCCGCCGCCTACTCGCGGCTCGTCGTCCTGTGCTCCTTTCAGAAGGAGGAGTCGGTGATCCTCGACGAGTTGCTGCCTCTCGCGCCTCACGCGCGCGTGGTAACGATCGACACCGGCGTCCTGTTCGACGAGACGCTCGCCACGTGGCGCGCGTTCGAGCAGCGCTTTGGGGTCCGCGTCGAGATCGAGGACGCCACCGGCTCGCCGCCGTGGGCCGGTCCGGAGCACTGCTGCGGCGACGCGAAGGTCGCCGCGCTACAGCGTGCGCTGGCCGGCGCGGACGCCTGGATCACCGGCCTTCGCCGCGAGCAGGGCCCAACGCGCGCGGGCACGCAGCTCGTCGAGGTGGATGCCAAGCGCGGCGGGATCGCGAAGCTCAACCCGCTGGCGCACTGGACGCAGCGCGACCTGTGGACGCGCATCCAGGAGCGCGACCTGCCCTATCACCCGCTGCATGACGCCGGCTACGAGTCGATCGGCTGTGCGCCCTGCACGCAGCCGGGCGGCGGCCGCGAAGGACGCTGGGCGGGGTCCGCCAAGACCGAGTGCGGGCTGCATAGCTGATGGATCCGATGATCATCGCCTTCGGACTGGGGGTCGGCATCCTGATCGGCCTCACGGGGATCGGGGGCGGGGCGATCATGACCCCGCTCCTGGTGCTCTTCGCGGGCGTCCCGCCCGTCGTGGCGATCGGCACCGACCTCGCCTACGGCGCGGTGACGAAGACCGCCGGCGGCTGGCGGCACCTGCGCAAGGGCCGCGTCGACCTCGGCGTGTCGAAGTGGTTGGCCATCGGCAGCGTGCCCGGCGCGCTGCTGGGCGTCTGGCTGCTGCATCGCCTGCATGGCGCCTACGGGTCGAGCTTCGAGCCGGCGCTGCTGATCGCCATTGCCGTCGCGCTGCTGATCGTCGCGCTGACGGTCCTCGGACGAGCGCTGTTCATGCCCAAGCTCGCCGAGCGCGAGCGCGAGACCGTCCAGCAGACGCGGCGCACGAAGATCGCCGCGGTGTCGATCGGCGCGTTGCTTGGGATCCTGCTCGGCGTAACGTCGGTCGGCAGCGGCGCGCTCATCGGCCTCGCGCTGATCCTCGTCTTCAAGCTGACCCCCCACCGCGTCGTCGGCACCGACGTCTTCCACGCGGCGATCCTGCTGTGGGCGGCAGCCCTCGCGCATCTGGTCAGCGGCAATGTCAACTTCCTCTTGATGGCGACGATCCTCGTCGGCTCCTTGCCCGGCGTCCTGATCGGGACGAAGCTCATCGAGTACGTGCCCGCCGGCGCGCTGCGCCCGGCGCTGGGCTGCATGCTGCTGGCGGCCGCGCTCGGCGTGCTGTCCAAGGCGGGCCTGGATGTCTCGCCGATCGCGCTGCTCGGGCTGCCCGCGGCGTTCGGCCTGCTGGCCTACCTGCTCGCACGTGCGCGGCGCCCGGCCGAGGTGCCGGCAACATGACGGCCCGGCTCACTCACCTGCAGGAGCTCGAATCCGAGGCGATCCACATCATGCGCGAGGTCGCCGCGCAGCTGAGCATGCCGGTGCTGCTGTTCAGCGGCGGCAAGGACTCGATCGTGCTGCTGCGCCTCGCGGAGAAGGCCTTTCGCCCGGGGCGCTTTCCCTTCCCGCTGATGCACGTCGACACGGGCCACAACTTCCCCGAGGTCATCGCGTTTCGCGACCGGCGCGTGGCGGAGCTCGGCGAGCGGCTGGTCGTCGCGTCGGTGCAGGACTCGATCGACGCGGGCCGCGTGCGCGAGCAGACCGGTCCGCGCGCCTCCCGCAACCAGCTGCAGACCACGACGTTGCTGGACGCCATCGAGGCGCACGGCTTCGACGCGGCGTTCGGCGGCGCGCGCCGCGACGAGGAACGCGCACGGGCCAAGGAGCGGATCTTCTCCTTCCGCGACGACTTCGGCGGCTGGGATCCCAAGAACCAGCGCCCCGAGCTGTGGTCGCTGTACAACGGGCGCATCCGCCGCGGCGAGAGCGTGCGCGTGTTCCCGATCTCCAACTGGACCGAGCTCGATGTGTGGGAGTACATCGCCACCGAGCGCCTTGAGGTTCCGGCCATGTACTTCGCCCACGAGCGCGAGGTCTTCGAGCGCGACGGCATGCTCTACGCGGTCTGCGACCACGTGGAGCTGGCAGACGGCGAGACGCCGTTCACCGCCTCGGTTCGCTACCGAACGGTCGGCGACATGAGCTGCACCGGCGCGGTGCGCTCGACCGCCGCGGACCTGGACTCGGTCGTCGCCGAGATCGCGTCGACGCGGATCACCGAGCGCGGCGAGACACGCGCCGACGACCGCGTCAGCGAAGCCGCGATGGAAGACCGCAAGATCGCCGGGTACTTCTGATGGGGCTCGCAGCCGCCGATCTCATGCGCCTGGCAACCGCCGGCTCGGTCGACGACGGCAAGTCCACCCTCATCGGGCGCCTGCTGTTTGACTCCAAGCAGGTGCTGACCGACCAGCTCGAGCACGTCGAGGAGGCGTCCAAGCGCCGCGGCGGCGACGGCGAGGTCGACCTCTCGCTGCTCGTCGACGGCCTGCGAGCCGAGCGCGAGCAGGGCATCACGATCGACGTCGCCTACCGCTATTTCGCGACCGCGCGGCGCACGTTCATCATCGCCGACACGCCCGGCCACGTGCAGTACACCCGCAACATGGTCACGGGCGCGTCGACTGCCGACCTCGCGGTGATCCTCGTCGACGCGCGCAAGGGCGTGCTCGAGCAGTCCAAGCGCCATGCCTACATCTCCTCGCTGCTGGGAATCCCCCACATGGCCGTCGCCGTCAACAAGATGGATCTCGTCGACTTCTCCGAGGAGGTCTTCGACACGATCGTCCGCGAGTTCTCGGAGTTCGCGAGCGGTCTCGGCGTGCGCGACATCGCCTACATGCCGATCTCCGCCAAGCACGGCGACAACGTCGTCGCGCGCTCCGAGCGGATGGCGTGGTACGGCGGCGTGCCGCTGCTCGAACACCTCGAATCGGTGCACGTCGCCGACGACCGCAACCTCGACGACGTGCGCTTCCCCGTGCAGTGGGTCATCCGCGATGGCGAGACCGACTACCGCGGCTACGCCGGCCAGGTCGCCGGCGGGGTCCTGCGCCCGGGCGACGAGGTCCAGGTGCTGCCATCCGGCGCGCGGTCGCGGATCGCGTGCATCGACACCTTCGACGGGCCGGTGGACGAGGCGTACGCGCCGATGTCTGTGACGCTGCTGCTGCACGACGAGATCGACGTCTCGCGCGGCGACCTGATCTGCGGCGTCGCCGATGCGCCCGAGCTCTCGCGCGACGTGGAGGCGACGATCTGCTGGATGACCGACCGGCCGCTGCGCGCCGGCGCCCGCTACGCGATCAAGCACGCGACGCACGAGGCGCGCGCGATCGTCGACGAGGTGCTCGATCACGTCGACATCCACACGCTGCACGCCGACGCCGATGCTTCGGAGCTCGCGCTCAACGACATCGGCCGAGTGCGACTGCGCACGTCCAAGCCGCTGGCATTCGATCCCTACGAGCGCAATCGCGCGGTCGGCTCGTTCATCCTCATCGACGAGGCATCCAACGACACGGTCGGCGCGGGAATGATCTGCTGATGGCGGTGTCGCCCGAAGAGGCGGCGGCGATCGTCGCCGCGATCGCGCAGTTCACGCGCGACACGGGCTCGGTCGCGGCGCCGCCACTGCAGCCGACGAGCCCATGGAAGCGGGCGGCGCTGCTCGAGGGCGCCGGCTACGCGCCGGATCAGACCCCGACCGCGTAATCGCAGCCGTGCTCGTCGCCGGGGACGCCGTGCAGGCGCCGCGCCCCACCGGCCGCCGATCGTCCGGCGCACTAAGTTTCTCCTGACGGACCGTCGATAGGTCCGTGTATGCAGGCTCCGGTCAACCACACCGGCGTGGCGACCGATCCGCGTCTCGCGCCGGTAGGACTCGCGCAGCTGCTCGGCACCTACGGCGCTCGGCGCCGCGGCGCGGTGCTCGGGTTGGCCGCCGTGCTCCTCGCGCTGTCGAGTGCCGCCGCGCTGGGGATCCATGCGTCGGCGGCATGGATCGCCGTCGCGTTCATCCTGCCGGTCGCGCTCGTCGCCGCCGAGATGGGGATGCGGGCGGGGCTCGCCACCGCGGCGCTCGGCGCGGCCGTGGTCATCCTCTCGCCCGCCAGCGGCTGGACCGCGGAGGGTGCGAGCGCGGTCCTCCCCCGCTCGCTGGCGCTGCTCTTCCTGGCGTTCGTCGTCGGACGCATGGCCGACCGGGCCCTGCGCAGCCGCCACCTGCTCGAAGCGCTCCTGCAAGCGACGACCGACTCGATCTACCTCAAGGACCGCAACGGGCGCTACCTGCTCGTCAACAGCGCGGCCGCCAGCCTGATCGGCCAGCCTGCCAGCGCGATCATCGGTCACACGAACCGCGAGCTTCTGCCGGATGTCGCCGAGGACATCGCGCGCCACGACGCCGACGTGCTCGACAGCGACTCGCCGGCCCACTACGAGATCACCGGCACGTTCGGGGTCAACCAGCCGATCCTGTCGGTCACCAAGAGTCCGTTTCGCGACGCTTCGGGCGAGACGATCGGCGCCCTGGGCATCGCGCGCGACATCACCGAGGAGCGCCGACTGCAGGCCGAGAGCACGCGCTTCTTCGAGCTGTCAGGCGACCTGCTGTGCACCGTCGACTTCGAGGGGCGCCTGCAGAGCGTCAACGGCCAGTGGTGCAGGACGCTGGGGTGGAGCGTCGAGGAGCTCATCGGGCGCCCCGTCTGCAGCCTCATCGCGCCCGAAGACCACGATGAGCTGTTGCTGGCATCTCGCGAAGCGCACGACGACGGCGCTCCGGGCCGCGGCGTCACCGCCCGCTGGCGGACAGCCGACGGCTCGTGGCGATGGATCGACTGGACGCTGCGAACGGTCCCCGACGAGGGCCTGATCTACGCCTCCGGGCGCGATGTGACCCAACGCCTCGCCGACGAGCGCGCCCTCGCTGACAGCGAGCGGCGCTACCGGACGCTCGTGCACGGCCTGCCCGGCACGACCGTGATCCTCGTCGACCGCACGCTCCGGCTGGAGTTCGCGTCTGGCAGGCGGCTGGCGGGCGCGTCGCCGTCGCCACGCGAGCTGATCGGCGGGCACGTCAACCGCCTGCTGCCCGCCGCGCATGGCGCCGCCCTGCAGGACGCGTGCCGCGCGGCGCTGGCCGGCGAGGAGCGCGGCTTCGACCTCGTGTCAGCCGGTGACGACCTCGCGCTGTGGATCCGCACGAGCCCGCTGCGCGGCGACGGCGAGGAGATCGTCGGGGCGATGCTGATCGCCCAGAACGTCCACGAGCGCATCGAGCGCGAGCGCCAGATGGGCGAGGCGCAGGAACGCTTCCGGCGTGCGTTCGAGGACGCGCCGATCGGCATGGCCGTCGCCGACCTCGAGGGCAACTACCTGGAGGTCAACCAGGCGCTGTGCGAGATCCTCGAGCGTCCGGCCGGGCAGCTGTGCGAGATGAGCTTCGCGGCCATCACCCACCCGCAGGATCTCACCGCCGACCTGAAGGCCATGGCCGATCTGATCGACGGGCGGCAGTCCAGCTCCCTGACCGAGAAGCGCTACCTGCGCGCCAACGGCGGCGTGGTGTGGGTCACGCGCACGGTGACCATCGTGCGCGACGCATCGGGTGCGCCGCTGCACTTCCTCGATCAGGTCCAGGACGTGACCGAGCGCCGGCGCTTCGAGCACGAGCTGCGCCACCTCGCCGATCACGATCCGCTGACCGGGCTGTACAACCGCCGGCGCTTCGAGCAGGAGCTTGAGCAGCAGGTCGGCGAGGTCGCGCGTGCCGGGCCGCGCGGCGCGCTGCTCGTGCTCGACATCGACAACTTCAAGTACGTCAACGACGCGCTCGGCCACCACGCGGGCGACGCTCTGATTCTCAGCGTGGCGGGCACGCTGCGCGGGCGGCTGCGCGAGAGCGACACGCTGGCACGTCTCGGCGGCGACGAGTTCGCCGTGCTGCTGCCCAACGTCGACGAGCACGAGGCGCAGATCGTCGCGGGCGACCTCGTGCGCGCGATCCGCGAGGAGGCAACCGTCGGATCGCCCCACCACCATCGCCGCGTCACGACGAGCGTCGGCGTCGCGCCCTTCCGGGCGGGCGACGTCACCGGCGCGCAGCTGCTGATCTCAGCGGACCTCGCGATGTACCACGCCAAGGAGACCGGCCGCGACCGCTTCGCGCTGATCTCGGCCGACACCGAGCAGCCCGACTCGATCCGCGCGCGGAGCTGACTCGAACGCATCCGCGGCGCACTGGAGTCCGACGCTTCGGCCTCGCACCGCAGATCGACGGCCGGGTGACGGCGCGCGCGATCGAGCTACTCGCGGGGCGATCCGGACGGCACGACCCGCCTGGAGGTGAACCGCTCCGCGGCGTCGCTGAACGACGCGTCGCTGCTGCGCGCGCGGGATCGGCAAGCAGGCGATCCCCCGTCCGTCGAGAGCGCAGAGGTCGAGGCAATCGCGCCCGCTCAGGGCATCGACCACGTGCAGGGCTTCCATGTCGGGCACCCCGTGCCGACGGCCGAGCCGCGCTGTTCAACGCGGACCGCCGCATGAGCGTCTAGCCTCCGCGAGGGTGTTCTCCAAGCTGCTGATCGCCAACCGCGGCGAGATCGCGGTGCGCGTCATTCGCGCGTGCGACGAGCTCGGCATCGCGTCGGTCGCGGTCTACTCCGAGCTGGATCGCGACGCGCCCCACGTCACTCGCGCCAGCGAGGCGTACCTGCTCGGCGGCGCCTCGCCGTCCGATGGCTACCTCGACATCGAGCGGATCCTGCGGATCGCGCGCGAATCGGGTGCCGGGGCCATCCACCCCGGCTACGGCTTCCTGGCCGAGAACGCGTCGTTCGCGACGGCCTGCGAGCGCGCCGGCGTCGTGTTCGTCGGCCCGCCGGCGAGCGCGATCGAGGCGATGGGATCCAAGACGCGGGCGCGCGAGCTCATGCGCGATGCCGGCGTGCCGATCGTGCCGGGCACCGTCGATCCCGTGCCCGACCTGGGCGCGGCGCGACGCATCGTCGATGACGAGATCGGCTATCCGGTCGCCGTCAAGGCCGCGGGCGGGGGCGGCGGGAAGGGCTTTCGCGTCGCGCTGAAGGCGAGCGAGCTGAAGGCGGCCTTCGAAGGGGCAGCGCGCGAGGGCGAGCGGTTCTTCTCCGACGCGACGGTCTACCTCGAGCGCTACCTGCCCGATCCGCGTCACGTCGAGGTGCAGATCCTCGCCGACGGGCACGGCAGCGTCATCCACCTCGGCGAACGCGACTGCTCGATCCAGCGACGCCACCAGAAGCTCGTCGAGGAGTCCCCCGCCCCGGCGTGGATCGTCGACGAGGCGCTGCGCGAGCGCATCGGCACGATCGCCGTCGAAGCGGCGCGCGCGGTCGACTACCGCGGCGCGGGGACGGTCGAGGGGCTGCTGTCCTCCGACAGCGGGGAGTACTTCTTCCTGGAGATGAACACGCGCGTGCAGGTCGAGCACTGCGTGACGGAGATGACCAGCGGCGTGGACATCGTCAAGGAGGGCATCCGCGTGGCGGCCGGTGAGGCGCTGTCGATCGCCCAGGAGGATGTCGCGCTGCGCGGCCACGCGATCGAGTGCCGGATCAACGCCGAGGACGCGTCGCACGCGTTCGCCCCAGCGCCGGGGACGATCGGCGCCTACGCCGAGCCGTCGGGGCCCGGCGTGCGCGTGGACTCCGGGGTGCGGGCGGGCAGCGAGGTGACGCCGATGTACGACCCGATGGTCGCCAAGCTCGTCGTCTGGGATGTCGACCGCTCGCAAGCGACGGCGCGGATGCTGCGCGCGCTGGCCGAGTACCGGATCGAGGGCATCACGACGCTGATCGGCTTTCACCGCGCGCTGCTGGCCTCCGAGCAATGGGCGCGCGGGGAGACCTGCCGCGACCTGCTCGAGGACAAGTCGTGGTTGCGAGAGCTCGCCGAGAAGCCTGCTGCGGCCGCCTCGCAGACCGACGCCGAGACGTCCGTCGAGCGCACCTACAGCGTCGAGGTCTCGGGGCGGCGCTTCGATGTGCGCGTGATCGGCGCGGGCGCCGAGGCAGGCGACGCCCGTGCCGGCGGCCCGGCGGCGGGCGTGTCCAAGCCCGTCCGCGGGGTCGCCAAGAAGCGCGCGCAGGCCGTGGCCGGGAGCGACACACTCACCTCGCCGATGCAGGGCAACGTCTGGAAGGTGCCCGTCAGCCAGGGCCAGCAGGTCGCCGAGGGCGACGTCGTCGCGATCATCGAGGCGATGAAGATGGAGAACGAGATCCCGGCCCACAAGTCGGGCGTGATCGCGTCGCTGCCGATCTCCGAAGGCGACGGCGTGCGCCGCGGCGACGTGCTCGCGGTCATCGAGGACCCGCCGGCGTGAGCGCGCCGCGGGCCTGGGTCGCGCTGCCCGACGAGGCCGAGACCGTCGCCGCGCTGCTCGTCGCCTTCCGCGATCACAACGGCCACGACTCACCGTCGGCGAACTCGTTCCTGGCCACCGTCGAGCGGCTGTTCGAGGACCGCGACTCGGAGTTCCTGCTCGCCGCGCGCGACGACGACTCGCCGCCGACGGGCGTGCTGCAGCTGCGCTTTCGCCTCAGCGTCTGGCGCGCGGCGCCCGACTGCTGGCTGGAGGACCTGTTCGTCGACGCCGACACGCGCCGCGCCGGCGTCGGGGACGCCCTGCTGACGCTCGCAATGGCGCGGGCGACCGAGCACGGCGCCAAGCGGATCGAGCTCGACGCCAACGAGCACAACGCCGCCGCGCTGGCGCTCTATCGCCGCCACGGCTTCTCGGAGCGTTCCAAGGGGGGCGCGGGGCGCGATCTGTTTTTCGGGCGCGAGCTGGAGTAGGCGTGGATACCTGGGGCGTCGGCTGCTATGAGGACACGGCGTCCGAGCTTGCGCCGGCCTCCGACGTCGTGATCGCGGCGCTCGGCATGGCCGGCGGCGAGCGCCTCCTCGACGTCGCCTGCGGAACGGGCAACGCCGCGCTCGTGGCCGCAAGCGCCGGCGCCGCCGTCACGGGCATCGACAGCTCGCCGCGGCTGCTGGACGTCGCGCGTGAGCGCGTGCCAGGCGCCGAGTTCGTGCTGGGCGACGCGGCGAAGCTGCCGTTCGAGGATGGGAGGTTTGACGCCGCCGTCTCGGTGTTCGGCGTGATCTTCGCCCGCCCGGCCGAGCAAGCGGCAGCGGAGATCGCACGAGTCGTGGCACCTGGCGGATGCGTGGCGATCACGACGTGGCCGCCTCGCGGGCCGGTGTTCGATGCCGTGTCGTTGCTGCGCGGCGCGATGAGCCGCTCGCGCCCGCCGGAGGACGATGCGCGGCCGCCGGTCGACTGGGGCGATCCGTCGGCGCTTCACGCGTTGTTCGACCCGGTCGGCGACGTCGAGATGTCAGAGCACGAGCTGGCCCACGAGCACACGAGTCCCGAGGACCTCATGGACCGCTGGGAGCGCCTGCATCCCGTGTGGATCGGCGCTCGCGAGCAGCTCGAGGCGGCCGATGCCTGGGAGCCGTTGCGTGAGGCGGTGATCGCCGCGCTGCGCGATGGTGGGATCGGGGCCGGCGCGACGAGCCCCTACCTGCTCACGGTCCTGCAACGGCGGTGATCCGAGGGAGCGCTGTCGACGGGCGCACGCGCTGCCCACTGCGGGGGGTGTGTCGAGTAGCACGCGCCGACCGCGAGTTATTCGACACACCCCCGCATCCCGCGACGAGCAATCAAGAGGCGCTACGGCAGGCGGCCGCTGATGCCCAGCGACGCCGTCATCGCGCCCGCCAAGAGCAGCAGCGCCGCGCCCGCGAACAGGACGGTGATCTCCTGCTGCTCGGGCTTGGTGCCGATCTGCGAGCCGAGCTTGTCGTAGATCGTGCCGAGCTCCTCGGAGTCCTCGGCACGGAAGGCGTCCCCACCCGACAGCGACGAGATGCGCTGCAGGGCCTCCGGATCGGGCGGGACCCGCACGACGCGGCCGCCCAGGGTGATCGTGCCGCTCTCGGTGCCCAGCGCGACGGTGAAGATCGGGATCTTCAGGCGCCGCGCCTCGCTCGCGACGTCGAAGGCCGCCGAGCCGTCGGTGGCCGACCCATCCGACAGCAGCACGATCGCCGCGGGTGGCGGCTTCTCGGTCTTCTCCCCGTCGGTCTTGAGGTTGTCAAGGGCGGCCCGCAGGCCGGCGCCGGTCGCCGTTCCGGAGATCGGCTGCAGGCTGTCCAGCGCGGCTGAGATCTGATGGCGATCGGTCGTCGGCACGCGCAGCGACTGGGCCGCCTCGGAGAAGGAGACCAGCCCCACGCGCAGCTGCTTGGGGACCTTGTCGATGAAGCTCTGCGCCGCGCGGCGTGCGGCCTCGAGGCGATTGGGGCTGACGTCGGTCGCCGACATCGAGCGCGAGACGTCGGTGACGAGCACGACCGACGCCCGCTCGACGGGCACGGCGATCGTGCGCTCCGGGCGTGCCAGCGACAGCGCGATCGCGGTCAGCGCCAGCGCGAGCAGCGCGAATGGGACCTGGCGACGCCAGCGCGGCTCAGAGCCCGCGACCGTGGCAAGCGTCGCGATCGCCGGAAAGCGCACGGGGTAGCGCCGTCTGCGTCGCTGCGCGGAAACGTGCGCGAGCACCGCCAGCGGCACTGCGGCCAGGCACAGCAGCGCCAGCGGCGTGGCGAAGCTCATCGCAGCGCCCGCCCCAGCGCGCGCAGCCAGTCGCCCCGCGTCGAGAGCACGACGTGCACGGCCGCGGCGCGCCGCACGGCAGCGGCCACGCCCGCGCGCTCCACGGCGGCGGCGGCCTCGAAGCGGTCGCGCAGGCCGCGCCGCGAGGTGTCGACCTCCAGCAGCTCGCCGGTCTCGGGATCGACGAGCGACAGCCGGCCGGCCGGTTCCAGACGCTCTTCGCGGGGATCGCGGATCTCCACCGCGAGGACGCGATGACGCGCGCCGAGCGCGCGCATGGCGCGCTGCCAGTCCAGCTCGCCGCGAAAGTCCGAGACGACGACCACGAGGCCCGGCTGGCGTGCGACGCGCCCGCAGCGATGCAGCACGGGCGCCAATCCTCGGTCAGGCACGCCATCGACGACGACGCCCTCCTCCAGCAGGCGCCGCAACCCGATCTTCGCGTGCGGCCCGCCGCGCGGCGCCAGCATCCGCGATGTGCCACCCGCCGTCAGCACCGCAAGGCGCCCTCCGTGGCGCGTCGCCGCACGAGCGACGACGCCGGCGACGCCCTCGGCGACGTCAGACTTCAGCCGGTCGGCGGTGCCGAACGCCATCGACGCGGAGCGGTCGTAGATCAGCCATGTCGTGAGGATCCGCTCGGGGACCTGGAGGCGGACGTGCGGGACCCCGGTCCGGGCGCTGGCGGCGGGATCGATCTGACGCACGTCGTCACCGATCTGGTAGGGACGCAGCTGGGCGAGCTCGGTGCCCGAGCCGACGCCGGGCGACAGACGATCCCCGGGCAGCACGCCGGACCCGCGACGCGCGAGCGATAGCGCCAGCGCATCGACGAGCGCGGCAGGGGCCGGCCCCGGCCCCTGGCGGGCCGGCGGAACCCGCAGCTGCGCGCCGCTCATCAGGCGGCCGTCTCCTGCTCGTGGTGCGGCCCGACCGTCATGCCCAGGCGCCCGTCGCCGATCGCTGCGAGGACGCGATCGAGGATCTGGTCGGTGCTGACGCCATCAGACAGCGCGTCGTAGGACAAAACGATCCGGTGGCGCAGCACGTCGTGCGCGAGATCGCGCACGTCGTCGGTGAGCGCATGGCGGCGCCCGCGCAGCATCGCCAGGGCACGCGCGGCCTGGACCATCCCGATCGCGCCGCGGGGGCTGGAGCCGTACTGGATCTGGTGTGAGAGATCGCCGAGCCCGTAGCGCTCGGGGTTGCGCGTGCAGTCCACGAGCTGCACGGCGTAGGCGACGACCTCGCGGTCGACGAAGATCTGCGCCGCCTCGTCCTGGAAGCGCACGAGCTCGGCCATCGAGAGCTGCACCGTCGCGGCCTCGGGCGGGCTCAGCGAGCGCCCGACGATCGACGCCTCCTCGCCGAGCGTCGGATACTCGACAAGCACCTTGAACAGGAAGCGGTCGATTTGCGCCTCGGGAAGCGGGTAGGTGCCCTCGGACTCGATCGGGTTCTGCGTCGCCAGGACGAGGAACGGATCGGGCACCGCGAAGGACTCCGTGCCGATCGTCACCTGGTGCTCCTGCATGACCTCCAGCAACGCCGACTGGACCTTGGCCGGCGCGCGGTTGATCTCGTCGGCGAGCAGGAAGTTGCCGAAGACCGGCCCGAGCTCGACGTCAAAGCGCCCGGAGTCCGGCCGGTAGATGCGCGTGCCGACGAGGTCGGCGGGCACGAGGTCGGGGGTGAACTGGATACGCCGGAACGTGCCGCCCATGACGTCGGCCAGCGTGCGCACGGTCAGCGTCTTGGCCAGGCCGGGCACGCCTTCGAGCAGCACGTGGCCCCCGGCGAGCAGCGCGACGAGCAGCCGTTCGAGCATCGCGTCCTGCCCGACGATGACGCGCTTGATCTCATACAGCGCTTCCTCGAGCGCCTGACGCGGGGCTCGACCCTCGTCCTCGGGCTGTCCGGGATACATCGTGCTCATCGGGGTCGGTCCTTTCGCGTGAGGTGCTGAGGCTTAGACAAGACGGCGAAACCAGTAGAGGGACGCCAGCGCGCCGGCGGCGAGCAGGACGAGCGCGCCACCGCTGAAGGCGGCGGTCAGCTCGCGTGGCTCCTCGCGGTAGCCGATCCGCGAGCCGAGCTGCTTGTAGACGGTGCTGAGCTCCTGCACGTTGTCGGCGGTGAAGGTGCGCCCGCCGGAGATCTCGGCGACCCGCTGCATCTGCACGGGGTCGGGCGGGACGAGCTTCGTTTCGACGGTCCCGTCGCTGCGCGTCACGTCGATCGTGCCCGTCGACGTGCCGAGCGTGACGGTGTAGATCGGGATCTTCAGCTCCTTCGCCTGCCGCGCGATCTTCTCGGGGCTGCGCCCGCGCGTCGACGTCCCATCCGACAGCAGCACGATCGCCGACGGAGCGCGGACGCCGTCGACGTCGACCTCGGAGGCGAGGGCGTTCAGCGAGACCGCGAGCGCCTCGCCGGTCGCCGTCCCGCCGCTGGGCTGCAGCGTCGAGATCGCCTGCGACAGCAGCGTCCGGTCGGTCGTCGGGCTGGAGACGAGCTTCGCGGCCTGGTTGAAGGAGACCAGGCCGACGCGCACGTTGTCGGGCACGTCGCGCAGGAAGTCCTGCGCCGCGGTGCGCGCCGCGACCAGCCGGCTCGGCGCGACGTCGGTTGACTGCATCGAGCCGGAGAAGTCGGTCGTCAGCATGATCGAGGCGCGCTCGATCGGGACCGCGACCGTCGTCTGCGGCTTGGCGAGGGCGACGAGCAGCACCATCAGCGCGACGGCGTAGACGCCGATCGGGACGTGACGCCGCCAACCGGGCGTGCTCGGCGCAACCGACGCGAAGACCGCCGGCGAGGCGAACGACGCGACCGCGGCGCGGCGCGTTACCTCGTGACGCAGGTAGGCGAGCACCGCGACCGGCACGAGCACGAGCGCAACGAGGAAGAGCGGCTGGCCGAAGCTCATGTCAGGGGAACGAGGGGCCGGGAGGCGGGGTGCCCGCGCCCGGAGCGGTGTCCGGCCGCGTTCCGAGCGTGATGTCGAGGCTCTGGCGCGCTCCTCCGCGCCGCACGTCGATCGTGATCTTCTCGCCCGGTTCGCGGCTCTCGATCGAGGCGCTGATGTCCTCCGGAACGGTCACCGGACGCCCGGCGGACTCGACCACCCTGTCGCCGGCCCGCAGCCCACCCCTGGCGGCGGGGGTGCCGGGCGTGACGGTGACGACCTCCGCGCCGCTGCCCGTCTGGCTGGGACGCGTCTGCACACCGATGTATGCCCGCTTGACGGTGCCGCCGCTCTCCAGGCGTGGAACGACGTCGCGCAGGGTGTTGGAGGGCACCGCGAAGCCGATGCCGACGCTGCCGCCGCTCGAGCCCGCCGTGAGGATCGCGGTGTTCACGCCGATCACGCGCCCGGCGGAGTCCAGCAGCGGACCGCCGGAGTTGCCGGGGTTGATCGCGGCGTCGGTCTGGATGACCTTCTCGATCGAGAAGTTGTTGGCGGCGTCGATCGAGCGGCCGAGGCCCGACACGATTCCCTGAGAGGCAGAGGCCGAGCGGTTGAGCCCCAGCGGGTAGCCGATCGCAAGCGTCTGGTCGCCGACCTGGACCTTGTCGGAGTCCGCGAGCGCGAGCGGGCGCAGCTTCGAGGCCTCGGAGGAGTCCACGCGCAGCACCGCGAGGTCCGACGACACGTCGGTCCCGACGACTCGTGCGTCGACGTAGCTGCCGTCGTCGTCCAGTCGCACCTGCACCTGCTGGGCGTCCTTGACGACGTGGGCGTTGGTGACGATCACGCCGCCCTTGTCGATGACGAAGCCGGTGCCGCTGCCCGCCGTCGAGACGCCGCGCACGCGCACCGGCACGACGCTCTCCTTGGCGGTTGCGTAGATCGCACGGATCGAGCGGGCGCGCGCGTCGGCAGGAGCCGCCCCGGGCACGACCGGCAGGGTGGCGGACTGGTTGTCGTCGGCTCCGCCCAACCCCAGCAGGCTCGCGCCGAGCACCCCGGCGCCGACCAGCAGCGCCACGATCACGAGGCCGACGAGAACGCCGACGGCCCGCTGGCGCCACAGCGGCCCGCGGTCGTCGTCGGGGTCGCGCTCAGGCCGCTGCGGCGCGGGCGGCGGTGTCGCCGCCCGCTTGGGCGCAAGCCACGGCTGATGCTCCTCGACCTCGCGTGGATCGGTCCAGAGGCGGCCGCGTCCAGACGAGGGATCACTGCTCATGGCGTTGAAGGTAGGAGGGCGACGTCAATGATCCCTAAGTTGATCGCGGCCATGCGTAAGGACCGCATAAGAGGGTCGTCACGCGCCCGCGATCGCTGGACGGCCACGCGCCAGGACTGGACGATCAGGCGCGCGAGACGTTCTCGGCGTGGATCTTGCGCTGGGCCGCCGAGCGCCTGGCGATCGGCAGCTGCGCGTCGGGCAGCGCCTCCAGGTAGGCGACGTCCTCGCGCAAGATCGCCGCCGCCCGGGTCGCGTCGAGCACCGCGCCATGGCCCGGCACGACGTACTCGGCCTGCTCGACGAGCGCGGCCAGCCGCGCCAGGGTGGCGAGGTAGGCCGAACGCGAGCCACCGTCGGCGATCCACGGGATCTCGACCGGCGACAGGTAGTCGCCGCACACGAGCACGCGCGCCCAGGGCACCCACAGGGCCATGCCGTCGGCGGTGTGGCCATCGGCCGGGTGCAGCTCGATCTCGGCCTCGCCGACCGCGCAATGGCCGGGCACCGGCAGCGCCTGGACCTGGCCGAGCGACAGCGGCGCCGCACGCTGTACGTAGTGCTCGTCGTCGAAGGCGCGCAGCTCGCGCGCCGCCGCCCCCGGCTCGGCCGCCAGCCGCGCCGCCGTCGTCTCGCAGACGCCGACCGCCGCACCCGTGAACGCCAGCCGGCCGAGCAGGTGATCGAAGTCGGCGTGCGTGGCGAGCAGGCCATTGAAGGCGAAGCCGGCGTGCTCGAGCACCGCCGGCAGCATCTCCAGCTCGTCGGGAAGCACCGGCGAGTCGATCACGAAGCCCTCCTCGCCGCTGCGGACGATCGTGCAGGTCGTCTGCCAGATGCGGCTCGTTGCCACGAGCACGTCGCGGTGCAGGCCGACGACGCGCACGGGCCTTCCTCGCGCCCGCCTACAGGCCGAGCAGCTTGGTCGCTTCGAGGAGGTTCTTGACCTCGGCGGTCGGCTTCTTCTGACCCGGCTCGAGCGTTTCCTTGTGGCGGTTGACCCAGATCACGGGGATCTTGTTGGCCATCGCCGGTGCGACGTCGTGGTAGTAGCTGGCGGAGACGTGGACCCAGCCCTTCTTGGTCCCCATCCGGCGCGCGCATTCGGTGAAGTGCGCCATGTCGGGCTTGTAGGAGCGCACCTGCTGTGCGGTGACGACGAGGTCGAAGTCCTGCGGGATGTGGCGCCGCGTCTGACCCAGCAGCTTGTCGTCGATGTTCGAGATCAGGCCGGTCTGGAACTTCTTGCAGACCTTGTTGAGCTGCGTGTTGGTCTCCTTGAAGGGTTTCCAGCGCTGCACGGAGTCGGGCAGGAAGCCCGAGCGCGACGGCTCCAGCGGCCAGTCCACGCGCTTGGAGATCTCGACGGCGGTGCGGCGAAGCACCTCGGCGTAGAGCTCGTAGGAGCTCGACTCGATCTCCCGCTCGATCTCGTGGAAGTTGCGGATCAGCTCGTCGCGATCGATCGTGAACCCGTCGCGGTCTGCCTCCTTGGCGAAGGCATCGACGATGCCCTGCTCCCAGTCGATGAGCGTGCCATAGACATCGAACGTCACGAGGTTGATCTGCTTGGGTAGTGCCATTGCGGCGGCATGATCGCACTTCGGCCGTCGTCACGGCCGAAAGCTCGTCCTGCGGCGACGACGCGATTCGGCGACGCCAGGAGCGGTTGTCTATTGTCGGCCGCCCATGGACCTCCTCGAGTACCAGGGAAAGCAGCTCTTCGCGCGCTACGGCATGGCGCAGTCGCCCGGGCGCGCGGCGCGTGACGTCGACAGCGCCGTGGCCGCGGCCGAAGCGGTCGGTTACCCCTGCGCGATCAAGGCGCAGGTGAAGATCGGTGGACGCGGGAAGGCCGGTGGCATCAAGATCGCCGGTGATGTCTCGCAGGCGCGCGAGCACGCCAGCGCGATCCTCGGCATGGACATCCGCGGGCTCGTCGTGCAGGAGCTGTGGATCGAGCGGGCGGCCGAGATCGAGGACGAGTACTACGCGGCGGTCGTGTTCGATCGCTCGGCGAAGAAGCCGCTGGTCATGCTCTCCACGCGCGGCGGGGTCGACATCGAGGCCGTCGCCGCCGAGACGCCCGAGGCGATCGCGACACTGCACGTCGACCCGCTCGTCGGCTTCAAGCCCTTCCATGGGCGACGCCTGGCCTTCGAAGCCGGCGTGGCACCCGATGTCGTCCGGGGGGTGGCAGAGCTCGTCGGCCAGCTGTATGCCGCCTTCGTCGGCGAGGAGGCAATGCTCGCCGAGGTCAACCCGATGGTGGTGACACCCGCGCGCGAGGTGCTCGCGCTCGACGCGAAGGTCACCCTGGACTCAAACGCGCTCTTTCGCCACCCCGACAACGCCGCGCTGACCGACCCCTCCGACGTCGATCCGCAGGAGTCGATGGCCAAGGAGCGAGGCCTGACCTACGTCAAGCTCGACGGCGACATCGGGATCTTCGGCAACGGCGCCGGCCTCGTGATGAGCACGCTGGACGTCGTCGCCGGAGCGGGCGGCGCGCCAGCGAACTTCCTCGACGCCGGTGGCGGCGCGAAGGCCGAGTCGATCGTCGCCGCGATCGAGGTGATCCTGTCCGACGCCAAGGTGCGGGCGGTGCTGTTCAACGTCTTCGGCGGGATCACGCGCTGCGACGAGGTCGCCCGCGGGCTGATCGAGGCGGTGCGAATACTCTCCCCGACGGTGCCCTTCGTCGTGCGCCTCGACGGCACGAACGACGTCGAGGCGCGAGAGTTGCTGGCCGCGGCAGAGCTTCCGGGCGTGGTCACCGAGGCGACGATGGACGGCGCCGCGGCGCGAGTCGTCGCGATGGCCGCCGAGGCGAGCGCGTGAGCATCCTCGTCGGCACGGACACGCGCCTGTGCGTCTCCGGCCTCACCGGGCGCGAGGGCTCGTTTCACACCCTGAACAACCGCAGCTACGGGACGAACGTCGTGGCGGGCGTGACGCCGGGCAAGGGCGGCCAGGACGTCGAGGGCATTCCCGTCTTCAACACGTTCCGCGAGGCGGTCGCGGCGACCGCCGCCAACACCGCGATGATCTTCGTGCCCGCGCGCTTCGCGGCGGATTCGATCCTCGAAGCCGAGGACGCGGGCATCGCGACGATCATCGCGATCACCGAGGGCGTGCCCGCGCACGACGAGCTGCTCGTCTACAACACGCTGGCGCGCAATCCCGGCGTGCGGCTGATCGGCCCCAACTGCCCCGGCGTGCTGTCGCCGGGAGAGGCGAACGTCGGGATCATCCCCGCGCAGTTCTTCAAGCAGGGCAACGTCGGCGTCGTGTCGCGCTCGGGGACGCTGACCTACCAGATCGGCAACGAGCTTGCCCAGCGCGGCTTTGGCAACTCGACGATCGTCGGGATCGGCGGCGATCCGGTGCCCGGCTCGTCGTTCATCGACATCATCGCGCTCTTCGAAGCCGACCCGCAGACCGAGCTGATCGTCATGAGCGGCGAGATCGGCGGCACGGCTGAGGAGGAGGCGGCGGCCTACATCGCCGAGCACGTCTCCAAGCCCGTGGTCGGATACATCGCCGGCCTGACGGCGCCACCAGGCAAGACGATGGGCCATGCGGGCGCGATCGTCTCCGGGTCCTCGGGTGGGGGCGCCGCGAAGGTGCAGGCACTGGAGGCCGTGGGCGTGCGGGTCGGCCGGACCCCGACGCAGGTCGCCGCGATCGCGGTCGAGGTGCTTGGGGGCCAGCGGAGCTAGCCGGGCACGAGCGCCGCCTGCAACAGGCTCAGCGCGCTGGCGCGCATCGTCGCGGCCGCCTCCTCGCGCGGCAGGCCGGCGATGTCGGTCAGCCAGACGAACGCCTCGATGCCCAGGGTGGAGCCGATCCCGAGCACGAGCCGGCGCAGATCCGCCGCCGGCAGTTCGTCGCGCAGCGGACTGAGGGCGTCCTCGATCCAGCCGATCCGCAACCCGCGGTTCATCGGCAGGGCGGGTCCGCCGGCCGCCGCACCCTCCTGCAGTGAGAGGCGCAGAACGCTGCGCATCTCCGGCTCGTAGGTGAGGATCCGGCGCAGCTGGTCGTCGACGACCGCCGCGAGGCGCTCCCGCGGGTCGGCGGGCGGATCTGCGCCGAGCAGCGAGGCCTGTTCGATATGGGGATAGGTCGCGACGAGCAGGGCGCGGGTGCTGGGGAAATAGCGATACGCCGTCGTGCGCGAGACCGCGGCGCGCGCCGCCGCCGCCTCCATCGTGGGGTTGATGCCCTCGGCGAGCAGCTCGCGCGTCGCCGCCACCAGCGCCTGCCGCGTGCGGCCCTTCTGGTTTACCCGCCCTGTTCGCTCATATGGTACGGTCACGTCCATCATGGTACACGTCGTACCACGTGTTACGCAGGATGCGATGGAGGCGGACAGCGATGAAGACCGGGACGGCGATCGTCAGGGCCGAGGGAGAGGGCGAGCGCCTGCGCTTTCTCGGCGGCGGGCTGCTCACGATGAAGGCCACCGCGGCGCAGACGGACGGGGCGTTCCTGCTCTTCGAGGACCGCATGGCCGAAGGCAAGTCGACGCCGCTGCACACCCACGCCAACGAGGACGAGACGCTCTACGTGCTCGAGGGCGAGCTCCTGGTACACATCGACGGCGTCGACCACGCGGTTGGCCCGCACGGCGTCGCGGTCGCCCTGCGCGGCGTCCCGCACGCCTTCCTGGTCACCTCGCCGACGGCGCGCGTCCTGACGCTGCAGACGCCCGGCAGCGCGGAGGCGTTCTACCGCGGCGCGAGCGAGCCCGCCGGTGAGGACGACGACGGATCGGGGCCGATCGACCTCGACCGCGTGCGCGAGTCCGCGCAGCGCTCGGGGGGCATGCAGCTGCTCGGCCCGCCGCCGTTTCACGGTTCCTGAGCGGCTCGGTGCTCAGGCGTCGCCGAAGACACGGCTCGCTGGCAGCTCGAAGCCCGGCAAGAGCGGCGATGTGAGCGTGTCGTCGGCCGTCAGCTCACGGCTCACGTCGAAGGTGGGCGCCTTGGGCTGCGAACGACGAAAGACCAGCAGGACGTCCGCCGCCGTGTCGACGAGCCACAGCTCGGCAACGCCGTAGCGCTCGTAGTTGGCCTTCTTGACACCGATGTCATAGCGCCACGTGGACGGCGAGCGCACCTCGACGGCGAGGTCGGGCACGGGATAGGGCGGCGGGTCGTCGATCGGTGGCACACGCCCGTGGCGATACCACACGACATCGGGAACGTGGACGTTGCGCTCGTCGAGATAGACGTCGAGCGGAACACCGGCTTGGCCGCGTTCGGGCGTGGCGTGCGTCCACTGCCACAACGTGCCGACGATGCTTGTCTGCGAGCGATTGTGCTTCAACGTGGCCTCGCTCACCACGACCTCACCGTTGATGAGCTCTTGTCGAACGCTGGGGCGTTCGGTCAGCCCGAGCGCCAGGAACTCCGCCGCGGTCATCTCTGCGGTCGCCGTCACAACACCCATCGTAATCCTCCTCGAACGCCGCTTCCATACACCATAAGGGCGCGGCCCCGCGCGATTCGCCCCCTGGAGCTACTGCAGCTCGAAGACCTCGGCGATGGTGAGCGAGAAACCGGGCAGCAACGGTGAGCTCAGCGTGTCGGCAGCCGTCAGCTCGAGGCTGAGGTCAAAGCGCTCGGCCTTCGCCTGCGAGCGCCGGAAGACCAGCACGACATCCGCCGCGGTGTCGACGAGCCACAACTCGGCCACACCGTGACGCTCGTAGGCGTCCTTCTTGCGGCCGATATCAAAGCGCCACGTCGACGGCGAACGAACCTCGACGGCGATGTCCGGGACCGCATACGGCGGCGGATCGCCGCGGCGCGGAACACGTCCCTCGCGGTACCAGACGACATCCGGCTTGTAGACGTTGCGCTCGTCGAACTGCACGTCGAGGGGAAGGCCGACCCCGCCACGGCCGGATGCCTCGCGAGACCAGTTGCTCAGCGCGGCGAACACGCAACCCTGCGACGCGTTGTGCGCCCACGTCGGATCGTTCATGACCAGCTCACCGTCGATCAGCTGGCGCCAGCGCGTGCGCTCGTCGTACCGCAGGTCCAGGAACTCCGCCGCCGTCATCTCCGCGGTCGCCGTCATTTCGCGCATCGTAAGCCTCCTCGAAGCCACATTCCATACACCCATGAGGGACTGGCGGCCCATTCCTCGCCCCCCTCGGGACTACTCCAGCTCGAAGACCTCGGCGACGGAGAGCGAGAAACCGGGCAGCAGCGGCGAGCTCAGCGTGTCGGCGGCCGTCAGCTCGAGGCTGAGGTCAAAGCGCCCGGCCTTCGCCTGCGAGCGCCTGAAGACCAGCACGACGTCCGCCGCGGTGTCGACGAGCCACAGCTCGGCCACGTCGCGGCGCTCATAGCCGTCCTTCTTGCGACCGATGTCAAAGCGCCACGTCGACGGCGAACGAACCTCGACGGCGAGGTCTGGGACCGGGTAGGGCGGTGGATCGTGGCGCCGCGGTGCGCGTCCCTCGCGGTACCAGACGACGTCGGGCTTGTAGACGTTGCGCTCATCGATCATCACGTCGAGCGGGAAGCCGGCCCAACCGCGGCCCCGCGCCCCGCGAGACCAGTTGCCCAACGCGCGGAAGACGCAACCCTGCGACCCGTCGTGCATCCGCGTCGGATCGTTCATGACTAGCTCACCGTCGACAAGCTGGCGCCAGCGCGTGCGCTCGTCGTACGGCAGGTCGAGAAACTCCTCCGCCGTCATCTCCGCGGTCGCCGTCACAGCATCCATCGTAATCCTCCTCGTATGCATGCCCCAATGTACTTCCATACCGACAAGACGCTGCTGTCGGGGTCGCTCGTACGATCTTGCGGAGGCGCTAGCGTCCCTTAGTTGCGATGCGTGTAAGAGGACGTTCACGGAGAGATATCCGCTCTCCGGTGCGTCAGCGCTTCAGGGCAGGCTGTTTGAGCGTTGTCGCGGCGGGGCGGATGTCGCCCGGAGGCGCGCGCGGCGCGCTACCACGTTGCACGGGCGTTCGAGATGACGCCGGTGAGTTGCGGGCGCGGAAGCCAAGCTCCCTTGAATGTGTATCCTGCCGCATCGTTCTAGGGGGGACTACGTCGCGTATGACAGGCAGACTTGAGAAGGAGGTTGCGCCGCCGCCACTCGTCGACGAGGATCGACATCACGGCCGCGTCGCGCTGAACCTCATCGGCGCGTGGGACGAGTGGGTCAAGCGGCGGGTCGAGACTGTCCAGCTCGTCTCGGACACGACTGTCAAGAGGAGCGTTAGCGTCGATTTTCGTCTTCATTCGTGGCTGCCTGAACCGGTGTTGGACTGGGACGACCGGAGAGTTCATTATATTCCTGTAGCGCTGCTTAGTAAGGGTCGCATGCTGCGGTTCGATCTGCGCGACGAAGCTGGCCATGCGCTACCCTTAGTAACGCGGCGGAAGAACGCTCTGATCTCTGCCAGCGCCCTCGCGGCACTGGCTCAGATGACCGTCTGGACTGCCATGGGTGAGCGCGTCGGATTTAGCCGCCTGCTGGAGGGAGGCGGCTTTCCCGATGACCCTCGTCGCATATCCTTGCCCAGGCATTTAGAGGACGACTTCTTTCGGATTGCGTACCTCGCGTACCACTCCAAACGTGACGAGCCGAGTTCACGGAACGTGCTTGACACGTTTCTCGGGACCACCCCATCATCAGTGGTGCGTCCGTGGGAGTGGGCTTGGCAACGCGACGCTAGTGGTGACTGGGTGTTTAATGATGAGACGCCTTGGCGGTATGAACTCGCCCGCGATGATCGCATGCGGGGTTTGCTGACGGATCTCGCGCGAGTCTGGCCGGTGTGTGTCCCTATTCAACACGAGCCTCGGCAGCGGCGAATCATCAAGTTCTCGTATCTGGAGCACATCATGCAGCCGCAGTTGCACGCTGTGGCTCGTATCAAGGATGTCGCTGATGACGTTGGGGCGGGAGCCATCTTGGGGCGCGTGGAGGATCGACTAGAGGGGCTTTCCACCGATGCAGCCGGCTTGGCAGAGTGGGAACCTCGTCACAGCTTACGCCGACGTCCTCCGCGGATCAGTCTGAGAACGCAGGTCGCCCAGGCTCTCGCGTGGAAAGGCCACGTGGTTAAGCTTGATGCTCCTGCGGTTGGGAATGGCGGCAGCTACCATCTCCAGATGGATGCACCGGATGGCACGCAGATTCGTCGCGCCACTCTGGCAGCCATGAAAGGCGACTCGGTTCAGGACAGCGACGCCATCCGCGGCGTCCGCAGCCTCCAGCACGCTCATCTTCATCTGGATGGGATAGTCGCCGGCGCTCAGGGCAGCGCTACACTGATGCTCAAGCCGCGCACAAGCACTATCGTTCGCGCGCTCGCACTGCTTGCTATAGGCGCCTTCGCCATGTTGCTGGCCGCGAGATGGAAGCTTGACGCGCTCACCGACGTTGACCATCCGCGCGCTGCGGCACTGGCTCCTATCTTTCTTCTCTTCCCGGGGCTGGGTGCTGCCGCAGTTGCACGCACTACCGAGCACGCGATGACGACCAGCATGCTTTTCGGGCTAAGGTGCCTTGCGATTGGGGTCGCGGCGTGCCCGCTCGCGGGCGCTTCGTTACTCGCCCTTGCCCGTTTCTGGCCGCAGATCGGGCTTGCATGGTGGGTACTCGTAGGTGTCTCCGGCGCGTTGATGCTCGCGACGCTGGTGAGCTGGAGGCTAGCCGCGCGCCGTCGGCCCGGGGGGTGGGTTCCGTGACTCCCCGTCGCCAGATCCTCGACCAGGTGTCCAGTTCGGCTCGCTGGTCTTGGACCCGGCAGCACTTGCGTCCGAGATCGAGTGGTGTGTAGACTCAGATGGTTCCGCTTGTAACAATGAGCACAATATGAGCCCGAACTCGCCACCGGAGCCTCTCGGGGCGCCAGCCCACACCGATTCTTCGCTCAGCGACGGTGGATCTGATGGCGCTAAGACCGCAGGGTCCCACATCGATCCTGGTGTCGACAAGATCCAGAAGGCTTGGAAGGACGCGGTTGATGCTCCGACTCGCATCGCGGAGCGGAGCGAGGAGCTATTCAGGAGAATGGCAGGCGTGGACGCGCCTTCGTCCGTGGTGCGATCGGCAGAAGGCTTCACAGAGTTCGACGGCTTGCGGACGAATAACAACGGCAACCTCAGCGAGGTGGCGCGCCAGGCACTTGCGACGGACAACTACGGTCAGATCAATCCCGCGTCGCGTCGGGATCATTCCAGCAAGACGCCGCCGAAGTAGTTTCAGCCCAACGCGACGAGTCGTGCCCAAAGTGTGTTGCTTCTCGTCGCATACGAGTGCTCTCGTCGAATCGGCCCGGCTTCTCCGCCACCGTCCAAGGGGGTCCGCCGGATCCAGCGAGCGACCGAGCGTGCCCCCGCTTGTCGCGCCCGGCGTCCGGTTCGCAGGATCGCGGTTACACGTGTCGCGGCCGGCCTATGACACATAGGCCTTGCGCATCATCGCGGCCGTCCATCGGTTCCTACCGTGGGCCGGGGGGACACCCTTGCTGTTCAGGACGTCGACGATCTCGACGAAGGACTTGCCTTTCGCGAGCAAGCGTCCGGACCTGCGTCCGCCATCCATAGTCCCGGTTGCTGCACCAGGTGTGGGACAGTCGAACGTTCTCGGGGACGAGATGCCCGCCGGCCGACTTCAGGATCGGGTAGTGGCCGGACGAGGGCGCCCACTTGGTGGTGGGCGTCGTGACGGGATCGAACGCGCCGCGCCTTGTGTTGTCGTAGCACTGCAGCATCTCGCACAGGTCGAGGAGTTGGCCGCGCTCGGCCATCCGCACGAGGACACCATTCAAACCGAGCGCACGCCCTCTCTGCTTCACGTGCCCCGACCGACGCAGTGGCCACCCCACACCGCTGCATTGTTTCTGCATCTGAGCAGCGCGAAGCCGAGTTGGCAGCGTTTCCCTATCGCGTGGAACGAGCGTTCTCGCGCAGCGATTGTTCTGGTTCTCGCGCAAGGGAGTGCGACCATTCCGCTGAGCGGCGTTCGCTGCCCTCGGAGTTGCGTGATCGCAAGAGCACGGCCAGAGACCAGCAAGAGACCTGTCGTGCCGTCGCACGATGGCGATCGACGCTAGGCCGCTGTGATCGACGGCTCGTCCTCATATCGGTGGAACGTCGGCTCGGCGACGGTGTCGCCGAAAGACCGGCTCAGCTCGACGGTGTTCAGCGCGTCGCCTTTGAAGGCCGGGCTCAACTCTAAGGAGAGGTACTCGAACAAGGGCTTCTCGTGGACCGCGATCACGATGCGCCGGTCATGCTCCTTGCTTAGGGTGCGCAGCAGAGCCGCGAACTGCGACACGTGCACCTCATCCATTGACTGGACCGGGTCATCCAGCAACAGCCAGGGCAGGCGTTTCGGAGCTGAAAGATGCAGGGCAAGGAATAAGGTCAATGCTGCCGTGTTGAGGTTGCCCGCGCTAAGCATCGCGGCCGGTGCACCGGCCTCGCCGCCATCGCGATGCACGGTGTGCAGCTCCGCAGTCACAGCATCCTTGGCTCTGTCGGGGATGCGGAACGCCGGCACGAACGGCTCGCTAGGCGTAAGTCGAACAAAGAGATCCCTCCACAAGGAGTTCAGCGAGTTGCCGAAGACTTCCTGAACGATTTCGGTGCGCTTCGCCACCGCACTCACTCGCAGCACCCTCATCCGATCTCGGCGGCGCTCGAGCTCCTTAACTGCTGCTCGAAGACTGCGAATGTTTTCCTCAGTCTGCTCAAGCGAGGTCTTGACCGACCGCCGGCGCTCATCGCGGTCGGCAAGTCGGTCGACGCTCGAGATTAAGGTCCTACGCACACTTAGCTCTAGCTCCAGCCGTGCGATGCGGGCGTCCACGAAGGTGCCGAGGCGGCTGAGCACGGGTGCGATCGCCTCGCTGTCGGCAACTGGCTGACCGAGTTCAGTGCTAAGAGTCAGCATCGAATCGCGCAGGCTCAACGAGCTGCGATCGAGTTCGTCTGCCCGAGCCAGGTCGCGTTCGGCGGAGCGCACCGCGCGCATGAGCGCTGCGCCATCGCCGGCACCTGGGGCCATCGGTGCCAGTTCTCCGAGGGCCTCACGCAGGTCTGCCTCGAGCTCTCTCAGCTGCACCCGTTCGGTCTGCGGCAGCGACTCAGCGACGGCCACCTTGAACTCCTGATCGGCACGGCGCAGGTCGGCCGTGATTTCGAGCTTCGCCTTCGCCAGCACTTGAAGGCGGTTGGCCTCTTGGGTCAGCCGTGACACCTGCCCGGCGACGTGCACGGACAGCGGCTCGTGGGACACCTCGCTGAAATCACGGCCGCAGACCGGGCACATCTCGTCGTCGATCTGCGCGACGAGCGTCGCGAGTGTCTGGCTCAGGCCCTCGATGCCGCCTCCTGCCGCGCTTTCCGTCAGATCGGCGTCAACGACCTTCAACCGTGCCTCGGACTGCTCGATTGATCTCGCGAGCCGCTCGCGGTCCGCGAGCCAAGCGTCATCACGCGCGAGCCGCTCGGTGCAGGCGGTGAGACGGCTTTCCCCCTGCTGACGTGCTTGAGCGAACACATCTCCGGGATCCGACCCTGACAGCGACGGCAGCGCGAGAAGATGTCGTCGCAGCCTGCTCAATACGTCTTCGAGTTGCTGTCCATGGTCCTTCCACCACGCGTTCAATGCATCACGGGCCGAGGATTGCCGTGCGGTCGCCGCAGCCGACAGCTTGGCGATGTCTGTGCTTGCAATCTCCTCCCACCGTGCTACTGCGCTACGGATCTCCCGTCTCTGCCCGGTCAGCCGAACAAGCTCCGGCTCGAGATCCCGCGCCTGGACTGATCTCCGCAAGTCGATAGCCTCGGCCATAGACCCGTCCCATCCGGTTCCGATGCCAATGGAGGCGAATGCCTCCCTAGCCGCCATCCCAGCGGTCTCGATGTCACGGGACAACGTCTTGAGCTCGTTCCCCTGCTCGTGGGTTCTGATGTCGAGATCCTTAAGTCGCTGCTCAGCACTTGCATACTCGGGAACGAGCTTCTTGACGTTGCGTTTGTCACCGACGCTCTTGAGGCCGTCGATCAGGGAGTCCAACTCGTCGATCCGTAACAACTCCTTGACGAACCGAGTGAGGGGTGAGTCCGCTTGGCCTTCGCGGTTCTCATAGGACTCGAGGAGTCGCGTGAGCATGATCTGCTGCAGGTAGCAGCGCTCTGCGAGGAACGGCGCGTCCGGCGCATCAAGCGCTGGCTCCAGCTCCACCCCGCGCTCAGTCAGCCGAGCAGACGCGGTCGTGGACGACATCGTCAGCTCGAGCAGCGCTCCGCCCGTTCCGCGATGGATCTGGTCCCGCACGTCGGCTTCGGGATAGCCGAGACCGGTCAGCCTGCCAGTGAGCGTCAACTCCAGAGCTGACATGACGCTGCTCTTCCCTGCCCCGTTGGCGCCATGGATGAGCACGATCGGCGCATCCAGCGGAATTGCGATTGAGCCACAGATGCTGCGGAAGTTCGTGATTGACAGCGTGTCCAGCCTGAGTTCGCTCATGCGAGGTCGAGTCCCTTCAGCGGCTCAGCGAGCAGGCGTTCGAGCGCCTCCTCAACCGCGTCGTCGCGTGTGGCCTCAAAGATCGGCTCGAATTCGGAGTCGGCGTACTGGGCAGCCATAGCCCCCAGGATCTCGTGCCACGGCTGGACCTGCTCGTCCTCCTGATGCGGGACGCTGAGCGGCAACAGGACCGCCAGCGAATCGACGAGATCGCGCTCGGCCCGATCTCCTACTGGTGTCCCGACCGCCAAGACCCGGGCGACGCGGGAGATCGCGTGCACCACGCGAACGCTCGGAGTCGGCCCGACGAAGATAACCGTGAGGGATCTCCGCGACTCGATAGCGTCCAACGCGCGGCTCAGGCCGTCGGTCTGACGGCGGATGCTCTCCGGATCGTGCGGCCTGAGCGTGTCCACAACCAGGAGGACGTTGAGCGACCGATTGCTGATCATCGGTGTGCCAATGTCGAACGGGATTGTCGCGACGACAAGCGGCTTGCCCAGCTCTCGGTAGCCCGCCGAGCGTAGGAGGTCGAGGGCACGCGCGACCGGGTCGGCACCGCTCATAGTGCTGCCTCCCGCCTGAAGGCATCCGCAAGATCCGCCCCGCTGCGGGCATCGATGAGCAGTCCGGCCATTCCCACCTCACGTGGGCGCCCACTTGCCGTCCTCCCGTAGGCACCCATGGGTGACCGAGTTCGGGCTGACGGCACCTCCTTGCTGTAGATGACCACGGCATCGGCCGAGGCCGACTCGATCACGCCCGTGCTGAGAAGGCGAGCTGCGCTCGTGGCATTGGCTGCGAAGTAGACCGGGGTCGCCCCACTGGCCGCTGTCACCATGATGACGTTCTCGACGCCGGCCGAGCAGGAGTTGATGGATACCTCCCATCGACCGCCTCGTGCGCCGGTTCCTAGGAGGCCGAGCGCAGAGGCGAGTTCCGGCACCCCACCTGTCGTCAAAGCGGGCTCGTAGCGCACCCGATCCAGCGGCACCGCGCTCAGCGCCCGATACGGCGGCTTCGTTGTCGGCACGGGTCGCACACCGTCCTGAAAGAGGGCCACGGTGGTCCCGTGAACGGCCGCGAGTCGGCGAACAAAGCCCAGTTGGTCGGGGTCTGCGAGCTCGGCGGCACGATCTCGCAGCCATTGGATCCCCGCATCGATCTCGTCACGAGCTGAGGCCTCGAGGTTCGGCGCGTCGGCCGTGCGCGCAAAATTCCGGAGCTTCGCGCTAAGGACGTGTAGGACGAGTGCGGTGAGCAGCGGCTTCGCGTAGGCGCGGATGAGCGCCTGGTCCTCGATGTCCGGACCATGCGCTTCGTACTCGTCATCGAAGACGACCTTGAGGATCGTTTCCTGCTCGACGCCCAGGGTGTCCCCCGCAAACACGTGCGACACCGGGTTAGCTTCCCAGACCCACGCGAGTTTCTCCTGGGCCTCAACGAAGATGTCCTGGATGTCGGTGTCCTGTGCGGAGAGGCCGACCATCAGCATCGGGCGCTTTGCGGCAAGGCCTTGAAGCTCCTCACGCATCAGTTTGTGGCTGCCCTCGCGGGTCCACTTGGCGATCTGTGTCTTGCGCGCTACCAGGCGTTGGCGGTATGTCGCTGGGTCCTCGGCCGCCTGGACGGCACAGCCATGAAACTTCAGCAGGCGGGTGAGGCGTACCGATTTGCGGAGGTCGTCCTCGAGGATGCAGACGACCAGCGCTTGGTCCGCGTCGACGACCAGCTCGCCAATCGCCGATTCGACGAGCCCGTCCCAGTTGGCTGACGCGACTTCTGGCAGCACGCCTTCGAGCGCCAGCACAGCGAGGCAGATGTGCTCGCAATCTGGCTTGAGACCTGGTCTGTACGACCCCCGAACGTCAACGCCGTCCCACAGCAGATAGTCCGCCGGCTGGTCTTTGATTCGGAGATCAAGCAACTCGGAATAGCGCATAACGAGCCGGCTGATCACCATGTCCCCCAGACCTCCGGCCCAGCCTGTGACCGGGACGCCCGTATCGATCCGAGCCCGTTCCGCGGCGTCGAGCCCAGCCAAACCGACCGCCTTGGCGAACGCGCGGCCGTATTCGCAGTCCGGACTACGGACGTCGATCCGCCTCCGAAGAAATTCGAGGACCTTCTCGACTACCTGCCAAAGGTTCGCAGCCCGTCCGCGCGATATGCCGGACCCGAGCCAGAACACGTACCGGCCGTTGGCTACTCCCGACGCCAGGGCCGAGAACCGCGCATCGAGTAGCTCCAGGGTCTGGACAACCGTAATGGCGTCGGCAGGAGGGCTAGGAGTGTGCGTCACCCGCGGCACTCTTACAGTTGTCGCAGGCATCATCACCGTCAACAAGACCTAACCGCGTCAGCAGACGCCGCGGAGCCACACGCGGCGCCGCAACGCCAACGCCGCTCGCACGTCAGCTGCAGGTCGGGGTGGCACGCGCTCGTCGTTCGTGGTTGAGCATCGCGGTGCGGCGGAAAAGTGGGCAATCTGCCCGAGGACGCCTACCGACCCGGCCGACGCTTGCGAGCCACGGAGGCCAGGGGCCGTGCACGGTAGCTTCGTGCGCAAGCCGGACCGCTTCGATTCGCTTGGATGCCGCACCGGTACCCGGCCGAGCGGTACCGCGTTCCACGCGACAGCAGCTGCGGCGCAGCGGCCGAGTTCCGCTATCGCGTGGAACGAGCGTTCTCGCGGAGCGATCGTTCTGTTCTCGCGCAAGGGGGTGCGACCAGTCCGCTGAGCGGCGTTCACTGCCGTCGGAGGTGCGTGATCGCAAGAGCGCGGCAGCGACCAGCGTCGACGTGCGCCATCAGCCAGTCTGGCAGCGGCACCGACGCGTTCCTCAAGTGCATGTCGATCGACGGTGGCGATCTGCGTGACGTTGAGGACCGAAGCGGCCTCCACCCGCGTCGACGTCGCCCGGAACCGCAGCGTTCCCCGGCAGTGCCGCGAGTTGCGTGGTGGTCGTGAGCGCCGCCACCTTGACCGTACGCAGATCCGAACGGTTGTAGGAGTCGGCGCTGATGATCACCACCGGGCGCCGCAGCGCCGGGGCCGAGCCCGGGGTAGGCCGAGATCGGCCTACCAGACTTCGCCGCGGTTCACTCGTGCTGATCGCCGGACGCCAATGCCATCGCCGCGGCGTCGGTGAAGTGATGATCGGACTCGACCCCGGCGAGGGCGTGGTTGATGGCGACCGTCGTGCCGTCGTCGTCCAAGCTCTGCAGCCAGCGCTCTGCGGCGCGCACGAAGAACTCGCTGTGCGAGACACCCAGCCGTTTGGCCGCGTCATCCACGCGGCGGAAGGTTTCGTCCGGAAGGGAGATAGGAGTCAGTGAGGCCGAGTGTCAGCCGTCGGCGAAGATCTCGCCAACCGCGACCGTGAAGCCCGGCAGCAACGGCGACGTGAGCGTCGCGTCGCGATCGAGCTCCAGGCTGACGTCGAAGCGGGGCGCCTTCGGCCGCGAGCGGCGGAAGACGAGGAGGACGTCCGCGGCCGTGTCCGCGAGCCACAGCTCGCCCACGCCGCGGCGCTCGTAGCCGGCCTTCTTGACCCCGATGTCGTGGCGCCAGGTCGACGGCGAACGCACCTCGACGGCGATGTCCGGGATCGGATACGGAGCGGGGTCTCCATGGCCGGGAGCGTTCCCATCGCGATACCAGACGACGTCCGGCGCGTAGACGTTGCGGTCGTCGAGCTGCACGTCCAGCGGCAGGCCGACGACGCCGCGGCCGGTCACGCCGTGCGCCCACCCGTCCAGCGCGCGTACGAGTGCCAGCTGCGCACGATTGTGGGTCCATCCCGGCTCGTTCATCACGAGCTCACCGTCGATCAGCTCCGACCTGCGAGCGGTCAACGCCAACGGCCGGGCGAGGAACTCCTCGGATGACATGGGCGCGGTCGCCGTCACGGCGTTCATCGTAAGCCTCCTCGAGTCGGTCGTCCATGCTCCGACAAGGGGAACGGCGGGCAAAGTTCGCCCCCCGGCTGAGGGGGCGAACTTCGCGGCCCTCGCGCCTACAGTCATCGAGATGCCGCAGACGACAGACCTCGCGACCCGCGCCACCGAGCTCCTGCACGACCTCGCCGGCCCGCAGGCGCGCTTTCGCGAGCACCAGCTCGAGGCGATCGCAGACCTTGTCGAGCGCAGCGCGCGGGTGCTGTGCGTGCAGCGCACCGGCTGGGGCAAGTCGGCGGTCTACTTCATTGCGACCGCCCTCCTCCGCGAGCGCGGCGCGGGACCCGCGCTGATCGTCTCCCCGCTGCTGGCGCTGATGCGCAACCAGATCGCGGCCGCGCAGAAGCTCGGCATCCGCGCGCACACCGTCAACTCGACCAACCGCGATGCCTGGCACGAGATCGACGGGCTGCTGCAGGCAGACGCCGTCGACCTGCTGCTGATCAGCCCCGAACGGCTGAACAACCCGCAGTTTCGCGAGACGATGCTGCCCGCCTTCGCCGAGCGCGTCGGGCTGCTCGTCGTCGACGAGGCGCACTGCATCAGCGACTGGGGCCATGACTTCCGGCCTGACTACCGGCGCATCGCCGAGATGCTGCAACGCCTGCCGGCTGGGGTCGGCGTCCTCTGCACGACCGCGACGGCCAACGACCGTGTCGTCGCGGACGTCGAAGAGCAGCTCAGGACCGGCCATCAGGACGCGCAGCTCGTCGCCTACCGCGGTCCCCTTCACCGCGAGAGCCTGCGATTGGAGGTCGTAGAGCTGCCTGGCCAGGCCGACCGCCTCGCGTGGCTGGCCACCCACTTGCCGACCCTCCCGGGCTCCGGGATCGTCTACACGCTGACCAAGCGCGACGCCGAGCAGGTCGCCGCCTGGCTGACCGGCCGCGGGATCGCCGCCGAGGCCTACACCGGCGAGACCGCGACCGAGCAGCGCATCGCGACCGAGGATCGCCTGCTGAGCAACGAACGCAAGTGCGTCGTCGCGACGAGCGCGCTGGGGATGGGCTATGACAAGCCCGACCTCGGCTTCGTCGTGCACTACCAGGCGCCCGGCTCGGTGATCGCCTACTACCAGCAGGTCGGCCGCGCCGGCCGCGCGATCGAGCACGCCGAGGTGATCCTGCTGCGCGGCGCCGAGGACCGCCGCATCCAGGACTTCTTCATCGAGCAGGCATTCCCCCGCCGCGAGGTCGTCGACACCGTGCTCACCCACCTCGATCAGGCCGGCGAGGAAGGCGCGAGCACCGTCGAGCTGACGTCGCTCGTGAACCTCGGCCGCGGCCGGATCGAGGCGATGCTGAAGGTGCTCGACGTCGAGGGCGCCGTCACCCGCGACGGGGCGCGCTGGCGGCGCGCAAAGAACGACTGGTTCTACGACGCCGAGCGCTACGCGAAGGTCACCGAACTGCGCCGTCGCGAGCAGGCGACGATGGCGAGCTTCGGCTCCGACGGGCGCTGCCTCATGCGCGCGCTGCAGGAGGAGCTCGACGACCCGGACCCGCGCGACTGCGGGCGCTGCTCGGTGTGCGCCGGCCCGCGCTTGGCGACCCAGCCGCAGCCCGAGCTCGTGCGCGCCGCGCTGGAGCACCTGCGCTCGCGGCCGCTGACGCTCGACGCCAAGAAGATGAGCCCGGACGCCGACGGGCGGATGCGCAGGATCGCCGCCGATGTTCAGGTCTGCGAAGGGCGCGCGCTCGCGCGCATCGGCGACGGCGGATGGGATCCGCTGGTGCGAGACGGACGCCGGTCGGGTCGCTTCGACGACGAGCTCGTGCGCGCGACCGCCGCGCTCGTGCGCGACTGGCGCCCGCCGGCGACGTGGGTCGCCGCCGTGCCGTCGACCCGCACCGGCCAGCTCGTGCCCGACTTCGCGCAGCGCCTAGCGCAGGCATTGGATCTGCCCTGCGTCGACCTCGTGCGCCGTGCCGACGAGCGCCCACCGCAACGTCAGATGGCGAACGCCGCCCAGCAGGTCACCAACGTCCGCGGCGCCTTCGCGATCGTCGACGACCCGCCGTCCGGGGGATGCCTGCTCGTCGACGACCTGCGCCACAGCGGCTGGACGCTCGCGATGGTCGGCGGGCAACTGCTCAGACGGGGGTCGGGCGAGGTCTATCCGCTGGTCCTGGCGACGGCGTTCTGACGCGCTCCTAACGCCGCCTTCACAACTTCCATGATCCGATCCTGCCTGCGGATCGCTACTTCCATCAGCCATGCCGCTCTGCGGCGGCCAAGATTGCCCACGAGCGCGCCGGCCACGTCCGGCGTCGTAGATCGGAGACGCATGTCAGAAGTCAACAATCATCTGTTCGAGACGATCGACCGTCAGAACAGCCACCTTCCGGCCCAGACCCGCCGCCAGCTCGTGAAGGTCACGGGCGCCGCGCTGGGCTCGATGGGACTGCTGGGCTATGCCACGAGCGATGCCTTCGCCAAGGTCAAGACGGCCGATGCGAACTCCGTCGAGAACCTCGCCGCCGTCGCTGCGACCGCCGAGGTGCTGGCGACGATCGTCAACACCGTCGGCCCCGAGAAGCTCGGCGGCAAGCTCGATCCCGTGACCGCGCGCAACATCAGGGCCGCCGCCCAGCAGGAGAAGAACCACTATGAGCTGCTGACGTCCAGCGCCGTCGGTGGCAAGGCCGTCACGAAGACGATCTACGTGCCCGACGAGGTGTTCGCGTCGGAGGCCAACCTGCTGACGACGCTCGTCGTCGGCGACCAGGTGTTCATCAACGCCTACCTGCTCGCCACGACGGTCTTCGCCCGTCAGGGCACGCTGTCGGGCTCGAAGTTCGCCCGCTACACGGCGGAGATCATGGCCACCGAGGCCGTCCACCGCGCTCTGGCGCTGCAGTCGCTGGGCCGGCTGGGCAACGACCGCACGTACGCGAAGTTCGGTCAGCGCGAGATGGCTCCGGGCCTTCCGACCACCGGCACGCCCGGCTTCTACCGGATCATGGATGCCGTCGCAGTCCTCGAGTCGGCGGGCTTCGGCTTCGGCAAGCCGGGCAGCAAGCCGGGTGTCGCGTACCAGTACGACGAGGTCTCGGCCCGCACGCCGAAGGATCCGGACGTCAACACGATCTCGATCTCCTAGACCGTCCAGCACGACGAGCCGGGACTCGGGCGCCGAACAGGCGCCCGAGTCCCGCCCGTTGCCTCCCCACCCGAGGCCGGCGTACAGTCGGCGCATGTGCCAGGCGGAGGACCGGCCACCGGGTCAGCAGCTAGCGATCGACCAGGGCGCGCGACGCGTGCCCGACCGTGTCACCTTCGAGACGCTGGCACGCTCCGACGACGTCCCCGGACAGCTCGGCGCCGAGGAGATGAAGTTCCTCATCATCGGCGTCGATACGCCCGCGCCCGAGCTGTACTTCGTCAACACCAAGACGTTTCCGTACCACTACTTCTTCGCCCGCGACGCCCTGGGCATCGCGCAGTCAAACGGCGTGTTCAACGCCCGCACGTACTTCCGCGAGGATCGCTCGAACCTTGCGGGCACGATCATCGCCCACGACCGCTTCGAGCCCGCACCGGGAGAGGCGGGCATCTACGCCCTGGAGTTCTGGCCGACCGACCCCGTCGGCGCGCGTCATGTGGCGCTCGCGTTCGGACTCGTGACCGCGGCGATGCCCTTCGCGGCGGGCAAGGTCGCCTACCACCCGGCCGGCGACACGCAGGAGGCGCTCTACGCCCGCGATGCGCAGGATCTGCAATCGGCCGGCGTGCGCACGATCCTGACCTCCGAGCTGTTCGCCGCGGTCAGCTACGTCGCGCTGAACCTCGGCGAGGGCTACGGCGTGCTGTCGGTCATCGACCCCGCCGCCGCGCGCCCGCCGACGATCCGCGATGTCGCGCTGTTCGCGACGCTGCCAAACGACCTTGGCCACGTCGCCGGCGTGATCAGCTCCACGCCTCAGACGCCGCTGTCGCACATCAATCTCAAGGCCAAGCAGAACGACACGCCCAACGCCTACGTGCGCGGCGCGCCGGAGGATCCGCGAATCGCCGCGCTGATGGGTCAGGTCGTGCGCTACGCCGTGACCCCCGACGACTTCGAGCTGCAGGCCGCGCAGCCCGAGGAGGTGCAGGAGTGGCTGGAGCGCATCCGCCCCACGCAGCCGCAGACGCCGCCGCGCGACCTGTCCTCGACGGCGATCGACGACCTCGACGACCTCCGCCACGGCGACGTCGACCGCGTCGGCGCCAAGGCGGCGAACGTCGGCGAGCTGCGCAACATGCTGCCGCGCGCTCAGGTGCCCGACGGCTACGCGATCCCGTTCGCGCTCTATGACGCGTTCATCACCGCCCACGGCTTCTATGACCGAGCGGCGCAGATCATCGCCGACCCCGAGCTCGCGACCGATGCTGCCAGGCGCGAGGAGGCGCTGGAGAAGCTGCGCAAGAAGATCAAGAAGGCCGAGCTTCCGCCGGCGACCGCGCAGGCGATCTCCGAGCTCCATGCCCGATTCCCCGAGGGCCAGGACATCCGCTGCCGCTCGTCGACCAATAACGAGGACCTTCAGGGCTTCAACGGCGCGGGCCTGTATGACTCGTTCACCCATCGCCCCGACGAGGGCGACCTCAGCAAGACCGTCAAGCAGGTGTGGGCCTCCCTGTGGAATTTGCGCGCGTTTGACGAGCGCGAGTTTCACCGCATCGACCACCTCGCGGCCGCGATGGGCGTGCTCGTGCATCCGAACTTCGACGACGAGATCGCCAACGGCGTCGCCGTGACCAAGAACCCGTTCGACGACGACTGGCCGGGCTTCTACGTCAACGTCCAGGTCGGCGAGAGCCTCGTCACCAACCCCGACCCGAACGCCACGCCCGACGAGCTGCTGATCTCGGCGATCGGCGAGCACGGCGAGTACGAGACGCAGGTCATCCGCCGCTCGACGCTGACGAGCGGCGGGGCGCCCGTCCTGACCGCCGCGCAGATCGTAGAGCTCACGGGCGCGGTGGAGATCATCCAGGCGCGCTTCAAGGTCATCTACGGCGCCCAGGCCGACCCGGCGTTCGCGATGGACATCGAGTTCAAGATCGACGCCGATGGAACCTTCGTCGTCAAGCAGGCGCGCCCCTGGGTCGACTGACCGCCACCGGCCACAACCGCTCGCTACTCTCGTCGGATGGCCGACACCATCTCCTTCGCTCGCGGCGCTCCGTCGCTGGACATCGTCGACGTCGACGGGCTGCGCGACAGCGCCGTCGCCGCGTTCACCAACGACCCGGGCGGCGTGACCGGCTACGGCACGAGCATCGGCTACCCGCCGCTGCGCCGCTGGATCGCCGAGCAGCACGGCGTGCAAGAGGCGCAGGTGCTCGTCACCAACGGCTCCATGCAGGCCGACGCGTTCCTGTTCTCCACGCTCGTGGCGGCCGGCGATCCGGTCGTCGTCGAGAAGCCGACCTACGACCGCACGCTGCTGAACCTGCGCAGCCTCGGCGCCGACGTGCGCATGGTCTCGCTGCAGACCGACGGCATCGACGTCGACGAGCTGGCCGCGCTGCTTCAGAGCGGCGTGAAGCCCAAGCTCGTCCACATCATTCCGAACTTCCAGAACCCCGCCGGCTACACGCTGTCGCCGGACAAGCGCACGGCGCTGCTGGCGCTGGCGGCCGAGCATGGCTTCACGATCTTCGAGGACGACCCCTACCGCCACATCCGCTTCTCGGGCGAGGACATCCCGACGATGATCGAGCGCGACGAGGCCGACAGCGTCGTCTACGCGTCGTCATTCTCAAAGACCGTGTGCCCGGGGATTCGTGTCGGCTACCTCGTCGGCCCCAAGCCGCTCATCGCCCAGATCCAGAAGCTCGCGACGAACACGTACATCTCGCCGAGCATGGTGTCGCAGGCGATCGTCCACGAGTTCTGCGCGTCCGGCGCGATCGACCGCTCGATCGAGACCGTCAAGGCGGCGCTCGCCGAGCGCGTGCAGGCGCTCACGACTGCGCTGGGCGAGCACCTGCCCGAGGCCGTCTACCAGGCGCCCGAGGGCGGCTACTTCATGTGGGTGACGCTGCCCGAGGACGCCGACGTCGACGCGCTCTTCGAGGCCGTCAAGGAGCGCGGCGTGCAGTTCGTCAAGGGCTCGGACTTCCTGCTGGAGGGCGGCCACAACATGCTGCGCCTCGCCTACTCGGGCGTGACCGTGGACCGCATCGACGAGGGTGTCGCGCGGCTCGCGGACGCCTACCGCTCGATCAGCGGGGCGCCGGCGGCCGCATAGCTGCTTTGTGAAGCACGCCACACACCACGCCGACTGCGCCAATGAGAGATGCTCCAGCACGCCTGGGTCATAGCGGACGGTAGGCATCCCGGCGGTGCTCGATCCGAAGAACGATGACCTCGCGTGGGTCGTCACGGAGTCGATAGAGCACTCGATAGGTGCCGCGGCGGGCTGACCAGATGCCGGCCAGGTCACCAAGCAATGGCTTGCCCACGCGACGGGACTCCTTCACGACGCTGCTCGTGAGGAAGTTGATGACGGCCGCGGCGACCGCCTCCGGGAGACGCTCGGTCAGCGCCCGGCGAGCCGGTGGCGTCAAGACGAGTTCGTAGTCGTCTGCGCGGTCAACGGGCAAGGCGGCGGACGGCGTCGACGCCGCGCAAGACATCGCCCCGGGCGTAGGCCGAGTCGGCTTCTCGGATGTCCTGCAAGGCTTCCGGGTCGCTCAGAACCGAGAGTGTTTCCTCCAGCTGCGCGAGATCTTCGGGACTGATGATCACGGCGGCATCGTGGCCATTGCGCGTGATCACGACGCGCTCGTGCTCACGCTCCACTCGATCGACGACCTCGGAGAGATGGTCTCGAACGGAGCGCAGCGGTTCAGCGGCCATGGCCACAATTGTGGCCGTGTCGCAACGTGTCTGTCAAGCCGGCCCCGCACTCGCCGCCCTGACGGTGCCGAGCGGCTCAGTCGGCCAGCAGGTCCGGCGGCTGGATGACCGTCAGGCCGACCTTGACCTCGGGCGTCTTGACGACCGTGCGCGCCGGGCGCGGCGGGCGGCGGGTGAAGCGCTTCTGCCACAGGCCGACGAGGCCGAGCTTCCAGGCGACGTAGCCGGTCTTGCCGGGGGTGATCGAGAAGTCCATGACGCGCACGTGGCAGAGCACGCGCTTGGTGAGATACAGGGTGCGCAGGAACATCCCCAGGCGCGGGTAGAGCGTCTGCTCCTCGTGGCTGGCGCGCACGTGGCCCATCAGGCGGTTCCACAGCCATGGCGGGGGGCGCCACAGGGCGATGATGTAGAGCATCAGGTTCGCCCACTTCGGCGGGATCGCGAGGTATGAGTCGTCGATCTCGTCGAGGTCGACGCCGCGCTCCTCCATCGCCGTCGCCAGGCCGGTGTTCGGAATGACCTTCAGCGAGTAGATGAACAGCGTGTACGGCCGGTCCATCATGTACAGCAACTGCAGCGTGGACTTCACGTCGTCGCGCGTCTCGATCGGGTTGTCCATGATGATGTCGTAGGCCGCCGGGATGTGGTACTTCGGGGCGAACGAGGCGATCACCTCGCCGGCCTTGAGGATCTTCTCCGGCGGCGTCGGGCGCTTGTAGAAGTCGAGCATGTTCTTCGAGCCCGACTGGATCCCCATGCGGATGCGGTTCATCCCCGCCCACGACAGCAGCTCGAACTTGTCCTGGCGCACGTAGTTGGGGATCACGCCGTAGACGGCGAAGGGCAGCTTCAACTCGTCGTGCCACAGCTGGGCGAACTCCTCCAGCTGGCCGTAGGGGATCGCCATGAAGCTGTCGTCGTGGAAGGAGACCTGGCTGAGGTGCGGGAAGCGCGCGCGGGCGTCCTTGACCTGGTCGACCATGTAGCGCGCGCTGGGATGGCGGATGCGCTTGTACTTGGCGTCGTTGGCGATGAACTTCGTGTTGCCGCAGTAGGCGCAGTGAAACGGGCAGCCGATCGACCACAGCGTCGTGTAGCCGAGGCCGTCGTTGAGCAGGTAGTCGTCGACGGTCGTCTTCACGAACCCCCGGCCGGGAAGGTAGATCTTCTCCAGCTCCTCGCCGTACTGCGGGAAGGGCAGCGACTCCATCTCGCCGACGCTCATCAGCGGCAGGAAGTGGTTCTTGACGATCTCCTGCCCACCGTTGCCGTTGGTCGGCTTGAACCAGAAGTTCTTGGTCTGCGTGACGTCGCGACCGTCCTTGAGGCCCTGCAGGAGCTCCTCGAAGGCGAACTCGCCCTCGCCCGTGCAGACCGCGTCGACGTCGCCGAGGATCGCGTCCTCGGGCTGGATGATCGGGTGGATGCCGCCCCACACGATGTACGCCGAGGGGTTCAGCTCGCGCACGCGCTTGATGACGCGGTGCGTGAGGTCCGCATAGCCGGTCATCGAGGAGAACCCGAGAAGATCGGAGTCCTTCAGCCCTTGGGCGATCTCGTCGACCTGCTCGTCGGGCATGCGCCCCTTGTCACCCATGCCGCGAACGGCCGCCTTGACCGAGCGGTAGCGCTCGGTCGAGATGTAGCAGGACTCGGTGCCCGGCTGAAGCTGGGCCACGTAGGCGGCCATCTTGCGAAAACCGCAGGACGTGATGCCGTCCTCGAGACAGACCATCTGGATTCGCATGCGACGTTGAGCCTACTGCCGCGGTTGGCATCTGGTTGCACGGTAGACGCATCTTGATGCGTCAATAGTTGATGCGTATGATGCTGCGCGATGCGAACCACCGTAACGCTGGACGCTGACGTCGATGCCCGGCTGCGAGCGCTCGCACGCGAGCGCGGCGTGCCACTGCGTACCGTCATCAACGATGCGCTACGGGCCGGCGTCCAGGCCGCCGGGCGCGCTCCCGCGACGCCCTACAGGCTCCCCTCCCGGCGTTTGGGCGCGCGGCCGGGTCTCAATCTCGACAAGGCGCTCTCGATCGCCGGGCAAGTCGACGATGACGAGATCGCCCGCAAGCTCGATCTGCGCAAGTGAAGCTTCTTGACGTCAACCTCCTGCTGCACGCCGTCGACGAAGACTCCCCCCGGTTCGCGAGCGCCCATCCGTGGGTGGAGGCGATCTTCAGCGCCGCCGAGACCGTCGCGCTGCCCTGGGTCGTCCTGCTCGCGTTCGTGCGGCTCACGACCAAGCCGGCGATCATGGTCTCGCCGTATGCGATCGACGAGGCCCTGGACATCGTCGATGGGTGGTTGGCCCGTCCAAACGTCGTGGTCGTCCATCCCACCGACCGGCACGCGGCAGTCCTGCGCGAGCTGCTCGCTCCCCTCGGCGCCGGCGGCAACCTCACGACGGACGCGCACCTCGCGGCGCTTGCCATCGAGCACGGCGCCGAGCTGTGCTCGTGCGACGCGGATTTCTCGCGGTTCTCGGGACTGCGCTGGGTCGATCCGCTCGCCGGCTGAGCTGCGCTCAGCGGCCGTACCGCTCGCGCGCGAGCACGAGCTGCTCGGGCAGCGCGATGCGCGGCGGCGGCGAGGGATCGGCGATGACCGACACCGTCTCGGAGACCGAGAAGGTCACCTCGATCTCGCGGCCGTCCTCAACGCCGACCGTGACGTGCTCGGGCGTCGTGTTCAGCAGCCGGCCCTTCAGGCCGGGCTCGATGCCGATCTCCTTGAGGTAATGCAGGAGGTCCTCGGCCTCGTTCTCGAAGCGCAGGATCGTGACCGACGCGCCCTCGGCGACATCGGCGAGCGGGACGCCCTCCAGGCGGGCGCCACCGATGATCGGATGGCCGTGCGGGCAGGTCTTGGCGTCGCCGATCGCGGCCAGCATGCGCTCCTCGAGCACGGGGCTCATCGCGTGCTCCAGACGCTCGGCCTCCTCGTGGACCTCGTCCCAGGGAATGCCGAGGATGTCGGTCAGGAAGCGCTCGATCAGCCGGTGGCGGCGCACCACGCCCTCGGCGTGCTCGCGGCCGTTCTCTGTGAAGCTGATCGCCTTGTTCTTGCCGCGCGTGATGTAGCCGTCGCGCTCCAGGCGGCCGATCATCTCGTGCACCGTCGGCGCCGACAGCTGCATCGCGCGCGCGACGTTCGCTCCGGTCATCGGCAACTTGGCCTCCTGCAGCCAGAACAGCGTCTGCAGGTACTCCTCCTCGGCGACGGTCGCATGCTCGGTCGTCATCTGAAAGCGATGGTATAGGGACCGCACTGACCTCGCCCCGGAAACGCCACTAGCATCGCCGCCGTGCAGATCGGCTCCGGCACGCGCGCGCTCGTCACCGGGGCCTCCCGGGGGATCGGACGCGCGCTCGCGCACGAGCTCGCCGACCGAGGCGCCACCGTCGGACTCGCCGCGCGCTCGGTGCACGATCTCGAGGTCGTCGCGGCCGAGTTGCCCGGCGCGCACCACGTGCTCGTCTGCGACGTCGCGATCCGCGCCTCCGTGCAGGCCGCCGTCGAGGACTTCGTCGCCGCGACGGGGGGCATCGACCTGCTGATCGTCAACGCCGGCATCGCCCATTACGAACCGGTCATCGATCAGGACGTCGAGACGATGGAGCTCATGACCGAGGTCAACTGGCTTGGCACGATCTACACGGTCAAGGCCGCTCTGGAGCACCTGCTCGCCGATGGCGGAGGCCACATCGTGGTCATGTCCTCGGGCGCCGGGCTGCGCTCCTTCCCGGGCGCCGCGGCGTACTCGGCGACAAAGGCCGCGCAGCGGATGTTCGCCGAGGCCATCCGCCACGAGCTGCACGGCACCGGCGTCTCGGTGACGACCGTCTTCCCGGGCGAGATCGCGACATCGCTGCTGGAGCACCAGCCGGCGGGCGAGATGCCCGACTGGTATCGCGGCGCCGAAGCGGCGCCCGCCGAGGATCTCGCCGTGCGCGTGGTCAAGGCGATCGAGCGCGACCGCCGCGGTCTCTACTGGAAGGCGCCGGTCAAGGGGATGGGCATCTTGCACGGGTTCTCCCCGCGCTGGGCAGACCGGGCGCTGCGGCGCCTGCGCGGCGACAGCGCGGCGCCCCGGCGCGACTGAGGTCACGCCGCCCCGCACGCGCAAACCGCCGCCCTGCCGCGCGGTCGTGAGCCTTACGGCGCGCCAGGAGCGCGGCGGCGAGGCGGATCGGTCGTCAACCGCTGCGCGAGGGCGTCGAGGCGGCGCTCGGCGAAGGTCATGAACTCGCGGGTGGCGGGCGACAGCTGTGCCCCGCGACGCCAGGTGAAGGCGAACGTCTCGTGGATCGGATCGGCGAAGGGCACCCAGCCGATCCCCCGCGGCGCGAGACGGCGCAGCATGCCGCGCTCGGCGATCGTGTCGCCGAGACCGCGAGCGGCGAGCTCCAGCGCGACCTCGACGTCCTCGACGTCGATCTGCGGCTCGAGCACGACGCCCGCGCGCTGGGCGAGCTCTGACAGCAGCCGGCGGGTGGGATCCTCCGAGCCCCAGCTCGTCTCCGACAGGATCAGCGGCACGCCTGCGAGGCGGGCGATCGTCATCGGCCGCCTCAGGCGCTGCGGGTCGGTCGACACGAAGAGGATCTCGTCGCGCATCGCCGGCCGGACGGCCAGGCCACGGTCGTCGATCGGCAGCACGACCAGGCCGGCCTCGAGCTCGCCCGAGCGGATCGCCTCGGCGGTCTCCGAGGAGTTCTGGCCGACCAGGCGCACGCGCACGTCGGGATGGCTGTCGCGGAAGTCCTCGACGAGGTCGGCGCCCAGGTAGGTGCGAGCGGTGCCGAACGTCCCGAACGTCGCCAGCCCGCCGCGCAGCTCGCGGATCGCCCCGACCGACGCACGGGCCTGCTCGGCGGCGGCGAGCGCCGCCTCGGCATGAGGTCGCAGCGCGCGCCCGGCCTCCGTCAGCACGAGACCGCGCCCGACGCGCTGAAAGAGCGTCACGCCGAGCTCGGCCTCCAGCCGGCGCACCTGCTCTGACAGCGACGGCTGCGCGAGATGCAGCGTCTCGGCAGCCGCCGAGAAGGAGCCGTGCTCGATCGCTGAGATGACGTACTGCAGCTGCTGGAGCGTCATAGGCTGCTCCTTGGGACACTCAAGGCAATCAAGGCTACCGCTTGAGGTGCGTGGGGCGCACAATCACTTCATGACCTTGTTGCTGAGCATCATCTCGGGCTTCGCGATCTTCGAGATGCTGGCCCTTCGCTTCGGCGTGGATACCCGCCCGGGCTTCGACGAGCAGCCCGAACGTGGCCCGCGCCGCGATCTCTGACGGCCGCCGCGCGGGGATCGCGCTGTGCCTCGTCTCGGCCTGCGCGTTCGGGCTCATGGCGATCTTCGCCCGGCTGGCGTATGACGAGGGCGTCGGCGTCACGACCCTGCTGGCGACGCGATTCACGCTCGCCGCGGCGATCTTCTGGGCGATCGTCGGCGTGCGCCGCGGCCGCGGCGTCAGCAGCGCGCGCCCGCCGCGGCGGACCGTGCTCGTCGCGCTGGCGCTCGGCGTGCTCGGCTACAGCGCCCAGGCCGGCTTCTTCTTCTCGGCGCTGCGTCACATCGACGTGTCGCTGACCTCGCTGCTGCTCTACACCTTCCCCGTGCTCGTCTGTGCCGGAGCGGTCGCGCTCGGGCGCGAGCGCTACGAGCCGTGGAAGGCCGGGGTGCTCGCCCTGGCCAGCGCGGGCACCGCACTCGTGCTGCTGGGCGGCGGCGGCGGGCCCGTCCAGGCAACGGGCGTGCTGCTGGGCCTCGGAGCGGGCGTCACCTACAGCGTCTACATCCTCGTCGCGGAGGCCGCGATCGGGCGCATCGACGCGTGGCTGTTCAGCGCGCTGGTGACCAGTGGCGCGGCGCTGACGTTCGCCGTGACCGGCGTCGTCAACGGCGGGCTGTCGGCCGCGAGCGCGGCGGGCTGGCTGTGGATGGGCGCGATCGCGCTCGTGTCGACCGTCGTGGCGATCAGCACCTTCCTGCTGGGCATCGCGCGCGTGGGGTCCTCGACGGCGTCGATCGTGTCGACGGTCGAGCCGGTGCTGACGGTCACCCTTGCGGTGCTCGTGCTCGGCGAGGCGCTCGGCCCGGCGCAGCTGCTCGGGGGCGCGCTCGTGATCGCGGCGGTTCTCGCGCTGCAGTCGCCACGCGGTCGTCGCGCCGGCGAGGCGGCTAGCGTTGCTCGCGATGGCGCTCCCGCTGCAGCCTCCCATCGCGCCCCAGCTTGCGCGCCCGCGCGCGAAGCTGCCTGACGACGAGGGCTGGGCATACGAGCCCAAGTGGGACGGCTTTCGCGCGATCGCGTTCGTCGACGGCGACGAGGTCTACCTGCAGTCGCGCAACGCCAAGCCGCTGTCGCGCTACTTCCCCGAGGTGACCTTCCCGCCGGGGCGCTACGTCGTCGACGGCGAGCTCGTGGCCGCGACGTTCGGCACGCTGGGCAATCGCATCCATCCCGCCGCGTCGCGGATCGAGCGCCTGGCGGCGGAGACGCCGGCGCGATTCGTCGCCTTCGACGTGCTCGCGATCGGCGACGAGGTCCTGATGGGCCGCTCCTATGAGGAGCGCAAGGCCGCGCTGGAGACGATCGGGGGGATCGAGCTGACGCCCGTCGTCCACAGCGCCGCCGAGGCGCAGGACTGGCTTCGCGACGAGGAGGGCGTGATCGCCAAGGAGCTTGCGTGCCCGTACCTGCCCGGCGCGCGCAAGGGCATGGTCAAGGTCAAGCGCGTGCGCACGATCGATGCCGTCGTGATGGGCTGGCGGCCGGGCAAGGAGGAGGGCACGGTCGGCGCGATCATCCTCGGCCTCTACGAGGAGTCCGGGCGCCTGCGCGAGGTCGGCCATTCCAGCGGCTTCACCGCCAAGCGCAAGCGCGAGCTCGTCACCGAGCTCGCGCCGTACGAGACCGGTGAGCGCGGCAGCGGCGACCCGTCGCGCTGGACCGCCGGCCGCGACCTGGAGTGGGTCGCGCTGCGCCCCGAGCTCGTCGTCGAGATCACCTACGACCACGTCTCCGACGGGCGCATCCGCCATGGGACGAAGGTCTGCGCTGGCGCGACGACAAGTCGCCGTCGCAGTGCCTGGTCGCGCAGCTGGAATCTTGACATCGACCGCGGCGGCGAGCGGCGCGGGGTCCTACGCTGCGCTGATCGTGCCGCGCGTGCTCCCGATCCTCCTGCTCGCGCTCGCCGCGGCGCTCGCCGGCTGCGGAGAGGACCGCGCCGCCACGCCGCGCGAGTCCGTGCGGCTCACGCTGTCGGAGCCCCGCGACGCCATCACGACGCGCGAGCAGACGACGCGGGTCAGCGGCAGCGTGTCGCCGTCCACCGCGCGCGTGCTCGTGCTCGGCGAGCGCGTCGCCGTCAGCGACGGGCGCTTCTCGACGAGCGTCGATCTCGACGAGGGCTCGAACGTCATCGACATCGGCGCCTCGGCACCCCGGCGGCGCGCGACCTGGCGCGCGCTGCGCATCTCGCGGCGCTCGACGATCGAGCTCCCCGACGTCGCGGGCCAGGACATCACCGAGGCCGTCAAGGCGCTCGAGGCGCTCGGACTGAAGGTCTCCGTGAAGATCGACGAGGGCCTGCTGGACTCCCTTCGCCGCCGTCCGCGCGTCATCTGCCGCAGCGACCCGGCGAGCGGCTCGCAGGTGCAGCCCGACAGCGAGGTCGAGCTGCTGGCGTCGAAGTCGTGCTGAGGACGCCGCCGCGGCGTCAGCCGTCTGCGATGCGATCGCGGATGCGCGGCCTTCGGACGAACACGACGCCAGCGGCAAGCCTGACGACGCTCCGAGCATCCGGTCAAGCGACGACGCTCGGCAGCCGCCTCCAGCGCGTCGTACTCGTCGATCGGCACGCGCGCCGTCGCTGAGCGGCCGTTGCGCGAGAACCAGCACGCATGCGACCCGGCCGCCGGTCCTCGACCGCATGAGTAGCCGGCGCTATCACCAGTGCTATCCGGTGCTACTCACCCGCCGAAGGCACGGCACGAGACTGCCCGGCGACGCGAACGCACGCGGCTCGTTTCCGGCGAACCAGGCCGGGCCGCGACTCCAACCGGACGCGATCGCTACTCCGTCTGCGTCGCGATGAGCGCGATCTTCGCGCGGCCGTCCTCGCGCACGACGCCGAAGGCCACGCGACCATCGATGTCGTCGCGGTCGGCGCGGCGGACCGTGTAGCTGCCGGCGGCGCGACCCGCGGCGCCGGCGACGACCTGCAGGTCGTCGAGCTTGTAGTCCTGCACGTCGGCCGCCGCGAACTGTCGACGGTAGACGGCGAGCACCGTCGACCTGCCCCGCTGGGCGCCGTCGGGGGCCACCCTGCGGACGTCGGTGGTCAGCAGCCGGCTCAGCGCGTCCGCGTCCTCGCCGCCGTAGGCCGCCGCGAAGTCCTGCGCCGCGCCGCGGATCTCGTCGACGCTCAGCGACGCCGACACCGCGCGCGGGCTGCCACCGCCGGTGAGCGCGACGACGGCGGCGATCGCCAGCGCCGCGACGATGAGCGCCGAGATCGCGAACGGCACAGGCGACAGCGCGCGATGACGGCGTCTGGGCGGTTGCGGATCGGGGTCCGGCGTGGCGGCGACCGGCGGCGTTCCCGGCCCTCGCCCACCGTTCAGCGGGGCCCGCGGAGCGATCGGCACGACGACATCGGCGTCCGCGCGCCGGGTCGGCGCCGGCCGCCGGGCGGGCACCCGCACCGGGGCGACCGGTGGCAGCTTGGCCGTCAGCTCCTCGCTCGGCGCTGCCGGCCCCCTCGCGACGACCCGCTCGCCCTCCGTGACCCGCTCGCCGCGCGCCGCGGCGACCGCCGCGCGGCCCAGGTCGCCGGCCGAGCGGTAGCGGTCGGCGGGATCCTTGGCCAGGGCGCGGGCGATGACCGCGTCGAAGGCGGGATCGACCGGCACCCGCGCGGTCGGCAGCGGCGGCCGGTCGCCGAGGTGCGCGGCGATCGTCTGCGGGACGGTCTGGCGGCGAAACGGCGCCTCGCCCGTCAGCGCGGCGTAGAGCACGCCACCGAGCGCGTACACGTCGGTCCGGGCGTCGACGGGCTCGGCGCGCAGCTGCTCGGGCGCCATGTAGTCGACGCTGCCGATCCAGTGCCCGGTCGTCGTCATCCGGGTGCCCGAGGAGACCTCGACCGTCAGCCCGAAGTCCGTCAGGTAGACATGGTCGTCGGCGCCCGTCAGCAGGACGTTCGCGGGCTTGACGTCGCGATGCACGAGGCCCGAGGCGTGCGCCGCATCCAGGCCGGCCGCGAGCTGTGCCACGATCGCCGCCGCGCGCGCGGGCTCAAGGCGCCCGACACGGGCGATGAGCCGGTGCAGGTCGGTGCCGTCGACGTAGCGCATGAGCAGGTACAGGCGGCCGTCCTGCTCGCCGGCCCCGTAGACGGGAACGACGTTCGGATGGTCGATCGACGCCGCCAGGCGCACCTCGCGGCCGAAGCGCTCGGCGAAGCCCTCGTCGGCGACGTTCTCGGGCGCGACGACCTTCAGCGCGACGCGGCGCTCCAGCGCGAGCTCGACGGCGCGGTACACGACGCCCATGCCGCCGCGGCCGGCCACGGCTTCGATGCGGCAGTTGGCGAACCGCTCACCTGGGCGCAGATCCTCCACACCCCAAGTGTGACCGCAGCTGATGCTACGTCGTGTCCTTGCGAGCTCGCGAGGGCTGCACGCGCTTGGGCTCGCCGGGCTGCTTGGCGAAGTTCGGCGGCCACGGCGCGTCGCCGAGACCCTCCTCCTCGTCACGGCGCGCGAGGTCCAGCAGTCCGTCCAGGCGGCCCGGGCGGTCGTCGATGTCGGCGGCCGGGTCGCCGAGGCGCCGCACGCGGTCGGGCACGGTGTCCAGGCGCAGCTCGCCGGGCTCGACGTCGGCGACCTCCTCCCAGCGCAGCGGCGTGGACACGCGCGCGTCGGGCACCGGACGCACCGAGTAGGCGCTGGCGACCGTCCGGTCGCGCGCGTTCTGGTTGTAGTCCAGGAAGACGCCGACGCGCTCCTCCTTCCACCACTTGCTCGTCGCCCTGCCGGGCATGCGCCGTTCGACCTCGCGCGCCAGCGCCAGCGCCGCGCGGCGCACCTCCAGGAAGGACCATTCGGGCTCGATGCGCACGTTGACGTGGATGCCGCGTGAGCCCGAGGTCTTCGGATAGCCCTCCAGGTCCATCTCTACGAGCAGCTCGCGGACGACCAGGGCGACCTCGCGGACCTGCGGCCACGGCACCTCGGGCTGGGGATCGAGGTCGATGCGCAGCTCGTCGGGGTGATCGAGGTCGCCGCGGCGCACCGGCCACGGGTTCCAGTCGATGTTGCCGAGGTTGACGGCCCAGACGAGATGCGCGGCGTCGTTGGGAACGAGCTCGGTCGCGCTGCGCCCGGAAGGGAAGGACACCGTGGCGGTCTGCAGCCACTCGGGACGCTTCTCGGGCACGCGCTTCTGAAAGAAGAACTCGCCGGTGATGCCGTCCTTCCAGCGCTTGAGGACCGTCGGGCGCTCGCGCAGATGGTTGACGGTCTCCTCGGCCACGCGCAGGTAGTACTCGGCGAGGTCGAGCTTCGTGATCGCCGGGCGCCCGTCGTGAGCGGGGAAGTAGACCTTCGAGGGGCTGGAGAGCCGCAGCTGCTGGCCTGCCACTTCGAGCGTCGTGTACTCGCGCTGGGCCATCCCGCGCACAGGATGTCAGCCGTGCAGCGGCGTGCACAGGGCATGCACGTTGCCGCCCGCGTCGTGGACCAGCTCGGGTCCGTCGAGGTTCTCGACGACATAGCCGGCCTGTGTCATCGCCGCGCAGAACTCCGCGTTGCGCCCGTGCATCTCGCAGACGACGAGGGGGCGCTGCTCGCGCAGCAGGCGCGCCATCCCCGCGAGGACGTCCAGCTCGGCGCCCTCGACGTCGATCTTGATGAGGGTCGGGGCCGGGGCGTCAACGTCGTCCAGCGCGATCGCGGGCACGGTCACACGCCGCTCGGCGAGGTCGTGGTCGCCGACGCTCGCAAGCCGCGTCCACAGGCGGTCGCGCACGACGAGCAGCTCCGCCGTGCCGCTCTGGCGGTCCGCCGCGGCTTCGATCACCTCGACCTGGCGCAGGCCGTTGAGAGCGGCGTTGCAGCGGATCGCGGCGGCGCACGTCGCGTCGGGCTCGATCGCCAGGACGCGGCCGTCCTCACCGACCAGGCGCGCGGCGACGAGCGCGAGCGAGCCGATGTTCGCGCCGACGTCCCAGACGTGATCGCCGGCGCGCAGGGAGCGCACGAGCGCCTGCTCGACCTGGATCTCGTGCGTGCCCGTGAGCACCGGATAGGCCTGCGCGCCCCACGGATCGAATGTGGTCGCGTCGAGCCGCAGCCCGACGCCCAGGCCGCCGAGGATCGCCAGCTCGCCACGGGCGGTGATCGGCCTCAGCGGCCCGAGCACGCCGCGTGCGGCGAGACGGCCCATGCGCTCGTGTGGCAGCAGGCGCATGAGCAGCCAGATCAGGCGCGTGCGAGCGATCCGCGCGGGCGCGGCGAGGCGCCCCGACTCCGCGGCCCGGTGCTGCGTCGTGTACAGCTTCGCCGCGATGGCGAACAGCATGCCAGTCCTCGTGGCCCCCGACGCGTTCGGCGACGGGCCGCGCGCGCCCGTGGTCGCGGCGGCGATCGGCCGTGGGCTGGAGCGCGCGGGACTCGCGCCGCCGGACCTCTGCCCGGTCGCCGGCGGCGGACGCGGGACGATCGAGGTCTTGCTGGCGGTCCTCGGCGGCGAGACGGCGGACGGGTTCGTCCTCATCGAGGAGGGCTCGGCGGCGATCGTCGAGCACGCCGAGTCGGCGCGCGCGACCGGCACGCGGGTCGCCGCCGCCGCCGATGCGGGCGCCGAGCTCGTCATCGTCGCGGCCGGCGCGGCGGGATCCTTCGACGGCGGCGCGGGTGCGGTCGAGGCGATCGCGGACGGCGGCGGGCTGCGCGGCGCCGCGCTCGTCGTGCTCTGCGAGTCGCTCGGGGCGTGGGCCGATGCGGCGGATGGGCTGCGCCGCGACCCGCGCGGGGTCGCGATGACGGCCGCCGGCGGCGGGATCGCCGGCGTCCTGTGGGCCCACCACGACGCGCGGCTCGTCGCGGGCGCGAAGTTCGTGCTCGACGAGCTGAGCTTGGATGCGCGGATGCGCGCAGCGAGGGCGGTGATCGTCGGCGAGGCGCGCCTGGACGGCGGGACGCTGCGAGGCCGCGCGGCCGGCGAGATCGCCGTCCGCGCGCGGCAGGCCGGCATTCCGTGCCATGCGGTCGTCGGCGCCCGGGCGATCGACCGCTTCGACCTGCGGATCCTCGACATCCAGGCGATCGTCGAGGCCGGCACGATCGAGGAGATCGAGGCCGTCGGCGAACGGCTGGCGCAGGCGCTCTGATCAGTCGGGCAGCGCGACCGCGCGGGTGCGCATCGCGTCGACGACGCGCGGATGCAGGGTCATCAGCGCCCCGAGGTCCTCGATCGAGTCAAAGCACCCGAGCTCGTCGCGCAGGCCGACGATCTGCGCCGCCAGCTCGTCGCTGACCCCGGGAAGCCCGGCGAGCACCTGCGCGGGCGCGTGGTTGACGTCTACGACGTGCCCGTGGCGCGAGCCCGGCAGATCGGGACGGCCGACGCCGAGCCCGACCGCCCGCCGGGGGTTTTCGGCGGCCAGCGCGATCATCGCCCGGCGCTCGGAGTCGACGTGCTCGGCGAGCACGATGCGGTCGTCATAGCTCGATTGCAGCGCCATCCGCCGCGCGTACGGCCGGCGCAGGGCGAAGGACGCCGCGCCCGACAGCATCCACGCGATCACCAGCAGCCCGCCGCCGACGTTCTTTGACTCGTCGGTCTCGTAGGTCGAGTAGCCGAACGCGAAGATCGACAGCGCCACGAGGACGATGCCGCTGAGGATCCACGCCGTGTGGCGGGCCCGGTAGCCGGCGACGAGCGGAACCCACGACCCGAAGCCGATCGGCATCACGACGCCGAGCCACATCCAGCGTGTCGCGACATCTTCGGGGTGCGGAGTCCTCGTTGTCGTCTGCGGGTCGATCGGCGACGGCATCTGGAGGCGGACGATACCCGCGCTCGCCGCAGCCGTTGCCAGCGAGGCGACCGGCCGGTAGCCTCGACGCATGAGCGCGATTCCCGGCGAGCCGCTGACGCCCAAGCCGCACGAGCTGAAGCTCAAGGACGGGCGCAAGATGAAACTGAAGCTGCCTGGGATGCCGTCGCCCGTCGTGCCGGCCGCGACCGAGGAGCGCGGCGCCGAAGAGCCGCCGCGTGACAACCCCGCCCCGCCGCACAACCCGATGCACGGCTTCTAGCCAGCCGGCCGCGCGGAGCACCCCGCCGGGGTGTGTCGAAGATGACGCGCCGGCCGAGAGTCATTCGACTCACCCCCCGGCGGCTCGCGCGAACCGTCGCGCGATTTCACCCAGGCACGCCACGAGCTCGGGCGGCTCGTGCACCTCGAACTCGCAGCCGAGCATGCCGATGCGCAGCGCCAGCCAGTCCAGCGAGTCGTCGCTGGTGCGGTACTCGCACGAGTGCTCGTCAAGCGGCGTCAGCGCGTCGCGCGTGTGCGGCCAGCGCGCGGCGAGCTGCGCGGCCGGCGCGTGGAGCGTGACGCGTGCCTGATGGCGCGACGGCGCGCGTGACAGGTTCGAGGCGACGTAGGCGGCGGCGTCCCCGCCGGGCAGCTCGCGCGCGTGGAAGCGAGCGCCCGCGGGCCGCGCGCGCTGGAGGCGGTCGACGCGAAACGTGCGCCAGTCCTCGCGATCGCAGTCCCAGGCGACGAGGTACCAGCGGCGGCCGAGGTTGACGAGGCTCAGCGGCTCCACGAGCCGCATCGACTCCGTCTTGTCGCGCGCGCTGTAGTCGAAGCGCAGCCGCTCGGAGTCGCGGCACGCGCCGGCGATCGTCGTCAGCGTCTCTGGATCGATCGTCGGACCCGACGCGGGCAGCGTCGCGGTCACCGACTGCAGCGCGTTGACGCGGCGGCGCAGGTGCGAGGGCAGCACCTGCTCGAGCTTGACGAGCGCCCGGATCGCGGTCTCCTCGATGCCCGTCACCGATGCTCCTGCCGCCGTGCGCAGGCCGACGGCGATCGCCACGGCCTCGTCATCGTCGAGCAGCAGCGGGGGCATCGCCGTGCCCGCGTGCAGCCGGTAGCCGCCCGAGGGACCGGTGCTGGCATCGACCGGGTAGCCGAGATCGCGCAGGCGCTCGATGTCGCGGCGGATCGTGCGCGGCGACACCGCGAGGCGCACGGCCAGCTCGGCGCCAGGCCAGTCGCGCCGGGTCTGCAGCAGCGAGAGGAGCTTCAGCAGCCGTCCGGAGGTGCCGTGCATGCGAGCGCACGATCTCACATGTTGCGGCCAGCATCTGGCCTAGATGCATCATAGGTTGCCCACATCGACACGCAGCGATGAGTTCCCCGGCCCCGTGCCGTCTGACCTGCAAGACACACCCCGACCACCCCGAACCACGAGAGATGGGTGCCCGTATGCCTTCACCCGCCACAACATCGGAGTCCGCGAACGGCGTTGGAGTGACCGCACCGCCCGGCGAACCCGTGATCAGGATCCGCGGGCTGTCGAAGTCCTTCGGCACGGTGCGGGCCCTCGACGGCGTCGACCTCGACGTCGCGCCCGGCACGGTCCTCGGCCTGCTGGGGCCCAACGGCGCCGGCAAGACCACGGCAATCCGCGTGCTGGCGACGCTGCTGGCACCCGACGAGGGCTCGATCACCGTCGCGGGCCTGGACGTCATCAAGGACGCCAAACAGCTGCGCAGCAAGATTGGCCTCGCGGGCCAGTACGCCGCGATCGACGAGAACCTCACCGGCCTGGAGAACCTCGTGATGGTCGGTCGCCTGTACGGCGCGTCGCGAGCGGCCTCCAAGGAACGCGGACGCGAGCTGCTGACGCGCTTTGATCTGCTCGATGCCGCCGATCGCCCCGCCAAGACGTACTCGGGCGGCATGCGCCGGCGTCTGGACCTCGCGGCGGCGCTCGTGGCCAAGCCGCCCGTGGTGTTTCTCGACGAGCCGACCACCGGCCTTGACCCGCGCAGCCGGATCGCCCTGTGGGAGACGATCGAGGCTCTGGTCGCCGACGGGACGACCGTGCTGCTGACCACGCAGTACCTCGACGAAGCCGACCGCCTCGCCGACCGCATCGCGGTCATCGACCACGGACGCGTCATCGCCGAGGGTACGTCGGACGAGCTGAAGGATCGCGTCGGCGGCGAGCGCCTGGAGGTTCGGCTGTCAGATCGCGCTGCGGCCGAGGTCGCGGCGCAGGCGCTGGCGCCCATGTCCGACGAGGCGCCGTACACCGAGGACGGGCTGGTGAAGCTCGTCGTGCGCGGGCGCAGCGGAACGATCGTCGAGGCCGTGCGGCGCCTGGACGAGGCGAGCGTGGGCGTGGAGGACCTCGGGCTGCGCCGCCCGACACTGGACGACGTGTTCCTGTCGCTCACCGGCCATGTGACCGAGGCGGCCGACGAGGAGGAGGAGACGACATGAGACGACTCGTCACCGACACGATGGTGATCACCGAGCGCAACCTCGTGCGCCTGACACGGGCGCCGGACCTCGTGCTCGCCTTCACCGTGCAGCCGGTGATGTTCCTGCTGCTGTTCGTGTACGTCTTCGGCGGCGCGATCCAGACGCCGGGATATGAGGACTACAAGCAGTTCCTGCTGCCCGGGATCATCGTGCAGAACATCGCCTTCGGCGGCTTCGTCACGGCACTCGGGCTCAACGAGGATCTCAAGAAGGGCCTGATCGACCGCTTTCGGTCCCTGCCGATGGCACGTCCGGCGGTGCTCGCGGGACGCACCTCCTCCGACCTCGTCACGAACGCGCTGTCGATCTTCGTGCTGCTCGGGACTGGCCTGATCATCGGCTTCTCCTTCAACGGAAGCCTCATCGAGATCCTCGGCGGCTTTGGCATCCTGCTGCTCTTCGGCTACGCGTTCTCGTGGGTCTTCGCGCTGCTGGGGCTGCTGGTCTCCTCACCGGAGGCCGCGAACTCGCTGGGCTTCATCGCGGTGTTCCCACTGACGTTCATCTCGTCGGCGTTCGTGCCGGTCGAGTCGATGCCCAGTGCACTGCAGTGGTTCGCGGAGATCAACCCGTTCACGATCGTCGTCGACGCGATGCGCGCCCTGTGGGTCGACGGCCAGCCGGCGGGCAACAGCGTCTGGGGCGCCGTCGTGTGGTCGCTGGTGATCATCGCGATCTTCGCGCCGCTGGCGGTGTCGCGCTACCGGCGCTCGGCTGGAGGCTGATCAGTTCGGGAGTCGCTGGGGCTCCAGCGGCTCCCGGGGCGGGCCCTGCTCACCGGGGTTGAGGTCAAGCTGCCACCAGGAGACGTCATGCCAGGCGCCGCACTTGAAGCCGATCGCGCGCTGCACGCCGGCCGGCTCGAAGCCGAACGCCTCGTGCAGGCCGATGCTGGCGTCGTTTGGCAGCGTGATGCCCGCGCAGGCGATCCGCAGGCGCTGGCGGCGCAGGAGATCGAGCAGCGCCGCGTACAGCCTGCGACCGGCGCCGGCCCGGCGGTGCGCGGGGTCGACGTAGATGCCGACCTCCGCCGCCCAGCGGTACGCCACGCGAGGCCGGTGCGAGGCGGCGTAGGCGTAGGCGATCACGAGGCCGGAACGCTCGAGCACGAGCCACGGGTAGGAGCGCGTGACGGTCTCGATGCGCTGCGCCATCACCACGGCGTCGGGCGCGTCCTCCTCGAAGGAGACGGCGCTGCCCGCGACATATGGCTCGTAGATCGCCGCGCAAGCTTCGGCGTCGCGGCGGAAGTCGACATGGCGCAGGGTCGCGCTGGTGTGATCGGCCACCCGGAGATGATCGCATTCGCGAGTACCCTCGCCGCGTGCCTGATGTGCGCTCCCGTCCGAGTCTCTCGCTGCCCACGCGGCGTGCGATCGTCGTCGGCGCCGGGTCCTTCGGCACGGCGGTCGCGGTGCTGCTGGCTCGAGGCGGCTTCCGCACGACGCTTCAGACGCGTACCGAGGGACAGGCACGCGTGCTGCTCGACGAGCGCCAGAACCGCGTCTATCTGCCCGGCGTGGACCTGCCCAAGGAGCTGCGCATCGAACATGTGGAGGCTGGCCTCGGGCGCGCGGACTATGTCTTCCTCGGCGTGCCGTCAACGGGCGTCGCCGCGACGATCGGCGGGCTGAAGAAGGCCGGCCTGCCCGGCCGCAGCGCCGTGATCTCGCTGGCCAAAGGACTCACGCCGCCGCATGGGCTCGCCCCGACGATCCTCTTGCGCGAGCGCTTCGGCGAGGCGCGCGTCGCATGCATCGGCGGTCCGTCGCATGCCCGCGAGATGGTCAGCGAGGGGGCGGGGCTCGTCGCCGCCTCGACCAACGAAGACCTCGCGCTCGCGCTCGCCGGCGTCTTCATCCGCGCGGGGGTCGTCTGCGAGCAGTCCAACGACCCGATCGGCGTCGAGCTGGCGGGCGCGGCGAAGAACGCCGCCGGCCTGGCCGCCGGCGCGACCGAGGCGCAGGGCCTGAACGCCGCGGGCGCCGCGGCAGGGCACATCTTCGCGGAGGTCTGGCGCTACGCCGACGGGCAGGGCGCGCGGCCCGAGTCGCTGCTCGGGCTTGCTGGCACCGGCGATCTCGTCGCAACCGTGCTCGCGCCCCAGTCGCGCAACCGCCGTGCCGGTGAGCTGCTTGCCGCGGGCGTGCCGGCGACCGAGATCCCCGAGCGCATCGGCCAGGCCGTCGAGTCGCTGGAGTCCGTCCCGCTGCTCGCGCGGGCGCTGAACCACGCCGGGCTGGAGGCCCCGGTCACCGACGGTCTCGCCAAACTCATCTCCGGCGAGATGCCCCTCGGCGACTGGGTCGCGCTCGTGCGCACGACGGTCCCGCCACCCGCCCGCTGGCGACCCGTCGCGCCGGACTTCCTGACCCGCGTGCGAGCACGCACCGGTCGCCGACTGAAGCGTTGAGTACCGCCGGCGTGCCAACCTACTGACGCCTAGCGGATCAAGTTGTCATCTGGTGATCGTGACCGGCACTCCGAGTTTCAGAGATACACATCACCACAGCAGACAGCGCGAGCCATCACCAATCCTAGATCGGTTCTGGCGGCATGCCGTTTCGCATGTATTGCATTGGAAACAGCATCGTTGTAGCGTGGCTGAACCCTCCGCGCTGCGGACGACTACAGGACGGAGAAGATGATGGCGTTCGCGAACCTTCCTACCGCCGTTGCGGTGTGCGGCGGGCGCCGTCGCGTACACGGTCGGTTCGGTGGCCGGCGGTCACTGCCACTGGCGCTCAGCCCGCTGGCGGTCTTGCTGGTCATGGGTCTGCTCGCTTCGAGCGCTGGGGCGGCCGAGGTGCCCTTGGGCACCACTCAGAGCTTCGCGGTCCTGGCGGGCAGCACCGTTACCAATACGGGGCCCAGCCTTATCAGCGGCGACCTTGGTGTGAGCCCGGGGTCGGCCGTGACGGGCTTTCCACCCGGAATTCTGACGGCGGGCACGATGCACGCCGCGGACGCTGTCGCCCTACAGGCCCAGAGCGATTTGACGATCGCCTACGACAATGCGTTCGGGCGTACGGGAGGCGCCGCGATCTCGGCGCCGCTCGGAGGCGGCCAGACGCTGGTCGCCGGCGTCTACACCTCTGCGGCGGACATCGCTGTCGGCGGCGACTTGACGCTTGACGGCGGCGGCGATCCAGACTCGGTGTTCGTCTTTCAGGCGAAGACGGGCACACTCATCACCGCCGCCGGGACGACATCGGGCATCCCGAACACCAGGGTGCTGCTTCGAAACGGCGCTCAGGCGTGCAACGTGTTCTGGCAGGTCGGTAGCTCGGCAACCATCCAGACAGCGACCCAGTTCGTCGGAAACATCCTGGCACTGACCGCCATCTCGATGAAGACCGGCGCGACGCTCCATGGCCGAGCGCTGGCGCGCAACGCCGCCGTCACCCTCGACACCAACAGGATCACCCGCGCCGAGTGTTCGACGCAGGCTCCGACCCCACCATCAGTGATGGACACCTCAGCGACGACGGCCGTAGGACAACCGGTGACCGTCGACTTGGTCGCCAACGACACGACCGGGGCGCCACTGACCTATGCGGTCGGCAGTGGTCCGTCCCACGGATCTCTCGCACCGATCGATCAGGCGGCGGGCACCGTCGAGTACACACCCGACGCCGGCTATGCAGGATCCGACAGCTTTACCTACCAGGTCACAAGCAGCAACGGTACGTCGGGCACCGCGACTGCCGACATCGTGATCACCCCGGCCGCTGCGAACACCACCACCACACCGGGGACCGGGCCCGGCGCCGGCGGCACCACGACGCCGGGCAGCGGGCCTGGCGCGGGCGGCACCTCCACCACGCCGGGCACCGGTCCTGGCGCCGGCGGCACCACCGCCACGCCGGGAACGGAGTCCGATGAGGCGTCCGATGACACGACCCAGACCCCTGGATCGACGACCGGGACGGGCGGCGATGGCACAACCACCGGCACAAGCACGGGCTCACCGGATCTCCCGTTCACGGGCATGACCATCCTCTGGGTGCTGATCGCCGCAGCACTGATGGTCCTCGGGGGGGCAGCGCTGAGACGGTACGTCACGACGCGGTGAATCAGCAGCCGCGCGCGCTACTACCGGCGGGTGGCGCCGCGGCGAACGTCTTCGCGGCGGCGGATGCGGTCCTTGCGGTCCTTGCGGTGCTTGCGGTCCAAGAGCATGCCGGCGCCGCCGCGCCCCTGAAGGCTGCCCTCGCCGCCTTCTCCCTCGGGGTGGTCGCCGTTGGGCCCGCCGCCGAGGAGGTCGTCGCCCGCGCGCCGGAGGACGAGCACCCCGAAGTCGCCGATAGCCTCCCGCTGACTCAGCAGTCGCGGCGCGCGAGCGTCGTGACGACGGCCTCGTAGACGCCCGCGCCGTGCGTGCCCTCGGCGACGTGCACGTTCGAGCGTCCGGTGATCGCCTCGCGCAGCGTCGGGTCGCGCTCCAGCGCGTTGGCGACGAACCAGAACGCCCCCACATGGGTGGCGGTCTCCAGATCCTCGCGCGAGTCGCCGACGGCGATCGCCTCCTCAGGGGTGATCATCCGCGCGCGCATGTGCCGCGCCACGGCGCTGGCCTTCGACGCCCCGCGCGGGACGAGGTGGTAGGCGCGCACCTGCTCGAGGCCCACAAGGTCCGGGGAGCGCCGGTGCACGCCGCCGTTGTCGACGAGTCGCAGCGCGCCGTGCCCGGTCCGCGCGAGCACGTCGTCGGCCTCCCGCGCGTCGACGAGACCGCGAAAGAGATGCGACACCTCGCGGCCGTCATGCCAGGGGTCGTGGTACTCCAAGCGCCCCGCGTAGTGCTCGAGCAGCATCGCGGGCGCGCCCGAGGCCTCGATCTGGTCGTGGATCGTTCCCTGCTCCCCGGGCAGCAGGTCGCCGGTCAGCCACAGCTCCTCGCCGTCGAGCACGAGGCACGACCCGGCCTCGTAGATGTACGCGCGCAGGCTGAACAGGCGCGCGAACTCGGCGACCGTGGCCTTGCGCCGTCCGGTCATCGGCACGACCTCGACCTCGGCGCGGTGGCAGGCCTCCAGCGCGCGCACCCCGAGCAGCGAGAACTGCTTGTCGCCGCCGCGCAGCAGCGCGCCATCGGGCCCCAGCAGGGTCGAGTCGAGATCGACGTACAGCGCGCGCACGGCGACATCCTCGCGCACGGCGCTCAGGCCGGACCGCGCAGCGCTCGCAGCTGCACGAGCGGCGGGCGTTCAAGCACCTCGTCGACGACTGCGGTCGGAGCCGCGCCGGCGAGCCGCTCCTCGCGTCGCAGGCGGGACACGACCGCTGCCAGGACCGCGGCGGCCATCGGCGCGAGAGCCTCGATCGGCTGGTGGCGGTTCTGGCGCACGTCGAGGTCGACCTGCGCCATCGCCGCCAGCCCGACGTCGGCGTAGACGTCGAGCAGCAGGCCCATCTCGACCGCATAGCCGGTGCAGAACGCGCTGCGCTCCAGCAGGTCGCGGCGCGCGGCGATCTCCCCGGCCAGCGGCTGGCGCAGGCCCGCCAGCTCGGGATAGAACGCGGCCAGCAGCGGCCGCGCGGTCAGCTCGGTGACCCGCCCGCCGCCGGCGGGTGCCGTCCCGCCGTCGTCGCCGCGAAACGGGCGCCGGTAGTGGCCCTTGACGAACTGCACGCCGGGCTCGCACACCAGCGGACCGAGCAGTCCGCAGGCGAAGTGCTCGCCGAAGTCGTCGCTGTCGGCGTCGACGAAGCAGACGAGGTCGCCGGTCAGGACCGTCAGCGCGCGCCACATCGCGTCGCCCTTGCCGATCACGGGCCCGCAGTCGGGCACGAGCTCGACCTGACTGTGGACCTCCGCTCCGAGCCGCGCCGCGATCGCCGCCGTGCCGTCGGCCGAGTCCGCATCGACGACGACGACCTGGTCGATGACTCCCGCCTCGCGTAGCGCGATCAGCGGCGTGACGACCCCGGCGATCGTCGCGGCCTCCTCGCGAGCGGGCACGCAGACCGAGATCGACTCCTCGCGCTCGGCGCGCAGACGATCGGCCGGAAACTCCGAATGATGGAAGCTGCGCAGGCTCAAGGCGCTCGTACTATCGCAAGCCGTCTGGGTGGCCGCGGGCCGGCGCCGGAGTACTGCCCCCGTCGCGCGTCAGGTGCCGCAGGCCGCGGCGCGCGACCGCAGCAGCTCGCACTCCTGCTCGTTGTCGCATAGGCCGGCCGCGCGTACGAAGTCCTCGCGCGCCTCCTCCAGGCGCCCCAGGCGGACGAGGAGGTCGCCGCGCACGCTGGGCAGCAGGTGGTAGCCGCGCAGCGCGGGATCGCCGGCCAGCGCGTCGACGAGCTCGAGCCCGGCCTGCGGCCCGAACGCCATCGTCACCGCCACAGCGCGGTTGAGCTCGACGACGGGGGATCCGGTCAGCGCCGCCAAGCCGTCGTACAGCGCGACGATCCGCTGCCAGTCGGTCTCCTCGACGCTGCGGGCGCGCGCGTGGCAGGCGGCGATCGCGGCCTGCAGCGTGTAGGGACCCAGCGCGCGGCTGAGCTGCTCGGCGCGCCGCAGGCCGGCCAGTCCTCGCTGCACGAGCAGGTGGTCCCAGCGCGCGCGGTCCTGATCGGCGAGCAGCACCGGCTCGCCGCACGGCCCCACCCGCGCCCGCAGCCGCGAGGCCTGCAGCTCCAGTAGGGCCAGCAGGCCGTGAACCTCCGGCTCGCGCGGCATGAGCCCGGCCAGGATGCGCGCCAGGCGCAGCGCGTCCTCGCACAACGCGGGCCGGGTCCAACGCTCGCCCGCCGTGGCGGCGTAGCCCTCGTTGAAGACGAGGTAGATCACCTCCAGCACGGCCGACTGGCGATCGGCCAGCTCGCCGCGACCGGGGACCTCGAAGGGCACGTGGGCTTCGGAGAGCGTGCGCTTGGCACGGACGATGCGCTGCGCGACGGTGCCCTCCGAGACGAGGTACGCGCGGGCGATCTCGGGCGTCGACAGTCCGCCGAGCAAGCGCAGGGTGAGGGCGACCCGCGCCTGCGCGGACAACAACGGGTGACAGGTCATGAAGACGAGGCGCAAGATGTCGTCGCGCACCTCGTCGACCTGCGCTGCGAGATCGGGCTGGTCGAGCTGCTGCAACGTCTGCAGGTCGCGCCCGATGAGCTCGCGCTTGCGCTGCAGCGTGACCCGCCGGCGCAGCGCGTCGATGCCCCGGCGCTTGGCGGTGGACATCAGCCAGGCCGCCGGGACGTCCGGAATGCCCGACTCGGGCCACTGCTCCAGCGCGGCGACCAGCGCGTCCTGGGCGAGATCCTCCGCGACCGACACGTCGCCGACGATCCGAGTCAACCCGGCGATCAGCCGGGCCGACTCGATCCGCCAGACGGCGTCGATCGCGCGATGCGTGGCCGAGGCCCCCACTACTCGGCGATCTGCTGGCGCATCCGCTCCTCGGCCTCGCGCAGCTCGGGGGTGAGCTCGTCGCCGAAGTCCTCGGCCTCGAAGATCTGGCGCAGCTCGATCTCGGTGCCGCCGTCAAACGGCGCGCGCTTGAGCCACTCGATCGCCTCGTCACGCGACGCGACCTCCCACACCCAGTAGCCGGCGATGAGCTCCTTGGCCTCGGTGAACGGCCCGTCGATGACCGTGCGCTCGCCGCCGTCGAAGCGGACCTTGGCGCCCTTGGAGGTCGGGTGCAGACCCTCGCCCGCGAGCATGACGCCCGCCGTGACGAGCTCCTCGTTGTAGGCGTTCATCGCGCCCAAGAGCTCCGTGCTGGGCATCTCGCCCGCCTCGGACTCGGGGCTGCCGGGGACCAGAACCATGAAACGCATTGCTGCCTCCTCGTGGTGATTGGTGGGTTGTACCCCCGTGTCGAACGAGGCCGAGCGAAATCGACACGCTGCCCAAAGAAGTTTCGCCGCCGGAAACTCCGCGCGATTCGCACTGCCGGCGTCGGGGGCCGCTCGTAGGATCTGTCGCGCCGTGTCCGTGACCCCCGACATCCAGCCATGGAGCGCGCTGCTGGACGCCGGCCGGTCTGACGAGCGGCTCGTGCGCGAGGCGTTCGAGGGCGCGCGCGAGGCCGTTGTGGTGCCACTGCCCGACACGCTGCACCCGCTGCTCGTGGCCGCGCTGCTCGACGCCGGAATCACGACGCTTTACAGCCACCAGGCCGAGGCGCTGCAGGCCGCGTGGGACGGGCCGACGATCGTCACGACCGGCACCGCGTCGGGCAAGTCGCTGTGCTTCAACCTGCCCACGCTCGACGTCCTCTGCCGCGACGCCAAGGCGCGCGCGCTGTACCTGTATCCGACGAAGGCGTTGGCGCAGGACCAGGCTCGCGCGATCAACGCGCTCGGCCTGTCCAAGCAGGTGCGCCCGGCGATCTACGACGGCGACACCGCGCGCGAGCAGCGCACGCAGATCCGCCGGCGCGCGAACCTCGTCCTCACCAACCCGGACATGCTGCACATGGGCATCCTCCCCAACCACCGCGCGTGGGGGGACTTCTTCTCAAACCTCGCGGTCGTCGTCGTCGACGAGGCGCACGTCTACCGCGGCGTCTTCGGCTCGCATGTGGCCAACGTCCTGCGTCGTCTGCGGCGGATCGCCAACGCCTACGGGACCGACCCGCGCTTCCTGCTGGCCAGCGCGACGATCGCCAACCCCGTCGAGCTGGCCGAGCGCCTGACCGGCCTGGAGGAGATCGCGCTCGTGGACCGCGACGGCTCGCCGGGAGCGCGCCGCCAGATCGCGATGTGGAACCCGCCGCTGACCGATCCCGCGCTGGGCACGCGCGCGTCGGCTTTGGGCGAGGCGGCCGAGATCATCACGTCGCTGGCCCGCAGCGGGGCGCGCACGATCTGCTTCATCAAGTCGCGCAAGGCCGTCGAGCTCGTGGCGCGGCTGGTCGCGTTGGCCGACCCGGCGTTGGCAGATCTCGTGGTTCCCTATCGCGCCGGCTACACGCCCCAGCAGCGCCGTGACCTCGAGGACAAGCTCATGCGCAGCGAGCTGCTGGCGGTCATCACGACGAATGCGCTGGAGCTCGGGATCGACATCGGCGCGCTGGATGCGGCGGTCGTCGTGACCTTCCCGGGCACGGTCGCCTCGCTGCGCCAGATGTGGGGTCGCGCTGGCCGGCGCGGGCGCGGGCTGGCGCTGTACGTCGCCGGCGAGGACGCGCTGGACCAGTTCTTCTGCCGCCACCCCGACGAGTTCCTCGACCGTCCGGTGGAAGCCGCGATCCTCGAGTACGAGAACGAGCCGATCCACCTCGCGCATCTGCTGTGCGCCGCCCACGAGGGACCGCTGAGCGCTGCTGACTCGGCGACGCTCGGGCCGCGGTGGGAGGCGCACGCGCAGGCACTTGAGGCCGAGGGCGAGCTCGTTCGCCGCGACGACGGCTACGTGCTGCGCCACGCCGAGGACTACCCCGCGGCGCGCGTCTCGCTGCGCTCGGCGTCGCCGGACTCGGTGGCGATCGTCGACATCGTCAGCGGCGAGCTGCTGGGCACCGTGGACTCCGGGCGTTCGCACATGACCGTCCACGACGGGGCGGTGTACTTACATCAGGCGCGCCCGTACCTCGTGCGCGAGCTGGACCTCGACGCGCGCCGCGCGCTCGTCGAGCCGTTTGGAGGCGACTTCTACACGCAGCCCAAGAAGGAGACGATGACCGACATCGAGGCGCTGCTGGAACGGCGGTCGACGATGGGCGTGACGCTTTCCTTCGGGCGGGTGAACGTGACCGACCAGGTGCTCGCCTACCAGCGCAAGAAGCTTCCCAGCCACGAGATCGTCGACCTGCAGGGCCTCGACCTCCCCGAGACGACGTTCCAGACGCAGGCGCTGTGGTACGAGCTGGATGGCGACCTGCTGGCCGACGACTTCCCGCTGGAGGTGCTGCTCGGGTCGATCCACGCGGCCGAGCACGCACAGATCGCGGTGCTGCCGCTGCTGGCGATGTGCGACCGCTGGGACATCGGCGGCCTGTCGACCAACGCCCACCCACAGACGGGCGGGCCGACGATCTTCATCTACGACGGTCACCCCGGCGGCGTCGGCATCACCCGCCAGGGCTTTTCATGCTTCGAGACGCTCGTCGCCGACGCGCACCGTCTGATCGCTGAATGCCCGTGCGAGCTGGGGTGCCCGTCGTGCGTGCAGTCGCCGAAGTGCGGCAACCTCAACGAGCCACTGCACAAGGCGGGGGCGCTCGAGGTGATGGCGCGGATGCTTGAGCGCTGACGGGGCGATTGCATGCAGCGCTTGCAGGGATTTCGCTGATCGCTGACCCTGGTCGTCGTGCGCTTGAGTGGATTCGTCGGGTCGGTTGCGCTCCTCTCGCTGCTCGCGCTGGGCACGGTCGCGCCGGCTGACGGTGAGGCCGCGAAGGGCTCGAAGACCGGCGGGACGGCGTTTGAGTCCGGCGCGCCGAAGCCCGACGCCCGGCCGGTCGCCAGCCAGCTGAAGGTGTCGCCGCGTGCGCTCACCGCCGGCGACGCTGCGCCCCGGCTGCGCTTTCGCGTGCGCCAGCGCGGGGTTCGGGCGGTCGCCGCGCGCATCGTCGTGCTGCGCGCCCCGCGCAACGTCGCGGTGGCGCGGATCGACGCCGGTCTGGTTCGGACCGGGCACCTGGTGACGGCGCAATGGCCGGCGAACGTGCCGGTGCGCGCCGGGCGCTACCTCGTGCGACTGCACGTCAAGGACCCGCGCGGGCGAGTGCTTCGCCGCAGCGCTCGCACACCGGGGCGCACTCGGATCGTCGTGCGCGGTCGCAAGAAGGCGCGCGGTGCGACGTCGTCCGCCCTCCCCGCCCCGGCTCCATCTCCGGGCGGCGCGGGCGTGTTTCCCGTCGCCGGCACCTTCTCGTTCGGCGCAGCCGACGGCCGCTTTGGCGCGGGACGCCCCGGTCACATCCACGAGGGCCAGGACATCAGCGCTGCGGCAGGCACGCCGGTCGTCGCGCCGTATCCGGGCCGCGTGTCTGCTGTCGGCTACCAGGCCAGTGCGGCCGGCGAGTACGTCGTGCTCGACGCGATCGATGGCCGCGACTACTTCTTCGCGCACTGCATCCGCCGCTCGACGACGGTGGTCGAGGGGGAGCTGGTGGCCGCGGGCACGCCCCTGTGCCAGGTCGGCGAGACCGGCACGGCCAGCGGCCCGCACCTGCACGTCGAGATCTGGAACGTGGGCTGGCGCGTGGGGGGCGGCTATCCGATCGACCCGCTGCCCGAGCTGCTGGCCTGGGCTACCGGGTAGCGGCCCGCCCGACCGGGGGGTGTGTCGAATATCTCGCGCCTGGCGAGACGTATTCGACACACCCCCCGGTGCGGCGCCGTGCGAGCCGGGCGGGCGCGCTGAACCGGCGCGCGGGGCAGCGGTATCCTCCGCGCCCGCGGCGAGATAGCTCAGTTGGTAGAGCACACGACTGAAAATCGTGGTGTCCCCGGTTCGAGTCCGGGTCTCGCCATC
>JAJCYD010000037.1 GCA_029263125.1 Solirubrobacteraceae bacterium | reverse complement strand
TGTCCCGCTACTGGTTCCGGCCGTCACCCACGCCTGCCCCGACGGCAGTACCGTCCCATTTGCAAATGGCCCATCTGAGCGACGAAAGTCTTCGAACCTCGGGTAAGCAAGAGCAAGGAGTCTTTGCGCGCTAACATCGTCTGCTGCGATGCGTGCCGCTTCTTCGGCGTCCACGTCCGCTATCCGGTCTGCTATCTCGTCGGTCAGCCCGGTCTCAAGGGGATCGATGCGGTCCGACAGGACATCGTCTGCTGCGATGCGTGCCGCTTCTTCGGCGTCCACGTCCGCTATCCGGTCTGCTATCTCGTCGGTCAGCCCGGTCTCCAGGGGATCGATCCGGTCCGACAGGGCGTCCTCTGCTGCGGTGGCGCGGGCGATCTCAACCGTGAGGGCCGCTGAAGGTAGCTCACCGGGGGGGTCGACCAGGATGTCTCCCACCCAATGGGGATCCGAGTCATCCGGCACCAACACAAAGTAGGTCTGCCGGTGGTTGCGGGTGGGGTCGACCTCCTGCACCGAGTAGGTACCTGCCTCCACGTTAACGAAGGTCACCAGCCCGCTAGCGTCCGAGACCTTCTTGGCCGCCGCCACTGTGACCTTCGGCGACGGTCCGAACTGAGGCAGTTGCGCCGGGGTCAGGATGACCAGACAGTTAGCGATTGCCACCTGCTCGGACGTGACCGTGGTGAGGGTTACCGATGCCACCTAATGACCTCCTAAGAGAGCTTGTTGCCGGGCCAGCCGAAGATGTGCCGGTCCAGGAAATGGGCCGTGCTGCCTGAATCGGCGGAGTACTTGGCGGTGAAGGTGTTGGAGCCGGGCGTCACCACGAACGTTGCTACCCGGGACATCCCGCCCACGTCAGCCGCGGCGACTGATTTGAACCGGATGGCCCGGGAGAGGGCCGCAGCGGCCGTTGTAGCGCCGGAGATGGCAAACGACATGTTGTACGACTTGTTGGCGGTCCCGTTGTACGCCGTGCAGGTGATCCCGATGACCACCAGGCTGCCGGTGACCAGCGTGATAGATGGGCCGACAGTAGAGAGGTCCGTAAGGCTTGTGCTGGTTGTGGTCTGGTGCGTGGCGACGGTTGCGTGCTGCACGTTCGCCCGGGAGTCCAGGTCAATCAGGGCGTCCCGGATGTGGGCGTTCATGATCGCCGCGGTCGGAACTTCGAGCGCGACCCAGGTGCGGGGCGGGACCGGAAAACTCATCGGCGGAACCCTTCTACGAGTTGTTCAGCTTCACGAAGTGCTTCGGTGGTCAACTCCTGAACGGCCTCCATCGGCTCATCCGGCCGCCAGTTGCGCATTGGTGCCAGGGGTCGACGCATCAACTCGGCTTCCAGCGCCGCCGCTCGCTCCGGCCACTCCACGGCCACCCACTTGCCGCCGAACAGCACGTTGCGGCAGTCCACGCATAAGAACCGGCGATCCGTCCGGGAGGCAAGCTGAGCCCCACCACAAGGGCACTCCACAACCCACCGTCCGTGGTTCACCACAACCGGCAGGGCGTACGGGCCGATCTCGGCGGGGATGCGGGGTTCCTCACGCCGGGACGCCGCCACCGCCCGCATGGCGGACTCCGCTTCCCGGTCGGCAGGAAGGCCGAACCGGGCCGGGGCGTGCAGACTGGAGTGGATGTCCTGCAACATCAGTAGGCCAGCTTTGCGTCGAGATCTAAGGCGCTGACTCCCAGCACCCAGAACCCCCCATCGGCCAGCGCCGCCGGGAGGGACGAGAGATAGACGGTAGTGTTGAAGGTACCCGACCCGGCCTCGTAGGTGCTGCTCATGCCCTCCACGATTGAGTCCTGCTCCCACAGTGCGGAGTTGACCAACCGCTGACGGTAGATCACGCGGTCCCACAGCTTGAGGCCCACCGCAGGCGGAACGGTCGAGGAAACCGGGAGGGCGTCCAGTTCAGCGAACATCAGGGCACGCACCCGGGCTACCGGTTCGGAATACTGCTCAGCCTTGAACTGCGCCCGGGCCAGCGCCTGGGTGTCCGAATCCAGGATCAGCCCGGATTCCGACAGCGTGCGGCGGCCGTAGGTGGAGATCGACGTGGGGTTAGTCGCCTTCTGCGGCGTACCCCCGGCCCGCTGGACGATGACCTCGTTGTAGATTTCGCCCTCCTCCATCGCGGGGTCCAGGCCCCCGGCCTCGTAGGGAACCTCAGTTCCGTCGTCGGCATCACCGAACACAACCTGGGTGGTCGTGGATCGGGTCGCCTCCATCAGGTGGCGACGGCCGTAGTGGACCGCCTTCCCCTCGCCGTCGAAGAAGAAGATTCCGTCCTCAGCCCTGGCCGCGTCCTGGATGTGCGACAGCGCCGACGAGCCACCGGTGAACATGCCCAATGACGACACCCCGTCCTCAAGGTCGCGGTCAGCCGAAGCGAAGCCCACCTGGTCGAGGATCTTGCCGATGCGCTCTCCGGGGGCGTCATGCCACCACCGATTGAACGCACTGTAGAGCGCCGTCCGTTGGTCGGAGGTCAAGACCGTCGGGTAGACCGCAACCTCGCCCAGATGCCCCGCGTAGCCGTAGAACACCCCGTTGATGTAGCTGTGACCGGAGATCGTCCCCATCCACAGCTTCGGGCTGATGAATGAGGGGTTGGCCGACGCCACTCCGGAGGTCGAGATCGCCGCGGCGTCCTGAGCCAAAGGGTGCCCGGACTTGTAGTAGAGGGTGAAGGTTGTACCTGAGCGGGTCAGGATTACTTGATCGAGCCCCTGACTCCCGGGGAGGGTCGGTACGAAGTTACCCAGCGAATCAGTCCACCCCAGTTGCAGGTGCAGGTCCAGTAAATCCACCCCGGCCCGGATTACGCGCAGGTTCAGCGCCAGGGGCCCGATGCCGGTGTCGGTGTCCTCGCCGTAGTCGTACTCCTGCAGACTGAGATTGTCGCCGGGGTCCGTGAATGCGAACTGCTCCACCTGCCCAACGAGGGCGCCGTAGCGGTTGATGTTCCCATCCGTCCGCCGGTACAACAGGCTAATCGAGAAGTCGGCCGTTCCCAGTACCCCGGCGTCCGGCGCCATAGCGTAGCCCGACGCCTCGGCGGTCTCTCCAACACTGCGAGCCTCGTCCACGAACGACACCAGGTGCCCCCCCGGCGCCCAATCGCGGGTGACGAGCTCGTAGCCCTCTTGCATGTCGTTCACTGTCTGTAGCGGGTTGAACAACTCAGCAGCGTGGCCGTTGCCGGACGAGTCGGCCAACGGCAAGCGGCCGGAACTGCCGGACTCCTGGAAGCGGTAGAAGGCCCGCGGTGATGCGGCCAGGACAGCGTGCCCGTAGGGGTCCGTCATCTCCAACAGGTTCAGCAACTTGAAGGCGTCGGTCGCCTTGATCGTGACCGTCGAGTGGTGGGCGTTGTGTCGATCAACCCGGAACTCATCGACGTAGCCGGTGAACTTGTAGTAGGTGCCTGAGTCGTACTCCGTACTGATCCGCAGCCGCCTCATGGGCAGCAGGTCCGGCCAGTGGGCGCCGGACGAGTTCATCGGGTCGTAGTCCCCGGAGTGGTTGTCGACCACCACCGTGGCGGTACCGGCCCGGCAAGGCTCGCCCTCTCTCTGCCTGCCGCTGGTCCACGTGCATTTGTTCACGTCAGTCGAGATGTCCGTCCAGGTCACAGTTGAGAGCGCGTCAAGGGGATCAGCAGCCAATCCCAACTCCACCTTTACCGCTGAGGGGTCGGGCAATCTACGTCCAGGCCAGAGTCGTGTTGGCCCGTAGGAGTTCACGCAACGATTCCCCCACAACCTCCCCGATAACCCGTTTGTCAATCACCAGTTGAATGGTGGGAGCGCCGCCGCCCGACGATCCCCCGAAGCCTCGGCCCCCACCCCCGAAGCCGGGGGCACTCAGCACGTCGAAGTCGTTCATCAGCGGGTCCACAACGGGCTGATCCAGCCCTCCCCAAGCACGGTTGACCCCATCCACCGTTGCCTTGGCCATCTCCTCCATCGGGGACGGACTATGCCTCCAAAACGCCAGCTTCTCGAAGTTGCGGTTGATAAAGTTGACGACCGTC
>JAJCYD010000036.1 GCA_029263125.1 Solirubrobacteraceae bacterium | reverse complement strand
CGGCCTGGCCTGTGAGCGCGAATATCCCGGCTCCGATCATCACGCCGGTGCCCAGCGACACGGCGCCGGGCAGGCTCAGGCTGCCCGCGACGTCCTCGGGTGCCAGATGGCTGGACTGGTCCATCCCGTCGGGGCTTGTCGGTGGATTGCGCCTCGTCGGCTTCATCGCCGGCCGCGGCCGTCGCTGCCGCCACGTCCGCCCGCCTGACCGCCGTGGCCGCGAAGGTGCATGGCGATCGCGACGAAGAACAGCAGCAGCAGCAGCAGAACGCTCGTCGTGGTCATGTTCGGTCCTCTCCCCTGGGATGTGTCGGCGGCTCGATGTCGCAATCTCGGGCGTCGCCCCCTGCGGGGTAGGGCACACGTGGATCGGTGGGCGAGCGCGCGCCGCTGCCGGTTGCCAGCGTCGCCGCCAGCGCCGTGGCGTCGCGCCCGCCGGCGTGGCCGTCGACTCCGGCGATGATCGTTGAGAACACGAGGACGCTCCCTTGGGCCTGAGGACTGGTGCGACGACGGTACGCCGACCCGCCGGTGCCGACATCGGTAGATCCCACGCTTCGCGCTCCGCACGCGCTACGGACCTGCGGGCGGGTGATCGCCGGCCACCGGATCGTGACGACCCGCCTGTGCCCCAGCGCCACCCCGGCGCGAGCATCCCGAGTGCGGGTAAAGCGCCGCTGGATCGCTGCTGCAGCACCCCCCACGCAATGGTCCGTGGCAACACCACGCGGGACCTCAGACGCCCGCGGCCGCGTATGTCGTGCATGCAGTGTCGATGCACAGTCGCCGTGGTCGGGCTCATCTGCACCAGCATCGCGGCGTGCGGGTCTCAAAGCCGCCGGCCGCTGACACCTTCCTCCGCGGCGCGATCCGCGTCCTCCACCGTCGGCTGTGCCGAGGGCGGGAGCAATCCCAGCCCGTTGGGGTCGGGCTGGAAGGCGACGAGCGTCGTCAGCGGACCGCTCACGCTCGCGTGTATCAAGCAGTACGCCGACCAGCCCGCCGCGGCCTTCGCACCGGCGCGCGAAGCGCTGGGACTCCTCGCCTCCGATCCCGGCAGCGGCCACCAACGGCGGGCTGCGCAACGCACCCTGCAGCAGACCCCGCGAGGAAGCTACGCGGTCAGCGAAGCTGTCGTGCGCGTCGCGGCCGGATCGCAGGCAACCCTCGCGGTCGCCTCGGCGCAGCGGTCATCGGTGGCGCTCATCTACGGCCGCCGCGCCCGCAATCAGGATCGCCCGGGGGCGCCTGGCGCCTACCGGGTGGCCGACGGCGACCCATCCGTCACGTTCCGCGCCTGCCCGCAGGCCGACACCGACTTCCTTGGCGGCATCGTCGTCGCGGGCCCGCGCTGCCTCGCGATGACCGTCACCAGTCCCGGGCGCCGCTCGGCCCACCTGCGGCTGGCGTTTGGCAAAGACAGCTGCGCTGCCGCCACGAGGCTCGCCGATCGCGGCCAGGGCTACCTGCGTCGCGACCCGCAGCTCGGCGTGGCATGCTCGAAGGCCAACTCGATCGCGTGTGACCGCGTCGGGGTCGGGGTCTGGCTGAAGCAACCAGCCAAGCGGGTGACGGCGACGATCAACGGCCGGGCACTGCTCTTGCATGCCGGCGGCCTCGGAGGTCGCGGCCCCCGGTACTGGGAGGGCTACCTGAAGCCCGCCGGACTGATTCGCGGGCCGCTGAAGGTGACACCCGATCGCGGCCGCTACTACTGGCAGGGCACGCATCCCAAGGATGCCAGGGTGCTCATCGCGATCCGCCGGGCAGACGGATCGACCGACCGGTCATCGGTGACGGTCGCGCTCGCAGCCGGGTGGGGATAGGCATGCCGCGGCGCCCTCACACGGTTTCCGTCGGCGCGGCGCTGCTGTGTGGTGCGGCCTGCATCCTGATCGCGCTCGCGGGCTGCTCAAGCACGATCGACCCGGCGTCCCCGGCGACTGGCGCCAGCGACGGCGCGACACGGACCGAGGTGGGCGGCGGGGTCAGCGTCCGCAATCCCCGCAGCTGGCAGCTCATAGCCCCGCCGATCACCGCTGTCTCCTACCCGGTCGAGCGCCTGCTGCTGACCTCCTACCCGACCAGGCGTGGCGGCAACTGCAGCCCCGACCGGGCCGAGCGCGATCTCCCGGCCAACGGCGCTCTCGTCTACCTGTTCGAGTACCGCCCGCAGCTCGGCGCGGTCTGGGCGCATCTGCGCCGCAGCGGCTTCCCGCCGCGGCCCGCGCACTTCGCGCTGCGCCGACGCGACCTGTCCGACTTCGAGTGCTGGCAGATCCCGAGCTACCTGATCAGCTTCCGCGCCGCCGGCCGCGCGTTCCAACTGCACGTCGCGCTGGGCAAGAACGCCACCGCGGCACGCCACGCGCAGGTCCTCCGTGTCCTCGACAGCTTGCGCTTCTCCACGCTGCCCGCGCCGCCACCGGACCCCTACGCCGGCTGGCGAACGCTCGAAGACGAAACGAGCGACGGCATCCGCACCCCACCGCGCTGGCCCGCCGCAGCCACCACGTCTCCACGCCGCTACAGCCGTCCACGCACGCTGTTCTTCACCAGCAACCGTGCGTTGCCGGGACTGGCGTCCGCGCCACCGCGCCGCGCGCGCACCGCCCGCCGCCTCCCACGTTCCTTCCCGGCGCGCGCACTCGACGCCTTTCCCGCCAACGGCGTCCTGCTGTGGGTACGCGAGGACCGCAAGGGACCGTCCTCCGACGCCTTCGCGCCGATACCGCGCCGTCCCTGGCCCCAACCCGGCGACTTTCGATCCGCGCCGACCAATCCGGCGCGCCGCTGGCCCGGGCTGCGATGGGAACGAGCCGGCGGCGAAGCCCAGCGCCACCGCTTCTCCGTCTGGGTCATCAGTGCTCCCGACGCGACCGACAGCGACCGCGCCCTGGCCCGCAAAGCCGCCACCGGCTTGGCGCTTTCCACCGGCGACTCTCGCGATGCCCGATGCAACCGCGCATGCAAGACCGGATGAAGCTCTCGGTGCTCGGGTTGGGGCTGGCGTGCGCCGTCGCCGCCGTGACCGGTTGCGGCAGTTCGCCGCCGAGCAGTCCGTCGAAGGCGACGTCAACGTCGACGGTCAGCGGGTCGAAGGCGGCCGCTGCGTGTCCGCGCACCGCCGGAGGACGAACGGCAAAAGGGGTGGCCATCACGCTCGGTGACGGCCCCGCCTACCCCGTCCTGGGCATGCCGGTGGCGCCACCCGCTGCGCTCGGTGTCGTCACCCTCGATGACGACGTCCGGCGCGGCAGCCTGTACCTGCACAAGACGCTGTGGGCGATCAGCCCGCTCGCGCGCGGCGAGATCACCGTCCGCGCCACGTCACTGAGCAGTCGCGCAGCCGTCGGATTCTTCAACGGACCCGATCCGAAAACGGCCACGGCTCTGCGCGCCGCGGTCCAGCCCGCGCTGCGACTGCCCCGCTCCTCCGGCCGCTGGGCCTACACGGTCACCTCCACCGTCCTGCCGGGTCCAGGCTGCTACGCGTTCGACCTCAGCGGCCCCCACGTCAAGCAGCGCATCGTCTTCCGCACGATCCTGCGCACACAACACGGCGTCATCGCCAAGAGCGCCACGAGACGCACGACCACTGCGAGTCAGCGCCGATTCAGTCAGCGTCAATGAACAAGCTGCGGGCTCGGAGCACCGCCTCGCGGCGCCCCGATCTGCGCATGGACCTCGTTGTCGCGCATCGTCGACGCCATGTCTGCGAGCGTCGCGCTCGCCGGTAGAGCGATGAAGCCGTGGTGCATGATCTCGGCGATCGGCGCGTCCGGGCCCGGGACCGACTTCAGGGAGACGGTGGTGCGTCGTTGAACTCTTTGAGCTGAAGCACGTGGCACGCTAGCCCTTCCCCCACCCGCGCCGACCGTGCTGCTCCACACGTCGGCGCGGAAAACCACGGAGGCGCCTGCCGGTGGGTCGCGTCATGCTTGCAGCGTGTCCGCTCCGCGCGCCGTCGTCGCCTACGACGCTTCCCCCGCCGCGGCGGCCGCGGTGGCGGTCACCGGTCGCCTGCTGCCCGGCGCCGAGGCGCTCGTCGTCGCTGTCGCCGACGGGCTCGGCGCGTTCGCGGGCGCGGCCGCGCGCGCGGCGCTGCCCGACGAGGTCATCGCGACCGCAGCCCAGCGCCTGCGCGAGGCGGCGCTGCGGACCGCCGGCGAGGACGCACGCGACGGCGCCGAGTCTGCCGCAGCCGCGGGACTGCGGGCCACCGCCCAGGTGCTCGAGGCCGAGGGCGCGGTGCTGCCGGCGCTGCTGAAGCTCGCGCACGAGTCGCAGGCCGAGCTCGTCGTCTGCGGAACGCGCGGGCACCGCGCGGTGACGCGGGCGCTGCTGGGGTCGGTCGCCACCGGTTTGCTGCACCAGAGCCCGATCCCCGTGCTGATCGTCCCGGCGCCGGCCACGGGACCGGCCTCCGACGGCCCCGTCCTCCTCGGGCACGACGGCTCCGACGACGCCGACCGCACGCTGATGGCCTGTGCGCGCCTGCTGTCCGGGTCCGGGCGCGAGCTGGTGGTCGTGCGCGCCTGGACGTCGGGGCTGCGACACACGCTGACCGGCCGCGCGCTCGCCGCGCTCCCGCTGCGCGAGCTGCGCGAGATCGTCGCCAGCCTCGACGAGGAGCAGGCCCAACGCGAGCGCCAAGCCGTCGAAGAGGCAGCAAGGCGCGCGCTGGAGCTGGGTCTGAACGCGCGTGCGCGATGCGAAGAGTCAGCCGATCCGGCCTCCGAGGTGCTGTTGCGCGTCGCCGAGGAGGAGCGGGCCGCCGCGATCGCCGTCGGCCGCCGCGGCCGCGGGGCGCTGTCCTCGTCGGTGTTGGGCTCGGTCTCCGCGGGGCTGACCCACGCTGCCGAGCGACCAGTGCTGGTCGTGCCGTAGGCAGGGGCCTGGCTCGCGAGCCCGTGATGAGGATCCTTAGCAGCACGCGCGCCGGCCGCAGCGGCGGCGACCTCCCAATCGAGCACCTGCGCTCCGAGCACGTGCCGGCGCTCGTGCGCGACCGCCTGCGATCTCCGCCGCCGCCACGTTACCTGCGTGACTTCGTCTACGGCGCGATCGACGGGGTCGTGACGACGTTCGCGGTCGTCGCCGGCGTCGCCGGTGCCGGCCTGAGCAGTGGCGTCGTGATCGTGCTCGGCCTGGCGAACCTCGTCGCCGACGGCTTCAGCATGGCGGTGTCCAACTTCCTGGGCACGCGCGCCGAGCACCAGCAGCGCCAGCGCGCGCGCCGCGAGGAGGAGCGCCAGGTGCGACTCGTCCCCGAGGGCGAGCGCGAGGAGGTGCGCCAGATCTTCGCCGACAAGGGCTTCGACGGCGCCGACCTGGAGCGCGTCGTCGAGGTCATCACCTCCGACCGCCAGGTCTGGATCGACACGATGATGAGCGAGGAGCTCGGCTACGGCGAGGACAGCGCCAACCCGCTGCGCGCGGCGGCCACGACGCTGGTCGCGTTCGTAACGCTCGGCTTCCTGCCGTTGTTGATCTTCGTCGTTGAGGCGCTCACGCCGGGACGGATCGACCGCGCCTTCGCATGGAGCGCCGCGCTGGCGATGGTCGCCTTCGCGGCCGTCGGCATGCTCAAGGCACGCGTCGTCCAGCAGCCGCCCTGGCGCTCGGCGCTGGAGACCGTGGCGCTCGGCGGCGCCGCCGCGGCGCTCGCCTACGTGGTCGGCGCGCTGCTGCAGGGACTCGTGTAGCGGCCTGACGCCCGGCGGCGCGCAGGCGCGCCGCGGTCAGCCGGCCTCGATCTCCAGTCCCCCGCCCATGCAGCCGGAGACGCGCCCATGCAGGTCCACGGTTCGGCAACGGCCATCGGCCGATTCTCGATCCGCACGGTCGAGAGCCATCGCTCGCACATCCAGCAGAAGCTGCGCCGCTCCTCACGCGCCGATCTCGTCCGATATGCCATCGACCAGGGGCTCGTCGAGCTCTGACAGCGGCAGCACGGCGCGCACCGTCGTGCCGGACGAGCTCGGCGTGATCGCCAGCTCGCCGCCGCCGAGCTCGACGCGCTCGCGCATGCCGGTGACGCCGAAGCCGCTGCTCGTGGCGTCCACGTCGAAGCCGATGCCGTCGTCGGCGACCTCGACCTCCAGGCGCTCGCCGGCGCAGGCGACCGAGATCCGCACGCGCTCGGCGCGGGCATGCTTGGCGCTGTTGGTCAGCGCCTCCTGGACGAGCCGATAGACGGTCGTCTCCAGCGCGGGCCCGAGCCGCTCGCCGGCGGGAAGCTCGAGGGTCGCGTCGATCGTCAGCCCCTCGACGACGCGCACGCGGTCGACGAGCGCCTCGATCGCCGGCGCCAGGCCGAGCTCGTCGAGCGCCGCGGGACGCAGCTCGGTGATGATCGCGCGCAGGTTCTCGATCTCGCGCTCGACCTGGGCGACGCCGTCCTGCAGCAGCTCCGCGAGGTCCGGATCCTGCTCGCGCCGGCGGGCCGAGGTCAGGATCACGCGCAGCCCGCCGAGGCCCTGCAGCGTCTCGTCGTGCAGCTCGCGCGCCCAGCGCCGGCGCTCGGCCTCCGCCGCCTCCAGCGAGTGGCGCAGGCGGTCGTGCTGGACGGTCTGCGCCAGCGCGACGGCGGTCGCGGCGCTGGCGGCAAAGGCGCGCAGGGTCGCCTCGTCGTCCTCGGTGAAGCCGGCCGCGTCTGCGCCGCGGTCGAATGCCGCGAGCACGCCGACCTCGCGGCCGCGATAGGTCAGCGGCGCCAGCAGCGCGGTGCGCGCGCCGACGACCCCGAGCTGGTCGGCGGAGATGCGCAGCTGCGCGCCGACGTCGGCTATCCGCTGCACGCTGCGCGACTGCAGCACCTGGCCGGTCGTGGACCCTTCGACCGGCACGCGCGCACCGGTCGCTCGCTCCGTGACCCCGGCGCTCGCGGCGACGACGAGATCCTGGCGCTCGCGCAGCAGGATCACGAGGCTGCGGGCCTGCACGAGCGCGCGACCGCGCTTGGCGATCAGCTCGAGCACGTGCTCGAGCTCCATCTCGGTGCCGACGGCCACCGCGACGGCGCGCGCTGCCTCCAGGCGCCGGGCGGACTGCTCGAGCTCGTCGCGCCGCGCGGCCACGGCGTCGTACAGGCGGGCGTTCTCGATCGCGATCGCCGCCCAGGCAGCGAGGATCACGATCGATTCCTCGTCGGCGGCATCGAACTCCCCGCCGCCCTGCTTCTCGGTCAGGTACAGGTTGCCCCACGCCTCGCCGCGGACGACCACGGGCACGCCGAGGAAGCTGCGCATCGGTGGGTGGCCGGGCGGGAAGCCGTAGGACTTCGGGTGCGTGCCGACGTCGGGAATCCGGACCGGTCGCGGATCGTCGATCAGCACCCCGAGGATGCCGCGCCCGCGCGGCAGGTCGCCGATCGAGCGATGCGTCTGCGCGTCGATCCCGCGCGTGATGAAACGCTCGAGCTCGCGCCGCTCGCCGTCGAGAATCCCGAGCGCCGCGTAGCGGGCCCCCGTGACCTCGCGTGCCGTCTCGAGCACCTGGTCGAGCAGCGCCTCCGGGTCCAGCTGCGCCAGCAGCCCGCGGCCGACGTCGATCAGGCGGCGCAGCCGCGGCTCGTCGACATGGTCGTCGCTGCAGTGATCGTCGGCCATCTTGAGCTGAGCGCATTGTGGCAATGTTGCGGGGAACCCGCAGGCATGTGCGGCACGGCGCGGTGGTTGCCCGGAGCCCGAACTCGTAGCGTGCGACCGTGGCAGACGCGGCGCTCGTGTTCCTGGTTGTCTTCGCGGTCAACCTGCTGCCGGCGTTCGGCCCGCCGACCTGGACGGTGCTCGTCGCGCTGCGCCTCGGGCTCGACGTCGCCGCCGTGCCCCTGGTCGCCGCCGGCGCGTTGGGGGCCGCGTCGGGCCGATGGGCCCTGGCGCACGGCGCCCGCGCGCTGCGAGGACGGCTGTCGGCGCGGCGCCGCGCGAGCCTCGAAGCGCTGCGCTCCGCGGTCGAGGACCGGCCCGCCGGCGCGGTCGCCGGGCTGGCGCTGTTCGCGCTGTCGCCCGTGCCGTCGGCGCAGCTGTTCGTCGCCGCCGGGCTGACCGGCGCCCGGATCGGCCCGCTCGTGCTGGCGTTCTTCGCCGGCCGCGTCGTCAGCTACTCGCTGTTCGTGGGTGCCGCCGACGCGGCCCAAGCCACGCTCGGCGACTCGCTGCTGGACGGCCTGCGATCGCCGGCGGGCATCGCGGCGCAGCTGGCGATGCTCGCGCTGCTCGCCACGCTGCTGAACGTCGACTGGCGGCGGGTGCTCGCCCGTCCGCGTGGGGAGGGGAAGCCGGCTGGGCGTCGCTGACCATCGCCCCGCCGCGCCTCAGCCGGACAAGTGCGCGACGACGTCGATATCCGCGATCACGCCCTCAGGCGCGCCGCCCCCGGGCCGCACGACCGCCAGATGCGACGCATCCGCACCGGTCATCGCATCGATCGCGTCGCGGATGCTGGCCGACGGGACGACCGCGACGCACGGCTCGCTGATCGCGTCGGCCGCCGGCAACCGGCGCCAGTCCTCGGCGCTGTGGCGCAGCAGCCCGCGGGCGGTCACCCAGCCGAGCAGCTCGTGCTCGTCGCCGACGACCAGCACGCCGTGCACGCCGTGCTCGCGCATGACCCGCGCGGCGGCGGCGAGCGATGTTCTCCCCGTGACGCTCAGGACGCCCGCGCGCATGACCTCCGCCACCGACTCCAGCGACCGATCCATGCCGCCACCCTCGTGGTTCGTCCAGGAGTACGTCCGCGATCGCTCGCGGCCGGCGACGGCCCCGGGTCACGGCCGTTCGGTGACCGCGCGCTCGTCGCCCTTGCCGAACTCGCCGTCCAGCGCGCTCGCAGCCGCTCAGCTGGCGCCCGGGAGCTGCCTTCCTCAGGCGGGCGCCCTCGGGGTGGTGGTCCTCTACGTCGTCCTCGGCGCGCAGGTCCTCGTCCTCGCGGGGCGCGCGCTGCCGCACGCCCCGCGCCCGCGGCCGTCGCGCTGACCGATGACGCGACGCGGACGCTCGACGAGGTCGTCGCCGGCGTCGTCGGTCATGCGGCCTTCTGGAGTGCGCGATCGGCACGTTCGACGAGCTCGCGCAGTGCGTGGTAGGCGCTCGCATGTGCTTCCTGGATGCGCGGGATGTGCTCCGAGGGCGCGACGATGACATGGTCGGCGAGCCCGTCGCGGGCGACGGCGCCCCCGTCGTAGCCGACCATCGCGATCGTCAGCATCCCTCGCGTGCGCGCCTCGCGCAGGCCCGCGAGCACGCTCTGCGAGTTTCCGCTCGTCGACAGCGCCAGCAGCGCGTCGCCGCGGCGACCGTGGGCGATCACCTGGCGGGAGAAGATCGCGTCGACGCCGATGTCGTTGGCGATCGCGGTGATGATCGACGTGTCCTCGGTGAGGTCCAGCGCGCGCCGGGCCGGGCCGTCGGCGAACGGCGCGCGGAAGTCGGCGACGACGTCCATCGCGTCGGTCGCCGAGCCGCCGTTGCCCAGCGCCAGCAGACGGCCGCCGGCGTCGAGGCGGTCGCGCAGCTGCGCGGCGGCGGCGAGCAGCGCATGACGCCCCTCGGTGAGGGTCCGGGCGCGCAGCGCGCAGGTCTCGTCGGCCTTCATCAGCACCGACGCGCGGACGTCGGCGACGATCGCCTCGAGGTCGTGCTCCTGCTCGCCCAGAAACGGATACAGGAAGCTCGACGCGCCGCTGTCGTGCACCGGCCGCGCCGAGCGGCCTTCGAGCAGTCCTCGGTTGTCCAGGAAGACGTGGACGAGCTCCCAGAGCACGTGGTAGAGCGTCTCGACGAGCTCCTGGCATACGAAGGGCTCGGCGCCGGCGGGCGGCACGAGCTGCCACTCGGCGCCCGAGTCGTCTTCGAACGCGATCGTCAGGCAACCGCGCGCGCGGGCGGACGCCGTGGCGGCGACGGTCTCGGCCTCGCCGCCGAAGGCGATCGCGATGTCGTCGGCCTCGACCTCGAGCGCGACCTGCGTCGCGAGCGAGCCCCCTTCCCCCGCGAGTCCGAGCGCCGGCAGCGCGCGCTTGCCGACGATCACGGGGTGAACGAACTCGACCGCCACGTGCCGCGCGTCGGAGCGCGCAGCGGGCCCGCCGCCGAAGGCCACGAGGCGACCGTCGCGCGCGAAGCGCTCCGCCATCCGGTGACAGAGCCGGGCGATCCGCTCGGCATTGTCCTCGAAGAACGCGCTGCTCGCGCGCTCACGGTCGCGCAGGAGCGCGTCGATGCGGTCGTCCAGCAGCGGTCCGCGACCCGGCGCCCAGCCGCGGTCGGCGTCTATGAGGTCAGCCACGCGAAGCCTTCCAGAGTAGTTTTCCCATTGGTGGTGGGAAAACTATCAGCGCTCGGCCCTCCCAGCAAGGCGGCATGGCCCGACCGCCGTCCGTGGGTCGATCGATCAGCCGTGGACGAGCGTCAGGCCCAGCCAGACGATGGCCAGCGACCCCGCGAAGATCGCGACCTCCAGGACGTGCCATGCCGGGCGGCGCATGTGCCAGATCACGAGCACGGCGACGAGCGCGACCAGGATCAGCTTGAGCTGCAGCCTGCCGCTGGCCCAGAGATCCTCGTGGAACGCCATCGCGCTTCCGGTCGCCAGCAGCACGGCGATCGCGACCAGCGTCCCGACGCCGAAGCGGTGCGCGATCGCGCGCAGCAGCTCGCGATCGGGAGCCCGCCGGGCGACGGGTACGACGGCGACGACGAGCAGCAGCTGCCCGCCGACGAAGAACGCCATCGCGAGCACGTGCAGCCACCGTACCGCGGTCCACATGTCATCCATCGCTCACCGCGGCCTCGGCATGCCGCAGGGCGGCGGCGACGGCCTCCAGCTGCGCGCTGGGGAGCGTCCGCTCGATCAGGACGAACAGCTCGCGCTCCTCCAGGCGAACGTGGTCGGCGAGCATGACGCCGAGCTCGCGCAGACGATCGGGGTCCGGCACCGCGTCGCGGGCGAGCTCGTCGATCCGGTGGCGGATCGCGACGTGGTCGCACAGGGCGCGAGCGACCAGCGGGTGATGGGGGTCGCCGTGACCGGCGAAGGCCACGAACAGCACCTCCTCCTCGAGCCGGAAGTGCTCGCGCCCTGCCGTCTCCCAGAAGCGCAGGGTCCGCGTCCGGGCCCGGCTCGCCGTCGCGGTGGTCGCGCGGCGCAGCTCCAGCGCGACCGCGAGCGCCTGGTGATGGTCGCGCGAGAGCGAGATGAGCGCCGGGTCTCGCTTCATGCCTCTGGCGTCGGGCCGGCGCGCCGGAGCACCGTCAACCGGGTGCGCCGGTGGGTGGCAGGGCGTCGGCCACCTGCTCGGCGAGGCCGCCGCTCAGCTCGATCAGGCAGCCGGCCGCGACGGGATCGCGCGCGACGAACCCGGTCAGCTTCGTCTCCGGCGCGATCGCGTCCAGCAGCCCGCGGGTGATGCCGCGGTGCAGCGTGCAGACGACGGGCTGGTTTTCGCGCACCGCCTCGCGGTAGGGGCAGTTGCACAGCGTGTAGGTCAGGACGCCCGCGGACTCGACCCGGCGCGTCGGCGCGAAGCCCATCGACGCCACCGCGTCATGCATCGCCTCCTCGGCCGTCCCCGCCTCTGCGCCGGCCGCCATCGCGCGGCCGACCTCCCGACCGGTCGCCTCGACGTCGCGCAGGCTGCGCGCGGTCGGAGAGATCGCGCGCGCCAGCCAGCGTCCGAGATCGGCGTACGCCCGCTGTGGCTCGGGGCCCGGCCGGGCGTGCGGCGCGACCGACCACATGTCTCGCGGCCGCCCCCGTGGCTGACGCGTGCGCTCGCGCTCGACGAGCCCGGCCTCGCGTAGACGCTCGAGATGGACCCGCACGCCGTTGGGATGCAGGCCCATGCGCTGAGCGAGATCCTCCGTTCCGGCCGGCCGGCGCAGCTCACCCAGCAGCTCGAACAGCCGGTGGCGCGTCGGCTGTGCCAGCGCATCGCCGGACGGCTTGGGCGTGCCCATGGCCCGATTTTACACATCCGCTGCTGTGAAAACGTCCGGGCCGTCCAGCCTCAACGGCGAAAGCCTCATGACCTGCAGGGCCTTCGAGTACCGCTACCGGGATTCGAACCCGGGTTTCCGCCGTGAGAGGGCGGCGTCCTAGTCCCCTGGACGATAGCGGCGCGGTTGGGACGCGATCACGGTACCAAAGGGCCCTTCGAGCCCCGGCGCGGACGCCCGCCGCCTCCCGCCTGGGCAGACGCGAAACGGGCGCGGTCCGTAGGGTTCAGGACGGTGCCCTTGCTAAGGTTGGGCGCGCGAGCGGATGTGGTGAAATTGGTATACACGCAGCGTTCAGGTCGCTGTGGGGGCAACCCCGTGGAGGTTCGAGTCCTCTCATCCGCATTGCGAGGGAACCAGGAAGCGGTGCTCGAACCGCGGCGACAGGTTTGGGTCACGCGGTAGCTCGGCGAGGCCGCGAGTACCACTGGAGGACGAGGCCGCCGGCCTGTCGTCGTATTGACGCGGGACGTAGCAATGCCGCGTCACGAACGCGATATAGCGCGGACGTCGGTGGCCGCGTGCTGCGGGCCCGACCGGCCGCAAAGCGGATCAGCTACCGCAGGCCACGGCCACATCCAGGGCGGCGTAGATCTCGAGCATCCGGTCATCGCTGAGACGGCCGAGCCGATCGACCAGCACACCCAGAGAAACGCTTTCGACCGAATCGAGGTTGACCGCAGACCGCCGTGGGATCGGGTCAGCGCCCGGCGCCAGCGGCACCTCGCTGGGGAGCCCGCGCACCGTGGTGGTGCATGGCGCCACGATCGCGCGTCGCAGTCGCGGGATGGCCGCGTCCCGCGAGAGCACGACAACCGGGCGACGACCGATGTCGGGTAGCTCACACCACCAGACCTCGCCGCGCGCTGGCAGTGCGCTCACGATGCCGCCGCAGCGGAGCAAAACGAGGCGAGGTCTCCCCATTCGTCGGGCTCGGAGATCGGCTGGGCGTCGTATGCCGAGTACGCCGCGTCGATCTCGACCGCACGATGACGGCTGAGCAGGCACGCGAGCGCCTCGTCGAGCAGCGCGGCGTCCGTCACCCCTTCGCGCAGGTCGCGCGCATGCGACAGGAGCTGCCCGTCAACGGTCGTGCTCACGCGCGTGCGTGACGTGCCCCGAGTATGCCACGCCTGTGGCATCCAAGCCAGCACACCACCGCAAGCGGGCCGACCGAACGGCGGCGCGGTTATGACCGCTTGATCTCCTGGACCGCCCAACCGCTTCCGTCGGGGTCGTGGAAGAAGGCGAAGCGCGAGCCCGTCGAGCCCTCGGGACCGAGCTGCCGCACCCGGTGATCTCCACACCGCGGCCCGCCAGCTCCTCGCGCGCCGCGTCGATGTCCTCGACGACGAGCTGCGCGCCCATCGCCGATCCGGGCTCACCGAGCGCCATGCCCTGACCGATCACCACCGAGCAGGCCGAGCCGGTGGGTGTCATCTGCCCACGCGCATCCCCTCGCGCGGGCTCATGTCGTGATCGAGGCAGAAGCCGGCCTGCTCGGTGTAGAACGTCAGCGAGACATCGACATCGGACACGTGGATCCCGATGACCTCGAGCTTGTAGTCCATGTTCTCGCCTCCCGACACAGGTGGTAGCCGATTCTCGCGGCCACCGTAGCGACGCGCCGGCGGCACGGACTCAGCGCGGCTGGACGAACAGCGACTGCGCGCAGCTGCCGAACGTCCCGTGCAAGTCGTGCAACGTCGCCGTCGAGAGACCGAAGCCGGCGGCCGAGATCGAGCTGCGCGCGTCGAGGCCGATCCACTCGCCGACCGCCTCGCGCGCGAGGTGGATCGTCAGCTCGGTGTTGACGAAGAGCCACTCCTCGAACGACAGGATCCAGCTCAGGCCGTTGGCGAAGTCCGCCGCCGCGGCGACGCGCTGAAGCTGGGATGGCGCCTCCCCCGCGACGACCTCACAGCGCAGGCGGATCCATGCCGCGACCGCGCCGGAGCCGAACTCGCCGGTGACGCGCCGGATCTCGCACGCCACGGGATGGAAGTACTGCTCACCGTCCTGCACGAACGGCGTCATCGGCTCCCCCTGCTCGGGCGCGGGCAGCGGCGCAGCGCCGGGCGGCTGCGCGTCGGCGCCCGGCAGCTCGGCCCGGCGCACCCGCACGGCCCGCGCGAGGCAGGCCGGCCGCTCGCCGGCATCGAGTGTCGCGTCGACGACCTGAAGGCGCCGTCCCGGCCGCGCGAGCCGCGTCGCGACGCGCACCGGCCCGAGCGGCACGCCGCTGAGAAAGTCGATCGTCAGGCGCGTCACGACGAGGTTTTCGCCCGGCTGGGTCTCTTCGATCGCACCGGCCAGCAGCGCCGAGGGCGCGCCGCCGTGCATCATGCGCTTGTCCCACGGCCCGCGCGCGTGCGGCGCGGACACCATCGCCTCGCCGTCGGGTGAAAACAGCGCTGCGACGTCAGGCTCCATGCGCTCGCACGCTATCGGTCAGTGCGCGAGCGCCGGCGCCCAACCGGGTCTACCGGCCGCTGCGCCCTGAGCGCGAGGCCTCACGCTCGCGACGTCCGGGCCGCTGGCCCGGGCGCGGGGGCCGGCGCCGCTGGCCCTGGCCACCGCCACCGCCACCGCCACCGCCGGTTGACGTCGGCATGCCGCTCAGCGAGAACTCCTTGTGCAGCCCGAGGTCCGTCGCGATCTTGCTCATGTCCCGGGCCTGGTCGCCGAGCACGAACGTGACGCTGATACCCGAGCGTCCCGCGCGGCCGGTGCGCCCGGTGCGGTGGACGTAGCCGTCGCGATCTTCGGGCATGTCGTAGTTGATGACGTGCGTGACGTCGCGCACGTCGATGCCGCGGGCGGCGACGTCGGTCGCCACGAGCGTGTCGACCTCGCCGCGCTCGAAGCGGGCCAGCGCCTTCTCGCGCTGGGACTGCGTCTTGTCGCCGTGCATCGCCAGCGCGGTCACGTTGTGGTCGCGCAGGCGCTTGACGAGCCGGTCGGCGCCGCGCTTGGTGCGCACGAAGACGATCGTCAGCCCGCGCTCCTGGTCGCCCAGCTCGCGGACGAGATGGGAGACCTTCGCCTCGTGCTGGACCTTGACGAAGCGGTGCTCGGTCTCCGGAGCGTCGTGATCGACGGGCGGCACGTGCTCGTGGCGGCGCGCGTCGGTCGTGTAGGCCTTGGCGATCGTGCCGGCGTCGCCCTCCAGCGTCGCCGAGAAGAACAGCGTCTGGCGAGTGCGCGGCGTGCGCGCGACGATGCGGTCGACAGCCGGGCGAAAGCCCATGTCGAGCATCCGATCGGCCTCGTCGAGGACGAGCAGCTTGATGTGCTCCAGCGTGACGGCGCGACGCTGGAGGATGTCCTCCAGGCGGCCGGGCGTCGCGACGAGGATGTGCGCCTTGCGCGCCTGCTGGATCTGGCGCTGGATGCCGGCGCCGCCGTACACGCAGGCGACCGACAGCGCACGAGCATGCGCCAGCTCGGTCATGTCGTCGACGATCTGCAGCGCGAGCTCGCGCGTCGGCGCCAGGATCAGCGCGCCGGGGCGGCGGTCGGTGGCCTGCAGGCGCTCGACGATCGGCACGGCGAACGCGAGCGTCTTGCCCGAGCCGGTGGGCGACTTGGCCAGGACGTCGTGGCCGTCGAGGACATCGGGGATGACGAGGTTCTGGATCGCGAACGGATCGGTGATGTTGCGCGCCCTGAGCGCATCGACCACCACGGCGGATACGCCGAGATCGGCGAAGGACTTCGAAGACATAGTGAGCTGCTCCTCGCTATGGCCGCACGCATCCGCGGCGACCATGCAAAACGATTCGGGAGATTCGCCGACCCGAACCGCATAAGCGCACTCAGAGACAAGAACCTCGCGGGCAGCGGCGCTGCCCATGGGCGACACGGTAGCAGCAGCGATCGCAGAACCGCCCGCAAATCCCATGAACGACGGTCGCTCTTGAGCAGCGCGCGATCATGTAGCGCGTGCCCGAGCAGCCGCCATCGCTGTCGGAGCGCCTGGGCGACGTGCGGTCATCGCCGGTGCGCGACATCCTCAAGCTCACACAGCGCGCCGAGGTCATCTCCTTCGCCGGCGGGCTGCCGGCACCCGAGCTCTTCCCCGCCGAGATGGTCGCCGGGGCCTATGCCACCGCGCTCTCCCCCACCTCCGTCGCGGGCGCGCTGCAGTACTCGACCACCGAGGGCGATCCGCAGCTGCGCGAGCTGCTCGCCCGGCGCTTGGCCGGACGCGGTCTGGCGTCGCACGCCGACGAGATCCTCGTCACGACCGGCTCGCAGCAGGCGTTGGGGCTCGTCGCCAGCGTGCTGTTGGACCCCGGCGACGCCGTCCTCGTCGAGAGCCCGTCCTACCTCGCGGCGCTGCAGTCCTTCACCTTCGCCGGGGCACGGCTCGTCGCCGCTCCCTGCGACGAGGACGGTCTGGATCCCGAGGCCCTTCCGGCGCTGATCGCCGAGCACGCGCCGAAGTTCCTCTACGTCATCCCGACATTTCAAAACCCGACCGGCCGTACGCTGTCGCGGGCGCGGCGACGGCGTCTGGCGCAGATCGCCGCCGAGCATGGGCTCTGGATTGTCGAAGACGACCCATACGGCGAGCTGCGCTATGACGGACAGCCGCTGGAGCCGGTCGCGGCCCACGCCGAGGCACGCGACCGCACCGTCACCGTGTCGTCGCTGTCGAAGGTGCTCGCACCCGGCATGCGGCAGGGCTTCCTGCGCGCGCCCGAGGCGCTGCTCGGCGCGCTGACCGTCGCCAAGCAGGCGGCGGACCTGCACACGTCGACCGTCGACCAGCACGCAGCACGTATCTGCCTGCAGACGGGGACCCTCGACGCACACATCGACGTCATCTGCGCCGAGTACCGCCGCCGTCGCGACGCGCTGCTGGATGGCCTGGGCCACGCGCTTGCGGGCGGATCGACGTTCAACCGGCCCGACGGTGGCATGTTCGTCTGGGCGCGCCTGCCGGAGGGCTGGGATGCTGGCGCGTTGCTGCGCACGGCCTTGCGCCACGATGTCGCCTTCGTGCCCGGAGCCCCGTTCTATGCGACCGACCCCGACCCGCGCACGCTGCGCCTGTCGTTCACGACGCACGCGCCGGCGGAGATCGTCGAGGGCCTGCGACGGCTTCGTCGCGCGGTCGAGGTTGGCATCGATGGCTGAGGACCCCGGCGCGCGAGACGTGGCCATCGCCGACGACACGATCCGCCTCGGTCAGCTGCTGAAGCTCGCCGGGATGGCGGAGTCCGGCGGGCATGCGCGCGAGCTCGTGCAGGAGGGCGCGGCGAGCGTCAACGGCGAGGTCGAGCGGCGCCGCGGGCGCCAGCTGCGCCGGGGCGACACGGTGATCGTCGACGGCGAGGAGGTGCGGGTCGCATGAGGCATCGCATCACGACGATCGTCGCCGCGCTCAAGCGCTACTACGGCGCTCTGACCAAGCACCTGCGCATCTGGGCCGGCCTCGGCGAGGGCGAGACCCTGCACTGGCTGATGGTCGCGCTGTACTCGATCCTCGGACTGACGTTCATCGTGCTGTTGCTGGGACTCATCACCGGCACGCCGCTTGACTGCATCCCCACCGCCGGATGCGAACGCCCGCGCAGATGACGCCCCTCAGACGGATACCCGTGGACCACGCTGCGGCCATGCGCGATGATCACTCGAGACCGATCACATGTCGCGCAACCTCGTCGAGATCATCCGCCGCCATCACGAGCTCGGGGCCCCCACGGCTCTGGAGGTGCTGAAGGCCGCCGTCGCCGACCACGGCGAGCTCACAGACGAGGATCGCCGCGACGCCGCTGCGCGCTCGGGGCTGCCCGAAGCCGCCGTTCACGGGGTCTCGACGTTCTACGACGACCTGCTGGCGCCGCGTGGGGAGCGCCACATCCGCGTCTGCACGGGCACGGCGTGCTTCGCGGCGACCGCCGACGCGCATGTCGACGAGCTGCGCGACGCACTCGGATGTGACCTGGGCGAGCGCAGCGCGGATGGTTCGGTCTCGCTCGCGGAGACCGTGTGCCTCGGGTATTGCCACAGCGCGCCGGCGGTCCGCGAGGGCGAGGTGGTGGACGCCGGTCCGAGCGTCGTCGAGCGCGTGCTCGCGGGCGCGATCAGGCCGGCACGCGAGCCACCGCCGCGCAGCGCGCTCGACGGTCCGGCGCTGCTGGCGTTCGGGCACGACTGGGCCGGCCTGTCGCGGGCGATCGCCACGCTGACGCCCGAGGAGCTGCTGGACGTGGTCAAGCGCGCCGAGGTGCGCGGGCGCGGCGGCGCGGGCTTCCCCGCCGGCCTGAAGTGGGAGTTCGCGCGTGATGCCGATGGCGAGCGCAAGTTCATCGTCGCCAACGGCGACGAGGGCGATCCAGGCTCCTACATCGACAAGCTGTTGATGGAGGAGCGCCCCGAGCTGTTGCTGGAGGGCATGGCGCTGGCCGGCTATGCCGTCGGCGCCGACCATGGCTTCGTGTTGACGCGCTCGGAGTACCCGCGCTCCAAGCCGGCGCTTGAATGGGCGGTCGCCGTGGCCCGGCGCGCCGGGCTGCTCGGCGCCTCGGTGCTGGGCTCGGACTTCGCGTTTGACGTGACGATCGTCGAGGGCGCCGGCTCATACGTCGTCGGCGAGGAGACCGCGCTGCTGGCCTGCCTGCAGGGGCTTCGAGGCACCGTATCCGCTCGCCCGCCGTTTCCCGCCCAGCGCGGGCTGCACGGCCTGCCGACCGTCGTCAACAACGTCGAGACGCTGTGCAACATCCCGCTCGTCGCGCGCGAGGGCGCCGAGCGCTACGGCCAGCTCAGCCCCGGCCCGACATCCGGCACGAAGCTCATCTGCTTCAACGAGCGCTTCGAGCGCCCGGGCGTCTATGAGGTGTGCTTCGGCACCTCGACGCGCGAGCTGTGCGAGGGTCTCGCGGGCGGACTGCGCGACGGCCAACAGATCAAGGCGCTGCAGATCGGCGGGCCGCTCGGCGGGATCCTGCCCGCGTCGCTGCTCGACACGCCGTTTGACTTCGACGACCTCGCCGCGGTCGGGTGCATGCTCGGCCATGGCGGGATCGTCGCCTTCGACGAGACGACGGACATGCGCGCGCTCGCCACGCACCTGCTGCGCTTCGGTGCGACCGAGAGCTGCGGCAAGTGCTTTCCGTGCCGGATCGGCCTGCGCCGCGCGCACGAGATGTTCGTGGCGGACGAGGACGTCGATCGCGAGCGCCTCGAGGCACTGCTGGAGACCCTGGAGCTCGGGTCGCTGTGCGCGCATGGCAGCGGCATGCCGGCGCCGATCCGCAGCCTGCTCGAACACTTCCCCGACGAGCTGGGAATCGCCTGATGCGCGTCATCGTCGATGACTCGGACGTCGACGTACAGGCCGGCACGACGGTGCTGCAGGCCGTTCGCCTGTCCGGCGGGTTCGTGCCGACGCTGTGCTTCGACGAGCGCCAGGAGCCCTTCGGCGCGTGTCGCGTCTGCATGGTCGGGGTACGGGGCGCATCGGGGCCGCTGCCGGCGTGCACGACGCTGTGTCGCGACGGCATGGTGATCGACACCCGCGACGAGACGGCGCGGCGGATCGCGGCGGCGACGGTCGAGCTCGTGCTGTCCGAGCTGCCCCAGCCGCCTGGCGAGGGCACCGAGCTTGCCGCCATCGCGCGGGACCTGGGCGTCGAGGGCGAGCTGCGCTGGCCCGGCGCGGTGCACGAGCGCCGCGAAGACCTGCGCCACCCATACCTGGCGCTGCGCCAGGAACTGTGCATCTCCTGCGGACGCTGCGTACGAGCCTGTGACGAGGTGCAGGGCGCCTTTGCGCTGACCGCCGTCGGCCGCGGCTTTGACGCGAACATCGCGGCCGGCATGGATCAGGGCTTTCGCGACTCCACGTGCGTCTCGTGCGGTGCCTGTGCCGACACCTGCCCGACCGACGCGATCACCGAGATCTCCCTGCTGGCCATGATCGAGAGGTAACCCCATGGACCGCGACCTGACAACGACCTGCGGCTACTGTGGCGTCGGCTGCCGGCTGGAGGCGCACGCCTCCGACGGCAAGGTCATCACGATCGCGCCGGCGCTCGACGGACCGGCGAACAAGGGCCACACCTGCCTGAAGGGCCGCTTCGCCCACCAGTTCTCCCGTCACCGCGAGCGCCTGGATTCGCCGCTGATCCGAGACGGCGACGGTGAGCTGCGACGCGCCTCCTGGGAGGAGGCGATCGCGCTGATCGTTTCCGAGCTGACGCGCATCCGCGACGCCGACGGTCCCGACGCGATCGCCGGCCTGGCCTCCTCGCGCGCCACCAACGAGGACTGCTACGTCATGCAGCGGATGATGCGCGCCGCGATCGGCACGCACAACATCGACAACTGCTCGCGCGTCTGCCACTCCCCCACATCGTGGGCGTTGCGCAAGTCCTTCGGCCTGTCGGGCGCGACGGGGTCCTTCGACGACATCGAGGCCGCCGATGCGGCGATCCTCATCGGCGCGAACCCGACCGAGGCACATCCGGTGGCCGGCGCGCGCATCAAGCAGGCGACCCTGCGCGGTCTGAAGCTCGTGACGATCGACCCGCGCCGCATCGAGCTGGCCGACTACGGCGTGCTGCACCTGTCACCCAGGCCCGGGACGAATGCCGCGGTCATGCTCGGCCTCGCCCACGTGGTGGCGCGCGACGGGCTCGTCGACCAGCCGTTTCTCGCCGCGCGTACCGAGGGCTATGACGAGACGCGCGCGCTGCTGGAGGACTACACCCCCGCCGACGTGCAGCGCATCAGCGGCGTGCCCGCGGCCGACCTGCAGCGCGCCGCGCACATCTATGCCGAGGCCGGCGAGGCGAGCGTCATGTGGGGCCTGGGCGTCACCGAGCACCGCTATGGCTCGGAGGTCGTGCGGCTGATCTGCAACCTCGCGCTGATGTGCGGCAAGGTCGGGCGGCGGGGCAGCGCGCTGCTGCCGCTGCGCGGACAGAACAACGTCCAGGGCTCCTCGGACATGGGCGCGCTGCCCGACACGTTCACCGGCTACCAGTCGGTCGCCGACGAGTCGGTTGCGCGCCGCTTCGAGGAGCGCTGGGGCGTGAGCATGAAGCGCGAGCGGGGCCTGAAGATCCCCGAGATGTTCTCCGCGGCCGTCGCTGGCGACCTCAAGGCGATGTACATCTTCGGCGAGGACGTCGCGCAGACTGACCCCGACACGACGCACGTCATCGCCGCACTGGAGTCCCTGGAGCTCCTCGTCGTGCAGGACATCTTCGAGAACGAGACGACGCGCTACGCCGACGTCGTCCTGCCGGCGTCCTCGTTTCTGGAGAAGGGCGGCACATTCACCAACGCCGAGCGGCGCATCCAGCTCGTGGCGCCGGCGATCGACCCGCCCGGCGACGCGCGCACGGACTTCGACATCCTCACGACGATCTCCGCGGCGCTCGGCCACGACATGGGGTTCCAGACGCCGGCCGACGCCATGGACGAGATCGCCGCGCTGACGCCCGACTGGGCCGGCGTCTCGCACGAGCGCATCGGCCGCGGCGGCCTGCAGTGGCCGGTCGCCGCCGACGGCACGGACTCGCCGATCCTCTACGAGGACGCCTTCGAGCTGCCCGGTGGGCGCGCGCTGCTTGCGGCGCTGCCCTACAAGCCGCCCGGCAGCGAGGTGTCAGACGCATTCCCGGTGATCCTCGTGACCGGCCGTCGACTGGAGCACTACAACGCCGGCACGATGACGCGGCGAACACACAACCTCGACCTCGTCGGCTCGGAGTGGCTGGAGATCCATCCAGACGACGCGGAGCGGCTCTGGATCGAGGATGGATCGCTCGTGTCGGTGCGAAGCGCCCATGGCCGGATCGAGTTGCATGCCCACGTGACCGCGCGCATCGAGCCGGGCCACGTCTTCACGGCCTTCCACTTCCCCGAGGTCCGCACGAACCTGCTGATCGGCCCGTCGGCGGACGTCAACACGTCGTGCCCGGAGTACAAGGTCGTCGCGGTCGACGTGCGGCCGGTGTCCGAGAAGCCGCGCCGCACGCCGGCGATCGCGGCCGCCGGGTAGCGCCATGGGCGACGTCGTGGCCGGCATGATGACCGCCGCGGTGCTGCGGGATGGGGAGCGCGACGAGGTCGCCGTCGAGGAGCCGCTGGAGATCCGCGTCGACGGCGTGGCGCTGACGGTCACGATGCGCACCCCCGGCGACGACGAGGAGCTCGCGCTCGGGTTCCTGCACGGCGAGGGCCTGATCGACCGCGCGCACGATGCCGGACCAACCGCCGACCTCGCGATCAACACCGTCGATGTGCGCGGCCCACTGCTGCACGACCCGGGTGCGCGGCGCTTCTACACGACGTCGTCGTGCGGCGTGTGCGGCAAGGGCTCGCTGGAAGAGGTCGCCGTCCATGGGCCGGTGCTGCCCGCCGGACCGGTCGTGGCGCGTTCGCTGCTCTGCGCGCTGCCAGCACGCCTGAGCCAGCCGGGTTTCACCCGCACAGGCGGAATGCACGCCACCGGACTCTTCACGGCCGAGGGCGAGGCGCTGATCGTGCGCGAGGACGTCGGTCGCCACAACGCGATGGACAAGGTCGTCGGCCGCGCGCTGCGCGACGGCCTGCTCCCCCTGCACGACCACATCCTCTGCGTCAGCGGCCGGCTGTCCTTCGAGCTCGTGCAGAAGGCGGCCGTCGCGGGCGCCCCGATCCTCGTCGGCGTCGGCGCGCCGACGTCGCTGGCGATCGCGCTGGCGGGCGACCGCGGGATGACGCTTGCGGGCTTCGCGCGCGAGGAGCGCGTGAACGTCTACAGCGGTGCCGAGCGCGTCGTCAGATGACAGGGACGAGCGCGCTCGACGGCCGGACCGCCAGGTCGCGCTCGGCGGCCAGCAGCTCGAGCATGACCGCGGTGTCGGCGATCGCCACGCCGGTGAGATGTTCAGTGCGCGCGGCGAAGTCCGCTTCGATCGCCGTCAGCGCCGCCTCGTAGGCGCCGGCGTCCCCGGTGGCCAGTGCCTTCAGCGCGGCCGCCGTGCGCTCGAAGGCCTCCCCGCGCGGCTCCATGCGCGTCGCCCGGACGACCGCGTCCTCGCCGTCGCCGACGATCAACGCCGCGACGGCGAGCGCATAGGAGGCGACGGGAGAGCCCTCGGCGTTGTCGTCGTCCTTGAGTCTGTCGCGCACTTCGCGCGCCACGGCGGCCGGCTGTCCGCCGAGCACGCCGGCCTTGATCAGCCCGACGAGGCGGCCGTAGCTCTTGGGCGGCGCGAGCTCCCACGACGCCCTGTAGCGCTCGACGGCGCGGCCATACGTCTCGCGCGCGGCGTCGCGGTCGCCCGCCAGCAACGCGGTGTGCGCTTCGCCCTCCAGCGCGATGGCGGCCATCATGAGCTGCCGGTGCTCCTCGTCGTCGGGCATGGCGGTGAGCTTACGCCCGCCGAGCCGCGCTCCGAACGGCGTTGTGCGCCACGTTGATCACGAGCAGGACTGCGACGGGGCGAACTCGCGGATCGTGATGCCCCGGTCAGGCCACCTCGACGCCGTCGGCGGCGCGTCGCAATGCGCCGATGTCGAGCTTGACCATGCCCAGCATCGCCTGCATGGCACGCTGCGCCCGTGCGGGATCGGGATCGTTGAAGACCTCGTCCATGCCCGCCGGCACGACCTGCCAGGAGAGCCCGTAGCGGTCCTTGCACCAGCCGCACTGGCTCTCGCTGCCGCCCTCGGTCAGCGCGTCCCAGTAGTAGTCGACCTCCGCCTGCGTCTCGCAGTCGATCTGAAAGGAGACCGCCTCGTCGAAGGTGAACTGCGGGCCGCCGTTGATCGCGACGAAGCGCTGCCCGTCCAACTGGAACTCGACGGTCATCACGGTGCCGGCCGGGCCCGGACTGCCCTCGGGGTAGCGGCTGACGTTCATGATGCGCGAGTCTCCCTTGAAGACCGAGACGTAGAAGCTCGCGGCCTCCTCGGCCTCGGTGTCGAACCAGAGATTGGGGACGATCCTCTGCGGCATGGCGCTGTGACCTCCTCATCGGGATGAGCACGGATACTGCAGGTGTAGACCAGCGCCGCGCCGCAAACTCATCGCACATGGCAACGAGAGGAACCTGGACATGGCAAGCACCCCGGACACCGGCCCGTCGGCCGGCACGTGGCCTTCGCTGCGCGTCGAGGACTGGACGGACACCCGCGAGACGCTGCACATGTGGCTGCAGATCGTCGGCAAGCTGCGCCTTGCCGAGGCGCCGATGCTCAACCACTGGTGGCAGGCGACGTTCTATGTGACCCCGCGCGGGCTGACGACCGGATCCGTTCCCCACGGATCGCGCACGTTCTCGGCGGTCCTGGACTTCCACGACCACGAGCTGCGCATCAGCGCCGACGACGGCCGCCGTGCCGCGGTGGCGCTGGAGCCCAAGTCCGTCGCGGCGTTTCATGCCGAGACGATGTCGGCCCTGGACTCGCTGGGCATCCAGATCGCGATCAGCGCGGCGCCCAACGAGGTCGACCCGGCGATCCCGTTCGCCGAGGACGAGACGCACCACGCCTATGACCCCGACGCGGCGCACCGCTTCTGGCGCCAGCTCGTACAGGTCGACCGCGTCATGGGGCAGTTTCGCGGTCGCTTCGCCGGCAAGGTCAGCCCCGTCCATCTGTTCTGGGGCGCGATGGACCTCGCCTGCACGCGCTTCACCGGCGCCCGCGCACCGCGCCATCCGGGCGGCGCGCCGAACTGCGGCGACTGGGTGATGGTCGAGGGCTACTCCCACGAGCTGTCCAGCTGCGGCTTCTGGCCCGGCGGCGGCGAGGAGGGCGCATTCTACGCCTACGCCTACCCCGAGCCCGACGGCTTCAAGGAGCACGCCGTGGTGCCCGCGGAGGCGTTCTACGCGGCGGACTTCGGCCAGTACCTGCTGCCCTACGAAGCGGTCCGCACCGCCGACGATCCGGACGCCACGCTGCTGTCGTTCCTGCAGAGCACCTACGAGGCCGCCGCCGTGCACGGCGGCTGGGATCGCGCGGCGCTGGAGTACGAGCCCGTGGAGGGCGCGCGCCCCGACTGATTTGGCGCCGATACCCGGCACGGCGCCGTGTCCGCGGCGAGCAGGACCAGCCGCCGGGTGCGGCGCGTCACCCGGTCGGGCCGAAGCGCTCCGTGCGGATCGCGTGGCCGTCCACCCCGGCGCTCGTCGTGGTAGGCGATGGGCAGCCCTGAGACCCAGTTTCGCGCAGGAGATCGAGCGCCTCCTGCCCAGAGCCGGCGCGCAGCACGCGAAAGCGCTCCGCGAAGCCGCGACGCAGGTCGCGCGCCACGGCCGCCAGCACCGCGGGCTCGTCATCCACGGCGAGGATCGCGGGCCGTCGCTGACGGGTCGCAGGTTCGGGCGCCGTCGCGCTGGCTGGGGTGTCCGCCATCGTCATGCCGGAACGCTACGCCACGCGGGCCGTCGGTTCTTGAGTCGAACGGACTGCGGTCACCATCGTTCACCTCACCGTCGACGCTCGGTCGGGACGTGCGAGCGTCAGCCGCTGCCCGATCTGCCGCGGCCGCGGCCGCGTCGTCCGTCGTCGTCCTCGCGTTCATCGTCCTGCTCCCCCGAGACGGTCGTCACGAAGGCCGCCAGCGCGCGCAGGTCTGCGTCGCCGAGGCGCTCGTCGAAGTCCGCTGGCATCAGCCGTCGCGGATAGCCGTCGGCGGTGTCCTCGCGGGGATCGGCGATGCTCTCGATGTTGTCGTCGAGATCCTCGTCGAGCGTGTCCAAGCGTGGCCCGAGCTTGCCGCCGGCATCGATGGCCGCGATCGAGTGGCAGCGGTCACATCCCTGATCGGCGAAGAGCTCGCGTCCGCGACGCACGCTCTGCGTGCCCGTGGCGATGCGGTCGCGAGCAGCGTCGATCGCGGCCGCGGTCGGCGCCCGCTGGCGCTCGGCTGGCGAGGCGCCCATGCCGACTCCGGCGATCGCCCACCCCATCGCCCCCACGAGGAGGACGCCAAGTGCGCCGCGAGCTGCGGCTGATCCGCGACCCCCCGCCGCGCTTCCCGCTGCCGCGAAGCCGCCGGCAACGGCGAAGACGACCGCGACGATCTCGGCGCTCACGATGACGAGCGCGTCAGCGTCGTAGCCGCCCTCGCGAAATCCGAGGAACCCGACCGACGAGTGCGAGAGCGCAATCGAGACGAGCGACGGCAGGCAGATCGAGACCGTGCCGAGCACGAACAGCCAGACGCGTCGTGCCGGCAGCGCCAGCAGGACGAACGTCGACCCGATCGCATGGAGCAGGAAGAGCGGCCCGACGATCTCGACCTCGCCGTAGCCGCGATGAAACAGCCGCGCGTGCATCAGGCCAGCGACGAGCACACCGACCGCCGCCACGCACAGCAGTGCCGCGGCGCGCGGACCCGTGCTGGCCGGCAGCAGGAGCTTGCGGGCGAGTTTCATCACGATGTTCGGCGATCGGGGAGACTGGATTTGACGCTGCGACCGCCCGGCCGCCTGCCCGATTCTCCCATGTCCTGCATCGTTGCAGCATGAGGTTGAGGGTCGTGGCGATCGAGTTGCTCACCGGCGCGCAGCGGATCTACGGCCGGGTCGTGAGCGGCCAACGGCTGGCCGGTCACCGATTCACCGGCGGGTTGCGCTGAGCGCTCAACTACGCTGCAAAGCCATGACCGACGACGCGCTCGCCTTCGCCACCCTCGACCGCGACACCCCCACGCGCCGTCAGATGCTGCGCCACGAGCTCGGCGTCAGCTCGTTCGGCTGCAACCTCATCGTGCTGCCACCCCGCGCGCGCGGGCGCATCCACGCGCACGAGCATCAGGAGGAGGTCTTCCTCGTGCTCGAGGGTGAGCTGACGCTCCGCGTCGAGGGCGTCGAGCACGTCGTCGGCCCCGATCGGCTCGTCCGCGTCGGCCCCGCCGCGCGGCGCCAGCTCACGAACGCCGGCGCCGAGCGGCTCGTGCTGCTCGCGCTCGGCGGCTCCGGTGAGCATGAGGGTCGGGACGGCCTGGCGTGGGAGTCCTGGGATGACCACTCCCCCGGCCGTCCGCCGCTGGACGTCCCGAGACCCGACGACCTGCCCGGCTGACGTCTTCTCCGCCGAAGCCGTGGAGAGACCCTGGCCACCCACATCTCGTGGTTGTCCGGGGTCGGGGGAGATCGCTATGCTTGTATCAATTAGCACGAGCGAGGTGGCGAGGTGGCAAGGTGGCGATGTACGTACGTGATGGCATGAACGCGATCGTCGTGACGGTCGGACCGGCGCACACGCTGCGTGACGCGGCTCGCCGAATGACCGATCGGCAGGTCGGTGCGGCGGTCGTGACCGGTGCCGAGCAGCCCGCGCCGGCGATCATCACCGAGCGCGACTTGCTGGGTTCGATCGGTGCCGGGCAGGACCCCGACGCCGAGCTTGTTGGTGATCATCTGTCCGGGCATCTGTTGTACGCCGCGGCGGACTGGTCGCTGGAGCGCGCGGCAGAGCAGATGATCGCCGCGGCCTGTCGTCATGTCGTCGTCCTGGATGGCTCGGAGATCGTCGGGATCTTGTCGATGCGCGACATCGTTCGCTGCTGGACACGCAGCGGCGCAGTCGGCGACGTCGCCCGCCGCTGACCGCGACCGCACCACACGGACGGTCTCATGCGCGCGGGTACGCCAGGCCACGAGAACCAGGCCACGAGAAATCCTGCGCTGCGCGTCAACCAACCAGCCGTCAACCGATCCCCCCGCGATGACGGGAGCCGTTGTCTCCGGGCTGATGCTCGAGGTTCTCGAGCGCGAGCAACAGCACGCCCGCGGTGTCGTCGATGACGGCGTGCGGCGTGCGGAGCAGCGTCTCAGACGGCCTGCTCCGAGGCGCTCCCGACGGTTCCCAGTCATGCCGTCCCGATCGGCGAATATCAGTCTGATCCACCGTCGCTGCCCAGGGACATCCGCTGCTTCAGCCCACGACGCGCGCCAACCGATCGGGCCGGCCCCCTTGACCCTGAGCTCCATATCAGGAAGCCCATCTCGTCACGTTGCACCGCGTCGGCGCGCACAAGCACGCTGAGCTCGATGTCCGCAGACACCGGTTCTTTAGGGGCAGATCGGGAGCGACTCGCGCCTTGCTGCAGAGCCGCCGGCGCGTCCCCTGCCGAACGGCAACCGGAACGCCGCGCCGACGCCGGGCCACCGCCTGTGCTGCGAAGCGACAGCGGCGGGGCAGGACGGCTTGGCTGGCGCTGGCACCATGGCTAGATGCGACTCACGATGGAGACCGTCGTAGGCGGCCTGTTGGAGAACTTCCCCGAGCTACAGCCTGCGTATGAGTGGGAAACCCGCAGTGGGGAGGAAGAAGGTGCGTACGTCATCTTCGACGACGTGGTCTACCCACACGTCCAGGACTTGCTCTCTGACGCGAGTCCGCAGCCCAGCCAAGCTTTGCGGCGCATGTTCCGCTTTCTGGAACAGCTGGCCTCCGCTGAAGCTCAGGGCCTCCGGGACGTGGTAGCCGAGAGCATCATTGAGCGCCTCAAAGCTGACCCGACCGGCATGGAACGGGCGCGAGCACTGATGGGTCCGGCGATGCTCGAGCTAGCGAGAGAACGGCCGCCGCGACAGCATGGCGAGCCACGCTGAGGCGCTGGAACGCGCGGTCCGCTTGCCCGTTACTGAAGCACACAGCGAGGCACCGCGGCCGATGCGCCGGCGCCCAGCGGGTCTCAACACGGCTACTGCTTTCGCCTGGTTGCGGTAGTCGCGCTTGACTTGCGGCCGGATCCGCAGGCTGGTCCGTTTCGGGACGACGAACCGGCGCTGACCGACGCGTCGGCTCGTCGCACTGCCGAACGACTACCGGGCCGCGCGACTACAGCTTGATTGCTGCGACCAGCACCGCGGCGCTCGCTAGAGCGGTAACTCATCCTGGGCCCGGCGGCGGTCGCCTACGGTGTCTATTCGCTCTTGGTCTGACGGGAGCCACTTTTCGCCCCTGCGCCGATGATCAGTTGGCGGCGTCGCGCCCCTCGCGACCTGATTGTCTTCGGCCATGGAGTTGGCCCTGACGATTGTGGTCGCGATCATCGCCGTGGGCCTCTGGGGTACGTGGAGCTGCGCCCTCTGGCGCGGCTGGCGTCATGCTTGCAGCGACATGACGCCAGCGGAGCGGCGATTGCCGGTCTGGGGACTGGCCGCCCTGCTGCTCTTATCAGCTGGGCTTGGCGTCCTTGACGTCGCCGCAAAGACCGCCAACATTGCGATCGGGATGGCAGCAGTTGCGCCCATCTTGATCATCGTCGGTGTGCGCGATCATCGTCGCCGAGAGAGACGCATCCAGGCGCGCCGTCACGGCACTCCGGGGCCGCGATAAGTACGACCGTTCGTTTCGTCTGCTGGTAGCGCCGTTCGCCGTTCGCCGAAGCGCCGCGTGACCGCTAGCTGGTCGCTCCGCAGGACCCCAAGCGCGCGCTGAGCGATGAGCCGGCGCGTGCCACTGCCGAATGCTCAGCGGGACACGACCTACCGGCGGCCAGCGGTACTCGCTTCTCTCAAGAAGCGGAGCGCGCCGCTTCGGCCGAGCGAGATCGAGCGTGTCCTCAGGCCCGACGGGGTCGTGGCCACCCTGTGGCATCTGGCCGAGTGGTCGGTGGTTCGGCGAGCTGTCCTCGCTGCTGGCCGACTACCGCAATCCCGACAGCGACGCAGCCAGCGAACGTGTTGCCTCAGGTGGCTGGCGAGCGGGCTTGGAGAGGCGGTTCGGATCGTTGAAGACGACGGCGATCTCTACACGCGAGCACGTCTGGTCGCATCAGGCCTTCACCGCCGTCATCGGTTCGACGAGCTGCATGGCCGCCCTCGCGCGCACCGCGTCGAGACGAAGCGCTCGCGATCGTCCGCGGGTTTCTCGAGGACAAGCCGCAACCGGTCAGCGTCCCGCACCGTGTCGAGGCGACGTGGGCGCAACGCTCCACGCCGGGCGCGTCCCCAATCTGATAGGCGACGTTCGCGATTGCCTGGACGCAGCAGTCTTCGGTCTTCGTTGAGCTGGATCCCGTCCCCCCGCCAGCCGTTCCTTCAGCGGTGCGTGAGACGCCGTGACCCACGCCGGTGCCGTCCCGCAGCCGACGTCTGCCGGGATTGCGCAGGCTGCCGCCGCAGGGCCTTGCTGCGTGATCTACGATCGATTGCCGTGGCGATCATGTCCTTCTTCGTACCAGCCGCACTCGTGGCGTTCGTAGGTGCTCTCACGGGGCGCGTCTGGCTGGCATTGCTCCCGTTGGTGTTCGTCGTGCTGTTCGCGTGGGGCGGCATGTCCGTCGAGCAGGCCACCGGCTTGATGTTGCTCGTCGCGGCCGTGCTTGGGACCGCAGCCGGCTTGAGCGGCGTCTGGGCGCGCCGACAGCGCAGCGCTTAGCGGTCCGGACCTCCTGCATCCATCCTTCCTCAACGCGCCGCTGCTCGCCTGCCGAAGTCTTGGGCCGGAATGGCACGTAGACCCGCAGTAACCGAGGTCTCGGCCGCTCAGCACGGCCTACTGAAGGCATTTCGTCGTCCGCGGGGAGCCGACGATGCGATGCCACCGCTGGCACGCCAGGACCTCGCGCGCCACGGTGTGTACGGCGAGAACCACGACCTGTCCCGCAAAGTGCTCGAGTTGAGCTCGGGCTACGTGAGCTGGATGGTGCCCGCCGCTGATGACCTTGTAGGCATCTATGACGCGGTCGGCGGCGGCGGGGTCACTGACCTTCAGCACATGGCGACCGGAGAAAGCTGGGGTGTAGACGTCTGCGCCCCGAATCTCCACGCAGGCCTGGTCAGATTTCATGGTGAGCTACCCGACGACGCCACAGAAGTCACCGTGATCGCCGCCGACGGCACGAGCATCGAGCCCACGGTCGGCGAGAATGCGTGGGCGATCGAGTTGCCTGTCAGCCCTGCAACTGGGTTGCCGGTACGGCTGGGGTTCCGCTCGGCGGGGACCCAGCGGGTCGTAGCGATCGGCGCGCCTCCCGATATCAGGGGCATCACACGCGGCGAGCCACCGACCAGCCTGCAGTAGCAATGGTCGCTTGACTAGGAACGACGGGTCGCTCTCAGCTTGACGTCTAGGACCGCACGCCGGTCCGCAAACGAACCGCGGGCGGGACAGCACCCGCCACGAGATGACGATCCCTAACCCGGCGGCCAGGCTCGCTTGTAGCCGTGTCGTCTTGCGATGCGGACCATCGTCAAGAAGTAAGCGAGCCCAATCGCGCCGCAGAGAATGAGGCGACCGAGGCCGTCATCGACCAGCAGCGTCAGAAACGCCAGTGCGACCGCGGCAATCGCGAGCATGCCCTGAGGTCGAGCATCTCGTCGACGCGACATGGCTGCACGTTAGTCGAGGCGCCACTCCCGACAGCGTTCATCGTCGTACCCCTGCAGGAACGCCGAGCGAGACAGCCCACCCGGCGGTCTGGGTCTACTCCTTCTGCCTGACAGGAAAAGTCCGTCTACGCCACCGCGGGTTCTTCGGTCAGTGTGACGTGGTGTCCGAGGCGTTCGAGCTGCGCGACGAGGCGTTTGGTCTGTCGTTCGGGGTTGCGGTTGGTGTAGTAGTCGGGGCCGAGGTCGCGGTAGGTCTCGCCGGTGGCGAGCATGTGCCAGATCGCGCAGATCATCGTGTGCTTGAGCGCGCCGAGCGCGCGTTTGTGGCCGCGGCGGGGCTTGAGCCGGCGGTATTGGGCTTCGAGGTAGTGGCCCTTGACGCGGATGGCGGCCATGGCGGCTTCCTCCAGCGCGAAGTCAAGCCACTTCGAGCCGTCGCGTGTTTTGCCGGAGCGGCGCTTGCCGGCTGACTTGTCGTTGCCGGGGCATTTGCCAGCCCAGGAGGCGAGGTGGCGTGCTGTCGCAAAGCGCGTCATGTCGGTCCCGATCTCGCCGATGATGCATTCGGCGCCGCGGCGCTGGATGCCGGGGATCGTGCACAGCAGCTCAACCGCCAGGTCGAAAGGGCGGATGTGCTCCTCGATCATCACGCCGAGCTGCTCGATCTGCTCGTCGAGGAAATCGATGTGGCGCAGGATCGCGCCGATCCAGAGGCGATGATGGGCATCGAAGTGGCCCGCGAGCGCCTCGCGCAGAGCGGGGATCTTCTTGCGCATCTGCCGGCGCGCGAGGTTCGCCAGGACGTCGAGATCAGTCTGGCCGGCGACCAGCGCGTCAAGCATGTCGCGCCCGGACTTGCCCATGATGTCCGCGGCGACGCAGTCCAGCTTGATGCCGGCGTCTTCGAGTGCCTTGTGCAGCCGGTTGACTTCGCGGGCGCGCTCCTGGATCTGCGTCTTGCGATAGCGGGTGAGGTTGCGCAGCTGGCGGATCGGCTTGGCCGGCACGAAGTTGGCCTTCAACAACCCCGCTTCGGCCAGCTGGCATAGCCACACGGCGTCAGAGACGTCGGTCTTGCGCCCCGGGACCTGCTTGACGTGTCGCGCGTTGACGAGCATGCAGTCAAACTCGTCTTCGAGGATCGCCCACGGTGCCTTCCAATAGACGCCGGTCGCTTCCATCACGACCTGCGTGACGCCAAGGCCCGCCAGCCAGTCGCGCAGCGCCAACAGCCCGCGGACGGTTGTCGGGAACTCAGCGATGTGCTGCTCGCGCCGGCCGCGCGCTGCCGGCACGCGCGCGCAGGCGGTCACCTGCGCCTTGTGCACGTCCAGCGCGGCGGGACGCTCCACGATGGTCTCCACTTTGCCCTCCTTCGATCGACCGGTCCGCACCAACCTTCGCCCAGGGGCCTCGGATACAAACGAATCTGACAGTCGTGCTCACGGCACACTCCGGAGTTCCGGGGAGACCAATTGGCGTGACCCCGGTGGTTCGGTCCGGTGCTTGTGAGAGTTCTATGCGCCCTGCAAGATGGGCGAGCAAGGACGATCACGATGAAGCGCACCAGGCATACCCCCGAGCAGGTCATCCGCAAGTTGCGTGATGCCGACCGGA
>JAJCYD010000035.1 GCA_029263125.1 Solirubrobacteraceae bacterium | reverse complement strand
ACCGGCTCGCCCGCGAGCCCCAGTCGTGCCAGCACGCGTCGCTCGAAGTCCGGGCTCGTGGAGGCGTAGGTGCCGACCGCGCCGGAGACCGCGCCGACGGACACCTGTGCGAACGCGCGCCGCAGGCGCTCGGAGTTGCGTGCCGCTTCCATCGCGAAGCCGGCGAGCTTGACGCCCAGGGTCGTCGGCTCGGCGTGGACGCCGTGCGTGCGCCCGACGCAGACGGTGCCGACATGCTCGCGAGCCCGCTCGCTCAGGACCGCGACCAGCTCGCGCGAGCCTGCCAGCACGATCTCGCCGGCCGACTGCAGCTGCAGCGCCAGCGCCGTGTCGAGCACGTCGCTTGAGGTCAGTCCGAAGTGGATCCAGCGCCCTGCGTCGCCGGCGGACGCGCTCAGGACATCGACGAATGCCGCCACGTCGTGATCGGTGATCGCCTCGCGCTCCTGGACGGCCCGCACCGTGAACGTCGCCGCTCGGATCGTCTCAAGCTCGGCCTCGGTGGGTCCCTCCATGGCCTCGCAGGCGGCGACCTCGACGCGCCGCCAGGCCTCCATGCGCGCCTCGTCGGTCCACAGGGCGCCGATCTGCGGGCGCGTGTATCGATCGATCATCGCGGTGTCTCCAACTCAGCCGGAGGACTTTGGCACGCGGATCTTCAGGTCCACGGTGCGTCCGGCGATGCGAAGCCGCGCCTGCGGCTCGCGTGTCACGCGCGCTGTCACGCCGGCCGGCAGGGTGAACGTCAGCACTCCGAGGGCATTCTCACCGGCTCCGAGCGGTCCGAGCAGCGAGCCGGCCGTTTCCTTGGCGTCGTCGTCGAACGGGACCCGGTCGTCGCCGGAGATCAACACGCGATGAGCTTCGTGAGGCCACGCAGCGCTGCTCGAGCGTTCGTTGGCACCCCGCTGAGTATGCCGAGCACGTCACGACGGCGCGCGTTGACAGGTCAGGCCCGCAGGATCCGCAGCGCGAGCACGCCGGCGTTCTTGGCGTTGTCGAGGCCGACGCCGGCGACGGGCACGCCCGGCGGCATCTGGACGACCGACAGGATCGCGTCGAGGCCGCCCATCGCCGACAGGCGGCTTGAGAGCGGGACGCCGATCACCGGCAGGTCGCTGTGCGCGGCGGCGACGCCGGGCAGCGCGGCGGACAGGCCGGCGCCGGCGATGATGACCCGCAGGCCGCGCATGCGCGCGTTGCGGCAGTACTCGGCGACGAGCTCGGGCTCGCGATGGGCGGACATCACGCGGACCTCGTGGCGGACCTCGGCCTCGCGCAGCACCTTCGCCGCGCCGTCCATGACGTCCATGTCGCTCTTGGAGCCCATGATGATCCCGACGCGTGGCGCGTCGACCTCCAGGGAATCCATCTCCAGGTCGGTCCGCTCCCGGGTCATCGTGCCGGGCGTGGCTGGGACGACCTCCGCGTGGCCGGTCTCCAGTTCGTCCTCTGTCTGCGCCATCGGCTCAGCCTCCCCAGTTGTGCTCGTCAGCAGGATATTGTGGATTCGAGCGCGCTGCTCAAGCGCGGCGTCGACGAGCCGGAGTCCGACGACCCGCTGCGCGGTGACCACAGCCTGCTGACCGGACGACACACTCCTGATCGAGGTCCGCCGCAACCTCGCCCGTGCACTCGACGAGCGAGACGCCGTCGCCCCAACTCGTCACCAGCCGATCATGCGACCTCCAGCGCCAGCGAGACCCCGGTCGTGGGCAGCGCGCGGCGCACCCGGTGATCGAAGGAGGCGAGGCTCGCTCGTCGTGCGGTCGCCGTTGCGATCGCAAAGCCGTCGGCCAAACTGATGTTCATGCTGCGATGCCCGGCGGCGTCGCGCGCGATCACAGGAGTCGGAGCAACGAGGCGAATCCCCAGCGCGGCGATCGCGTCAATCGCTTGACGCAGGATCTGCTTGTCATGCGCCGGTCTGACGAGGGTCTCGGCATAGTTGACCAGCGAGAGCAGCAACTCCGTGCCGTCGTCGACCATCGTCGTGATCGCAACCGCCGCGTGTTCGTGATGCGCGTCGCTGCGATCAAGTGCGGCAATCACGACGTCCGTACCGAGGACGCAGGCCATCACGTGCGCTCGCCGGCGCGCAGGCTCTCCAGATAGCCCGGCTCGTACAGCCCATCGAAGACTCCGAGCGCCAGGGCGGGTTCCGGGGGCTTGCGACTGACGACGATGCGATCGCGTCCTTCGGCCTGGATCTGCACCTCATCACCTGAACTGAGACCGGCGATCTTGAGCGTCTCGACGGGGAGCGTTATCTGGTGCTTGCTGGAGATCTTCGCCATGCCTTTACCGTAGCGTAAAGGTCACCGATCGACGGCACGCAGGGCGATGTCCTCGCGCATCTGACGGCCGTCGAACGCGATCCCGCGGGCGGCGGCGTAGGCGGCCTCGCGAGCGCCGCCCGCCGTGGCCGCCAGCGCCGTCACGTTGAGCACGCGCCCGCCGGCGGTGACGATCTCTCCGTCGGTGCTCAGCGCCGTCCCCGCGTGGGTGACCTCGATCAGCTCGGGAACGCCGTGCAGGCCCGAGATCACGTCGCCCGTGGAGGCCGAAGCCGGGTAGCCGCCGCTGGCCAGCACGAGCGTCACCGCCCAGTCGCCACTCCACTGCAACTGCACGTCGGCCAGCCCGCCGGGCGCCGTCGCGGCCCGCAGCACCTCCAGCAGGTCCGAGCGCAGCCGCGGCAGCACCGCCTGCGTCTCGGGATCGCCGAAGCGCACGTTGTACTCCAGGACCTTCGGCCCGCCCGCCGTCAGCATGATGCCGGCGTAGAGCACCCCGTGAAACGGCGTGCCGCGCTCGCGCAGCAGATCGACGACGGGCTGGTGGACGAGCGCGGCGATCTCCGCGACGCGGTCCGGACCGACGCCGGGCACGGGGGAGTAGGAGCCCATGCCGCCGGTGTTGGGCCCCTCGTCGCCGTCGAAGATCCGTTTGTAGTCCTGCGCCGGCGCCATCGCGACCGCGCGTTCGCCATCGCACAGCGCCAGCAGCGAGAGCTCCTCGCCGACCAGGCACTCCTCGACGACGACCTGCCCGTCGCCGAAGCGGCGCTCCACGAGGAAGTCCTCCAGCGCCGTGCGAGCCTGCTGCGCGTCTGCGGCGATCACGACGCCCTTGCCGGCCGCCAGGCCGTCGAACTTCAACACGACCGGATAGGCGTCGATGGCCGCCATCCCCTCCTCGACGTCGTCGACCGCGCTCCAGCGCGCGGTCGGGATGCCCGCCGCCGCCATGACCTCCTTGGCGAAGGTCTTGGAGCCCTCCAGCCGCGCCGCGGCGGCGCTGGGCCCGAACGCCGCGATCCCGCGGGCGCCAAGCTCGTCGACGAGGCCCGCGACCAGCGGCGCCTCCGGCCCGACCACGACGAGGTCACAGCCCTCGGCGGCGGCGACGAGCCCTGTGATGTCGTCGACCGCGACGTCGATGAGCTCGGCGTCGGCGGCGATCCCGGGATTGCCCGGGGCGCACAGGACCTCCGGTTCGCCGGCCGAGCGCTTCAGCGCCCGCACCAGTGCGTGCTCGCGCCCGCCCGCGCCGACGACGAGCACGCGCACCGCGGGCGACCGAGCCACTACAGCGACGAGATGAAGTCGTCGATGCCGAAGGCCGGCAGCGTCTCGTAGGTCGAGGTGCCGCGCGAGCTGAGCTCCATCGACACGCGCGCCATCGTCATGTCGTCGGGCGCCTCGACCACGCTGATGAAGTCAAAGCGCCCGAGCGTCGCCCATTGAGCCTTGACGTCGGCTCCGAGCTGCTCCACCTCGCGATTGACCTCCTTGATGCGCGCGGGGTTGTTCTTGACCGTCTGGGTGCCCTCGGATGTCAGCGTCGCGAGCATGAGATACGTCGGCATGGCGGCTCCATCGGTTGGTCGCTGGGTGCGGGGTTGGTTGTACCCCATCTCCGCTACCGTCGCTGACGATGCGCAGCGCCTTCGCCCCGCTGGTCGTCCTGGCGGGCACGCTCGCCGCCTCGCCCTCGGCCTCGGCGGCCACGCTCACGACGACGCGCTGCACCGCCGAGCGCAACACGGTCATCGTGACCGGCGCGGGCTTCGCACCCTCGAGCCTCGTCAGCGTCAAGCTCGACGGCGAGCCGTTTCGGTCGGCGGCGACCGATGCCGGCGGCACGTTCAGCGGCACGTTCGACAGCGAGCGGCTACCCGGCAAGGTGCGCCAACGGGTGCACCTGCTGACCGCGACCGACGCCGCCGGCACGAGCGCGTCGCGCGGCTACCGCGTGACGAAGGTCCTGGCCGACTTCTCGCCGGACTCCGGGGACGTGGCCAGTCTTCGCGTGCGCTTCACCGTCCGCGGCTTCGGCGTGCTGCGACGCGAGCCCTCGGTCTGGCTGCACTACGTCGACCCGCGGGGCAGGAGCGTGCGCGACGTGCGTCTCGGCCGCGCGCGCGGCACCTGCGGGACGATTCGCCGCACGCGCAAGCGCACCCTGTTTCCGTTCGATGCGCGGCGCGGGCGCTGGGTGCTGCAGTTCGACACCCGCAAGACCTACCGGCGCGGGCGCAGGTCGTCGACGTTCATCTGGGTTCGAACCCCGGTCGAGGTCTTCAGCCGGCCCTAGCGTTTGCAGCGGGGGAGGGAGCGCCCACGCGCCCGTAGACTCAGGTCGTGACGCGGGCACGGGGAGACCTGGTGGGCAGAGGGCGTGAGCTCACCGAGCTGCGCAACGGCCTGAAGGGCGCGATCGGCGGGCGCGGCGGGCTGTTCATGGTCGCGGGAGATCCGGGCGTGGGCAAGACGGCACTCGCCGACGAGATCGGCGCCGAGGCCGTCGCCGCCGGGGCGCTCGTGCTCTGGGGCCGAGCCTGGGAAGGCGGTGGCGCGCCGGCGTACTGGCCATGGCTGAGGATCGTGCGGCGGCTCGTAACCGAGCGCGACGTCGCGGCAGTGGTCGACGCGCTCGGGCCCGAGGCCACGGGCCGGCTGAACCAGCTGCTGCCCGGCCTCGTGGCCAACGGCGCGTCCGGGCCGGCCGATCCCGATCCGGGGGAGTCCGACGCCGCCCGCTTTCAGGTGTTCGATGCGGTCACCACGCTGTTGCGCAGCGCCGCCGCCGACGGCCCGCTCGTGCTGATCCTCGACGACCTGCACTGCGTCGACCATCCCTCGCTGCTGCTGCTCGGGTTCCTCGCCATGCACCTGCGCGAATCGCCGATCCTCGTCATCGGGACCTACCGCGAGACCGAGGCGCGCCTGGACGTCCAGCTCGCCGCAACGCTCGGCGACATCATCCGCCACGGGCAGCGGCTGCCGCTGCGCGGGCTGCACGAGCGCGACGTCGCCGAGGTCATCGAGCGCATCGCCGGCTGGCGGCCGCCCGCCGGCGTCGTGCGCGCGATCCACCGCGCGACGGAGGGCAACCCGTTCTTCGTCGACGAGGTCGTGCGGCTGTTGAGCGCCGAGGGGCGCCTGGACAGCGAGCAGCAGGTCGCCGGGCTGCGGCTGCCCGACGGCGTGCGCGAGGCGATCCGCCATCGCCTGGAGCCGCTGCCCGACCGGGCGCGCATCCTGCTGCTGACGGCGGCGGTCATCGGGCGGGAGTTTCGCCTCGACACGCTCCAGCGCGTCTGCGACCTGGAGGCCGCAGAGCTCGACAGCGCCCTGTCGGAGGCCGTCGACGTCGGCGTGATCGCCGAGCTGCCCTCGGCGATCGGCCTCTACGGCTTCTCGCATGGCCTGATCCGCGAGGCCCTCTACGACGACCTGGGCCCGCAGCGCCGCGGCATCCTTCACCGTGCCGTCGCGCTGGCTCTCGAGGAGCTCTACGCCGCCGACCCCGAGCCGCACATCGCCGAGCTCGCCCATCACTTCTTCGTCGCGGCCACCGCGGGCGAGCTCGCCAAGGCGATCGACTACTCCGTGCGCGCGGGTCGCCGCGCGATGTCGCTCGTCGCCTATGAGGCGGCGTCAGATCACTTCGAGCGCGCGCTGCAGGCCTACGGCCTGCAGGAGCATGGCGACTCCGGACGCCGCTGTGACCTGCTGCTCGCGCTGGCCACCGCTCAGAGCAGGGCGGGCGACGCGCGCCAGGCGCGAGAGAACTTCCTTCGTGCCGCCGGCCTCGCGCGCAGGATCCGCGCGCCCGAGCTGCTCGCGCGGGCGGCGATCGGCTACGGAGCGGGCATGGGCGGCTTTGAGTTCGGGCTCGTCGACGACACGCTCGTCGGCCTGCTCGCGCAGTCCCGTGAGGCGCTGGAGCCCGACGACAGCCCGCTGTTGGCTCGCGTGCTCGGACGGACGGCCACCGAGCTGTACTACTCCGACCGCGCCGAGGAGCGCGAGGAGCTCAGCGAGCAGGCGGTCGCGATGGCGCGCAGGCTCGGCGACCGTGCGACGATCGCCTCGACGCTCAGCGCGCGGCTGCTGACCCTGTGGGGCCCGGAGAACTGCGCCCAGCGCCTGCAGATCGCGAGCGACGTCGTCGCGCTCGGCGAGGAGGCACGCGACCGCGAGCTCGTGCTGCGCGGCCACGTCTGGCGGATCCTCGGTCTGATGGAGCTCGGCGACTGGGTCAGCGTCGACATCGAGCTGGCGATCCACGCGCGGCTGGCGCACGACCTCCGCGACCCGCTGCACCTGTGGTACGTGCCGCTGTTCGAGGCCAACCGGGCGATGCTCGACGGGCGCCTGCTGGACGCCGAACGGCTTGCGGGGCAGGCGTTTGCGACCGGTCGCGACGTCCAGCCCCAGAACGCCGCGCAGCTGTATGCCGTCCAGCTGCTGGTGCTGCGCGCCGAGCAGGGGCGCTTGGACGAGGTCTGCCAGAGCCTGGAGGAGTTCGCCCGCCGCTACCCCGCGACGCCCGTCTGGCGAGCCGCCGCGGCATACGCCCAGTCGCAGATCGGCCGCGAGGACGAGGCGCGCCGGGCGTTCGAGTCCCTGTGCGCGGGCGGTCTTGCGGGCGTGCCGCGCGACGCCGAGTGGCTGTCGACGGTCGCCCTGCTGATCTGCACCGGCGCGCGCCTGCGTGACGCCCGGCGCAGCGAGGCGCTGGGAGCGATGCTGGCGCCCTACGCCGACCTCGCCGTCATCACCGGCCGCGGCTCGACGTGCCTCGGTCCCGTCTCGCTGTTCATCGCCACCGCCGCGATCACGGCCGGCCACGTCGATGACGCGATCGCGGCCTTCGAGGCGGCGCTCGAAGCCGTCAGCCGCTGGGGCGCCGTGCCGCAGGTCGCCGCCCTGCGCATGGGCCTCTCAGATGCGCTCACGCGCGCGGGCCGCGACCAGCAACGCGCGCGCCTGCTCAAGAGCCAGGGCCTCCAGACGATCGCGCGATTGGAGCTGCGGGGCCTGCTCAGCCGCTGGGAGGAGGACGAGGTCCCGGCGCCCTCGCGCGTCACGGCGCCCGTCCCGGCCGCGCCCGAGCACGCGGTCACCGGGCCGTCGGCATTCTTCCGGCGCGGGGACATCTGGACGATCGGTCCGATCGGCCGGCCCGTCCAGCTGCGCCATTCCAAGGGGCTGGGACACATCGCTCGATTGCTGGCCTCGCCACGCGTCGAGTTCCATGCGCTGGATCTCATCGCCGGCGCCCATGACCGTGGCGCGAACGCAGCGCTGGCCGTCGGGTCGGGCGTCGATGTTCGCGGCCACGGGTCGGGCGACAGCGGTCCCGTGCTCGACGGCCCGGCCAAGGCCGCCTACAAGGCGCGCGTCGTCGAGTTGCAGGAGGAGATCGAGGAGGCCGAGGCCTTCAACGATCCCGAGCGCGCGGCGCGCGGGCGCGAGGAGCTCGCGTTTCTCGCCCGCGAGCTCGCCGGCGCCGTTGGGCTCGGCGGCCGCGATCGCCGGACCGGCTCGGATGCCGAGCGCGCCCGCGTCAACGTCACGCGCGCGATCCGAACGGCGCTGCGGCGGGTCGCCGACCACGATCCGGCGCTCGCGCGCAAGCTCGGAACGGCGATCCGCACCGGCACGTTCTGCGTCTACGAGCCGGCGCCGGGAGACGAGCCGGCATGGGACTTCAGCGGGCCCGGGTAGCTCTCCCTCACGCGGCGAGGTCCGCCGCCTGCGCCTTGTCAAGCACGAGCTCGCCGGCGGACGCCGTGACGCGCACGGTGTCCCCGTCGACGACGTCGCCCTGCAGCATCGCCAGCGCCAGGCGGTCGACGAGCCGCTTCTGGATCACGCGCTTCAGCGGCCGCGCGCCGTAGACGGGGTCATAGCCCAGATCTCCAAGCAGCGTACGCGCATCGGGATCGAGCTCCAGCCCGATGCCGCGCTCGGCCAGGCGATCGATCACGCGGCGAGTCTGCAGGCCGACGATCTCGCCGATCTGCGAGCGATCGAGCGTCGAGAACTCGACGATGTCGTCGAGGCGATTGATGAACTCCGGGCGAAACGTCTGCTCGGCGCCGGCGACGCCTCCGGGGATGTTCGAGGTCATGATCAGGACGACGTTCTTGAAGCTCACCGTGCGGCCGTGGCCGTCGGTCAGGCGACCGTCGTCCATGACCTGCAGCAACGTGTTGAAGACGTCGTGGTGCGCCTTCTCGATCTCGTCGAGCAGCACGACGCCGTAGGGCCGGCGGCGAACCGCCTCGGTGAGCTGGCCGCCCTCCTCGTATCCGACGTATCCGGGGGGTGCGCCGACCAGGCGCGAGACGGAGTGCTTCTCCATGTACTCCGACATGTCGATGCGCACCATCGCCTCGTTGGAGTCGAACATGAACTCCGCCAGCGCGCGCGCGAGCTCGGTCTTGCCGACGCCGGTCGGGCCGAGGAACAGGAAGGTGCCGATCGGGCGGTCGGGATCCTGCAGGCCGGCGCGCGAGCGGCGCAGCGCGTTGGCGACGGCCTCGACGGCATTGTCCTGGCCGATGACGCGCTGATGCAGGCGGTCCTCCATCTTCAGCAGCTTCTCGACCTCGCCCTCGAGCATCCGGCTGACGGGGATGTGCGTCCAGCGGGCGACGACCTCGGCGACGTCCTCGGCGGTGACCTCCTCCTTGAGGAAGCCCTCGTTGCCGTCCGAGCGCGACTCGGCCTCGGCGAGCTCGCGCTGCAGCTCGGGGATCTCGCCGTAGCGCAGCTCGGCGGCGCGCTGCAGGTCGGACTCGCGCTCGGCGCGCTCGGCGTCGTGGCGGGCGGCGTCCAGGCGCTCCCGGAGATCTGACACGGCGGTGATCTGCGCCTTCTCGGCCTGCCACTGGGCCTTCATCGCCGAGCTCTTCTCGCGCAGCTCGGCGAGCTCGCGCTCCAGGGCGCTGCGGCGCGCCTTGGACGCGTCGTCCTTCTCCTTCTTGAAGGACTCCAGCTCGATCTCCAGCTGCATCGCGCGGCGCTCGAGCTGCTCGATCTCCTCGGGTAGCGAGTCGATCTCGATGCGCAGGCGCGAGGCGGACTCGTCGATCAGGTCGATCGCCTTGTCGGGCAGGAAGCGGTCGGCGATGTAGCGATGGCTCAGCGTGGCGGCCGCGAGGATCGCGGCGTCCTGGATCGTGACGCCGTGGTGGACCTCGTAGCGATCCTTCAGCCCGCGGAGGATCGCGATCGTGTCCTCGACGGAGGGCTCGCCGACCATCACCGGCTGAAAGCGGCGCTCCAGCGCGGCGTCCTTCTCGATGTGCTTGCGGTACTCGTCGAGCGTCGTGGCGCCGACCGCGCGCAGCTCGCCGCGCGCCAGCATCGGCTTGAGCAGGTTGGCGGCATCGACGGCGCCCTCCGCGGCCCCGGCGCCGACGATCGTGTGCAGCTCGTCGAGGAACAGCACGACCTGGCCGTTGGCGTCCTGGACCTCCTTCAGGACGGCCTTCAGGCGCTCCTCGAAGTCGCCGCGGTACTTCGAGCCGGCCAGCAGGGAGCCGATGTCCAGGGCGACGACGCGACGGTCGCGCAGCGACTCGGGGACGTCTCCGGACACGATGCGCTGCGCGAGGCCCTCGGCGATCGCGGTCTTGCCGACGCCGGGCTCTCCGATCAGCACGGGGTTGTTCTTCGTGCGCCGGCTGAGGACCTGGATGACGCGGCGGATCTCGTCGTCGCGACCGATCACGGGGTCGAGCTTGCCGTCGTCGGCCATCTCGGTGAGGTCGCGCCCGAACTTCTCAAGCGCCTGGAAGGTGTCCTCCGGCGACTGGTCGGTGACGCGGTGTGAGCCGCGCACCTCCGTGAGCGCCTGCAGCAGCCGGTCGCGGGTGGCGCCCGCGCCACGCAGGGCGTCGCCGGCGGGGCCGTCGTCCTTTGCGAGAGCGAGCAGCAGATGCTCGGTGGAGACGTAGTCGTCCTTGAGCTTGCGCATCTCGCGCTCGGCGGCGCGCAGCACGGACACGAGCTCGGCGGAGGTGGTGGGCTCGGCGTCGCTGGAGAGGGTCGGCAGCGAGCCGAGCTCGGCATCGACGTCGCCGCGCAGTGCGACTGGCGCGACGCCGATCTTGCCGAGGACCGGGGTCACGAATCCGTCCTCCTGGTCGAGCAGGACGGCGAGCAGATGCGCGGGCGTGACCTGTGAATGCTGGCGCGCGGCGGTCAGGGACAGCGCTGCCTGGATGGCCTCCTGCGTCTTGATCGTGAAACGGTCGGCGTTCATGAATCTGAGTGTAGCCGACTGAGATTTGTTGTCTACGGGGAGCCGAGCACCTCGAACGATCGCATCTCCCCGCGCATGCGGGCGGGCAGGTATCCGGTGAACAGCGTGGTGCTGTGCACGGCGCCCTTGCGCGCGGCGATCTCGGCGAGCTCCCGGGTGCCGAGCTGCTCGTTGATGCTCCAGCGCCCGCCGGCGATGGCGCCGGTGAAGCGCAGGGTCCGCACGGTGCACGCGAACTGGTACTGCAGCTGCAGCCTGACGACGCCGCGCGCGCGACTGCTGATCGTCCCGCTGGCCCGCACGCGGTCGCCGGCGATCTGCGGCCGCGACAGGTCCAGGAGCGCCTTGCGAGCCGCGGCTCGCAGCCGTACCGATTGCGGCTGCGTGTCAGCGTCGCCCGGATAGCCGATGGTCAGGATTCCGGTGCCCATGCGGGCTTGCGCGTCGGGAACGCGCCGCCGGAATCGGATGCGCCGGTTGACGCGGTCGATCCCGATCGTCAGGCGCGTGCGTCGCTGGGCGGCGTGGTATTCCACGCTCACGCGGCCCGACGCACGCGAGCTGATCGGCGCGAGCGTGTCGATCATCGAGCCCGGTGTGCTGGCGCGCGCGATCGAGAGCTTCGCCGGATAGCGAAGCCGGCAATCGCCCGGCGTCCGAAACGTCCGGCGCGCGCTGCGGGTCGTGCCACCGGCGTTTGTCGCGACGAGCTGGTAGCTGTAGCTCGTGTCGGCTGCGAGCTTCAGCGTGACGCCCACGGGGACCGGGGTGCTTCCAGCGCCGGCAGCGACGAGCTTCGTGCGCTTGTCGAGCTTCTTGGCCTTGCCGTAGCGGAAGCGGTAGCGCGTCGGCCCGCCACGAGGGTTGACGGTGCCGGCCAGGCTGATCGCCGACGTGGTCAGGCCACCGGCCGCACCCAGCGTGACGAGCGGCTTGGGCGGGTTCTTCGTGCGCAGCTTGCGGTCGCCGCTGCGGGTGATGCCGGCGGCATTCCTCGCCACGACGCGGTAGTGGTAGGGCGTGTTGGGCGTCAGTCCCGTGAGCGTGATCGAGAGGGAGACCGGCTTGTCGCCCGAGCCCGCGCCGCGCGGCGCGGACGTCAGGCCGTAGCTCTTCGTCGTGCCGTACTCCACGACGAAGCTCGTCGCCGCGCGATTGGGATCGATCGTCGCAGGGATCGCGGCGCTCGTGCGCGTGATGCTCTTCGCGGCCTTGGCCGTGACCACGGGAGGAGCCGGATTCTGTGCCCAGGCGTTGGGGGCGGCGGCGAGCAGCAGCGCGAGCGCGAGGGCCGTGGCAAGGTGACGAGCGGGCATCGAGGCACGCAGAATCTAGCCCCGCGTCCCCGGCGCGCGAGCCCCGGTCTCATCGAATGCTCACGATCTGGCGACCGCGACGAGCCGAGGCGCTGGCAGCGCGCGCATCCATGCCACGCGCAAGGCGCCGGAGCCCTGGTGCGAAGCATGTGCGTCGCAGTGAGGTCGATCGCGGCTGCCCGGCGCCCGGTCACATGCAAGCCGTGGCCACCGCGAGCGCGGCGCAGACCTCGCGCATCGTGCTCGGCGGGAGCCGCGTGATGCGCTCGGTGCACAGTGCGCGGCGAATCACCGTGACGTTGTCAAGCGCCAGGCAGCACGCCGATGGCATCCCCTCGGCTCGCCCGATTGGGACCTCCGTAGGGATCTCGCGGATGGTCCGTGTCGCGGGGACCGCAAGAACCTGGCTGAGCACGCCGATCGCCTCGTCGCGGGTCAGGATCAGGAAGGGCCTGCGCCCGGCTCGAGGGTGGTCATACCACCAGACGTCGCCGCGCTTCACCAGGAATCGTGACCTGCGGCGCGCTCTTCGGCGTCCAGGCGGGCCAGCAGCTCGCCGGTCGCGACGTCCGCTGACAGGAGGGGGTCGCCCCACTCGTCGGGGTGTGCCTGAGGGATCCTGCGGTAGCCGTCGGCGATGCGCTCGCCGATCGCGGAGGCCTCGCCCTGGCGCAGGCCGTCGAGCACGAACTCCCGAATCAGCGCCGATCGCGAGATCGAACGTTGCTCGGCGATGGTGTCCAGGGACTCGAGCAGCTCCTGTGTGAGCTGCACCATCGTCTGCGTTCGAGCCATAGCCCTACCGTAGCAATATGGTCCATCGCGATCACAAGCGGGCGGCCCGGCGCGTGCCGCCGCTCGCCGCTCGCCGCAGGTCGATGTCAGCGGCTCAGGTTGGGCACTGCACCACGGCGCCCTGCGTCGCCGCGGTGATCCCTGCGAGCGTCACGGATGGCGCCAGCGCGCCGAGTCCGACGACGAGGACCAGCATGGCGCCTGCAACCAGGTCAAGACGTGCCGTGCGGCGGGGTGGTCCATCGTGGTCCAACAGCTGACGCACACGGCGGATGACCGCACCGCCGCCCAGGGCCTGCAGCGCGCCGCAGGCCCGCTGGGGGGGCGTCGCCGCCTTGCAGATCGCGCTGGCCAGCGCCGCGGGGTCGTGCCGACGTTCCAGGGCCCAGCGGTCGGCGTCGCGCTCGAGATGAAAGGTCAACTCCGCGACCGCGCATCGTGTTCCCGGGATCGGCCTGGCAAGAGCGCGTGAGATCGCGGCGATGACGAGCACGAAGCGGTGGCGACGCGCGATGTGCCCGCGCTCGTGGGCGAGGCTCGCTTCGAGTTCCTCGTCATCGAAGGTCGCCAACGCGCCGGCCGAGATGATGACGCGGGGGCGGCGCAGCCCAGCGGCGCCGACCACGATGTCCCGCTCGCCGACGAGCAGGCTGCCGTCGGGCCGGGAGCCGATCGTGCTGCGCCGCACCCACGTGCTCACCGTGTGCATCGCGTGCCACAGCCCGATGCTGACCGTGACGAGGGACAATGCCAGCGCGAGCATCGGAGCAAGCAGCGCGAGATCACCGATGCTGTGGCCGCTGAATCCCACATGTGCCGTCAGCACGGGCAGCACCGTGTGCCAGCACCACCGGGTCACGAGCGCAAACAGGGCAGTCGCCGGTATGTAGAACACGACGAACACCGCCACGAACAGCGCCACGAGCGCGCGCAGGCAGACGGCTTCGAACCAGATCAGCGCGGCGCTGGCCGGATGCGCGTTCTCCAAACGCAGCACATGCGGCGCGGCGATCGCCGTGGCGACGAGCAACGCGATCAGCACGCTCATGGGCGCTTGGCCTTGCGGGCAGCGTCGACCTCGTCGGTCAGGTGCATGAGGGCAACGCGCTCGTGGTCCTGCAACCCACCGATGAGCTGCGCGAGCGCGGCGTGTCGGGCGTCGGGCGATGCGGACGCGAGGGTGCTCTGGATCGTGCGCGAGAGGTATTGCGTCTCGCTGATCTTCGGCCGGTAGATGATCGCATGGCCAGCTCGCCTACGGGTGAGAAATCCTCGCTCGGAGAGGCGGTTGAGCATCGTCTGCACGGTCGTGTACGCGCCCTGATATCGCGGCGGCAGCGCATTGCGAACCTGGTCGACCGTGCCGGCCTCAAGCCGCCACATCGCCGCCATGATCTGCGCCTGCACGTCGCCCAGGATCGGCGTCACATCTGCCACGCCCCGCAGTATCGCAGCGTCCCGCACAGGAGTTCGGCTTTCGGGCGCTGCCATCCAGAAGCCGCGTACTGGCTCTGGGTCGGCTCCTACAGGATGTAGGATTCCGTTCGTGCAGACCACGAACGTCTTCGATCCGGTGAGGGGTGTGACGGGGATCGGGAGCGCGCTTGCGTCGATCCGGGCATGGCCGCCGCGGCGGTTTTGGGTGGCGGGCGCCGCGGCCGTGCTGGCGGCTGTGCTCATGGGCGTGCCGACGGGGGTCCTGAGCACGAGCTTCTACACGCGGATGACGCCTGTCACCTGGTGGGACTATCCGGTGTGGGCGATCTCCGCGGTGCTGGTCGGCCTGACCGCGGCGACCTACGTCCGGGTCGCCGGCGCGCGGCCGGCGGGCACGGACCGCAGTGGCCGCACGATGGGAGCGACGTTGCTGTCGACGTTCGCGATCGGCTGCCCGATCTGCAACAAGCTCGTGGTCGGCCTGATCGGCGTAAGCGGCGCCCTGAGCTACTGGGCGCCGCTGCAGCCGGTGCTCGGCGTGCTGAGCATCGCCCTGCTGCTGGCCGGCTTGACGGTGCGGCTGCGCGGCGCGATCGCCTGCCCGCTGCCGGCTCGTTGACCGAGCCTCCGCCAGGACCGAGGTGAGCCGCCGGTGAGCGCTTGCGCGTGCGGGTAGCTTGGCCGAGATGAACGCGCTCGAGCTCTTCTTCGTGCTGCTGGCGATGGTGGCCGCGCTGGTCGGCGTTGGGTACGCGATCGCGCTGGCACGCCGCGGCAGGGTGGTGTCCGACCCGGGGGAGCAGCCGTCCTGGCCGCGCTTCCACGTCCGCTACTACACCGTCGCGCTGCTGTTCCTGGCGTTTGACATGGAGATGGCCTACATGTACCCGTGGGCCGTCGTGTTTCGCGAGCTCGGGTTCTTCGCATACGCGGAGATCGGCTTCTTTCTGACCGTGCTCGGCTTGGGCATCGCCTACGCGTGGCGCGAACGGGCGCTTGAGTGGGCATGAGCCGGCCAGCCGTCATGCTGCCGGTGGTCGTCATTCCAGACGAGCAGTCCTGGGCGGCATGGGGCGTGGATCTCGAGCGCGAGGGCGTACGGCCGGTGTTCGCGCCGGCCGCGGCGCGCGGCGTGGTGGCCCCGGGCCTGCTTCCCGATGTCCTCGCGGCACCGCTGGCTCGCTATCGCGAGCGGCTGGCGGCCGACGCCGGCATGCGGGAGCTCGCACCCGTCATGGCGGCGGCCGATGCGCCGCCCGAACACGACGGTGGCCACGGCCACGGCGACACGTCGCACGACGGCGACGAGGACGCCGACCACGGGGACATGATGGCCATCGTCGGCGATCCGTCGGCCGACGGGCTCGTGATGGAGTCCATGGACGTCGTCTACGGCCCGCTGGCCACGCCGCTGCCCGGTGGCCTCGTCGTCAGCGCCACGCTGGATGGGGACGTGGTGGCCGAGAGCCACGTGAGCGCGATGCTCGTCGCGACGCAGGCTCAAGACCGTCCGATGCCCGCCGACCTGCTGTCGCCGATCGCGTGGAATCTCGCCATCCGCGACGCCGGCGCCGGCGTCGCGGACGGGCCAGCGGGCTGGTCCTGGATCGCCGCCGTCGAGATCGAGCGGGCCGTCAGCCACACGGCCTGGTTGCGGTCCTTCGCCCGGCTGCTGGGGTGGCGGCGGCCGGTGAACGCGTGCACCGACGCGCTGTCGTCGCTGCTGACCGCACGCGGCCAGGCGATCGTCGACCTCGAGGTCGACGCACCCGTGGAGGCCCCGGCATCGCTCGCCGACGCGCTGTCGCTCGCGCGCGTGGATCTCACGCGCCTGCGCGATCTCGTGGCGGGGAGCCGGAGCCTGCGCCTGCGCCTCGCGGGCATCGCGCCCATCACCCGGCAGGAGGTCGACGAGCTGGGTCTGCGCGGTCCGCCGGCACGAGCCTGCGGCGGCGAGGATGACGCTCGCATCGGCGACGACCGCTATGGCGCGCTGGGGTTCGAGCCGGTCGTCGGCGAGCCGGGCGACGCGCTCGCGCGGACCGTCGTGCGCGCGAGCGAGGCCGTCGTCGCCGTCGACATGGCGCTCGGGGCTCACGCGGCGGTCGTGTCGGGCGCCGAGCTGCCGGCAAGCCCCACGCGCGCGGGGGCCTCGCTGGTCGAAGGACCGCGCGGTCCGCTCCGCGCGCGGCGAACAGACGACGGGTGGCGCCTCACCGCCCCCGGCGCCGAGCCCGCGCTGTGCGCTGCCCAGGCATCGATGGTCGGACGCGAGTGGTCCAGCGCCCTGGCGACGCTGGCGTCGTTTGACCTGTCGGCCTGGCGGATGGCGTCGTGAGCGACCTCACGCCCTTCGTCGTGCTCGCCGTCGCGCTCGTCGGGGCGGGATGCGCGGCGCTGCTTGAGCAGGTCGTGTCCGGGTTGCGCGTCTCGCCGCAGGCCGTGCTGACGTCGGTGTCGAGAACCCTGCGACAGCCGTTGCGTGCTCCGCAAGTGCGCGACGGGTGGCTGTATCACCTCGCGCCCGGGTTGCTGCTGGTGGCCGCGGTCGCCGCGCTGGCCTTCGTGCCGTGGGCGCCGGGCTTTCGCGGGATCGACCTGTCCACCGGCGCGATCGGGTTCGCCGCGGCGCTGGCCTACGTCACGCCGGCGGTGTTCATGGCCGGGTGGGGAGCGGGGCGTGCGCTGACGGTGTTGGGCGCGTTTCGCTGGCTGGCGCTGATGCTCGCCTACGCGATGCCGCTGGCGATGGTGATCACGGCCGTCGCGGCTCCCGCGGGTTCGCTGCGCCCGTCGGACATCGTCGAGGTGCAGCACGCCGTTCCGATGGCGCTCGTTCAGCCGCTGGCGCTGGCGCTGTGGGTGCCGGCGGCGCTCGCGGTCTGCTTCCTGGCGCCGTTTGACGTCGCGCACTGCGATGAGGAGCTCGGCGGCGGGGTGTTCTCGGAGTATCGCGGCCTGGACGCCGCGCTCGTCGCGCTGGCGCGGCGCGTGCTGCTGGTGGCCGTCTCGGGGATGACCGTCGTGCTGTTCTTCTCGGGCTGGCACGGCCCGCTGCTGCCCGCCGCGGTGTGGATGGTGGCGAAGACCGCGGCGGTGGCGGCGGGGATGCTGTGGATGGGCGGGCGTGTGCCCCGCATGGAGATCGACCGTGCGCTGGAGCTGGCGTGGAAGGTCGCCAACCCCCTGGCGCTCGTCGCGATCGTGTGGGCCGGCCTCGTGACCCTGCTCTTCTACCGATGAGCGACCTCGCCACAGCGCTCGTGTTCTGGCCGGCGGTCGCGATCATGCTCGTGACCGGCGTCTACGTGTTTCGCACCGCGTCGATGGCGCGCGCGGGGCTGCTGCTGCTGGCGTCGCTTGGCATCGAGGGCCTCGTGTTCCTGGCGCTGGCGAGCGAGTTCCTCGGGGTCCTGCAGCTGCTGATGATGAGCGGCGAGATGGTGATCATGGTGTTCTTCATGGTCATGTTCATGCCCGACCCGGGCGGGCTGATGGGAATGGACATGACCCACGACAAGCGTCGTTCGGCGTCGCTGGCGGTCGCCGTCGGGATCGGCCTGGCGGTGGTCGCGGTCCTCACCGACTGGCCGGCGCGCGTGGTCGGCCGCGACGCGCCGGACGTGCGGGCGATCGGCTTTGAGGTGATGGGCCGCTCGATGCTGACGTTCCTGTTCGCCGCGATGACGATCCTGTTCGCGATGGTCGGCGGCGTGCTGCTGGCCAAGCACGGCGGCCGCTTCGCTCAGATCGGCGCGGCCGGGAAGGGCGAGGCGTGATCTCGCTGCCCGTCGTGCTCGTCGCCGCAGGGCTGATGTTCGCGATCGGCCTGTACGGCGTGCTGGGCCAGACGAACACGATCATGGTGATGATGGGCGTCGAGCTGATGCTCGGCGCGGCGATGCTCAACGTCGTCGGCTTCCTGCGCTACAGCTGGCCGGACGCGACGTCGGGCGCGTTCTTCGTGCTGATCCTCATGACGCTGATGGCCGTCGAGGCCGCCGTCGGCTTCGCGCTGGTCATCAGCGCCTTTCGCCACAGCCGCACCGCCGAGATCGACGACATGCACGAGCTCAAGGGCTGATGAGCGTCCTGCTGTGGCTCGCCGTCGCGCTCCCGCTGCTGGGGGCGCCGGTCGTGCGGCTCGTTCCGCGGACCGGCGGGGTCGGCGCGATCGTCGCCGCCGGCGCCGCCGCGGTCCCGGTCTGGGTCCTGCTCGCGCAGGCCGCCGGCGGCTCGACGGCGCGGTCGGGCTTCGCGTGGCTGCCGGGCGCGGGCCTGGAAGTCGGGCTGCGCATGGACGGCCTGTCGACGGCGATGTCGGCGACCGTCGCGACCGTCGGACTGCTCGTCGTCGTGTACGCCGTCGGGTACTTCGCCGGCGACCCCCGCCGGCCGACCGCGCTGGCGGGGCTGCTGGCGTTTCTGGCGGCGATGCAGGGGCTCGTGCTCGCCGACGGCTACCTGGCGCTGCTGGTCTTCTGGGAGCTGGTTGGCGTCGCGTCCGCGCGGCTGATCGCCTACTCGCGCGACGATTCGGCCGCGGCGCCCGCGGCGGTCCGCGCGTTCCTGACGACGCGCAGCGCCGACGTCGGCTTCTACGTCGCGGTGCTGGCGTTGTTCGCCGCCAACGGCACGCTGGCGTTCGGCACCGATCGCCCGGACGGCACGCTCGGCGCGCTGGTCGGGCTCGGCCTGGTCGTGGCGGCGGTCGGCAAGAGCGCCCAGGCGCCGCTTCAGAGCTGGCTGTCTGCCGCGATGGCCGGCCCGACGCCCGTCAGCGCGCTGCTGCACTCGGCCACGATGGTCGCCGCCGGCGTCTACCTGCTGATGCGCTCGCACACCCTCGTCGCCGGCTGGCCGCTTGAGGTCGCCGGCTGGGTCGGGGCGATCACGGCGGTGGCGGGCGCGGGCATCGCGCTGTGTCAGACCGATCTCAAGCGCGTGCTGGCCGGTTCGACGACCAGCCAGCTCGGGCTGATGTTCGTCGGCCTCGCCGCCGGTGGGCCGGCGGTCGCCCTCTTTCACCTCGTCGCGCATGCGGCCGGCAAGGCGGGGTTGTTTCTCACCGCCGGGATGTTCGGCCACGCGCGCGACACGACCGAATTGGAGGGCCTGCGCGGCGCCGGCCGCGACGACCGCCGGGTGTTCGCGGCCTTCGCGCTGTGTGCGCTGAGCATCGCCGCGGTGCCCGTGCTGGCCGGGTTCTGGAGCAAGGACCACATCGCCGCCGCCGCCGAGCACCGCGTCGCCTGGTTCGCGCTGGTGCTCGTGGCGGGAGCGGGCGCGGCGGCCTACCTGCTGCGCCCCGCGCTGATCCTGTGGGACCGTCGCGGCGCTCGCGGCGAGGCGGTCGCTGCGAACCCGGCCCGCAGCCTGATGCTCACGGGCGTGGGCGCGACAGTCGTGGGGTCGGTGTTGCTCGGCGCCGCCGGCGGGCCGCTCGCGCGGCTGCTCGACGAGCCGTCGCTGCCGACGTCGCTGATCAGCGTGCTGCTCTCGCTGGCCGCGATCGCCCTCGGCGCCGCGGCGGTGATCGCCACGATCGCGGTGCCCGCGGGCGTGGTCGATGCGCTGCGCCGCCAGCTCTACGTCGACGACGTCCTGCGCTGGACCGTGCAGCGTCCGCTGCGCGTCGCCGCGGTGCTGCTCGACCGCTTCGAGCGGCGCGTCCTGGACGCCGCGGTCGATGGCATCGGCCGCGGCGGGCTCGCGCTCGCGCGCAGCCAGGAGTGGATCGAACGCCGGGCCATCGATCCGTCGGTGGACGGCGTCGCGCATGCGGTCGGTCGCGGCGGCGAGAACCTGCGGCGGGTGCAGAGCGGCCACCTGCATCACTACCTGCGCGACGCGGTGCTCGGTGCCGCTGCGCTGGGCTTCATCCTCACGCTCACGGCGCTGATCTGATCGTGCCCTGGCTCACCGTCGCCGTCGTCGTCCCGCTGATCGCCGCGGCCCTGTGCGCGGCGCTGCCGGCGCGGGCGAGCAGGCTGCCCCACGTCGTCGCGCTGGGCGCGACGGCCGTCAGCGCGATCGCGCTCGTCGCGACCGTCGTGCGCTTTGACACCGCGGAGGGGATGCAGCTCGTCGAGCAGGCACGCTGGATTCCCAGCATCGACGTCGCCTGGCGCCTGGGCGTCGACGGGATGGCGCTCGTGCTCGCGCTGCTGACCGTCGTGCTGTCGGCCGCGGCGATCGGCTACGGGGTCGGCCCGCGGCCGATGACGCGCGCGGCCGCGGGGCTGCTGCTGCTGCTTGAGGGCTCGACGCTCGCGTTCTTTCTCGCGGAGGACTTCATCCTGTTCTATGTCGCCTTCGACGTGAGCCTCGTGGCGATGTACTTCCTGATCGCGTTGTGGGGCGAAGAGCGCCGCCGCTACGCCGCGCTGAAGTTCTTTCTCTACACGCTGATCGGGTCGCTGCCGATCCTGCTGGGGATCATCGCGCTGTTCTTGTCCTCAGATCCGCAGACCTTCGACATGACGCGGCTGGCGACCGAGCATCCGGTGGCCGGCGGAGGGCTCGGCGCGACGCTCGTGTTTCTCGCGTTCTTCGTCGGCTTCGCGATCAAGATCCCGATCGTCCCGTTTCACACGTGGCTTCCGGCCGCTCACGTCGAGGCGCCGACCGCGGGATCGGTGCTGCTCGCCGGGGTGCTGCTGAAGATGGGCACCTACGGCCTGGTCCGCGTGAACCTGCAGATGCTGCCCGACGCCTTCGCGACGTACGCGCTGCCGATCGCCCTGCTGGGCCTGGTCTCGGTGCTCTATGGCGCGCTCGTGGCGCTCGCCCAGACCGACCTCAAGCGGATGATCGCCTACACCTCCGTCAACCACATGGGCTATGTCGTCATCGCCGTCGCCGCGGCGGCGGCGTCGGGCATCTCCTCGCGCGCACGCGAGCTGGCGGTCGACGGCGCCGTGCTGCAGATGGTCGCCCACGGCCTCGTCACGGCGACGCTGTTCTTCCTGGCGGGCTTCATCAAGGATCGCGCGAAGACCCGCGACCTCGGCAAGCTCGGCGGTCTGCTGCGCCCGATGCCGGTCTACGGAAGCCTCGTCGCGCTGACGTTCTTCGCCAGCCTCGGACTGCCGGGGCTGGCGCAGTTCCCGGCGGAGCTGTTGATCTTCCTCGGGACCTTCGACGTCTACCCGGCGATCGCCGCCGTCGCCGTGCTGGGGATCGTCATCACCGCCGCGCTGTTTCTACTCGCGCTGCAGCGCGCGTTCATGGGCACGACCCCCAAGGGGCTGCGCAAGCTCGCCGACCTGGGCGCGCGCGAGCTCGTGGCCGTCGTGCCGCTCGTGGGGCTGTTCGTCGCGCTGGGCCTCTACCCGCGCTTGGCGCTGGACCTCATCCGCTCGGTGAGCTGGCTGGCCGGCGGAGGCTGAACGGTGCCCAACGGCGGCACCCTGGAGCAGGCCAAGAGCATCGAGGAGATGATGCTGCGCGAGCTGGCCTGGCTGTGGCCGATCGGCGCGCTGACGCTCGGAGCGATCGTCGCGGTGCTCCTCACGATGGTCCTGCCTCGCCACCGCCAGGGCCTGATCGGCGCCTGGGCGGCGGGGGCTCACGTGACCGCGGCCGTGCTCGCCGTCGCCGTCTGGCTTGACCGCGGCGTGCGGGCGATCATGGAGCAGACCGTCATCGTCGACGGTCTGTCGCTGACGATGACCGCACTGATCGGGATCAGCGGCGCGTTGTGCATCGCGCTCGCGCGTCCCGCGCTGGCGGGCACCGAACGCGAGGGCGAGTTCTACGCGATGCTGACGTTCGCGTCGCTGTCGGCGGTGATGCTCGTGATGGCCGCCGACGCCGCCCTGCTGGGCCTGGCGATCGGTGCGCTGGGCCTATCGACCTTTGTGATGACGGGGTACCTGCGGCGCTCCACGCGCTCCAACGAGGCGTCGATCAAGTACTACATCTTCGGGACCGTCTCCGGGGCGTTCATGCTCTACGGCCTGAGCTGGTGGTTCGGTCTGGCCGGCACCACGAACCTGCGGCTCATCGGCGAGCAGCTTCAGAGCGCGCCGCAGGGCTACGTCATCGCGTCGACGGCGCTCGTGATCTTCGGCCTGGGCTACAAGGCCGCGCTCGTGCCGTTTCACTTCTGGACGCCCGATGCCTACGACGGCGCTCCGGTGTCGGTCGCCGCGTACATGTCGGTGCTGCCCAAGCTCGCCGGGCTTGCCGCTCTGGCTCGCGTGCTGACGCTCGCGCTGCCCGAGGACACCGCCGGCTGGGCGACCGCGATCGCCGTGCTCGCCGCGCTGACGATGACCGTCGGCAACGTCGCCGCTCTCGCGCAGCGCAACGTCGTGCGGCTGCTGGCCTACTCGTCGATCGCGCAATCCGGCTACCTGCTGATGGGCGTCGCCGCCATCAACGGCTCAGACCAGGGACTTGCGGCCCTCGTGTACTACGCCATGGCCTACGCGGCGATGAACCTCGGCGCCTTCGCCGTCGTCGCCGCCGTCCAGCGCGAACGGCGCTCGGTCGACATCGACGCCTTCAAGGGGCTGGGACGAACCCATCCCTGGTGGACGGTCGTGCTCGTGCTCTCGTTTCTCTCGCTGCTCGGCCTGCCGCCGCTGGCGGGGTTTGTCGGCAAGCTCGAGCTGTTCAAGGCGTCGATCGACGCGGGACAGAGCTGGCTGGCGGTCGTCGCCGTCGTCAACACCGTGATCTCGCTCTACTACTACCTGCGCGTCATCTCCCCGGCCGTCCTCGACGCGCCAGCCGAAGCCGAACCCGGCGTCCCACGTACCTGGGTGGTCCGGCCAACGCCGATCGCCGTCGTGCTCGGCCTCACCGCGGTCGCGACCGTGGCATTCGGCCTAGCCGCCGAGCCGCTGCTGCGCCTCGCGGAGAAGGCGACGATGCTGAGCGGCTGAAGCTCGCCAGGCTGAACATCTGAACGGACTATCATGCGTTCAGATGAGTCACGGAGTTCAGGGCATGACCGCGAGGACGGCCGTCGATGGTGAGACGGCGCAGCTGATAGCCGAGCGAATGCAGATCCTTTCGACGCCGAGCCGGGTGCAGATCCTCGGTCGCCTGAAGGACGGCGGCCCGTGCGCGGTCGCCGAGCTCGCCGACGCCGTCGGCATGGAGGCCTCGGCCGTCTCACATCAGCTCCGCCAGCTACGTCACCTCGGCCTCGTGGTCGGAGAGCGCCGAGGCAAGCAGGTCATCTATGACCTGCACGATTCGCACGTCGCCGAGCTGCTCGACCAGGCGATCTTCCACGTCCAGCACCTGCGCCTCGGTGCGCATGGGCCCGCGGCCGACGCGGCCGGGCAGGCATCGTGAGCGCCCGAGCAGCCGGACACGACCACGCGACCGCGGGCGATCACGGCCACGACCACGGCGCCGAGGACGGCCACGGCCGCGACCACGGTGGGCACGACTCCGGCCTCGGCCGTGACCATGCCCATGGTGGGCACGGCCACGACCACGGCGGGCACGGCCACAGCCACGGGCTCGTCGCGCGCTCGATCCTGTCCTCGCGGGCGGGCCTGCGCGCGGTCGCATGGAGCCTGCTCGTCCTGCTGATCACGGCGATCCTGCAGGTCGGCGTCTTCCTGCTGACCGGCAGCGTCGCGCTGCTCGCCGACCTGATCCACAACTTCGGCGACGCCCTCACGGCTATCCCCGTGGGGATCGCGTTCCTGCTGCGCTCCTTCAAGGCCGAGAAGCGCGCCGGGTACTTCGTCGTCGCGGCGATCTTCGTGAGCGCCTGCGTGGCGCTGTGGCAGTCGATCGAACGGCTCGTCAACCCCGAGCAGATCGACTATCTCTTGCCGCTGGCCGCCGCCGGCGTCGTCGGCTTCGTCGGCAACGAGATCGCCGCGCAGATCCGCACGCGCGCCGGCAGGCGCCTGGATAGCCCAGCGCTGATCGCCGACGGCGCGCATGCCCGCACCGACGGCCTCGTCAGCCTGTCCGTCGTGGCCAGCGCGATCGTCATCGCACTGGGCCTGGAGGTTGGCGACCCGCTCATCGGCATGGTCATCACGCTCGTCATCCTGCGTATCACCTGGCAGTCCTTTCGTACCGTCCAGCGCGAGCCCGGGACCGAGCACGGCGTCCGCGTCGAGGACCGCGACGGCGCGCGGCCGGACGCGCGACGGCCGTAGCCGGCCGGCGCGCGAGCTCCGCCGTCACGGAGCTCGGTCGCTCGCTCACCCCTCGAAGGAGAAGTACTTCGGCGACACCTGCTTGTAGCCGATCGTGTGAAAGACCCTCGTCATGCCGACGGGCGCGCCGTTGTAGCCATCGAGCTTCTTGTTGGAGGTGTGGTGGGGAACGTGGCAGTGGAAGATCCAGTTGCCCGGCCGCGTCACCTTGAACTCGATGTCGACGAACTCGCCGGAGCCGAGGTTGACGACGGTCTCGCGTGATCGAGCGGATCGAGGGATCGCGTAGCCGTTCTTGGCGACCTCCTCGAAGGGCATGCCGTGCAGGTGCATGGAGTGCGAGAGGTTGGAGGCGTTGTAGAGGCGGAGCTTGACGCGGTCGCCGAGCCTGATGTTCAGCGTCCCGCCCGACGCGTCACCCGTCTTGCCGTTGATCGTGGAGAAGGGGAAATCGCCCGAGCCAGGAGGAAACGGTTCGACGAGCGCGCCCTCCTCAGGCAAAGCGAACTGCTGCAGGGCCATGGCGTAGTCGCGGTCGACCTTCTCCGATGCCCGCTGGCGGCGCGGTAGGACCGTCAGGAACCCGTCCAGCCCGCGAAGCTCCTGCACGGCAGAGCGGGTGTGGGAGTGGTAGGCGAAGGTGCCGGCCCGCCGCAGCTTGAAGCTGTAGGTGTACGTCGCGCCCACGGCGATCGGCTTGGGCTGGCTGATGCCCGCGACGCCGTCGTTGCTGTTGGGAGCGCCGGCGGCGTGGAAGTGGATCGTCGTCGCTTCGGGGAGGCGGTTTGAGAGGATGACACGCAGCCGTTCGCCCTCGTAGGCGACGAGCGTCGGGCCGGGGGTGGAGTTGTCATAGCCCCAGACCTTCGCGGTCTTGATCGGGAAGTTCGCGATGCGTTGAGTGAACTGCGACGCCGTCAGGCGAAACGTTCGCGTCCCGTTGCGCTTGCGACCCAGCCGCGTGTTCACGCTCGGCGTCGTCGGAACCGTGGGACGGACCATCTTGGACGTGGGGGTGTGGGCCTGGGCGGTGCCGGCGGCGCTCGGCACGAGCGCGACCACGAGCGCCGCGGCGAGGGACCCAACGAACGTCAGAACCGACAGGCGCGGACGCATCGATCGTTTCCTCTCCTCATTCAAGACCGCATCGTTGACCGATGGTGGAGCACCGCTGGGACCCCGATGATCGGCGTTTCGATGCGTCTACTACCCAACGTGGGTCGGCTCACGTCACGCCGCAGCTGGCAGGACGCCGGCGGTCATGCCCGCATCGAGCGGGCGACGCGCGTGCCCGATGCCACCTTCGTGATGGAGGAGGTCGACATGGACGTCGACGAACCCGGCGCCGGCGAGCGCTTCGAGCCACCAGTCGGCCGTCGCCGGGTTCTCCCATCGGCCGGACGCGAGGCGAATGGCGTTCTTGGCCAGGCGCAGCACCCCGGCTGGACCCTTCTGGAGCATCGCGCGAACTTTGCCGGCGATGACCGCGCGGTTGCGCGGGTCACCGGGATCCAGGTCGAACATCATGTCTCCGAACACCAGGCGTCCGCCGGGACGCAGGACACGGAAGGCCTCAGCCAGCGCACCACGCTTTCCCGCGGCGTCGAGATGGTGTAGGCAGTAGTTGGAGACGACGAGGTCGGCGCAGGCGTCGACGAGCGGCAGGCTCACGGCCGACGCGACCGCGGCGTCGATGTTCTCGATGCCGGCACTCGCGGCCTTCGTGCGCAGGTAGTCGACCATCGACGCGGAGATGTCGATCGCCCAGACGCGCTCGACACGCTCGGCCAGTCGCAGCGCGAGCAGCCCTGTTCCGCAGCCGACATCCACCACGACGTCGGTCTCGTGAGGGGCGGCAAGCTCGAGGATGCGTTCGCGCAGATGCAGAAAGCCCGTTCCTCGGGCGATCTGTTCGGCATCGATCACGTGCCGGTCCCAGTCTTTGGTCATGGTGGTCATATCGTGGTGGGTCCTACATCAAGTAGGAGAATAGCGACCATCCTACGCGCTGTAGGATCCAGGCGTGTCTGTGCGGCGGCGGTCAGTGGCCGGTACCCCTCCTTCCGTGACCTGGCGACGACGCCTGATCGCTGTTGCCGTGCTCCTCGCCGCGGTGGTCGGTGCGACCCAGCTGGGCAATCGCGTCGTTTCCGGCGCAGCGCCCCCTCCGGTGCCTCGTCCGGCCTCGAGGGTGCTCGAGATCGCGACTGGGCAGCGCGAGCTGGTGCGTGTGAAGCTGCGTGCCGATCGACCGGTTGACGAGGGCAGGTTGCGCCGCCTGCTCACCACGAGGCTCCCGCGGCAGGTCGTCGCCAGCCGCGGTCGGGCGCGCATCACCTACCGCTATGACCTCGAAGCCACGCTCAGGCGCGCCGTCGCCCTCGGAGCCCGCGGGGGTCGCGTGCAGGCTGTCCGCGAGCGCGTGTCGTCGAAGATCCTGGCGCCGGTCGTCGCTCAGTTTCAGCGCAACACCTGCGAGGCGGCAGCACTTGAGGTGCTGCTGGCCAGCGCGGGGGTGCGCGTATCCCAACAGCGACTTCAGGCGGCGTTTCCGCGCTCCGGCCCGCTGGACCCAGAAGGCTCCGGATCGACGCGATCGTGGGGCGATCCCGACCTGGGGTACGTGGGGCGCCCCGATGGCGGTGGCGTGGCCGGAGGCTTCGGCGTGTACCCGGGGCCGGTGGCGCAAACGGCCCGCAAGTACGGCGGCCGGTTTGAGGATCTCACCGCCAGCTCGCCCGAGCGCATCTACGCCCGCGTCTTGGCGGGGCGCGCGGTCATGGCGTGGATCGGGCTGTCCGACGGGCCGTATGACTCCTGGCGATCACCGCAGGGCAAGAAGATCGACGTCAACTACGGGGAGCACACGATCGTGCTGACGGGCATGAGCGGCGACGGCGAGTTGCGCGTCGTCAACCCGCTGGAGGGCACGCTGGAGACCTGGAGCCGGTCTCGCTTCGAAGCGGCATGGCAGTTGCTCGGCCGCCGCGCGCTGGGCGCGTGAGCCGCTCGGGCGAGCGTCATCCCGCCCCGTCGTGGCTGGTGCCTGCCCGTCGTGATCAGGCACGCCGTCTACGTGCTGTGGGGATCTGCATCGTCGATCGTGGTCGATCGCCGGTCACCGATGCGCACGGTCAGCGTTCGGCCGGCGATGACGACGGCGAGCAGGACGACGCTTGTCCATTGCGCGTTGTCCATGCCGAGTGCGAGCTGCGGGCTGTCAGAACGGTAGAAGAACACGACGAACCGTCCCACGGCGATCAGCCCGAGGACGAGCCAGGCGAGGTCACCGGGACGTTTCAGGCGGTGGCGTAACGGCCAGACGATCGCGAAGATCGCGATGCCCATGAGGAACTCGTAGAGACCGCCGTTGTGGTAGGCGACCGTCGGGTCCGGCGTCCGCGCGTCGGGGTTTGAGTTGCGCACGGCCAGCAGTGAGGTGCTGGGCGAGCCGTAGTGCTCGCCGTTGATGATGTCGCCGATGCGCCCGATCGCCAGTCCGAGTGGCAGCCCGACGGCTCCGGCGTCGAGGTAGCGACCGCTCAAGCCGGTGCGGGCGACGTATGCGGCGATCAGGATCGCGGCGAGGACGAGTCCGCCGTCGAGGGTGAAGCCGTTGCTTGAGAGCAGCCGGTTGGGAGCCAGCAGCGCGCCCGGGTCGCGTTCGACGATGTAGAAGAGGCGCGCGCCGATGACGCCGCCGAGCGCCGCGAGCAGGGCGAAGGTCTGCATCGGCTCGGTGTTCAGGCCGCGTTGTCGCAGGCATCTGCCGGCCACGACCGCGCCGATGACGATGCCCAGCGCGATCGTGAACCCGTGCCAGGAGAGGGTCAGCGGGCCGAGGTTGACCTCGGGATCGATGCCGACCGTGATGACCGCGTTGAGTCCCATCAGCGTGCGGGCCGGACCTGGCCGCCTGCTGCGCCACGAAAGTTGCTCGTCGCGGCCACGACGAAGCAGTCTAGTTGTGCGATGGCCCAGTGGTGCCGCCCAGCTACGATGGCGCCGATGAGTGAAGCAGCGCGCCTCCGCACGATCAGGTTCGCGCTCGCGCACGATCGGGCATGAGCCCAATCGCTCTCAGGCGCGGGATGCGCCGGTGGCGACATCGTGGCGTTCTGCTGGCAGTCCTGGTCGCCGTGGCAGGGTCAGTCGCGCTGCATCACGGTGCGCCGGCGTTGGACGGCATGCACCACGACTCCTCCATGGTGGTGATGGCGATCTGTCTCGGTGTGTTCGCGGCGGTCGGCGCCGCCGTCGTGGCGGTCGCGATCGGCCTGCTCGCGCTGGGCCGCTGGCGACCGGCGAGCCAGCTCGGCCGAGATGGCGTGTGCACCCGCTCAAGACGGCCTCGGTCGACGACGCGAGCAGGTCCGGACCTGCTTGTCCTGCTGTGTGTCAGTCGGCGTTGATCGACAGCTGACCCGGTGACGCGCCCTCGTGCGCGCCGCCCGACCGCCTGTCTTTGAGATCAATCCGACACACCAAGGAGCACCAGCACCATGAGCCTCATCAACCCGAGGATCCTGACCGCGCTCGCGGCCACCCTTGCCCTGTCCGTCGCCGGTTGCGGCGGCGATGACACGAGCGGCACGTCAGCCGGCGGAAACGGCGTCGACCGCGCGTTCGCGGCCGACATGATCCCTCACCACGAGTCGGCGATCGTGATGGCCAAGATCGCCCAGCAGCGCGGCAAGAGCGCGTTCGTCAAGCAGCTCGCCGACGACATCTCCAGCTCACAGAGCAAGGAGATCGCGATCCTGCGCCGCGAGTACCAGGCGCTGGAAGACGCGGGCGTGAAGCTCACCTCGCTCGGCGTGGCCGACCACATGAAGGGCATGAGCGACGACCCGGCGAAACTGAAGACCGCCGATCCGTTCGATGCGGCGTTCATGCAGATGATGCTGCCTCATCACGAGGGAGCCGTCGTGATGGCCAGGGCCGAGCTCGCACAGGGCGAGGATCCCGAGCTGAAGGCGCTCGCGCAGGATATCATCGACGCCCAGCAGCGCGAGATCGCCGGCATGCGCAAGCAGTTGGCCGCCAGTGGCACGGGCACGGGCGGTGCGGGGAGCGCGGAGCACTCCGGCTGACCACGCGAAGCGGGCGGCGCCGGCCAGCTGGGCAGGCGCCGACCCGCGCGCGGTGACCGATGAGCGGATCTCCGGCTGGACGACCTATCGCAACACGATGGCGTGTCGCCTGGCGGGCGGCGAGCGGGGGGCCCTGCGGCGGGTTGCGGCGCGGGCGCCCTCTCCCGCCGGAATGCGATCGCGGTGGATCAGCGCGCGCTCGGCGGCATCGACGCGGCCTGCTCGGACTCCATGTCGCCGTCGGTGGGGATGGGCGGAAGCGGCAGCGGGGCCGCGCCGGCCCGCCGGATATGGGCGACGACGCCGAGCGCCATGGCCGCCACGGCGGTCGCGTGGTGCAGGGCATGAAGAGCGGCGCCACAGAAGGCCAGCCGCGGGCCGCCACGCCGGAACAGCAGCGCGTAGAAGCGCCTGTTGAGGATGGCGACCAACCCGGTGCCCGCGGCCAGGGCGCGCGGGCGGCGCGTCGCCAGCGCGATCGCCGGAGCCCCGACGACGGTGAGCGCCGTGACGCGGTGATGCCAGCCGAGGTTCAGCGTGGTCGACACCTCGCGCCGCTGCATCAGGATGCGCGCCCACGGGATCCCGCGGTCATGGAAGTCCGAGATCAGCATCGAGCGCAGATCCCAGCGCTTGAGGTGGCGCCCCTGCACCCCGGGCAGCAGGACGATGCGGTGCCCGGCGGACGACAGTCGCAGGCCGAGCTCGACATCCTCGATCATCGGCCTGGGAAACCGCGCGGCATCGAAGCCGCCGACCTGAACGAACGCCTCACGCCGGACCGAGCCGAGACCCGCCCAGAACGTCTGCGCCGGGCCCGCGCCGTGCTGGTGGACGTGGTGGTGCAGGAGGTTGCGAAACGACGAGACGATCCCCGGCGGCGGCCGGTCGTCGTAGGACCCGAACGCCGCCACGAGCCCCGGATCGGCGGCGTGGGCAGCTCGCAGCCGGTCCAACGCGTCCCGCCGGACGACGACGTCTGCGTCGATGAAGACGAGCACGTCGTTGCGCGCCTTCGCGGCGCCGTGGTTGCGGACGTGCGCCGGCGAGCGGTGGGTGCTCTCGTCGACGACGATCAGCTCGTCGCCGGGCGCCATCGCCGCCCGGATCGCGGTGACGCACTCGCCGATCGTGGCCGGTTCGTTGGTGGCCGGAACGACGATTGAGAGGTTCACAGCGTCGCGCGCGCCGCTGCCAGGTCGGCGCATGCCGCCAGCGGCTGGTGCATCGCCTCCGTCGTCGGCGCGCGCCGGTAGGGCTGCTCGTCCTCCTCGTGGTAGACGGATTCGACGTTGACCGCCCAGACGTCGTGGCCCGCGCCGGTCACGTGGTTGTCGACCGCGCGGATGGCGGTCAGCATCGAGTGGTCGGCGTTGTTGTAGCGGTGCAGACCGTTGCGGCCCACCTGCTGGAGGTTCGCGACGCCGTCGAGCCATGCGCGGATGTCGCCGACGCGCTGCTCGTAGTGCTCGTCGTACATCGGATAGGCGAGCGGGACGCGCGTCACGTACCCGCGATCCAGGGCGTCGCGGCGGGCGAGGCCGAGCTGCACGAGCTCGGTGATCGCCAGCTCGACGAGCTCGTCGTCGGTGGCGTCCCACAGGTCGTCGCCCTGAAAGCAGAAGTACTCCAGGCCCACGCAGGCCTTGCGCTCGTCGGGGACCATCGCCGGGCTCCAGGCGCGGAAGTTCTGGATGCGACCGACGCGCACGGACGGCTCGTGGATGTAGATCCAGTTGTCGGGGAACGGATCCTCGCCGTCGAGCACGAGGGCGACCGTCAGGAAGTCGCGGTAGCGCAGGCCGCCGGCGGCCTGCAGCACCGACTCGGGCGCGGGCGGGTCGGCCATCGCTCCAACCGCGCGCAACGGCAGCGACGAGATCAGCGCCGAGCAGGCGATGCGCTCCCCGCCGGCCTCGACGGACACCACGCGGTCGTCGCGGACCTCAAAGCCGCGTGCCGGCGTGCGCATGCGCACCTCGCCGCCGCCGGCCTCGATGGCATCGCGCATCGCCTCCCACATCTGGCCCGGACCCAGGCGCGGATAGCGAAACTCGGTGATCAGCGACTTCACGTGGCCGCGCCGGCGGCCCGGGAGCGCGTGCTTGGCGGCCGACAGGAACGACAGGCCCTTGATCCGCTGGGCGGCCCACTGCGCGCGCAGCTCGGTCGTCGGGACGCCCCAGACCTTCTCCGTGTAGCTCTGAAAGAACAGCTCGAACAAGCGCCGCCCGAAGCGGTTGCACACCCAGTCCTCGTAGGACTCCTCGCGCCGGCTCGGCATCAGCGCCGCCCACGCGTAGGAGCTGACCGAGCGCACGAGTTCGACCGGGCCGAGCTTGCGGATGACGTCGGCGGCCCGCAGCGGGTAGTGCAGGAAGCGCCCGTGCCAGTAGATGCGCGACATGCGCGGGCGCAGCAGGAACTCGTCGCCGATCAGCTCATGCCAGAGCTGCTGCACCTCGTGCGACTTCGTGAAGAAGCGGTGCCCGCCGAGGTCGAAGCGGTAGCCGTCGCGCTCCTCGGTGCGGGCGATGCCGCCGACCTGATGCTCAGCCTCGAGCACGATCACGGCGATGCCCAGGCGTACGAGCTCGTAGGCGGCCGTGAGCCCCGCCGGCCCGGCGCCGATCACCACGACCGGGAGCCGGTCGTCCGTGTCCGTGCTCGCATGCGCCAGCTGCGCCTCGATCGCCATCCCCGCGAGTTAGCCTACCCTAACTCGGCCCCGAGGGTAGGCAACCCTAACTGCGGTGGGGGACGGGTGCTCTCAGCGCCGCTGGATCGGGATGACGAAGGGCTTGACGTCCCTCGCGCGCACGATCTCGACGCCCTTGGCCTTCTCGTAGCGCACGATCTCGGCGCGGACCTGTTCGCGCTTGCCCTCGAGCGCCACGATCTCGGCCTCGAGCTGCTCGCGCCGCCGTTCGAGCGCCGCGACGCGCCGGCGCGTGCGCTCGAGCTGCTGCTCGAGCTCGAGCACCTTCTCGACGCCCGCGAGGTTCAGGCCAAGCTCGGCCGTCATCTGCTGGATGCGGCGCAGCTTCTCGACGTCCTCGTGGGAGTACAGGCGCGTGCCCTTCGGCGAGCGCTTGGGTTCGATCAGCCCGCGCTGCTCGTACATCCGCAGCGTCTGCGGATGCATCTCCGCGAGCTCGGCGGCGACCGAGATCATGAACACGCCGCGGCTGGAGGAGACCTCGATCCGCGTCGTGGTCCGGCGGGCGGTCATGACGCGAACAGCTTCGCACGGGGGTCGCCGTTGAACACCTTCGCCAGCCCGTCGACCGCTTCCTCCTGCTCGGTGGTCAGGCTGTCGGGCAGGTCCAGCACGAAGCGATAGTGGATGTCGCCGTGACCGGCCTTGCCGAAGCGCTTTGGACCCTCGCCGCGCAGACGCTGGACCGTGCCGGGACGCGTGCCGGGCGGGACGCGCAGCGTCTTTCGCCCGCTGAGCGTGGGGACCTCGATGTTCGCGCCGCGCAGCGCCTCGGGGATGCTCAGCGGCACCTCGACCTCGACGTTGTCGCCCTTGCGCGCGAAGACCGGCGAGGCCTGCACGTGGGTCACGACGAACAGGTCGCCCGGAGGGCCGCCGTTGCGGCCCGGCTCGCCCTTGCCGGCCAGCCGGATCCGGCTGCCCTCGCGCGCGCCCGCGGGAACGTTGACGCGGTAGCGCTTGACGGTGCGCTTGCGGCCCTGCCCCTGGCATGTCGTGCATGGATGCTCGATCACCGTGCCGGCACCGCCGCAGCGCGAGCACGGCTGGGAGATCGAGAACAGGCCCTGCCCCTCGGCCTCGACGCCGCGGCCCTGACAGCGCGGGCAGACGATCGGCGACGTGCCGGGCTTGGCGCCGCTGCCGTTGCACGTCGGGCAGCGCTCGTAGGTCGGAACGGAGATCGGCACCTCGGCGCCGGCGACCGCCTGTGCGAAGCCGATCGAGATCTCGGCCTCCAGGTCGCGCCCGCGCTCCTGGCGGGGGCGCGTCGTGCCGGGACCACCGGGAGCGCGGCCCCGGGCCTGGCCGAAGAGATCGGAGAGGATGTCGCCGAAGCCGCCGGCATCGAAGCCCGGCTGGCCGGAGCCGCCACGTCCGGCGCCCGAGAACGGGTTGACCAGGGCGCGGTCGTACTCCTTGCGCTTGGCGGGATCGCCGAGGACGTCGTGAGCCTGGGAGACCTGCTTGAAGCGCGCCTCGGCCTTCGCGTCGCCCGGGTTCTTGTCGGGGTGGTACTGGCGCGCGAGCTTGCGGTACGCCTTCTTGATCTCCTCAGCCGTCGCCTTGCGATCGACGCCGAGCACCTTGTAGTGATCCTGTGCGGCCATCCGTGTCTCCTCCTAGCTCGCCACGATCACCCGTGCGGGCCGCAGGATCGCGTCGTTGAGCCGGTAGCCGGACTGCAGCACCTGCACGACGATCCCGGCGTCGGTGCCTTCGATGGGCTGCTGGGCGACGGCCTCGTGGTGGGCGGGATCGAAGACCTCGCCGGTCGGGTCATAGCCCGTGATGCCGGCGCGTCCCAGGGCGGCCGACAGCTCCGCCGCGACGAGACGGATGCCCTGTGAGAGGTCGTGCTCGGGATCGGAGGCGTCGGCCGCGGCGAGCGCGCGCTCGAGGTTGTCCAGCGCCGGCAGCATCTCGCGCGCGAGCTTGCCGATGCCGCGCGCCTCGGCGGCACGCACCTCGCGGGCCATCCGCTTGCGGTAGTTGTCGAAGTCCGCCTGCGTGCGCTGAGCCAGATCGAGGTACTTGCCGGCCAGCTCGCGCTGCTCGGTCAGCGGGTCGGCCGGCTCGGGGGCCTCGCCCTCGGGGGCGCCATCGCCCTCGGCGCCGTCGGACTCGAGGTCGCCGGCGATCTCGCGATCGGCCGGGGTCTCGCGATCGGCCCAGTCGACCGGCGGTGGCGCCGCCTGTGCCCGCGACGCCACCTCCTCGTCTGCTCGTTCGTGGCCTGACACGCGCTAGCGCCCCTCGTCGACGACCTCGGCGTCGACGACGTCCTCCTCCTCTTCTGAGGACGCCTCCGGATCCGCCGACCCGTCGCCGTTGGTCGACTGCTGCGCGGCCGCCTTCTCGTACATCGCCTCCGAGACCTTGTGGAAGGCCGACTGCAGCGCCTCGGTCTTGGCGTTGAGCTCGGCGGGGTCCTCGGAGGTCAGCGACTCGCGCAGATCCTTGATCAGGCCCTCGATCTCGGACGTCTGCGCCTCGTCCATGTTCTCCGCGAGATCCTTGAGCTGGCGCTCGCCCTGATAGGCGGCGTTCTCTGCGCCGTTGCGGGCCTCGGCGAGCTCACGCGCGCGCTTGTCGTCGTCGGCGTGCGTCTCGGCGTCGGCGACCATGTTCTTGATCTCGTCGTCGGTCAGCCCCGAGCCGGACTTGATCTCGATCTTCTGCTCCTTGCCGGTGCCGAGATCCTTCGCGGACACGTTGAGGATGCCGTTGGCGTCGATGTCGAAGGCGACCTCGATCTGCGGGATGCCGCGCGGCGCGGGCGGGATGCCCGTGAGCTGGAACTTGCCCAGCGACTTGTTGTAGCTGGCCATTTCGCGCTCGCCCTGCAGGACGTGGATCTCGACCGAAGGCTGGTTGTCCTCGGCGGTCGAGAAGGTCTCGCCCTTGCGCGTGGGGATCGTCGTGTTGCGCTCGATGAGCTTGGTCATGACGCCGCCCTTGGTCTCGATGCCCAGCGTCAGCGGGGTCACGTCGAGCAGCAGCACGTCCTTGACGTCACCGGCCAGGACGCCGGCCTGGATCGCCGCGCCGACGGCCACGACCTCGTCGGGGTTGACGCCGCGGTGAGGCTCCTTGCCCGTGAGCTCCTTGACCTTCTCCTGCACGGCCGGCATGCGGGTCATGCCGCCGACGAGCACGACGTGGTCGATCTTCGCCGCGCCCTTGTCCTTGGCGTCGTCGAGCGCCTGGCGCACCGGGGCGACGATCTTGCCGACGAGATCGGAGGTCAGCTCGTTGAGCTTGGCGCGGGTCAGGCGCACGTCGAGGTGTTTGGGGCCGCTCGTGTCGGCGGTGATGAACGGCAGGTTGATCTGGGACTCCTGCGCGGTGGAGAGCTCGATCTTCGCCTTCTCGGCGGCCTCGTAGAGGCGCTGCAGAGCCATCGGGTCCTGCTTGAGGTCGATGCCCTGGTCCTTCTTGAACTCGCTGGCGAGGAAGTCGACGATCGTCTTGTCGAAGTTGTCGCCGCCGAGGTGGTTGTCACCGGCGGTCGACTTGACCTCGAAGACGCCGTCGCCGATCTCCAGGACCGACACGTCGAACGTGCCGCCGCCGAGGTCGAAGACGAGGATCGTCTGGTCAGACTCCTTGTCCAGGCCGTAGGCCAACGAGGCGGCGGTCGGCTCGTTGATGATCCGCTTGACGTCGAGGCCCGCGACCTTGCCGGCGTCCTTGGTGGCCTGGCGCTGGTCGTCGTTGAAGTACGCCGGGACGGTGATGACGGCGCCGTCGACGGTCTCGCCGAGGTAGGCCTCCGCGTCGGCGCGCAGCTTCTGCAGGATCATCGCGCTGATCTCCGGCGGGGAGTGCTGCTTGCCGCCGGCGTCGACGCGGGCGTCGCCCTTGGGCCCGGAGACCACCTTGTAGGGGACGATCGACTCCTCCTCGCGCACCTCGGCCTCCTTGCGGCCCATGAAGCGCTTGATCGAGGAGACGGTGTTCTGCGGGTTGGTGACGGACTGGCGCTTGGCGACGGTGCCGACGAGGCGCTCGCCGGACTGCGCGAACGCGACGACCGAGGGGGTCGTGCGACCACCCTCGGAGTTCTCGATGACCGTCGGCTCGCCACCTTCCAGCACGGCCATGCAGGAGTTGGTGGTGCCGAGGTCGATGCCAATGGTCTTGCCCATGTGGTGAGGCTCCTTCCAGAACGCGTGCTAAGAAATCTGCGTGCCAGTGTAGTAGATCGTGTCCGTAGGCCCTTGAGGCTGCCGCGGCAGCTCGCTGCAAAACCCCAGGGGATGTGGACGGAAGGACGATGGGCGCTTGCGCAACAAACCGGAGATGTGTCTGCGGCGCCGTCTGGCGGTGCGCTCTGTTGGCTGCGCACCGTAGGATCGCAGCCACGGGGCATGCAGCGCGAAATTGATCAGCGAGGGAGCCCGTATGTACAGACTTGGCAAGGCAGCGCGTTGGCTGCGCTCGGACGGCAACGGATTGTGGGCGCTTATGGCGACCGTGGCAGCAGGAGCGCTGCTGGCGCCGGTCGCCGTGGCGACCACCGGCAGCACGATCCGAGAGGGGCTGCGCAATCCGACCTCGGGCAGCGCTGCGCGCGAGACGCAGATCATCGCCAGCACCGCGACGAACACCTATGGCACCCGCCAGTCCAACCTTGGCAAGGGCGGAGGCGCGATCTACGGCTGTCGCAGCGCGCTTGACACCTCGGCGCCGCAGAATCCGGCCAAGTCCACGCCCTGTGTGCGCGTGAACAACCTCAGCAACGGCCTGGCCTTCCAGTTCGCCTTCAAGGGGCCACTCGGTGGTGTCATCCAGAGCGGCGGCGGCTTCGCCCCGGATGCCAAGGCTCGCCCGTTCATCACCAACGCGACGGGCGTCGCACTCGGGCTCAACGCCGATCGCGTCGACGGCCTGAACGCCTCCGAGATCATCGCGGCGGCCCGCGCCGGGCTGGGTGGGACGGGTTCCGCCGGACCGAAGGGCGATCCCGGTGACAAGGGTGACAAGGGTGACAAGGGAGATCCGGGCGACGGCGCCTCGTTCTCCACGGAGAAGTGGGGCGTCATCGGACGCAACACGCTGGGCTCCCCGAGCGCCGACTACCGCGTGGGTCCCTTCGGCCGCACGGCCCCGGACGACTACTCAGCCGAGGAGCCTCCGCCGCTGGGTGACGGCAGCCTGGGCATGAGCGTCGCCGGCGTTCCGTCGGGCGGCACCACCACAGACGCCGAGAAGCTGGCCTTCGGCAACGAGACCGATTTCGCCGACACGCCCGTCGAGGACCTGACCGACCTCAGCTACTCGATGTTCGCCGGCGTCGACAGCCTCACCGGCGTGTCGCAGCCCGGTCTGGGCATCGAGGTCGACCAGGACTCGACGACGGCGGGTGCGGACTACACCCAGCTCGTCTACCTGCCCGATGCGTCGTCGGTGCCGTCGGCGCCGGCCTCGCCCGTGCCCGGTATCTGGCAGGAGTACGACGCGGCCGCGAGCGGCAGCGCCTGGATGGCGACCGGCAGCGGAGGGACGGCGACCGGATGCACGTCGGCAGCACCGTGCACGTTCGACGAGCTCAAGACCGCGCTGGGGTCCGACGCGGTGATCTCCTACAGCCTCGGGTTCACCAAGGGTCGTGACAACGCGTTCGTCGGCGCCGTCGACGCGCTGCAGGTCAACGACGAGGTGTTCGACTTCGAGCCCGGAGGGGTGATCAAGGCCACGGCTACGCCGTAGCGGGAGCCACGCGAGGCCCGGCGCGGATGCCGGGCCTCGCCGCTCGCCGGCTACAGCGGAGGGCCGCTCGTCAGACCAGCGAGGCGACCGGAACGACGAGGTCCACGGCCACGGCGGTGATCGTCTGCCCGCCGCCGAAGCGGTGCACGTCCGTATACGCCGAGCCGGCCGGCTCGCGATGCACGACGACCTCACGGCGTTTGACGTCGAGCACCCAGTACTCGGGGATCGCGGCCTCCGCGTAGATCTGGGCCTTAAGGCCCAGGTCCATCGCCAGCGACGTGTTGCCCATCTCGGCGACGAGCAGCGCGCCGCTCGGGTGGCGGTCGATCGGGGTGACGGGCACGATCGCGAAGTCGGGCTCCGGGAGCGTCACCGGACTGCCGACATCCAGCGGACCCTGGATCGTCAGCCGCAAGCCAGCCGCTGCGGCGACCGGCGCGCCCAGCATCGTGAGCTCGCGGAGCGCGTAGGCATGGGGCGGGCCCTGCGGGCTCATCTCGACGAGTACCCCGTCGAGCAACTCGACGTGGTCGTCCTCGGACAGGATGCCGGCGTCGAGCATGGCGTAGACATCGGTGACCGTGAGGGCACGGATGGGGAGGGCGGCATCGACGCGTGTGACCATCGCAGTGATCCTAAACCCCGATCACGCGCTGATCACAAGAACGCCCGCGAGGCCTGATCACCGGTGATCGCATGGCCATGAGACTGGGCGAGAAGGTGTGCACGAACAACACCGATTGGTGGCGAATCCTCGCAGGCATCCAACCGACGTTGCGGAGCCAACCCTTAGGGTTGGCGGATGGTCTCGCCCGATCAGGCACAGCCGTTGCGTGGCGCGATCATCGGGCTGGGGATGATGGGCCGCCATCACGCGCGGCTGCTGCAGTCATCGCCGCGGGTGGACTTCGCGGGCGCCGTGGATCCGCTCGGCGATCGCCACGGGGCGGTGCGGGAAGCCGCCGACATCCATGTGACCGTCGAGGAGTTGCTGGAGCGCGGCCGGCCCGACTTCGCGATCGTCGCCGTGCCGACCGACGAGCACCTCGCGGTGGCGGGCACGCTGGCTGCCGCGGGCGTGCACATGCTCATCGAGAAGCCGCTGGCCGGCAGCGTGCGGGAGGCCGAGCGGATCATCGCCGCCTGCCGCGCGGGCGGCGTGCGCGCCGCGGTCGGTCACGTCGAGCGCTTCAACCCCGCGCTGATCGAGCTGCGGCGGCGCACCGAGGAGGGCCAGGTGGGGGAGGTCTTCCTCATCGGCACCGAACGCTGCGGCCCGTTTCCCGACCGCGTCAAGGACGTCGGCGTCGTCAAGGACCTCGCGACGCACGACCTCGACCTCGTCGGCTGGCTGGGCAAGTCGCCGATCGACGTCGTCGCCGCGCAGACCGCCCACAAGACCGGCCGCGCGCATGAGGATCTCGTCCTCGTCACCGGCCGCCTGCGAGCGGGCCTGGCGTTCAGCATCACCGTCGATTGGCTGACGCCGACGAAGATCCGCCGCATGCGCATCCTCGGCGACCGCGGGATGCTCGTCGCCGACACGCTGACCTCCGATCTCACCTTCCACGAGAACGGGAGCGTCACGTCGGAGTGGGACAGCTCGCAGGCGCTGCGCGGCGTCGCCGAGGGCAACTCCACGCGCTATGCCCTGCGTCGCCGCGAGCCGCTGCTCGTCGAGCTGGAGGCCTTCTGTGACTTCGTGCTCGGCGACGAGGACTCGCCCGCGGTCTCACTGGAGGAGGGCCTGCAGACCGTCCGCTGCGCCGAGCGGGTGCTGCAGAGCGCGAGCGAGTCGCAGACGGTGCGCGTGTGAGGGCGGTCGTCGTCGCGCTGGGCAAGATGGGCCTGCCGCTGGCGACCTACATCGCGCGCGCCGGCCATGAGGTCGTCGGCTGCGACGTCGACGCCGGCACCGTCGATCTCGTCAACGCGGGCCGTTCGCCGATCGCGGGTGAAGCCGGGCTGGACGAGGCGCTGCGAGACGCCGTCGCGGGCGGGCGCCTGCGCGCGACCACAGACACGACGGCGGCCGTCGCCGCTGGCCCGGACCTCGTCATCGCCGTCGCGCCGCTGTACGTCGACGAGCGCGCGCGGCCGGACTGGGCGATCCTCGACGACGTCTGCGCGGCGATCGGGCGCGGACTGCGCGTGGGCGCGACCGTCAGCATCGAGACCACCGTGCCGGTCGGCACGACGCGCGACCGGGTCGCGCCGGCGCTCCAGAACGCCAGCGGCCTTCGCGCCGGCCGCGACTTCCACGTCGTCTTCAGCCCCGAGCGCGTCTCGTCCGGCGTCGTCTTCCGCGACCTGGACACCTACCCCAAGCTCGTCGGCGGCCTGGATCCGGCGGGTGAGGCGCGCGCGGTCGGGCTCTACGAGCAGTTCATCGCCGCCGAGGTGCGGGCGATGGGATCCGCGGAGGCGGCGGAGCTGACCAAGCTCGCCGAGACGACCTACCGCGACCTGAACATCGCCTATGCCAATGAGCTCGCGCGCTACGCCGACACGCTCGGTCTGGACGTGCAGCGCGTCATCGACGCCGCCAACAGCCAGCCCTACTGCCACGTGCACAGCCCCGGCGTCGCCGTCGGCGGGCACTGCATCCCGGTCTATCCGCACTTCCTGCTGTCCGGCGATCAGGGCGCGCGGCTGCCGCGCGTCGCGCGCGAGATCAACGCCGCGATGCCGGCGTATGCGGTCGACCTGCTCGAGCACGAGCTGGGCGCGCTGGAGGGCCGAGCGATCCTGATCCTCGGCGTCGCCTACCGCGGCGCGATCAAGGAGCTCGCGTTCTCCGGCGCGGCCGGCTTGCGCGACGAGCTGCGCGAGCGCGGCGCCCAGCCGCTGGCGAGCGACCCGCTGTACACCGGCGACGAGCTGCGGGCGGCCGGCTACGAGCCGTGGGATGGCCACGGGGCCGTGGCGGGGGCGATCGTGCAGACCGACCACGAGCAGTACCGCCGGCTCGGGCCCGGCGACATCGGCGGCGCGAGCGTCGTCGTCGACGGTCGCGGCGTGCTCGATCTCGACACCTTCGCGGCGGCGGGCGTGCGCGTGCAGCGGATCGGCCGACCCGGCACTATCCGGGGATGACCGATCTCACGATCTACGAGAAGCGCACGTGCTCGACGTGCCGGCGGCTGCACGAGCTGCTGACCGACCGCGGCGTCGAGGCGCAGCGCGTCCAGTACCACGTCGAGGGTATTGACGAGACCACGATCCGCGAGCTGCTGAGCAAGGCTCGGATCGGTCCGCGCGAGGCGCTGCGCGTGCGCGAGCCGCTGGCGGCGGAGCTCGGGCTGCTCAATGCCGACGGCGGTGGCGTGGGCGACGACGAGCTGATCGTGCTGATGGCCAAGCATCCCGAGCTGCTGCAGCGCCCGATCGTGGTGCGCGGCGAGCGGGCCGTGCTCGCCCGTCCCGTCGAGCGCGTTCTCGAGCTGCTCGACCAGTAGACGTGGTCCGTCCACCCACCGATCGCGACGCGACGGGCCGCAAGGCCCCCGGCGTGCCGGTCGGTGTGCGACGTGCCCGGCGCGAGGACTTCGACGCCCTGTCGGCGATGCTCGCTCGGGCGTTCTACGACGACCCGATCACCTCGTGGTTCTATCCCAGGCCGCAACGGCGCCTGGCGTATGCCCGGCGCTTCTTCGCGATCAGGCTGCGCCAGCTCGACGGCCTACGGCTGACCTTCACGACGACCGATCACAGCGGCGCGGCGCTGTGGACGCCTCCGGGCCGCTGGCGCGAGGATCTGCGCCAGTCGCTGATGCTGCTGCCGATGATGCCCGCGCTGCTGCCGCACATCGTGCGCTCGACGCGCGCGGTGCGCGAGATCGAGCGCCGCCATCCGATCGTGCCGCACTACTACCTGTCGGTCATCGGCACCGAACCCGCAGTGCAGGGCGAAGGGATCGGCTCCGCCCTGCTGAGCGTGGTCCTGGATCGCTGCGACTCCGAGGCGATCGCCGCCTACCTGGAGTGCTCCAAGGAGTCAAACGTCGACTTCTACGTGCGCCACGGATTCTCGGTGACCGAATGCGTCGAGCTTCCCGGGGGTCCGCCGCTGTGGCTCATGTGGCGGGCGCCCCGCCAACCAGCCCCCCCAGCAGCGAGCCGCGGATCACGCTGATCAGGCGAGGCGGCCTCAGTTCGCGACCGCGCGATCCCCAACGTCTCATGCGACGCACGAGCGCTGGCACATCCACGTGCGGCCTGCCATGAACGGGCGCGGCAGGACGGAGCGTGTCGCTCCGCCCTGCCGGTCCTTCGGTTCTGCGGTCGGATGGGTCAGGAAGCGCCGCCGAACAGCCCGCCGCCCAGCAGGCCACCGAGCAGGTTGTCGATCAGGCCCGTGACGGTGCCGAGGACGCCGTTGACGGTGCCCAGGACGCCGTCGACGATGCCGCCGCCGCCCAGCAGGCCGCCGAGCAGGTTCTGGATCGTGCCGAGGATGCCGCCGGTCGCGCCGGAGACGCCGTCGGAGGCGCTCGGTGCGCCGCCGAGGATGCCGCTGAGCAGGCCGCCGAAGAGGCCACCCTCGGATGAGCCGACGAACGGCAGCGCGCCGAGGATCGAGTCGATCAGGCCGGTGACGGTGCTCAGGACGCTCGGCACGAGCGTTCCGACGATGCCCATGACCTGGTTGAGGATCGCGCCGATCAGCGGCTGCACTTCGGCTGGCAGCACGGGCAGGATGCTCTGCACGAGCCCAAGCGCGGTCTCGATCGCTCCCGTCGCGGCGGCGAGGGCCTGGCTGACGATGGCGCTGATGGAGGCCGGCAGCCCCCCGTTCAACGCGCCGTCGAGGTTGGTGATCTCCTTCGCGTCACCCGCGCCGAGCGCGACGACGATCGACGCGACCATCGGGGCCACGCTTGACGGCACGTCGTCGACCAGTGAGGTCAGCGACCGCAGCACCCGCGCCTTGCCGGCGATCGTCGGTCGGATGGACTTGACGACGTCCTTCTGCGCCGTCGTGTCGGTGGCCAGTCCGGTCAGGGTCTCAAGCAGCGAGTCGTACTGCGTGCCCGCGATCGTCAGGGCCTGGGCGGCCTTCGTGGCCGACTTGCCGTTCGTTGCCCGGTTGGCCATTCTGCGGGCGGTCCGCGATCCGGCGGCGGCTTGGCGGCGAGCGGTCTTCAGTTGGCGCTTGGCGACGCTCGTCTGGTTCAGGCGCGCGGCGCGCTTGAGGCGCTTGGCGGCCTTGTCGGCCTTGGCGGCGCTGGACTTGACGGCCGACACCGTGTTCTTGGAGGGAGATTTCGCCGGTGCTGTGGCGGGAAGTGCCGCGACGGCTGTGAGCGTCACAGCGACGGCGAGGGTACGGCGGAATGCTGACATGGCGGGATGGGCTCCTTCGGCAACTGGGCGACCTCGGCTGAGGCCCCTGGTTTTGCGCACCCGCCTCACGACGGGCTTGCCTGTTCGGGATGTGCTGGCTCCTACACGGAGCCGTGGCGTGGTTGTGATGCGCTATCGAGACGACGTCTTGAACCTGGCACGTTGAAGCTCGGCGTCACGTGCGGCCGACGAGCCGGGCCGCCAGGCTCTGGACGCCGTCGAGCACGTGCTGAACGGAACCGAGGACGTTCGTCTTCGACGGCGACGCCGACGTGTCGACGCCCGGGAGCTCGAGGCCCAGCGGCGTGAGGATCTGGTTGATCTGCGTCAGCAGCGGGCTCAACGAGCGATCGAGCAGGCTGCTCGCGAGCGCCAGCGAATCCTTCGTGCCGTTGGAGGCGAGGGTTTGGACGTCCAACAGCACCTGCTGAACGGCCTCGGTCAGCGGCTCGAGCTTGCCCACCGCCGCCTCTCGCGGCGTCTGCTTGGCGGCAGGCGCGGGTGCCGGGTCGGGCGGTGGCACGTCGACCACGGGGACGGCCTGCGGGAGCGCCGGAGCGGTCGTGACCGCCGCGGGTCGCGGGGTCTTGGGGGCGGTCGAGTCCGCACGCGGTGTCGACGTCTGCGGCGTGCGCCCGCTGCCGGATCTCGTCTTCGGTGCGGGACTCGTGCGCGCCGATGGTCGTGGCGACGGAGTGGCACGCAACGTCGCGGCCTCCGCCGGCTTGGGGCTCGGTTGCACGATCCTCGCGATGACCGCCGGGTCGGTCTTCGTGACGTTCTTGATCTCCACAGCGGCCGTGCCGGTGGTCGCGACGGCCGCCGCGACCGCCACGCCCTTGATCGCGACCGGCAGACTCGCCCAGGTGATGCCGCCGCTCGCGGCGGACGAGCCGCCGCCCGCCAGCAACGCGCCGCTGCCGATCGCGCCCATCACGGCCGCCCCGGAGGCCCACGGCGCCAGCACGTGCAGGTCTGCGCGGCGGGCGTCGATCGAGCGCCGGAAGGAGTCGCAGTCGTCGCAGGAGCGCAGGTGCGCCCGGATGCCGCGCGCTCGCAGCGCGCGGCGGTCCCCGTCGGAGATGCAGTGGCGCACGGTGACGCACTGCGTCGCACGGCCGTCGGCGGCGTCGTGCAGAGAGGTGCGGGCATCGAAGACCGCGCGCCGGGCCGCCTCGACGGAGAGCTCGAGTGCCGCGCCGATCTCGGCATAGCTGAGCCCGCTGAGCTCGCGCATGACCAGCGCCCCGCGCTGGCGCTCGGGTAGGCCGCGCAGGTCGTCGACGAGCTGGGTCAGGCGCCCGCGCAGCTCGGCATCGACATCCGGACCCGGGACGACCGGCTCGAAGGCTGGCGTCAGCTCCGTCTGCGGCCGGCGGCGACGCACGATCGCGATCGCCTCGTTGTGGGCGATCCGGTACAGCCACGGGCGCAGCGGACGTCCGGGCTCGCGGCTGGGCAGCGCGCGCAGGGCGTTCTCCAGCGCCGTCTGCGTGGCATCGCGGGCGTCCTCGATGTCCAGCAGGATCGAGCGGGTGTAGCCCAGCAGCGGGCCGTAGTAGCGCTCGTACAGCGCGGCGAACGCCGCCCCGTTGCCCTTCGCCGCGCGGCACGCGAGCTTCTCGTCTCCGAGCCGCGACCACGGGACGATGCTGATCGCGCCCGGATCGACTGTCGTCGATGCCTGCATCGTCTGTGTCCTATCGGCAGCGGTAGGCGAACGTCTGAGCCCAGCTGTCCAGAGGGTGGCCAGCGTAGTCTTCGCGCGGTGATCCCCGTGGCCAGCATCGGATCCTTCTTCGATGCGATCGGCTCGTTCTTCGACAGCCTCTCGCGCGTGGGATGGGGCCCGCTGGCGCTGGGTGCGCTGTGCTTCGTCATCTACCTGACGCTGCGCTCGCGCGCATTCTTCAATGCCCTGCGCGCCGCCTATCCCGCGGAGGCGATCCCGTTCCGGCGCATCTGGGGTGCCTATATCGCCGCCTATGGCTTCAACAACGTCATCCCGGCGCGCGGAGGTGACGTCATCAAGCTGTTTCTCGTCAAACAGTCGATCCCCAACGCGACGTACCCCGCGGTCGGGGCCGCGATCTGCGTGGAAGCCGTCTTCGACGCGGTGATGGCCGTCTTCATCCTGACGTTCGCCTTCACGCAGGGGGTCTTTCCCAAGCCGCCGGACTTCGCCAAGCTCGACGCGTTCGACCTGTCGTTCTTCGCCTCGCATCCGAAGTTCACGCTCTTCGTCCTGACGGCGCTGGCGCTGATGGCGCTCGTCGCCTTCGCGGTGCTCTCCCAGCGCGTCAAGGCGTTCTGGGCGCGGGTACGACAGGGCCTGACGATCCTCCGCGACCGCCGCCGCTACATGCGCCAGGTGTTCCTCGTGCAGCTCGCCGGCTGGTGCTTTCGCTTCGCGGCCTTCTGGTTTCTGCTGGAAGCCTTCAACGTCGGCGGCTCGGTGCGCAACGTCCTGCTCGTGCTCGGCGTCAACGCGGTCGCGGCGGTCGTGCCCTTCACGCCGGGTGGCGCGGGCGTCCAGCAGGCGCTGCTGGTGAAGGTCTTCGCGGGCGCCGCGGCGGGCGCGACGGTCGCGGCCTACTCCGTCGGCCAGCAGATCGTCATCGCGGTGACGACGCTGAGCGTCGGGTTCGTCGCGCTGCTGTCGATCTTCCGCATCCGCTCATTCAAGGAGGCGATCCGGATGGGCAAGGCCGAGCGAGAGAGCGAGCGGGAGGCCGAGCGCGCCGCCCCGGCGCCCGAGAGCTGAGGGCTACTGCATGCCTGAGCGCGCTTCGCGCACGAGCGCGACCGCGTCGGGAAAGACCGTCGCCATCACCGCGCGGATCTGCTCAGCCTGCTGCTCGACGGTGCCCTGGATGTTCACGCGGTTGATCGCCGCGACGGTCATCTCGACGGCGAGCTTGATCGCGTTGTCGGCCCACACCATGCCCTGCTGGGCCTGCATCTGCTCGGCGAACTCGGCCATCCGCTTCTGCAGCTCTTCCGGGTCGCCGAACATGCCTCCGAATCCTTCCATCCTTGCACTGTAGCGAGCCCGACCTGCGGGCTCGGCAGGTGTGGCGTACGCTCGCGGGATGCCGAAGATCGAGGGTCCGGGTGTGGAGTTGCACTACGTCGAGCGCGGCGCGGGCGCGACGCTGCTGATCGTCCATGCGATGGGTGGCGGTTGCGCCGACTGGGAGCCCGCGCTGGACGAGCTCGCGGCCGCCGGTGCCCGTGCGATCGCCTACGACCGCCGGGGCTACGGGAGCAGCGGCGCGCCGGACCCCTACACCGCGACCACCATCCAGGAGCAGGCCGAGGACGCCGCCACGCTGCTGCGCGCGCTGGGCTGCGGCCCCGCCGTGCTCGTTGGAGACGGCTTCGGGGCGCTCGTCGTGCTCGAGCTGCTCGTGCGCCTCCCGCAGCTCGCGAATGCCGCCGTGCTCGTCGAGCCGCCGCTGCTGGCGTTCGTGCCGACCGGCAGCGAGGCGCTCGCGACGGAGCGCTTCATGCTCGAAGAGGCCCTGCGCGAGGGCGGCGCCGGCCATGCGATCCAGGCGTGGGTCGGTGCTGACGCCCCGGCGGATCGTGTCGAGCGCGCGCGTTCGTCGCCGCTGGGCTTCTTCGCCGACTACGCCGGACAGGCCAGCTGGTCGCCGTCGCGGCGCGAGCTGCGCGGCATCGACGTCCCGGTGGCCGTCGTCACGCGCCCGTCGACGCCGGCGCACGTCGTCCAAGCCGCGGGTGCGCTTGTCGAGCTGCTGCCCGACGCGCGCCTCTCCAACGTCGGCGACGTCATCACCGCAGCTCGCGCGTTGCTCTGATCGGACCTGCACCCCCGCTTGGGCGGGTTTTTCACGTCGGTGATGCGGAAGCCGCCCTGGCGCCGTCGTGCGCCAGTCGCTGCCCTGTGCTTGGGCGGGAATTGCACGTCGGTGATGCGGAAGCCGCCCCGGCGCCGTCGTGCGCCAGTCGCCGCCCTGTGCCTGGGCGGGTCTTGCACGTCGGCCACACAGAACCCGCCCGGCCGCGGTTCAGACGCGCCGCGCGACCACCGACACGGTTCCGCCACGACCGGCGAGGCCGAAGACGGCCTCGGCCAGCACCGCCAGCGGCGCCAGGGGCAGGGCCAGCACTGTGATGAGCGCGTCGCGGCTGCGCAGCGGGGCGTTGCGCTTCAGCGCGTGGTAGAGCCACGACGGCACGCGCGTCGCGCGGCTGACGAGCGACACCCACAGCCCGAACGGGTTGTGCTCGGCAAGCAGGTGGCAGGTCGAGACGGGTTGTAGGCCATGGGATTGCAGCAGCGTCTGGAGGCCGGCGGTCGTGAAGTGGGTGCGGTGGCGCGGGACGTCGAGGTGATACCAGCGCCCGCCCCCCAGCCGCGCCTGCACGCTTGCGAGGTTCGGCACGCCGACGACGAGCATGCCCCCGGGCCGCAGCCAGCCGGCGATGCGATCAAGCGCCGCGCCGGGATCCTCCACGTGCTCGAGCACGTGCCACAGCGACGCGGCGTCCAGTGACGCGGCGGGCACCTCGGCGTCGTCGATCCCCGCGCTCACGAGCTCGATTCCCAGCGCGCGTGCGCCCTCCACGCCGCGCCGCGACGGCTCGATGCCGTGCGCGTACCAGCCGGCCGCGCGCGCCTGCGCGACGAAGCGCCCGCGCCCGGCGCCGACGTCCAGCAGGCGACCGGGCGGGATCGCGCCAGCCCGCGCGAGCTGACGCAGGCGCCGACGATCGAACGCTCGCAGCACGGGCGCGGCGATGCCGGCGCCGCGCGGCACGCCACCGCCGTACGCCCCCGCCTCGTGCGCCTGCACCGGCACCGGCGCGAGCGTCACCGCCGTGCCGCAGGACTCGCAGCGTGCGAGCTCGTAGTCGCCCAGCAGCGCCGGATCTGATCCTGGGACCGTCCGCCACGGGGCCAGCGGTGCACCGCACGCGGGGCACGCGGACGCCGGTTGGCCGCTCACCCGCCGCGGTCGTGGAAGTAGAAGCCCGGCAGCGCCGCCTGAGTGATCTGCACGGTCATGTGGTGCGCGAGCTCGAGGTCGCCGGTGCGAACGGCGATGTCGTCGAGCGTGATGATCCCGGTGAGGCGACCGTCGTCGAGGATCGGCAGGCGCCGGATGCCGTTGCGGACCATCAGCTGCGCGGCTTCCTCGATGTCCATGCCGGGCTCGGCGGTGACGACGGGCGAGGAGCTGTGCGCGGCGACGGGATCGCCGGCGTCGCGGCCGTCGGTGAGCGCGCCAAGCGCCAGGTCTCGATCGGTGACGAATCCGGTCAGCGCGCCGTCGACGTCGACGAGCACCACCGAACCGACGTTGCGCTCGCGCATGAGCTCGGCGACCTGGCGGACGCTTGCGACGGGCTGGGCGGTGACGACGCCCTCGGTCATGACGTCACGAATTTCCACGAGCGCAACATACACTTGCGCCGTGGCCGCCACCGGGGACGACACGCTCGGCGACGAGCAGCGTACGCGCGTTCAGGCCGCAGCGTCCGCGATCGCCGCCGGGATCCTGACGATCGCGGGCGGCGCGCTGGCGGCCGTCGTCTACAACGACCTGCCGACCGTGCCGGTGCTCGGCGCGCTGCGTGAGCGACTGGCCGAGAAGCCGCCGAGCCCGTCGCTGAAGGCCCTGCAGGTGCTGTGGTACCACGACAACGCGCTCAAGCTGATCCTCGTCTCGATCGTGCTGGCCGTCGCCGCCGCGGCGATCGGGCTCGCGCTGTCGCACCTGTATCGCTCCGTCAAGGCGCGCCGGCCGGAGCTGACGCCGAGGATCGTGTATGCGGTGATCGCAGGCGCGGTGCTCGTTGCGGTGTCCGGGATCGTGCAGGCGATCGGCATCTCGCTGGAGTCCGCATCCTTCGCCGACGCCTCGACACAGAGCTCCGACGCCGCCCGCGACGTCCTCACGGCGCCGGTCGTGGTGGCCTCGTTGCTGCTGCGCCAGATCGGCACGTTCGCTCTGGGCTTCGGCTTCATCCTGCTCGCGCTCAACGCGATGCGCGTCGGCCTGCTCACCCGCTTCATGGGCGTGCTGGGCATCATCGTCGGCGTCCTGTTCATGGGCGTGCTGGGGTTGCTGATCCCGCTCGGCACGTCGTTGCCGATCGTGCAGGCATTCTGGCTGGTCGCGCTGGGCGTGCTGTTCCTCGGTCGCTGGCCCGGCGGCATGCCGCCGGCATGGGTCACCGGCGAGGCGCAGCCGTGGCCCACCCAGCAGGAGCTGCGCGAGCGGCGCGTCGAGGCACAACAGGATCAAGCGCAGGACGACAAGCCGCGCCGCGGCTCGCGGCGCGCCCCCGCAGAGGCGCCCGAGACGCCCGCACCGCAGATGCCCGAGCGCCGCCCGCATCCGTCGTCGAAGAAGAAGAAGAAGCACAAGCGCCGCTGACCTCCGGCGGCGGCCTGGCGCATCGGCCCGCGCTCTGGAGGGGTACGGTCTGCCCATGACCTACGAGGAAGCCTGCGCGCAGCACTCGTGGCGGGTCCCCGAGCGCTACAACATCGCCGCCGACGTCTGCGACAAGCACCCGCGCGACAAGCTCGCGATGATCCACGAGGATCCCGACGGCAACGTCCGCGAGCTGCGGTGGGGAGAGCTGCAGGACATGTCCGATCGCTTTGCCATCCGGCTGGGCGAGCTTGGCGTCAAGCGCGGCGATCGCGTGGCGATGCTGCTGCCGCCCACGCCCGAGACGGCCGCCGCCTTCCTGGGCACGTGGAAGGCGGGCGCGATCCTGCTGTCGATGTCGGTGCTCTACGGCGACGACGGGATCCGCCACCGCCTGAAGGACTCCCAGGCCGCGCTCGTCGTCACCAACGCGGCCAACCGCGCGCGCGTCGAGGGCCTGACGGAGATCCTCGAGCTCGAGCCCGGGGGCCTGGACGACGGCTCGACCGACGTCGAGCGCGTCGACACCGCCGCCGACGACCCGGCACAGCTCTACTACACCTCCGGCACGACCGGCCTGGCGAAGGGCATCCTGCACGCCCACCGCTACATCATCGGCCACAACGAGTTTCAGTACTGCCACGACGTCCAGGACGGCGAGCGCTTCCACGGCATGGGCGAGTGGGCGTGGGCCGCCGGGATCTGCCCGCTGATCGGCCCGTGGCGCTATGGCGCCGTGCAGGTCGTGCTGCAGCGCAAGGGCGGCTTTGATCCCCACCAGCAGCTGGACTTCCTCGCGCGCCACAAGCCGACCAACGTCTTCGGCACGCCGACGGCGATCCGCTCGATGATGGGCATCTCCGATGCCGGCACCCGCTATCCGCAGGACTTCCGCATCGTCTGCTCGGCGGGCGAGCCGCTGAACCCCGAGGCGATCCGCTGGTTTCGCGAGCACTACGGCGTCACGGTGCTCGACTACTACGGCCTGTCTGAGTCCTATCCGCTGTGCGGGAACTTCCCCTTCATGGAGGTCCGCGAGGGATCGATGGGCAAGCCGATGCCCGGCTGGGAGGTGGCGATCCTCGACGAGGACGAGCAGCCCGTCGGCCCCGGCGTGCGCGGCGAGATCTGCCTGCGCGCCCGCTCCAACCCCCACTACCCGCTCGGCTACTGGAACAACGAGCAAGCCGGCGCACAGACCTTCGGCGGCGACTGGTTTCACACCAAGGACGCCGCCGCGACCGACGACGACGGCTACTACTGGTATGAGGGCCGCGCCGACGACGTCATCATCTCCGCCGGCTATCGGATCGGCCCGTTCGAGGTCGAGTCGGCGTGCCTGGAGCATCCCGCCGTCGCCGAGGCCGCAGCCGTCGCCTGGCCGGACGAGCGGCGCGGCAACGTCGTCAAGGCGTTCGTCGTGCTCGCCGCCGGGCACGAGGGATCCGACGAGCTCGGCAAGGAGATCTCGGCGTTCGTGCGCGAGCACCTGTCGGCCTACGCCTACCCGCGGATCGTCGAGTTCGTCGACGACCTGCCCAAGACCCTGACCGGCAAGATCCGCCGTATCGAGCTGCGCGACCGACACACCAAGGAGGCCTGACCTCATGTCGACCACGTCCCACGACAAGCTCGCCGAGCGCCTCGAGGAGTTGCTTGAGGTCGAGAGCTTCCCGCCGCCGGAGGACTTCGCGCGCGACGCCCTGCTCAACGACCCCGCCGTCTACGCGGAGGCCGCCGCCGACCCGCTGGCCTGGTGGGAGAAGCAGGCGCGCGAGCTGCACTGGTTTCGCGAGTGGGACACGACGTGCGACGACTCCGACGCGCCCTTCACCACGTGGTTTGTCGGCGGGACGATCAACGCCTCCCATAACTGCCTGGACCGCCACATCGAGGCCGGCCTCGGCGACCGCGTCGCGTTTCACTGGCGCGGCGAGGAGGGCGAGGAGCGCGACGTCACCTACGCCCAGCTGCACGCCGACGTCATGCGCTTCGCCAACGCGCTGACCGACCAGGGCATCGAGCGGGGCGATGTCGTCGGGATCTACCTGCCGATGATCCCCGAGGTCGTCGTCGCGATGCTCGCGTGCGCGCGCATCGGCGCGCCGCACAACGTCGTCTTCGGCGGCTTCTCGCCGGAATCCGTGAGGGAGCGCATGGAGGTCTCCGAGGCCAAGGCGCTGATCACCGCCGACGGCGCGCGGCGCAAGGGCAAGGTCGCGGCCGTCAAGGCGTCCGTCGACGAGGTCGGGATGCCGGTCGACACGACGATCGTCGTGCGCCACACCGGCATCGACTGCCCGATGGGCGATGGCGACGTCTTCTACGACGAGATCATGGACGCCGCGGACGCCGACTGCGAGGCCGCCGAGCTGGACGCCGAGCACCCGCTGTTCATCCTGTACTCCAGCGGGTCGACGGCCAAGCCGAAGGGGATCCTGCACTCCACGGGCGGTTATCTCACCGGCGCCGCCTACACGCACAAGGTCGTCTTCGACCTGCGGCCGGAGACCGACGTCTACTTCTGCAGCGCCGACGTCGGCTGGATCACCGGCCACACGTACATCGTCTACGGGCCGCTGATGAACGCCGCCACGTCGGTGATGTACGAGGGCGCGCCGGACTACCCCGACAAGGACGTCTGGTGGGACCTCTGCGAGCGCTACGGGGTGACGCTGTTCTACACCGCGCCGACGGCGATCCGCGCGTGCATGAAGTGGGGCGAGCAGTATCCGGGTCGCCACGACCTCTCCAAGCTGCGCCTGCTCGGGACCGTCGGCGAGCCGATCAACCCGAAGGCCTGGGTCTGGTATCACCACGTCATCGGCGGCGAGCGCTGCCCGATCGTCGACACGTGGTGGCAGACCGAGACCGGCTGCATCATGATCTCGCCGCTGCCGGGCATCACGCACACCAAGCCGGGCAGCGCGACCCAGCCGCTGCCGGGAGTGTTCGCCGCGGTCGTGGACGACGACGGCGAGGAGGTCGATCGCGACACGCAGGGCCTGCTGACGCTTACCAGGCCGACGCCCTCGATGCTGCGCACGCTGTATCGCGACGACGACCGCTACGTCTCGACGTACTTCGAGAAGTTCGGTCCGCGCACGTATTTCGTCGGTGACGCCTCGCGCGAGGATGCAGACGACTGCTTCTGGGTGATCGGCCGTGTCGACGACGTGCTCAACGTGTCCGGCCACCGCATGTCGACCGCGGAGATCGAGTCGGCGGTCGTGTCGTTCTCCAAGGTCGCCGAGTGCGCGACGATCGGCGCGGCCGACGAGGACACCGGCCAGTCGGTGGTCTGCTTCGTGACGCTGGAGGGCGACCTCGAGGGCACCGACGAGCTCGTCGCCGAGATCCGCGAGCACGTCGCCAAGAAGATCGGCAAGCTCGCGCGTCCCAAGCGCATCGTGTGGGCCGACGATCTCCCCAAGACGCGCTCGGGCAAGATCATGCGCCGCCTGCTGCGCGACATCGCCGAGGGCCGCGAGCTCGGCGACGTGACGACGCTGCGCGACCCGGCGGTCATGGGCCAGCTGGAGGAGCGGATCGCCGCGCGCCGCGACGAGGCCGACGCATAGACGCGTCCGTGGCCAGATCGATGGTCGTGCGCGTGACGATGCAGGAGGAGCAGACCTCGGTCACGCGGTCGGCTGCGCCTGCGGATCGTCAGGCGTCAGCGAACGGCAGCCGGCCGACGAGATCGGTGAGCTCGAAGACGCGGTGCACCTGCTGGGGCCCGCGCAGGATCGTCAGGCGTGAGTCGTCGGCGCAGCGATCGGCCGCCATCAACAGCAGCCGGATGCCCGTCGAGTCGATGAACTCCAGCGCGCTCAGGTCGATGACGATCGACGGCGCGTCTGTGGCCTCGACGCGCATGAGCTCCTCCTCGAGGTTCGGGGCGCCCGCGATGTCCAGCTCTCCGAGCAGCTCGACCACGTGGGTATCGGCGTCGCGCACACTGCGAAGGATCAGGCTTCCCTGCGTGCGCGCGCGCTCCTCGCGCATCTCATTCTCGGTGGACACAAGGCGACACTAGCAGCGCGCGATCGCCCGGCTCAGCGCGTCACCGCGTCGATCTTCGCCTGCGTGCGCAGTTCGGAGACGATCCGCTCCAGGCGCGGCTCGGTCTCGCGGTCGACATGCGTCATCGCCGCGGCGACCGCGGGGTGCACGGCGGCGATGTGCTCGTGCATCGCGTGCGCGATCGCCCGGTAGGCGGGGTGTCCCTCGCGGCCGGAGCGCAGTTCGATGAGCTGCATGGCCTCGCGCGCGTTGAGGTCGAGCACGTAGCGCAGGCGATATCCAAGGCACAGCGCGTACATCGCCTCGCGGCGGTCGTGGCCCGCGCCGAGCAGGCGCTCGTAGGCCTGGCGTGAGATGTCAAGCGCGCGACGGAAGTCCTCGCCGGCGCCGGCCTCGTCGACCTCCTCGGGCACCCCGGCGCCGAGATCGGGCGTCAGGGTCTGCCACTGGCAGGTCAGCATGCGATGGCGCTGCAGGTCGCGAAAGGCGCCGTAGTCGCTGACGATCTCAAAGCGGTATCGCAATGACTCCAGGCCGCGGCCGGGGCGGTGGCGGCGGTTGGCGCGCTCGCTTGTGAGGTCGCCGAGCAGCTCTGTGCGCTCGCCGTCGCTCAGGCCTGCGAGCGCCGCACGCGTGGTCTGCTCATCGACGCCGGTGGCCTCGAAGAGCAGCGCCGACAGCAGCAGGTCCTCGTCGCCGTCGACGTGGGTCAGGCGCACCGACGGGCCGCCCGCGCCGTCGTCGGCCGGAGCCCGGTCCAGGCCCAATCGCGCCGCCCAATGTTCGCCGGTCTGCTCGCGGCGCTTGAGGTAGGAGATCCACTCGCCGCCGCGCTCGGGACGCTCCACGCGCGAGACGAAGCTCGGCATCACCGCCTGCAACGACTCAAGGATCATCGAGCCGTAGTGGCGCGCCTCGGGCAGCGGGTGGGCGAGCAGGTGCAGGATCAGCTGCTCGTAGGTCTGGCCGGTGGCGAAGATCCCCATGTGCGACAGCGACGAGGCCGGCAGCAGCCCGCGCAGCAGATCAAGCGCCTTGGCCTTGATCGCGCGTGCGTGCGCCTTCGCGGACTGTCCGTCGGCGGCCGGATAGCGCTCGGCGGCCCATGCCATCACGCGCGGGATCGCCGCGGAGTAGATCTCGAACAGCTCGTCCATCGCGGCCTCGTACTCCGGGCCGAGCTGCTCGTCGCGGTAGTAGCGGTAGCGCGACGTTCCCTCGATCGGGTTGTCGTAGGCGATGTAGCGCGTGGACTGCTCGAGATAGGCGCCCAGGCGTGGGCGCTGCAGCACCTTCGTCAGGACGTTGGAAACCCACTCGCACGCGACGTGCGCGCCGCCGAGTTGGGCGATCGAGTCATCGCCGTAGCCGACGAAGATGCGCTCGTAGAAGTCGGCCGCCCGCGCCCCCTCGTCGTTGTCATAGGCGGCGCCGCCGGCGTCCAGCGATCCCGCGAACTCGTCGAGAAACAGCCGCCGCAGCGTCCCCGGATAGCGCGAGTAGCGCGCGAACAGCGCGCCCTTGGCGGTCTCGGGCAGGTTGACGAGCGCGAACACCGGCCGATCGAGGTTCGTGACGTGTGCTTCCAAGCGGGCGCGCTCGTCGGCGGTGAAGGTCTCGACCGGGTACTCCACGGGGCGAGAGGCTAGCGCGGCACGCGGCGGCCTCGTCCCGCAGCGCGAGCGAGCGTCTGAGCTGTTGTGGCGACCTGTGCGGTGCTGTCATCTTGGCGGTGCGGCCCCGCGTCGCTTCAGAGTCATACAGCCAGGTCATCGCCGTGATGTGGCGCAAGACCAGCTACCGCACCCAGGCTGACCACGGCGACTGCGTTGTCGAACGACTCCTCACCGTTCGCGAGACATGCCGCCGCATGCACGAGTACCTCACCGCAGCGATCACCGACGACCTCGACGGCCAGCAATCCTCGCCCTGCTCACCCCGACCTGACCGGCCGACCCCCTGAACGCTTACGGCGCAGGAGCCAAGTTCCAGCACCGATCGCGACTAGGCCGGGCACGGCGAACGTCAGCCCGAAGCTGGCGAGCACCCACGCGGCGGTGTCAGACCGCGCGATGCTGGCCCAGATGAGCACGCCGTAGGCGCATGCGAGCACCCCGAGAACGATCAGCGCGGCGGCGAGCACGGCTCGCATCAGAGCGGGAGATGACGTTGGCGACGCCGGGAGACGACGAGCCATGCGGCCATCGTCAGTGCGGGCACCAAGGTGAGTACCCACGCCGTCGCCGGCGCGCTTGTCGCTCGCGTCGCCTGTCGCACCTCGACCTGCACGTTCGCGTTCGGCCTGTTGGCGTCTGAGTCGGCCACCACCGTTATCGCATGCGTGCCGGGCAGTCGAGCGCGCGCGGTGAACGTCACCGTGCGCCGTCGATCGTCCTGGCGACCGATGCGGCGCTTGGCTGGTCCGAGGATCTCGACACCCCCGCCCTCGGGCGGCAGGGCGCGTACCACGATGTCACGGACAGGCTGCCCAGGGCGCGCTGTGAGCACCGTCTTGATGGTGAATCGCTCGCCGATCTGCGGCCGCTCGCGATCGGCCGCAGCGGTCAGCGTGAGCGGAAATGGGTTGCGGCTGGTCTGGACGATTGCGCTATCGCCAAGCACCTCCAAACGCTCGACGCGTGCGGATCCCGCCTGCTCGAGGTCGATCGTCCACATGTTCTTGCCGGGGCGAATGCCCTGGTACTGGAGATAGTTCGTGAACGTCAGCGAGTCACGGGCAGACCGGCTGCTGCGCTCACGCTGTCCGTGCTCGAGGTCGACGGTCGTGCGTCGCACGGACAGGCGACCGCGTCGACGGTCCGTCGTGTACTCGATCTGGGCAGCGGTGCGGTCGTTGGTGGTACTCGTCACCCAGGCGAAGCCGCGACCGCTGTCGCGGGCGAAGCGCACGCGGTAGCGCAGACGCACGAGGTACCAGCTATCCGGCCCTTGCCTGGCGCCGACTGGTAACTCGAAGGGCACTCGCAGCGTCTTGGGACCCGCTCCGCCGACCAGCACCGCCGGCGCATGTCGCGCCGTATCGAGCCTGACGATCTCCTGTTCGACAGCCGCGTCGGCAGTCGCCGGCGCGCACGCGCAGAGCATCAGGCAGACGGCCAGGTGCCCGGCGCGCACGAGCCGGCGCTGCGTCATCCGACGTTGAACGCCGAGGCGTACCCGTTGCTATCCCAGATGTGGTCCCCGGCGACTCGGAACGGCTCGTTGTTGTAGAAGGACGCCCAATCGTTGGCCGCTCCGCGTCCGGTGCGATTGACCCAGTCGTAGACGAGCCACTCCTCGGCATTCTCGCTGTAGCCGAACCAGGCCGGGTTCGACAGACTGCACTCGTCCATGTCCCAGTGGGTACTGCCGTAGACCCAGTAGCCCCAGGACAGGTTGTACAGCCGGTCGTCACCGTCGGCGTAGATCCGGTAGTGACGGGCGTTGCGCGGCTGGAAGGGCGCACCCGGGCACTTGGTGGTCTTGCGCCCCCCGTCGTCGTCCCAGACATAGCCGCTGTTGGTGTTGTCACTCAGGCGGCCATGCATCGTCCCGCCGGTCTGGTCGTACAGCGGACCGATGGCTGAGTTCTTGACGCGGTTGATGCTGGCGTTGTTCCAGAACATCAGGGCGACCGTCCAATCGACCCTCGTGCGGGAGACCGTGCGCTCGGTGAAATCGTAGTTGCGGAAAGCGTCCTCGTGGATGTACAACGTTGTCAGGTTACCGCTGCGCGCCGTCGCGGCGTAGGCGACGCCGGCGGAAGCGCAGAGCGCTCCGACTGTGACGAGCGCGATCAGAGCGCGGGTTCTCATCGAGCGCATTGCTTAACGACCTCCCTCTCGTGGGACGGGAACGGTCCGGCGGAAGCCCGCGGGAGGAACGCTCTGCAGGTTCTTGGCGCCAGGTCCGGGCGTGATGTTGACCACCTGGCCCCGATCGAGGTCGACGAGCACCAGCAGCTCCTCGACCTGACTTCCGCTGACCGTATTGACGACGCTCTGGTACGGCGACTTCGTCCGTTCGGTCTGGTCGTAGAGGGCGCCGGGCAGAGGCACGGACCGCAGCTCGATCGGCTTCGCAGGTGCGACGACGAACGCCGCTCCCAGCACACGCGCGCTGCCGTTGTCACCACTGGTCGTCCAAGGGCCGGACTTGACGATTGAGTGCGACGTTCCTCCTAGCGCCTCGGCCAGCGAGCGGTCGGCGGCCACGATGCGGTGTGCTCGCTGCTCCTGCACCGCTGCCAGCTCGACTGACGGCGCCGTGCGCTCAGGTGTCGGGTCCGCGATCGCACGGGCGGGCGGTGGCGGCAGAGCCGCTCGCTGCTCGTCTCCGAAGGCGCCACCGATTGGCGTCAGTATAAGCGTCGCAACCGTGATGTACAACGTGAGTACGATCAGCACCGCGCGTTCACGCGATGTTAATCGTGCACAAAACTCATCCATCTGGGCCCCTTTTGGGAAGGCGTTGGCGGTTGTGCAAACGCAAACGTGTTTTTCCTGATTGAGCAAGAGCCGACACAGCCCGGTTACAGCTTCACCCGACGGGTCGCGAACGCGAGGCGCGCCGGGGATGGCGTGGCGAGGCACCCCTACGGCTCCCGCGCGCCAGGCCCGGAGCGCACGGCGCCCCACCACGTACCGCCGCCTCGCGGCACGCACCACGGCGGGGAGCCCGTCGTGCGTGGCCAAGCAGGTGACCAGACCGGTCAGGAATCAAGAAGCGCGACCCCCCGATCGGCAGCTAGCGTGTCCGCCATGGACATCACCATTCACGCGAGCATGCTCCCCGACGACGACCCCGACGCATCCCTGGCCTTCTATCGCGACACCCTCGACTTCGAGGTCCGCAACGACGTCGGAACGGGCACGATGCGCTGGATCACAGTCGGCCCCGCCGACCAGCCCGGTACGTCGATCGTCCTGCATCCACCGGCCGCGGACCCCGGCCGCACCGACGACGAGCGCCGCACGATCGCCGAGATGATGGCGAAGGGCACCTACGCCATGATCCTGCTGGCGACCAAGGATCTCGACGGGACCTTCGAGCGGTTGCAGGCCGGCGACGCCGAGATCGTCCAGGAGCCCACCGAGCAGCCGTACGGCGTTCGCGACTGCGCCGTCCGCGATCCCGCGGGCAACCTGATCCTCGTCCAAGAACTGCGCTGAGGCGTCCGTGCGGGCCGCCGACAGCCACGAGCTGATTCGCGTGCACGGCGCGCGCGTGAACAACCTCAAGGACGTCAGCATCGAGATCCCCAAGCGCCGGCTGACGGTGTTCACCGGCGTCTCGGGCTCGGGCAAGAGCTCGCTGGTGTTCGGCACGATCGCCGCGGAGTCCCAGCGGCTGATCAACGAGACCTACAGCGCCTTCGTGCAGGGCTTCATGCCGACGCTGGCGCGGCCGGAGGTCGACGTCCTCGAAGGGCTGACGACCGCGATCCTCGTCGACCAGGAGCGGATGGGCGCCGACGCTCGCTCCACGGTCGGCACTGCAACCGACGCCAACGCGATGCTGCGCATCCTCTTCAGCCGGCTCGGCACGCCGAACATCGGCTCGCCTCAGGCGTACTCCTTCAACGTCGCTTCGGTGGAGGCGAAAGGCGGGATACGGGTCGGGGACGGCGATATGAAGGCCGTCAACTTCAGCCGCACCGGCGGCATGTGCCTGAACTGCGAGGGCCGCGGCGCGGTCACCGACTTCGATCTGTCCGAGCTCTACGACGAGAGCAAATCGCTCAACGAGGGCGCGCTGACGATCCCCGGCTACAGCATGGACGGCTGGTACGGGCGCATCTTCCGCGGCTGCGGCTTCTTCGATGCCGACAAGCCGATCGCCACGTTCACCAAGAAGCAGCGCCACGACCTGCTGCACAAGGAACCGACGAAGATCAAGGTCGACGACGTCAACCTGACCTACGAGGGCGTCATCCCGAAGATCCAGAAGTCGATGCTGTCCAAGGACGTCGACGCGATGCAGCCTCACATCCGCGGGTTCGTGGAGCGGGTGGTGACGTTCACGACCTGTCCGGACTGCGATGGCACGCGGCTCAGCGAGGCGGCCCGGTCGTCGAAGATCGAGGGCGTCAACATCGCCGATGCGTGCGCGTTGCAGATCTCAGACCTGGCCGACTGGGTCGGCGGTCTCGACGAGCCGTCGGTCGCGCCGCTGCTGGCGGCGCTGGGGGAGACGCTCGACTCGTTCGCGGAGATCGGGCTGGGCTATCTCTCGCTGGACCGGCCGTCGGGCACGCTGTCAGGCGGCGAGGCGCAGCGCGTCAAGATGATCCGTCATCTCGGGTCCGCGCTGACCGACGTCACCTACGTCTTCGACGAGCCGACGATCGGACTGCACCCGCACGACATCCAGCGGATGAACGACCTCCTGGCGCAGTTGCGCGACAAGGGCAACACCGTGCTCGTCGTCGAGCACAACCCCGAGGCGATCGCGATCGCCGACCACGTCGTCGACCTCGGGCCGCGCGCCGGCAGCGAGGGGGGCGAGGTGGTGTTCGAGGGCACCGTCAAGGGACTGCGAGCCAGCGACACGCTCACCGGACGCCACCTGGACGACCGCACCTCCCTGAAGTCCTCGGTGCGGACGTCCTCGGAGGTCCTGGAGGTGCGCGGCGCCAGCACCCACAACCTGCAGGACGTCGACGTCGACATCCCGCTGGGCGTGCTGGTCGTCGTCACCGGGGTGGCGGGCTCGGGCAAGAGCTCGCTGATCGGTGGCTCGGTGTCCGTGCGCGACGGCGTGGTGACCGTCGACCAGGCGGCGATCCGCGGCTCGCGACGCAGCAACCCTGCGACGTACACCAAGCTGCTGGACCCGATCCGCAAGGCGTTCGCGAAGGCCAACGGCGTCAAGCCGGGGCTGTTCAGTGCCAACTCCGACGGCGCCTGCCCCACCTGCAACGGCGCCGGCGTCATCTACACCGACCTGGCGATGATGGCCGGGGTCGCCACCACCTGCGAGGAGTGCGAGGGCAAGCGCTTTGAGGCATCGGTGCTTGAGCACCGCTTCGGCGGGCGCGACATCAGCGAGGTGCTCGCGATGTCGGTGACCGAGGCCGAGCGGTTCTTCGCCGAGGGTGAGGCGAGCACGCCGGCGGCGCACAAGATCCTGGCCAGGCTCGCCGACGTCGGGCTCGGGTACCTGCGCATCGGCCAGCCGCTCACCACGCTGTCGGGCGGCGAGCGCCAGCGACTCAAGCTGGCCACCCACCTGGGCGACAAGGGCGGGATCTACGTTCTCGACGAGCCGACCACGGGCCTGCACCTCGCCGACGTGCAGCAGCTGCTCGGCCTGCTCGACCGGATCGTGGAGTCCGGCAAGTCGGTCATCGTCATCGCCCACCACCAGGCGGTCATGGCGCGCGCCGACTGGATCATCGACCTCGGCCCCGGCGCCGGCCACGACGGCGGCCGGATCGTCTTCGAGGGCACCCCGGCGGACCTCGTCGTCGCTCGAGGCACCCTCACCGGCGAGCACCTCGCGGCCTACGTCGGCGCCTGACCCGAGCGCTTGCTGAGCAAACAGCCGTCCGCGTCGGTGGATTGACAGCAAGCCGACCCGTGGTCTGTGAGGACTCGCGGATTGCGTCCTCCGTGGGGGTGTGTCGAATCAGTCGCGCATACCGATACGCATTCGACACACCCCGCGCCGCGAGCGCTCTGCTGCGCGGTTGTTGAGCACGCGGGTGCGTGGAGCCGCGGTCCGGCGGTTTCGTTCGCTGTGGCTGGGGGTGGGCTTCGGTCTAGACGCGGGTCACAGCCCGGCACCGCGCCGCCTAGCCATTCTCCGGCTCGCGCGCCGCATCGGCCGCGACGCCCAGTTGGGCGTGCTGGTCTGACACACCGCCGCTCGCAGGATCCGCGAGCTTCAGCGCTTCGGGCAGGCCGCGGCTGTGGCAGGCGCGCAGGTCGATGAGCGGTTGCAGCACGCCGCGCATCACGAGCGCTCCGCCGACCCAGCGCGGCGCCCACAGGCGCGCCGACCGGCGACGGATGCCGCGCTCGATCGCGTCGACGGCGTCTGACAGGGGCGCGGGCGTCGCGACGAACGCCGGCACGCTCGCGGTGATCCCGCCGGTCGAGGGATGGGCGAAGCTCCCGCGCACGAGGTCGGTGTCGATGAAGCCGAAGTATGCGCAGCCGACACGCGCTCCCGTGTGTGCCGTTTCCGCGCGCAGGCAGTCCGTCAGCGCCTCTACGCCGGCCTTGGAGGCGGTGTAGGCGCCCATCAGCGGGGTGTGGGTGATCGCGCTCAGCGAGGCGATGTTCAACAGGTAGCCGCGCTGTTTGACGATCTGCTCGATGACGGCGCGGTTGGTGCGCCAGACGCCCATGAGGTTGACCTCCAGCGCCCGCTCGACCTGTGCCACCGGCGCCGTCGCAAGCGTCCCGATGAAGCTGATGCCGGCGTTGGCGATCGCCACGTCGATCGCTCCGAAGCGCTCGACGGTCCCGGCGACCGCGCGCTGCAGCGCACCGAGATCGGTGACGTCGGCTTCGAACCACGCGGCGCGGTCGCCGAGCTCGGCGGCGAGCGCCTCCAGCGCCTCGGGTTCCAGGCCGACGAGCGCGACGTTGGCTCCGGCGTCGTGCAGTCGCCGCGCGACACCCGCTCCGATGCCGCGCGCGGCGCCCGTGATGAACACCGTGCGACCAGCGACATCGAAGGACGGGCGGACGAACGGCAGCCTCATGCGACCGCGGCCGGCGTGCCGGTCCCCGTGCTCGTGGACACGACAGTTCGCGGTTTGCAGTCGTAGGCGTCCGCGTCGAAGCGGCGCGTGCGTTTGCGAAAGCGAAACGTGAAGTCGGGCCACAGCGTGGTGTTGTGGCCGGTCGCGTCGAGATACCAGCTCGCACAGCCCGTCGCCCACACCGTGCCCGCCATCATCGCCTGCAGCTCGTCGTTGTAGGCGTCGACCGCGTCGCGGCGCACCTCGACGCTCGCGATCGCGCGCTCGTCCATCTGGCGAATGGCGTCCATCACGTACGCGAGCTGGGACTCGATCATGAAGACCATCGAGCTGTGCCCCAGGCCGGTGTTGGGCCCGATGAGCTTGAAGAGGTTGGGAAAGCCGCGCATCGCCGTGCCGAGGTAGGCCCGCGGGCTCGGTCCCGCGATCTGGGCGAGCGTCTTGCCGCCGCGCCCCCGCACGAGCCACGCGGTCGGCGGATCGGTGACGTGAAAGCCGGTGCCGAGGATGATCGTGTCGACCTCGCGACGGCTGCCGTCGGCCATGACGATGGCGCGTCCGTCGATCGCCGCGATCTTTTCGGTGATCAGCTCGACGTTCTCCCGCGCGAGCGCGGGATAGAAGGTGTTGGAGATCAGCACGCGCTTGCAACCCAGGCGGAAGCTCGGCTTGAGCCGCTCGCGCAGGCTCCGATCGGGGATCTGACGGCGCAGGTGCAGCCCCGCGGCGCGTTCGACGATCCGTCCCAGGCGCGGCCGCTTGGCGAACATCACCACCGTCGCCTCACGACCCCAGTAGATGCCTGCCCGCACCGCTCGCTGGGTGACCGGCAGCGCACGGTAGATCCTTCGCTCCGCTCGCGTGGTCGCGCGGTCGGAGTGCGGAATGATCCACGGCGCGGTGCGCTGGAAGACGTGCATCTTGCCGACCTTCGACGCGATCTGCGGCACGAACTGGATCGACGACGCGCCAGTGCCGATGACCGCCACGCGCTCGCCCGCGAGGTCGTGATCGTGATCCCACTCGGCGGAGTGAAAGACTGTGCCTTCGAAGTCCTCCAGGCCCGGGATCGACGGCCTCGCCGGGTGGCTCAGCGGCCCCGTCGCGTCGACCAGCAGCGCCGCGGAGAAGTGCCCGCGCGAGGTCTTCACGTTCCAGCGTTGCGTCTGCGCATCCCATGCCGCGCCGGTCATCTCGTGGCGCAGGCGCAGCTGTGGGCCGAGCCCGTGTCGCTGTGCGCAGCGGCGCAGGTAGTCCCAGATCTCCGGTTGGCGCGAGTAGGTCCGCGACCAGCCGGGGTTGGGTTCGAAGGAGAACGAGTACAGGTGCGAGGGCACGTCGCACTGGCAGCCCGGGTAGGTGTTCGCCTGCCAGGTGCCGCCGACGTCGCCGGCGCGCTCGAGCACGACGAAGTCCTCGATCCCCGCCTGGCGCAGGCGGATCGCCATGCCGATGCCGGCGAATCCGCCGCCGACGATCGCGATGCGTACCTCAGTCATGGCCGGCGATCCTGTCAGGCCGCGGGCGGTGTCGCCAGCATCTGCGACTTTCGCGACCCCGGCGCCGGCGTCTGGCCGCCATCGGCGGTCAGGCGGACGCGGTGCAGGCCCCACGACAGCATCGCGAGCAGCACGAGCGTGCAGAACCCGATGACGGCGTAGGCGCCGTAGGTCACGGCGGGATCCTTCGTCTTGGCCTCGCGCTGAAGGAGCTTGTGATCGGAGACGAACGCGCGCTCGAAGGTCGGCGGCGCGGCGATCGCCGGCACCGGAATCGCGTCGTCGGCCGGGGCGTAGATCGGGACGCCCGTCAGCGAGTTGCCCGAGTGCAGGCGCAGCAGCGTCTTGTATTCGCCGTGTACGGGAATCGGCTTGGTCGACTGATAGGTGCCCGGACCGATCCTGCGCAGGCGGTCGACGACGACGCTGCCGCCCTGCCAGGCGGAGGCCGTCAGCCAGGTCGCGTTCTCGGCGCTATCCGCCGGCTGGAGCTTTGCCGTGACGATCGCCGTGCGCTCGGGGCCGCTGGTCACGTCGCGCAGCGCGACGCTCGCGCTCACGCTGCTTCCGTCGCTGGGCGTGTACAGGCCGTAGGCGATCATCGCCGTCACCGCGACGGCGCCGGCGAGCCCGGCGGTGCGCAGCCAGCGCAGGTCGGGCATGCGGTCGGCATTTAGCCTCGCGCCCATCCACGCGCCGATCAGGCTCGCGGCGAGTGCCATCGCCAGGCCGAGGGCGACGACCTCCGGCAGGATCTCCGCCGGCCAGGGGATCGGCATCCAGATGTGCGACCAGCCCCATTCCGCCGCCAGGCCGATCGTGCCGAGCGCCAGCCCGCACCACGCGCCGAAGCGCAGCGGCCGCTTGACCGACACGACGAGCGCGAGCCCCTCGACGAGTGCCGCCTCGACGATGTACAGCGGGAAGTGCGCGACGCTCTCGCCCAGACCGCCCACACCCAGGGCCAGCAGGCCGCGCATCACGAGGAAGAAGGCGACCGCGCCGAACGCGGCGCCCTTGCCCAGCCACACGCGCGCGGCCACGAGCACGACGCCTGCCGCGAGCATGATGAGCATCGGCTGGAAGATCAGCGCGAACTGCGGCATGCCCAGGTCGAACTCCATCTGGAAGGTCGACAGCGCGATCAGCAGGCCGCCGGGCAGCCAGACGTTGCGCAGCATCTTCACCCACATGCGCTCGGTCTTGATCTGGCCGGTGCGGCGCATGACGCGCACGACCTCGACCTGCAGCACGGCGATCCCCAGCAGCGCCATCGAGGCGCCGCCGACGAGCATCAGGTGCGTCGGCCCCCACAGCGTGACGTCCTGGCCGAAGAGCCGGTGCCACTGGTCATCCAGCGGGAAGCCGATCAGCGAGAACGTCGCCGCGGCGAGGATCAGGACGCCGCCGAGCGGGGCGTGCCAGGTGCGCGTGATCTTCACGAAGGTCGGCCCTTCGCGCTTGGCGGGGAGGACCATCGCGAAGAAGCCCGCCATCACGAGGCCGAAGAGGCCCGCGAGGATGAAGTAGTGCGCCGGCGTGCCGAACGGCCCCTCGTCGCGCCCGATGTCCAGGTGCAGCGCGACGTCCCAGTAGACGCCGAACAGGGCGGCGAAGAGCGCGAGGATCGCCAGTCCGCAGGGCATCGAGGCCCATCCCGGCTGCCCCGAGACACGCTCGGAGAAGCGCTCGAACCAGCCCAGGATCCCGATGCGCCCGGAGCGATGTCCGAGCCCGACGGCGACCACGATGGACGAGACGATCGTCAGCATGCCCACGCCGATGGCGAGGTCCTTGACGGAGGCGCCCCCGGCGGGGGGCGAGGCGGCGGCGAGGAGCGAGAGACCGGCGTCCAGGGAGGTCATGCGCGCCAGCCTAGCACGATGTCATCAACTGATGTCACATTCTTTGACGACGGGGATTGGCTGGTCCTGGGTGGGGCCCCGGCCGGGAACCATGCAGCGCAATCGGATCCGCCTACGGATGCCGAGATTGCAGGTGCTGTACGGTGCTACACTTGCTGGGTGCCGACGTCTCACCCCCGACACTCGATCACCGAAACGCCCGCGCTTGCCGCGGTGCTTGAGCCGCTCCGCGCGCGCTTGGGCGCAAAAGCCCCGACGCTGGCAGAGCTCGTGTTGCGAGGCGCAGAGGCCAAGCTGCGCGAGCTCGAGGCACAGGAGCGGGTCGATGCGCAGGCGCTCGAGACGTTCGTGAGTCGGCTCTGTGCCGGCCCGGCCCCCGACCTCGACGAAGTCGGCCGCATCCGCGACGCCAGCCGCCATCCGTGAGCAGCACGCTGGTGCTGCTCGTCGCCAGCGCGTTCTGGCGACTCGGTAGCCCGCAGCTCGACCCCGGCCGTCGTCGCCAGGTGACCGACTGGATCGCGAGAGGCATCGTTGCCGCGAGCACGCCGTTGCTGCTCGAGACGCGAGCGGGTCGCGACCTCCCTCCGGTCGATCCGGGCGAGCTGCCGTGCCTCTGGATCACCGAGCGTGCCGAGCGCCGCGCCACCGAGATCCAGCAGCAGTTGCGCACTGCCCACCAGCACCTCGGGGTGCCACCGCTGGACTATCTCATTGCTGCGATCGCCGAAGACCATGGGGCGTCGATCCTGCACTATGACGCCGACTTCGAGCGCCTGACCGCCCACACTGATCTCGCGGTGCCCGCGGACGCGCTCGCACCGCTGGGTTCGCTGCCGTGAGAGGTGGCCAGGATCCTGAGATGCAACGGCTGGGGCCGGCCGAGACCGCCGGTCCTGCCTACGTGGTCCGCGCCAGAAGTTCCTTGCGGATCGCCTGGAATCCTCGAAAGGGGGCGGGTGGGCGCCCGTCGCCTTCGCGTGTGTATAGCCCCGGCTATCACTGGTGATAGCACCCGCTGCTCATCGTGGCGAGGACATGTCGCGCGGGGCACTGAAAGTCGCGAGGCCGTCACGCGTCGTGATCGCCTGCATGAAGTCCTCGGGCCGCTGGTCCATCCTGCGCAGTATCCTGGCATCCACTTTCGCCTGGATGGCGGCTGCCGCTTCTGCAAGCCTCAAAGCAGGCGTGCCGAGGCCGAAGCCGATCGGCTGCGGGACCGCGCTCGTACTCGCATGTAGCCTCGGCTCATGACTGACAGAGAGGCATTTGAGGCGATGCGGTACTTCTTGACCGAGTTCTGGAAACGCGGTGGGAGCAAGCCAAATGGCGAGCTCGTCGACCTCCTTGATTGGACTGGCCGGGAAGCGTGGGCAGACGGAGGCACGAACGACCCTGCACAGTGGGACGACTGGCTGGCAGCCATAGAGGCTGTTCAGGCCGGCGAGCGCGCTCGTCCCTGGTGACTGCCACGTTCGCTTTCGCCTGGTAGCGAGCGCCTGGCCAGTTGCACCGACAAACGCGAGCGTGCGGCTGGCTACCGCTGGCGTGCTTGCTTTCGGGCGCGCAGCGGTCGCGCGGGCGGGCTATAGGCCATCGAGGAAGGCGAGCAGAGTGTCTGGTGCTCGGTACCGTCCCGGGCGGCCGTCAGGAGGCGTGATGCGGTCCAGGGTGCGTTGCTTGAGCGCGAGGTCGGCGTGGAGGTAGATGTGCGTGCGTTCCTGCTCGTGGCCGAGCCACAGCGCGATCGTGGAGGTGTCGACGCCGGCGGCGAACAGGTTCATCGCAGCGGTGTGACGCAGCGTGTGCATCGTGATCCGCTTGGATCGCAGCGACGGGCACGCATGCTGCGCGGTCTGGACGTGCTGGGCGAGGCGCCGCTCGATCGCGTCGCGGGTGAGCGTGCCGCCATCGCGCGAGGGAAACAGCGGGCTTGCGGGTTGGTCGATGGTTTCACGCAGCCAGGCGCGGAGCACCGCGACGGTCTGCTTGGTGAGCGGCGCGACGCGTTCCTTTCTGCCTTTACCGACCGTCCGGACGTGCGCGCCGGTGTCGAGCTGCGTATCAGCGCGGGTGAGGCCCAGCAGCTCGGAGATTCGCAGGCCGGTCTGGACGGCGGTGAGCAGCAGCGCGTGGTCGCGGCGGCCGGCCCATGTTGATCGGTTCGGGGCGTCGAGCAGCGCTTGCGTCTCGACGGCGGTGAGGAACGTGACGGTGCGTTTGTCGGCGCGTTTGCGCGGGATCGCGAGCACCCGTTGAATGACGGCGGCGTGCTCGGGGTGGCGCAGCGCGCAGTAGTGAAAGAAGGAGTGGATCGCGGCGAGCCGGACGTTGCGGGTGCGGGCGGTGTTCTGGCGTTCCTGCTCGAGGTGCTGAAGAAACGCGCCGATCGTCGCCGCGTCGAGGTCGGTGATCTCTAGCCGCGATGGCGGCGTCCCGGTTGTTCGCTGGATGTAGGCGTACAGCAGTCGGAACGTGTCGCGGTAGCTTGCGATCGTGTGCGGGCTGGCGCGTCGTTGACGGATCATGTCGACACACGGCGCACGCATCTAGACTGCGCAATCGCCCGTGTTCACGGGACAAATTCTCTCAGCGCGATTGCCGATTGCTCCCCCTTTCAGACCCCGAATCGGCAACCAAATCGGCAACCGGAGGGGGAAACGGCAACGAAACGGCACCAAAAACGGGTTCCGGCACAGTTTCCGCAGCACGTGCGACGAGGACTTCGGTCGCCCACGTCGCGCTGACGCGCGGTCCCGCACCGAAGCTCCTGGCCGCCGAGCCGAAGGCTTGAACGTCGTGGCTTCCGGCAAGGCCGCACAACGTTCAACGGCGCGGCATCAGTCTCGGCAGTCCAACGGCATCCGGGACGGCTACGGCCGCGCTGAAGGACGATACTCGCGGTCATGGTCGACTGGGGCAAGGGGCGCTATGAGCAGACGGCGGCGGAGCTGGAGCCGGTTGCCGAGGCGGTCGTCGGGATGGCGGCACCGGTCGCGGGTGATCGCGTGCTTGATGTTGGTTGCGGGACCGGGAACGCGGCGTTGCTCGCCGCCGCTCGTGGCGCCGATGTCGTGGGCGTGGATCCGTCTGAACGACTTGTCGCTGTCGCCATGCAGCGGGCTGGCGAGGCGGGTCTGGTCGCAGAGTTCCTGGTGGGAGACGCGCTTGCGCTTCCTGTCGCCGACGCGTCGTTTGACATTGTCCTGTCGGTCTTCGGCGTCATCTTTGCGCCTGATCCCGCCCAGGCGGTGAGCGAGGTCGCGCGTGTGCTGCGCTCCGATGGCCGGGCGTACATCACGGCATGGGTCCCGGCTGGGCCGATCAACGCGATGCTGACCGTCTTTGGCCGAGCGGTCGGGCGCGCGACTGGCGCACCGCCGCCCGAACGCTTCGCGTGGTCGGATGGCGACGCGGTCGGTTCGATCGTTGAGCGGTGTGGTTGGCGCTCAGCACGACCCACGGCGAGCTCGAGATCCGCGCAGCGTCGCCCGAGGCGTACGTCGATGCCGGCCGTGAGCATCCGATGGCCACGGATGTCTGGCCGATCCTCGAACGCGCCGGACTGCTCGACAGTCTGCGCGAGGAGATGATCCACGAACTCACTGCCGGCAACGAGGGCGCAGCCGAGCTGCTGATCCACAGCCCCTACATCGTTTACGAGCTGCGCCGGCCGGCTGAACCGGACTGACGAGCCGGCAGCACCCGCCGCGACTCGTCAAAGGGGGAACCTTGGGTTCTCGCGGTGATCGCAACACGCCGTCGAGATCGAGAGGACCGTTGAGCCGTCTGACCGTGGTGCTTGAGTAGCGCGCCGGTCGTCGCGAAGCCGAGCCCGGGCGAGGTGCAGCGGCGATCGGGGCGCTGCGCGCGTCCGGGGTGAGGGGCTCCCTCTCGAGCGGCGGGTGACACGTCGACGCCGGGGAGGATGTTGATGACTGTTCGTTTCTCCAATGCGCTGGTCGCCGAGGCGATCCAGCCGTTCTGGGCCGCATTGCAGGCCGGTGAGTTTCTTACCGATGCGTCCGCGCTCGCCGGTACGCACCGCCATCGCGGCTTGGCGTGGCTCCGCGAGGCCGGTGGCGTGCGTCCGCGCCGCGGCCGCGATCTGAAGGGCCGCTGTTTGTCGTTTTCGGAGCGTGAGGAGATCGCGCTGGGGCGCGCCGGCGGGGAGAAGATCCGTGCGATCGCCGCGCGGCTGGGTCGCAGCCCGTCGACAGTCAGTCGCGAGTTGATGCGCAACGCCGAGCCTTCGGGACGCTACCGCGCGACGACGGCGCACGCGCTGGCCTACGGGCGCGCGAGTCGCCCCAAGCCCTCGAAGCTGGCGACGAACCTGGTGCTGCGCGCGAAGGTCGAGCAGGATCTGCAGCGGCGCTACTCACCGGAGCAGATCGCCGGCAGGTTGCGCCGCGAGTTCCCCGACGACACGGAGATGCGGGTGTCGACCGAAACGATCTACCAATCGCTGTATGTGCAGTCGCGCGGCGCGCTGAGCCGCGATCTGTCGCGCTGCCTGCGCACCGGCCGCGCGCTACGCCGCCCCTGCCGCGCGCCTGCGCAGCGAAAGAACCGCATCCCGAACATGATCAACGTCAGCGAGCGTCCCGCGCAGGCCGATGACCGCGCCGTACCGGGCCACTGGGAGGGCGACCTGATCATCGGCAAGGCCAACCTGACGGCGATCGGCACGCTCGTCGAGCGCACGACGGGCTACACGATGCTCATGCACCTGCCCGACGGCTACAAGGCCGAGCAGGTCCGCGACGCCCTCGCCGCCAAGATCCAAACGCTCCCGGCGCAGCTGCGCGCGTCGCTGACATGGGATCAGGGTCCCGAGATGCGCGACTGGCACAGCGTCAGCGTCGCCGCCGACATCGACATCTACTTCTGCGACCCGCACTCGCCGTGGCAGCGCGCGACCAACGAGAACACCAACGGACTGCTGCGCCAATACTTTCCGAAAGGCACCGACCTGTCCGTTCACACCGTCGAGCACCTCGACGCCGTCGCCGCCGAGCTCAACGACCGACCGCGCAAGCGCCTCGCGTTCGCCAAGCCCATCGAGGAACTCGGGCCGCTACTGTTGCGCTGACCGCCAGAATCCGCCACTCGCCAAGCGCCTCAACGCCGACGGCCCACTCGACGCGACCGCGATCGACACGCTCGCGCGCCGGCTCGCCTCCGCGTTTCCGGCGGCGTAGGACATCGCGGATCTCGCGGAGGCCGCGCTCGGCGGTCAGGTGGTCATCCCCGTCGGTGGTGCCGGCACGTGGCGATGGGTGATCGGAGTCGCAGCGGCGTAGCGGCACCGACGACGGCCAGCGCGAACGTCAGGTCATCGGACGGCACCGGCCGAGTGTGCGCCTGCGACCTGACACGACAATCACGAGTTGACAGCTCCTACCTCGCAGCGACGGCCGTAGCACGCGCCGGGCAAACGACGCGGCCCGCTTGAGAGGAACTGACAGGGGCCTGTTGCTCCAAGCGTTGTCCCACGGCCAGGATCTGGCCCCATGCCTCCCGCTCCTTAAGCACGAAAACCCCCTGGCGAGAGGGGGTTTCCGTATAGCGGGGGCGGGATTCGAACCCGCGACCTTCGGGTTATGAGCCCGACGAGCTACCAGACTGCTCCACCCCGCGGCGTGGACCTCACAGCTTAGCAACCACCCGCGAGGCCGGTCAACGCTCGGTGCGATCACTACTCTCGCAAGCCGTGCGCGTCGCCGTCGTCGACATCGGAACGAACTCGACGCGGCTGCTGATCGCCGACGTCGTCGCCGGCGACGACCTGAAGGAGCTCTTCCGCGAGTCGATCGTCACGCGCCTCGGGGAGGGCGTCGATGGCGCCGGGCGGCTCGGGGACGCTCCGATGCAGCGGGTCTTCGACGTCCTGGAGCACTACCGCGTCGTGATCGACGAGCACGGCGCAACGGCCACGACGGCAGTCCTGACCAGCGCCGTGCGCGACGCCGCCAACGGCGCGGAGTTCACGAGCCGGGTGCGCGCGGATTACTCGCTGGACGCGCGCACGATCGACGGCGACGAAGAGGCCGCGCTGACGTTCGCCGGCGCCACGAGCGAGCGGCCGCACGACGGTGCCGAGGTGGTCGTCATCGACATCGGCGGAGGATCGACGGAGTTCGTCGTGGGCCGCGATGGCGTCGTGAGCTTTCACGTCTCAACCCAGGCCGGCGTCGTGCGCCAGACTGAGCGCCATCTGCGCGACGACGACCCGCCGCCATCGGAGGGGCTTCAGGACCTCGCCGCAGAGGTCGAGGAGATCTTCGAGGCGTCCGTGCCAGCAGACCTTCGCGAGCGCGTCGAGATCGCGGTCGCGGTCGCCGGGACCGCGACGCAATCGGCCGCGATCGAGCTGCAGCTCGACCCGTATGACCCCGCACGCGTGCACGGCCACATGCTGGAGCTCGGAACATGCGAGATGCTGCTCGCGCGCCTGGCGCAGATGACCAACGACGAGCGCCGCGAGGTCGTCGGCCTGCACCCCGATCGCGCCCCGACGATCGTCGCCGGGATGGCGATGCTGATCGAGGCGATGCGCGCCTTCGGGCTCGACCGAGTCGAGGTCTCCGAGCACGACATCCTGCGTGGCGCGGCCATGTCGCTCGCGTCCGGCAGCCTGCCCGCCTAGCGACGGCGCAGGGCCGGCTCGACGCGGGCGCGAATCGTGCCCTAAAGGTCTGCGCCGCACCTGCCGATACGACGTGTGCCGAGGGATGGACCCAGCAATGGGTAACCGCTTCGGCCCCCATAGGCCCCGGGTATCGCCGTTCGATCGGCGCCTCCCGCCCGCGGCCGCCTCATAGGCCCAGTTAGGTACGTATCCCCTGCCATCCTGTCAGGGCCGACATCAGGAAGCCGCCCTTTCCCCTGGGGGCGGCTTCCGCGTTCTTCGGCCCTCTGGAGCGCTGCCTCAGCTCGCATCCACGATCATCGGTGAATCCGGGCTCGGTGTTTCAGGCGAGGTTCGAGCGCCGCGGATAGGCCACGGTGGGATCGGTCAGCACGTTCACGAGCGCCGGCCGGTCAGCCTCGAAGGCTCGCACGAGCGCCGGCCGCAGCTGCGCTGGGGTGCGCACGATCTCGCCATGGCCGCCGAGCGCATCGACGACGAGGTCATAGCGGGTCTCGGGCCGCAGGTCGGCGGCGACCGTGTACCCGTACAGCGCCTGCATCGGGTGCTTCTCCAGCCCCCAGATCCCGTTGTTCCCGACGATCCCGACGATCCCGACGCCATGCCGGGCGAGCGTGTCGAACTCCATTGAGCTGAAGCCGAACGCTCCGTCGCCGAGGAGCAGCACGACCTGGCGATCCGGATGGGCGAGCTTGGCCGCCAGTGCGTAGCCCGGACCGGCGCCCAGGCAGCCGAAGGGGCCGGGGTCAAGCCAGCAGCCAGGCTCGTAGGAATCGATCATGCGGCCGGCGTAGGAGACGAAGTCGCCGCCGTCGCCGATCACGATCGCGTCGCGATCCAGCAGCCCGCGCAGCTCCGCGTACACGCGCATCGGATGAAGCGGTGCGCGGTCGTCGCCGAGATGGACGCGCTCGCCGTCGCGCAGTGCGCTCTCTGTGGTCCGCAGCCGCGCCACCCAGGCCTCCCTGGCGCGACCACCCCCGGCGGGCGTCGCGCCGCGCAGCTCAGTGAGCGTCGTCGCGATCGAGCCGTACAGTCGCGCGGCGGCCTCGCGTGGGGGATCGAGCCGTGGTCGCACGCGATCGATCGCCAGGATGCGCGTCGACTCGCCGAACGCATCGCCAAAGCCCAGGCGAAAGTCCATCGGGGCGCCGACGAGAAGCGCAACGTCGGCCTCGCGCAGCGCTTCGCCTCGCGCGCGAGAGAAGAAGAGCTCGTGGTCGGCCGGGATGCACCCGCGTGCGAGGCCGTTGAGCAGGACCGGGATCCGCTGCTCCTCCACGAGCGCGCGCAGGGCGTCTTCGCCATGGCTCCAGTACATGTCGGTGCCTGCCATCACAACCGGCCTGCGCGCGTGGCGCAGCAGCGCCACGGCCGCGTCGAGTGAGGCGCCGTCGGCGCACGGTCCTCCGCCCGGGTCGGGCGTTGGCACCGGCGTCGGCGTCGGCGTCGTGGATCCCTCGGCGAAGACGACATCCAGCGGCAGGTCAACGAACGCCGGGCCGCCGTGCGGCGCTACCGCTGCCGCGAGCGCCGCGTCGATCAGCGCGGGGATCGCGTTGGTGCTCGGAGCGGTGACGGCAGACTTCGCCAGCGGAGCGACGAACGGGACGTGATCGATCTCCTGCAGCGATCCCTGGCCCCAGCGCATCGTTGGAGCGCGCCCGGCGAGGATAAGCATCGGCGAGTGGTTCTGTTGGGCGGAGGCGATCGCGCTCATCCCGTTGGTGACCCCGGGGCCCGCCGTCAGCGCGGCGACGCCTGGCCGGCGGGTGACTTTCGCCCAGCCCTCGGCGGCGAATGCCGCGGACTGCTCGTGCCTGACATCGACGATGGCGATCCCCTGCGCGCGGCACCCGGCGTAGATCGCGAACAGGTGGCCTCCCGACAGCGTGAAGAGCGTGCTGACGCCGTGCGCCTTCAGCTGTCGTGCGACGAGGTCGCCACCGGCCACGATCTCGGGTGCGGGCAGCGCTGTGGCGGACTGCGCCGGGGGGATGTCAGAAGAAGACACCCGGAGTTCCTACCCCGAAAGCGGACGCTGGCAGCTCGCACCGACGTCAGACCTTCCGCGACCATCCGCTCCAATTCCTGTCGGCAACGATCCAATATCTGGGCGAATGGGACACGAAAGCTGCAGACCGAAGGCGAAAGGACGACTATCCCGGCTGCGAGTTGCGTCATGCGCCCGCTGGACAAGACGGAGCGACCTCCGATGCCTGCCACACCCAATCCGAAGCGACACCCGTACGACCAGTGGGCTCCGGATGCCCGAGCTCTGGATCTCGTCGGGGACAAGTGGACGCTGCTGATCGTCCGAGACCTCGCCGCCGGGCCGCGCCGCTTCGTCGAGCTTCAGCGCGTTCTGCCCGGCATCTCGACCGAGCAGCTGCGATCGCGACTGAACCGCATGGTCGCCGGCGGCCTGCTCACGCGCCAGCGCTACCGCGAGGTGCCGCCGCGCGTCGACTACGAGCTGACCATGCGCTCCAAGGAGCTGTTGCCGGTCCTTGGGGCCCTCGCTCGCTGGGGCTATGACTGGGCATGGACCCCACCGCGCGAGTCCGAGGCCATTGACATCGGCGCGATCCTGCGCATCGCGCCGGGTCTGGTGGAGCCGCCGGCAAGCCTGAGCGGCGACGCTCACATGACGGTGATCGTCGACGAGACGACGACGCGGCACTACACGCTGACCGTGGGACACGGCGCGGTCGAGATCACCGAACGCGAGACGGAGCAGGCGACATGCCATATCAGCGGCACCCAGGGCGACTGGATCGCGGCCCTTGGCCCAGGCGCTGACATGCAGGCCTTGACGATCACGGGCGATGAGCGGTTCGCATCGATGCTGGTCGACGCGATCGGCGCTCACAGCGCGCGTAGAGCGCGTAGAGCGCGTGCCGCCTGACGGCCACGGATGTCTGCCGCGCGCGGTGCCCGACCCGGCTACGCTTGAGCCCGTCTGGCGCCCTGCCGATAGGTGCCTTGCAGCCTTCCCTCGCTGAAAGGATCCGAAACCTTGAAAGTTCGCCTGCTCGTGACGTTGCTGGTGGCCGTCGGTGTTGCGGCCATTCCGGGCAATGCCGTCGCGAAGTCCAAGAAGGTCAACGTCGCCGTGGGCATCGGCGATCAGAGCCCGCGAATGTTCGCGGATGCCAACTGGAAGTCGCTCAAGCTCAAGCGGACGCGTTACTTCATCGAGTGGAACGCGATCGATCAGGCCGACCAGCTCGCGAAGGCCGACGACTTCGTCAAGGCCGCGCTGGGCGCCAAGGTCAAGGTCCTGATGCACATCTCGACCGACGACATCAACAGCTCTCCGAGAAGGCCATTGCCGAGCCTCAGGGCCTACAAGTCCAAGGTCGGCGCGCTCATCAAGCGCTACAAGCCGTTCGGCGTCAAGGATTGGGGTGTCTGGAACGAGGCCAACCACAAGTCCCAGCCGACCACAAAGAATCCCAAGCGGGCGGCGCAGTTCTACAAGGCGATGAAGTCCAGGTGCAAGGGCTGCAAGATCGTCGCGCTCGACGTGCTCGATCAGCGGGGCGTGGAGAGCTACATCGCGCGCTGGCTGCGCTATGCGGGCTCCTCTGGGCGCAGCTCGAAGGTCATCGTCGGGATCCACAACTACTCCGAGGTCAATCGCAAGCTTGGGGACTCCAAGCGCTCGAAGTCGACCAGCTTCAAGAAGTACCCGGGCACGAGGCGGATCATCAGGGCAGTCCGCAAGAAGAACCGGCGGGCCAAGTTCTGGTACACCGAGACCGGCGGCGCGGCGAAGGTCAGCAGCCTGTCGTGCAACAAGACCCGCCAGTCCAACCGCACGAAGTTCATGTTCGATCGCGCCAAGAAGTACGACAAGGACATCGAGCGGCTGTACTCCTACAACTGGTTCGGCTCGGACTGCGACCGCTTCGACGCCGGCCTCGTCGAGAAGAACGGGCAGCCGCGCAAGGCCTACAAGACGTTCAAGTCCAAGCTCAAGCGGTTCCGCAGGTAGCTCGGCATCAACGACCCGGGCGCGCGGCCGTAGGATGACGCGCGCGCCCGGGTGGCCCAATCGGCACAGGCAGGCGGCCTTAAAAGCCGCTGGCTCGCAAGAGCTTGCGGGTTCGAATCCCGCCCCGGGCATCGAACATCCGTCGGGTCGCTAGCCTGATGGGAGCCCAAACGCGGAACTCCCACGTCGTTTCGGGGTTGAAGCACTGACGGCAACGCAGTTCCGCCGTCCGGCAACCATGGAAGCCTCAGCACTCAAGCATCCGGTCCCGATCGGCATGCGGGGTCCGACCCCGCTGTTTCGCCTGCAATCCGACGAGCGGCTCATCGCGCTCGTGCGCCGCGGCAACCACGGGGCCTTCGAGGCGCTCGTGGCGCGCTACCAAGCGCGGCTGCTGGCCTTCTGCCGCCACATGCTGGGCTCGCGCGAGGACGCCGAGGACATCCTGCAGGAGGTCTTCGCCGCATCCTTCAACGCGATCCTCGCCGACGACCGTCCGATCAACGTTCGTCCGTGGCTCTACCGCATCGCGCGCAACCGCTCGCTGAACCACCTGCGCCGCGTGCAGGCGATCGGCGTCGACTCGATGGACGTGCACCTCTCCGAGGGTGGCGTCACGACGGCCGACAAGGTCCACAAGCGTGAAGAGTTCCGGCTGCTGATCGCCGACGTGCAGGAGCTGCCCGAGACGCAGCGCACCGCGCTGCTGCTGCGCGAGATCGATGCGCTGTCATACGAGCAGATCGCCGAGGCGATGGAGACGACGATCCCGTCGGTCAAGTCGCTGCTGGTGCGCGCTCGTGTCTCGCTTGCCGAAGCCTCCGAAGCACGTCACCTGTCGTGCGAGGACGTGCGCGAGGAGCTCGGCGAGGTCGCTGAGGGGCTCCGGCGCTCGACGGCACCCGCTCGGCGCCACGTGCGGTCGTGCGAGCGCTGCCAGGGCTTCAAGTCGCAGCTTCGCAACGCCAACAAGGCGCTCGCAGCCGTGTTCCCCGTGGCTCCGCTGCTGCTGCTCAAGAAGGCGCTGCTGGCGCAGTTCGGCATGACGGCCTCGGCCAGCGCGGGCGGTGCGGCCGGCGCCGCTGCCGCGACGGTCGCCGCCGGCGGGGGCACGAGCGCCATGACCGCAGGCATCAGCACGATCGCCACGAAGACGGCGGCCGGCCTCGCGGCGGCCGCGATCGTCACGGCCGGCGCGGTCGAGGTCAAGCACGTGCAGACAAAGCTCCCCGCTGCGGCCGCGACCTCGTCGGCCAGGTCCGCGCCCGCGCCCGTGCCTGCATCTGAGCCGGAGGTCGTCGCCTCCGCCCAACAGCCCGCGAGCGCTCCGAAGGCCAAGCCGGCCGCCGCCAAGCCGGCGGTCGCCGGCTCGGCGGCGACGTCCACGAAGCCGGCGCCGATCGCCGAGTCCGAGGCCAAGGTCGACGCGGCCGGGGCGAGCACGCCTGACGCCGCCGCAACCGGCACGCCCGTCGACCCCGCCGACGCCAAGGGCCAGGAGCAGAGCGCCGAGGCTCCCCCGAAGACCGGCGGCGTCGCCGCTCCCACCTCGAGCTCGACCGCTCCGGACACCCCGTCCTCCAAGCCGGTGACGGCGGGTCCGTCGGCTGTCGAGGAGAGCCCCGGCGAGCCTGCCGCCGCACCGCCGAAGCCCGCCGCGAACGCCGACGCCACGCCGGCGGCCGCCACGCCAGCCGACGCCACGCCGGCCGCCGCCGGCACAGGCGGCGCGGTAGCCAAGACCGTCACGCGCATCAAGCGCCTGCGCGCCGAGATCCTGCGCCGCACGCGCCGCGCGGCGCGGGGCGGCTGACGAACCACTAGGGCTCAGGCGACCCGGTCGCCCGGCTGCGATCCGGCGTCCGGTCGCACGAGCAGCACGGGGTGGACGTCCGACACCGCTCCGAGCACCAGCACCTCTGAGCGCACGGGACCGATCTGCCGTGGGGGGAAGTTCACGACGGCGACGACCAGGCTGCCCTCGAGCTGTTCGCGCGTGTAGTTCGTGATCTGCGCGGACGAGCGCTTCTCGCCCAGATCGGGCCCGAAGTCGATGCGAAGCTTCCATGCCGGGTGCCGCGCCTCGGGGAACTCCTCGGCAGCGAGGATCCGCCCGACCCGCATCTCGACGCGGTGGAAGTCGGCGATCTCGATCACTGCTCGCCGCCCGTGCGCGACGTGCCGAAGCGAAACGACCTCAGGGCGGTCTTCAGCGGACCGGCGTTGCCGGCGCCGATGGCGTTGGGCGCGCCCGACGCCGGTGTCGCCTCGATCTCGATGACGACGCCCTGGCGAACGCCGTCGGGGGCCTCGGGGACGAGCAGCAGGTGGCGGACGTAGAGGGTGCGCGGTCCCCGCTTGGCACGCAGCACGACCTGATAGCCGATCGCGTTGTTGATCCGGGTGCGTCCTTCGAGCTCCAGCCGCGCGGATGCGTAGCGCCGGCGCAAGGTCTTCAGGTATCCGGTGGCGTACACCGGCAGCAGGCCGCCGACCGCGCCGCGGTAGGCCGGAAGCGTCAGCGGCCGCACGACGTAGGAATCCAGGAACAGGCCGCTGGGGCGCTCGCGGCGCAGGGCGAGCAGGGCATCCGGTGGCGACGTGCGCTGCAATCCGCGCGGGTAGACGAGGTTGAACGTCGCGGGACCGCGTACGATCACCGCGTTCTCCTCGGAGCGTGAGCGCAGCGCGACCACGATCGCGCCGGCGACGAGCACGGCGCCGAGGACGATGACCGCCGCGCGCCAGAACCGCGGAAGGCGGGCGACGAGCGCGGGCAGCGTTGGGCCGTACTGGGGCTTGACGACGGACATGCGGCCATTCTGACGTCCGCGCCCCGTCGAGGAGGCTGGCACGGACACGTGGCTGAGGCGCCGGGCCTCCGCGCTCAATGTTCGCCGCCCAGGGGTCGATCTAGCAACCACGATGGCAATTCGTCGGCTCATCATCTCCGATCTGCATTTCGGCTCCGGCGACGATCTGCTGCGCTCGCCCGCCGCGCTGGAGCGCCTGGAGCCCGAGCTCGCCTGGGCGGATGAGGTCGTCATCAACGGCGATCTGCTGGAGCTCGTGTTCGCGTCGCTGGAGGACGCGGTCAGCGCGGCGCGTCCGTTCCTGCGCCTCGTCAACCACCATGTCGGCCGCGTCCACTACGTCGTCGGCAACCACGACCACCACCTGGTGTCGCTGGCCGGCGACGAGCGCCGCTTCTGCGACGTGCTCGGCCTGCCGGCGCCGCAGGCCTTTCGCGTCACGCCCGCCGAGCGGCTGCTGCGCGCGCTGTGCCCGGACGCCGACGTCATCGCCAGCTATCCGCTGTGCGAGCTGGACGGCATGCGGATCACCCACGGTCACTATGTGGCCGCGCACATGGCCTCATCGGATTGGCGGCTCATGGATCGCCTCGCGTGGACGCTCACGGGCGCCGACGCGCGAACCGACCGGTTGACCGTCGCCGACTACGAAAGCCTCATATCGCCCCTCTATGAGCTGATGTACGAGATGGCCAACCTGCCGTCGGGCAGGCGAGCGCAGCAGCGCGTGGAGCGATGGCTGCACCATGCCGCGGCGATCGCGCGCGCGCCGCGCCGCGCCACCCGCCCGCTCGCTCGCGCGGCCCATGCCCTGGCCGATCGCGGCCCGGCGCGGGAGCTGATGGCCGCACAGGACGCTCCGACCGCGCGGGTCCTCGACGCGATCGCGGCGATGTGTCGCAACCTCGAGATCCAGCCGGGCACCGTCGTGGTCGGTCACACCCACGTGTCGCTGGACGCCGCCGCCACGGCGGACGGCCGTCACCGCGTGTTCAACTCGGGGTCGTGGGTGTGGGACAAGCGGGCCCGCAACCATTCGTCCTACCGCGAGAGCGCGTGGCCCGGCTCGGTGCTGCGTGCCACCGGCGGCGACGTGCTGCTACGGCCGCTGCTGGACGACTGCGACGACGCCGATCTCGCGCGCATGCTCGGCGTCGACGTCCGGTCCCCTCGCAGGCGCTCGGTCCTTCCGCGGCTCGTCTACTCGCCGATCGAGAACATGGCCTCCAGGTCGTGACGTGAAAACGCCTCGAAGGCGACCATCGTGTGGGTTCGCGCGACGCCCTGCATCGTCGAGATCCGCCCGGTGACGACGCTCGCGAGGTCCTCGTGGCGCGCGACGTGCACGATGCAGATGAAGTCCCACTCGCCGGTGACCGAGTAGGCCTCGCGCACGCCCTCGACCTCCGCCAGCGTTCCGCCGAGCGTGGACATCACATCTCCTTCGGCCTCGACGAGCACGATCGCGTGCGTCATGACTGGCTCCCTTGAGAGTTGGTGTCGCGGCGAGCAGCGAGCTCGCGGGCCAGCTCGAAGCCGACGGAGACGCCGACGAGCATCGCCAGGCGCGTCTCCTCCGCCACGAGCGCGTGGATCGCGCGGATGCGCTCGGTCTCGTCGTCGGTCTGAGCCACCTGCTGCAGCTGGGCCTCGTGCGCCTCGCCGAACCAGCCGCCGGCCTGCAGGGCCGAGCCGAGCACGCGCTGCAGGCCGGGCGCGGCATGGGTGACGATCTCCTGCGCGTGCCCGAAGCGGTCAGGGTCCGACAGCGCTTGGACGGCCGCGTCCACCTCGGCGGCGGTGTACGCGTCCTCCGTGGTCACCGTGCGGGCCTCAGGCCTGCGAGCGCCAAGCCTGCGAGCGCGCCGAGGCCGGCGCCGATCACGCCGACGAGGGCGCTGCCCTGCGAGAGCACCGGCACCATCAGCAGCACGACGGCGATGACGAGCACGCCGAGCAGGTCGACGTCGTCGTCGCCGCTGCGACCGCTCCGCGCGATGAGCGCCGGGACCAGCCATGCGCACAGCAGCCCGAGCGCCGCGCCGTGGCTGCCGAAGACCAGCGTGCCGGGGGTGATCGACACCGCGATCGCCAGTGCGGCGGGCCCGCACAGCAGAAACAGCGCGACGACGGCGATCGGCCCGTGCCGGCGCTCGAGCTGCCATCCGAAGACGCCGAGCCCGACGACCGCGGCGAGCTGCGCGGCCGTGCCGTCGTTGAGCAGCGGCGCGCTGAGATACAGCCACGGCTCGCCGTCCAGTGCGCTGAGCGCGAGGTTTGGCACGGCGTAGAAGACGAGCAGGAACCAGACGCCGAAGGACAGCGCGACGAGCGTGATCGTCGCCCAGGGCTTTGCGTCCTCGTCGCCGCGGATGCCGGGGATCTCGCCGCCGCGCAGGCGACCCAATCCAGGCTTGGCACTCGACGATCGCGGGGTGCTCGTACCGCCTCGCTGCTTTGCCCGACCGCGCGTCCCGGCTCGGCGGGAGCGCTTGGGGGGCTTGGCCGGCGGAGCGTCCGGGCGCTCGATCTTCGGTGCCCGTTTGCGCAGGCGCGTTCCGCAGTACGGGCACTCGGTGATGTACGGGCTGACCTCCGCCTGGCAGTTCTTGCACACGACGAAGAGGTCGGGTTGGGACATGCGTTCGATTCTACGGAGCGGCCGGAGTCCTAGCCGGCGGTGACGGCGACGATCTCGGCCATGACCTCGTGGAGGTCGTGGTTGGCCTCGTAGACGACGATCTGGCGGGCCGCGCCGTTGCCGCGCTCCAGCAGATCGCCGATGCCCGCCAACGCGCCCGCCGAACCGAGATCCTGGGCGTGCGGTGTCAGGCGATCCAGCAGCCGCCGCGTCAGCGCCCGCGTGGCGACGCGCTCGCTGGAGGGCAGATCGACGATCTCGCCCTCCAGCCCGTGGCGAGCGGCCAGCCACTTGTTCTCGTCGAGCATCTGCCATGGGTACTCGGCGAGTCGCTTGCCCTCCTCGTAGTGCTCGGAGAGCTCCTTGACCATCGCCTGGATCAGCGCAGCGAGCGCGACGGTGTGCTCGACGCGCGTCTGCGAGTCACAGCAGCGAATCTCGACGGTGCCGAGGTTGGGGTGAGGACGCACGTCGTACCAGAGGTAGGTGTAGTCCTCCATGACGCCGCTGCAGACCATGAAGGCGACCTGGCGCTCCCAGTCCTCCCAGTCGGCGTAGGCGGGCGGCATGCCGACGCGCGGGAACTGGCGGAAGATCGGCGTGCGCGTGGACAGCAGCCCGGTCTGATCGCCGCGCCAGAACGGCGAGTTGGCGCTGAGCGCGAGCAGGACCGGCACGTGGACGCGCATGCCGTTGGCCACGTGGATCGTCTTGTCGGCGTCGTCCATGCCGATGTGGACGTGCATGCCGAAGATCAGCTCCTGGCGCGCGACGAAGCGCAGCGCGGAGATCAGGTCGCGATAGCGCGGCCGCGCGACGATCCGCTGGTCCTCCCACATCGCGAAGGGGTGCGTGCCGGCGGATCCGATCGCCAGCCCGCGAAGCGCGGAGGTCTCGCGCACCTGGCGGCGCAGCGAGCGCAGCTGCTCCTCGATGGCGGCCATCGTCTTGCAGGGCTTGGTGGCGATCTCCAGCACCGACTCCATCAGCTCGGGCTTGATGTCGCCGTCCGCGCGCTCGGCATCCGTGGCGCCGGTGTCCTCGAGCAGCGTCTCGATCGCGTTGACGAGCGAGAGGCTCTCGGCGTCGACGATCATCAACTCCTCCTCGACGCCGACCGTGAAGCTCGGCCCGGTGAAGTTCGTGCGCACGGCCGCAGGCTACCCGCCGACCGCCCACAACGACCTGTCACGCGATCGTGACGATCGTTGCCCACCGAGCACGCCGCTGCGCCGAATCTGCGACGGCGCGACACTGTTGCGGCGCACCGGCGTAGCGTCGTGGCGGTGCCCAAGCGCTACGCCTTTCTCACGCTGCTGCTGCTCGGCGTGGCGATCGTCGCCAGCATCAGGCCCGGCGCCGCGACCGACCCGACGCCGAGCGTTGCGCGCATGCCGGCGACCACCGACACCGTGGTGCGCGTGGTGGACGGCGACACGGTGGTGCTGCGCTCGGCGGGCACGAGCCGCCTGATCGGCGTCGACACCCCGGAGGTCTCCGGCCGCCGCGAGTGCTTCGGCGCCGAGGCGTGGGAGTTCGCCAAGAGCACCCTGAGAGCCGGACTGCGTGTGCGGATCCAGCGCGACGTGGAGCCGCGCGACCGGTACGGGCGCACCCTGATCTATCTGTCGCTGCCCGACGGGCGCTCCTTCAACGAACTGCTCGTGGACGAGGGCTTCGCGGTGCCGCTGACGATCCCGCCGAACGTCCGCTACGCGACTCGTCTTCAAGTGCTCGCGAGCCGCGCCCGCGACGAGCAGGCCGGCCTGTGGGCGCCTTCAACCTGCAACGGGCGAACACGCGACTCGAGCTGATGCGGGATGCCGTTCACGATCCCGATCGAGCGACGCTGCGCGCAGCGCCAGGGATGCGGCGATCGGACATCCGGGGGATCGTCAAGCAGCCGTATCCGCTGTTTCGCGCCACGCCGAACGGGTACTCATCGGGCCCTATCTTTTCCCCGAACGTGGCCTTATACTCGCGCCACCTGAAAATGGAGTCTTTGGGCGGGCCTGAAGTCGAGGCCAGGGGGCAGCGGCAGCGGTCGCTGTCAATCGAGTAATGAAAGTCAGGGACGGAATGCGCGAACGGATGATCACCAAGTCTTTCGCAGTCGTAGCCACGATGGCAGTGCTGCTGTCTCTCGCCTCCCCGGCATCGGCCGATTTGCGGGCCGGTGCGTCACAGGACGCGTATGGGGGACAAGGAGTCGTGGTCTCGGGCCAGGGCTTGCCTGGGCCAACGGTTGCGGCCGACCAGGCCGGGGTCGAGGCCGCAAGTGCCGTCGCACCGGCGAATGTCGTCCTGGATTCGAAGGACTCGGCCGCCCTGCCGTTCACCGGACTCGACCTGCTGGCGCTCGTCGGCGGCGGGCTGGTGCTGGTGCTGGTCGGCATGAGCGTGCGCCAGGTCGCACGCCGCCCGGCCTGATCGCGGACCGGCGGTCGACAACCGAGCGTTCACCATGGGCATCAGCGTCGTGCGCAGAGCCGACGATCGATCAGGGGTGAACGCCGAGCCGACCTGGCGCAGCCGGTGGTCGGCAGGCGGCATGCTGGCCGCTCTCGACGTGATTGCGGTCCTCGCCGCTATCACGCTCGAGCGCACCCTGCCCAGCAGCTTCGGCCACGTCCCGCTGGGGTGGTCGGCCGCGTACGCCTGCGCCGTCATGGCCGGCCTGTCCACGCGCGGGCTGTATGGCTGGCGTCAGCGCCGCGGCGGCCTGGACCTCATCGCCACCATCATCGCCGTGACCGCGGTCGCGGCGATGGCCACGCTCTCCCTGCGCACCGCGTTGGGCGCCGAGCCCGACCTGGCCTCGCGCATCGTCCGTCTGTGGCTCTTCACGGCGACCTACCTGGTCTCGGCGCACATCGGCGGCCTGCTCGCCCTGCGCCGCCTACGGGCCGGCGAGGTGATCGGCTCGCGGACGCTGATCGTCGGAGCGGGCGACGTCGGTCAGACGATTGCGCGCCGCCTGCAGGCGATGCCGTCGCTTGGTCTCATGCCGATCGGCTTCGTCGACGACGAGCCGCCCGAGGGCGACGACGCGCTCGCCCTCCCCCGCCTCGGCGGTGTCGACGACCTCACGGCGATCCTCGAGGCGCATTCGGTCGACTGCGTGATCGTCGCGTTTCCCAACCGCCGCGATCACGAGATCGCCGGGACCGTGCGCGCCCTCGCCCGTCGCGGCGTCGAGGTGCTGATCGTGCCGCGCCTCTTCGAGGATCTCACCACCCGTGTCCACGTCGAGCGTCTCGGTGGATACGCGCTGCTGTCCCAGCGCCACGCCCGCCCGGGCGGCGTCGCCATCGCCTGCAAGTACGCGCTCGAGCGGATCGTCGCCGCCGCGGCGCTCGTCGTCCTGAGCCCGCTGCTGTTGGCGATCGCGATCGCCGTGCGCCGCTCGGGCCCGGGGCCCGTGCTGTTCCGCCAGCCGCGCGTCGGCCTCGACGGACACGAGTTCGAGCTGCTGAAGTTCCGTACGATGCACGGTGACCCCGAGGTCGATGGCCACGTCGACACCCACTGGCTCGCCGCGACGCTCGGGACCGAAGGCGGCGCGCCGGGGCCAGACCGCTCGACGCCGGTGGGAATCAGGCTGCGTCGCTGGTCGCTGGACGAGCTGCCGCAGCTGTTCAACATCGTGCGCGGCGACATGGCGCTCATCGGGCCGCGCCCCGAGCGGGTCGCCTACGCGCGCCTGCTCTCGGAGCGCATCTATCGCTACGGCGATCGCCACCGCGTGCGTTCGGGGCTGACTGGCTGGGCGCAGATCAAGGACCTGCGTGGCGAGAGCTCGCTGCCCGACCGGGTCGCTTGGGACAACGACTACATCGAGAACTGGAGCTTCTGGCTGGACCTGAAGATCCTGCTGCTGACCGTGCCCGCGCTAGTCCGGCACGCTCGCGCCAAGCCATGAGGCCGAGGGGACGCACCCGCTCAGCGAGCTCGGACGGCTGTCGTGAAGCGCTGCACGACCGGGCGACCCGGGACGCGCCTGAGCGGTGTGCGCGCCATCAGCACCGTGAAGTAGCCGCTCTCGCCGAGGTCGAGCGCGTAGATCGTGAAGTTGCGGCCGCGTCCCCGCGGTTGCAGCCGGTACTCCGGCCGCACCGAGAGGGCCAGCGCGAGGTCGCTGGTCAGCACCTGCTGGCAGCGTTGCTCGGGTGAGCCGGCGGCAGCGATCCCGATATCGCGGTGTGCGAGCGCGACGACGCGGGGGCAGCTGTTGTCGACGATCGCATCGAGCGTGGCGCGCGCGCGGCGATCGACCTCGGCCGGGTCGGGAATCGGGCCGCGATCGATGTCGAGCACCATGAGCACCCGCCATGTGCGCGACGTGTCGAGCGCCATCACGACGCTGCGGCGCCCGGACCCCCCGGGTGCGGCGAAGCTCACCGCCAAGCCGGTCCCGCGGGCCGAGATGACCGGCGCGTGCAACGTGCCCAGCCGCCGGAACAGGTAGAAGCACGTGCCGTCGTCCAGCGGGCCGTTGGCGCTGTGCCAGCGGTCGGCCATGCGTTCGCAACTGCGCGCCTTGACGATCACGCGCAGATCGCGCACCGCGGTCAGCGGCGTCTCACGCGCCTTGGGCACGGCGAGCGTCCTCGCCGTGGGTTTCTCCTCTGTCGCGCAGCCGCTCGCCAGCGCCGCGACACAGGCGACGCCCGCTGCGCCCAGAGCCGCCCGCCAAGTCCCCGTCAAGGTCAATCCCTCACGCACCGCACGGCGCAAGCTATACCGGGTGACAGGCCTGGCGTGCGAGGGTTGACCCGTACCCTTGCGGTGCGATGCCGCCCCGCGTCCCCACCGGACACGCCGTCCCCGAGGTCAGCGTCCTCGTTCCGTGCCGTGACGGCTGGCCCGACGTGCGGCGATCGGTGGCCGCCGCGCTCGCGCAGCGCGACGTCACGGTCGAAGTCATCGTCGTCGACGACGGCTCGGACGTCCCCCTGGCGCGACAACTCGGCGCGGCGTTCGCGGACGAGCCCCGTCTGCGGGTCGTGCGTCACGAACGGCCGCGCCGCCAGGCCGCCGCGCGCAACCACGCGCTGGCGCACGCGCGCGGAGATTGGGTCGCGTTCCTCGACCACGACGATCTCTGGGCCCCCCACAAGCTGCGCACCCAGCTCGACGCCGCCTCGACGGCTGGAGCCGACTGGACGTATGGGGCGGCGCTCGTCGTCGACGAGCACATGCGCCCGCAGGACATCGAGCCCGCCCCCCCGCCCGATGAGCTCGTCGCGCTGCTGCGCCGGCGCAACTGCGTGCCCGGCGGCGGCTCCAGCGTCCTGGCGCGCACGGAGCTCGTGCGTGCCGCGGGGGGCTTCGACGGGGCGTTCACCGTCATCTCCGACTGGGACCTATGGCTGCGCCTGGCCCACCGGCCGGCGGCCGCGGTCACCGACCCGCTCGTCGCCTTCGTGCGCCGCGGTGAGGGTCTGAGCGTCATCGCCGGGCACGTCGTCATCGCCGAGGGCGAGGCGCTCGCCGCCAAGCACCGCGCGTCGGGCGCGCAGATCGACATCCCGTGGCTCGCCCGCTGGACGGCGGGGTCGCAGCGGCGCGGCGGCAAGCGCATCGCCGCGGCGCGGACCTACCTCGGCGGAGCCCGTCACGGCGACGTGCCCGGGGGTCTCGTGCGCGCGGCGCTCGCGCTCGTCGAGCCGGGGGCGCCGTCGGCCCGCGGCCGCGAGGCGGCCGGCGCGCGCCCGCTCGCGCCGGCCTGGCTGCACGAGCTGCCCTGACGCGGGCTCACAGCGGCCCGCGTGCGACGCTCGGCGACATCGCCTCGCGCAGCAGCGCGCCCGCGCCGCGCAGCGCGCTGCGCTCGACCACCGCGAGCGCGACGGCGTACGTCGCCGCCCCGGCGAGGAGTGCCGGCAGGAGGTGGTCGGCCAGCAGCGCCGTGACCGCCGCCATGAGCGCGCCGGCGACGAGCGATCCACGCACGACCGGGATAAGCGCCAGGCGGCCGATCAGCGGCCGCGCGAGCAGGACGGCGGCGATCGCCACCGCGACCTCGGTGGCGAGCGTCGCCGCCGCCGCCCCACGCGCCTCGTACAGCGAGATGAGCACGATGTTCAGTGAGACGTTGAACGCCAGCGCGCTCGCGGTCAGGGCGACCGCCACGCGCCCGGGCAGGCGGACGACCACGAGCGTCCCGGCGATGTGGCCGGCGGCGATCGCGACGAGCGCGAACCCCAGCCACGGCAGGACGCCGGCCGTGCCGGCGTATGCCGGCCCGAAGAGTGCGTCGACGAGGGGTCCGGCCAGGAGCCACAGCGCCACCGCCACCGGCGTCGTGAGCATGATGCCGACCCGCAGCGACAGCCCGAGCGCGCGCTCCAGCGACGGTGACCCGCCGCGCTGCAGCGTCGCGAACAACGGCAGCGCGGCCGCCGCCAGCGCGTACACGACGAACAGGACCGCCTCCAGCAGGCGGTAGCCCGCGCTGTAGATCCCGACGGCGGCGCTCGTCGCGAGGATGCCAAGCAGGATCGCGTCGATCCGGAACACGAGCACACCGAGCGATTCCTGCAGCCCGAACGGCGCCGTCTGGCGCACGAGCCGCGGCCATCCTCGCGGCGCGACGCGGACAGGCAGCGGTGCGATGGCGCGCCGCAGGACGAGATAGGCGCACGGCAGCGCCACGAGCTCCGCCGCGAGCTCGGCCGCGATCACGGCTACCGCGTGACCGCCCAGCGCGAGGGCCAGCAGCTGAGAGGCGATCACGCCGAGGCGGATCGGGATGATCAGCCGCGCGTACAGCTCCATCCGCTCCAGCCCCTGGAAGACGCTGAAGACGCTCACCGTCACGAGCGACACGGTGACGCGCATCCCCGCCAGCACGACGAGCAGCTGGATGCGATCGGACATCCCCGCCAGCCAGATCCCCCCGACGAACAGCGCCGTCCCGCTCACCGCGAACAGCGCCTTCAGCGCGCTCATGTCCCAGACGAGCGTGCGGGCCGCCTGCGCGTCGCGGGCGACCTCGCGCATCGCCAGGCGGTCGATCCCGAGCCCGGCGACCGACCACAGGATCATGGCGAACGCGACCGCGATCGCGTACTCGCCGAGCTCGGTCGGCCCGAGCGTGCGCGCCAGCGCGATGAGCAGGACGAAGCCTGCCAGTCGCGTCAGGATCTCGGGCCCGATCCGCAGCGCCGCGCTGCGCAGCAGCCGCGCCCCCGAGCTGCTCATCCCAGCACGCCGGCGTAGACGTCGACGGTCTCGGCCACCATCCGCTCGACGCCGAAAAGCCTGCGGTGGCGGTCCCGCGACGCCTCGGCCATCGCCGCGCGGCGGGGCGCGTCGGCGAGCAGCTCGACGACCTGTGCCGCCAGCGCCGCGGGGTCTCCGGGGGGCACGAGCGCGCCGGTCTCGCGCGTGACCGCCTCGCCGCTGCCGCCGACATCGGTGGCGACCTGGGGCACGCCGCACGCGAGCGCCTCCAGCAGCCCGACGGAGAGGCTCTCGGAGTCCGACGAGTTCACCAGCACGTCGCTGGCGTGCAGGTAGCGCTCCGCGGGTGGCGCGAACGCCACGAACGCAAAGCGCGAGTCGCCGAGCAGGCCAAGCCGACGCGCCTGCGTCGCGAGCTCGGCCTCCAGTGGACCGGTGCCGACGACGGCCACGCGTGCGCCGGGCGCCGCCGCAAGGATGCGCGCGGCGGCGTCGATGAACACGTCGACGCGCTTGAACGGCCGAAACGACGACAGCGACGTGACGACGAGCCCCGCGGCTCCGGCCCCGAGCGCGCCGAGCTCGGCGGCGGGCTCAGCCGGACCGCAGGGTGGGCAGCCGTTGCGCACGAGATGCACGCGTTCGGGCGCGAACCCGGCGTGGCGCGCCGCCCGCCGCTCGTGCTCGGACACGCAGATCACGTCGGTCGTGAGCGGATTCAGCGCGCGCTCGACGCCGATCGCGAACACTCGCCGGGGACGGCCGATCGGCCCCGTGTACGGCCAGGCGTGGGGCGAATGGACGACCGGCAGCCCGGTCACCCGCGCCGCGAGGCGGCCGGCGATGCCCGCCTTCGTGCTGTGCGTGTGGACGAGGTCGGCGCGGCTGGCGCGCATGATCCGCACGAGCGGCCCGACGAGGCGCAGATCCCGCACGGGCCGGCCGAGGCCGGGTCCGAACGGCAGTCGCGACAGCTCCGTGCCCGCCGCCGCGATCGCGTCGACGGACTCGCCGGACTCCGGGCCGACGCACGCCACCTGCCAGCCCAGCTCGCCCGCGCCGTGCGCCTGCAGGCGCACGTGCTCGGCCACTCCCCCGTCGGACGGCTCGAAGACGTGCAGGACCTTGGGCACGGCGCGCGGGCCGCCTCAGCCGGTCGTCTCGGCGTGCCCGGCCGGGGCGTCGCGCCAGCTCGCCGCCGCCGCGAGCCCGATCAGGGCAAACAGCGCGATCGCGGCCTGCGAGAACGGGATCGTGTCCAGCATCCCGGCCACCGCCCACGTCATGACGGCCACGCCGACGCCCGCGCACAGCGCGCGCGTGCGGGGATCGCGCGCGCGGCGCCCGTCGCGCAACGTCCAGACGATCGCGCCGGCGAGGACTCCGAACGCGACCAGCCCGAGCATCCCCTGCTCGGCGAGGACGTTGAGGTAGATGTTGTGGGCGGTCGGCGGAAGCTCGTCGCCGCCGACCTCGGGGATCGACGGCCGGTTGGCGGCCGGCGCCTCGACCGCCGGCGTGCGAGCGTAGGCGAACGGGAAGTTGCTGATCCCGGCGCCGAGCAGCGGATGCTGCGTCGCCACGTCCAGCGCGCCGCGCCAGATCCCGGACCTGAGCGCGAGGTCGGCGGACCCGGTGTCGGCGTCGAAGCGCCCCGCCACCGTTCCGGGGGCGACGATCAGCGTCAGTAGCGCGAGCGCCGTGGCGACGGCGATCGTCTTCCTGGGCCACAACAGCACGAGCCAGACGAACGCACCCGCCGCCAGGCCGACGATCGACGCCCGGCTGTAGGTCAGTACCAGGGCGGGAACGGCGAGCAGCGCGGCGAACAGCCCGAGCCATCGCAGCCACGTCCCGAACGCGCGCGTCGCGACGACCGCGACCGCGACGGGCAGCAGCACCATGAGGTACGCCGCGTAGAAGTTCGGATGCGGGAAGAACGACCGCAGCCGCTCGACGGCCTCGGCGCCGACGTAGATCCCGCCGCCGTCGGCCGTGCCGGTCAGTGCCTGGAGCAGGCCGTGCCCCGCCGCCAGCGCCAGCCCGGTCAGCGCGCCTGCCAGCACGACCTCGATCGCGTTGCGCCGCTCGGCGATTTGCAGCGCCGCGAAGAACGCGAGGACCGCGGTCGCGAACTCCGTCAGGAAGCGTAGGGTGCCCAGCGGCTCCACCGCGCCGATCGCCGAGGCGACCATCACGGCGAGCACGAAGACGACGGCCAACACGAGCGTGCGGGCCGGTGCCGGCGGCCGCGAACCGCCGTGCGCCAGCACGACCCCATGCAGCAGGACCCACAGCGCGAGCAGCGGGAGCGCCATGCGCAGCAATGGCACCGAGCTGTCCGCGACGGACAGCGCCACCCCCATCAGCGGGGTCGCCGCGAGCAGCGCCGCCAGGCCCAGCTCCGGTCGCGCGGCGAGCGCGAGGAGCGCGGGCGGCCCCATGACGGCGACGCCGACAAGCCCCAGCCGGCCCTCGTGCAGGGCCACGATGCACAGCGCGGCGAGCGCGACCGCCGCCACCGACGGCCCCGCCTGGCGCACGGCGCCGGCCGCCATGGTCAGGCGCTCGCGTCGTCCGGGCGCCGGACGGTCGTGTCCTCGTCCGAGCCGGCTCGGAGCTTCGCCTTGTGCGAGGGACCCCGCGCGGCGCGGTCGCCCCGGACCCGCCCGTGCCGGCGAGCCGCGTCCTGGTAGTACGCCTCCTCCTTGCGCACCGACGCGTTGACGACCACGACTGCCAGCCCCGGCGCATGGAACGTGCGCAGCCGCTCGAGCTGCAAGCGCGCGATCTCGTCGACCGTGGCGCGCGCGTCGACGACGAGCAGCGTCGCGTTGCCCAGCTCGGCGAGCATCGCGGTGTCAGCCCCGACCGACACCGGCGGCGCGGCGATCACGACGCGGTCGAAGCGCAGCGACAGTGCTTGCACCAAGGTCCGCAACCGCTCGCTGGCCGCACGTCCGGCGAGCGGCGTCCCACCGCCGCCCGCCCACACGACGCGCAGCCCTTCCACCGCCGGATCGCGCGTCACGACGGCGGTCGAGGACGCTGCGTCGGCGAGGTACTCGGCGAGTCCGACCTCGGCGCGGCGCCCGGAACCCAGCGCCGCAAGGCCGGCATGGAGCCCGGGCCGACGCAGGTCGGCCTCCACCAGGACCACGCTCTCGCCGTCGGCGGCGGCGACCGCGGCGAAGCCGATGGCGACCGCGGCGGCGTCCTCCTGCGTGGTCGTGCCCGTCACGACGGCGACCGAGCCGCGATCGCCCGCGTCCTGGATGTCCAGCGTCGCCCGCAGCAGCCGATAGGCATCGGCGACCAGCTCGTCGCGGCCCTGCTTGCCGGCCGGGATGCGTCCGGCGATCGGGGCGCTGTGCAGCGACAGGTCGGCGGTGTCGACGCGCACACGGCGATCGAGGGCATCGCGCAACAGCGCGGCTCCCCCGCCGAGCAGCAAGGCCAGGATCGCGCCGAAGCCGAGGTACAGCGGCGGGTTGGGCCGTACGGGATTGGCCGGTCGGCTGGCGAGCTCGCTGATCCGCAGCGTGTTGGCGCCGATTCGCTCCTGCGCGCGGCGGGCGAACACCGTCGCGTAGGTGTTCGCGACGGTCTGGGCCCGTGCCGCCGTGCCAAACTCGGCCGAGATCTCGATCAGCTGCGTACGCTCGACCGGGATGAAGGACATGTGCTCCAGCAGCGATCGGCGCGAGATCGTGAAGCGCAGGTTGGTCCGCACCTGCTGGGCGACGTTCGGGTTGCCCGCGAGCGCCGCATAGGTGCGCGCGTACTGGTCTGCCAGGCCGGCATCGGAGCCGGGCGCATTGGCGACCAGGGTCGCCGTCGCGCGGTAGCTGCGGGGCAGGACGGCGACGAGCGCGATGACGACGGCGAAGCACGATGCCGCCGTCAGCAGCGCCAGCCGGCGGCGGCGCCAGATCATCTGAAGGACGTCATGGGGCGTCATGACCGGCCCTCGCCGTGGTCGTTGCATCGCATCACGCGGCGATCATCGCGCATCCGGCGCGCGGTTTCGCGACGTCCGCAGCATGTCCTCGTAGAGCGCCTCGGCGGCGTCGAGCATGCGCTCGACGCCGTGGTGGGCGATCAGGCGCTCGCTCCCCGCTCGCGCCCACGCCGCTCGCGCCTCCGCGTCGAGCAGCGCCGACACAAGCGCCTCGGCGAGCGCGGGGGGGTCGCCGGGCGCGATGAGCCCACCGGCACGGCCGTCCTCCAGCATCTCCGCGACGCCGCCGACGGCGGTCGCCAGCACCGGCGTGCCGCACGCGAACGCCTCGAGCAGCAGGAGTGGATAGGCCTCCCAGAGCGACGGCAGCACGACGAGATCGAGGGCCCGCAGGTAGGGCTCGCTCTCCCCGGCGAACGCAAAGAGCCGGACGCGGTCGCCGATCCCCGCGTGCTCGATCGCTCGCGCCACCTCGTCGCGCAGCGGCCCGTTGCCGACGATCGCGATCTTCCCCGGCAGCCGGCCCGCGGCGGCCAGCGAGGCAGCCGCCCGGACGAGCGCGAGCGGATCCTTTTGCGGTCGCAGCGCCGCGACGAATCCGGCCAGCGGCGCGCCGCCGGCGAACTCCCGCAGCGCGGGGTCGGCAGGCATTCCCGCCAGCGGGGGCGGCGAGCCGGGCAGCAGGCGCACCCGCCCGCGCGTCCCGCGCAGCAGGCGACGGGCGACGTCGGCCTCCCACGCTCCGGTGAGCGCAAAGCGGTGCGTGCGGGCGACGAGCGCCTGCTCGGTGCTCCAGGCGATCGCGCGCTGGGCGCGCGAGAACCCGCCGACGAACGCGAAGCAGTGCGGCGAGTACACGATCCGGTGTGCGGCCGGCAGCGCGATCCGCGCGGCCGCTCCGGCCCAGCTGCTGTGTGCGTGGACGAGGTCGAAGCCCCCGCGGCGATCGAGCGACCGCAGCGCTCCGATCGCCCCGACGCCACCGCGCGCGCCGGGCGCGATCGGCAGGAGATGCACCGGCACACCCCCTGCCTCAAGGCCGGCGCGGATCGAGCTTTCCGGGCGCGTCGCGACCTGGACGTCCCAGCCCCGGCGCAGCAGGCCGGGCGCCAGCCACATGACGGTCCGCGGAACGCCGCCCTCCGGCGGTTCCAGGACCTGCAGGATCGACCGCCCCGCGCCGGCCACTATGGCCCTGCGCCCGATGACGCTCTACGCTCGACGCCGAAGAAATGGCGCACCTCCGCCTCGTTCTCGCCCGCCAGTCCGCGCCGCACGGAGTGCACCGCGAGGACCCCTGCCGGGCGCACGGCTTCCTTGACCATCGGCATCTCGTGGCTGACGCTGCGAGTTGGCGCGTCGTCGTCGCCGCCAGGCCACCCGATCGACAGGCCGCAGGCCCACACCCCGAGGCCGACGCACGCGTCCTCATTCAGCAGCGTCCACACGGGCGGGCGCCAGTCCAGCCAGCCGTCGGCCGCGAGGCGGTCGAGCGCCGCGCGGGAGAGGACGTAGACGCCGCCGTGCGCCTTGCGCCCGTCGTAGCCGTGCCGCAGCGCCGCGTCGTGCAACCGGCGCACCGCGCGACCGCCGCGCCGCTCGCGCTGCAGCACCCACAGGTCGTAACGGGGTTGCTGGACGGTCCCGAGCAGGCCGACCTGCGGGTGCTCGGCGAACACCCGGGCCGCGGCCGCGCCAAGGCCCGGGCCGGTCAGCAGCGCGTCGGTGTCGAGCTTGATGACGACGTCGGCGTCGAAGCGCCTTCTTGCCTCCCGCAGCAGGCGGGCGATCGACGTGTACTGGTAGGGCGGTCGCGCGCACGGCCAGCGATTGCGCAGGACGACGGCATCGGGCGCGATCGCCCGGATTCGCGCCGCCCGGCAGTCGGTCGTGGCGTCGTCGAGCACGACGACCGCGGCGTCCGGCCCCTCCCACCGCACGATGCTCGCGAGCACGTCGTCGAGTCCCTGCCCCTCGCCCTGGCCGGCCATGATCACGAACACCACCGGGCGCCGCTCGCGCGGCTGCGCAGCGGTCCTGCCGGCGACCTCGCCGCGGTGCGCGAGCCACGCCCGCACGGCCTGCCGGGGCGCGACGCGCCAGCGCCATGCGACGGCGGCCAACCGTCCCGCGAGCGTGCCCTTGACGTACAGCTTCCAGTCCCCGCCGTGGTCACCGACGACCGCCCGGGTGGACGGTGGGCGCGCGGCGCTCATGCTCTCATCCGCACGGTGCGGGGCACGTTCGGTGGGCGGGCGGCGGGCATGAGGTCGACGGGCGCGAGACCCAACGCGGGCCTGTCATGACACGCGGTCGTGAGCACCTTACCTTCGCCGCCCGTGCGCTCGCCCCCGTTGTGCCCGCACTCGTCGTGCTGGCGGTGCTCGCCTGGTGGACGGCCGACGGCGGTGGCTACGCGCCGGCCGACTGGCTGCTCGGCGGCCTGGCGATCGTGGGGACGGCGATCGCCGTGGTGATCGGACGCGGCCCGGCGCCAACCCCTGCCTCCGGGGCGGCGAAGGTCGCGGCCACCGCGCTGTGCGCCTACCTCGCGTGGTCGCTGGCGTCGATCGCCTGGGCCGAGGCCCCCTGGCTGGCGCTGGAGGGCTCGGCGCGGACGCTCGTCTACGTCGCTGTGTGCCTCGCGCTGGGGATCCTGGCCTGGCGCCCGCGCAACGCCGAGACGGTGCTCGCCCTGTGGGTGCTGGTGGTCACCGCGGTCGCCGTCGTCACCCTCGTGCGCCTGCTCGGCGACACGTCGCTCGAGCTGCTCATCGACGGCCGGCTCGCGGAGCCGACCGGCTATCCGAACGCGACCGCCGCGCTGTGGACGGCTGCGGGGCTGCCGGCGATCGTGCTCGCAGCACGGCCAGGCCTGCGCCCGATCCCGCGCGGGCTCGCGCTGGGGGCGGCCACGCTGCTGCTCAGCCTCGCGCTGCTCGGCCAGAGCCGCGGCTGGTTGTTCACGCTGCCCGTCGTCCTGCTCGTCGCGCTGGCAGTCCAGCCGCAGCGCCTGCGCGTCGCCCTCTGGTCGCTGCCGGCCGCGATCGGCGTCGCCCTCGCCCTGCCGGTCCTGCTCGACGTCTTCGACGCGGCGGCCGGACCGGGGCTGGAGGATGCGTTGGGCCGGGCGGTGTGGCGAATCGTGCTGTGCTCGACTGCGGTGGCCGGCGTCGTCGCCGCGGCCCAGGCTGCAGGGGCGGCACGTCTCATCCCGCCCGGCCTGCGCCGCCGCGGCCGGGCGGTCGGCGTCGCGCTCGCCGCCGGGGCGCTGATCGCCGCCGCGGCCGCCGGGACGGTCGCCACCGACGGCCATCCGCGCGCGCGCCTCGACACGGCGTGGCAGGCCTTCACGCAGCTGCGCGCCGAGCCCGCCACGGGCGGATCGCGCTTCGGCGGCGGGTTGGGCGGCAACCGCTACGACTTCTGGCGGGTCGCGGTCGACGTGTGGCGCGACCATCCGCTGACCGGTGCCGGCCAGGACAACTTCGCGGCGGCGTACATCCGCGAGCGGCGCAGCTACGAGGAGCCGCGCTGGACGCACAGCCTGCCGCTGCGCGTCCTGTCCGGCACGGGGGCGGTCGGCCTGCTGCTGCTGCTCGTCGCCCTCTCGGCGGCGACCTTCGCCGCCCTGCGCCCGGGCGATCCGCACGAACGTCGGGTTGCGGGGGCGCTCGTCCTTCCGGCGATCGTGTGGCTCGCGCAGGGCTCGGTCGACTGGCTGTGGGAGTTCCCCGCGCTCAGCGGCGCCGGCCTGGGCTTCCTCGCCGTCGCCGCCGCGCTGCGCGTACGCTCGGCAGCCGCGACCGCCGAAGACGATGCCGGGGTGCGCGGCGGCAAGCGCCGCGTCGTCATCGCCGCCGCCGCCGGTGTCGCCTGCCTCGGCCTGCTCGGCGTCCTGTGGCTGTCCCAGCGCGACACCGACCGCGCCGCCGCCGAGACCCGGCCCGCCGTCGCGCTGTCCCGCCTGGACCGCGCCGCCGATCTCAACCCGCTCGCGCTGCGCCCGCTGCTGATCGCCGGGACGATCGCGCTGCGCGCGGGCGATCCGCGGCGCGCGCAGCGGTACTTCGCGCGGGCGGTCGAGCGCGACGCGTCGGACTGGCTCGCGCGCTTCGAGCTGGGGCTGGCCGCGGGAGCCGCGCGCGCCGAGCCGGCCGCCGCGCGAGCCCTCGCGCAGGCGGCGCAACGCAACCCGCGGGAGCTGCTGATCGAGGATGCGATCAAGCGGCTGCGGCGCGGGCAGCCGATGTCCCAGGCCTACGCGGACGCCGAGTTCGCGCGCCGGGTCCGCGCGCGCGTCGGGGGCTGAGTATCCGGCGCGCCTCGTACGATCATTTGTTTTCGGCTGCCGAACCCGGGGGGCTGCTCGAACGGCCGTCCGTGTCGGGGTTCGCCCGATCGTGCCGATCTGTGGACGTGCCGATCCGGTTACGCATGCGCACCCGCCACCTGTTCTGCACGGTCTTCGCCGCACTGGCCGCACTCGCCGCCGCGTCAAGCGCAGCCGGTCCGGCCCAGGCCGCCTCCATCGGCCTGAACTCCGATCTGACGTGGGGCGTCTCGCGCACGACGATGGATCGCACCGTGTCCGAGGCGGCCTCGCTCGGTGCCGGCTGGGTCCACCAGAGCATCAGCTGGGCCGACGGCGAGTTCGACGGCAAGGGGCAGTACAACAGCTGGTGGTTTCCCGAGTGGGACGCGGCCGTCGACAAGGCCCGGGCCCGAGGTCTGAACGTCGCCCTGACCATCGACGGTGCGCCCTGCTGGGCCTCCGCCGATCCTGCCAGGCGCTGCACCGGCACCTGGACGGACTGGAGCTGGAACCGCAGTTGGAAGCCGGCGAACGTTGCCGACTACGCCGACTTCGTGCGCTACGTCGTCAACCGCTACAAGGCCAAGGGCGTCCATACCTTCGAGATCTGGAACGAGCCGAACTACGCCCAGTTCTGGCCGTCGGGCCCGAACGCCGCCGAGTACGTGGTGCTGCTGAAGGCCGGTTACGCGGCGGTGAAGGCGGCCGACCCCGGCGCCACGGTGCTCATGGGCGGGCTGTCGTCCAACGACTGGCGCTACCTCGAGCAGATCTACACGGCCGGCGGCGGAGGCTATTTCGACGCGCTGAACGTGCACCCGTACACGATGGCCGCCGATCCCGACTCGTGCTGGGACGAGCCCGGCAGCCCGGGCCGCAAGGCGATCGGCGCGCTCTGCGGCATCGAGGAGATCCGCGCGGTGGCCGACGCACGCGGCGATACCGGCAAGCCGGTGTGGATCACGGAGATGGGCTACTCGACCGGTTCGTGCTCGTGGTGCGTCACCGAGAGCCAGCAGTCCGACTATCTCGTGCGCGCCCTGCGCCGCGTCGATCAGCGCTATCCGTGGGTGCCCGTACAGATGATCTATGCCCTGCGCGACGACGCGTGGCTCGGTCCCGCCCCGGGCACCTGGGTGGCGAACCTCGGGCTGATGCGCGTCGACTTCTCGGCCAAGCCGGCGCGTAACGCCGTGGCGAACTACATCGCCCAGAAGTCCGTGCCGGTGACGACCCACCTGGGACCGGCCGTGAACCTGACCTCCCCGACGGCTGGGGGGTCGTTTCGGAAGAAGCTCTCGTTCGCCGCCACCGCCTCCGACGACACGGCCGTGAGCAAGGTCCAGTTCCTGCTCGACGGGAAGCTCATCGCGACCGACACGAGCGCCCCGTACTCGAGCACCTGGAGGGTCTCCTCCAGCACCGCCTACGGCGCCCACACCGTCACGGCCACCTCATTCGACGCGGCCGGGCTAACCGCCAGCCAGTCGGTCGGCGTCACGCGCACGCGTTAGGGGGCTTTGCGGTGCCGCTGACGTTCGCGACAAAACGCGTTCGCCGATCGCTTCATCACCTCGCCGGCTGCGTCCGCGAACGGCAGGCCGGCCTGTGGGCGGCGGCGGCGCGCGGTGGGCGCTGACGCCGATACCCACCGGTCACGCGCGCCCGCATTTGGGCTACGCTCCGTAACGCATGGCAACCCGGATGCGACAGTCCCTTGCGGAGTTCGAGCGTGCGTTTCACGAGGAGACACACGAGGATCGCGTGCGGCGAGAGTCGCTGCGGCGCCAGGCAACCCTGCGCTCCCAGCAGCGCAGGATCGATCAGACCCACAAGAGCGGCACGGCTCGCTTCGTCGTGCTCGTGCTGGTGCTCATCGCGACGGCGGTCATCGTGACCGTCGCGATGTTCCAGACGCTCTACGTCGTCATGGGCTGATGGATGGCCCACGTCCGCGGCCGACGGGTCCGCGCTACGTGCTGAGCTTGTCCAGCGCTTCCTGCACGGGACCGGCGGCGCGCACTTCTCCGCGTTCGGCTTGGATCTCCAGGTAGACCTCCTTGCGGAAGACGGGGATCTCCCGCGGCGCCTGGATGCCGATACGGACCTTCTCTCCCATGATCGACAAGACGGTGATCTCGATGTCGTCGCCGATCATGATGCTCTGGTTGGACTTTCGTGTCAGGACCAGCATGCGGGCTACCCTCCTTGTCGCCAAGTCCACTCATCATGTTCTTGGTGCATTGACAACACTTCCGCAGCCGGAGGCACGATACAGGCTCTGCCACAGAGGTCGCGAGCCGGCTTCTTGTAAGGTCTCGCGCCGATGGCTCGACGTTCTCTGCGCCCACATCTCAATCAGATTCGCGGCTGGGTCCGCCAAGGCCGCACCGACGCCTGGATCGCTCACCAGCTCGAGGCGACCGTCCAGCAGATCGAGACCTTCAAGCGCGACAACGACCTGACGCCCGCCGAGGCGGACAGCGGCGATGCGCCGGCGGTGGACTTCGACGCCGAGATCGACCTGCGTGCCGAGGACGATGCGCTCGTCGCCGCCGAGCTCGAAGCCGCCGAGGCGCGCAAGGCCGAGGAGGAACAGCTCAAGGCCGAGGAGGCCGCCCGCCGCGCCGAGGCGGGAGAGGACGCGGAGGACGCAGACGACGCGCCTGCCCGGACCGGCACGCGCCGCCGCGGCCGCCGCGGCGGACGAGGCCGCGCCGGCTCGCGATCGGCGTCCTCAACGCTCGAGGGCACCTTCGACCACGGCGACGATGGCTACGGCCTGTGGCTGGATCCCGCGGTCGCCGACAACGCGGTCTACGCCGAGCACTGGGCGGGGCACCGTCCCGTCGAGGTGTCGATCGAGGAGGATCAGATCGTCATTCGTCGCAGTGGTACCAGCGACAACTGACGACCGCTGGCCGGATGGCCCCAGAGATCTAGGTGCGGCGGCCGCCCGCGAAGTCGCGGGCGTCGCGCACGTAGCGTAGGAACGCGCTGTCTGCGACCGTGCGGGCGTCCCACGCCCACGGCGCTCCGGGCGCGACATCGGCCGCGAGGTCCGTGCACCAGTCGGTTCCCCGCTCGTAGAGGTCGGTCAGCTCATCGGTCGTGAAGGTTCCGCCCAGCCGTCGGCGCAGCTCGGCTTCGATGCTGCTCACGACGGCCTCCAGCGCCGGGCGCTGCTCGGGCGGCGCGCCTGCGATGCGCCGCTCACCCTGATGCCATTGCTCAAGCGCCGTCTCGAAGCGGTCAGCCACCGCTCGCAGGCTACCTGGCGTCGGGCAGGCCCTTGACGACGTAGGCCCGCTCGTCGCGGCGCACCATCCCCAGGCGCCGCGCTTCGATCTCGACGCTGCCCGAGCGCGTCAGCGCGCCGCGCCGGCGCACGAGCGAGGCCTGCTCGCGCTGCAGCTCGGCGACCTCGCCGCGTTTGGTCTTCGCCTCCTGCATCGTCGCGATCGTGGTGCGCAGGGGGTTGACGTACAGGCACACGAGCAGCACGCCCACGAGCAGGAGCGCGAAACGGCCAACCCGGTCCCAGCGTACGCGCACGGCCATGGCCTGGATGTTCGCTTCCAAGGCGGGTGCTCCTGCCCGCGCACGCGATCCCCCGTGTCAGGAGCGCAGCACGTCGCGGCCGAGGAAGCGGGCGTCGTCTCCGAGCGCCTGCTCGATGCGCAGCAGCTGGTTGTACTTCGCGACCCGATCGGAGCGCGACGGCGCCCCCGTCTTGATCTGCCCGCAGCCGGTGGCGACGGCGAGGTCCGCGATCGTCGTGTCCTCGGTCTCTCCCGAGCGGTGAGACATGACAGCGGTGTAACCCGCCGCGCGGGCCATCGCGATTGCCTCCAGCGTCTCGGTCAGCGTGCCGATCTGGTTGACCTTGACGAGGATCGAGTTCGCTACGCCGGCATCGATGCCCCGCTTCAGGCGCTCGGTGTTGGTGACGAAGAGGTCGTCGCCGACGAGCTGCACGCCGGCGCCGACGGCATCGGTAAGCACCTTCCAACCGTCCCAGTCCTCCTCGTCCATGCCGTCCTCGATCGAGACGATCGGGTAGCGCGCGCAGAGATCGGCCCAGTAGTCGGCGAGCTCCTGCGCCACGAGGCTGCGGTCCTCGTGCTCGAGCACGTAGCGACCGTCGTAGAAGATCTCGCTCGTGGCCGGGTCCAGCGCGATGAAGACGTCCTCGCCGGGTGCGTAGCCGGCCGCCTGAATGCCCCGCACCAGCATCTGCAGCGCTTCCTCGTTTGACCCCAGGTCGGGTGCGAAGCCCCCCTCGTCGCCGCCCGCGGTTCCGAGGCCGGCGTCGTGCAGCGTCCGCTTGAGCGCATGGAAGACCTCGGCGCCCATCTTCAGGCACTGCGAGAACGTCTGCGCTCCCGCCGGCACGACCATGAACTCCTGGAAGTCCACCTTGTTGTCGGCGTGGGCCCCGCCGTTGAGGACGTTCATCATCGGCACGGGAAGGATCTGCGCGGACGCGCCGCCGAGATGGCGCCACAGCGGCTGTCCTTCGTGGGCGGCGGCCGCATGTGCGGCTGCCAGCGAGACACCCAGGATCGCGTTGGCCCCGAGGCGCGACTTGTTCGGGGTCCCGTCGAGCTCGATCAGCGCGCGATCCAGCGCCGCCTGGTCGAGCGCGTCGTGCCCGCCGATCGCGCCGGCGATCTCCCCGTTGACGTTGGCCACGGCCTGGGTGACGCCCTTGCCGCCCCAGTCCTCGCCGCCGTCGCGCAGTTCGGTGGCTTCGAACTCGCCGGTCGATGCTCCCGACGGGACCGCCGCGCGACCGGTCGCGCCCGAGCGCAGCGTGAGGTCGACCTCGACCGTCGGATTGCCGCGGCTGTCGAGGATCTGGCGGGCATGGACGCGGTCGATCTGGCTCATGAATCTCCTTGGACGGGTTGCAAGCGGTCGCGGAATCGCCGGGACGCCGCACGCAGGGCAAGCTCGGGGTCGACGCGCAGCCTGCGCGCCTCGTCGACGACGGCGAACAGCCGATCGCCGATCGCTTCAAAGGTCTCGCTGCGCGCCTCGGGGCCTGCGGCGTCGGGCGCGCGCTCGATCAGCCCAGCCGACGCGGCGCGGCGCTGCATCTTGCGGGCGTAGAGCAGTGCGGGAAGGTTCTCGGGGACCTCGCCGAAGATCCCGGGCTCGCGGCCGGCCTCGCCGGCCTTGATCTCGTCCCAGTTTCGCAGGACCTCCGAGGCGCCTGCCACCTCGACATCGCCGAAGACGTGCGGATGGCGCCTGATCAGCTTGTGCCGGCAGTGCTCGGCGACCGCGGCCAGATCGCCGGCGCCGCGTTCCTCCAGCAGCAGGGAGAGGAAGTGCACCTGAAAGAGCACGTCTCCCAGCTCGTCGAGCAGCTTGGCGTCGTCGCCGGAGTTGGCGGCATCGGCGAGCTCGTAGGCCTCCTCGACGGTGTGCGGCACGATCGAGCGCTCGTCCTGCTCGCGATCCCACGGACACGCGACGCGCAGCCGGCGCGTGAGCTCGTCCAAGCGCCCGAGCGATGCGGTGATCTCGGAGGGGTCGGGCATCAGGCGCGAAGGGTATTGGCCTTCGCGTGGGTCGCGGCCTGAACCCGTCAGCTACTGGGGCGGCGGTTGCTGCGGGACCTGATCGGTCGGCGCCGTGGTCTCGACCTTCGGCGCGTTCTTGCACTGGTCCATGACGTAGCCCTCTCGGCAGCTCGTCTTGGCCTTCCACTTCTTGCGAAGCGCGGCGTTGAACTTGTCGTCGGCGGCCTTCTGGGCCTGGGCCTCGAGCTCCTGCTTGATCGCCGCCTTGGAATCCTTGAGGGACTGCTGCTCGGCAGGCGTGATCTTCTGGACCTTGAACACGTAGTAGCCGAACTGGACCTTGACGGGGCCCCGCAGCTCGCCCTTCTTGGCGCCGAAGAGCGCGTCGTCGAAGGTCTTCTCCTGCGAGCCCTTGGCGATGCCGGGGAGGGCTCCGCCGCGGTCCTTGGAGGCCGGATCGATCGAGTAGCGCTTGGCCACCGCCGAGAACTTGTCGCCGCTCTTGAGCGCCTTCACGGCTGCATCGGCCTTGCTCTTGGTCTTGGTGAGCACGACGCGCGCATCGCGGGTCTCAGGCTGGGCGAAGCGCTCCTTGTTCTTGTCGTAGAACTCGGCGATCTTTGCGTCGGTGACCTTCTCGGCGCCCTTGATCGCCTTCTCGCGAAGCTTCGTGTAGACGGTGTTGAACGCCACCTGGAAGCGGGCGTCCGCGACCGTCATGCCCGACTGCTCGAGAAACGTCTTGAAGTCCGCCTCCTTCGGGAAGGCGTCCTTCTTGGCCTTCTCGTAGTCGGTCTGGAACTCCTTGGCGGGCACGTCGATGCCCTGGTCGTTGGCCTCGCCTGCGACCCACTTCTCGAGGATCAGGAACTGTAGGGCCTGGTCGCGCAGCTGCTCGTACTCCTGCTTGCACTGCGCCTTGTACTGCTCGTCGGTCGTCGCGGGCTGACCCTTGGCCGGCTTGGGCGCGGTCTTCGTCTTGCTGGCGATGCACGCCTTGAAGTCCGGCGGCGAGTAGTCGGTCTTGCCGGCGGGGTTGCTTGAGGCGGCGACGTCGAACCAGCGGTCGAAGTCGACCTTGGTGATCGACGCGTCGTCGACGCGCGCGACGGCATTGCCCGGCACGGAGTTGCCACACCCGGCCACGACGGCCGCGGCCACAAAAAAAGCGCCGAGCGCTGGAATACGACGAGAGATGATCACGAAGCGGCGATCATAGCCAACGAGTCTGCGCCACAGCGCCACCCCGGCCGTGCTTCATCGCACCTTCACACGAGCAAGACGCCAGCTTCATGCGTCTGCGGCCACGCGGCGTCACGCAGCTTCACGCTTGACGGCGAGCAGGATGTCCGCCGCGCGCACGACCGCGGGGAAGCGCTGCAGGGGGTCGTCGGGGACGCGCAGCGACAGCTGGCTCTTACCCGATTCGTACAGCACGCCGGGGATCTGCGCCCGTAGTCGCTTGGCCCGCGCGGAGTCCAACTCGATCGGGGTCACCGCCAGCCGTCCCCCGCGAAAGCTCACCGCCGTCGCACCGGCCTGACCGAGCTTGATGCGCGCACGCTGCAGGTCGATGAGGTTGGACATCGGCTGGGGCAGCTCGCCGAAGCGGTCGTCGAGCTCGTCGCGCAGCAGCTCGAGATCCGCGACGTCGACCGCCCCCGCGACACGGCGATGGACGTCGATCTTCGCCTGCTCGTAGGGGATGTAGTCGGACGGGACGTAGGCGTCGACGTTGACGTCCATCCGCACCGGCTCGGGGAGCTCGGTCGCATCCTCGCCTGCCGCCTCGTCCGCCGCGGCGACCGCTTCGTCGAGCATCTGCATGTACAGCTCGAAGCCGAGTGCCGCGACGTGGCCGGACTGCTCGTCGCCGAGCAGGTTGCCCGCGCCGCGCAGCTCGAGGTCGCGCATCGCGATCTTGAAGCCCGCGCCGAGCTCGGTGTAGTCGCTGAGCGCCGACAGGCGCTGCGCAGCCTCGGACGTCAGCGCCGCCGCGCTGGGGTACAGCAGGTACGCGTAGGCGCGCTCGCGACTGCGCCCGACGCGCCCGCGGATCTGGTAGAGCTGGGACAGGCCGAAGACGTCGGCGCGATCGACGATCAGCGTGTTGGCCTGCGGGATGTCGATTCCCGACTCGATGATGCTCGTCGAGACGAGCACGTCGGCGTCGCCGCGCAGGAAGCCCAGCATCCGCTGCTCGAGCACCTTGTCCTCCATCTGCCCGTGGGCGACGGTGAAGCGCATCGCGGGACACAGGCCGCGCAGGCGCTCGGCGGTCTCGTCGATCGACTCGACGCGGTTGTGCAGGAAGAATGCCTGTCCGCCGCGGGCGTGCTCGCGCACGAGCGCCTGCTTGACGAGCTCCTCGTCGTACTCGCCGACGTAGGTCTTCACGGGCCTGCGGCCCTCCGGCGGCGTCTCGATGACCGAGATGTCGCGCACGCCCGCCAGCGACATCTGCAGCGTGCGCGGGATCGGCGTGGCGCTCATCGAGATGACGTCGACGCGCAGCTTGAGCTGGCGCAACAGCTCCTTCTGCTTGACCCCGAAGCGCTGCTCCTCGTCGACGACGATCAGTCCGAGCTCCTTCGCGCGGACGTCGCGGCTGAGCAGCCGGTGCGTGCCGATGAGGATGTCCACCGAGCCGGCCGCGAAGCCCGCGATGGCCGCCTTCTGCTCGGCGGCCGGCCGGAAGCGGCTGACCTGCTCGATCGTGAACGGGTAGTCCTTCAGGCGCTCGGCGAAGGTGCCGTAGTGCTGCTGGGCGAGGATCGTCGTCGGGACGAGCATCAGCACCTGCTTGCCGGCGTCGGCGGCTTTGAAGGCGGCGCGCAGCGCGACCTCGGTCTTGCCGTAACCGACGTCCCCGCAGATCAGCCGGTCCATCGGGCGCTCGGACTCCATGTCGACCTTGACGAGCTCGATCGCCTCGCGCTGGTCGGCGGTCTCCTGGTAGGGGAACGCACCCTCGAAGTCGCGCAGCCAGTCGGAGTCCGGCGGGAACGACAGGCCCGTGCGGCGTCGTCGTTCGGCGTAGAGGTTGAGCAGCTCCCCGGCGAGCTCCTGCGCGGCGCGGCGAGCGCGGGACTTCATCGTCTCCCAGCTGCGCCCTCCGAGCTTTGAGAGCGGTGGGTGCGCGCCGCCGGCGCCGACGTAGCGGCTGATCTTCGCGAGCTGGTCGGAGGGGACGAAGACCCTGTCGTCGCCCTGGTACTCCAGGTAGAGGTAGTCACGGGTGACGCCCGCGACCGTCTTGCACTCAAAGCCGGCGAATCGCGCGATGCCGTGGTCCTCGTGGACGACGATGTCGCCGGTGCGCAGGTCGGCGAAGGAGCGCAGCGCGCCGCGGCGGCGGGCCGCATGGTCGCGGCCGCCGGTGCGCTCCTGGCGGCGACGGCGAAAGAGCCGGTGCTCGGGCAGCACGGCGAGCTTGAGTCCTGCGGCGATGAAGCCGTCGCGCAGGCGCACGGATGCGAAGCGCAGCGGGTTCTGGATGCCCGGTGGGTCGCCTTCCCCCAGCCATGAGGCCTTCAGGCGCCCGAGGTTGTAGGCCGCGCGCTCGCCCTCGCCGCGCGTGGCCCATGCCACGACCGTGCGGTAGCCCGAGCGCACGAGCTTCTCGAGCTCGGGCTCGGCCTCCTTCAGCGACCGCGCGGCGAGATCGGGCGCCTGCGCGCGGAACTCCAGCGGCTGGTCGGCGTCACGGGAGCTGAGCCTGGCCCGCGCGCGGCCGTCGAGCGCGGCGGTGATCGCCTCCGGGGAGACGTAGAGGTGGTGGGCGTCGTCGTCGTGGAAGGCCGCGCAGACGTCCTGCCAGTGGTCTGCGAGCGCGGGCGCGATCTCCTCCTCGGCCGCCAGCAGCACCGCCGCGCCGGGGGCGAGGTCCAGGAACGCGCCGAAGCGCTCCACCGGCAGCAGCTCCGCGACGTCGGGGCGCTCGGACTCGTCGTCGCGGAGCTGGATCGAGGCGATCTCCGCGAGCTCGCGGTGCTCGGCGGCGAGCTCGGCCGCCGGTGCGATCTCGACCTCGGTCGTCTCGCCGAGCGAGCGCTGGGTGAACGTCGAGAACCAGCGCAGCGACTCGATCTCGATGTCGAAGAGGTCGACGCGCACGGCCCGGTCCTCCGTCGCCGGATAGATGTCCAGCAGGCCTCCGCGCGCGGCGAACTGGCCGCGGTCCTCGACCTGGTCGACGCGCTCGTAGCCGGCTGCGACGAGGTCGGCCATGCACTCCTGCAGGTCCAGCAGCTCGCCGACTCGCAGCGTGAAGGAATGCGGGCGCAGCTGCGGATCGGGCACCTTCTCGCTCAGCGCGACGGCTGACACGACGACGACCGGGGCGTCGCCGCGCGCCGCGTCGCCGTCGAGCAGGGCATCCAGCGCGGCGACGCGCAGGCCGACGAGATGCGGCGGTGGCGTCAGATGCGATTCGTAGGCGACTCCGCGGCTGGGATAGAAGCGCACCTGGCGCGGATGCAGCCAGGCGCCCAGGTCGGCGGCCAGGTCGCGCGCCTGGCGGTCGTCGCCGGCGACGACGAGCGTCGGTCGTGCCGCATCCTCGTCGGCGAGCGCCGCCAGCACGTACGGGCGCAGCGACGCCGAGACGAACGCGCTGCCACCGTCGCGCGCGAGCGACGCGCCGCCGGGGTCGTCGGTGAAGTGGCTGAGAAGTGGGCGCAGTGACATCGCAGGCGAAGTGACCGCGCGGGGCGTGGCCGGGCGTCAGTGTAGGTGCCGCGGGCGGCGACTCGAATGGTGCGGGAGGCCGGCCGGGAGAACGTCCGGTCGGCCGCTGCCCGGCGCTACAGCGTGCGCTGGCCGAGCACGATCGTCTCGGCAGCGGATGCGGCCCGTGCGATGAGGTCTGCGACGTCGTCGCCCTGCTCGGCGAAGGCGCCGAGGACGTATGCGGAGACCGTCTCCGGATCCGTCGCACCCGGGCGGTCGACGCCGATTCGCACGCGTGCGAAGCCGGGACCCCCGAGCTCGGCCTTCAACGACTTCAACCCGTTGTGCCCGGCCAGGCCGCCGCCGAGCCGGGTGCGCACCTCCCCGAACGGCAGGTCGATCTCGTCGTGCAGGACGAGCACCCGTTCGAGCTGGAGCTTGTAGGCGCCGCGCGCGGGCCCGACCGAACGCCCCGCGTCGTTCATGTAGGTCTGGGGTAGGAGCACCGCGACGCGCGGGCCTCCCGGCCCGGTGCGTCCTTCGCTGAGCAGCCCGTTGAAGCGGGACGTGGCCCGGGGAAGGTCCCAGCGCCGTGCGAGCGCCGCGGCGACCTCGAAGCCGATGTTGTGGCGCGTGCCGGCGTAGCGCGAGCCGGGGTTGCCGAGGCCGACGACGAGCCAGTCGATCGGCGCCCCGGAACCGCGACCCGACAGCCGCAATGCGCCGGCCTAGTCTGAGTCGCCGGAGGAGGCGTCCGCGGTGGGCGCGTCTTCACCGGCCGTTTCGCCGACGAGCTCGGTCTCGGACTCGATCTCGTCATCCTCGCTCTCCAGGCGCGGCGGCGACAACGTGGCGACGACGGTCTCCTGGGGATCATCGAGCAGCGTGATGTCTGTGGGCACCGGAACGTCGGCGAGCGTGATCGTGTCGTTGATCTGCATCATCGAGACATCGCAGGTCAGCGACTCGGGGATCGCCGTCGGCAGCGCCTCGATGTTCAGCTCGCGAGTGATGTGCTCGAGCGTGCCGCCCTCCTTGACGCCGGGGGCCTGGTCGACGCCCAGCAGCTCCAGCGCCACGACGGCGTGGATCGCGACGTCGAGGTTGACGCGCAGGAGATCGACATGCATGGTCTCGCCCCGAACGGGGTGATACTGGGCGCTCTGGAGCACGGCCGGCGTGGCGGAGTCGCCGTCGACGACGTCCAGCACCGCGCCCTGAGCGGCAAGGGCGCTGCGCAGCTCGCGCGCGTCGACGCTGAACGCGACCGGCTGGCCGTCACCGCCGTAGAGCACGCCGGGAACGCGACCGCTGCGGCGCAGCCGGCGCGTGGAGCGCGACCCCTCCGGGGTGCGTGGCGAGATGGCTAGCTTCGTGCTCTGGGATGCCATGGCGACGGCGAAGGGTAGCGGACGCCCGTCGCCCGGCGGTGGTGACTACCGCGCGCCGAGTTGGTTCGTGCCGGCGAACAGGCGCTGGGCGTCGAACCATGCCGGCTTCTTGGTCGCGTCGAAGCGCAGCAGCCCCTTCTCATGGATCGGTGAGTTGGGGCGCGGGTTGCCGCCATCCCAGTTCGGCCGGACGCGGAACTCCTGCAGCGCCCAGTAGATCGAGCCGCTGAGCCACGGCTTGGAGCCATGGATCGCGAGGTGGTAGTTCACGAAGTCCTGCTGGTACTGAAAGGTTCCCTTCTCCTCGACCGGACCGTCGCGATTGGCCTCCGCTCCGAACTCCGACACGAAGATCGCCTTCTTCGGATAGCACTTGCGGACGTCGGTGAGGTAGTCGGCGAGACTGTCGCGGTCGGCGATCTGGCCGTTGGGTCCCGGATACCAGCCGAAGTACTCGTTGATCCCGACGACGTCCAGCGGCGCGTACTGCGGGCGGCAGCCGGCCGACGGGTAGCCGGCGACGGCGAGCCCCACGGGTCGTGTCGGGTCGAGGTCCTTGGCTCGCTTGGCGGCACGCCGGATGTAGTCGCCCTGCACGGGGCCCGGACGCGCCGACAGCTCGTTGCCGACCGACCACAGCATGACCGACGGGTGGTTCTGGTTGGCGCGGATGTTGTCCTCCAGCTCGCGCGCGGCGAGCTTGCGGACCTCCAGGCGCTTGAGGTACCGGGTCTTGATCGCGTACACCGGGATCTCCGACCAGATGAACAGGCCGCGACGATCTGCCAGCTCATGGATCTCGGGGTGCAGCGGGTAGTGCGCGCGGATCACCGTCGCGCCGAGCTCCTTCGCCTGCTCGACGATCTGGCCTCGCCTGGCGCTGTTGATCGCCGCACCGGTCACGAGGTCGTCCTCGTGCAGCCCTACGCCGCGCAACGACAGGGGGCGCCCGTTGAGCAGCAGCCGTCCGTCGACGACCTTGATCGAACGGATGCCGCTGTGCAGTCGCGTCCCGACCGCCTTGCGGCCGCCCGACCGGACGGTGAAGCGCGCCGTGTAGAGGTAGGGCGAGGCCGGAGACCACAGCCGCGGCTTGGCGATGCGCACGCGGCGCGTGAAGCTCGCGAACCCCCGCGCCTTGACCCGCTTGGCGGGAAAGCGCACGCGTTTGGTGCCGAAGCGCCCGCTGACGCTCACGCGGCTGGACTTCGAGGAGTAGTTGCGGACGGTCAGGCGCATCAGCACGCTTGCGGCGCATGTGCTGCAGCGAAGCTCGGGGCGCACGAGCACCGTCGAGATGTCGACGCGGTCGACGCGCTGCAGGTAGACCTCGCGCAGCAGGCCGCCGTAGTTCCACCACCCGCCCGCCGGATCGCCGGATCCGGTCAGTCCCGATGGCGGGAAGTCCGTGCGCAGGCGGCGGTTGTCGACGCGCACGACGAGGCGGTTGGTGCCCCGGCGCTTGAGCACGGAGCGGGGCAGGCGCAGGTCGAAGGGCAGATGGGCGCCGGTGTTGCGGCCGATCGGCTTGCCGTTGAGCCAGATCCTGGAGCGGTAGTTGACCGATTCGAAGCGCACGAGCCAGTCCATCCGGCTGCGAGCGTCGGGCAGCCGGAAGTCCTTGCGATACCAGCCGACCGTGCCCAGCATCGAGGCGACCGAGTTGTCGCCGGCGTTCCACGCGTTGGGGACCTTCGTCGTCGACCAGCCCGCCTTGGAGGTCTGGCGCTGGAAGCGCTGCTCCAGGCCCTTGCCGGCGGTGTCGAGGCGAAACAGCCAGTCCCCGCCGAGCAGGTAGCGGTTGTCCGGCGCGTCGCGGTAGAGCGACCCCCGGGAGATGCCGTCGGCCGCCGATGCGGCCGGCACGCACGCCGCGCTGGCGAGCAACGCGATCGGGATCATGAGCCGGCGGAGAATGCGCATAGTCGTTGAGGCCAACACAAGCGGCGCGGCAGAGTTGCCTACGGGCAGCTCGACTCGCGATCGATCAGCGGAGCGCTGAGGCGCAGCAGGCTAACGGACGCTCCGGCCAGCACGTTCCCGGTGCGTCGCACCAGGACGCACTGCACGACCGTTTCCTGCGGCCGCGTGAACCACACGACGCGCGTGGGCTTCGTGCGCGAGCGCAGCGCGTGGGCCGTCTGGGACTGATAGAGCGCGATCTTCAGGTCGCCGGAGCCCCGCATGCGCGCGGCGTTGCCGGCAACGAGCTCGCGGCAGGCCTCGTCGGGGCAGTCGAGGATGTCGAGCATCGCGGCTGGGTCGCCGGCGAGCTGAGCCTCGAGCAGACGCTCGACGTCCGCGCGCTCGGCGGTGTCGTTGCCGATCCAGCGCGTCGCGATGACGGTGATCGCCAGGAACGCGACGACGGCGACGGCGATCGGGAGGGCGCGCTTCACGCCCCCATTCTCACCCCGTCGGGTGGAACTCGTCGCCGTTGAGCTCCAGGAAGCGCTGAACGGAGGCCTCCTGGTGGTCGAGGCGCTCGACGAGATGGCGCGCGTGCGCTGCCGCGCGCTGCTCGAAGTCCTCCAGGCAGCGTTCCGGATCGTCGGACAGCTGGTAGATGTGGGCGAGGTCCTGCTGCGCGCAGACGATGCCCATCGGCGGCCGGCCCTCGGCGAGCGTGCGTGCGCCGCAGACGGCGGCGACGAGCATCCGCCGCTCCGGAGCGGTGAGGGCGACCGGCGTCAGTCGGGCTGCCGGGAGGCGCACGCTGAGCTCGATCGAGCGCTCGAGCTCGACGTCGTTGCCGGTCACGGCCGCCAGCGGTTTGGCCCACACGGCGAGCACCGTGTCGGCCGCGACGATCGCGTCGCGCAGCGCCCGAGCCTGGGATTCGTAGAGCTCCTCGGCCTCCTGGCGCGAGGACGCGTCGGCGAGGTCGAGGTCGCAGGGGACGCGCAGCAACTCCGAGGCGGCGACCGCCGACCCGGCCGCCCGGCCGCCGTGCGCGACGTAGGTCTGCAGCGTGCCGAGGTCGCGGCGGCCATGGAAGATGACCGTCAGGGCGTCTGACAACGGCAGGTCACTCACCTTCAGAGCCACAGAAGCGCAGGCCTCTGCATCGAGCAGTGCACGCTGGAGAAGATCGTCGGCCTGGTCCATTGTCAGCCTCCGCAAGTGGTTCGGCCTCATTGTGACGTAGTCGGGGTACGCTGGCGCACATATGAAGCTTCTTTACAAACCCTTCGGCATCATCATCGGCATCGCGGCCGGAATGCTCGCGCGCCAGGTCTTCGATCAGGTCTGGGGCCACATCGACGATCGGGAGCCGCCCAAGGCGACGACGCTGGAGGCCTCGTGGGGCCAGGTGCTCGGCGCGGCAGCTGTGCAGGGAGCGACGTTCTCGGTCACCAAGGCGCTGGTCAACCGCAGCGGAGCCAAGGGCTTTGCGTGGCTGACCGGCATCTGGCCGGGCGAGAAGCGCCCCGAGCTCGAGTAGTCGCCGCCGGAGCACCGCGCGCCGTTGGAACACCCGGCGCCCCGGCGGTTGATCGCAGCGTGACGCACCGGCGCCGAGCGCTGGACGGATGTCTGACCGTGTCAGCCGCCGATCACGAAGCCGCGACGCTCCAACAGCTCCAGGTCATCCTCGAAGGCGCCGAAGTCGCGCGCGCGCAGGTGCTCGATCGGGGCGTCGTCGCGACCGCGCCGGCGTACCCAGCTGCGCAGCACGCCGTCTCCGACGCGTTGCGCCGCCTCCGCGGTGAGGTCGAGCAGGATCGCCAGCTCCGGCCGGTGGTCCAGCTCGCCCGTGATCACGGAGATCGGATCGACCGCCAGCACCTCGCATAGCTCGTCGTCGGAGAGCCCGAGGCGCTGCATGAGTTCGACAGCGGGGCTACTCATTCAACACCGGCCGTGGTGAGGGCAGCCCGATTCTTGGCCAACGAGCCCGAGGATGCCTGGTGGCGGCCTGCTTGCGGCTGAGACTGTTGCCGGAAGCGTGGACGCGTGGGCGGGCTTTTCGTGCGAATCGATTGGTCCGGCGGGCGCCGAAGATCGTCGGGTTGGAGTGGCCGTCGAGCAGGGGGATGCCGCAATGATGCCTCGCGCCGGCAGGCGAACCGTCGGAGTGCGACGCTCGTGCTCACGGCCAGCGTTCCGGTACACATCGTGGCCGCCCGCCTGGGCGACGACGCGAAGACGGCGCTGCTGTCGACATACGCACACCTGCTGCCGCAGAGCGACGAACGGGCCGCCGAGCGGGTCGCGGCTGCGCTCGTCAGCGTCGGGTCGAGCTACGCGGCGGAAACGCAGGCGTCGTCGCCAGCGAGCACCGAGTCGGCCACCCGTTTGAGCATAGAACTCGCCACTTCGTCGGCTAACCCGCGCGATGCGTTGACGAGCGTGAAGACGATCCAGACCCTCCCGAGACTCGCATCCGCGCGTACCGTCAGCCCGGCGGCCTCCGACGGCGCGTGCTCCAGTGCAGCGTCAAACAGTGCTTCGGTCATCGCGCCGCTCGTGTCTCCCGCGCGCACAGCGAACGGCAGCGTGATCTTCCAGTCCCGGTACTCGCTCATCGTGGCTCCCATGCTTCCATCGTCTGCCCATCGTACGCGTATGTCAACCACAGACCGGCATATGGCGTTCAGACCTGCAGGCCGGCCTTGCGAAACGCGGCGAGCGCGTTGTCAAACGCATGATGGTCGCTGCTCGAGCCGTGCAGCATGACCTGCCCGGCACAATCCGGGGCGAGCCACATGATCCCGTTCTTCTTCTTCTCGGCCCACCATCCTGCCGCCCAAGCGTCCTTCTGAAGCTTTTTCAACTTCTTGTCTCCGACGAAGATGAACTCCTGGGCCGGGTTGTCCTTTCGCTTGGGATGCACCTGGTCATCGCTGCTCACGGCTGGTCCTCCGTCCGACCGCCGTGCGAGTCTTTCGATCTCCACATCGCTGACTCGACACCACAGTCATCGTGATTTCGAACGCCGCTCCGGTGCCAGCCGGGCGACGTTGGTAAATGGGCGAAGCGCGGAGTCTCCTCTCGTCGTAGGACGGAACGGCGAGGGCGGGCCCGGCGCGACTTCAGCCCGCGTTGGCGTCTCGTGGGCATCGAGCACAGAACACCTTGTCATCGAGCGGTATGCCTAGAACAGCTGATTCTTTGGTCCCCATGTCGGCCCGTATCGCCCCGTGTCGGGAAGTGCCCGGTTTGCAGGGAGATCACGGCGAACCGGCAACCGTCAGTGATGGCCCGTGACGGCCCGTGCTAACGCGTTCGTGAGCATTTCGTTAGCAAACGGTACCCGGCGAGCGCCCGCTCGCCGCAAGGTGGCCTACTCGTGGCCAGAGGGGACCCGGGTCCCCTCTGCTACTTGGGCCGCGCACCGGGCCTACTGCGGCCCGCCCGCCAGCGCTGCGATCTCGGCGAGATACTGAACCGCCGTCGCGCAGCCGGGCGTGCGCTCGGCCAGCTCGCGCAGCTCGACGTCCGACATCGCCTCGACCTCCCACGCCTCGACGTGCTCGCCGTGCAGCCTGACGAGGTACCGGGCGACGTCACGCATCCACGCCGCCGAGTCCTTCGGCGTCGCGGTGGGATCGTCGTTACGCCGCCGAGCCATGGCTCCATCTCTGCGCGGCCAGCTTGCGCCCCGCGCTCGAACGCGCCGCGCCTGCGAGCCGATCCGCGTCGGCATCCGTCAGGCCGACCGCCGCCAGCATCGCCTTCAGGGCAAGGCGATGCGAGCGGACCTCGGTGAAAAGCGGATTCACGCGCTCCTGACCCTTGCTTCCCGCGGTCATGACGGGCGCGCCCGCCAGCTCCGCCTCAAGCCGTGCCAGCTCGTCGAGGGTCCGGCACGAGGCGACGAGCGCCTGTCGCTCGTCCTCGCGCAACTCGAAGCCGGCGCAGACCGCCGCCCATAGCGCCCGCCCGGACTTCGCGAGTCCGGGCGGCGCCTTCAGGCGGCCGCGCTCAGCCACGAAACCGCCTCCGGGAAAAACGGGACCCATGCGCAGGCAAGATCTGAGACGCTAAGTCTCCGGTCGGAGATCGCGAGGGGCTTCCGGGCTCTCCCCACCCCGGGCGGGCGTGGTCTGCGGCGATGCGCGTCGACTGCGACGCGTCGACGATTGCTCGTCGTGTTCTTGTGATTCGTGGCGGTCCTCGGACGCGCCCGCTGTCCGAAAGAGAGTGAACAGACAGCGGGCGCTGGTAGCGCGCGGACACGGTTTCGCGCGGCCGAGGAAGGTGTCATCACGCGCCGGTATCGATCCTGATCGCGCGGTTGTGCGTTGTGCCGGCTTCGTCGTCGGTCACGACGGAGGCGCCGGCGAACACGCTCACGACTGAGCCGGTCGCGAGCCTCGTCGCGTCGAACGCCAACAGGTGACGGAGGCTGACGCCGCCGTCGCTGGCGGTCGTGCTGTCGACGCCGCCGGGCGGCGAAACGGGCGGCATCGAGCCGAACGCGAACCCTGACTGGTGATACGCGATGGCGCTTCCGGCGTCGAGCGCCGCGGACTCGACGACCGTCAGCCCGTAGATCCTGCCGACGATCGCTTCGTCGAGCGCGTTCGTCTGGCCGCGTTCGTCGGCGCGCACGAGCATCGGGACGCTGAGCAGGCGGGTCGCGATGTCGGGGGCCACGGCGAGGTAGCGGCTGCCGGCAGGGACGCCGTCGATGGCGAGGCGCTCGCGCGCCGCGAGCACGGTCGCCAGGTCGGCGTCGACGTTCGGGGCGGCGGCCCATTCGATCGTGGCGTCTGCGGCGAGTCCGTTCATGGCGGCGGCGATCTCGTCTTCGGCGCGCTCGGCGACCGCGGCAACCTGGGGCAGCAGGACGGTTCGTCCGAAGTCGGTGATCGCCATCGAAAGATCCTCGTCGGAGACCCTGCACGCATCGTAGAAGTGGCGAACGGTGACGGCGACGGGCACCTCGTCGAGGTCGCTGTAGGTGATGACGCTGCCGGCCGTGGCCTGTTCGTTTGCTGTGCGTGGCGTTGGGACGCGGAGGGTGACGACGCCGCCACTGGGGCCGCTGTACTCGGGCGCCGGGACGCGGCTTACGGTGCCGACAAGAACAAGGCTACGTCGCAGCAGCTCGACCGCGAGGTTGCTGATGGGTGCTGACGTTAGGACGGGCATCTGGTGTGACCTTTCGATGGAGGTGCGGTCACCGTGAGTCCGCGGCCAGCGTGGGCGCGGATCGCGGGCGACTCATGGGTGCGGACTCCTCCATCGCAGAGGCGGTGCCGTCGCGGCGACCGATGTCCTGATGCTGCGCGCCGGGCGGGCATCGCACCGCGCCTGACATCGTCAGCGTATCGCCCGCGTCGGCGGTCACCGTCGCATCACGTCGTCGGCGACGGCGCCCATGTTCGTCGGCTGTCCAGAAGGGTTGTTGCCGCTCGTCAGGTGCTCGCGTGGCCGGCGGCGTGGCTCGTCGGCGTCTGCGGGCGCGAACGCGGCGAGCAGCTCGTCAGCGGATGCGGCCAGCTCGTCGGCTGTCGTGCCCGTCAGGAACGCTGTCTGAGCTGGCGTCAGGCCCTTGTCCACGGCGATGGTGCGGACGCGCTCGCCGCGTTCGAGGCGGTCGGCGCGTTCCTGCGCTTCGGTGGCGCGGCGTTCGGCGTCGCGGCGGGCCTGGCGCTCCGAGTCGAGGGCCTTGCGCCCGCCGGCGGACATCTCGTCGGCGCCCTTGTCGGCGGGCGGCTTGCCTTCGTCAGTCTTCGCGGCGTCTGTCGCGTCGTCGGTCGTGCTGCTGTTGGTGGTCTGGTCGGTCATTAGCCCTCCTGTGGGATGTCGTATGGCAGGTCGCGGAGCAGGCCCTCGAAGACCTCCTCGGGATCGAGCATGGGGCCGCTGCGTGCGCTGACGGCGCGGATCATCAGCGCGGGAAGGCGGCTGAGCGTGAAGACCAGAGCCTGGTGGTTCGGTGTGCCGCTCCAGATCGCGGCGACGGCTTCGCCGTCTTCGCGATATCCAGCGAGTGCCATCGCGAGAGCATCGCGGTAGGCGCCTGACATTTCGTCGGCGGTCCATAGGACGTCGTTCATGTCGTGACTCCGGGGGTCGGGGGTTGGTCGTGTTCGATCGGCGCGGGCTGGGGCGTCGGGGTCGTGCGCCGCGGTCGCTGCGCGGTCGGCGGCGAGCTGGCAGCGCATGCAGTTCGTGAACGTGGGGGCGATCCATGCGCGTCCGCATGCGCATCGCTGGAGGTCGTTGTGCTTCATGCCGTCGTCCTCCGCGGGTCGCGTGATCCGGCCTCGGTGGCGACCGGCGGACCGTCAGCCGATGTGTCCCGGACTGCCGATGTGTCCCGGACTGCCTGTTTCCCAGCATTCACGGGGGATTCGCGATGTGTCCCGGACTGTCCCGGGGCCATCTCACGCGCGGGCGCACGCGGGTGCGCGTTGTCTCCGACGGGGACACTCCGGGACACCACCTGTTCTGGCGCGTTGGCGCTCTCCGTGGGGATGATGAACACGGACGCGCGGACGCGATCGTCAGACCCTCGGTCGCGCCCGACGCCGGGCCGGCGAGCGTCGACGAGGCGACGCGACCAGCCGGCCTCGCGCATCCGCGGGATGAGCTGCTGAGCGCCGATCTGTACGCCGAGCCCGCGGACGAAGCGCTCAACGTCAAGGACGCGCACGAATGACGAACCGTCCGCCCAGATCAGCTGAGGTGGCGCGGCCGTCTCGCTGCCACCCGAGACCCGGTAATCGGCCGGGTCGAACGGCGCGTGATTCGTCAGCCATCGCAGAGCATCCCAGCGGGCTGCGGCGTCGTCGTAGCTGCCGTGGTCGACGGTGACGCAGATCCGCCGAAAGGCGTCCTGCCAACTGCCGGCGGCCTCGCGCTCGTCGTCGTGTTCGGCCTCCTCGCATGCCCGAATCGCGACCTGCGCGAAGTCCTGCGCGTCCGCCAGACTGAAGCTCGGTAGGTGCCCGCCGTCAGCGCTGATCTGCAGCACGACAGCTTGCACGAGGCGCGAGCGGTCGAACATGTCGGCCGCTCGGGCGAACCGCACGTCGCGGCCATCGGCGAGCGTGAGCACGACAGGCGTTTCGCTGGACACGCCGAAGCGCTGGATGCGCACGACGGCGGCGGGCAGTCGCAGCGTCTCGGTGATCCACGCGTGCCGCGACGCCGGCGGGCCGCCCGACGAGGGCGGCGGCGACAGGAGCGCGGAGCCCTTGCGCAGCCCGGCCGGCCGATCCTGGCCAGCGGCGATCGCTTCGAGGTCGGGACGACGCGGATCGTCGGCGGCCAGCGGGCTCACGCTGCGCTCTCCGAGCCGAGCAGGTCGCAGGCGAGGCGTCGGCGGATCTCGTGGTATCCGCGGCCGCGGGGCTCGATGCTGTAGAGCGCCGCGCCAAGGTCGATGATGCTGCCGCCGCGCTCGCAGCCGTAGCAGCGCCATCCTCGCTCGGGCGCGTCGTACACATGCAAGCTGGGCGAGCGATCGTCATGAAAGGGGCACGCGATCTTGCCGTCACGGCCGGGCTCGACGCCGAGGAGCGCGGAAACGTAGACGGTCGGCGAGATCGTGAGCAGCGGGTCCGCCCGGTCGTCATGCGGACGGACGGACGTCGCAGCCGCCTTGGTCGGAGCGTCGGCGAGGTCGCCGACGATCTCGCGGGGGGTGTAGACCGCGAGATCAAGCCGCACACACTCGACCGTGATCGGCGGCGAGTGCTTGTGGTTGCTCGTCATCGGCACGCGCAGGATCCGCGCGACGTCCGTCGCGTTCAGGTCGCCGCCGACGGCGTGCGCGATGCGACGATTGGCACGCTTGACATGCTCGCGCGCGAGCGGCGCGCGCAGCGGCCACAACGCCTGCGCATGACCGGCCGTGCCGGTCAGCAAGACGATCGACGGGCGCGGCGTGAAGGCGTCGAGCCGCTGCACGGCGTCGGCCGTGTCGAGGTCGACCCACAACGTCCACGTTCGCTCGACGGCGTCGGCGGTGCCGCGCGACCGTGTGCGCGGCGCGGCGCCCGCATAGACGTCGCCGCGGGTCGCGAGCGCCGCAACACGCTCGATGATCGCCTTCGGTGCCTGCGCGAACAGGAATTGGCTGTGCATCGGCTGGCCCGGTCGCTCGCGCCACCGAAGCTCGATCATCGAGCTGTGCGGCTCATTGCCGGCGATCGCGGCGAGGTACAGCCGCAGAGCGTCGGCCGGCGGGATGCCGATGGGTGGGTTACCCTGAGAGAGCATTCCCGGCCGCTCCACCGGCCGATTTCGCGAAGCCATCGGAATCAGCGCCGGTGGCTTCGCTCGTAGAAGGGCCAACGTCGCCCGGCTCGATGCCGAGCATCGTTTCGAGCGCGTGGCGTGGGACACGCAGCGTGCGTCCGATCCGCACGGACGGCAGCTCGCCGGATCGGGCGGCTTCGTAGGCCGCGCCGCGTCCGATGCGCAGCACCGTCGCGGCTTCCTCGATCGTCAGCACGGCCGGCATTTCCGCGAGGGCGGTCACTGCTGATCTCCGGCGGCGAGCTGTTCGAGCAGGTCGACGTACGCGAGCCTGAGCGGGCCGCGAGGGTCGCGGGCGCCGGTTTCGTAGCGCGTGACGGCCGTCCGGCCGACGCCTAGCGCGTCGGCGATCTCGCGTTGGGCGAGTCCTGCACGCTCGCGCAGCATCCGCCGTACTGCCGGCGGCGGCAGTGAGCGACGCCGGCGCGCGTCTTCCAGCAGATGTTCTATCGCGGTTGCCATCTCCGATAGCGTGGCACGCCATCGGGACTATTGTCTACGGTGTCACGGTTCTCGCGATAGCTCCGATGGCGTGGTACGCTATCGGAGATGGCACCAAAGCGGCACCCCTTTACCAGCGTCAGCCTCGAATCGGGCGGGGTGTGGGTCGTGCTCCCTCTCGGCGACGACTGGTCGAGCTTTGTTCGCTTCACAGTCCAAGACGAGCATCTCGTCGTCGCGGAACTTCGGATCGTGCCGCGAGTTGACGAGCACCTAAACGATGTGAAGTCCGACGATTGGGCTACACATCGGGCGATCACTAATCCGGAGGTTTGGGCCATCGTCGGAGGTGGCGCCGCACCGCCAGAACGCTCCACGCCCCCTGGTGGGCTGACTTCGCGGGCGCTGCGCACGGTCCACCTTGGAGAAGCGTTTCACTTCGCGTACGAAACCCTAAGCGGCATACCCCCCGAGGACGAGTGGATGCCAGCAGGCCTCAGCGAGGCCTCGATCGCCTCGTCGCGACGTCCGGGCAGCAGCGGTCGCGACGACCGCTTCTACGCCCTCGTCGCAGCTGCGTACGTTGCCGCGATCGAGCGGGGCAGCCGCAAGCCCGTCGTAGCGGCTGCTGACACGCTCAGCAAGGCTTGGGAGGGCACCTATGAGCCGACCTACGTGCGCGATCTGCTGCACGTCGCGCGGGGGCGGGAGCTGCTCACTCGGCCGCCAAAGGGTAGGGCGGGTGGCCAGCTCACCGAGAAAGCGCGCGCACTCCTACGTCGAGAGGACAAAAGCCAATGACCGGCCATGTACACAAGCGCGGCGCGTCGTGGACGGTCGTGTATGACGAGCCGTCTCCGGACGGCAAGCGCCGCCAGCGCAGCAGGGGCGGCTTCGCGACCAAGCGAGAGGCTCAGCGGTACCTCACCGACGCGCTGGGGCGCATCGACGCGTCGACGTATTCCAGTCCGTCGAAGTTGACGCTGGGCGCGTTCCTGCTTGACGAGTGGATGCCGGCAATCGAGGCGACGCTACGGCCGCTGAGCGTGGAGCGCTACCGATCCGTCATCCGGTTGTACGTCGTGCCGCAGATCGGCGCGACACGGCTGCAGGCGCTCTCTGGCGGCCACTTGAACGGCCTCTACGCCGACCTCGAGCGAGCGGGCCTGTCGGTCGCGACGCGGCGACTCGTTCACGCGGTGCTCGGCCGTGCGCTGCGCGATGCTGAGCGATGGGGGCGCGTTCCGCGTAACGTCGCGCGCCAAGCCGACCCGCCTTCGCGTGGCGCTTCGCGAGCGACCGCGTGGACGGCCGGCGAGCTGCGCCGCTTCCTCGACCAGGTGCGCGAGGACCGCTGGTTCGCGTTGTGGCGCCTGGCCGCGACGACGGGCATGCGTCGTGGCGAGCTCGCCGGCCTGACGTGGCGCGCACTGGACCTCGACGCCGCGCGGCTGTCGGTTGAGCAGCAGCTCGTGCCGACGCGCGGCGGGGCGACGTTCGGCCCGCCAAAGTCCAGCCGGTCACGGCGAACTGTGGCGCTGGACGCCGCGACCGTTGAGCCGTTGCGTGCCCATCGTGCCGCGCAGCTCGTGGAGCGGTCGCTCGCGGGCGATGGCTACGTCGACCAGGATCTCGTGTTCGCTGACGCGCTCGGCGGACCGATCCACCCGCAGCGCCTCACGCAGTGGTTCGCGGCGCATCGCAAGGCGGCCGGCCTGACCTCGGGGTCGCTGCACATCCTGCGACACACGAGCGCGACGCTCGCGCTCACGGCCGGCGTGCCGGTTCACATCGTGGCCGCGCGCTTGGGCGACGACGCCAAGACCGTCCTGTCGACGTACGCGCACCTGCTTCCGCAGTCCGACGAGCTGGCGGCCGAGCGGATCGCGACGGCGCTCGCATGAGCCCGAATGTCACCGGCTTCGTGGAGAAGATGGAGATCATCGGTCGCAACGATCAGCCCGAGCGCCTGTATCGCGCTTGGTACGGGCGCGAGATCGACGTCGCGACGCTCCGCGAGTGGATTCTCTCGACCTGGCAGGCCGCGGAGTGGCCGGCTTCGCTCGGTCACCGCCACTGGCTTGAGATGTTCGACGCGACGGGATTCGTCACCGATGACGGCGCCTTTGATCCACCGTCGTCCTTGACGCTGTACCGCGGCGCGGCACGCGAACGCGCTCGCGGCTTCTCGTGGACGTGGGAGCGCGATAAGGCCGAGTGGTTCGCGCACCGCAGCGCGCTGTTCGGCTTCCCGGCCGCCGTCTTCGAGGTCGAGGTGCCACGCACGATGCTGCTCGCGGTGATCTCCGACGCCGAATGTCGCGGCGAGCACGAGGCGATCCTGAATCCGCGGAGGCTGCGAGGTCGCTGGGCGCCGCGGAAGCTCCTAGACGTGCCGGCTCCCGTTAGCACCTCGTGAGCATCTGACAGGAACTCCCTGCTAATCGAGGGGTATGGCTAGAACAGCTGATTCTCGCCGCCGAAGACGTCGCTCACGGAGCGATCGCTGAAGATGCTGCGGATCGAGTCGGTCAGCAGGTCCGCGCACGAGAGCTGGCGGATGTTGGCTGGTGCGCCGGGGCGCAGCGGGATCGTGTCGGTCACGACGATCTGCTCGAAGCGCGACGCCGCGAGGTTCTCGAACGCGGGACCGCTCATCACCGGGTGCGTCGCGGCGGCGTAGACGGCGGTGGCGCCGGCGTCGAGCACGGCCTGGCCGGCGACCCGCAGGGTCGTCGCGGTGTCGATGATGTCGTCGACGATGATCGCGGTCTTGCCCTTGACGTTGCCGATGATGTGGCCGATCTCGGCGACCTGCTGAGCGGGGCGCTCCTTGTCGAGGATCGCCAGGTCGGCGCCCATCTTGGAGGCGAACTTCTTGTTGAGCTTCACGCGACCGGCGTCCGGTGCGACGACGACGATGTCCTGCAGCCCGAGATCGATGAAGTGCTGGGTGAGCATGAACATCGCGGTCATGTGGTCGACGGGCTTGGAGAAGAAGCCCTGGATCTGGCCGGCGTGCAGGTCCATCGTCAGGACGCGGTCGGCGCCTGCGCGTTCGATCATCCGCGCGACCAGGCGCGCCGAGATCGGTTCGCGCGGGGCGGACTTCTTGTCCTGGCGGCTGTAGCCGAACCATGGCGTGACCGCGATCACGCGATGCGCGCTCGCGCCCACCGCCGCATCGATCATCAGCATGAGCTCCATCAGCGCGTCGTTGGGCGACATGCCGGTCACGGTGTTCGCGCACGTCGGCTGCACGATGAAGACGTCTGCGCCGCGGACCGACTCGCCGAACTTGCAGTAGACCTCGCCGTTGGTGAAGGTCTTCAGCTCCAGCGGCCCCGGCTCGATGCCGAGCTTGGCGGCGATCTTCGCTGCCAGCTCCGGATTGGCCCGCCCGGCGAACAGCATGAGATTCTTGTCGTAGCCGAGGTTCAGGCGTGTGCCCGGCGACATCTGCGTCTCGACCGCGCTCATCGAGTGAGGCAGTCTAGTGCCACTACCCGTCGGGACGCTTGCGATCGGCGTACCCGTCGATGTTCGTCTGACGCCCCCGAGCGATGCCCAAGGCGCCGGCGGGCACGTCGCGGGTGATCGCGGAGTTGGCCGCGGTGAACACGTCGTCGCCCAGCGCCACGGGGGCGACGAGCGTCGTGTCCACGCCGGTGCTCACGCGATCGCCGATCGTCGTGCGGTGCTTGGCGACGCCGTCGTAGTTGGCGGTGATCGTGGCGGCGCCGAGGTTGGTGTCCTCGCCGATGTCGGCATCGCCGATGTAGGAGAGGTGCGGGACCTTGGTGCCGGCCCCGACGTCGGAGTTCTTGATCTCCACGAACGTGCCGGCCTTCGAGCGCTCGCGCAGGACCGTCCCGGGACGCAGGTAGGCGAACGGCCCGACGGTCGCGCCGCTGCGGATCTCGGCCGAGACGACGTAGGAGTGCGGGATCGTCACCTCGTCGTGCAGCGTGGCGCCGATCAGCGTGGTGAGCGGGCCGATCCGGCAGCCGCGGCCGGCGCGGGTCGCGCCGCGCAGGAACGAGCTCGGCTCGACGACCGTGTCCTCGCCGAGCTGCACGTCGGCCTCGATGACCGTCGAGGCCGGGTCGACGATCGTGACGCCCGCGCGGCCGTGGGCGTCGTGGATGCGCTGCTGGGCGATCGCGCGCACCTGGGCGAGCTGCACGCGATCGTTGACGCCGAGCGCGAGGTCGGGATCGTCGAGGACGAACGCGGCGATCGGGTGATGCGCCGCCCGCAGTGCCGGCAGGACGTCGGGCAGGTAGAGCTCGGCCTGGGCGTTGTCGGCGCGCAGCTCGCCGAGCGCGCCCTTCAGCGCGGCTGCGTCGAAGGCGAAAATCGAGCTGTTGACCTCGCGGATCTGCAGCTGCTCGGGGGTGGCGTCGCCTCCGGCCTTGGTCTCCACGACCCCTTCGACCTGGCCGTGCTCGTCGCGCACGACGCGGCCGTAGCCGGTGGGGTCCCCGAGGACCATGGTCGCCATCGTGGCGGCGGCGTCACCGGCGGCATGGGCGCGCACCAGCGCCTCGATCGCCTCCGCGGTGATCAGCGGCGCGTCGCCGGGCAGCACGACGACGGTGGCGCCATCGCCGATCTCGCCCGCCGCCGCCTGGACAGCGCCGCCGGTCCCGTTGGCGACCGGCTGGATTACGCGCGTCACGCCGTCGGGGAGCTGGCCGTCGAGGGTGTCGGCCGGCCCGTCGACGACCACGATCCTGTTCGCACCGGCCCGCCGGGCGGCGACGATCGGCCACTCCACCAGCGGCCGGCCGCAGATGGGGTGCAGCATCTTCGCCAGCGTCGAGCGCATGCGCGTGCCCTGACCGGCGGCGAGGATGACGACGATGAGATCTGGCATCGGGGCATCCTACGACTCGATGATGGATTCCGAATGCGTGGGCCCGCGGGTGCACGAATCGGAATCGGTCATCTAATCTGTCGTCGGGCCATGCGCCCGAATTCTGGGGAGTGGTGTATTCGGCAGCACGTGTGGTTTTGGTCCACAAAGACCGGGTTCAAATCCTGGCTCCCCAATGGATTCGGGGAACGCGCGATCTCCCGGCGACTCCGCTGAGTGACGACATCTCTGGTCTGTCGCGCCGAGTGAGCCCCCAGGCGCTGATCATCAATGTCGCACCCAACGGGATGGTGCCGACAACGGAGATGACGCCGCACGTGCCGGTCTGCGAGGAGATCCTCGAGGGCGCCGGCGGGCGTGTGCTGATCGACCGCGAATGGAATCTGACGCGGCACGCAAGGCGCCACATGCGCGAGGACCCGGATCCCGCCCCGTTCGAGGACGGCAACGGCCGGATCATCGACGCTCTGCTGGAGCTCGTCAGCGTGCGCGCGGCCGCCGGATAGTCAGTCCAAGAGTCAGTCGAAGCGAAAGAACGTGCCGGTCTGTGACAGCGCGTTGGCGTCGATCTTCGGCACAGCCGCGGCGAGCGTGGTGGCGAACGTCTCGCCGCTCGCGCCGATCAGGCGGATGAGCTCGTCGACCGGGGTCGCCTCGGCCTTGATCCCGTTGGCGTAGTCGGTCGCGTAGGCGAGCAGCGCGTAGGGGATCCCCGCCTCGCCAGCGAGCACCGTCTCGGGCCCCGCGGTTTGGCTGACGACCGTCACGCCGTGGTTGCGCAGCATCCGGATCTCGGTCTTCGTGTTGAAGCGGGGTCCATCGACATGGCCGTAGCAGCCGCCGTCGCGGACGTGGAAGCCGGACTCGCGGGCGCCGTCGATCAGCGCCTGGCGCAGCGGCTGGGAGAACGGCTGCTCGAAGATCCAATGCCCCCGGCCGGGCTCGCCGGGCTCGGTGAACAGCGTGCAGGTCGATCCGTCGGGCAGGCGGTTGGAGAGGAAGAAGAGCTCGTCGAAGACGACGAGGCTGCCCAGCGAGAGGTCCGGCTCGAGCGCTCCGCAGACCGTGACCGACAGGATCGCGTCTGCGCCCTTCTCTTTCAGCGCCGCGATGTTCGCCTGGTGGGTGACCTGGCTGGAGAGCAGCTCGTGCCCGCTGCGATGGCGCGAGACGTGCAGCACGTCGACGCCGGCGAAACGCCCGGTCGTGACCGGCGCCGAGCCGAAGCGGGTCTCGACGAGCTCCGGCTCGCCATCGGCTTCGATGCCGGGCAGGGCGTAGGTGCCCGACCCGGTGAGGATGCCGATGCGCATGCGGCGGGGATCCTAGTCGCTAGGTGCTGCCGCGGCGGGGGACGCGCCCGGCGCCGGTGCCGGGCTCGGTGGCCGGCCCGCTGGGCGCTGCGACGCCGAGCACGCGCATCGCTTTCAATCCCAGCGAGAGCTTCTCCCGACCGTCCGTCGAGCCGACGTCCAGGCCCGACAGCTCGCGCACGCGCTCCAGGCGGTAGCGGATTGTGTGGCGGTGCGTGAAGAGCTTCTGCGCCGTGCCGGCGACGTTTCCGTCGTTGTCCAGGAACGCCTCGACGGTGCGCACGAGGTCGGTTTCGTACTGGTCGTCGTAGGCGACGAGCGGCTCCACGGTCTCGGCGTAGAAGCGCTGGAGCTCCGCGGGATCTTCGCTCATCGCCGACAGCAGCAGGCGGTAGGCCCCCGTCTGCTCGAAGGCGAGCAGTGGATGTTCCTCGTCGCCCTCGGCGACGTTGACCGCCAGCAGCGCCTCGTTGCCGGCGCGATGCAGATCCGTGGGATCCTCGGCGACGCGGCTGCGGCCGAGCGCGAAGGAATGCCCCGGCAGACTGGCCTGCAGCTCGCGCAGCACGCTCTCGGCGGCCCGCTTGGCCAGTGTCTGGTCGCCGCCGGGGACCAGCAGCACGATCTCGGCGGCGGTGGACTCGCCTTCGGCGGGCGCGACGATCGTGCTCACGACGACCGCCCGGGCGCCGCGCTCGGCGGTGGCGAGTACGCGCGGCCGCCAGCCCTCCTCGGTCGGGACGTGCGCGTGCGCGCGAGCGACGAGGATGCTGCCGCCGGCGGCGAGATCGATGCCGAGATCATCACCGCGTGCGACCAGCTCGCCGCCATCGGTGATGTCACGTGAGAGCAGGGCGCGCAGGAAGGCCGTCGACGCGTCCTGCGACGCCCGCGCGGGCGCCCGCACGCGCTCGACCTCCGAGGCGACGAGCGTCGTGACGAGACGCACGAGCGCGGGTCCGGTTGTCTGGGCCCGCGCGCGCATCCGAAGCTGCCCCACCGACACGTCGGCGACCCGCAGATCCAGCGTGTGGACGCCAGTGGCGCCGTCGAGCAGCGAACGCTCGTCGGCGGGCGAGCGGGCGGCGACGGCCAGGACCGATCCCGTGCGGTCCATCAAGACGAGGCTGGCCTGCAGCGCCCGAGCCGCCGCGCGGACGACATCCGGGAGCCCAGCGCCCGATTCGACCGCCTCGGTGATCGCATCCAGTGCGGTGAGGTCGAGCCCCGGCGTCCTCTCAGCGGGGCTTGTCATCGTCATAGGCTACGCCGCAATGCTGTCCCAGTAGTACGCGATGGCCGCACCACCCAAGGCGCCCACGAGCACCAGCGACAGCAACACGAACAGCGACAGGAAGCTGGCCGCGACTCGCTCCCAGGTCCTGCTGTAGGACATCCATGCCGGATAGGCGATCAGCGCGATGAACGCAGCGACGATGCCCAGTCCGCAGATCGTCGCGACGAGGATGCTGACCTCAGAGGCGTTCATGACGTGGATTGTGCCGTAGATCCAGGACGATCGGTGGTCCGACTGCTCAGACGACGGCGCCCGCCGGTCGCGTGAGGATCGGCGCGGGAGTGCGACCCGACGCGGTCAGCGCGGCATGGGCTTCGCCGGCGCGTTCGCGATGGCCGTCCTCGATGAAGAGGCCCAGCACCGTGGGACCCGAGCCCGAGACGACCGCGTGGTCGGCCCCGCTGCCCAGCGCCGCTTCGAGCGCTCCGTCGATGGCGGGACACAGCGATCGTGCGGCGTCCTGCAGGTCGTTGTGGACGCGGTCGAGCACCGATTCCGCCGACAGCGCCGCCTGCACGCGCGTCAGGGCACGGGCCAGGCCCAGCGCGTCGCGTCCGAGGCCGAGGCGGTCGGCCTCGGCGTAGACGGCTGCAGCGCGCAGCTCGGCACCGACCGGAAGGACCACGACCGAGTACTCGAGGTGGTCCTCCAGCGGGCGCAGGCGCGCGCCGATGCCGGTCGCGAGCACGAGCCCGCCGCGCACCTGGCTGGGCACGTCGGCGCCGAGACCCGCGGCGATGTCCTCCAGCCAGCGGCGATCATCCAGGCCCGCGGCCTCAGCCGCCAGGCGCAGCGCGGCAGCGGCATCGGCCGATCCCCCCGCCATGCCGGCCGCCACCGGGATGCGCTTGATGATCTCCAGGCGCACGGGGGGGCCGTCCCACGAGGTCTGCTCGCGAAAGGTCTGCAGCGCAGCGGCCGCGAGATTCGGTCCGTCGACGCCGGGACAGACGACCTCGTCGGCCGCCAGGTCCGGGGGGCCGACCGTCATCGAGACGTCGTCGCAGAACTCCAGGGAGTCCATCAGCGTCACGATCTCGTGCCGGCCGTCGGGACGCGACGGTCCGATGAAAAGGCAGAGATTGATCTTCGCCCGAGCGCGGCTCGTCAGGACGTTCATGCGCTGAGCTTCTCATGCAGCAGGCGAAAGTCCTGCGCAGAGAGACGCTCGGCGCGCACGTCGGACCGATGGCCGATCTCCTCGAGCGCCGCCCGCGCTCGCTGGCGCACGTCCACCGCGGCGTCGGGCGCCAGCGCCAGCGAGCGCGCGAGGGCCTTGCGCCGGTGCGCGAACGCCGCGCCGACGAGATCGCGAAGCGCCTGCGGCGCGGCCGGGCCACTGCGTCGCAGCTCGACGAGCACCGAGTCGACGTTGGGGACCGGGGCGAAGACGTTGCGCGACACCCCGCGCAGCACGCGCACGTCGCAGGCGAGCTGCGCGATCACCGACGGCACGCCGTAGGCCCCACTGCCGGCCGGCGCGGCGAAGCGCTCACCGACCTCCCTCTGGACCATCGCCACCCACAGCTCGACGGCGGGCAGCTCCTCGATCGTGCGCAGGATCGCCCCGGCGGCGATGCCGTAGGGAAGGTTCGCGACGACCTTCGTCGGTGCCGGGTCAAGCGCCCGCAGGTCCAGGCGCATCGCGTCGGCGATGTGCAGCGTGACGTTATGAAACGGATCGATCGCGTCGCGCAGCGCGGGTTGCAGCCCGCGGTCCAGCTCGACGACGTGCAGGTGCGCCACGAGCGGCGCGAGATGCTCGCTGAGCACGCCGAGCCCGCCGCCGATCTCCAGCACGGTGTCGGTCGATGCCGGCTCGGCGGCGCGTTCGATGACGCCGAGCATGTTGGAGTCGATGAGGAAGTTCTGGCCGAGCTCGCGCTTTGGCCGCACGCCGAACTCGCGCATGCGGCGCAGGCTGGGCTGACTGGGCTGGCCGGCCGTGTTCGGCGGTGGCGATGCGTCGCGGCTCACCATCCGAACAGCGCCGCCGCGTTGCGTTCGACGATCGCCTCGAGCTGCTCGTAGGCGATGGCGCGGCGCTCGGCGATGAAGCGCGCGGTGTGGGTGACGAACGCCGGCTCGTTGCGCTGCTTGCGAACGGGCTGGGGGGTGAGGTAGGGCGCGTCGGTCTCCACGAGCAGCCGGTCGTCGGGAACGCGCGTCGCGGCGTCGGCGAGGTCGGCGGCGGAGCCGTAGGTGACGTTGCCCGCGAAGGAGATCCACCAGCCCTGTGCGAGGCACTCGTCCAGGCGAGCGGCCATCGTGAAGCAGTGCAGGATCACGTCGACGCCGCCGGCGTGCGCGAGCAGGGTGTCGATCGTGTCGTCCTCGGCGGCGCGCGTGTGGATGACGAGCGGCTTGTCCGTCTCGCGAGCCAGCTCGATCTGCCCGAGGAAGGCTCGCAGCTGGTCCTCGCGCGGCGCATGGTCGCGGTAGTAGTCCAGGCCCGTCTCGCCGATCGCCACGCAGCGCGGATGCTCGGCGAGCGCTCGCAGATCGTCGAGGCCGGCGTCGTCGAAGCCCGTCGCGTCGTTGGGATGGCGGCCGATCGCCGCGAAGACCTCATCGAAGCGCTCGGCGGCCGTGAGTGCCTCGCGGCAGCTCGCGGCGGTCGTGCCGACCGTCAGCATGCGCCGCACGCCGGCGTCGACTGCCGCTGCCACGAGCGCGCCGTCGTCGGGCTTGCAGACGTGCAGGTGCGTGTGGCTGTCGATCACCGCTGCTTGGGAAACAGCGGCTGCAGCGTGGAGATCGCGCCGAGGTTCCCGGGTACCATGCGCGCGCCATCCAGCGCCAGGTCCGGTGCGCCGAGCGCGGCGAGCAGCGTGTCGGCGCTCTCGGGGAGCCAGGGGTGCAACAGGACGGCCACGACGCGCAGCCCCTCGGCGAGCGAGGCGAGCACTCGATCGAGCTCCTCCGCGCGGTCGGAGTCCTTGGCCAGCGTCCACGGAGCCTGCTCCTCGACGTAGCGGTTCAGCCGGCGCACGCGCAGCCAGATGGCATCGCCGGCGGCGGTCAGATCGGCGACGTCGAGCAGCTCGCGGACCTCGCCGGCCGCGCCGTCGATCTCGGCGGCAAGCTCCTCGTCCAGCGGGCAGCCGGGCACCGTGCCGTCGCGGTAGCGATGGACCATCGCGATCGTGCGGCTGGCGAGGTTGCCCAGGCCGTTGGCCAGCTCGGCCTCGTAGCGCGCCTTGAAGCCCTCTTCGGAGACGGCGCCGTCGTGGCCGAAGGACACCTCGCGCATGAGGTAGAAGCGCAGCGCGTCGGTGCCGTACTCGTCCATGATCTGAAACGGATCGATCGCGTTGCCCGCCGACTTGCCCATCTTGTCCTTGCCGATCAGCAGGAAGCCGTGGACGAAGATGTGCTTGGGCAGCGGCAGCCCCGCCGCCAGCAGCATCGCGGGCCAGAAGACGGTGTGGAACTTCAGGATGTCCTTGCCGATGATGTGAAACTGCGCCGGCCAGAAGCGCTCGGTGAGATCCTCGCCGGGCGTGGCGTAGGAGAGCGCCGTGTAGTAGTTCAGCAGCGCCTCGAACCAGACGTAGAAGACGTGCTCGGGATCCCACGGCACCGGCACGCCCCAGGTGAACGTCGAGCGGCTCAGCGACACGTCCTGCAGGCCGGACTCGATGAAGGACCGCGCCTCGTTGTAGCGATGGCGGGGCATGACGAAGTCCGGTTGCTCGTCGAACAGGCGGACGAGATCCTCCTGGAAGGCCGACAGGCGAAAGAAGTAGTTGGGCTCCTTCTCGCGGACCAGCGCGGTGCGGTGGATCGGGCAGGTGTTGTCCTCGCCGGCCTCGGCATCGGTCTTGAAGTCCGCGCAGCGCGGGCAGTACCAGCCCTCGTAGACGCCCTCGTAGACGTGGCCGTTCTCGCGGATGCGGCTGAGCACCTCCTGCGCGCACGCCTGGTGCTCGGCGTCGCTCGTGCGAATGAAGAAGTCGTTGGAGACGTTCAGCCGCGGCATGAGGTCGATGAAGTGCGGGGCGTTGCGATCGACGAGCTCCTGCGGCGTGACGCCCTCGCGCTCGGCGGCGAGCGCGACGGGCTCGCCGTGCTCGTCGGTGCCCGTCAGAAAGAAGACGTCCTCGCCGCGCTGGCGCATGTGGCGCGCGAGCACGTCGGCGGCGATCGTGGAGTACGCGTGGCCCAGGTGCGGGGCCGCGTTGACGTAGTAGATCGGGGTCGTGACGTAGAAGCTCATCGAACGCATCAGGGTACCGGTGGGTCCCACCCTCATGAGGTCGCGAGGACGGCGTCGCGCCGCGCTCGCCGGCGGCTGCGGAGCGTCAGCACGCTGCCCACCGGCAGCGCGATACCGACGCTTGCGAGACCCAGCCAGACCACAAGTGGCGCCCGGCCGGGTTCGACCGCCCCACGAGGCGCTCGAAGCGGCGTCGCCGGGTGCTCGAGCGGAGCGCGGCGAGGCAGCGCCGGCGACGGCGCGCGACCCAGCGGGGCTGTGCGAGGCGTCCGGGCCGGCGCCCGCCGAGCCGCCGGAACGACGCCGACGGGCGAGCCACGCGGCACCGATCGCGGCAGCGGCGGCGCCGGGCGCACCGGCAGGCTCCGCGGCCCGTGCCGGACGGGCGGCGCGAGCGGGAGGACCGGACGGCCCGCGCCGAAGAGCGTGAGCGGGTCCACGTAGTCACCGGTCGCCGCTTCCCGTGCGCCGAGATGGACGTGCGCGGCCGGCGTGCGTGGATCGCGCGAATGCCCGACCTCGCCGACCCGCGCGCCCGCGACCACGGCCTGCCCGCCGCGCAGGGCGCTCGCGCCGAGCTGCTGGTAGGTGGCGATCAACGAACCGCAGCGCACCGCGACGGTCAGCCCGCCGCGGGGGACGCGACCGGCGAACGTCGTCCGTCCGCCGCATGCGCTGCGCACCGTGGACCCCGGCGGCGCACCGAGGTCCACGCCGCGGTGCTGGCCGGCCGCGTAGGGATCGGTTCCAAGCTGAAATGCCCGCAGCAGCGGACCATCGACCGGCGCTCGCCAGGAGCGGGCCTGCGCAATGGACGGCGCCGCGCCCAGCAGCACGAGCAGCGAGATCGCGAGTCGGGCCACGCGTCCGATACTCGACCACCGCCGTGACGATCAGGGCTCGCGTGCGTCTCTTTTCACAATGGCGCGCGCCACTCGGCGCATTGCGCGCGCCCCGCTCAGCGTTCCTGCACGATCTCCTCGTAGGGCTTGCGGTCGGCGCGGTCGATCCACTCCTGCGCCGAGAGCCGCTGCGGATCGCGCGGCGTCGCCGGATGGCCGAAGGTGAGCACCGTCGCGACCTGCTCGTCGTCGCCGTGTCCGACGATCTCGCGCAGGGCGTCGTGGTCGGAGATGCCGTTGGGGCAGGATCCGATCCCGTCGTTTGAGGCCGCGAGCATCATGTTCTGCGCGGCGCGCCCGGCGTCAAACGCCGTCGGGCCCTTCTTGCCGACCGCGATCGCCACGACGAGCGCGGCGCCGAGCACGTTGTCGGGTTCGTACACGCAGTCGGCCGTGCGGCGAACGAGCTCGGGGTCGCGCAGCACGACGAATCGCCGGGCCTGGCGGTTCTTGGAGTTGCCGGCGACTCGCCCGGCTTGGAGGATCCGCCGCTTGACCTCATCGTCGATGGGTCGCTCGTCGTACTTGCGAACCTCGCGCTTGCTGACGACGGCCAGGTAGGCATCCATGCCGCCGCACACTACGCCCTGACCGCGCTCACCGCAGTCAGCACCGTGAGCTCACGCCCTCGGCAGGGCGTCGATCCGCTTGATCCACGAGCGCACGCGCATGAGGTCGTCGTCGAGCTCCTGGTACTCGTCGAGCACGCGGTGAAAGGGCTCGTTGTCCGCGGGCTCCCGGCCCGCCGCGTACTTGACGAACGGGAACACCGCGCAGTCGGCTGCCGACAGCTCGGAGCCCATCAGGAACTTGCGCCCGCTGAGCAGCGACTCGAAGCCCTCCAGCATCGTCCGCATCTCCCTGCCCAGCGCGATGACGACCATGTGGTCGGGGTGCTCGGCCTCGATCTCGGCGGCAATGCGCGTCGGTGCGACCTTCCACACCCTGTCAAACCACTCGATGAAGATCATCATCTCCGCATAGCGCGCGTCGTCGGGCGGAAACAGCGGCGGCGCCGGGACGAGATCGTCGATCCAGGCCATGATGCGCACCGATCCCGTCACGACCGTGTCGCCGTCGACGAGTACCGGCACGAGCCCCTGCCCGCTGACGCGCTCCACCTCGCTGCGGTCCGCATAGTCGATGTACGTCGAATCGACCTCGATGCCCTTGTGAGCGAGCGCGAGCGCCACGCGCTCGGCGTTCGTCGAGAAGTTCGCACGGTAGAGGCGCATCAGGGCCCCGACGCTAGCGCGTCATCGCCCTCATCGGCCACGAGCGCGCGGTACAGGGCGTTGGCCCTGACGCCCGTCAACGACGCGACGACTGAGCTCGCAGGGCGCGGCTTGGCGCCCGCGTCCACCAGGCGGCGCAGTGCGTCGAGCGCGGGCGCGAGCTCGGGCTCTGCCTCCGGGGCGCCCCCGATGACGAGCACGACCTCTCCGCGCGGGGGGGTGTCCGCGTAGCGCTCGGCCAACTCGGACGCCGAGCCGCGCACGATCTCCTCGTGCAGCTTGGTCAGTTCGCGGCAGACGACCACCGGGCGCTGCGGGTCGATCGCCGCCAGCGCGCCAAGCGATGCCGCCACGCGATTGGGCGATTCGAAGGCGACGATCGTCTCGGCCGCGGATGCCACTGCGGTGAGGTCGCCGCGCTTGCGCGGCAGGTAGCCGACGAAGCGCCAGGTGTCCGCTGGCAGCGCGCTCGCGACGAGCGCGGACATCGCGGCGCTGGGGCCCGGGAGGACCTCGATCGCCAGGCCGGCGGCGACGCACGCCCGCACGAGCACGAACCCCGGGTCCGACACCAGCGGCGTGCCCGCGTCGGAGACGAGCGCGACGACATCGCCCGCGTGCATGCGCTCGACGAGCTGCGCGGCGCGAGCGCTCTCGTTGTGCTCGTGGTAGCTGACGAGCGTCGCCGACACCCCATAGCGCTCGAGCAGCACGCGGGTGCGGCGCGTGTCCTCGCACGCGATGACGGTCGCGTCGCGCAGCGCGCTCAGGACGCGCAGGGTGATGTCCTCGAGGTTGCCGATCGGCGTCGGGCAGACGACCAGGCGGCCCCTCATGCCGGAGTCCCGATGCCGTCCAGCGCCAGTGCCGCGGCGCCGAGCATGCCCGACTCCGCCCCGAAGCGGGCCGGAACGATCTGCACGTGCTCCTTGGACGGCGACAGCGCGCGCTCGGCGACGACGGCGCGTGCGGGCTCCAGCAGCAGCTCGCCGGCGGCGATCACGCCGCCACCGATCACGACGATGTCGGGGTTGAGAATGTTCACGAGGTTCGCGATGCCGACGCCGAGCCAGCCGCCGATGTGCGCCAGCGCCTCGATCGCCGCGGCATCGCCCGAGTGGGCGAGCTCGGTGACGAGCGGCCCGCTGATCTCGCGGCCATCGGCGAGCGCTCGCCCCAGCCCGGAGTCCGGGCGCTCCTGGGCGAGACGGCGCGCCTCGCGCACGAGCGCCGTCCCCGAGCACATCGCCTCCAGGCAGCCGCGGTTGGGGCAGTTGCCCTGGCAGCGCGGCCCGTCGGCCTGGACGACCATGTGCCCGATCTCGGCTCCCGCGCCCTGGCTGCCGCGCTGCAGCGCTCCGCCGATTACGAGGCCGCCGCCGATGCCCGTGCCGAGCGTCAGCAGGGCCGCGTCGCGCACGCCGAAGGCCGCGCCGAAGCGCCATTCGGCGAGCATCGCCGCGTTGGCGTCGTTGTCGACGAAGACCGGCAGACCGATGCGCTCGGCCAGCAGGTCACCGAACGGGACGTCGGCGATCGGGAGGTTGACGGCCATCACCGCGACCCCGCGCTCGGCGTCGATCAGGCAGGGGATCCCGATGCCGATCGCCTCGACGGTGCCCGACGCGCCCTCGATCGCGTCGCGGATCTCACAGACCGCCGCCACGACGGTGTCGAGCACCTCCGCCTGGTCGTCCCCGCGGGCCGGACGCGTCGCACGATGGTGGACGTTCAACGCGGGATCGACCGCGCCGGCGAGGAGCTTCGTGCCACCAAGGTCGACCCCGATCACGCAGCCCGAAGACACGATCGGCCACCATACAGCCCGGCATGCCGCCACCCACGCAACCAGAGGACGGCCCCGAGTACCGCGTCTACCGCTCCCGCACGTCGTGGTTCTCGCGCGGCGAGGGCAGCGACCTCACGCCCCTGCGCGAGGACAAACGCCCGCGGCGTCCGCGTCGAGGCTGGTCGGGCGGGCGCATCGCACGCTGGGTGCTCGGCCTCGCCGGCCTGTGGATTCTCGTCGGCCTGCTTGCCTTCCTGATCAGCGCCCAGATCCAGCAGGGCAGCATCGGCGACGATGCCAACCAGCTGCTCGGCGGCTCTGGCCTTCCGCCCTTCTCGGCCAGCAACATCCTCGTCCTCGGCTCCGACCAGCGCCGCGAGGGCACCAAGGAGCCGGGAGCGCAGACGACGACCGGCCGTTCGGACTCGATCATGCTTATGCGCGTGGGTGGGGGCGCGAACAGCCGGCTGTCGATCGCGCGCGACACGATCGTCGACATCCCCGGCCGCGGGCGCGACAAGATCAACGCGGCGTTCGCCTTCGGCGGCACGGCGCTGGCGACGCAGACCGTCGAGAACTACACCGGCGTCGACGTCAACCACGTCGTCGTCGTGAACTTCGAGAACTTCCCCGACCTCATCGACGCGATGGGCGGCGTGACCTACCGCGGCAGCTGCGTCGTCTCGCGCATCAACGGCGGCTTTCGCAACGGCGGCTACACCCTGCGCCTGCCGGCCGGCAAGAGCCACATCGACGGCAAGCAGGCCCTGGCCCTGGCTCGCACGCGCAAGAACGAGTGCGCCAAGAACGAGAACGACCTGACGCGCGCTCGGCGCCAGCAGAAGGTCATCAGCTCGATGAAGCGCCGGCTGCTGTCGCCGTTCGCGTTCGTGCGCCTGCCGCTGATCGGCTGGGCGGCGCCGAAGTCGCTGCGCTCGGACATGAGCGGGCCGACGCTGTTGGGCGTCTTCGCCGCGCTGACGGTCGCCGGCAGCCCGCAGACCGAGGTGCTCGGCAGCGCGTCGGGAATCGTGTCCGATGAGCGCAAGCGGCGCGCGGTGCGGCGCCTGCTCGCGGGCTGAGGCGGCTACTCGCCGCTCTTCTTCGGCGACGACGACGAAGAAGACGTCGCGCCGGACTTCGACGGCGCCGGCTCGGCCTTGGAGACCGACTCCGAGGACGACGAAGACGAAGACGATGAAGAGGAGGAGTCCGAGGAGGAGTCCGAGCTTGACGAGGAGTCGCCACCGGATGACGAGTCGGAGGACTTCGAGTCGTTCGACGCCTTCTCGGCGGCCTTCTTGCCCTCCTCGGACTTCGCGTTCTCGCGCTGGCGGTTCTTGGTCCCGTAGTCGGTGTTGTAGAAGCCCTTGCCCTTGAAATGCACCGCGATCGGGTGAAAGACGCGCTCCAGCGGGACGCCCGTCTCGGGGTCCTCGGTGAGCTGGGGATCGGTCATCTTCTGCATGACCTCGAAGGTGCTGCCGTCGGGCCGGCGGTATTCGTAGAAGGGCACGTGAGATCCATTATCTAGCATGGCCCGCCATGACCGACGCCGCCACGATGGACAAGATCGTCGCCCTCTGCAAACGACGGGGCCTGATCTTCGCCTCGTCGGAGATCTACGGGGGTCTCGGATCGACCTACGACTACGGCCATTACGGCGTGCTGCTGAAGACCAACGTCAAGAACGCGTGGTGGCGCGCGATGCTCCAGGAGCGCGACGACATCGTCGCCCTGGACTCGGCCATCCTCCAGCATCCGAAGACGTGGGAGGCCAGCGGCCACCTCGCGGGCTTCACCGATCCGATGGTCGACTGCCGTGCCTGCGGTCAGCGCTTCCGGGCCGACCACCTCGGCGACCTGCCCTGCCCCCAGAAGCCCTCCAAGCACGCCGGCGAGGGGCCGCAGTGCGACCTCACCGAGGCGCGCGACTTCAACCTCATGTTCGAGACGACGATGGGTCCCGTGAAGGACTCCGGGGCGACGGTCTACCTGCGCCCGGAGACCGCGCAGGGCATCTTCGTGAACTTCAAGAACGTCCTGCAGTTCAGCCGCAAGAAGCCGCCGTTCGGCATCGCGCAGGTCGGCAAGTCCTTTCGCAACGAGATCACGCCGGGCAACTTCGTCTTTCGCACGCGCGAGTTCGAGCAGATGGAGATGGAGTTCTTCGTCCCGCCGGCCGACGCCGGCCGCTGGTATGAGCACTGGAAGCAGGCGCGCTTGCAGTGGTACACCCAGCTCGGGCTGCGCGCCGACCACCTGCGCCTGCGTGAGCACGACCCCGACGAGCTGTCGCACTACTCAAGCGCGACGGCCGACGTCGAGTACCTCTTCCCGATCGGCTGGTCAGAGCTGGAGGGCATCGCCAACCGCGGCGACTTCGACCTGACGGCACACAGCACGCACTCCGGCGAGAAGCTCGAGGTCTTCGATCCGCAGACCAAGGAACGCTACGTCCCGCACGTCATCGAGCCGGCGGCCGGCGCGGATCGCGCGACGCTCGCCTTCCTTGTCGACGCCTACGACGAGGAGGAGGTCGCCGGGGGCGAAGCCGGTGGTCAGCGCACGGTCCTCAAGCTGCATCCGAGCCTGGCGCCGGTGAAGGTCGCCGTCCTGCCGCTCGTGCGCAAGGACGGCCAGCCCGAGGTCGCCCGCGAGATCTTCGCCGCGTTGCGCGGGCGCATGCAGGCGGAGTACGACGAGGGCGGCTCGGTCGGCAAGCGCTACCGCCGCCAGGACGAGATCGGCACCCCGTACTGCGTGACAGTGGACCACCAGACGATCGAGGATGAGACCGTCACCGTCCGCGACCGCGACTCGCTGGAGCAGGAGCGCGTGGCGATCGACGAGCTTGGCGATCTGCTCGCCCTGCGCCTGGCGGCGCCGTGGCAGTCGCCCAAGCTCGCCACCGTGTAGCTGCTTACCCGAGGCCTTCGAGCAGGGCGGCCAATCCCGGAGCCGCGGTGAATACGTAGCTGCGCCCGGGTCGTGATCGTTCGAGCAGCCCCCGCTCGATGAGCGGCAGGATGTCGTTGCGGGCGGTCTCATGCGTGACCTTGTGGCTCGCGGAGTGCGAGTGGAACGTATAGCCGTGTCCCGGGGCCCGCATGGCATGGCCCAACAGGGCGAGCTGGCGGTGATTGAAGCCCTGTGAGCTTGCCCGTATGAGATGCTCGACGTCCCGCACCTCCTTGACCTTGCGGGCGAGGTACGCGTGGAGCTCCGTGATGGCGCGCTCCATGACGCCGAGCTGGTGGAGCAGGAAGTACGTGGTATCGCGGTCGTCGGTCTCCGTGAGCACAAAGGACGTGGCGTACTGGCCGGGAGCGTCGGCGAGGATGCGCGAGATCGACAGGTACTCCACGAGCCAGTAGCCCCGAGTACGCATGTACCAGTAGAAGATCGCGCGGGCCGTGCGGCCATTGCCGTCCTCGAACGGGTGATCGAAGGCGAGCCAGAAGTGCAGCAGGATCGCCCGCACGACGGGATGAATGAAGCGCTCGGCGTCCAGCGGCTCGTTGGCGAACGCACACATAGCCTGCAGGCGATCCGGGAGCTGATCGGCGGGCGGCGGCGCGTGGATGACCTGCCCGTCGCGACGATCGCGCACAGCGATGCGTTCGTCCTCGGGTGTCTGCAGGCGACCGGCTGCGTCAGGATCATCGAGCGTGCCATCGGTGAGGATCCGGTGGAGTTCGAGGACGATGACTGGCGTGAGCACATCGTCGATGTCGCGCATGAACTCCATCGCCCGGAAGTTGTTGAGGATCATCCGCTCGCTGCGATCGTTCGGCTCTCGACCGGACCGCAGCAGCTCCTTCGCGACATGGCGGGAGGTCGTGGCTCCTTCCAATTGGCTTGACCGGATCGCCTCCTCCATGAGCGAGTTGACGAGGTAGTGGCTGCGGGCCTGGTCGTCAGCCGTTACGACCTCGGGCATCGCGATCTCGCCGCTGCAGCGCTTGTCGATGTGGTGCAGCAGCTGGAGTGCCCGGTCGGGTGTGGCGTATACGAACAGCCGGCCCTCGGCGTCCGTCAGCGGCAGCGGCCGGAGCATCGGGCGACGGTTGGCCTTGACCAGCCACCACCACTCCTCGCTGCTGAGGCCCTCTGGCGGAGCGAGGTGCCTGAGCTTGTCCCAATGCAGATACGTGCCGTCATCGGTTGCTCCAGCGCTGACGGCTCCAGAAGCAAAGATCTCCCACAGGCGTTTCGGTCGCAGCTGCTTGAGGTCAGGTGGTGGGGCCACTCGCATTTGGTGCTTCCAATTCGTTCCAAGGCCATCCCAGAATTTGGAGTCTAGCGCCAGTTGATCCAGATACTTGGACTGTCTTGGATCCAGATTGGGTCGTCGCGGCTCTGCTCGGCGACCGCTGCGCTAGCGTCCGCGCGACGAATGGCCGTCGCGATTCCCGCAGCCACGCAGCAGATCGACTACGCCGATCTGTACGCGCGCTGGGAGCGCGGGAACTGGTCGGCGACGGAGATCGACTTCACGCAGGACCGCATCGACTGGCACGAGCACTTCACCGACGAGCAGCGGCGCGGGGCGTTGTGGCTGTACTCGCTGTTCTTTCATGGCGAGGACTCGGTCGCCGACAACCTCTCGCCCTACATCGACGCGGCGCCGCTTGAGGAGCAGAAGTACTTCCTCGCCACCCAGCAGGTCGACGAGGCCCGCCACGCGGTCTTCTTTCACCGCTTCATGCACGAGGTCGTCGGCGCCGGCGACGGCACGCTGGCCGGCGGGCTGCGCGCGACGGCGCCGCAGCTGTCCTGGGGACACCGCAAACTGTTCGGACGCCTGGACGCCATGGCCGCCGAGCTGCGCCGCGACCATTCGCCGCGCAAGCTCGCCGAGGCGATCGCGCTCTACCACGTCGTCGTCGAGGGGACGCTCGCCCAGCCCGGCCAGCACATCATCGACAGCTCGCTGGAGGCGCTGGACCTCATGCCCGGCTTCCGGGCGGGCATCGCCAACGTCGCGATCGACGAGCAGCGCCACATCGCCTTCGGTGTGAAGCTGCTGGCCGACCTCTACGAAGCCGACCCGCAGGGTACGCAGGACGCGATCGTCGACGTCATCCGCGAGGTGCTGTCGTGGACGCTGAGCGTGCCGATCCCGCCCGGCTGGGACACCTCCTACACCGAGTGCTTCGGCTTCAGCATGGAGGACCTCTTCGAGCAGGGCGCGATCTCCAACGAGGCCAAGCTGCGCGCGATCGGCCTGCCCTTGGACGACATCGCCCACTTCCCGCTGCCGATGGACGTCTCGCCGCGCGCCCGCGGCGAGCAGGCGCTCACGCTGCTGCGCGCCGGCCTGCTCGGCGAGCGCAACGGACCGATCGGCCGCGATCCTGACACCGTGCGGATCCTCATGGACCTCCTCGCGCGCACCGCGCGCGGCACCGAGGTGCCGGCCGGCACGACGATCCAGTGGGACTTTCGCGACCACGATCCGTGGTACCTGCAGCTCGACGGCTCCCACAAGGTCGCCGTGCAGGGGCGGCTGGCCAAGCCGACCGTGCGCCTGCGCCTGCGCTTCGACGACTTCGCCGACCTCGTCTCCAGCCGCGCCGCTGCGCCCGCGCTCGTCGCGCGAGGGCGGATGCGCCCGTGGGGCGATCCGCGCGTGCTGCTGAAGATGCAGCGGCTGTTCGGCTGACGAGCGCGCCGAGAGGTATCGTCTCAGCAGCGATGCTGCGTCAAGGTCCCATCCCCCGCTTCGTGCACGGGGTCATCGAGTACGCCGCCGGCGTGCTGTTCATCGTCGCGCCGTTTCTCTTCGCCTTCGAGGCGTCAGCCGCTATCGCCCTGTCGATCGTCGCCGGCGTGGTCGTGCTGATCGTGGCCGCCACGACCGAGGGCTCGAGCTCGCTGGTCAACTCGATCCCGATCAGCGTCCATGTCCTGCTGGACTACGCGCTGGCCGCGGTGCTCGTCGCGGCGCCGTTTCTGTTCGGCTTCTCGGGCGAGACCGCGCCGACGGCGTTCTTCATCGTGCTCGGCGTGGCGCACCTGCTGATCACGATCGGCACCCGCTTCGGCTCACCCAAGCCCGCCGCCCATTAATCGACACGCAACGAAGAAGAGGCGCCCTGGAGGGCGCCTCTTGGTGCTGCAAAACGGCGTACGCGTCAGGTTGCGGCGGGCTCCGCGGGCGGGGCGGTTGGCGTGGTGTTGGAGCTGTAGTCGAACTCCTCCTCGGCACCGAAGAGCGCGTCGAGCACCTTGTTGCGCAGGCCCTCGCTGGCGGCGAGGGCAATGACGCCGCCGACGATGGCGACGAGCAGCAGCTTGCCGAGGCCGCCCTTGCGCTTGGCCTTCGCCGGGGTCGCGCCCTTGGGGGCCGCGCGCAGCGCGGTCGTCGCGTCGCGCAGGGCGTCGGAGGAGCGCTTGATCTCCTTGTGCAGCTTCTTGTCCTCCATCAGCGCCTTGGCCGGCTTCTTGCCGTTGTTCAGGCGCGCGTAGGCATTGCGCGCAGCTTCGACCGCGACGACCATGTTGTCGCGCAGCTCGTCGTCCTGCATGAAGCGCTGCACGTACGGTTTGCCGGCGCTGTGAGCCGCTGACGCGGCGGCCTCGGCCTTGTCCTTTGCTGCCATCTCTGTCACCTCTGGTCGCTTGCTGTTCTCGCGGATCGCTTACCGCGAGCATATACCCGGTCTTCGCCGCGCCCACCCGCTGTGCGGGAGCGTCCGTTGGGCGAGACGGCCTGTTCCACGGGCTCCAGGGCCAGCTCGAGCACGTCGCCGATCTCCTCGACGAAGTCGAATGTCAGCTTGGAGCGCAGGTGCTCGGGGATCTCCTCGGTGTCGGGCTCGTTGAGCTGCGGCGCGATGATGCAGCCGATCCCGTTGCGCTGGGCGGCGAGCGCCTTGTCCTTCAGCCCGCCGATCGGCAGCACCTGCCCGGTCAGGGTCATCTCGCCGGTCATCGCGACGTCGGCGCGCACCTGACGGCCCGACAGCAGCGACGCCAGCGCGGTCGCCATCGTGATGCCGGCGCTCGGCCCGTCCTTGGGGATCGCGCCCGCCGGGACGTGGATGTGCACGTCGTGGTGCTTGAACCAGTCGGTCGGCAGGTCGGGGGCGACGAGCGACAGGTGCCCGCGCACGTAGGACATCGCGGCCTGCGCTGATTCCTTCATGACCTCGCCGAGCTGGCCGGTGATCTGCAGCTCGCCGTCGCCGTCCATCGCGGTCGCCTCGACGAACAGCACGTCGCCGCCGACCGGCGTCCATGCCAGGCCCGTCGCGACGCCCGGCAGGCGCGTGCGGCGCTTGGCCTCGGAGTGATAGCGCCGGCGGCCCAGCAGCTCGCGCGCGGTCGCCTCGCCGATCGACCCCTTCGCCGGCTGCTCCTCGGCCACCCCGCGCGCGACCTTGCGCCCGATCGCGCCGATCTGGCGCTCGAGCTCGCGCACGCCCGCCTCGCGCGTGTAGTCACCGATGACCGCCCGCAGCGCCGCGTCGGTGATGCGCAGCTGCGAGCGGCGCAGGCCGTTGCGTTCGGCCTGGCGCGGCACGAGGTAGCGCTTGGCGATCTGCAGCTTCTCGTCGGCGGTGTAGCCGGCGATCTCGATCATCTCCATGCGGTCGCGCAGCGGCCCGGGGATCGTGTCCAGGGTGTTGGCGGTCGTGATGAACATGACCTTCGAGAGGTCGAAGGGCAGGTCGAGGTAGTGGTCGCGGAAGTGCTCGTTCTGCTCGGGGTCCAGGACCTCGAGCATCGCGCTGGCGGGATCGCCGCGGAAGTCCGAGCCCATCTTGTCGATCTCGTCGATCATGAACAGGGGGTTGTTGGATCCGGCGTCGCGCAGCGCGCGGATGATCGTGCCGGGCATCGCGCCGATGTACGTGCGCCGGTGGCCGCGGATCTCGGACTCGTCGCGCACGCCGCCCACCGAGATCCGCTCGAACTCGCGGTCAAGCGCCCGCGCGATCGACTTGCCAAGCGACGTCTTGCCGACGCCCGGCGGGCCGACGAAGCACAGGATCGTGCCGCGGGCGTCCGGCTTGAGCTTGCGCACCGCCAGGAACTCCAGGATGCGGTCCTTGACCTGCTCCAGGCCGTAGTGGTCCTCGTCGAGCACCGTCCGCGCGTGGTCGAGGTCGAGGTTGTCCTCGGTGCTGTGATCCCACGGCAGCGAGGCGATCCATTCCAGGTAGGCGCGGATGACGCCGTGCTCGGCGGCCTGCGTGGGCAGGTTCTCCAGGCGGCCGAGCTCGCGGTCGGCCTGCTTGCGCACGTCGGCGGGCAGTTCCAGCGCGGCAAGCTGCTCGCGCAGCTCGTTGGCCTCCGCCGCGGACTCGTCGAACTCGCCGAGCTCGTCCTGGATCGCCTTGAGCTGCTGGCGCAGCACGAACTCGCGCTGCGTGCGATCCATCTCTGACTGCACCTGGCTCTGGATCTCCGAGCCGATCGAGATCACCTCCAGCTCGCGCGCGAGCACCTCGGTCAGGCGGCGCAGCCGGCGCGCGACGTTGACCTCCTCCAAGAGCTCCTGCTTGCGCTCGGTCGGCAGGCGCAGCGAGCCGGAGATCAGGTGGCTCAGCGCACTTGCGTCCTCGACGTTCGCGACGGCGATCTGCAGCTCCTCGGGCAGGTAGGGGACAGCCTCGACGATCTGCGAGAACGTCTGCTGGACCGAGCGCATGAGCGCCGTCAGCTCGAGGCTCTCCTCGACGACGTCGGGCAGCTCGGAGATCGCGGCGACGAGGTAGGGCTTCTCTTCGGCCCACGTGTCGATCCGCACGCGCTGGGCGCCCTGGACGAGCAGCCGCAGCGTGCCGTCGGGGACCTTCAGCATGCGCGCGACGACGCCGACGACGCCGACCTCGTAGAGCTCCTGCGGGCCGGGCTCCTCCAGCTCGGGCTGGCGGCTTGCGGCCATGACGAGCATGCGGTTGCCGGCGAGCACGTCGTTGACGAGCTGCACCGAGCGCTCCTGGCCGATCGCCAGCGGCGTCAGCGTGTCGGGGAAGGGCACCGTCTCGCGCAGCGGCAGGACCGGCAGCGTCTCGGGCAGCGGCTGGCGCGCGCCGATGTCGATCTCCTGCGCCGAGCTGCCGTCGCTGATGATCTCGATCACGGCAGTGCCTCGCGGCGCGCGATGCCGTCGCGAGACGGCGCCTCGTCGTCGGCGCGCTCGATCGGGACGCTGCGCGTGCGGGCCTCGACGTCGGCCAGCGGCAGCTCGACGCGCAGGATCCCGTCCTGGTAGGTGGCGCGCGCCTCGTCGGCGAGGACATCGGCGCCGAGGGCGATCGTGCGGCGAAACGGCCCGTGCTCGATCTCCAGCTGCTGGTAGACGCGGCCCTCGACATCGGCCTCGCGGCGGTTGCCGGTCAGCGTCAGCTCGCGCCCCTGGATCTCCAGGCCGAGATCGCCCGCGTCGATGCCGGCGAGCTCCGCGTGCACGATCGCGCGCGGGGGCTCGTCGGCGTAGAAGACGTCGACCGCGGGCGAGAAGCCGGTCCGTCGCGAGGTCAGCCCGACGGAGCCGAAGACGTCGCCGAACAGCTCATCCATCTCCCTGCGCATGCGCTCGAAGTTGGCGAACAGATCGCGCTCTCTGGCCATCAGTGCGTTCAGGCTACCCCGTCGCGACGCTCTCCAGCGAGACCACCTCGCCGCACAGCCGCCGCAGCTGCGCGGGGTCGTGGGAGACGACGAGCAGCGCCCGCCGGCCGCCGAGGCGTCCGATCGCCGCTTCGACGATCGCCTTCGAGTCGCCGTCAAGCGCGCTGGTCGGCTCGTCGAGCAACAGCAGGTCGGGATCGAGTGCCAGCGCGCGCGCCAGGCACAGGCGTTGGCGCTGGCCGATGCTCAGCTGCGACGCCGGCGCGTCCAGGCGGTCGCAGACCTCCTCCCACAGGCCCGCCTCGACGAGTCCGGCGCGCGCTCGGGCCACCAGCTGCTCACGCGGGGCGCGGACGACGTGGCGAAGCCCGAACAGCGCGTTGGCGAGGATCGACTCGGGGAAGACGGTCGGGACCTGGCCGACGAGGACGGCCCGCGCGCGCAGCGCCGGCATGTCGCTGGCCGGGTCGCCGACGTCGGTCCCGAGCACGACGATCTCCCCGCGAGCGCGCAGGCCGTCGGGCAACAGGCCGACGACCGCGCGCAGGATCGTCGACTTGCCCGAGCCCGAAGGCCCGCACAGGCCGACCGTCGCGCCCGCCTCGACGTCCAGTGACATGGGGCTGACGAGCACGTCGTCGCCGTGGGCCACGCACACATCGCGGGCGCGCAGCGCCGGGACGGCGGCGCTCACGCGCCGCCCCGGGTCGCCAGGCGGCGGCGCACCGGCGCGGCGGCGAGCAGCAGCAGCGCCGCCACGAGCAGCAGCGCCAGCGCCGATCCCCATGCGGCCTGCAGCGCCGCCGGATCGGCCGCGTCCTGGGCGAGCGTGAAGATGTGCGTCGGCAGCGCGACGACGGGCTCGTCGACGATCCCGGTCGGCAGCGCGTCGGCTCCCGCGAAGACCGTCGCGGTGAACAGCAGCGGGGCCGTCTCACCGGCCGCGCGGGCCAGGCCCAGCAGCAGCCCCGTCGCCAGCGCGGGGCGCGTATGCGGCAGGACGATCGAGCGCACGAGCTGGTCGCGGCGCAGGCCCAGCGCGCTCGCCGCCTCGCGGCGCTCGGCCGGCAGGCTCTCGAGCGCGGTTGCGACGGAGATCGCGATCACGGGCACGGCGATCGCCGACAGCACGATCGCGCCGGCCAGCCAGCTCTTGTTCCACCCCAGCGCCGTCGACAGCAGCGCGTAACCCGCGAGCCCCCAGGAGAATCGACGGGACCCCGGCCAGCGTGACCGCGCACGCGCGCAGCCAGGCGCCCATCCGCGGTGAGGCGTACTCGACGATCACGACACCGAGCCCGAGGCCGATCGGGGCGCCGGCCGTCAGCGCGGCGCGCGGCGCCGTCCGGCAGATCGCCGACCCGGGGCTCACACCGGCCCCCACGATGCTCAGCTCAACCGGCCAGCTCGTCGACGGTGACGTAGCCGTGCTTGGTCACGAGCTTCTGGCCGGGCGTCGACAGGACGTAGTTGATGAAGCGCTCCGCCGCGCCGTCGGGCGGACCGTCTGTGATCAGGAAGAGCGGTCGCGCCAGCGCGTAGCTGCCGTCCTCGATCGTCTCCGCGGTGGGCAGGATGCCATCGACGGCGAGCAGCGCGAGCTGCTTGACGCCGGTCACGAAGGCGCTGGACAGTGGGCCCACCGAGCCTTCCGTCGACAGCAGCTTGGAGCGCGTCTCCTCGTTGCCTCCGACGATCGCGTAGCGCGGGGAGTCCGGCGGCGGCGGCGCCTTGGCGTCTTGGTCGTAGAGGAACGTGTCGAGTACCTCGCGCGTGCCGCGGCCGGGCTCCTTGTCATAGACGAAGACGTCCAGGTCGGGCCCGCCGAGCTGCATCCAGTTCTTCACCCGCCCCTCGAACAGCCGGCGCAGCTGGCGCTCGTCGACGGACTTCAGGCCCCCGTCGACGACCTCGCGGCGCACGACGATGCCGACGGCGTCGGCGCCGATCTGCGTCGGTTGGAAGTCCGTGTCGGGGAACTGCTTGCGGTCCTCTGCGCTGAGCTCCTTGGAACTCATCGCGATGTCCACCTGGCCCTTGCCGAGCTGGGCGATGCCGCCCGCCGAGCCGCCCTGTGCGTCGACGCGGACGTCCAGGGTGCCGTCGAGGGCCTGCGCCGCGTCGGCGGCGACCGGGTTGACGGTCGTCGAGCCGCTCACGCGCAGCGCCGACGTGCTCTCGCTGCCGCAGCCGGCCAGGGCGAGCAGCGCGGCGGCGATCACCGCGATCGTGGTGTGGCGCAGCATCGTCGGGACTCCCGGGTCAAGCGGCGGGCCAGTTCCCGCACGGGTATATCAACGACGGTCGATGTCCCGCGGATCACCGCGGCGCGCGAAGAGGTTCTCAGACGGTGTAGACGGCGCCCGGGCGGGCGATCTCGACCGGGCCCCCATAGGTGCGGCGCGCCTCGGCGAGTGCCCAGTCGGCGTCGAGCTCGTCGGAGATATGGGTCAAGACGAGCCGCGCGGCGTCGCAGTCGGACGCATGCTCGCCGGCCTCCGACGGCGTGAGGTGCCCGCGCGGGCCCGAGCGCTCCGGCCGCGGAAGCGTCGCTTCGAGCAGCAGCAGGTCGGTGGCGCCGGCGAAGTCGCGCAGCACCTCAGTCGGGCCGTGGTCGGCGCCGTAGGTGAAGCGCCCGCCGCCGGCGGCGGGGGTGATCTGGATCGCGTTCGTCGCGATGTAGTGCGGCACCGGCTGAAAGCGTGCCGCCAGCCCGCCGAGCTCAAGGGTCTCGCCGACGTCGTACTCGCTACAGCGGAACGCCGACTCCAGCAGTGATGCCTGGCCGAGCATGCGGGCCGCGGCACGCAGGACCTCCGTCGCTCCGGGCGGCACGAGCAGGCGCGGGCGCGCCGGGAGGTTGGTGCCCGGCCAGCCCGCGACGGGGAGCGGCTGCTGGCGCGGGGTGTAGGTCAGCGCGCAGGCGAACGGGATGACGTCGAGGAAGTGATCGGCGTGCATGTGCGACACGACGACCGCGTCGACGTCGACGTAGTCCACCACCGTTCGCAGCCTGGCGAAGACGCCGCTGCCGCAGTCGACGAGCACCCGCGTGCCACCCTCCTCTACGAGGTACCCGCTGCAAGCACCGCCGGCGTCCTGCCACGCCGGTGACTTCCCCAGCACCGTGATGCGCACACGCTGACTCTATGTCGCGGGTGCGGCCGCCTTGTGTGACACAGCGCGCACGAGTGCGGCGTCCGCCCTCGTCAGGAGGCGTGCCGCACGGCCTGTTCCTGCGCGGAGGGGAAGGCCCACGCCGACCGCGTGCGCCGTTCCTGGCGGAAGCTGAACCGCAGCTGCTGGGGAGGACGCAGGCCCTCGGGGCTGTCGGGGCGAAACGTCGTGCAGGGCTCGTCGAGCGCGAGCGCGCACAGCAGATTGCAGCGAAAGAAACAGTCCTCGCATACCGGCTTCTTCGTCGACCTGCTCGTTGCCATGTGTTGAAGTGCCCCCTGTCGTTGGTGCTTGCGACCGAGGGCAAATCAACCACGCGCCCGCACGCCTCACAAGGGGCTCGCAGGCCGGCTCTTCGCTCCTTGATGGTTTTTCGAGAACGGCAGCCCGCAAATGGCGAACGAAACGCTGGGCCTCCCCGAATGAGGTTGCCGGCATGCAAACTTCGCCCCCGGTCGTCGGCCCGGTTCACGCTCTGTGCGACAGATTTCTCACCAGGCCGCGAGCCGGACGCGGTCGGCGTCGACGTCGGCGAGCGTGGCGCAGCCGGTGAGCGCGAGCGTCAGACGCAGATCCTCGGCGAAGGCGTCCAGGACATCTCGCACGCCGTCCTCGCCATCGGCCGCCAGGCCCCACGCGTAGGGTCGCCCGACGAGGACGGCGTCGGCACCCAGCGCCAGCGCGCGCACGACGTCGGCGCCGTCTGAGATCCCGCCGTCCACGAGGACCGGCACGCGCCCGCCGACCGCCGCGGCCACGTCTCGCAGGGCGACCGCCGTGGGCACGCAGCCGTCGAGCTGGCGCCCGCCGTGATTGGAGACGACGATCGCGTCCGCGCCGGCCTCGACGGCCGCGACGGCGTCCGCGGCCGACAGGACGCCCTTGACGACGACCGGCAGCCCGCTCGCGGCGCGCACCCACCCCACGTCGGACCACGTCAGTGTGCAATCCCAACCCCCGATCGGGGTCTGACTGGTCGCGGCCCGTGAGCCCAGGTGCGACGCGAGCGCCACCCCGTCGGGGAATGGGAACGCGCCGTGCAGGCGCTCGCGCTCGCGGCGGCCGCCGACGGGCAGGTCCACGGTCAGCATCACCGCTTCGTAGCCGTGCTCGGCGGCGCGGGCGAGCACGCGCTCGCTGTGCTCGCGGTTGCGGTCGGCGTACAGCTGAAACCACAGCGGGCCCGATGCCGCCGCCGCGACCTCGGCGAGGTCCGCGGTCGCTCGCGTCGACAGGCAGTAGACCGTGCCCGCGGCGCCCGCAGCCCGGGCGGCGGCGAGCTCGCCGTCGTGGTGAAGCAGTCGCTGGGAGGCCATCGGGGCGAGCAGGATCGGCAGCGCCAGGCGGCGGCCGAGCAGCACGCACGACGGATCGACGCGGCTGACATCGACCATGACGCGCGGGGAGATCCAGACCCGGCGCCAGGCGGCGGCGTTCTCTCTCAGCGTCTGCTCGTCGCCGGCCCCGCCGGCGAAGTAGTCGTAGTGCGCGCGCGGGAGCTGGGCGCGGGCACGTTGCTGCAGTGTGCCCAGCAAGCGCATCGGCAACGATGGTAACCCGATGCGCATCCTTCTGACCGGGATCAGCGGCTCGATCGGCGCGTCCCTGGCGCCCGTCCTCGCCCGCGCCGGCCACGAGCTGCGAGGACTCTCGCGCGACCCGCGACGCGTGTCGGCATCGATCGAGGTCGTGCGAGGGGACGCCGTCAGCGGTGAGGGTCTGCAGCAGGCGCTGAGGCGGATCGACGTCGCGTACTTCCTCATGCATTCGATGGAGGGGGCGGTCGCCGGCTTCGAGGCGCGTGAGCGCGCGGCCGCGCGGAACTTCGTCGCAGCCGCCGGGCGGGCGGGCGTGCGCCGCATCGTCTACCTCGGTGGCATCGTTCCCACCGGCCGCACGCTGTCGCGCCATCTCTCCAGTCGCCTGGAGGTCGAGCGCATCCTGCTCGCCGGGGCACCCGAGGCGCTCGCGCTGCGCGCATCGATCGTCATCGGGGCGCGTTCGCGATCGTTTCGCTTCCTCGTCCGGCTCGTCGAGCGCATGCGCGTGCTCGCGCTGCCTGCCTGGCGTGCCCATCGCACGCAGCCGATCGACGTGCGCGACGTCCGCGCGCTGCTGGCATCGGCTGCGACGACGCCGCTGGGCGGCGGGGGCGTGTCGCTGGACATCGCCGGGCCCCAGACGCTGACCTACGAGGCGATCGTGCAGCGCATCGCCGACCTCATGCTCGTCCGCCGCCCGGCGCTGCGTCTCCGGCGCGACGCGACGCCGATCGCGGCGCCGATCGCCGCGGCGATCGCCGGAGAGGACCCGGGCTTCATCGTTCCCCTGATGGAGAGCCTGTCGGCTGACCTGCTCGCGCGCGACGACCGTGCCGCCGGGCTGCTGGGCGTGCGCCTGCACGCCTTCGACCGCGCCGTGGAGGCCGCCCTGCGCTCCTGGGAGTCCGACGAGCCTCTGCGCGCACGCTGACGCGGCCGACCGCGAGGTAGGCTGCGCGCGGTGTCCGTCGTGACCGCGAGCATCGACATCGACGCCCCCATGCAGGATGTGTGGGACTACGTCATGGATCCGTCGCACTTCGGTGACTGGGTGACGATCGTCGACGCGGTCTCAAACGTCGACACGGGTCCGCTGCGTCGCGGCTTCCGGATGGACCAGACGCTGCACCTGCGCGGCGTGCGCTTCAAGGTACGCTGGAAGCTCGACGTCATGCGCCCACCGGACTGCGCGCGCTGGGAGGGCAACGGCCCGGCACGTTCCAAGGCCGTCACCGAGCATCGCCTCAGTGCTCGCAACGGACTTACGCATTTTGACTACCGCAACGAGTTTCGCACCCCCTTCGGGCCTCTCGGCGCGGCCGCTTCCAAGGTGCTCGTGGGTGGGATTCCGGAAAAGGAGGCGCGAGCGTCGCTCGCCCGACTAAAACGCATTCTCGAAAGTCGGCGGTAGCGGACCTGGTTGCGCGGATGCTTCTTGTCGTCCGTCCTCTCCGTTGGCTAGGATGACGGGGTATAAGTAAATCAATCGCCGCACGGGGAGACGTACATGGCAGATTTCCTGGATGAGAAGCGAAGTGAGATCGGGGCGCGACTGAAGGAGCTCAAGCCCTTGGTCGAGGAGTACCAGCGCTTGGAAGCGGCTGCAGCGGCACTGGACGGCATGCCCGTCACGGCCAAGGCAGCGGCTCCGGCCCGCGGTGGCGGGCGTACGACGAAGTCGCCGGCCAAGCGGCGATCAAGCTCGGGCGGCAGCGGCCGCCGCGGGCGTCCGAAGGGCAGCGGGACACGCGGTGCCGAGGCCCTCGCACTCGTGACGCAGAGCCCGGGGATCACCATCCCCGAGCTCGCCGAGAAGATGGGCATCAAGCAGAACTACCTGTACCGGGTGCTGCCGGGCCTGGCAGAGGACGGGCTGGTCTCCAAGGACGGTCGCGGCTGGCATCCCAAGGCAGCCGCCTGAACTTCAGCGATATCCGGGGTCGGGCCACACAGTGGGCCTGACCCCGATCGCTCGACTACACCAAACCGAGCGCTGCCACCGCGGCGCGCTCGTCGGTCAGCTCCTTGACCGTGGCATCGATCTTCGCTTGGGCGAACTCGCCGACCTCAAGGCCCTGCTGGATCTCATAGCCACCGCCCGTCAGGCGCACCGGGAAGCTCGACATGATCCCCTCCTGCACGCCGTATGAGCCGTCGGACGCAACGGCCATCGACCGCAGCCCCTCGGCGCCGGCGACCCAGTCGCGCACGTGGTCGATGGCGGCGTTGGCCGCCGACGCCGCCGACGACGCGCCGCGCGCGGCGATGACCTCGGCGCCGCGCTTGCCAACGCGCGGCATGTACTCGTTCTCATACCAGTCCATGTCGACCTGATCGACGGCGCGCTCGCCGTTCACCGTGGCGTTGAAGAGGTCGGGGAACATCGACGGCGAGTGGTTGCCCCACACGACGAGGTCGGCGACGTCCTCGACGCCGGCGCCGAGCTTCTGTGCGAGCAGCGCGACGGCGCGGTTCTGATCCAGGCGCGTCATCGCGGTGATCCGCTCGGCAGGGATGTCAGGCGCGTTGGCCGCGAGGATGAGCGCGTTGGTGTTGGCCGGGTTGCCGACGACGAGCACCTTGACGTCATCGGCGGCGCCGGCGTTCAGCGCTTCGCCCTGCGGCTTGAAGATCGCGCCGTTGGCCTCGAGCAGGTCGGCGCGTTCCATGCCCTTCGAGCGCGGGCGCGCGCCCACGAGCATCGCGATGTTCACGCCGTCGAAGGCCTGCGCCGGATCGTCGTAGATGTCCACGGAGGCCAGCAGCGGGAAGGCGCAGTCGGTCAGCTCGAGCGTCGTGCCCTCGGCCGCCGCGACGGCCGCCGGGATCTCAAGCAGCTTCAGCGCAACGGGAGTATCAGGCCCCAGCAACTGGCCGGAGGCGATGCGGAAGAGCAGCGCGTATCCGATCTGACCGGCGGCGCCGGTGACCGCGACCTGCACTGGGGCGTTCGTCATGCGTTCATCTCCTCGATCACTGCGTCGGCGAACTCGCTGGTGCCGACGGCGGTGGGGTCCGTGCGACTGGGCTTGAGATCGTATGTGACCTTGTCGCCTTCGCGTATGACCGCCGCGATCGCGTTCTGCACCGCGCGCGCCTCCGCGCGCTCACAGACGTGGTCGAGCAGGTAGACGCCCGACAGCATGAGCGCGGTCGGGTTCATTCGGTTGGAGCCCGCGTAGGGCGGTGATGATCCGTGCATCGCCTCGAACACCGCGGCGTCGGTGCCGATGTTCGCGCACCGCCATGCCCAGACCGCCGATCATCGCGGCGCAGAGATCGGAGACGATGGCTCCGTAGAGGTTGGGCAGGATGATGACGCTAGCGTGTCGGCCCGCCGATGACGATCATCTACACCCTCACCGACGAAGCGCCCGCGCTTGCCACGGCGTCGCTGCTGCCGATCGTGCAGGCGTTCGCCGGTGCCGCGGACGTGGACGTCGCGCTGCGCGATATCTCGCTCGCCGGCAGGGTCCTCGCCCGCTTTCCCGAGCACCTGCGCCCCGAGCAGCGGGTCCCCGATGCGCTCGCCGAGCTCGCCGAGCTCGCCACGACAGCGGACGCGAACATCATCAAGCTGCCGAACATCAGCGCGTCGCTGCCGCAGCTGAGGGCGGTGATCGCCGAGCTGCAGGACAAGGGATACGCGATCCCTGACTACCCGGCGGATCCGGGCGATCCCGATCGCGCGAGGTACGACGCGGTCAAAGGCTCAGCGGTCAATCCGGTCCTGCGCGAGGGCAACTCCGATCGCCGCGCGCCGGCCTCCGTCAAGGCCTTCGCGCGCAAGCACCCGCACAGGATGGGCGCGTGGTCGCCGGACTCCGCGTCGCACGTCGCGACGATGTCCGGCGGCGACTTCCGCAGCACCGAGCGGTCGGTGACGGTCGACGCCGACGGCGCGGTGCGCGTTGAGCACGTCCGCGCCGACGGCGCCGTCACGGTGCTCAGGGAGCGCATCGGCGTGCTGGCAGGCGAGGTGCTCGACGCCGCCGTCATGCGTCGCGCCGCGCTTGACGCCTTCCTTGCCGAACAGGTCGCCGACGCCAAGGATCGCGGCGTCCTGTTCTCCGTGCACCTGAAGGCGACGATGATGAAGGTGTCCGACCCGATCATCTTCGGCCATGCGGTGCGGGCCGTGGTGGGCGACGTCTTCGCGGGTCTGGACGCCAGCCCGAACGACGGGCTTGCAAGCCTGCTTGCCGCGCATCCGGAGGCCGGCGATGCGGTCGCCGCCGCGCTCGCCGCCGGCCCCTCGATCGCGATGGTCGATTCGGACAAGGGCATCACGAACCTGCACGCGCCGTCAGACGTCATCGTCGACGCCTCGATGCCCGCGGCGATCCGCTCGTCGGGTCAGATGTGGAACGCCGACGGCGAGCTTCAGGACTGCAAGTACGTCATCCCCGACTCCTCCTACGCGGCGCTGTACGCCGAGACGATCGACGACTGCCGCGAGCACGGGGCGTTCGATCCGGCGACGATGGGGACGACGCCCAACGTCGGCCTGATGGCCCAGAAGGCTGAGGAGTACGGCTCGCACGACAAGACCTTCGAGATCGCGTCCGCGGGAACGGTGCGGGTCGTGGGCGACGGCGATGCGACGCTGCTCTCCCACGACGTGCAGGCCGGTGACATCTGGCGGATGTGTCAGACCACGGACGCGGCGATCGCCGACTGGGTGGCGCTCGCCGTTCGACGCGCGCGCGCGACCGGGGCGCCCGCCGTCTTCTGGCTCGACGAGACGCGCGCGCACGACGCGGAGCTGCTGAAGAAGGTGCGCCCGGCGCTCCAGGACCTCGACACCGATGGCCTGCGGATCGAGGTGATGCCCGTCGCCGAGGCGACGCGCTTCACGCTGCAGCGCGCCCGGGCCGGCGAGGACACGATCTCGGTGACCGGCAACGTCCTGCGCGACTACCTCACAGACCTGTTCCCGATCCTCGAGCTCGGGACGAGCGCGAAGATGCTCTCGGTCGTGCCGCTGATGAACGGCGGTGGGCTGTTCGAGACCGGCGCCGGGGGGTCGGCGCCCAAGCACGTCCAGCAGCTGCTGAAGGAGAACCACCTGCGCTGGGACTCGCTCGGGGAGTTCCTCGCGCTCGCCGTGTCGCTGCAGACGCTCGCCGAGAAGACGGGCAACCCGCGCGCCAAGCTGCTCGGAGAGGCGTTGGATCGGGCGACCGGCAGCCTGCTGGAGCGCGGCCGCACGCCGTCGCGCACGTGCGGCGAGCTCGACAACCGCGGCAGCCACTTCTATCTCGCGTTGTACTGGTCCCAGGAGCTCGCCGGCCAGGCCGATGACGCCGAGCTGGCGGCGCGCTTCGCGGCGGTGGCCGAGCGCCTGACGGCCGACGAGGAAGCGATCGTCGCCGAGCTCGCCGCGGTGCAGGGCGAGCCCGTTGACCTCGGGGGCTACTACCGGGCAGACGCCGAGCGCGTCGACGAGGTCATGCGCCCGAGCGCGAGGTTCGCGGCGGCGCTGGCGGTCCTGGGGGCAGGCGTGTAGCGCGTGCTTGGAGCAGATCGGCGGGATCGTTGGGCTCTGGGCTACTGCTGCGGCCCATCGCCGGGAGTGCGCCGTGAGCATCGCTCAGGCGCTCGAGGTCGAGAAGGTCCGTGCCCCAGCCCGTCGCGCGCTTCATCGCCACGAGGTCGGCCAATGAGCAGATCGGCGCCGCGACGCCGTCGATCCGCTTGACGTCCGCGCGCGCCAGCACATCGTCAAACGGTGCGGGAAGCAGGTCTTCGGACAGGATGTCGACGAGGCAATGTGGTGTGCGCAGGGCGAGGACGCCTCCCGCCGCCAGCCGCGTGCTGCGCAGCTCGTGCCGTCGGGGTTGGTTGCGTGCCAGTGCACGAGCAGTTTCTCGACTGGCGCGACGTTCTCGCCGTCCATCGCAACCGCGGCATCGACGTCCTTCGTGGCTCGAACCGCTCCGTGTCGAATGACAGCCAGGCCACCCACGATGACGTAGCGGATGCCGAACGCGTTGAGATCGCGAAGCGCCGCGGCGAAGTCGTTCAACGTCACTCCTGCTGCCAGAGATCGATCGCGACCTTGCTCAGCGCGATGCCTTCGTCGAGCAAGTCCTGCGGATCGCGCTGCGCGTCCTCGATCAGGACGTAGCGTCGCCACGCAGCGTTCGCGCCGCATGATCGCCCTCGTCCTGCGCCCGGTGCGCCTGCGTGGCCGCCTCCCGCATGCGGCTCGGCTGATCGATCGCCACGCCATGATCCTAACTCCGCGACAGTCAGCCCACGCGCGAGACGCGCGGCGCTACCCGTGGTGGTGCGCGTCTACACCGCCCAGCGGAAGCCGGTCGCCGCGGGGCGCGGCACGAGCGGGCTGACCGGCAAGCCGCCCGGCGGGCCGTCCTCGTTGTGCGCGCTTCGGCGCCACGTCGTTGGGAGAGTCGGCGTGATGCGAGGAGCGGCGCTCTGCGACCGCGAGAGCGCTCCTCGCACGCGAAAGCGGCGCTCTCTCGACGTGCCCGTCAGGTGCTCAGATGCATGGAAAGCGAAAGCGGACTTGGCCTATTCGCGGCGATCCCACCGAGGCTCTCGCTATAGCCGCGCGTACTGGTAGGCGTTGCGGATGTTGGCGGCGAAGTACTTACCGATCGAACCTCCGGACAGGAGGGCCTCGTATTCGCCAGGCGGCACGTTGTAGTACTGGTAGACGTGGCCGCTGGAGAACTCGACCTCCAACGTCTCGCTCTCGGCGTCGTAGCCGATCGACGAGATGTTCTCTGAGTCGACGGGTTCACGGTCCATGGTCTTGGGGTCCTTTCCGCCGAGGCCACGGGCGTCCTGAGCGCGCCACGCGGCAACGACCGTTGCGTAGTCGGGGTCGTCTGGCCGCGGCGCCGTCCAGCCACCTGGAAGCGGCGGGTCGGCGATCACGGGCGGGTCGTGGCTGTCGGGCCGCCGGTCCTCCTCAAGCGCGTCGACCTGCACCCGCATCGGCATGCCGACCGCTTCGCCGAGGATCAGTGCCTCGCCGGTGCGCAGGATCGCCAGGTTGGCCAGTAGACCCTGGAAGTTGTCGCTGGCCGCGCCCGTGACGTGCTGGCGGTCGCTCGAGTTCGACAGTCGCAGCGCGATCAGCGTCCCGCACTGCGACAGCACCGTCGCGTCGAGCTCGGACGGACGCTGGCTGACGATCAGCGCGCCGACGCCGTACTTACGGCCTTCGCGCACGACGCGGCGGACCTGCTCGCCGGCCAGGCCGCCGTCCTCCTTGCCGAGGTAGGCGTGGGCCTCCTCGAAGACCATCAGAATCGGCCGCTCGCGGCCGCCCTCCGGCAGCGCCCGGCCCCACAGCAGCGACTCGTAGCTGATCGTCACGATCGCGCCGACCAGCGCGTTGATCACCGCGCTGGGCACCGCCGACAGGTCGAGGATCGCCAGCGGCTGGCGGCCGCCGAGCCAGTCGCGCAGCAGCACGTCGAGATCGGCTTCGATCTGGCCGTCGAGGTCGGGCTCAAATGGCCCGGGGCGCAGCAGGAACGCATACCGCGGGTCGCGCAGCCGCTGGCCGAGCAGGTCGACCTGGCGGCGCAGCTGCTTGCCGTGCTGGCTGAGGAAGACCTGCCCGGCCTGCTGCGGGTGATAGCGCGACGGGATCACGTCGGCCGGTGAGCCCTTTAGCTCGCCGTTCTCGTCGCTGTCGTAGGCGATCGTGTCGTTGTTCTGGGCGATCGCGCCCTGGGCGGTGTGGGTCGCATGCTCGGCCTGGTGCAGGTCGAACCAGAACTGCTTGAGTGAGAACGGCACCGGCGAGTCGGGCGTGATGGTGTCGGGGTCGACGCCGTCGAGCTTGCCGGTGGCCAGGGCGGCGCGCTTGAGGGCGACAACGAGCTCGCCGATCGTCGCGAGCGCCTTGTCATCAACGGCGCCCATCGTCAGCTCGACGAGCAGCTCGAGCGGCAGCGCCCAGTAAGGGACGTAGAGGTGCTCGTGGGCGGCGCGCGGCACCGCGGCGGCCGAGAACACGGTCGCGCAGTCGCCGAGCGCGGCGGCGTACTCGCCGTGCAGGTCGAACAGCAGCGCCCTGGCCCCCGGGTAGGCATCAGAGTCGACGATCCGCGAGAGCAGCCGCGCGACGGTCGTCGACTTGCCCGAGCCGGTAGCGCCGAGCACCGCGGCATGGCGCGTGACGAGACGGTCGAGGTTGATCCGCGCCGGCACCGACCCGCCGCCGGCCAGCTGGCCGATGCGGATGTGGCGCAGCTCGTCGGGTTCGCCGTAGAGGCGAACGAGGTCGCGCTCGGTGAGCAGGAACACAGGGTCGCCGATCGTCGGGTACTCGCCCAGCCCACGCCGGAACGGCTCGCCGGGCAGCGCCTCGCCGACGAGCTGGACGCGCATCCAGCGGTGGCCGTGCGGCTCGTCGTCGGCGACCGCGGCCGGGGCGGCGCCGGCGCCGATCTCGGAGATGACGCCGTAGAGGTCGATCAGGCCGATGGCGATCCGCACGAAGTTGCCAACCTGTCCGGCGCGGTAGCCCTGCCCGCCGACATAGGTCAGCCCCGACGCCGCGTTGACGTCGAGGGCGACGCTGACCGTCGAGCCTCCGACCGACTCGACGGTCCCCAGCCGGGTCGGATCGACGGTCACGCGACCTCAGGCAGCGGCACGCCGAGCAGGCTGGTCAGCAGCTTGCCGAACTGCTCGAACTCGCCGAGCGTGACCTCGACCGGCGCGGCCGGGTCGGCCTGCTGCACGCCGTCGAGTTTCGCAAGCTGCTCGGACTCACACGACCATGGCCCTTCGCGGGTGCCGATCACCGCGCCGTCGCGGCAGAACAGCGCGAAGTTCGGATGCTGGCCGGCCAGCAGCTTCGCCTCGGGATAGGAGGCCAGGGGGCTGCGCATCAACGCAATCAGGCTGGCCGTCGCGTTGCCCTTCAGGCCTTCGCCGAGCACCACGTTGATGTGGCGGTCGCGAAACGAGTAGCCGCAGGTGACCAGCAGCGCGCCGCGCTGAGACAGGTAGGCGCGCAGGCGGTCAAGCAGCGCGAGATACGGCATCTGGCGGCTCTCGTCGTACTTCAGATGCGACGGGTGGATCAGCCGGCGGTCTCCGGCCTCGGTCGACGCGCGGATGACCACGTCGTCGTCGTTGAGGTACCAGTTGACCGAGCCATGCAGCTTCCACAGCCGGGTGAACCGCGGCGGCAGCGCCGGGACGGTGCCGGCGAGGATCGAGGCGTTGTCGAAGAACGGCTGGCGGACGCCGACGAAGCCGTCGAAGAACGGGCTGCGCATCGACTCGAACGCCTGCTCGAGCAGCAGATCGTAGTTGGTGGTGAACACCTCCACCGGCAGCTCACGCTCCATCGCGTCGGCCCACGCCGCTACCGCGTGAAACGGCGTGCCGGTGGCGGGCAGCTCGCATTCGACGAGCTCGACGATCGCGCCGGTGATTGCCTTCTCCAGATCGTCGAGCTGCGCCTTGGACAGGCCGCGGACCGGCGCGCCGGCGGCGACCGCTTGCAGGGCACGGACCATCGACAGCCAGCACTCGAGGTTAGGCTCGTCGACCTTGTCCTCGTCCAGGCAGGCGAGCAGCAGGGCGAACGCGTCCTTGTCCTTCGACGTCTCCAACGTTGCGCGCAGTGCATCGGTCATGCCACCGATCGCCGGTACCAGTGGCACGCCGCCGACCTCGACGCCGGCCGGGCAGCCAGCTGACAGCAGCAGCGCCAGCGGCGCCTTGTCCTGTGCCAGGCTCAGCCGCAGCCCCTGGACGTGGCGGCCAACGTCGTGCATCAGCCCTAGATCACGACGGCAGGGCGATTCGAGAGACGCATCGGCCGACCGTACCGTCTCGCGCGAGCGTTCGTCTACAAGGCCTGAATGGACGACCGTCGCAGCAGTCGGCATCGGACCGCAGCGTGCGCTGGACAACGAACGAACGTCTTGCGTAATACCTACTGGCCGCGGTGATTGCCGAGCCGGCGCGCCCTAGCCGTTGGTCGAGCTAACTACCGACAGGAGCCGGTGCCAGTAGCTCACATCGAGGAGCTCGAGGAGCGACGCGAGATCGCCGCGCATCTCGAGCAGCGTCGCCTCGACGGTGATCGCCTCCCGCGCACCTTTCTCTCGCGGCGGTCGCCACCCGAATAGACGCCCGTCCGGCTGGGCTGGCCAGAGATTGTGGACATAGTTATTCCGCCTCTCGACCATCGCTTCAGCCTTCGTCAAGAAGACCTCCACGAGCTGACCGTCACTGGGACGGCTATCGAGCCGCTCAAGCTCTTTGCGGCAGCGTTTGATCAGCTCTCCGACCGGGACGTTTGTGTACTCGTTCTGCGCGGCTCTGACGAGCGACTGGTAGACGATCAGGACGTGGTTTTCGAGACTCGCAGACGACGCCACGATGCGCCCCAAGAGCGAGAAGAAATCCTCGTGGTGCATGCCCATGAGGTTCGACGGGACTCCGTAGTCGTCCACGGTGACCCCGCGGATCGTGAAATCGGCTTCACCTAACACGTCGTCCCAGTCCTCAGCAATAGCCGCAGCCTAAGAGATCCCTCGAGCAGGTACTGCAAAACCCTGGCATGGTCGCAACAGGACCGACCCCTGCAACACCGTCTATCTCGGACCGCTCCACCAATCCCGCTGAGAGCCCAACGCTCGTAGTACCGCCTTCGTGAGAGACGGGTGGCGCTGGCTTCCGCTTTGGACGAGTTGGAGAAGCGAGCGCCACCGTTGACGAGAGCGCTCAGTTGCATGGAACGCAGCAGTGGCACCACGCGGCGCGGTGCGCTCATCGGCCTCAGGTCAATGGTGTGCGGGAGTTGCTGAGCAGAGCACGGACGACAAAGAACGCAATGACGCTGGTGCCAGCCGCGTGCTCTGCCGGCTGGTGGTAGCTGGTCAGGGCAATATGCGCTGACGATGACCTGAAGGAGCGCCCACTCCTCCGGGGTGAGCTCGCGCCGGGGAGCGATCAGCCCCAAAGGGTCTGCCTTTCTCGACACTTCGAAGGTCTCGGCTGCGACACCAGCGGTTTCGGCTGGTCTTGCCTCGGCCACCTCAGCCGATGCCACGACGTCCGCAAGCTCGGGGGAACGCAGGATCGTGTCAGCGAGGTGAGCATTCTGCGAAATCGCGGCGAGGTCGTCGAACAGCTTTGTCATGTCGAGGTTCGCGAACACGCGAGCGGCATCGAAGGTAGTAGTCAACGACTTCGAATGATCCATGGCCTCATCGTACGCCGGACATCGGCGGGGCGAGGACTGGCGGGCGGCTTGCTTCTTGGAGATTGCGAAGAGTCGACAGGGCACAGACACGGCGCAGGCGTCAGGACCCACGACGCACCTCGGTTGGGCCGTGTCGGTGGCGCACCGAAGTTCCACTTTCTCCTCCGGAGGCCGTGCTCGTGGAGTGGCGAAGGCGAGCAACGAGCAATGGCGCCGCCCGGGGCTGCCGCTATGGACGAAGGAGAGAGAAGCGGCGCGCCGCCGCCAGCGAGAGCGCCCAAATCGCGAAGAGCGGTGCTGGTTGCTTGGTCAGTAGTAGGCGGGTTTGGCATGTCCGACGTGCCCAAGCCGCCCACGGTCAGTGGCGCGAGCGCAGGTTGTCGCGGATCGGCATCACAGGCATGCAAAACCCGCCCACGCCGACGATCAGGCACATCACCAAGCCCTCGTTGGGCAAGCCGGCGCTCACGATGTTCCTGCTCACGGCGCGTCATGTCGCGTATGGCAGACCAACGGCTGCTTGACTTGCCGCATGACCCATGAGCTGCGCGATCCTGCCGCCCCCTCCCGAACCCACGACGTCTCAAACCAGCCGCCGCCGCTGGAGGGCGGCGACCTGTTCGCCGACAACCTGCCGCTCGTCGAGGCGCTGGAGCGCGAAGGGGCCGGCTGGGCGCGCGAGCGCGCGCACGAGGTCGGCGCCGCCTGGGGCGGCGCCCCGATCGGCTGGGGCTTTGAGGCCAACGAGCACCCGCCGCGGCTGACGGCGTTTGACCGCTACGGCCATCGCATCGACGAGGTCGAGTTCCATCGTGCCTGGCACGACCTCATGGCGCTTGCCACCGAGCACGAGCTGCACAGCCTGCCGTGGACCACGCAACAGCCCGCCGCCCACGCCGCGCGCACGGCGCTGTATCTCACCGCCGCGCAGCCCGAGGGCGGCTTCGCCTGCCCGATCACGATGACCTTCGCGGCCGTGCCGGCATTGCGAGCACAGCCGGGGATCGCGGCCGACTGGGAGCCGCGGCTGACGGCGACGTCCTATGACCCCGACCTGCATGCAGGCGCGCCCGGCACCAAGCGCAGCGCGCTGTGCGGGATGGCGATGACCGAGAAGCAGGGCGGTTCGGACGTGCGCGCGAACACGACACGCGCCACAGCGATCGATGGCGGCGGACCCGGCGAGGAGTACGAGCTGATCGGCCACAAGTGGTTCTGCTCGGCACCGATGTGCGACCTGTTCCTCGTGCTCGCGCAGGCGCCGGAGGGCCTGTCGTGCTTCGCCATGCCGCGGATCCTGCCCGACGGCACGCGCAACGCCATGCACCTGCAGCGCCTGAAGGACAAGCTCGGCAACCGCTCCAACGCCTCCAGCGAGATCGAGCTGCACGGCGCGTGGGCGCAGATGGTCGGCGAGCCCGGACGCGGCGTCGCGACGATCATCGAGATGGTCGGCCACACGCGCCTGGACTGCGTCATCGGCACCGCCGCCGGGATGCGCTGGGGCGTTGCGAACGCGACCTGGCACGCCGCCCACCGCAGCGCGTTCGGCGCGCACCTCGCCGACCAGCCGCTGATGGCCAACGTGCTCGCCGACCTGTGCGTCGAGTCGGAGGCCGCGACCGCGCTGGCGATGCGTCTCGCACGCGCCTACGACGAGGCGGGCGGCGGCGACGAGCGCGCGGCCGCCTTCAAGCGGATCGCGACGGCGATCGCCAAGTACTGGGTCTGCAAGCGCGGTCCCGGCCATGCCGCCGAGGCGCTGGAGTGCCTCGGCGGCAACGGCTACGTCGAGGAGTCCGGCATGCCGCGCCTGTATCGCGAGATGCCGCTGTCCTCGATCTGGGAGGGCTCGGGCAACGTCATGGCGCTCGATGTGCTGCGCGCGCTGGGCCGCGAGTCGGCGGCGCTCGACGCGCTGCTGGCCGAGCTCCACGCCGCGGCGGGAGCCGACCGCCGCCTGGACGCCTTCGCCGAGCGACTGCGCGCGCAGCTCGCCGCCCCCGGCGACCTCGAGCCGCAGGCGCGGCGGGTGGTCGAGTGGATGGCGCTCGCGCTCCAGGGCGCGCTGCTCGTGCGCCACGCGCCGCCCGCGCTCGCCGACGCGTTCTGCGCGTCGCGGCTGGCAGGCGACGGCGGCCTGCAGTACGGCACGCTGCCAGCCGGCGCGGACACCGCGGCGATCGTTGCGCGCCACACCCCGACCGCTGGCTGAGGTACTGTGCCCGCGGCGCTCGTCCGCCCCTGCGACGATGCTCACGCATGTCGATCGCGCGCGACCCGTCGACGAGAGCGCGCCGACCGGCGCCGAGGAGCGCTTTGAGACCGCGCCCGGTCATCAGGTGCAGGTCGATTCGTCGCACGAGGCGCCGATCGTCACGGCGTCCAGGCTGGAGCTCCCGCGATCGCGTATCTCGTCGTGCAGCGCGCGACGGCATGTTATCTTTCGAGGGTCGCCGCGACCAGGTCCCCGGCGCCCGGGACCGGCAAGAGCCATGATCTGACACCGTCGGGCGACGACCGTGAGTCTCAGGCACTACGGAACTTGTCGTCGCCAACCTCCAGCCCATCCGAGAACGCCGACCTGACGCCACCCAGCATCAATCAAGCGGACGGTCTCCACGCTCCGTAATGCACGACCGGTGCCGGTGCAGGCTCGACAGACGCAATCGAGCGCGCGAACACTTCCTGGCCCGTCGCGAAAGAGAAGCGCGAAACCTCCAGCACCCAGCGACGAAACGGCCCGCAGGTCCAGGACACAGGAGCATTTCCATCCGGTGTCACAGTGTCGAGGAATGACGTCAGCCCTGCGAAGCGCGTGTCGCGGCTACGAAGCTCGTCAACGTACTGGCGCCATGGACGTGCGTCGGCCGAGTCATCAGGACCGAAGTCCCTCAGAGCTAGCAGGGCATCCGAAGCCTCCTCCGGGAACGCGATGATCACTACGAGCATGGTTAACACCGCGCTGTACTCCGGGGCGTCGACGCCGTCGTCGGTGAGGAAACGTTCGAGTTGACCGCTAGCGTCGTCAAGACCTGCCCGCAGTAGCCGGTACATGTTCGTGAACTTCTTGACCGCGCGCGGGGTGGGCAACGCGCAGGCGACGCGCACGGCGAAGTCGCGTTCAGGCATCGTGAGCGCCAACTGTTGCGGACTCATGCTCGGGCGCCTGGTAGCGCTTGGGCGCTGCCGGATCGGATTGTCCACTGCCATGACGTTCTCACGTCCCGCGCGCCGCGCCCCCGCCGGGCCAGGGACGGCAGTGACATGGCCATCTCCGGATGCCGGCGGGACGGATACATCCACCGCCTGCACAACAGGCAGGAGACCATGCACGAGCGATCGCACCGCCGCATTGCCCATCGGCCTCAGTGCGAACGGCATCTGGATGATCTTCTCGAGGTAATGCAACGGCGTTGAGTGCCACGCGCTCTCGTCGGCAGGCTTGCCGTCGTCAGGTGCGGCAAGAAGCTCGGAGTAGTGCAGCTGCAACGATTGCAGGAGCCAGCGCGGATCGACCGCAAGCACGACAACAAAGAGTTCGACTGCAAGGATCAGGTGGACGGCCTCGAGCACCTCGACGACTCGCCGTGGCGGACACCGATCCAGATCGTCGATGTACAGCACAATCCGGTCGATCTGTGGCAGCTTGTCGTCGACAACCAGGTCACCCGCGGTGTTTGCGGACGCCGATTGGCGGCGAAGTATCCGGCTCATCTCCGCAAAGTCGTCGTGGATCTGCGACACCAGCCCGAGCTGGGTGCGGTAGCCGGCCAGCCCGCTGCCCTCCGAGACGAAGCGCGCGAGCCGTCGACCAGACTGCAGATCATCGAACTCCCGGCGCAACTCGCGTTCAACGTGCACGGCGGCGGCGAGCTGTCCCTCAAGTCCGGCGTCGCGCACATCGGCGACCTGCACGCCGTCACCTGCCTTCTGCACGAGCTGGCGAACGCGGCCACGCGTCACGCGCAGCCCGCTCAGAGCCGCGCCGGCTGCAGCGACCACGCCTCCAGCGAGCGCGATGACGCTTCCAACACCAACAACCGCGACGATGGCTGACACGATGGTCACTACAAGGAGCGTCACCAGCAAGACCAAGGCTCTGGGAAGCCCGCCTGGCAAGAGAAGTCGCAGTGACCCCTTGATCGTGTCAACGTTGCGGTCAACTTGGGAGAGCGACCCCTCGTCGGCACCGACGAGCCGCCATGTCCAGCGCAGCAACTGCTTGCGCGCAGCGAGTCGTTCGGCCCGCCGCTGAGCCTGCTCCAAGCGCTGCTGCAGCGTAGCATTGGCAGCGAGTTGCTCCTCAAGCCGGGCGACCTGAGCGCGCGCTGTCTTCTCGTCGAAGACACCGCACGTCGCGTCCGGTTTTGCAAGCTCGTCGAAGATGTGTGTCACAAGGCTCGCCCAGAGGCTTGCGTCTGCGTAGTGCCAGGCGTTGAACTCGACGTTTCGCACGTGGTTGCAGTACACGGAACCGTCGGCGTCCCGCGACCGCTGGGATAGGTGTCTCACACGTTCCTGGATCTGCTTGATTAGAAACGACTTGCCGGATCCCCAGTCGCCAAAGAGCCCAATGGAGAGCGGCGGTGCCGTAGCGACGGCAGCAATGACGTTGGCGAGCGCTTCTGCGTCGGCGCCCACGCCCACGAGATCGACATCACCGATCGTGTCAGGCGCTATTGCCGCAAGCGGCATGCCCGCCTCGACCTCATCAAAGACCGTGAGGATGCCGCTGCGGCGATCGGAGGCGACCAGCCGCCCGTCGCCAACATAGCCGCACGTAGGTGTCTCGGCGCTCAGGCGCGGTTCGTCCGAAGGTCTCACGCGGCCCAGCGGAAGGGCCGGCTCGCGGTTAGACGCGTCCAGCACGGCGATCTCCCGGCCCGAGGCGACGTCATGAACGCGTACCGTGCCGTCCATCGTCATAGTCGCCAGGGACCGGCCGTCGAGGCTGAATGAGCAATCGCGAATGGCTTCGTCTCCGCCGCGCGCGACTATCCAGTCGCACGTTCCATCCCACAAGAACGTCTCGCCGTCTCCGGTCCCAACAGCGAGCAACCGACCATCTGGGTTGAATGCACAACAGGTGAGCGGAATAGTTGCACCGCCACGCTCGCGCGGGGCAAGCGCTCGCTCCTCTTCTAAACTCGCGACATTCCACACTCGCGCAGCTCCGTCGGCGCCGATCGTTGCGAGCGTGCTTTCGTCCGGGCCCAGAACGCACCCGCGTACCGGCACACCGTTGCTCGGTACCGCGCGCTGCATGCCGACCAAGTCTCGGACTTCGGCCGTGCCGTCGGTCCGCACCACCGCGAACAGCGAACCCGAGGTGCCAAAGATGCAGCGGCGCACGGTGTTATCGAGTCCCTCGAAGCGTCTGGTAACCCCATCGTACCCGAGTGCTTCCCAAGTCGTAGCGGCTCGCAGTCCAGCGATCAGCAGCGTCATACCCTCGGGGCTTATGCCGCACGACACGGCGCCGGTGCCAACGCTGACCTCCTGGCGGACCTCACCTGTGTCGAGATCCCATACTCGCGCATTCCCCTCACGATCAACCGTCGCGGCGAGTGAGGCATCGCGCGCAAGTCCACAGGCATGCACAGGCACGCCGCCGTCCAGCCTTCGAAGCTCGACAAATGTCGATACTTTCGCCGGCAGCGCCCACGGCCAGAGAACTGAGCCGAGCTCAACGCCGAGATCACGCTCGATACGCAAGCCCAGACCCGACGAACGCATAACGGCGCCAAACTCATCATGTAGACGCGCTAGTGCGAGCAGCGTCAAGCGAACGTTAATGACTGACACAGTCGATGCCAGTACGCCATCAACGTCGAAGAGCGCGCGGGCTCGTTTCAACCACCAAGCACCCGTTTGATGCTCTCCGTCCCGGTCAGCCAGCGGCAGCACCGGAGAAACGCGCAGCTCACTATCGTGGCGCAGCATCGCATCCGCAAGCATCCACACCGTCGGCCGTGACCCGGCACGCGCCACCACCTCGCGAACCGAGTTGGAGAAGCCTCTGAGGTCATGCACTTCATCCGTCATTTGGCTCTCCGCGGAGTCCGGGTAGACGGAGCTCCCGCCCGTTGGTTCATGCCACCCTACCCCGACCCTGCGACGATGTGCTGATGTTCACAGGCGGAGGCTCGATCCAGATCGCGCGAATCTTCGGCATTCGCATCGGCGCGAGCCCGAGCTGGTTCGTCGTCCTGTTCGTCCTGATCTACCTGCTCTCGGACTACTTTCAGAGCAAGCTCGGCGGGTCTTCGACTGAGGGCTACCTCGTCGCCGTGGTCGCGGTGCTGCTGTTCTTCGGCTCGATCGTCCTGCACGAGCTGGGGCACGCGCTCGTCGCACAGCGCCTGGGGATCAAGATCAGCGGCATCGACCTGTGGTTCTTCGGCGGGATCGCGAAGATGAGCCGCGACACCGACTCGCCGGGCGCGGAGTTCAAGATCGCCGCCGCGGGGCCGGCGGTGACGCTCGTCATCGCCGCGGCCTGCGTCGGCCTCGGCGCGCTGCTCAGCGACGGCGACGCCCTGGACGTCATGCTGCTGGAGAGCGCAGGCGACGTGGCGCCCGCGGTCGCGCTGCTCGGGTTTCTCGCGCTGTGGAACGGCGCCCTGCTGATCTTCAACCTCGTCCCGGCCTTCCCGCTGGACGGCGGGCGCATCATGCGGGCGATCGTGTGGGCGCTGACCCGCGACCGCCACAAGGCCACCCGCCTGTCGGGCCGCATCGGGGAGGGCTTCGCCTACCTGCTGATCGCCGTCGGCATCTTCCTCGCCGCCAGCGGCGACGCGTTCAGCGGCATCTACCTTGCCGTCATCGGCTGGTTTCTCGCGCAGGGGGCTCGCGCGGCGGTCGCCTCGACGGCGTTCACCGAGCGCATCGACGGGATCACCGTCGCCGACATCATGGACTCCGAGCCCGTCGCGATGGCGGCGTCCGTGACGCTGCTGCGCGCGCAGGACGAGTTCTTCCTGCGCTACCGCTGGGAGTCCTTTCCGGTCGTCGACGAGGCGGGGCGGTTCCTCGGAGTGGTCTCCGAGCGGCGTGTCGACGAGGAGATCGTGGCCGGCCGCCCGGCGCTGGAGGTCTCAGAGCTCGTCGAGGCTGCCGACGCGGCGCGATGGATCGTGCCCGCCGATCGTCCGCTGGAATCGCTGCTCTCCGACGAGCACCTGCGCTCCAACGGGGCGCTGATGGCCGTCGACGCCGACGGCGTCCTGCGCGGAGTCGTCACGATCGAGCAGGTCCGCCGGGCGCTCAGCGCGGCACTGCCCCAGCGCTTGGCGTGACCGCCGCAATCGTCTGCTGACCGAGAGCCCTTCACCAACAATCGCCACGCCGTCTACGCCGGAACCCGTCAATATCGACTGGCGTTCTGCCGGCGACGATCCCGAGATGAGGTGATGACGGAGCTGTACGTATTGGGCACATTGTCCTTCGGCGTGGCGCTCGTCGCGATTCTGGCGACCCTGTCGATGACTTACCCTTATTGGCATGGCAGGCCGTCACGGTTTGACGCTTATGATGCGCGCATGGAACTCTGGCCCTACGGTGGTGTGACAGGCTGGAAGGTCGTCCGCCGGAGCACTACGGCGCTGTGCTTGTTGAGCCTGCCGTTCTTGCTATCGACGATGACGTTCATGATCGCGGGTGGTGGTGCGACGCCTGTGGGAGCGTTTGCCGAGTCGGCGCTGTTTGTGTTCGCGGCGATTGGAAACGTGGGCGTCATCGCGGTGGTGCTGATCAATCGCCCTCGCATGTTGGTACCGCCTCACCTGCGTGACGAGCCGGGACTGCTCGGGAGAGGCTCGGCGTGATGCTGAGTGGGAGGACATCTACGGTGCAGCGGAGAGCGGGCACAATCGCGGTGTGGATTGGAGCTTCGCGGGCGAGGTCTTGGGGGTCGTGCCGGTGGCGTACGTCGTAGGCACGTTGTCCGCTGGCGTGATGCTGGTGGCGGTGCTGGCGATGCTGCCCGAGTCTTACAAGTATTGGCTTGGCAGGCCGTCACGGTTTGACGCTTACGATGCACGCATGGAACTCTGGCCCCACGGTGTGACAGCCTGGAGGATATTCCGCCGGAGCATTACGGCGCTCTGCTTGTTGGGTCTGCCGTTCTTGCTATCGACGATGACGTTCATGATCGTCGGTGGTGGTGGGACACCTGTAGGCGCGTTTGCCGAGTCGGCGCTGTTCGCGTTTGGGGCCATAGAGTCAGTCGGCGTGATCTCGGTGGTGTTGATCAATCGTCCTCGCTTGTTGGTACCGCCTCACCTGCGTGACGAGCCCGGACTGCTGGCGAGCTGGCTCGGGTAGCCGCTGAATCCGACGACATGTGCTGCGCAGCGGCCAGCGGACGGACCGACGTGGGCGCGGCGCGGGAATCCGGAGGAGAGATCTCAAGGGTTCGGCAAGATCGCCGACGCGAGCGGCGAGACGTGGGCCGCGGGCGTGTCCGTCGGATCGTTCGCTGGCATCGCTGCTCGCCGACGAGCGCCTGCGCTTCAACGCGGGCGCTGATGGCCGTTGACGCCGACGGCGTCCCGCCGGGTCGTCGCGATCGAGCCACATCCCGCAGGGGGCGTCGGCTCGACGCTGCCTCAGCGCTTGGCATGACTGTCACAAACTCGTCACAAGCGAGGTCCTGAACAGCGACGCGCGGCGTATAGAGTGGGCACGAGTGCCCTCCCACGACGTGCTCATCATCGGCGCCGGCCTTGCCGGCCAGCGCGCGGCGCTTGCCGCCGCTGAGGCGGGCGCGTCGGTCGCGATCCTCAGCAAGGTCCACCCGGTGCGCTCGCATTCGGTTGCCGCCGCCGGTGGCATGAACGCCGCCATCGCGCTCGACGACGACTGGACCTCGCACGCCTACGACACCGTCAAGGGCTCTGACTTCCTCGGCGACCAGGACGCGATCGAGATCATGTGCAGCGAGGCGCCCGCGGAGGTCATGCACCTCGAGCACATCGGCGTGACCTTCTATCGCAACGAGACCGGCCACCTGGACCTGCGCGCCTTCGGCGGTGCGTCCAAGAAGCGCACCGCCTACGTCGCCGACATCACCGGCCAGGCGATCCTGCACGTGCTCTACGAGCAGCTCATGCGCCACCACGAGACCGTCGATCGCTTCGAGGAGTGGTTCGTGACCTCGCTGATCCTCGACGACGACGGCGGCTGTGCCGGCGCGGTGGCGCGCGACATCCGCTCCGGCGACATGCAGGTCTTCAACGCGAAGTCCGTCATCCTCGCCTCCGGCGGCGCCGGGCAGTGCTACAAGCCGACGACCAACGCGCTGATCTGCACCGCCGACGGCATCGCGCAGGCCTACGCCGTCGGCGCGCCGCTGATGGACATGGAGATGGTCCAGTACCACCCCACGACGCTGGCCGAGAACGGCTTCCTCATCACCGAGGGCGCGCGCGGCGAGGGGGCGCAGCTGCTGAACTCCGAGGGCCGGCGCTTCATGGAGGACACCGCGCCCAACAAGATGGAGCTGGCTTCGCGCGACGTCGTCTCGCGCGCCGAGCAGATCGAGATCAACGAGGGCCGCGGCGTCGGCCCCGACGGCCAGGGCATCTACCTCGACATCACCGTCGTGCCGCGCAAGCGCGTGCTCGAGGCCCTGCGCGAGATCGTGAACATCGGGCGCGACTTCGCCGGCACGGACATCACCCGCGAGCCGATCGTCATCCGCCCCGGCCAGCACTACATCATGGGCGGCGTGAAGACCGACACCGACGGCGCCACGCCGATCACCGGGCTCTATGCCGCCGGTGAGGTGGCATGCGTGTCCGTCCATGGCGGCAACCGCCTTGGGGCGAACTCGCTGCTGGACACGCTGATCTTCGGCCGCCGGGCGGGCGAGCATGCCGCGCGGCGCGCGACGAACATCCCGCCGCCGTCCACGCGCGACTCGCGCCTGCGCGAGGACGTCGCGCGGATCGACACGATCATCGCCCGCGAGCGCGGCGGCCGGCGCGTCTCGGCGATCAAGGACGAGCTCGGCACGATGATGAACCAGAAGGTCGCGGTATTCCGCGACGAGGACGGCCTGCAGGAGGCGCGCGAGACGATCCTGCGCCTCAAGGAGGAAGCCGAGGTGGCCGCGATCGACGATCGCGGCACGGTCTTCAACCAGGACGTCCTCGGCGCGATCGAGCTCGGCTACCTGCTGGACTGCGCGCAGGCGACCGTCGTCGCGGCGATCGAGCGCAAGGAGTCGCGCGGGGCGCAGTTCCGCACCGACTACCCCGACCGCGACGACGAGGAGTGGCTCAAGCACATCGACCTCACGCGCGGCGAGGACGGTGACCCGGAGGTCTCCTACTCCGAGGTGACGATCACCCAATGGCAGCCGGAAGTCAGGAAGTACTGAGATGGCCGAGTTCACGCTGAAGCTGCGTCGCTATGACCCGGAGTCCGGTGAGCCGGCCTACTGGGACGAGCACACCGTCGACCTGGAGCCCCACCGCTCGGTGCTGGAGGCGATTCTCCAGGCGCGCGCGCTGCACGACGGCTCGATCGGGATCCGCTGCTCGTGCCGCGCGGCGATCTGCGGCTCCTGTGGCGTGCGCGTCAACGGCAAGCCCGGCCTCGCCTGCCACACGCATCTCGACAAGGCGCAGCGCGGGGCGCCCGACGGCGTCATCGAGGTCGAGCCGATGGGCAACATGCCCGTCATCAAGGATCTGATCGTCGACATGGACGCCGTGCACTGGAAGAAGATCCAGCAGGTCACGCCGTGGCTCGCCGCCAAGCAGCCGGTGCCCGAGCGCGAGTACCTCGTCGAGCACGAGGCGATGGTCGACGTCACGCAGTCGATGGCCTGCATCCAGTGCGGCGCCTGCGTGTCGGACTGCCTGTCGATGGAGGTCGACCCGGACTTCGTCGGGCCCGCGGCGCTCGCCAAGGCCTACCGCTTCGTCGGCGACCCGCGCGACGCTCGCACGAAGTCGCGCCTGCAGGAGCTCGCCGACGACCCGCACGGCATCTATGACTGCACGCACTGCTTCAAGTGCATCGACGCCTGCCCCAAGGGCGTCGCACCAATGAGCCAGATCATGCGCCTGCGCCGGCGCGCGGGCAGCGACTGCCACATCGAGGACCCCAACAACGGCGAGCGCCACGAGCGCGCCTTCGTCTCGCTCGTGCGCGACTTCGGGCTGCTCAACGAGGCCGAGCTGCTGCCGCGCTCCTACGGCGGCGACTCGGCGCTGGCGAAGTTCAAGCCCGCCGCCGCGAAGGAGCTGGCGAGCTCGCTGCCGGCGATCGCCAAGGCGCTGCTGCGCCGCAAGGTGACGCCGTCGACCGCGCTGCGCCCGCACAAGCTGCCCGCATCGGACCTCAAGGCGATCAAGCACATCTACGACACGGTCGAGGGACGGGCCGAGCGCGTCGAGCTGAACCTCTACATCAGCGGCCGCGACGAGGATCTCCTATGAAGGTCGCCTACTGGCCCGGCTGCGTCTCGCGCGGCTTCACGCCCGAGCTGCACGGCTCGATGGCGAAGATCGCGCCGCTGCTGGACATCGAGCTCGTCGAGCTCGACCGCGGCGCCTGCTGCGGCGCCGGCGTCATCGCCGAGCACAACCAGGAGCTTGCCGACACGCTCAACGCGCGCACGTTCGCACTTGCCCAGCAGGTCGACGGCGCGGCGCTGATGATGAACATCTGCTCGACCTGCCAGGGCGCGCAGAGCGAGTGCCAGGAGCGCCTGGACGCCAACGCCGAGTACCGCGCGCACGTCAACGCGACGCTCGCCGGCGAGGGCCTGGTCTACGAGCAGGGGCTGTCCAACAAGAACCTGCTGTGGCTGCTGGTCGAGGAGATCGGACTTGATGCCCTGCGCAGTCGCGTCACGCGCCCGCTGACCGACCTGCGCGTCGGTCCGTTCTACGGCTGCTACATCGTGCGCCCCACCGACCGCCTGGACATCGACGAGGACCGCCCGCGCGACAGCTACCTGAGCCTCGTCATCGAGGCGCTCGGCGGAACCGTCATCGACTACGCCGGATCGCACAAGTGCTGTGGCTTTCCGATCATCACGATGAACAAGGAGGCCTCGCTCACGCAGGCCGGGCGGCACCTCGGCGACGCCGCCGACGCCGAGGCCGACTGCGTGGTCACGCCATGCCCGCTGTGCCATCTGAACCTCGACCTGCAGCAGCCGCTGGCCGAGAAGGTCGTCGGGCGGGAGCTGAACATGCCCGTGCTGCACCTGCCTCAGCTCGTCGGTCTCGCGCTCGGGCTGGCGCCGTCGGAGCTCGGCCTGCAGCGCCATGTCGTCAAGCCGAAGTCGGTGATCGACTGGAGCACGTCGGTCGTGGCGCAGGTCGGTGGATCCGCCGGAGCCTGAGAGCGCCAAGGGCGGCCCGGCACGACGGGTCGCGGCGGCGCTGCGGGCGCTGACGGGCCGCGGCCCGCGCACGTCCTCGCTGCTGGTCGGACCGCGGACCGACGAGACGCGGTCGGTGGATCACCTGGAACCCGTAGCCGCCGAGCCAGACCCAGACTCGGCGCAAGCGCATCTCAGCGCGCCGCCGAGTCCGGACCCGGAGGATGCGGCGGCGCGTATCGAAGCCGCCCGCGAACGTCTGCGAGCGACGATCGCACCGCCCGAGGATCCCGCCGAGGAGCCCGACGAGGCGCCGCGAAAAAGGGGCCCGTAGGCCCCTTCCCCGCGTATCCCCATCGGCTTCCCTGCAAGAGAACTCCCCGTTCATCGCAGCCCCTCCCCGCGACGCCTGTCATGGTGACCGATCAGCGCGGCGCTGTCGTCCCCCCGGGGGGGTGATCTTCGGGTGAGTGCAGGCTCACGCTCGGGGTCGCTGATGCCGATAAGCACCCTGATGGATCCCCGCACCCCGGTCACGATCCTCTTGGCGCGCTTCGAGGATCTGGTCGACGCCGGGTTGCGCAGCCTGATCGGGGCCGATCCCAGCCTCCAGATCGTGGCCACCGACGTCTCCGCCGACCGCCTCGATGCGGTCATCGCCGAGCACCGGCCTCGCGTCGCGATCTTGAACCTGGCGGCGCTGCTGACCGCCGGCGACATCCGCCACCTGCACGGCGCTCATCCGGCGACCCAGCTCGTCGTCCTCACCGCCGACCCGACGCCCGGCGAATGCAGCCAGCTCTTGGCGCTCGGGGCTACTGCCTGCCTTGGCCGCGACGTGGAGCGCCGCGATGTCCTGAACACGATCCACCTCGCGTCACGCGGGCTGCACGTGCTGCCGCGCGGCCAGGGCGCGACCGGCGGTCACGACATGCTCACCGCGCGCGAGGCCGACGTGTTGGGTCTCCTGCGGCTGGGGCGCTCCAACGGCGAGATCGCCGTCGCGCTGTCGATCAGCGTCGAGACCGTGCGCACCCACGCGCGCAGCGTCTTTCGCAAGCTCGGTGTCAGCAGCCGCCGCGAGCTCGCCGACCTCTCGCGCTCCTAGCTTGCGCTCCACCCAGCGCGCGCCGAGCGTATCGGTGAGCCGGTGCGCCAGGATCGAGGTCGAAGATGACGTAGGAGATGATCTCAAACAGCTGAGGGCCCGGCCGCTCGTGACCAGCAGTGTCAGCAGCAGGGCGCCGACGAGCGCGACCGCGACTTGAAGTCGACGTCCCCGTGCGAGCAGGTCGTCGCAGGTCGTCGCCCGGGTCACCGCCACGCGCGCCGCGAGACGGGGCGGTTCTCGCCCCGCCCGGCGGCGCGCGAGGATCAGGCGTCCTCGGCGGCCTCCTCGGCCTCCTCGCCCGCCTCGACGATGTCGCCCTCGGTGAACAGCACCTCCTGCATCGCCGCGCGCCACTTCGGCGTGCGCCGCAGGAGGAACTCGAGGTCCATCGCGAAGTGCTTGTACTCCTCCTGCTCGGCGTTCTGCATGATCGCGCGCGCTTCGTCGTCGGCTTCCAGGGAGATCCGCTGGTGGTACCAGCCGATCGCCTCGGCCTCCTCGGTCAGCGACGCGATCATGCGAGCGAACGTGCGCGCCTCGGCGCTCATCTCCTCCGGCGGCTCGTGGTACTGGTCAAAGCCCATGCGTCAGCTCCTCGTGGCGGGGTGTGGATCGGTGAGGGACGTTCCTACCCGGCAACGCCGCCGAAGCGACGGGTTTCGTTCTGCGCCGAGCCGTGCGGGAACCAGCGGATACAGTTCACGCGGAGTTGCCCGAGCGGGCCGCATGAACGTAGGCCGACAGACGGCGGACGTACGCCTTCGGCTTCTCGGCGTAGACCCGGCCGGCCCGGCGCGAGCACGAGTACACGCGCAACGCACGCAGTGCCCTGTTCGGCGGCTTGAAGGTTCATTACGGGCAGGTGCTCGGGATGACGTCTAAGACGCGCAACCGGTGGGACCTGATCCGCTGTCTTGACCATCTCGACACAGACCCACCCGTGATCGACGGCCAGCAGACGGCTCAAACACGGCACGTTCACCAGCGAAACCGACCTCGCCGAACAGATGCTCGCCTTCATCGAGACCTACAACCAGACCGCGGAACCGTTCAAGTGGACGTACGCCGGCAAGGTGCTCGAAGCATGACCCAGCGAACTACCCGGACGCCCCAGTCGTGGCGTGCCGCCGCGGTCGTCATGGCGATCGGCGGGGTTGCCGAGCTCTTCCTCGGCGTCAAGTGCGGCGCGACGCATCGCGGCTCGATTCCGGCCTGGGCCGGGCTCCGGGCGCTACGCCGGCGGCATGCTGAGCCGCCTCGACTGGGCGCATGTCGAGGCGCAGCAAGCCTTCCAGCGTGAGGTCGAAGTCATCGAGCGCACCCTGCACGAGCATGGCAGCGCGAGCGGCTGGCGCGGCTCGTGTGCGCGCGCTTCTGGGGTCCCGGCCGCTTCCGCGCGGAGCTGCGTGCGGCCGTCGAGGTCGGCCGCGCAGCACGCGTGGAACGCCCTCGCCATGGAGCACCGCGCTGACGCGGTTGCTGACGAGCGCCGGGTCGTTGCATCCGCTGGGGCGCGGGGCGATCTCGCAGTCCACATGACCCCCGTGACCATCGACGCGGGCCCTCGCGAAGGATGGGCCGCCACGATCGCCACCGAGCCTTGGTTTCCGACAGGCCGCCATCGGGCACGTTCATGTCGTGCTCTGGCTGATCCTCATCGTGGCGCTGATTGCGATCATCGGTCTTGGGAGCTTGCTCAAGGCGGCGCTATGGACGCTTCTGGTAATCGCCGCCGTGGTCGTCGTCGTCGGACTGGCGATCGGCCGTCTCATCGGGCGCTGAGTGCGCACCGGGCGCGTGGCCGACCCGTTCAAAACCTGAGCACCGTCAGCCTCTGCGCGTCCACGACGCGGTCACCGGAAGACGGTGCTCGCGGCGACGACGACCGCCACCTGCCGCGTTTCGCGCAGCAAGGCCTCACGGGCGCCCAGGTACCATCGCCGGACTGCTCTGGGGGCGATCTTGTGACGTCCGACCGACCGTGCTCGCGGGTGTCATGAAGGCCGTCTGGCCGGTCACCGCGCTGTACTTCGCTCCGCTGGCGTATCGGCGCTGGGGCCTGTCCAACGGCCCGCGATATCAGCAGGAGACCGGCGTGAGGCCCGCCTCGTGGATGCTCAGCGCGAAGGGCAATGACACGCGATCTCATACGTAAGGAGGCCAGGCGCGCCACGATCCATGTTTGCTCTCGTCGGCGACGAGGAATCCGTGTGGAATGGACTCCTCAGACGAACTGCGAAAGACCGCCTCCGAGCTCGTGGCCAAGGGCAAGGGCATTCTCGCCGCCGACGAGAGCAACGGAACGATGAACAAGCGCCTGAAGGCCGCCGGCGTGGAGCAGAGCGAGGAGCAGCGACGCGCCCTACGCGAGCTGCTGTTCACGACCGACGGGGCCGCCGAGCACATCAGCGGCGTCATCCTCTACGACGAGACCTTCGGCCAGAGCACCGCTGACGGCACGCCCTTCCCGAGCCTGCTGGGCGACCTGGGGATCGTGCCCGGCATCAAGGTCGACACGGGCGCAAAGCCCCTGGCCGGCGCGGACGGCGAGAAGATCACCGAGGGCCTCGACGGCCTGCGCGAGCGCCTCGCCGAGTACTACGACGGCGGCGCGCGCTTTGCGAAGTGGCGCGCGGTCATCGAGCTGGATGGCGAACGCCCGAGCCCCTACGCCATCGGCGTCAACGCCCACGCGCTGGCCCGCTACGCCGCGCTGTGTCAGGAGGCTCGCATCGTCCCGATCGTCGAGCCCGAGGTCATCATGGACGGCGACCACACGATCGATCGCTCCGAGGAGGTCACCTCGGCCGTCCTGCACGCCGTCTTCGATCAGCTGCACCACCAGCGCGTGCTGCTGGAGGGCATCCTGCTGAAGCCGAACATGGTGCTTGCCGGCTACGGGTGCTCGTCGCAGCCCGGCGACGAGGAGGTCGCCGAGCGCACGCTGCACACGCTGCGCCGCCACGTGCCGGGCGCGGTCCCGGGCATCGTCTTCCTCTCCGGAGGCCAAAGCGACGAGGACGCCACCAATCGCCTGAATCTCATGAACCGGATGGGACCCCAGCCCTGGGAGGTGAGCTTCTCCTACGGCCGCGGACTGCAGGCAGCGGCGCTTGAGACCTGGCGCGGTGAGCCCGGGCAGGTGGCCGCAGCCCAGAAGCAGTACCACCACAGGGCGCGCTGCACCGGGGCCGCCCGCCGGGGCGAGTACGCGCCGGAGATGGAGCGCGAGCTGTCCGCGTCCGCCTGAACGTGCGCCCCGGCGAGCTCGTGTGGCGATCCGGCGATCGATCAGGCGCGCGGCTGGGCATCCGTCACGCATGCTCGATCGACCACTGCAGCACGCAGCACCATTCGCCGGACACTCCCCCGACCAGGAACGCCCGCTGCAGGGCTACCTGGCGCTGACGACGACGTTCCTCGGTCTGTTCGGCGCGTTCTCGACCTGGCTGCGCCGCTCCGATCGCGAGCTGCCGGCGTCCGTCTCGGCCTCGGACCTCGCGCTGACGACGATCGCGACGCACAAGGTCTCGCGCCTCATCGCCAAGGACAGGGTCACCAGCGCGGTGCGCGCCCCCTTCACCAGCTCGAGGGCGACGCCGGACCCGGCGAGGTGGACGAGGCCGCGGCCCACAGCCATGTGTCGATCCGCAGGCGCTGCGGTGCGTCGGCCATCGCCACAGCCGTGTTCTTCTTCGCGCAGCGGTCGCGGTTGGCGCCGGACCCAGGTGCACAACTGCCGCCTCGATCGGCGCCCGCAGCCGATCCGGCACTTGTGCATCCAGGTGATGCATAACCGCCGGATCGAGAAATGAGCGGTGTCCAGCCGTCACTTGTGCACGGGTGGCTCGCGCGATCGGTCGCTCGCGATAACCCGCTGCACGACAGCGTCCACCGGGTCGAGCGCTCGATGCGACGATGCTGCGAACCGCAGCGCCCAAGCGCTGGCGGCGCGCGCCGGTTCGGCGCCGGTAACCGCCTCCCGGGCCCGGTAACGCTTGGTCAGTGGTTGCGCAGGGCGTCGATCAGCTCCTTCTTGTCCATCTTCGATCGGCCGTCGATTCCGATCTCGGCCGCGCGCTGACGGAGCTGACGTACCGTGCGCTCCTCGTAGCTACTGGCCTTGCCGCCCTTTCGGCTGGGTTGTGATCCGCGCGCACGGGCGTTGGCGATGCGCGCGGACTTCTCCTTGCTCTCCCCCTCGTCTCGCAGCTTCTCGTAGAGCTCGTCGTCCTTGACGCTGGGACCGGGCTTGGCAGTGGGCATGGTGAGCTCCATTCTCGGATCGATGTGCCTGCGCGCGTGTACCCCGTGGTCCTGTCACGCATGCCTGCTCGCACGCGAGCACGACGCGAGATTCCAGCCGTGGGCGGGAATGCGGGCTCACGCCGATGACCGCCCGCAGATGTCCTCGAACCTCGCGGCGGGCGCGTCAGCGTCCCGGCTTCCCGTGCCCGGACACGCTGGCCGTCAGATCGGCCCGGGGGCGGGTTCGGGCGGCGGTGGAGGCCCAGGGTCGGAGCCGCGCACGGTTCGAAGGCCCGCCCGCGACACATCGTCGGGTACCCAGCCGAGTAGGCCCGCAACATCGATCAGGCGCTGGTCCGTGAAATTGCGGGGATGCGCGGGTATCCGGTCACTGATGAGCATTCAGAACAGTCGGGCGATGTTCGTCGTCGTCGGAGGCATCGCCGAGGGACTGCCGGCATGAACGGGCGTCGCACCCCGGTTGCGCCCGCGTCCGAAGCGCCGGACGGTGGCGCCGGGTGGCGTGCGTTCGCCCTCCCGCGCGCGGCGGTCGTGCTCGTGATCGTCGCTGCCGGCATCGTCCTGGCGGCGACGACGGGCGGGACGGCGGCGATCGTCGGGTGGGGCGTCGTGGCGGTCGGCGGCACGCTCGCGATCAGCTTCGTGTTCTTGGGTGTCGGCTACAGCGAGGATCGAGCCCGCGCCCGCGAGGAGCGGTCCCCGACGCGCGGTCCACGCGCGGACCCTGCGCGCGCACGACCGCGTTCTGGCCGTGCGAGCAGATGCCCGCGGTCCCGCTGAAACCCGCGCGGGGCCGCATGTCATGGTCGCTGGCAGGGCATGACCACCATTCATGGACGAGGCCCGGATCACGGCATACCGCGACGGGCCGCTGATCGTTCGCGGGCCCTTTCGCCTCGAGGATCAGGACGGCCGGCGCATCGAGACCCAACGCGAGACGATCGCGCTGTGCCGCTGCGGCAAGTCGAGAATGCGACCGTTCTGCGACGGAACGCATGCGCTCGTGCGCTTCCGCGCCCCGAGCACCGCGGAGTCCGGGAGAGCCGGCTGACGCCGGCGTTCAGGCCGCGGCCGGCTGCGCGGGCAGCGCCGCGCGCAGCGATGTCGCCCCGCGCTCCCACGCTGTGAGGATGTGCCGGGCCAGACGGCCGTTGAGCTCGACGAGCGCCGCGGCGCCGAACAGGATGTCGCGCGTCAGCTCGGGTTGTTGTCGCGCGAGCCCGCCTGCGAGATCGACGGTGGCGATCGACTCGTGAATCGCATCGGCCATGACGTGCTCGTCGAAGAACGCGGTCGCCCGTTCGTCGTATCCGAGGCGCCTAAGCGCGTTCGCGTAGCGGCGATTGGGGACCGCCGACTGCGTCTCGAAGAGCGCGAGATGGCCGACGATCGCGCCGCGCCAGCGGCGATGCAGGCCGAACAGCGACATGAGGTTCACGGTCGCCAGCGTCGCGCCCGGCAGACGATCGACGTACGTGCCGTAGCGCGCATCGAGACCGAGTGCGCGCATCGTGTCGGCGAAGAGGCTGGCGTGCATGCGGTCTGCGACGCCGTTGCCGTACTCGTCGGCCTGAATCTGCACGAGCGCGGCTTTCGGCGGGCCATGAAGCCGCGGCAGCGCCCACGAGTGCGGGTCGGCCTCCTTGAGCTGGTAGGCGGACCGATGCGCGACGAACTCGAGCACGTGCTCCAGCGTCGCCTGGCGCTCGAGGTGCCGCGACAGCGACGGTGAGTCGTCCGCCTCGCCGACGGCGCGCAGCGCGAGATCCATCTCCTCTGGGGATGCCGGCAGCGCCGGTCGCGGCACGCCGGCGTGCAGCGCGCTCTCAAAGCACGCCTCCAGCTGACGGCGCAGCGCCAGCAGGCTGGGCTCCCATTCCCACTCGTCAGCGACCCCGGGCAGGCCGCGGTAGTGCAGCTCGTAGCAGAGGTACAGCGCGAGATGCAGATCCTCGTCGCTGAGGGGGTCCGGCGGGGAGCTCGCATGAGCCGCGAGCAGCGCATGAACCGGCTGCGTGAGGGCGCACAGCAGGTGCTCGGAGATCTCACCACGCGGGCTGGGAAGCGCGATCATGCAACGCCTGCATACCCCCTGCAGACGCGCGGCGAACCACCCGCCGGGAGCCCCCGGTCCAAAGCCCGCCGAGGCGCCGAAACTCCGTCGTCCGTGGCGTGTCTGGAGTCCTGAGAAGACTGCTTAACCGCCCGCGCCATGCGGGGGCGGCCGGGGGACCCAATCGCGTCGCATGCGGCGCACGGGGCGAATCGCCGGTTATCCGGCGTAGCGCACGTTCCAGCGCGAGCCCGTCAGCTTACCTCGGAGGCACGTGGATACGAAAGGACGTTCGAGTTGCTTTACCGAGTCTTGCCGCGCGCCTGCGTGGTCATCGCCGCACTGGCCACCACGGCCGGCGCGTTCGCCGTTCCAGCAAGTGCCAAGTTCGGCGACCGCGCCCTGCGCGAGGGCGACCACGGCCGCCATGTCCGCGTGCTGCAGCGCTGGATGAAGGTCGTCGGCTACCCGATCAAGGTCGACGGAGCCTACGGGGGCAAGACGACGCGCATGGTGCGCCGTTTCGAGCGCGACAACGAGATGCGCGTCGACGGGCGCGTGTCGCGTCTGCAGGCGCGGGGCTTGCGCAAGCGCGTCATCCAGGCGCGCATCGCCGCCGCGGCCACGGCGCCGCCCCCGCCGGTCCTCGGATTCACCAACACCCCGAACGCCGTGCTGGCGCCCGACGGGGTCATCGCCCTGGTGCCGGTCTCTGCGCCGCCCCAGGTACGCGACGCGATCATCGCCGCCAACAGGATCGTCACCAAGCCCTACCGCTACGGCGGCGGTCACAACGCCTCCTTCGAAGACTCGGCCTATGACTGCTCGGGCACCATCTCCTACGCCCTGCACGGCGGCGGCCTACTCGACAGTCCGCTGGCCTCCGGCGGCTTCATGCGCTACGGCGAGGCCGGGAAGGGTGCCTGGATCACGACGTACGCCAATCGCGGCCACGCCTACGTGGTGATCGCCGGGCTGCGCCTGGACACGTCGGGGACGGGCGGCAAGGGTCCGCGCTGGCAGACCAAGAAGCGCTCGGCAAAGCGCTATGAGGTGCGCCACCCGCCGGGTCTGTGAGCGAGCGCTGAGCGCCGTGGCGTGGCGCTCCGCGCGGGCATCGCAGCGGTCAGGACCGAGGCGCCACCGTTGACGAGGTCCGCACCTACGGGGAGGATGCACTGAGACCGTTGCGGGAAATGCGGTAGTCCATCTGGCGGGTCACGCGCGTGCACAAGTGACGGCTCGACACCGCCTGATTCTCGATGCGGCAGTTCTGCATCACCTGGATGCACTTCTGCCGGATCGCCGGCTGGCATCGACCGAGACGTCAGTTGTGCACGGGCCCGAGCGACCGTGGCACGCGGGCGATGCGACTGCTGCTCGACGGTCGCCGCAATCAGGATCCGAGGCCCTGCGCGTCGCCGAGGCCGGCGACGCGGCGATCGCGCTCGTCGGGGAACTCGCGCTCGGCGGCTGATGTCAGCAGGCGCAGTTGCTCGCGCAGCGGCGGGTGGCGAGCTTCCTCGGTGAGGTCAAGGAGGTCGTCGAGCATGCCGCGCAGGCGCCGCAGTACCTGCAGGCTCCCTGCCCCGTAGATGCGGATCTCGTCGACCGCCAGCGAGACGAAGTCCTCCCATGCCTTGACCGGAAGTACGAGCCGCACGACCCCGTCGTCGTCGGCCACGCGCCCGGGATGCATCGGGCGGACGGCGAGCCTGCGCAACGCGTCGTGGAGCTGGTCGATGGCCTGTACGGCCGTCGTCGGATCGTTGACCCCCGGCGAGAGCGCCCGCGCCGCGAGGTCGACGAGCTGGCGCAGCCCGAACGCGGGGTCCTGCTGCATCGTGCGTTCGCGCCCGAGGCTCACGCAGGCCGCGACGGCACAGTCCTCGGCCTCGGCCCCGTAGAGGTCCAGCAGTGCGCCGTCGCGCGGCACGAAGTCCCCCACGCCCACGCGCAGCACCACGATGGCCCCGGCGGCGCGGGCCACGCTGACGATCCGCTGGGCGTCAAAGCCCGTCACCACTCCCGGTCCGCGCTCGTTGCGGACGGTCAGCGGCTTGCCGGAGAGCTCAGGCGCCGAGCCCGGCGCGGCCGGCTCGGCCGGATGGCAGCGCTCGATGCTGTCGCGCGTCTCCGCGGCGACCGAATCGATGATCGCCGAGGCGCGGATCGCGTGCGCGGTGTGGTTGATGTAGTGGATGAAGACCCCGACGCTGACGAACACGAGGATGATCGCGAGGTTCACCGAGATCCCCGGCACGTCGTCGGTGCGCGTCGCGCGCAGGACCGTGAATGCGAAGCTGAACGTCGCCACGAACGTCGCGAGCGCCACTTTGCTGGCGTTGTCGCGCAGGAAGGTCCGCATGACGCGCGGCGAGAACTGGCTGCTGGCGAGCTGCAGCGCGACGATCGTGATGCTGAACACCAAGCCGGTGAAGGTGATCATCGCGGCGGCAATCGTCGACAGCACGCTGCGCGCGGCCTCCGCGCCGCCCGTGAAGCCGAAGCTCCCGGTCGTCGTCCGGTCCACGGCCACGAGGCCGAAGCCCGCGGCGACCGACAGGACCGCGCTGACCGCCGGAATCACCCAGAAGCTCGATCGAACGTACTCCACGACCCGGTCGATGTGATTCACGCCATGGGTGTGTCGGGAGGCCATCGACCGCACAGGATGACGCCGGGGCTGGTCATCGGGCCGCTGGCACATCCGCGTTGGACGGAAGGTCCGGCAGCGTGCCGCCTCTTGCACATCGAGTCCGTACCGCAAGCCCGGTCGCGGCGGACCATCGGGTGCAGACGATTGACCCACTGAGAGGAGACCGCCCATGGCGAGCCGAAGCTCAACGACCCGGAGCTCGCTAAGCCTGATGGAGATCCCGCATCCGCGTCCAAGGGTGCCGGCGAATCGATCTACGGGGCCACGAATGTGTCCCGGACCACCACGCTGAGCCCGGCGAGACGTACTTCGGGATGGTCCACGGGATCGCGCATACGTCCTCGGTGAGCTTCGTCGCGGCGCTGCTCGCGATCCGCGCGCAGCGCAAGGGCTTGGACTCGGCCCTGTACAGCTTCGGCAGAGGGCGGCACTGCGGTGCCGGGCCTCTTGTTCTTGTTCTCACGAGGCGCACGGGCCGTCACTCGCGGAGCCGGTGGGATTCCCAGGCCTGCAGCATGTTCCTGATGCGCGGGTGAGCGGGAACCCAGAACGACCAGACGGCGCTGGCCCATTCGCCCGCGCGGTGGGTGTACTCGTCAAGGTCGGTTGCTGCCGCGACGTGGGTGTGGTTCAGGGCGGGAACGCCGTCCGGACGATCTACTGCCGGCCACTGCAACGGCTGTGCGGTGAGTCGCTGCAGCAGCGCGATCCTGCCCGGCGAGGTTTCCCCGCGTTCGAGAGTGGCGCACAGCGCCATGAGGTGGATGCAGACCGACTGGCGGTCTCGCCGGTCGGTGCCGTCGCCGCCGTGCGAGGCCGCGTAGGCATCGACAACGAGCCCGTGAATCGCCGGGTAGCCGAAACGCGCCATCTCGTCAGCTTGAATGGCCCCGAAGGCGGCCCAGCAGCCGCGCGTAGCCGCCAGGTAGGGGTGGGTCGGACCGTCGATGTCGTCGCACACCGCGCCGCAGGAGGGGCAGGCGACCGGCGCTGCCTTCTTACCCTCGGACTGCATCACGCCAGGATTGTTGCCGGTGATGCGACGTACCACCATGAGCAGCCTGCAGAAGCGCCGACGTGACTGCCCCGTCGCGCGAGGACGGCGCTCTCACACCTGGCCGAGCGGCTGGGCGGGTTTGGCATGACAGACATGCAGACAGCGCCCAGCTCGATGTGATGCGGGGCCGGCTGGCCGCGTTCTGAATGGCTGACATGCAGAAGGCGCCCAACCCGGTGATCGCAGCGACGGCGATCGCCGTCCGAGACCGCCCCCTCTTGACGAACGGCTGGCTTGCTGTCCACGCGAAGCACCAATCAGGCGCCACTCCAGCGAGGCGCCGCGGTCGCTAGGACATCGTCGCCAGCTCCACGAGCGTGCCGAACGGATCGCGCACGTAGCCCACGCGCTGGCCGTGGGGCTTGTCCTGCGGAGCGGCGAGCGCGGCGCAGCCCGCCTGCAGCGCCCGCTCGAACGCGCCGTCGACGTCCTCGGCGACGAGCGTGATCTCGACGTTGGGCGGCTGGCCGTCCAGCGGGGCGCGCATGACGCCGCCCGCGAAGTTCTGCTCGCCGAGCGCGTAGGCGGCGAATGCGAGCTTCGTCGCGCCGGTGTCCATCTGCGCGTAGGTGCCGTCCGGAGCGCTGAACTGCACCGCGAGGCCGAACGCTCGCTCGTAGAACGCCGCAGCCACCGCAGGCTCGTCGACGTAGGCGATCACCCAGCCCAGGCGCAGCCGGACCTCATCCATGTTCGCGCGCCTTGCGTTCGCGGCTGAACTCCCACCATGGCCGCGCGTCACCGGTGTCCGCATAGGCGACGGCGGCCACGAACGTGTCCAGCAGGCATGGGTCGTGGCGCTGGCCGTCCATCGCGCACAGGCGCTCGAACAGCTCGTGTGGGTCGGCGCCGCGCAGGTCGTCCGCGCCGCGCACGTCCAAGCGCTCAAGCTTGGCGGCGACCTTCGGCCCGACGTTCGGGATGTCCGTCAGCGTGCTGATCATGCGCACATCTTCGCGAGCGCGTGGGAGCACGTCTTGGAGAAAACGGCCGTCATCCGGCCAGCAGCGTCGTCGGCGCCACACCCGCGAGGTCGCGGCAGTCGTGGACGAAGTGCGCGTGGTCGGCGTACCCGGCGTCCGCGGCTGCCCGGGCGATCGGGGCGTCGCCGCGGGCGACATCGAGTGCACGGGCGAGGCGCAGCACGCGGCTCAGCCGCTTGGGTCCGTAGCCGACCGCTGTCTCGAAGCGCCGGCGCAGCTGTCGCTCGCTGACGGCCAGCTCCCGGGCCAGTGCCGCCATGCCCAACCCCGGGCCGTCGAGCCGGGCGATCGCGGCGCTGACGAGCGGGTCCGGCCGCGACACGAACCGCGCGCGCGACGCCAGCACGTCGAACAGCACGCCGACGGGGTCCTCGTGCGTGTCCAGCGACTCCGCCAGGCGCCGGCCGTCGTCGCCCCAGACGCCGTCGATCGCCAGGCGCGCGTCTCGCAGGCCGGGCGCGTTCACGCCCAGCAGCGCAGCGCCCGCGCCGGGACGCATGCGCACGCCGGCGACCCGCGTGTCGCGCTCGAGCGCCACGAGGAACGCCCGCGTGTTGGGGCCGACGACCTGCGTGCCGGCGCCCTCGGTCCAGACGATGTCGATGCAGCCGTCGGGCACGACGCGCACAGGCGCCTGACCGTCGCCGCTGCGCTGCCATGCGCACTGCACCCACGGCGCCAGCGCCGCCGGCGGCGCGTGCTCGCGATAGGACATGAGGACGAGCCTAGTACGCGCAGAACGTGCGGCCGCGTGTACCAGTGGGCCCCTCATCGCGCGCGAGGCCGGATCGATCGTCAGGGCGCCGGCGCCAGGCTCGTCACGGGCGGTGACGACCGCCCGGCCGGATGCGAGCACGCCAGCCGCGATCGCCGCGTCGCGGGTGACGACACGACGATCACGATCGGGCGGCGAGAAACCTACGTCGGTGACGCGCCCGCCGGCGGGCCAGGCGGCAGCGGGCGCTTGAGGACGCGCACCGGCCGCTTCGGCGGCCGTGCTCGGCCGCGCGGGGCGCTGCCGCGGCTGCGTCGTGGACGGGCGTGCTGCGCCTTCATCGGCGCTCACCGTGCCGGTGTTGTGCGAGTTCGTGCATGGCGACCATGATCGCCATGCCGGCGCTGGCGATCCTCGGACCGTGGGCGCAGATGTGGCCTGGCCGCTTGGACCGGATGTCCGGGATGGTCAGCGCGTGCGCGCGATGCGGACGTGGATCCGCTCGGGCGCGCTGAAACGCGTGCTCTCGCTCCCCGACGCCGTCGCCTCGAAGCGCAGGAGCCCGGGCCGGCGCCCGACGGTCTTGGATGCGATCACGATGGCGTTCGCGCCGCGATCGCCGTCGAAGCGCAGCGTGCGCAGGATCCGCGAGTAGCGCCGGCAGCGGCTGCGGGCGCGGTTGGATCGCGTCGCCGGTGCGCAGCGTCCGCCGACGCGCCGGCCGGTCTTCGCGCGCCGCAGCGTCAGCGTCAGCGTCGCCGGCCTGCTCAATCGGTAGGACAGGCGCACGGCGCGGCCCGGGCGAACCCTGCGCTGCGTGCGCTCCAGGTCGCCGAGGACCGGTGCCGGCCGCGGCTCGCCGAGCATCCGCAACACCGAGCGCGCCATGCTGGCCTCGCCGAGCGCGTTGGGATGCGCGATCAGGGCCGGCGCCGTCGGCAGGACGCCCTCGAACCAGCGCGTGCCCGGTGGCGTGCAGACGTGGTGACCGACGCTGTCGCCAAAGGTGTCGACGAACTCGACGTCGTTGGCTTGCGCCTGCTCGGCGAGCATCGCGTTCGTGGCGCGCAGCATCGTGTCCAGATAGGCGATGTCGTCGTCGGACAGCGGGAGAATCGGGTAGCAGCCCTTGCCGTCCTGAGGTGTCAGGGCGGGGTATCCCACGAGCAGCACCCGCGCCTGTGGCGAGCGGTCATGGATGCCCTGTAGCGCCGTCGCGATGCTGGGAGCTGTCGCCACGATCCGGTCGGCGAGCTCGTCTCCACCAGCGGGCGTGGCGAACGACGAGCGGCATGCGGTTCCCGTCGGCGCGAGCAGCCCCAGCTGCACGCAGGTCAGGCCCGCGCCGACGAGGCCGACGTCGTTTCCGCCGATCCCGATCGTCACGAGCCGCGTGCTGGTACTCAGGGCGTCGAACTGCGGCGAGTGGCGCTCGCTGAAGTAGACCTGGGGCGTGGTGAGGTGGACGGTCCTGGCGGACGTGCAGCTGACGTCGCGAACCTGCGTCGCGCCCATCGCGGTGGCGACGAGCGACGGATAGTTGTGATCGGAGCGAAAGCAACTGGCCGGTCCGGTCGCGTTGGGGATCAGCGGCCCGGCGGTGAACGAGTCGCCGAGCGCTGCGTACGGTCCCGGATCGGCGTTGCCGGCCGACGGCAGCGCCAGCGATGCGCCGAGAGCGCACAGCAGCGCGGCGAGTGAGATGCGGCTGCGAAGCACGGGGCCAGTATCGCGAGGTCCGGCGGGCGTCGCGCAGGCCGGCGGGGTCAGAGGATCCCGACGAGCACGGCGCAATCCCAGTTCGAGGCGCCGGCGCCGCCGTTCCACAGCTGCGCGGCGAGGCGATCCTGCTCGTCCTTGGAGGCCTGGTAGGCCTGGGGTGTCGAGCCGCCCAGGCCGCGCCACGTCGTGTCGATGAACTGGTAGTAGCCCGATGCCGTCGCCGAGTTCGGCGGCAGGTTCTGTCCGCCGGACTCGCACTGCACGATCGGCCACGGGATTGCCCACGGCCCGCCGGGTCCGACCTGGCGCGCCGCCCGCCGGCGCTCGGCGAGCAGGCGCTCCAGCGAGCGCTCTGCGCGGCGGCGACTGCTGCGGCTGCCGCGCAGTGCCGCCGTGCGCGCGGCGCGAGCGCTGGCCAGCGACGCGCGCCGTTGGCGCAGCCCGGCGGCGATCGCGCTGAGTGCGTCGTGGCGGCGACGTACCACCTGCTCGGCATCACGCCGCTGCATGGTCAGCCGGGCGAGCACGCGCTTCTGGGCGACCGCGTCGCGGCGTCCGCCGCGCACGGCGGCGAGGATCTTCTCGTCGGAGCGCTGGATGCGGCGCAGGAAGTCCACGGTCTCGAGGAGGTTCGCGAAGCCGTCGGACTCCAGCACGACGGTCAGCGCGTCGGGCCGGCCGCCGGCGTAGCGCTCGCGCAGCAGCTCGGCGAGCTTGCGCCGCGACTGCTGCAGCCGCGTGCGCAGGCGCAGCGCACGCGCTCGCTGGCGATCGCGGCGAGTCGTGGTGGTGTCGAGGATCGCCTGCGCCGCCGCCAGCTCGCGGCGAACGGCGGCCACGCGGCGCTCGAGGACCCCGACCTCGCGCGCGGTGGCGCGCTCGAGCTTGGCGAGCTTCGCGATCGCGCCCGACAATGCCTGTTCGCGGTCGCGCTTGCTCTGGATGCTGTCGCGCAGGCTGTCGGCTCGATCGGCTCCACCGGCCGGGCCGGCGCCGATCGCCCACGCCGCGACGAGCGCGGCGGCGAGCGCGAGCGCGACGGCGGGACGGGTGATCGTCAGGCGGAGTCGGGACATGCGAAGCCGCGGCGGGCATCCGGCCACGTCGCGGCAAGCCTCCAAGGTAGCTCGACCGCCGGTCGGGCCGGAGTGCTGCAGGGCATCATGCGCGCCGCTGAGCGCCGGCGGACGCGCTCCCAGCGGACGTCGCGCCCGGGCGCCCCGACGATGATCTTGCCGTCGATCCGGCAGTCGCGAATCACCGGGATCGTCCGCAGGCGCGGCGTGAACGAGCGTCTCGCCGGCGTCGGATCGTCCATCACGAGCCCGTGTCCGAGGGGCCGCCCCGGCGTCCGACGCCTCTCGCGAAACCAGCAGCCCTATCGCAGGGTGCTCGGGGTCCGGTGTCGAAGTACGCGCCAACCGAGATGCAGCCGCCATGTCCGACCAGGTGACCACAGACCAGCCGCCGCCGGCCCCGCCCGATGCCGCGCGCCGGTCGACGAACGGCGAGATCGCCCAGGCGATCGATCTTGGCTGGCGCGTCGCGTCGCTGAACGCGCTGAGCCCCGAGAAGGTGGCGCAGTCGACGGCGCGTGCCAGCGGGCTGCTGCCCAACCGTCGCAGCCTGCCATGGCACGACCGCGTCGCCGTGGAGGTCAACGCGCTCGCCGGCGTGGCCGCCCGGGCCGGCGTCGCGATCAGCGAGGGCGAGCTCTTCTCGCTGCTGGACCTGGCCGGCGCGGCGATCGGCTCCGAGGAGCAGGTGCAGGCATTTCGCGAGCGTCTCACCGCCCGTCACGTCGAGTTCGTCAAGCGACTGTGGGCGGTTGGCGAGCCTCTGGGCAAGGCCTATGAGCTGGGGAACTTCCTCTCGGACACCCAGAATCGCGTCGCGTCGCATCCCACGGACCCCGCCGGCGAGCTGCGCGAGGTCTTCGATGTCGAGCGCGTGCAACGCATGAAGCTCCTGCTCGACGACCTGCAGGCGCGCATCGACCCGGTCGCGGTCCACGCGGTGTCCCATCAGCTGGATCGATGGTGCCTGGGCATCGACGAGGCGCTCACGGCCGGGCGCGGCCTGGACTACGACGCACTCGCGCGCCAGACGATCGTCTGGCGTCAGATGCTCACCGGCGACAAGGAGCCCGAAGCGTGGATCGGTCACGCCGGGCGCCTGCGGATTCGCAGCGAGGTCATCAAGCAGATGTGGCTGCGCGCCGGCCCGATGCTGTGCGTGGCCGTGCCGGCGCTCGCCGGGCTGGGATGGGCGCTTGAGTCCCTCTACGAATCCGACAGGGACGCCTTCGAGTCCGCGATCGCGAGCATCGTCGCCGTGGCGGGCGTGTTCGGCGTCACCCGCGCCTCGATGGCCGGGGCGCTGCGCAAGGGCATCGTGAGCTGGAGCGGCCTGATGTGGAACCGGGCGCTGGCGACCGTCGTGTGCCGCGAGACGAGCCTGTTCGGGGAGTTCTACGCGCCGTCGCGCAGCCAGCGCGTCCGTCAGCGGGTGAACTCGACCTGGACGCGCTCGCCGGCGTTCAGCGACTCGCGATCCTCGGGCACGAAGGCGTAGGCGTCGATCCCCAGCATCGACGTCAGGACGTGGGAGTCCTGATGGCTCTGGGATGGGGCGACGTACCAGCCGTCCTCGCGCAGCTCGGCGTTGCAGCGCACGGCCGTGGTGCGCCCGATCCGGCCGGGAAGGTCGACCGCGGCCGTCGCCGTCGTGCGACGCTCGGCCCGCCCGCGACCCAGCAGCGCGTCGATCGCCGCGACGACGAACAGCCTGAAGGACACGGTCGCCGAGACGGGGTTGCCGGGCAGGGCGAAGGCGAGCGTGCCGTCCTGGGCGACGTAGAAGCAGATCTGTCCGCCGGGGCGCAGGCTGACGCGGCCGAAGATCTCCCGTGCGCCGAGCGCTTCCAGCGACGGGCGGACGTGGTCGTGCGGGCCGACCGACACGCCGCCGACCGTTGCGAGGATGTCGGCCCCCTGCATCGCCTCGCGCAGCGTCGCGATCGTGGCCTCGCGGTCGTCGCCGACCTTCACCCGGGAGATGATCTGCGCGCCCGCCAGGCGTGCGGCGGCGCTCAACGCGTAGCCGTTGGTGTCGCGGATCTGGCCGGGCTTCAGCGGACCGCCGGGTTCGATCAGCTCGTCGCCGGTGCTCACGAGCGCGATGCGGGGGCGCCGCACGACCGAGGGCCGCGGGATGTTGACGGCTGCGAGCACGCCGATCTCGGGACCGGTCAGCAGCGTGCCGGCCCGCAGGACGATCGCGCCCTCGGGGATGTCGCCCCCGGCGACGCGGACGTCGGTGCCGGCCGTGACGGTCTCCTCGATCGTGACGGTGGCGTCGTCGCCGGACACGCTCGTCAGCTCCTGGCGCATGACCGCGTCGGCGCCGCCGGGGATCGGGGCACCGGTCGAGACGCGAATCGCCGTCCCCGCCTCGACCGTGGCGCCGGCGGCCCTGCCCGCGCGGGCCTCGTCGACGAGGCGCAGCGTGACGGGCGCCTTGCCGGTGTCCGCGGAGCGCACCGCGAAGCCGTCCATCGTCGAGCAATCGAAGGGCGGCACGGGGTTGGGCGCGACTGCGTCGACCGCCAGCACGCGCCCGAGGGCGTCGTCGAGGTCGACCTGCTCGGGCTCAAGCGTGGCCGTGTGCTCGAGCACGTGACGTCGCGCGTCTTCGATCGAGATCCGTTTCATCGCGGCGGGACGCTACCAGCGGCGACCTGCCCTACCTGGGGTGGCGCGCCGGCGTTCGCGGGGTCGCTATGCGGACGCGACGGGACGCGAGCCGCGTGCCTGCGGGGCGCGGTCGCGCGGGGTCGACGCACGCACGCGTGGTCTGGCGCTTGCCAGCTTCCGCTTCGCGAAGGACGCGATCGTGCTGGAGAAGCCCCAGAGGGCGACGAGGAGCGCGAAGATGACGGTGATCGTGAACATGGTCTGAATGGGCCCGTGGTCCGTATCGGCAGCATGGCCGAGAATCTTGAGGCGTTGTGTGAGGTGTGCCCCACTGGTATGGCCGCCGAAACATATGCGAACATGTGTTCGTATGTCAATCAAGGGTCGTTCGTACACGTGGTTTCGCTGCGCGCTGGGTCGAGGGGACCTCGTCGGCGTGCGCGCCGCCGCCACCGAGCTCGGCCATCGCGTGAACCTCGTGGACGCCCTGTCGGTCGTCCTGCTGATGGCCGCGCGAGATGACGACGCCTTCGACCGCGCCGCCACGAAATGGCTCGCGCGCTTTGCGCTGGAGCGTCCGGCGGCCGGTCTTGCCGATCTGCGCCTGGGTCTCAGCGCCCTGGAGGCGCTGCCCTACAACCGCGAGGGAGCACGCGTGACGCTGACCGAGCTGTGCGCGCGCCACCGCCTCGACGACGTCGTCGGGCTGCTGGCTACACCACGGGGGTGAGCGGCTCGCCGCCGTCGAGCACCGCGATGACGTTGTCGGCGCACAGCTCGGCCATCGCGTCGCGCGTCGTGCGCGTCGCCGAGCCGATGTGCGGGACGAGCACGGTGTTGGGCAGCGCGGCGAGGTCCTGCGGCACGGCGGGCTCGTGCTCGTAGACGTCAAGGCCGGCGCCGGCGAGCGGGCCGTCGCGCAACGCATGCACGAGGGCGGCGGTGTCGACCACGCCGCCGCGGCAGGTGTTGACGAGGATCGCCCCGGGCTTGCAGCGCGCGAGCGCGGCCGCGTCGATCATGTGCCTGGTCTGCGGCGTCAGGTTGACGTGCAGGCTGACGTAGTCCGATGCCGCCAGCAGCTCGGCGAGGTCCATCCGCTGCGCGCCATGCCTGGCGGCGGCCTCGTCCATCGGGTGGGCGTCGGCGAAGACGATCCGTGCTCGGAAGCCTGACAGCAGCTCGGCGACGCGCTGGCCGATGCGCCCGAAGCCGACGAGCCCGACGGTCGCGCCCGCGAGCTCGTGCCCGAGGAACTGCTCGGGCTCCCAGCCGGCCCAGTCGCCGCGACGGAAGATCTGGTCGGTCTCGACGATCCGCCGCCCCGCCGCGAGCATCAGCGCGACGGCCAGCTCCGCGGTGGCGTTGGTCAGCACGTCGGGAGTGTTCGTCGCGCGCAGCCCGCGCTCGCGCACCGCGTCGACGTCGATGTTGTCGAAGCCGACGGCGAAGTTCGACACGACGCGCAGGCTGTCGCCCGCCAGGTCCAGCAGGTCGCCGCCGATCGGCACGGTCGGGTCGGCGACGATGGCGCTCGCGCCGCGTGCATGGCGCAGCAGCCAGCCCTGATCGAGCGGCAGGCCGCCGCACGCCACGTCGAAACGGGCCTTCAGCTTGTCCAGGCCCGCTGCGGGCAGCGTGCGCGCGATGATGACCTTCATCGTGGGGAGTATCCGGGTTCGCCGGCAGCGGCGTGCCGCGCGGGCGCGGCGGGTATCGTCGCGCCATGCTCACGCGAACGCTGGCGATCACGATCCTCGCCGTCGGGCTGCTCGCCGCCGGCTGCGGCGGCGATGACGACTCGCAGGCCGACGCCGCCAAGGTCCGCATGGCGTACATCGCCAAGGTCGACGCGCTGTGCAAGAAGGTCACCGACGAGTCGCGCCCGCGCAATCGCAAGATCAAGGCGCTGATCGAGGGCACGGGGACCTACGCGAGCCGGCTGCGCAAGGGCGCGCCGCTGCTGCGCGAGACATACAAGGTGCAGGCCGACAAGCTCGAGAAGTTCAAGGCGATCGATCCGCCAGCCGGCGACGAGACGCAGATCGAGCGCCTGACGACGGCGGCGGAGGCGGCGCTGAAGGATCTCGAGGACGCGTTGCCCGCGGCCGACCGCGGCGACCTGCCGCCGATCATCGACCTCGCCACCGACGCGACGAACAACCGCGCGAAGATGGAGCGTCTCGGCCTCACGTACGGCTTTCGCTCGGACTGCTTCGGCCTGCCGATCGCGCTCAACTGACGCCGCGAGGTATCGTCGCGCCATGGCCTACTCCGTTCCAGATCTCAACTACGCCTACGACGCGCTCGAACCCCATATCTCCGAGGCGACGATGCGCGTGCACCACGACAAGCATCACCAGGCGTACGTCGACAAGGCCAACGCCGCACTGGATGCAACGGAGTGGGAGGGCATCAAGCCGATCAAGCTGCTGCCCCGGCTGGACGAGCTGCCCGAGGAGATCCGCGAGACCGTCCGCAACAACGCCGGCGGCTACTACAACCACAACATCTTCTTTCGCAGCATGGCGCCCGCCGGAGAGGGCGGTGGCGGCGAGCCGGCCGGCAAGCTCCTCAACGCGATCAAGGACACCTTCCGGACCTTCGAGGTCTTCAAGGAGACGATGGAGGCCGCGGCGATGAGCACGTTCGGCTCCGGCTGGGCGTGGCTGGTCCACGACGGCTCGCGGGTGCTGATCGTGACGACGACCAACCAGGACAACCCGATCACCGACGGCCTGACGCCGCTGCTGGGCGTCGACGTCTGGGAGCACGCCTACTACCTCGACTACGAGAACCGGCGCGCGGACTACGTCAAGGCGTGGTTCGAGGTCGTCAACTGGGAGGTCGTCGCCAAGCGCTACGCCGACGCGCCCGTGCCCGACGTCAGCCACATCCTGCAGCGGCCGGTCAGCATCAGCGGGACACAGCGCGTGTTCGGCGAGCTCACGCTGGACGACGCGCGCACGCAGTCCGCGGAGCTCGGAGCGCTCGCCGGCTGGGGACCGATGGCGAAGGTCGGCTCGATCGCCCGCGCGTGGGGCGAGCTGGCCAAGAACCTCGAGGGTCGCGGCGCCGCGACCGTCGCCGACCTCGAGCCGCCGATGATCAAGCAGGCGGCGCTGGACCTGTGGATCATCGCGCCCGAGCGCGGGATGATCTGACGCAGACTCGTCGCGGAGGGGGGCGTTCGGTGCCACGTTCGCGGTCGGCAGGTGGGGGTGTGCCATTCTGAGACACCCCGGCGTTCATAGGACGGCACACCCCCCGCAGTAGCCCTTACGCCACCGGGCGCAGGTGACGCAGCGGCCGGCCCTCGCGCAGCTCGCGCACGACGCCGTCGACGAGGCCGTCGGTGTCGGCGCGCTCGCCGTCGGTGACCGCGGCCACGATCCCGCGCTTGCGCGCGATCAGCGTGGCCATCGTCTCGTCGATCGTGTTCGCCGCCAGCAGGTACCACGCCGTCACGGCGTCGCGCTGGCCGATGCGGTGGCAGCGGTCCTCGGCCTGGTCATGCATCGCCGGCGTCCATTCGAGCTCTAAGAACGCGACGTTCGACGCCCGCGTCAGCGTGATGCCCTGCGCCGCGACACGCGTCGCGGCGATCAGCAGCTGCGGGCCGTCAGGCTCCTGAAACGCGGACACCGTCTCGTCGCGGCGGACGGTCGAGTCGCGGCCGAGCAGGTGCGCGGCGTCGGGGAAGCGGGCGAGCACCGCCTCCTGCACCTCGATGTGGCGGGCGAAGACGACGAGCGGCTCGCCGGACTCCAGGAAGTCGCCGATCCACCCCAGTGCGGCGCCGAGCTTGCCGCGCGCCGCCAGGCGCTGCAGGGTGCCCAGCTGCGCCAGGCGCTCGGCGCGCAGCGTCGCGGCGATCTTCGCATCCAGCTCGCGCAGGTCCAGCGGCTGGGTGCGCAGCCAGGCGATGACATCGTCCTCGGCGAGGCGGTACTCGCGCTCGTTGCCCAGCGCGACCGGCACCACGACCTGGCGCTTGGCGGGCAGCTGGGGCAGGACCTCGGACTTCAGCCGCCGGATGAAGCAGCGCCGGCGCAGGTGCCAGTGCAGGCGCTCCTCGGAATGCTCGCCGCGAAACTGCCGCGCGAACTGCGCGCCGGAGCCGAACTCGCCGAGCCGCCCGATCACGCGGAGCTGCGAGACGAGCTCCTCGGCGTGGTTGAGCACGGGCGTGCCGCTGAGCGCGAGGCGCAGCCCGTCGGGCGCGACCGCGTCGGCGAGCTTGCGCACGGCGCGCGTGCGCTTGGCCTGCGGGTTCTTGACGTAGTGGGACTCGTCGACGACGAGCGCCCGCGGGCGCAGCCGGCCCAGCGCCTCGCGGTGGGCGGCGACGATCTCGTAGTTGAGGATCGTGATGTCGCCGGTCTGTGGCACGGCCACGCGGCCGCCGATCACCGTCACGCTGCGGTGCGACAGCCACTTCTGCGTCTCGCGCTCCCAGTTGAGCTTCAGCGACGCCGGGCACACGACGACGGCCGGGTAGGCGCCGTCGGCCTCGATCGCCGCGAGCGCTTCGACGGTCTTGCCCAGCCCCTGCTCGTCGGCGATGAATGTGCGCCGCGCCTGCAGCGCATAGCGCACGCCCGCCCACTGAAACGGCGCCAGCTCGCCGCCGAGCACCGCGGCGACCTCGTCGATCGGCTCGCCGCTGACCGCGCGCGACGAGCGGATCGTCGCCAGCGCCTCGTCGTGCTCGGCGCGCAGCCGATCGAGGGTGAACGTGCCCGGCCCGTCGACCGCCACGCCATGCAGGGCGATGAACGCATCCAGCCCCTCGACGACCCAGGGGTCGACCGGCAGCGTGCGCCCGCGTGCCTCCGCGCCGGGGAGCTTGCCGAACGCGTCGCCGATCGCCGGATCCCACAGGACGTCGAGGCGCAGGCGCTCGCCGTCGAAGGTGCGCGCCGCGGTCAGGCGGGCGGGCGGCGGATCCTCCCCGGACAAGAGCGCCTCGACGCAGCGGTTGGCGCCGGCGTCCAGCCGCGCGTTGTCCTCCTCGGCCAGCGTAGCGGCGCCCGTCCGCGTCAGCGGCGCGAGCAGCACGCCCTCGCGCTCGACGAATCCGGCGACCAGCTCGTCGGGCGGCGTGCCGGCGCGCGTCGCGAGCACCCACCAGCCGCGGCCGTCGTGGCGCACGGTCGAGACGTGGCCGACCCAGCGGCGCTGGATCTGCGCCAGCCAGGCGTCGACCTCGGCGCTGGCCGTCAGATCGGGGAAGCGCTCCAGCACATCGGCGACGTGCACGCCGACCCAGTCGTCGACCGGCGCCCACCACTCGCGCGCGTCCCAATCGAAGCGCCGCCCCGGGATGCCGCGGACGACTGCCACGATGTGCGCGTCGTAGGGAAAGCCGAGCACGACGAGCTGCGTCCCGTCGCCGTCGCGGCGCAGCTCGACGTTCTGGCGTTCGGGGGCGAGCTGCATCGCCCCGGCACGCTATCGCGCCTACTGGCGATTCAGCTCGAACCAGATCATCGTGTCGTCGGCACCCTCGACGCCCCACGCGTCGGCCATCCGCTCGACGATCTGCAGCCCGAAGCCACCCAGCGACGGGGTCTCGCTGGACTGCATGAGCGCGTCGGGCGACACCCCCGGACGGCGCCCGCCGACCTCGATGCGCACGCGTTCGGGGGTCACTCGCAACGACAGCCGGACCGTCGCCTCTGGCGAGGGAACGACGTCATGCAGGTAGACGGCAATCAACTCGGACGTCATGAGCAGCGCCTTGTAGGCGATTTCGCCCGTGATTCCTGGCATCGATGCCAGCTCGCGGCGGGCCAGGCCGGCCGCGGCCGCCGTTGCGGGCAGCTCGAAGACGCGTTCGTTGAGGGACATATGTGTGCTCATCACAGGGGGCACTACCCCGCTGGGGGCATTCGGTTCCCGTTGCAACACGAAGACATGTTCCAGGGTTTCGCAATCGAGCGGCCGCGGACCAATGTTCAGCCGCGAGCTGGCCTGGGCTCCGGTGACCAACCATCCAAGCGTCAGGCGTGGGCTGCGATCCCGGCCCCTCGCTGTGTGCTGGGGGGCGGGTAGTCGTCCCACGTGCGGCCGTCGAGCTCACGCCCGTTGGACTTCGGGCGGGCGCCACCCCATTGCTTGAAGAAGAATGCCACTCCCTCTACGGCACAGGCATCCCGGAGCCCGCGGATCCAATCGGCGTCCACGCGCCGATGACGGGGACCGGATTCGCCGCCGGCAATCAGCCAGTCGATGCCTTCGAGGCCGAGGCCGTCAAGCGGCCCAAGCAGTGGCTCGGCGCTGATGAATCGCACGGCGGCGGGGACGGTCCGCAGCGCATTGGCTCGGTGCACGAAGCGCCGACTCTCGATCGTGACGCCCATCCAAACGTTGGCGGGCCAGTCGAGTCGCTCAGCGAGCTCGATGAGTCGATCCTTGGCGTTTGGTGAGGATCTGAAACGTGTGCCAGTCGGCCGCGCGCATCGTTGCGAATACCTGCTCGATGAACGCGAACGGGATGTCCTCGTGAAAGAGGTCCGACATCGAGTTGACGAAGATCGTCCTGGGCTTGCGCCAGGGCAAGCACGTCCAGGCGTCCCTGACCAGAGTCGAAGGTCGAAGCCTGCTCGTAGCCATGCCTGGGATTCGCCCGGCTATCGGGCGCGTGCCCCATTGTCGCCAGCGACGCGGCACCTTGGACCGGGATCATGCGTGCAAGTCATCTATCAGGACCCACCCGATTTTGTTGGCATGACCGTGGCGTGACCCCGGTGGTTCGGTCCGGTGCTTGTGAGAGTTCTATGCGCCCTGCAAGATGGGCGAGCAAGGACGATCACGATGAAGCGCACCAGGCATACCCCCGAGCAGGTCATCCGCAAGTTGCGTGATGCCGACCGGA